>NZ_FWXK01000010.1 GCF_900176325.1 Aerococcus suis | reverse complement strand
AATTATGGGGTGCTATCAACGCATGACCATGAATTGATTGAACAATTTAAACTAGAAGTTTATCCGATATACCAACAACTTGCTGATAGAGCGACACTAGATACCGTCGCAAAGCATATCTCATATGTTGCGAAACAAAACTATACGCACCCTGTTGGCTACTTTAAGAAAGCTGCCAAAGACTATCTGAAACGATTTATCTTGTAAAGAAGGCAAAGAAAATGGCAGATGAGATGAATAAACGTTGAGAAAATAGTTTTTAACTTTATAACCTTTAAGTTATATAGATGTAACAGCAAGCACAGTTAAGGTGTACACCTTAACGACAAAAATACAGATTCGTCTATATTTTTTATTTTGGGGTTTCACCCCAATCCCCGATATAAATTTCAGAAAGGAAATAGATAATATGACAAATAAAAATAGAGGTATGCATATAAAAGTAACTGAAGAGGAAAGAAATTTGATTCATGATATGGCAAAATCTTTAGGTTATAAATCAACATCAAGCTATATGATTTCAAGAGCAATTTCACCAGTTGTTTTTATAAAAAGAAACAAACCTTATGTAAAATTTTCAGCAGATATTTCTAAAATTGGATACAACATAAATCAAATCGCTAAGAAAGTAAATTCATTCGATAAAGTTATGGATTCAGATATTAAAGAGTTACAAGATGAAATTTCTAAGATGAAAAATATCATAGATTTAATTGAAGAAGATTTTAGCGAAAACGAAAAATTTATAAGAGTTCAATATGATGAAAGGAGTTTTTTAAGTGGCAACAACGAAGATAATTCCAGTCAAGACTAATATTAGAAGAATATCAGATTATGTTCAAAATAAAGAAAAAACAGATACCAAAGGAAAAGAAACCTCGTGTCTATAAGGTCAATCCTCATAAAAAGGTTGTGATTGCCTTGTGGGTACTTTTAGGGCTTAGTTTCAGCTTTGCGATATTCAAGCACTTTACAGCTATAGATACTCATACTATTCACGAAACAACTATCATAGAAAAGGAATACGTTGATACTCATCATGTAGAAAATTTTGTAGAGAACTTTGCGAAAGTCTACTATTCATGGGAGCAATCCGATAAGTCCATTGATAATCGAATGGAAAGTCTAAAAGGCTATCTGACAGATGAACTTCAAGCTCTCAATGTTGATACAGTACGCAAAGATATTCCTGTATCGTCTTCTGTAAGAGGATTTCAGATATGGACGGTAGAGCCAACTGGCGACAATGAGTTTAATGTAACCTACAGTGTAGACCAGCTCATTACAGAGGGAGAAAATACAAAGACCGTCCACTCTGCTTATATAGTGAGTGTCTATGTAGATGGTTCTGGAAATATGGTACTGGTTAAGAATCCGACCATTACCAACATACCTAAGAAATCAAGTTATAAACCAAAAGCCATTGAAAGTGAGGGGACGGTTGATTCCATTACAACCAATGAAATCAATGAGTTTTTAACGACGTTCTTCAAGCTCTATCCTACAGCGACAGCCAGTGAACTTTCCTACTATGTGAATGACGGGATATTAAAACCAATCGGAAAAGAGTACATCTTTCAAGAACTGGTAAATCCTATTCACAATCGTAAGGATAATCAAGTCACGGTATCGCTGACAGTGGAGTATATCGACCAGCAGACCAAAGCAACGCAGGTATCTCAATTTGATTTGGTACTTGAAAAGAACGGGAGTAATTGGAAGATTATAGAATAACAAATATTGGTACATTATTACAGCTATTTTGTAATCACGTACTCTCTTTGATAAAAAATTGGAGATTCTTTTACAAATATGCTCTTACGTGCTATTATTTAAGTATCTATTTAAAAGGAGTTAATAAATATGCGGCAAGGTATTCTTAAATAAACTGTCAATTTGATAGTGGGAACAAATAATTGGATGTCCTTTTTTAGGAGGGCTTAGTTTTTTGTACCCAGTTTAAGAATACCTTTATCATGTGATTCTAAAGTATCCAGAGAATATCTGTATGCTTTGTATACCTATGGTTATGCATAAAAATCCCAGTGATAAAAGTATTTATCACTGGGATTTTTATGCCCTTTTGGGTTTTTGAATGGAGGAAAATCACATGAAAATTATTAATATTGGAGTTTTAGCTCATGTTGATGCAGGAAAAACTACCTTAACAGAAAGCTTATTATATAACAGTGGAGCGATTACAGGATTAGGAAGCGTGGACAAAGGTACAACGAGGACGGATAATACGCTTTTAGAACGTCAGAGAGGAATTACAATTCAGACAGGAATAACCTCTTTTCAGTGGGAAAATACGAAGGTGAACATCATAGACACGCCAGGACATATGGATTTCTTAGCAGAAGTATATCGTTCATTATCAGTTTTAGATGGGGCAATTCTACTGATTTCTGCAAAAGATGGCGTACAAGCACAAACTCGTATATTATTTCATGCACTTAGGAAAATGGGGATTCCCACAATCTTTTTTATCAATAAGATTGACCAAAATGGAATTGATTTATCAACGGTTTATCAGGATATTAAAGAGAAACTTTCTGCCGAAATTGTAATCAAACAGAAGGTAGAACTGTATCCTAATATGTGTGTGACGAACTTTACCGAATCTGAACAATGGGATACGGTAATAGAGGGAAACGATGACCTTTTAGAGAAATATATGTCCGGTAAATCATTAGAAGCATTGGAACTCGAACAAGAGGAAAGCATAAGATTTCAGAATTGTTCCCTGTTCCCTGTTTATCACGGAAGTGCAAAAAACAATATAGGGATTGATAACCTTATAGAAGTGATTACGAATAAATTTTATTCATCAACACATCGAGGTCAGTCTGAACTTTGCGGAAATGTTTTCAAAATTGAATATACAAAAAAAAGACAACGTCTTGCATATATACGCCTTTATAGTGGAGTACTACATTTACGAGATTCGGTTAGAGTATCAGAAAAAGAAAAAATAAAAGTTACAGAAATGTATACTTCAATAAATGGTGAATTATGTAAAATCGATAAGGCTTATTCCGGGGAAATTGTTATTTTGCAGAATGAGTTTTTGAAGTTAAATAGTGTTCTTGGAGATACAAAACTATTGCCACAGAGAAAAAAGATTGAAAATCCGCACCCTCTACTACAAACAACTGTTGAACCGAGTAAACCTGAACAGAGAGAAATGTTGCTTGATGCCCTTTTGGAAATCTCAGATAGTGATCCGCTTCTACGATATTACGTGGATTCTACGACACATGAAATTATACTTTCTTTCTTAGGGAAAGTACAAATGGAGGTAACTTGTACTCTGATTCAAGAAAAATATCATATTGAGATAGAAACAAGAAAACCAACTGTCATTTATATGGAAAGACCATTAAAAAAATCTGAATTTACCATTGATATCGAAGTACCTCCAAATCCTTTCTGGGCTTCTATTGGTTTATCTGTAACACCACTTCCTTTGGGTAGTGGCATTCAGTATGAGAGCCTGGTTTCTCTAGGTTATTTAAATCAATCATTTCAAAATGCAGTTATGGAAGGTATACGCTATGGGTGTGAACAAGGATTGTACGGTTGGAAATTAACAGACTGTAAGATCTGTTTTAAGTATGGTCTATATTACAGCCCTGTCAGTACGCCAGCAGATTTTCGGATGCTTGCTCCTATTGTATTGGAACAAGTCTTAAAAAAAGCTGGAACAGAATTGTTAGAGCCATATCTTAGTTTTAAAATTTATGCGCCACAGGAATATCTTTCACGAGCATACAACGATGCTCCTAAATATTGTGCGAACATCGTAGACACTCAATTGAAAAATAATGAGGTCATTCTTAGTGGAGAAATCCCTGCTCGGTGTATTCAAGAATATCGTAGTGATTTAACTTTCTTTACAAATGGACGTAGTGTTTGTTTAACAGAGTTAAAAGGGTACCATGTTACTACCGGTGAACCTGTTTGCCAGCCCCGTCGTCCAAATAGTCGGATAGATAAAGTACGATATATGTTCAATAAAATAACTTAGTGTATTTTATGTTGTTATATAAATATGGTTTCTTGTTAAATAAGATGAAATATTATTTTTAAATGAAAGTAAATTATCAAACGGACAACGTCAACGATTATACTTATGTATGGCTTTATCTCTAAATCCAAAAATAATAATATTAGATGAAACACTATCTGGGCTTGATTATAACTTAGTAGATATTTTTATAACGCATGTTAAAACTCATAATATCAAAGCTATTGTTGTATCACATAATAAAAATATACTGAATAAACTTGATAAGGTTTTATTTATGAAGAATAAAACTTTATTTGATACAAATAACTAAATACTCAAAATGTCATTATGGGTACTAAGGAATCCTTTTATATAAGGGTTCCTTTTTTATTTTATTACGCTTATCTCTTCTTTTATAATTATGGGTACAAACAAATCCTATTAAATCAACAGAGTGATTTTCAGAAATTTATATTTGATTCTACTTCTAAAACATAAAAATCCCCCTTGATTTTTCCAAGGGGGATTTTTATGTTTATTTATTATTCTTTTTGTACAGCTTCCATAATATTCGTATCACAAATATAACGAACAGCATGAAAAGAGTTGACATTACAAATGCAATTCTCATAAATATTCTCCTTAATCAGCATATGTCACAAGATTTCCATTCTCAATTTTTGCTCTAACATATCCTGTCCACGATGGTCCGTCTTATAATATTATTAGTGACTTATCATTTGTAAATTATCATAAAATGAAATCGTTGACAAACGATATATTATCAACTTTACTAGCGATTTATTATATTTAAATATAGTAATATAACCATGAATAAAGGAAGTGAATATATGAAAGTTGCAAAACCGATTAAAGATCGAACGATATTAAAAGAGGTATTAGATGTTTATCCAACAAATAGTAGAAATCAACTGTTGCTACTATATTGCTTAAATACTGGGTTGCGTATCAGCGATGTGCTGACAGCAAAAGTAGGCGAAAGTGTCTTAGGTAAGCGAGAGCTTACAGAACAAAAAACGGGCAAACGTAAAGTAATTGCTTTACCAGATAAACTGATTCAACGTATACGCATATATGTGCAACAGGAGAGGCTTGAGATGGATGACTGGCTCTTCCGTGCGAATAATGAGCCTATACATCATATTAAACGTTCTCGTGCTGATAAAATCATTCGCTATGCAGGTGATATGGTGGGCATTACTTTATCAGCCCATTCTCTTCGGAAAACTTTTGGTTATTGGGCTTATCAAAATGGGACAAACTTAGAATACTTAATGCTGATCTTTAATCATGCTAGCGCACAAACAACGCTTCGGTATATTGGTATCGAGCAAGAAAATATCGATGAATTTTATAAATCAGTTGATATTGGTCTGTAATAGCATGCATGCTATGATATTGATAACATAGTCATATGAAAGTGATAGGGGTGTCATAGCATGATAGATGAACTAAAAAATAAAGTACAAATACAAGTACGCTTAACTGCTGATGAACGTGAGGAAATCAAGTATTTAGCGGAAGAAAATAACCAGTCAATGAATCAATATATACTAGATAAAGTCTTATCAGAAAATTCCAAAGATGATAGCACTCAAAATAGTGATAGCTATGAAAATCATAGCATGATGCTAGCATATTTAAAGGACCAAATAATAGAAAAAGATCAACAAATTTCCGCTTTAAATATGCGATTAGAAGAATCCTATAAGTTAATTAATCAACAACAACAATTATCACTTTTACAACAGCAACCCTTGAAAATTACAGAAGATGATAAAGAAAGAAATGAAGAGAACGATAAACATTCAAAAAGATGGTGGCAAAGAATTTGGTCATAAAGATGTGATAAGAGGCTTATATTTGCTCCTAAAGGCCTTTTGAAATCTATTTGAATATAAATACCTTAGATCATGTTAAAAACGCTAAAAACACCCTTAATTTTGTTTTTAGTGTTTTTAAGTTTGTCTAACGAAATAAGTAATTTAAAAGGCATCAGCAAGAGAAAAGCTCATATTTGCGTTCTAAGGCGTTTGAAAATCATCTGAGTGTATTTTTATATGCAAATAATGTTTAAGTGGCTTAGAACACCCTCATTTTCCTTTGGGGATTGTTAAGGGTGTTAACCCTTGACAATGCGTTAGCATGCAGACAAATGCAGAAGATTTAGCAAATTTACTTAGATTTTCAAATATTCTCATACAACAATTCCCCTTTTTCTTGAAAATAAGGGGTTTAAGGGGCTTTGCCCCTTTTTTTAATGGCTTGCGTCAGCAAGGCTTCTTTTTTATTTTTCTTTTCTCTTTTTTCAGTCATTTTTTTCATCGTCGAGAGACGATAAATAGATAAATGTTTAATATATCTATGTTTAGATAATGTTTAGATATATGTTTAGGATTTTTTGAGCCCTTGGGAGAGTAAGGCAGTAAGCACTTTTATTGGGGCAAATTGTTGGTTATTAAGGACAAATTGTTGGTTATCAAGGACAAATTGTTGGTTTCATTAGGGACAAATTGTTGGTTTATTGAGTCAATATAAAAAATTGACCTAAAAACATTTTTATATTAATATTTGAGTCATAAAAAGGAGCGCGACTCAAATGACAAATGAAGTAGTAAAATATCATAATGATTTAAATAGCATTAATATGCGAACATGGACTTCAGAAGAAATGAATTTTTTCTTTTCTATCATAGCTAAAGTACGTGATAAAGGTACGCGAGAAATAAAGTTAGATAAATTTGAACTAGCCGAGTTAGCTAATTATTCTGTTGCAAACAATAAAAGATTCCAAGATACCATTGAAAGCCTTGGAAAAAAAGTAGCTAATATTCACTATATTGAGCGAACTTCAAATTCATTTGAATTAATGAATCTCTTTACTCGTTTTAAATTTGAATGGAATGATGATTTGAGTGAAATGACTGCAATAGTAAAAGTTTCAGAGGTTTTTGAATATGTTGTAAATCGACTTCAAGTAGAATTTACAACATATGAATTAACTGAATTTACTAATATCCGTTCTACATATGCTAAAACGATGTATCGTTTATTAAAGCAATGGCGAACAATTGGAAAAAAAGAATTCAAAATAGATGATTTCAAATTCTTATTAAATTGTCCTAAGTCTTATAGTACAAGTGATATCGATAAGCGGATTTTAAAACCAGTAATTAAAGAACTATCTCCTTATTTTAAAAATCTGAAAGTAAAGAAAATAAAGAAAAATACGCGTGGAAATCCTTTAACTGGCTATTTATTTACTTGGAAACCTGAACAAACTCAACCTTGGGTAGAGAATAAATATAACGATCAACCACAAGAATATGCACCAAAATACGAGGATAAATTTACTGAATGGTTAATCAATTATGGGGTGCTATCAACGCATGACCATGAATTGATTGAACAATTTAAACTAGAAGTTTATCCGATATACCAACAACTTGCTGATAGAGCGAC
>NZ_FWXK01000009.1 GCF_900176325.1 Aerococcus suis | reverse complement strand
TGCCATTTTCCTTTAATTTTGATGTACGTTTCATCCATTTTCCATGAATAAAAGGATTTTTTATTTTTCTTTTTCCAAATTTGATAGAGTAGTTTGCCATATTCTTGCACCCAACGATAAATCGTCGTATGAGAAACGTTAATGCCACGGTCATATAAGATTTCTTGAACTTCACGATAGCTAAGGTTATAACGAAGATAGTAGCCCACGGCTACAATAATCACATCCTGCTGAAATTGCTTTCTTTTAAAATGATTCATCGTCATTCCTCCTGCTATCTTTTTCTATTATTCTACCTTATTTGATAGTAGATTTAAAACTTTGCAACAGAACCAGAAAAAGTATTTCCTTATTTTTTAAAAAAAATTTGACTTATTTATCTTATTTCTTTTTAGAGTGTAACTATAATCAGAAAAACAAATATCTTAATATTCTAAAATGATAAAGGAATAATGAGTAATAAATTGAAATGATAAAATCGAAAAAAAGAGTTCGGGATAAAATTAGTTTTATTTTATCATCGTCTTTTGTACTTTTATGATGTTATTAGTCATTAATACTAAGCCTATATGTACTTTCATTATGTCTTTTCCGTTTAAATGAATCATTTGGAATCCTAATAGATGTAATAGTTGGTTAATAAACTAAATATTAAATCAGAAGATAAGTGTGGGAAATGTATCCAAGCTTATTGTTACTCATTGTATGTAGACTTATGTAGTTCGCAATTAATACAATTAGATATTAATAATTTTTAGGAGGAGCGAATGAATATTTTAAAGATTTTCTCTTCAAATGTTAGAAAATACCGGAAAATAAAGGGGTTTTCTCAAGAAGAATTAGCATTTATAAGTGGATTACATAGAACCTATATAAGTGCAGTTGAGCGAGAAAAGAGAAATATATCACTAGTAAATATTAATAAGTTAGCAGAAGCTTTAGAAATTAAACCTTATTTATTACTTTTGGAGGAAACAGAACATGAGAATGAGTAAAATTATTTTTGATAATATATTTAGTAAAAAGTTCAATAACTTTGAAGAATTTGAAAATGCGGTTGCTTATTTAGAAACTGAAAAACAACGTGGTGATGCTATGGAATTCTTTGCTAAATTTTATATAGATTATCATGCAGATCTTTTTGATGCTCAAACCATATATATGGAAAAGGATATCCCAGAGGAGATAAGAGACAACCTTAAGCTAGAACTTACAGACTATGGAGTAGATGGAGTTATTGTAAGAAATGATAACACAATCACAGCATACCAAGTAAAATTTAGAAGTAGAAGAGATGGACTTACTGCTAAAGAATTAGCCATGTTTTGGGCTGAGTCTGAATACGCAGATTATAGGTTAATATTTTCCAACTGTTTATCATTACCTCCAGTTTCTGAAAAAAAGAAAAACCAATCTGTAGTTATGTTAGGAGATTTGCTACCTCTCGAGATAGATTTTTTCTCACAACTATACGATTACTATGCTCTGGACGAAAGAGAAATTCATATACCTAAACATTCACCAAGGGATTATCAAGAGAAAATGATAAGCGAAATAACAAAGGGTTTTGAGCGATATGATAGAGGGAAATTACTTGCAGCTTGTGGAGTTGGTAAAACCCTTACAGCTATGTGGATTCAAGAAGAAATGAATGCACATAATATTATCTATGTTGTTCCCAGTTTAGCTTTGATCAAACAAACGCTAGATTCTTGGTTGAGGAATAAAAATCAACCTTTCGAATTTTTATGTGTATGCAGTGATCAAACAGTGGTATCTGGAGATACAATAGATGAAATAAATTTAAATTCCTCAGATGTGAGCTTTCCTGTTACAACCTCATCGGAGGAAGTTATAACATTTATGGAAAGGAATAAAGAAAAAAAATCAATAATTTTTACAACCTACAACTCATTAGATGTTATAGCTGGAGCAGCTCTGAGTTCAAATAATATAACATTCGATCTAGGAATATTTGACGAAAGTCACAGAACAGCGGGCACCAAATTGTCAAACATGTTTACATTAGGTTTGAGTAATGACTATATTCCTATACTTAAAAGATTATTTATGACAGCTACTGAAAGATTAGTTTCGCCAAGAATTCAAAATAATGCTGAAATAAACGGAGAAACTATTTTCTCAATGGATAATGAAGAAATTTACGGTCCTATCCTTTCATCTATAAATTTCGGTGAAGCCATTGATCAGGGGATAATTTCTGATTATAAAATTGTGCTGGTTACTATTGAAGAATCTCAGTTAGAAGCCTATATAGAGTCTAAAGCAATGGCTCGTACTTCCTTAGGTACAGAAGATAAAAGAATTGACAAAAGTGTCCTTTTGAAACAATTAGTTCTTACAAAATCAATTAAAGAATTAAAACTTTCAAAGGTAATATCGTATCATTCTTATGTTGAGAATGCTAAAAAATTTGCTTTTGGAGATGATACTATATATCCCTTTAAAGATATGTTAGTGGGAACTAGCAGTTCATCTCATGAAGACATTTTTATTGGCCATGTCAATGGAAAAATGTCTTCTTCAATTAGAAAGAACTTGTTAAATAATTTTGCTTCTTCCGATACTGGGGTTATTACAAACGCAAAATGTTTAACTGAAGGGATAGATGTCCCAGCTGTAGATGCAGTTTATTTCGCAGACCCTAAATCTTCTTTGGTAGATATCGTCCAAGCTGTGGGAAGAGCTTTAAGAAAGCCTATTGACGGGCAAAATAAAACTTCCTATATAGTACTGCCTGTTGTAATAGAAGATGGAGTATCTATGTTTAATAATATTAACGATGAAGCATTCAGCACCGTATATAATGTGATACAAGCTATGCGCTCACAAGATGAATCATTAAAGGATGAACTAGATACAATAAATTATAATAAAGCCACAGGCCGTTACAGAAAAGGCGATGGAGACCTATCAAAAATTTCTATTGCCCCCTTTGATACATTATCCATCGCTGATTTTGAAGAGGGTATTACATTAAGGATTGCAGAGATTAATAAAGATGTAGATAAGGATACAGTCTCAATAAATTGGACAGAAAAAAAATCTCGAAAAAGTAAGCAAAAAAGATTTTTTGTTTCTATTGGAGATTATAATATCCCAACCTTTAAAAATAACCTAGTCTTACCTACATTAGAACTTATTAAAAAACTTAGAATTTCCGAAAAAATTACTAGAAAGGATATTGTAATCAACAACAACAACATTTCGCATGCACATAAATTTGGTGTAATTACAAAAGAAAATAATACTTATAGATTAACAGATTTAGGACAACAAATAATCGATGACAATAATATATTTGATGAATCTATTGAGAGACAATTACTAACTTATTACTCGTTGAACAAAGAAAAAAAATCAGTATTATTCCCTTATAGAGCTCTTTTGAAAGTATTAAAGCATACCAAGTGGATTTCAAGGTTAGAATTTATTTATTGTATTTTTATTTTACAGTCTACAGATGATATTTCTATCAAAGAATCAATTGAGAGAATATTTGAGATTAGAGATGCCTTTCCAAGAATTGAAATCCTAAACAAAACAAATCAAGAATCTGTGCTTAAAATTTTAAACCAAAAATATAATGTGAACTTTTCTTTTGCAGATGTCTGGACTAGCAGAACGACGACATACAATCAATTTAATTATTTTAAAGCCCACTTAATGCTTTTAGAAAAAATTGTGGACGAAAATGATCAGAGAAAAGATCGCATTTCATTGATCGAAGAAAGCGAAGATATCATTGATAGAATGTTGTATGAGACAGCTTACATTGAACAATTTGATTACCAACGTGCTAATGAATTAAGAGAGAAGTATACTCAATCATATTGACTTATTGTGTTCAAAAATTTACAATGTTCTTTTACAGGAGGATATATAATGAAAATAGTAGACCCAATTAAACATTCAGTTCCTGCAAAAGGACACACACCCCCTTATAGAATGCATAAGTATTTTGCTCGTAGACCATACAATGTTTTTAGTAACTTGGTAGAACATTACACTGATCCAGGTGATATTGTACTCGATGTATTTAGTGGTGGAGGAGTAACAATATTTGAGAGCCTTGCTAAAGAAAGACGCACTGTTGGAGTAGACATTAACCCACTAGCAACTTACATAACGAAAATGCAACTATTTACAGATCCCGATAATTTGTTTGACAGTGCTTCAAATAAATTAATAACAAATGTAAAAAAAAGAATATCGGAAGCCTACCATGTTAAGTTTGCCGATGATGAGGGGGTTGTGGAATGGACAGAATGGGCATATGTTACTAAATGCCCTCATTGTGGTAACAGAATTATCTTAGATCAAGCCCATAAACTGAGAAATGGAATTTACTTATGTTCAAATAAAAATTGTATTGGGAATGAAGGAGTAAAAAGAATAGATACAGTTCCAGATGGTTCTGTTCCTATTAGAGTTAAGTACTTATCTTCAATAGATAAAACTATCAAAATTCGTAGTACTAACGATATCATTGAACAAAATGATATCGAGAACCTAATAAATAGTGATGATCTTGTTTTTGTTCCTAACGTAAAAATACCTTTAGATATGGATAGACAATATGAAGATAAATTATTAGCTAAAGGTATTAAGTACTATTCTGATCTTTTTACGAACAGGAATTTTTTGGTAAATGCCGTTGTCTATGATGAAATAATAAAACTAAAACACCTTTATAATAGTCAAGTGATTGACGCTTTATATTTTTTATTTAGTTCGTCTTTAAGATATACTAACAATATGACTAGAGTTACAGATAACTGGGAAGGGGGAAATCCTACCTCCATGGATAAACATGCATATTGGATGCCTAACCAGTATGTTGAAACCAATGTGGTTAATATCCTTGAAAAAAGGAAAAAAGCCTTATGTAAAGGATTTGATTACGCTAAAAGGAATCTCCCAGTTAATAAAAAAATAGTAAATAGTTTTTCTGAATTAACTGAAAACCAGAATAGTGCATTAGTGTTAAATAAAAGCTCTTCAGATTTGCCTATACCATCAAATAGTGTAGATGTTATTATTACAGATCCTCCTTATGGAAGTAATGTTCAGTATACTGAATTGTCTTTATTATGGAATGTTTGGTTTAAAAATTTTAAAAATCTTGATTCTCATTTAAATAATAAAGAAGAAGCAGTAATGAACAGGCGTCTCCCTGCTGAAATGGGAGCAAAGAATGCCCATGACTATGAAGAGCTACTCTTTAACATTTATCAAGAAGCGTTTCGTGTTTTAAAAGATTCGGGATATCTGGTTTTTACATTCAACAACAAAAATATCAATGTTTGGTTAGCGATGTTGAGCGCAGTTGCTAGAGCAGGATTTTATCTCCCTGACCATGGTGTTTTGTTTCAGGACGGGATTAAAGCTTATAAAAATACCTCACATTTAAAGTATGAAGGAAATATTCATGGGGATTTTATTTATTCGTTTAAGAAACATTCTTCAAGAAAGATAGTTGCTAATTCATTTAAATATAGCTTACCCTTGGAAGACTTCATTGACTATGAAATATCTACAGTTGTACAAAATGTTGTCGATAAGTACGAAGAAATTTCTACTACTGATTTATATCAACAAATATTTTCTTCAATTGTATCTACATTAATGAATTACTTAGTATATAATCAACAAACTGCCGATAACTTGAATGATAAAACGATCCTCTCAAATAACTATATCGATAGTGTAATTAGTAAATTTATGACTTATGAAAATAATATTTGGAGGAAAAAGAGTGTCCATTTATAAACAACATAGAATATATACCAACCCTATACTGACGGAAAAAATTATTAATTTAGAAGAAAAATATCCTAAAAAAGATTATGTAGATAAATATCGTAATTCTGTTAATTTTTCTCAAAATAATGATGTTCCTTTTCATCAGTGGTTTCGTTACCGAGAAGGTTTCTCAGGAGCGTTAATTAAGGATCTGATAAAATCTTCTAAATTAGAAAGTAAAGATGCTATAATAATTGATCCTTTTTCTGGTTCAGGTACTACACCAGTTGTTGCCGCTCAAGAAGGTTACTATGGAATTGGAGTAGACGTTAATCCTGTTTCTGTATTCATTTCTAATGTTAAATTAAAAGAATATGATAAAAATAAAATAAAAAAAATCTATGATGAATTAAGAAAATTTTCTACAACAGAGAATGAGTACAAAAAAAGTTTACATTATGAAGATATCAAAAAATATTTTAATGAGAATAATTTTTATCGTTTATTAGAAATTAAGCAATATATAGATCAAATTAAAGAAAAGGATACACATGATTTCTTTTTATGTGCTTTTCTATCTATTTTAGAAGCCTCTTCAGATAGGAGAAGAGACGGAAATGGCTTAAAAAAAGCTTATAGTAAAATAAGCAATATAAAAGAAGAATTCACTAACAAGGTATATCAGATGCTGTCTGATATAGAAGTAGAGAGAAATTCAAAATTGCTGGGAGAGGTTTATTATGGTTCAGCATTAGAGTTATATTCCATATATAGAAAAAATGGTCACTTCCAAGATAATAACGAGGTCTCTATTATTTTTTCCCCTCCGTATGCTAATTCATTCGACTATTTTGAATCATATAAATTAGAGTTAGTTTTTGGAGACTTTGCCGAATCTATAAAAGATATTAAAAAGTTTAGAAGCAAAGCCGTAAGATCTTTTGTAGGTGTTTCTGTCCAAGATCCTTTTGAAAATATTATAGATATGCTCTGTGAAGAAATAGAAAAAGCAATTCTACGAAAAGAAGCAGAAACAGGTAAGAAGGATTCTAGAACTAGGCGCGTCCCTAATATGATACGTGGTTACTTTTATGATATGAAGAAAGTTATCGAAGAATGTAATAAATGTCTTCAAGTAGGAAATAAGACTTATATTGTTGTTGATCAATCATCATATATTGGAATTATAGTACCTACTGATATATTATTTGCCATGTTTGCGGAACAAGCGGGGTTTGAGGTTACTAATGTCATAAAATGCAGGAATGCTAGAACTTCTTCACAACAATCTAAAAAATTCCCTTACTTAAAAGAAGGACTGAGAGAATCAATTATCGAACTAACTAAACTTCGAGATGTTTAAAGACTAATACTATAACACTCTAACACTTTGTTTTATGACAGTCAGTTCGTGATCCTGATCAATAAATTATCAATAAACCTCTAATTAAGAGAAAAAACTGTGCATATGACGAGAAAAAACTGTTTATTAAACGAATTGCATTAATCTTTTTCGTCCTTTGGTGTATACCAAAAAATAGAGAAATCTTCCCCCGTCCGGATACCTTTTCTCTAAAAAGAAAGGTGACTCCCTCTATGTAAAATTTTAATAGCAATACACCACACAAGTTGGTTCGAATGGAAGGCCTTTTATCTACAGAATACAGCGAATAAGAGGTCTTTTTTCGATACAAACGACGAAAAAAGCCTGTTTGAAATTGCCTTTCTTTTTAGTCAAGAAAGGCGATATATATACTTCATTCTTGGAGTACTTTAAACCTAGAGAAATTCTCTAACAAGTCAGTATCAAAAACAATGAAGGAAGTACGTTGGTCGTTATTCTGAATGGACTTCGTTTATTAAAATCTAATTAATTCTATCAAAACCCATAAAGCTAGGGTATAGTAATAACTGTCTGAAGTTAATATGCCTTTAACGTTCTAAAAACGTTAGAGGCATATTTTTTATAAATTACTTTGTCTCAAAAAAAATCGATTATGAGACGGTTGTGAGAAGCGACTATTTCTTCTCTAAAAGCGCTCTTTTTTAGTCTCAAAAGTTGTATCAATATCTACGTATCGTTAACCACCCTTTGTGATACAATGAGGGTAAGAAAGGGTGGTTAGAACTATGAGTGGATATATCTACGGATACGCGCGCGTCAGCACGCAACACCAGGATTTGAACCGGCAGCTAGACTTGCTAGCGGAACAAAATTGCAACGAAATCTTGACGGAGAAAATGACAGGGACTAAGAGCAATCGACCTGAATTGAACCGTCTAAAGGATAAATTGCGACCTGGGGACACGGTGGTGGTGGAGAGCTTCTCCCGCTTGGGACGAAGCACCAAGGATCTGATTGACCTGGTCACCTACTTCGAGGAGCAGGACGTGAAGCTGGTCAGCCTGAAGGAGAACTTCGATACAACCACCCCGCAGGGGAGGCTCATGATGACCGTCTTCCAGGCCTTCAGCCAGTTCGAGCGTGATTTGATTGTGGAGCGGACGAAAGAGGGGCTCCAGAGTGCCCGTGCCCGAGGTCGGATAGGCGGAAGACCACGTGTGAACAAACGTGATATTGAACGAGCCGTGAAACTGTATGAGAGCAAAGCGTATAGTGGCAAAGAGATTACAGAAATGACTGGTATCAGTAAAGCTACTCTCTATCGATATATAAAGAATAAGAAAAAATAATAATTACAACATGTAGGGAGCACTGCTGCAATATAACCACACACAGCCAGGAGTAATTTGAGGTTCAATTATTAAACTTATATTCTATAGAAGAAAGAAATACTGATATGGTCACAATAACAAAGGAGATTTATGAACAAATAAAAATTGAACTTCCTATAATAGATAGAAGTCCCGCTTCACGAAACGAATCTGGAAAGTTATGGAGAAATTTGAGAAGTAAATAATCTATTCTATTAAAAGGAATAACGATACATATCAAGTAATCAAGAGAAAATAACGCATTTTAAGCCGGTTTCAGATTTAAAAGTGAGTCACTGTTCACAATACTAGCCTAAAATGCGTTTTTTACCCATATCTTTTGTTAAGATTTATTTTGCAACTTATAGTTATAAGGGTTCTGTTGCAAAGTTTTAAATAAAGAATAAAATTCCTTACGGTATCTATGATTTAAGCTGGGATTCCCAATAATACCTTGATTTCAGTACAGACCGAAAACCCGAAGAGAGTGCCTTCTTTTCGGGTTTTCTTATATAATCCTCGGATGGCTTCCATGCCTTTAATCGTGGTAGAGGCAGTGCGTAAACTTCGATAGAATTTATTGCGTCTCTTTACTGGACGATGGTCTTGTTCAATCAAATTATTCAGGTATTTAATGGTACGATGTTCTGTCCCTTGATAAAAGCCGTACTCTTTTAGTTTCTTAAAGGCACTTG
>NZ_FWXK01000011.1 GCF_900176325.1 Aerococcus suis | reverse complement strand
CGAGGATTATATAAGAAAACCCGAAAAGAAGGCACTCTCTTCGGGTTTTCGGTCTGTACTGAAATCAAGGTATTATTGGGAATCCCAGCTTAAATCATAGATACCGTAAGGGATTTTATTCTTTATTTAAAACTTTGCAACAGAACCGTTGGAGATATTATATCGTTTGTACAACCACCATGTTTAGGACAAACTCTCTGTTTTAACAGAGAGTAGTTGATATTTTCTCCCTTTCTTCAACATTAGTATTAGGTATGCCGAAATAGAATTCTACAGGAGTTCCTGAATGAATTAACCGACGTATTGTTTCTTTTCTTCATTTTTTGATTCTCCGTGCATTTGTTACTGTAGTTGTCTAATTTCTTGCTTCTCTGCGATAAAAAATAAGCATACCGTTAATATCCTTCTTCTATTTACAATGACTTCTCAAATCACTAGATACCATTAAGTTATCTATATATTCAAGCCTATTTAACAATGTTCGGTAGTACTATATCTAGAAAACAAATAAAATATTAAAAAATGTTATTTGCAGTCTGCATCCTTCAGTAAGAAAAAACTTTACAAATAATACCTACGGGGGTATAATAACAATACGCATAGGGGTATATAAAAAGCAGCATCCTTTTACCATGTTAAAGATTATCAAAGAGGGATTTCACCGCTGCTTCCGCTGAGATGTCGCGAGTATCCCACTTGCTCGCACCGTGCTGTTGAAGGGGTGGGAAAACACGGCGCAACAAAAGGATCTCTGATGCAAGCTGGACGTATAATGCGGTGTCATCCATTTGTAAAAGGTGGATATGATCTAGTGCTAAGTACATTTTCAGTGAAAAGAAATAGCAAACTAAAGATAATTAGAGAGGAGCAATCAAATGACAGTAAAAGTAACTGATAGCACACTACCGTCCGAAGTACAAGACGGGATTACACTAGTCGATTTTTGGGCGCCTTGGTGTGGACCATGTAAAATGCTAGGACCAGTATTAGAAGAATTAGAAGCAGAATTTGCACCTAGAATTAAAATTGCAAAGTTGAATATTGACGAAAATAATATAACAGCCAGTCAACTAGGTATTATGAGTATTCCGACTATGGTTTTATATAAAGATGGTCAACCGGTTGAAAAAATAGTTGGCTACCAACCAAAAGAAGTACTGAAAGAGTATTTAACGGAAAAAGTAACCATAAAATAATCATCTATTGAGGAGGAAAAATATGTTTTTTAAAAAAATACCTACGATTTCAACCACTGAATTAGAAAAGAAATTAGCGGATAAACCGCAAATTATTGACGTGAGAGAACCACATGAATTTAAAAATGGTCATATTCCAGGAGCAAAAAATATACCATTGTCTAAAGTTGCTAACTACACGCCTAAAGGTCAAGTTTATGTAGTGTGTCAATCGGGGATGCGTAGTAAACGAGCAACGAAAATGTTACTGAAACAAGGTCATGATGTTATTAACGTCCGTGGCGGCATGATGGCCTGGACAGGCGCAACAAAAGGAGGTAATAATTAATGAGAATAGTCATTATAGGTGGTGTAGCAGGCGGAATGTCTGCCGCTACAAGGTTAAGACGGTTGAATGAAACAGCAGAAATTATCGTATTAGAAAAAGGGCCTTATGTGTCATTTGCGAATTGTGGTTTGCCTTATTATGTCGCTGGAGAAATCGATGAACGGACGGATTTGTTAGTTCAAACTCCAGAAACTTTGCAAGCAAGATTCGATTTAGATGTGCGGCCAAATAGTGAAGCTATTTCTATTGATTCCGATAATAAAGAAGTGGTCGTAAAAACCGATCAAGAAACATACACGCTGGGGTATGATAAATTAATCTTATCCCCAGGAGCAAAACCATTCATTCCTCAAGCAAAGGGATTAGAAGAAGCAGAGAATATTTTTACCTTACGTTCCGTTCCTGATGTCGATGCGATTGCCAACTTTATCAATATACACAACTCTAAAAAAGCAGTTGTCATAGGTGCTGGGTTTATCGGGCTAGAAATGGCAGAAAGTTTAGCCCAACGAGGAATAGAAGTTACTATTGTGGAGAAAGCACCACATGTACTACCACCTTTTGATGAAGAAATGGCAGCTTATATAACGAAAGAATTAGTAGCTAATGGTATAAAATTGTATACAGGGTTGGCAGCTGAATCATTTGAAGAAAAAGGTAAAATCGTAGTATTGGAAAATGGAGAACGCTTGGAGAGTGATATCACTTTAATGTCTGTCGGTGTAAAACCGGAAACAACGGTAGCTTTAACAGCCGGTGTCGAAACAGGTTTACGCGGTGGGATAGTCGTTGATGACCAATATGAAACTAGTCAAAAAGATATTTACGCTGTGGGGGATGCGATTGTCGTTAAACAACAAATCAACGGAGAAGACACAATGATTGCATTGGCTTCGCCAGCTAACCGACAAGGCCGTCAAGTGGCTGATGTCATTAGCGGATTAGAGCGCAAAAATAAAGGTAGCATAGGGACAGCGATTGTACGAGTGTTCAAAATGGCAGCAGCGTCGACCGGTTTGAATGAACGCCAATTGCAACAATCTGATGAGGCGTACGAAGTGATACACATTCAAGGAAAAAGTCATGCGGGCTATTATCCTAATGCAAAAACCATTGTCTTAAAGTTATTGTTTCATCCGACCACAGGTAAAATTTATGGCGCTCAAGCCATCGGAGAAGATGGTGTAGATAAACGGATTGATATCATTGCTACAGCTATTAAAGCCGGAATGACGGTGCAGGAGTTGCCGGAATTAGAGTTCACTTATGCCCCTCCATTTGGTTCTGCTAAAGATCCTGTTAATATGGCCGGTTATGTAGCTTTAAATCTTATGGAAGGCATTAGTGAGTCTGTTCAGTGGTATGAATTAGAAGACAAGCAAGCAGAAGGATATTTACTGCTAGATGTTCGAAATGAAGGTGAACTGAAATCCAACGGCCGCTTAAAAGGTGCAGTCAATATTCCTTTAGATAGTTTGCGAGACCGCATGGCGGAGTTGCCCAAAGATCAACCGATTATTGTCAGCTGTCACAGTGGGCTGCGTAGCTATGCAGCAGAAAGAATATTGAAACAAAATGGCTACCAAGCCAAGAATTTAGATGGCGCATTTGCTCTTTACTCAACTGTAAAACCAGAAAAGGTGGTAAAATAATGCATCAATCAATATCAATGTCAGAATTTGAACAAAAATGGAAAGAAAATAATCTTCCTTTAGTAGACGTTAGAGAAATCGACGAATGGGAAAACGGTCACCTGGACGGCGCAATCCATGTTCCTTTAAGTAATCTTTCAGCTGAAAAAAATAAATTGGATAAAAGCCAAGAGTATTATGTAATGTGTCACTCCGGAGCGCGTTCTTCAATGGCTTGTCAACAATTAGCACAAGAAGGATACCAAGTGATAAATGTAATGGGTGGAATTTCTGCTTGGAATGGAGAAATTGTTTAGTGGAGTACGATAAAAAAATTGTGAACCGTTTGAAACGTTCTGACGGTCAATTGCATGGCGTTTTGAATATGATGGAAGAAGGAAAAGATTGCGTGGATATTGTGACTCAATTATCAGCGGTTCGCTCTAGTATTGATCGTGCGATTAGTTTAATTGTTGCCGAAAATTTAGTAGAATGTGTTCAAGAAAATATTAAAGATGGTAGCACAGGTGAAGAGAGTATTCAACAAGCAATTCAATTACTAATGAAGAGTCGCTAGCTATGTGTTATGACTTATGCTACATTAACTTGTAACAATATTTTAAATGAATATAAAGGTATAATATTGGAAACACAAAATAAGAGAACAGGTTGCTAAGATGCCTGTTCTCTTATTTTTTACTTCTAGAGCAATCAACTTTGATATTTTTACTGTTCTTCAACTGAAGTTTCTGAAGGGTTTTCTTTCAAAAAATCTCTAAAACTATCTCCCCAATCACAAATAGCAGTTACAACGGGTTCTAGGTGTAAACCAATTTCACTTAGTTGATACTCTACTTTAGGAGGTACAACCGGGTATACAACCCTAGTAATGATTTGATCATCTTCTAATTCCCTTAATTGTCTAATTAACATACGTTGATTGACATCGGGAAGGTATCTTTGTATTTCACTTAACCTTAATGGAGACTGTTGTAGCAAGCACCAGATAATCGCTATTTTCCACCGTCCACCTATAACGGATAAAGCCAAATCCTTGCTAGTGAAAAAAGTTTTTTCTTTATAATGAATGGTCATATAGTACCATCTCTTTCTATTGATGTTTTGTATATACTGACAAAAAAGTCAGTATTATCTAACGGATTATAATACGAGATTATGGAAAAGTATAGCTGCTGTTGCACTTAATTTGACAATTGAAGCAATAAATATAAGCCGATAAGAAGTAAGAATAGCGTCAAGAAACCATGGACGATTTTTGTCGATTGAAATTCTTTAGGGTATTTAAATAAGAAGATATACCCATTAACGAAACCGGCGACAACGAGAAAGATAGCGAAAATAGTTAGATACATGATGACTCCTTTACTTATGATGATACTTTTATTTAAAGTCGCCCCTTGAGAAAACCGTGTAATTCATTACATGGATGAATCAAGTTCTAGGGCGACCGTCATTGTATTCCGTTAATTGATTTTCTATATACTTTTTGACCGTTTCTTTAGACATACTGCCTACTGTTGCCATGAAATAACTAGGTGTCCATAAATGGCCACCCCATAACATTGTCTTTGTTTCTGGATATGCTTTGAACCATAGACGTGCAGATTTCCCTTTAAGTGTTTTGACGATACTACTTGCGGCATGTTTAGGGTTGAACGAAATCAACATATGGATATGGTCAGGCATAACTTGGAGCGATTGGATGACAATATCGTGTTCATCACAAATATGCGTCAATATATCTTGCATGGCATTTTGTTTTTCAATGGTTGTAAATATTTCTTTACGATACTTTGTTACCCAAACCAAATGGAAATTAAAATCATAGACATTTGTCCTTGTTTTCACTATCATATGTAAACACCTCTTTAATTATATTATAGCAATTGTTATCGCTATAAACAACAGTCATACGTATGGTATAATATATCTATAAACGTAAGGGGGGGTGAAAACATGTATCAAGGAATTGAGTGTAAAATCTATCCTAACGAAAAACAGCGTCAGTTAATTCATATGACCTTTGGTCATACCCGATTCATCTGGAACGAAATGTTGGCCATGTTGAATGCGCGGTACGAAAACAATCCTGACCTTCAAATGCTATCTTATAATGCGTTATCCTCTCTTATTCCACAAATGAAGAAGGAATATCCCTGGTTGCGTGAAGTTGATAGCGTAGCTGTTCAATGTAGTGTTAAACGCTTATCCGAAACTTTTGTCCGTTTTTTTAAAGGCTATTCAAAATACCCAAAATTCAAATCAAAGAAGAACACCAGACAGTCGTATTTAAGTACCATACGTGGCAACAACATTCGTTTTAATGACAATCAACGGTATATCAAATTACCTAAATTAGGTTGGATAAAATGTAAGTCAAGTGTGTTTCATATTGAGAATGAACGCATAAAATCTGTCACCGTTAAATATACACCTAGTGGCGACTACTATATCTCCCTTTTGGTCACAAGCGATAATCAAGCAATGCCCAAAACAGGAAATGTAGTCGGTGTCGATTTAGGTGTAAGTGATTTAGCTATTACGTCTGATGGTCAAAAATATCAAAGTCAGCGACTACATTTGTCTTATAAGAAGCAATTACATTATTGGGAAAAGCGAATGGCCCGTAGACGTTTACAAGCCAAAAAGAACGGTGTAGCTTTAGTGGATGCGAAAAACTACCAGCAAGCCAAACGCCAAGTGGCCCGTATTCATCAACGTATCAAAAACATCCGTAAGGATTACATTCATAAAATCACAACCGATATGGTTAAAAGTTATGACGTTATCGTTCTAGAGGATTTAAAGACGACTAATATGATGAAAAATCATCAATTAGCCCGTTCAATCGCTGGCCAATCCTGGCGGATGTTTAGAACGGTTCTGTTGCAAAGTTTTAAATCTACTATCAAATAAGGTAGAATAATAGAAAAAGATAGCAGGAGGAATGACGATGAATCATTTTAAAGGAAAGCAATTTCAGCAGGATGTGATTATTGTAGCCGTGGGCTACTATCTTCGTTATAACCTTAGCTATCGTGAAGTTCAAGAAATCTTATATGATCGTGGCATTAACGTTTCTCATACGACGATTTATCGTTGGGTGCAAGAATATGGCAAACTACTCTATCAAATTTGGAAAAAGAAAAATAAAAAATCCTTTTATTCATGGAAAATGGATGAAACGTACATCAAAATTAAAGG
>NZ_FWXK01000008.1:37576-41331 GCF_900176325.1 Aerococcus suis | reverse complement strand
ACAAATAATGCCATTTTCCTTTAATTTTGATGTACGTTTCATCCATTTTCCATGAATAAAAGGATTTTTTATTTTTCTTTTTCCAAATTTGATAGAGTAGTTTGCCATATTCTTGCACCCAACGATAAATCGTCGTATGAGAAACGTTAATGCCACGATCATATAAGATTTCTTGAACTTCACGATAGCTAAGGTTATAACGAAGATAGTAGCCCACGGCTACAATAATCACATCCTGCTGAAATTGCTTTCCTTTAAAATGATTCATCGTCATTCCTCCTGCTATCTTTTTCTATTATTCTACCTTATTTGATAGTAGATTTAAAACTTTGCAACAGAACCATCTTGATTTTGTTGCGCATTACTCGTGTCTTCCGTCTCATTTTGTAACGCCACTTCTTCATTATCAAACGTCCCATTAATCCAATTAATTAATTCTACTGGCGAAGCAATAATAAAGTAAGTCACAATTAAACTAATTGTCACCAAAACAATCAGGATTCCATGAACGATTGGTGCTTTATTAAATTTCATCGACCCACTCATCCTCTCCGCCTAAAGTTTCTATTGGTAACGCAATAAAGAAGGTGGTCCCAATATTTTCAATACTGTTCGCCCAAATACGACCACCATGTAATTCAACAACTTCTTTAGCAATCGCTAAGCCCAGTCCAGTTCCTCCTTGCGCTCTAGAACGGGCCTTATCGACACGATAAAAGCGTTCGAATAAGTGAGGAAGCGCTTGTTTAGGCACACCAAGACCTTCATCTTGGATAGATAAGATAACCTCATCATTAGAAGTCATTAGACGAACCGTAATAGTTCCCCCATCTGGAGAATATTTGATCGCATTATTAATAATATTATCGAACACTTGCATCATTTTATCTTGGTCAATTTCCACTAAAATCGCTTCATCTGTTAATTCACGTTTAATTTCGATATGCATGTCATCATCTTTGGTCATCATCATATCGAAACGATCTAATGTATAATCAACAAATTGTCTAAACAATGTCAATTCAGGTAACACATCTTCACGACCTGAATCCATCCGTGATAACCGTAAGAGATCATTAATCATTCGAATCATACGATCTGTTTCGGTTTGAATCACGGTTAGAAATTCATCCGCAATCTCTTTATCTTCAATAGCTCCATCAGATAACGCTTCTGAATAACTTTTGACCGAAGTTAACGGTGTCCGTAGCTCATGAGAAACATTGGAAACAAATTGTCGGCGATCACGTTCAATTTTCTCATGCTCTGTAATATCTGTTAACACCCAAACTAATCCGCTAATAAAACCAGAATCACGTTGGATGACAGAATATTCCCCTTTAATAAGGGATTCTTGTTCTTCAGTTGAGAAGTCCATCACAATCGATTCTTGTTCATCAAATAATCCTCTAAACGAATAACGGCCGTTCAATTTAAGGACATCAATAATCGATTCGCCAATAATATCTTCTCGCACCGCATTGATAAACATTAGCGCCGCATCATTAATAATCATGACTTTACCACGACGATCTGTCGCAATAACGCCATCGGTCATATGTTTCAAAATGGAATCTAGTCGTTGCCGTTCCGCTTCCGTCAACTCTTGAGCATCACGAACACGAACAGATAGGTAATTAATCGCATTACCTAACTGGCCAATTTCATCTTCAGAATAAATTTTGACTTGCCCAGAATAATCCCCTTCTGAAATTTGATCGGCTTGGTCTTTCATCGCTTGCAATGGTTGCGTAATTCCACGTGAAATAAAGAAAGCTAAGAATATCGCAAAAATTAACGATACGATAGATGATGTAATATAAATAATGGCGATTCGTTGAACTTGAGCGTAAACCGATTCTAAGGTGACGCGTAAGTTAATAACCCCGATAACAGAACCCGAATTATCTCCTGAGAACACGGGGAAAACATATTTTTTCATCCGTAAACTTTTCTCTGAATTATACCCTTCTGATTCCGTTTGTAAGGCTGTAAAAATCGTCTGTTCCACATCTTTATCCGTGGAAC
This sequence comes from Aerococcus suis, assembly GCF_900176325.1. Lineage (GTDB taxonomy): Bacteria > Bacillota > Bacilli > Lactobacillales > Aerococcaceae > Aerococcus > Aerococcus suis. Next base: position 39,303 of record NZ_FWXK01000008.1, on the reverse strand, counting down.
GTTGGCCAATTAGTCCACGATTGGTTGGATTACTCGTCGCTAAAAGAAACGCATTATCATCAATTACCTGCGTTTCTATAATCTCTGAGTTATTAAATTGTTTTAATACTTCATTTAATTGATCGTTCTTCTCCGATTGTTCAAGCGAATCATTTTGTAAAATTCCGCGAACATTATCTTCCAAAAAATGAGTCTGAGTCGCAATCCGATCATCAAATGAGACTAACATTTCAGACTCTAATTGACGTATAAAATATGCTCCTACTAATTGTAAAGAAATTAATAAGAGCAAAATAAATACTAATGGAATTTTAAAATGAATCGACCGAAAAAAAGGAATATGAACTTTAGTTGTTCGCTTCTCCATTATGACTCCTGATTCGGTTTTTTAACAAAATATCCTACCCCACGTCTCGTCATTAAAATATTCGGATGACTAGGAGTTTCTTCTATTTTTTCACGTAAACGTCTAACAGTCACATCAACTGTTCGAACATCACCAAAATAATCATAACCCCAAACTGTTTGTAATAAATGTTCTCGGGTCATCACTTGGCCGCTATGTTTCGCTAAATAGTGTAGTAATTCAAATTCACGATGAGTTAAATCAATTTCAACACCATTTTTGGAAGCCATAAAGGCATCTTCGTGGATTACTAAGTCACCGATAACAATCTCTGCCGGTTCCTCTTCTTCCTCTTCTGGCACTTGTTCAACGACATTTCTTCTTAAATTGGCTTTAACACGAGCCGTTAATTCACGATTAGAAAATGGCTTCGTCACATAATCATCAGCCCCTAATTCTAATCCCAATACTTTATCAATTTCACTATCTTTGGCTGTCAACATAATAATAGGTACTTGACTGGTTTTCCGAATTTGTCGGCAAACTTCTAACCCGTCAATTTTAGGTAACATCAAATCTAAAATAATTAAATCAGGATGTTCTGATTCAAATTGTTCAAGCGCGGCTTCGCCGTCATAAGCTACGGCAATCTCATAACCTTCTTTTTTTAAACTAAATGAAATAATATCCGAAATCGGTTTTTCATCGTCTACGATTAAAACTTTTTTCATAGGAAGGGTCTCCTTTATACATAATCACTAATTTAAAATTAGCAGACAAAGGCGTTCTTTCTTCACCTTTATTCAGTAGATGATACATTACACCCACTGTTCATCTTCCTATTATACAGCTTTTCCTATAGTTTGCCAACGCTATCACAAAACACAAAAAAAGACCGAGCGGGGGTAAAAAACGCTCAATCTTTTTGTTGTTATTTTTATCTGTATGCTGCCATACTTACTGCAAATGATGGTTGGAAGTATGGGCTAATTGATGCGTAACCTAAAGGTGTACCAGGGTTTGATGCATGGATGTAGCTACCATTACCTGCGTAAATTGCTACGTGGTATGAGCTTCCTTGATCACCCCAGAATAATAAGTCTCCAGGTTGAGCTTGTGATACTGAAATTGTTGGGCCAGCAGATTCTTGAGCAACTGTCCATGAACCAACATCAGCGCCTGTTGTTTGTTGGTAAACGTATTGAACAAATCCTGAACAGTCAAAACCACTAGGAGTTTTGCCACCCCATACATAAGGCGTACCAATAAATTGTTCAGCATATTCTAAAACTGATGATGCAGAAGCACTTGGTTGTTGTGCTTCCTCTTGGGCTGCTGCTTCGGCTTCGGCTTGCGCTTGTTGTTCTGCTTCTGCTTGGGC
>NZ_FWXK01000008.1:1945-37421 GCF_900176325.1 Aerococcus suis | reverse complement strand
GCTTGGGCGGCTGCTTCAGCTTCGGCTTGGGCTTGTTGTTCTGCTTCCGCTTGAGCTGCTGCTTCAGCTTCGGCTTGTTGTTCTGCTTCTGCTTGAGCGGCTGCTTCGGCTTGTGCTGCTTCTACTTGTGCTTGAACAGCTGCTTGTTGTTGAGCCGCTTCAGCTGCACGTGCTTCAGCTTCGGCTTGTGCTGCTTCTACTTGTGCTTGAACAGCTGCTTGTTGATCAACTTGTGGTTGAACTTCTTGAACAACTGGCTCTTGAGAAACAGGTGCTTGTTGAACAGGTGCTTCTACTGTTTCTTCAACTACTGGTGCTGCTTCTTCAGCTACGACAGGTGTTTCAACTTGTTGTCCAACAGTTTCTTCAGTTACGGTTGCTTGTTCAACTTCACCAGCAACTTTTAATTGTTGACCAACTAAAATCAAATCACCTGTGATACCATTTAAATCACGGATATGTTGAGCTGTTGTATTAAATTGTGCAGCAATTTTATTTAATGTATCACCAGAAACAACAGTATACACACCATCTTCAGCGTTATTTTCAACTGTTTTAGCGCCTGGTAATGTTAAATGTTCGCCAGCGATAATTAAGTTAGCATCTTCAATATGATTTAATTGAATTAACTCATCAATTGTCGTATCAAATTCGCGAGATAAAGAAAATAATGTATCGCCTGACTCAATAGTGTACGTTTCTTCTGCTGATACTTGAGGTGCAAATGCAACTACGGCAGCTGTGGTTGCGAATGACGCACCAATCATTGTCTTAATCGATTTATTCATAATTATATTTACCCCCTGAATAATTTACTCCCACATTATACTCAAAATATTTACCCCTTGTGGTAACAGATAGATTACAAAAACTTTACTTTTTCTTACAACAATTATCAGTTTTCCTTTACTTTTTTACTGATTTTTTTAATAAAAAACGCTCGCCTGCTTATCAGACGAGCGTAGAGATGTTAATATATCAACCTTTTCTAATCCTAAGAGAGTTTATAGACTTTCTTAAACTTTTCTTTAAACTTTGCAAAATAAACTAACATTTTGTAACATTTCTGTAACATTATCTCAGTTACAGTAACTGCATCACCATAAAAATCGCTGCCGGCAGATTATTTAACAGATGAACAAAGATAGCATCATGAATATTATGTTTACGATAATACGCGAGATATAACATCATACCCATTGTCATATATAGGAAGAAAGAGACAATATTTCCGGATAGATGCATAAAGGAAAAAACCGCTCCTGACAGAATCATCGGCAAAATAAGTGATTGTTTAGGAAATAAGTAAGTCGTTAAATAGCCTCTAAAAATAACTTCTTCAACAAATGGTGCTGTGACTGCCGTCATAAATAAGAAAACCGCAATAACCGCTAAATGAGGTTCTTCTCCTAATAACATTTGTATTGCGGCATCATTTGCCGTCGTATTTTCACTATATAACCATTCGATCAACATACCGAAAATCCCTTTGACAACTAGTAATGCGATAAAAATACCGATATCACTAATAATATCAGACAGACGTAACCGTTGCGCCTGCGTCGGATATGATTTTTTGAATCGCCAATAAAAAAATGCCGTCACACCAATTAACAATAATAAGAAACCTAATAACACTAATGGATGATCACCATTAGGATGCAATAAGTATACTTGTACAATCGTTATCGCTACCATATATAAAATGAGCCAGCCTAATAATTTAACAACTCCTAGCGTTCGTGCCAAAAGACCGTGCGGCTTAAACATATTATCCATTCCTTTCACTTATTTCAAATGTCATTTAATCTATAATTACTAACATTATACATACTTTTCTCTCATTATAACGGTTATCGTATTTATCAGCTAGGGGTATTTAGTTGTTCTCTCCTTTGAAACCTGCTATATTTAGCTTGCATTTATCACTTACTTTTTGAAAGGAGATTATTTATGGGATTACTAGTTAATGGGGAATGGCACGATCAATGGTACGACACCGAAAGTACAGGTGGCCATTTTGTCCGCCAAGAGTCACAGTTCAGACATTGGATTACGAAAGATGGCCAACCTGGTCCCACTGGAGACGGAGGCTTTAAAGCAGAACCTGGTCGCTACCATCTCTATATTTCCTACGCCTGTCCTTGGGCGAGTCGCGTACTAATGATGCGAACCTTAAAGGGACTAGAAGATATGATTTCGATTTCAATCGTCCACCCTCATATGTTGGAACATGGTTGGACGTTCCATGATTACCCAGGTGTCATTAAGGATCCTGTTATTAATGCGGACTATATGTATGAAATCTACACCCATGTTGATTCAAATTATTCAGGCCGTGTCACTGTCCCTGTTTTATATGATTTGAAACAAGACACCATTGTGAATAACGAGTCATCCGATATTATTCGCATGCTAACTCGTGCATTTGACGATTTAGGTGCTAAAGAAGGCGACTACTATCCAGAAGAGTTGCGCTCAGAAATCGATAAAATGAATGATTTCGTCTATCCCAATATTAATAACGGTGTGTATAAAACTGGGTTCGCTACCGAACAATCGGTTTATGAAAAAGAAGTCCACCATGTCTTCGATGCTTTAGATAAATTAGAAACGCATCTTGAACATCACAATTATCTCGTTAATGACCAATTCACTGAAGCTGATATTCGCCTATTTACCACTTTAGTTCGCTTTGACAAAGTGTATTTTGGTCATTTCAAATGTAACATTCGCCAATTAGTCGACTATCCAAATCTTTGGGAATATACCCGCCGAATCTATCACATTCCTGGGATTAAAGAAACCGTGAACTTCGATCATATTCAACAACATTATTACTATAGCCATAAAACCATTAATCCTAATGGCATTGTCCCAGTCGGTCCTGACTTAGACTTTAGCCTATAGACACTAAAAGCGCCAGCTGAATCAGCTGGCGCTTTTTTATTTGGTAATATATGAGTTAAGGCGCAAATGCTCACACCTAGTTGGGTTCAGAAACGCTGATTCGAAGCCTCTTCAGAAAAATCACGCGTTTCAAAAAGCGAAACTTGTGATTTTCCTTCTAGTTGTTCGAATCAGAGCGCGTTTCTTCACACCCTGTGTAGTCGAGCTCTAAAGCACAACCACGGCAGCGTTTCCCTAAAGAGCTCCTTCTCTCTTGCAGAGAGGCGTCGCTTTTAGGTCCAACGACCGTGGTTAAACATGCTTTATCGCATCCTTTTCTAGTCGGGTTCGAAAAAGCAGCCATGGCGTGCGTTTCCCAAAATCCTCCAATTTCTTAACAGAAATCTCTGGTTTTGGTCCAACGCTCCATGGCTAACCGCTTTTTCTCACACCCTGTTTAGTTGGGTTCACATTTGCAGCTCCTATGGATTTTTCAGAAAATACGGAATTTCAAAGAACGAAATCCGTTATTTTCTTCCAAAATCAAGGAGCTGACCGCAAATGCTCACACCCTGTTATTTCACTGCGATGTCTCCAATCTTGTCACCTAAGTTAGCATCTTGGCCGCCTTCGATCATTACTTTATCAACGACGTCACCAGTGTTGGTTACAACAACGACAATATCTGTTGCTTTTCCTTTTTTCTGAATGAAGTCAATATCCATATCAGCAATTGGGTCACCAACAGCAATTTTATCGCCTTGGCTAACTTTCACATCGAAACCTTCACCATTTAATTCAACGGTATCAATTCCCATATGAACTAAGATTTCTAAACCTTCTTCTGTGCGAATACCAAGCGCATGTTTAGAATCCATAACCATCATCACTTCACCAGCTAAAGGTGAAACGACTTCATGCCCTTCAGGATGAACAGCAAAACCTTCACCCATTAAACCTTCACTAAATACGGCATCATTAACCGCAGATAATGGAATCACTTGTCCACGAGCTGGTGCATAAATTTCAACTAATTGTGAATCATCACTCACATCATCACTATTTTGCGCATCTGTTGTCGTTTCTGCTTCATCTGCTTGAATCTCAGCAGCTTCTGATTTATCTAGACCGTGTTTAGGAGCTTTACCTTCATTAATTAAACCGTCAACTGACGTTTTAACATTCCCAACACTTGGTCCATAAACCACTTGAACATTTGAACCATTTACAACCGTCGCAGCTGAACCCGTTGATTTCAATAACGCTTCATCCACTAATTCGCCATCTTTTACAGTGACACGTAAACGAGTTGCACAGTTAGATAATGTGTCTAAGTTATCCGTACCACCTAATCCAGAAACAATACGGTAAGCACGTTGTTCTTTTTCTGTTAAGTCATCATATGATGCGTCTGAGAAAACAGCTTCTTCGTCAACGGCTTCTTCGCGTCCTGGAACTTTCCAGTCAAATTTGTCAACGCCCCATGTAAATAGTAGATAATATAATACGGCGTAAACTAAACCAAGTAATAAGACTGGAATCCAGCTAGTAATTGGGTTACCTGGTAGAATACCATAAAGAATAAAGTCAATAACACCACCAGAGAAGGTTAGGCCAACTCCAGCACCGAATAAGTAAACTAATATGGCTGAAATACCATACATGACACAGTGTAAACCGTAGTATAATCCTGGAGAAGCAAAGACGAACGCAAATTCAATCGGTTCTGTAATCCCTGTCATAAAACTTGTTAATCCAGAAGAAATATAGAACCCTTTAGCATCATCTTTACGTTCAGGATGCGCTTTACGATATAACGCTGTACAAGCAGCGGGAATCCCAAATAACATAACCGGGAACATGTAAGCAAAGTGAGCAGCGGCATGCGCATCAATTGGCACACCAGCAGCTAATTGAGCAAACACAATATTTTGTGCCCCAACAACTGTTTCACCATTAACAACTGCTGTTCCCCCAATGGCTGTTTGCCAGAATGGAAGATAGAAAACGTGGTGTAATCCTAATGGAATTAACGCACGATAAATGTAAGCATATAAGAAAATACCAAAAATTCCCATACCAGCGATTAATCCACCTAGTGAAGAAAAGGCTGCAGAAATTAATGGCCATACAAATGCCATCACGATACCCATTACAATCGCTGCTAATGAAGAAACGATTGGAATAAAGTGAGTCCCACCAAAGAATGATAAGGCTTCAGGTAAGTCAATTTGATAATATTTATTGTGTAAAATAGACACAATAATACCTAGTAAGATACCACCTAATACCCCTAAGTTCATCGTTTGATCAAACCCTAAGTATGGGGTAATTAATCCTTGAATCTCACTTAACGCTTCCACATCACGGAAGTTGTTAATCGTACTTGTTAGGGTTGCGTACATAACGAAATAACCAATAATTGCAGATAATGCCGCTGTCCCTTGTTCACTTTTAGCCATACCAAAGGCAACTGAAATACCAAATAGTAAGCCTAAATGTGAGAAAATAATGTCTCCGGCATCTGCTAAAATAGATAAAACACCATATAAAAATGTCCCATCATTTAAGATACCTTGCAAGTTATACATTTCGATAACAGCTGGATTCGTGAAGGATGATCCCACTCCAAGTAAAATCCCTGCTACCGGTAAAATTGAGATAGGCAACATAAACTGTTGACCTAATTTTTGTAGATATCCGAAAACGGGGTTCTTCCCAGCTTCTTTCCGGATTTCTGCTTTTGTTTTAGCTTTTGCCATAAACCAAACCTCCTATGCTGACCGCTTTGGCCAATTTAATATAGTTATCGAAATAGACTCAGACATTCTATTTCGGAAAAACATTATCATTATACCAAAAACTGGCCCCCGAGGGAATAGGTCGGTTAAGAATTTATTATACTTTGTATTCGCTTACTTTTGATTTTCGTCGTTATTTAGTCCTAATTCTTGTTTAGCGACTTCCAAACGATGGATGCATCCTTCATGATTATGTTTTCTTGCGATGCATTGATACCGTCCAAAATGTAAAACCGATAAATGGGCTTGACTCCATAATTCTTTCGGTAACTTCTCTTTCATTATTTTTTCAATTTGATTAGGCGTTGCCCCTTCTGGTACCATATTAAATTTTTGCGTCACTCGCGAAATATGGGTATCGACAGGAAAGGTGGGTTGATCAAAGCCCACACTTAACACGACATTCGCCGTCTTACGGCCAACACCTGGTAAGGTCATCAATTCGGTTTGCGTATGCGGCACCTCACTATGGTAGTCTTCGACGAGTTTTGTGGCCGCTCCTCGTAAGAATTTGGCTTTATTACGGTATAATCCAATCGTCTTAATCTTATCTTCAATTTCTGTTATATCAGCCGCCATCATCGCTTCAGGCGTTGGAAAAGCCGCAAATAAGGCTGGAGTCACTTTATTAACTGCGATATCCGTTGTCTGGGCGCTTAACATAACCGCACATACTAATTCAAAGTGATTACGATAGTGCAAATCGGAGTCTGATTGCGGATATAAATGAATCATCGCTCGAACAAGATTTTCTGTTTCTTTTGCTGAAAGTAAATCGTCTGTCATCCTATATCTCCTTGATAATCATCTGGTAAAGTCGCCACTTGGTCACGATAACGTTGAATCATCGTTTTTTTCTGACGAAGTAATTGTTGATAGGCTTGAGCCAGTTGATCAAAATCATCCATCATATCTAACTGCTCTTTTTGAAATAAGAGATCTTCATGCACCAATTCATGATCAACCGCCGCATCAATGTCATCGAATTGCTGAATCAATTGCGCTTTAATCCGCTCAACTCGTTCTGGTTCTTTCGCTTTAATCGCTTCAACTTGTCTGAGAACTTGTGGGAATGTTAAATGCCGTTGCATATGTCCTTGCTCAACCACACAATATTCCTTCGTAAATGGCGTAATTCCTGGATGAATGCCGTGAATTTGGTAATACCCATCATAAATATCATACGTATTAGACGCAATCTCAGGTAGAAACGTCCGCTTCAACTTAAACGTGGGATCATCACCTGTAATTTCAGCCACCCATTTTTTCTCATCCTCATGAGGAAAAAGCGTGAGTTTTTGTGGTTCAGGTAACACTACGCTCTCTCCTTAGGCATTCTCATCGTGACACCAACTAATGGTTCCCCATCGCTAACATGTAGAGTCGCTGCTTCATCAGCAACAATAATACTTTCTAAATGACCTAATGTTATCCGCTCAGTCCCCACTTCAACTGTCACTGCTGATGGTTGAGGATTCATAAAGAAATACGTTGCAGTTGCTTTTAAATCCATCGCTTCGCCGTCAGATAATAAGCAATTGGTGACTTGGACATCTGGCGTATAAATCACATTAAAGTCACGACACCGCCCTTTAGAAGTCGTCGGGATATCACCAGAGAAATAATCATAGTCAAATTGTGGTAAATGTTTACTCGCAATCCCTTCATGTTCTAAATCAATATTGCCTTCTAATACTTGTAAAAACCGTTGATAGCCAGAAAAATCGCTAAACTCAGACTCCTCTAAATTCACCGTCGCACTCGAAATACGTACAGTAAAATCACGATCAGCTAAGTTGGCTATCTCAGGATAAATATAGAGTTGTGTGGTTTCTCCCCCACTCCATTCATTCGTCTGATAATCATTCATTCGCAATACGGATAACATCAGAATCCCTCCAATCATTTAATTACTAATAGTGTACTACAAAAAACGAGTGTTACCTAAGCAACACTCGTGTCATATTAATAATATTCGACTAACCGACTAACATTTCAGTTAGCATTAATGTCAATGGTGCAATCGCAACAATCGTTACTCCAGTCATCACTTCAGCTAGACCAGACATTGCCCCTTGCACATCACCCTGTTGAATCGCGACCGTCGTTCCCATCGCATGAGAAGACGTTCCCATCGCAATCCCTTGCGCAACCGGATCATTGATACCAAAAATACGGAAAACATGTTCACCAAGAACTGCACCTAAAATACCAGTAAAGATAACCAATGCCACTGTCATCGGAACAATACCACCTAGTGATTCAGAAACACCTAGGGCAATGGCAGTCGTGCTGGTTTTTGGAATCAAGGTTCCAATCATTTCTGGACCAAAACCAAAAATCAATGAGAAAATATAAATTAACGTCGTATGGAAAATCACACCTGAGAAAATTCCAATTAAAATGGCCTTATAATTGCGTGCTAAGTAATCGAAGTTTTTCTCTAATTTAACCCCTAAACAAACCGTCGCTGGGGTAATAAAGAAGCGTAGGAAATCGCCACCCGTAGAATACGTCGCTAACGGAATATCTAACACCATTAGAATAATAATCACACCAACAATGGCAAATAATAGCGGAACAAATAATGGGTTACGAGGCCAGCGTTTTTTCAATTGCGCAGCAAATAGATACAACCCTACTGTAACAACAATCCATAGTACGGGTGATTCAATAATTTCTTCGTACATCTTATACCTCCTCCCCTTTACGTTTACTAAATTTCTTCATTAGGAATTGAACAAAACGGCCAACGAAGGTCATCATACCAATCGTTGTCACCACAATGATCAAAATTAATTGCCACCAAACGTCTTTTAACACGCCAAATTGTTCCATTACCGCTACTCCGGCAGGCACAAAAAATAACGCCATGTTTGCAGTAATCCATGACGCCACATCATAGACTTTCTCAAGTGGCAAAATATTGAAATGAAGGGCACAGAACATTAACATCATTCCTAAAACACTACCTGGAATTGGGAAGATTGGTGCAATAAGAACTGACAACACCTCTCCAATAGCAGAACATAACAATATCCAAAATAATTGACTGATTATCTTCATACAACACCTCTCCAAATATTTTCTATTAGTTTACCATAAATCCAAAAGTTATGAAACAGCTTTCATAAACTATTGGTTACCTTTTCTAAAATAACCAATACTTTCTGTAGCTATTGATTGAACCACGTGACTAAATTTCCACCATGGATGACTGTAGCCGCTGCTAACGCGACTTTATACGCTGGCTGCTGAGTTTTATGATGAAATTGTTTCATCGCCAAACCTGCTCCAACCACACCACCTAACAAAATAATCCCAATCAGTACGCGATTAGGGATACGGTATTGGTGATGAATCGCTTTCTGCTTATCAATAAAAAATAAGCCGTAAGCCACAACATTGAGTATCAAATAATAACCCGCTAGTAACATATTCCCTCCTTTAACTTATTGCATTCGCTCGTGCCTCATGTGCACCGATTAACAATCCTCAAATAGTATAGCATGACTTTTCATATTTGCGTGATACCTTTTAAATTGTAATCGATATCATTTTTTATAAATAAAAAGGAGCTGCCTGAGCAGCTCCTTCCAACGAGTGGGTATCTCGTTTAATTTCAACCTATTATCTTTTTTAGATAAAGATTATTTTTTACGACGTTTTCCAAAGTTCATCAAACCACCGGCAAGTACGGCAGCGACACCGACAACAGCTCCTGCAACAGCTGTTCCTGTACTTGGAAGAGCAGATGCTTTTTCAGCTTGAGCTGATTGTGCACGTTGTGGGGCTTCTTCGCTCGGTTTGTCTGGTGTTTCTTCACCTGGTTTATCTGGTGTTTCTTCACCCGGTTTGTCTGGTGTTTCTTCACCTGGTTTGTCCGGTGTTTCTTCGCCTGGTTTATCCGGTGTTTCTTCACCTGGTTCGCCTGGCGTTTCTTCACCTGGTTTGTCTGGTGTTTCTTCACCCGGTTTGTCTGGTGTTTCTTCACCCGGTTTATCTGGTGTTTCTTCACCCGGTTCATCTGGGTTTTCTTCACCTGGTTCGTCTGGTGTTTCTTCACCCGGTTCATCTGGGTTTTCTTCACCTGGTTCGTCTGGTGTTTCTTCACCTGGTTTGTCTGGTGTTTCTTCACCTGGTTTGTCCAGTGTTTCTTCGCCTGGTTTATCCGGTGTTTCTTCGCCTGGTTTATCCGGTGTTTCTTCACCTGGTTTGTCCGGCGTTTCTTCTGTCCGTTGGTAAACATATGTCACTTCTTGGCGAACACCTGAGATGAAGTTTCCTTGCGCTTCACTACCATCTTCGTTGTACGTTGCTGGGTTTTCTTCAGTTGTTGATACTTCGACTAATTCATAACCCTCTTCTGGGCGTTCTTGAGTCGTGTATTGTTCATCTGGTGTGCCGTCTTATTCATTTTGTCCACGTAGTTCTTTATCCGTAGATACCACATTGCCGTCGGCATCGACTGTTTGATAGATGTGGTTTTCAATGAATGATCCGGGTTCTTCGACAGTTCTTTCAACACGTTCATAAATATATGTAACTTCTTGTTGTTGACCAGCAACAAAATTACCTTGCGCTTGTGAGCCATCAGTATTGAATACCACACCGTCAGTTTCCGGACGAACTTCAACTAAATGATAACCATCGCGTGGACGTTGAGCTGTACGATATGTTTCATCTGACGTTCCTTCTTGATTATTAATTCCGTTATCTTCCGCATCAATACGGAGAACATTTCCTTCTTCATCTTGAGTCTAACTCTCTATCTTCACTTGAGTTAGTTGTCGTTACTAAATACCCTTCAGGTGGAACAAACTCTACATAATATTGTCCATTGGATAAATTAGTAAACTGATAATTCCCATTACTATCAGTAACCGTTCGCGCTATTTCTTGACTATTACTATTTCTTAAAATAACTACGGTATTGGCTACACCTTTTGATTGGGAATCTTGGATACCATCTCTATCCTCATCAAACCAAACATAATTACCAATTGTATAGTTTCCTTGTTCTGCATCACCAGTTGCTGATCCGGTTACATTACCAGTTGCATTAAATAATCCGATAGCTTCATCATTACTACCGTTGTTTCTAAAGACACCTCCAAGAATATAATCGCCTGTTTCTGAAGGTTTAGGCCCTTCTTGAACAACAACATAAGTTGCTTGTGTGTCTGGAAGAGCACTTAATTGAACAATCGCTTGTTGATTGCTATCCCATCTAACAATTGGACGTCCATTGGTTCCAATCATATCGCCATCAATTTCTTCTAATTCATCAAGATTAACTGCTCCGGTATTTAATGGAACTGGAGCACCATTAGGAATCTTGAATAGTCGAATATTAGTCGTTTCTGGGCTAATTTTGATAACATTATTTAACCCATTGCTAGCAGTCATACCATCAATATCTGCTTGATCATATCTTACATAAGAACGATTTAATGTTTCTTTATTTGGATTTACAATCATAATATGACGATATTCAGAATCACTAATTTCTTGAATAGCGGATACTCCTGAAGCGGTTCCTCTAGTCGTCACTGGACTAAATTCGACATTTCCAGTATCAGAAACCGTTTCATTACCAATTTTATAACTAAATGTATATTCCCCATTATTTGGCATTATTTGGAAATTTAAAGCATGAGAGTAATTTTGTCTAATATAAACATTAGAAGCATTAGGATGGTTTCGAATATAATCCCCTAGTACATAATAAATCATTCGATTTGGACGATCATCAATAATTCTAGCAAGGATTTGACCATCTTTAATGATAGGTGCTCCATTTCCAGTTTGACCATCTGGATTAATTTGATCGACTGTTAATGTATCTGAATAATGAACAACAATATAATCCCCTTCTTGTGCCCCTTTAGGAATTAGAGCTTCAAAAGACATCTCAACTGTATCATCTTTCTCTAATTGGTCAGGGACATTAAATTTTGTAATATTAATCGTTGATTCATTGCTCAAGTCTCTTCCCGTAATATATGGTGAAACATTAGTCGCTGCTCGACTAGCGACTGATCGAGGAACTACCCGATTAGCAGCAGCACGTCGTACGCTCTCAGTTGGAACTTCTTGATTGTTAGTTTCTACAGTTTCACTGTCTTCAACTGAATGGTCCGTAGAAAGATCACTTACTGAATCATGATTTTCTGTTTCAGTATTAGAATCTGCAACCTCTTCAGGTGTTGATGTTTCAGTACCTGATGGCGTATCTTCTGATTTTTCTTCAGTACGGTCAACTGCAGAAAATTCTGGATCAAGAGCCGGTTGGTCTGCTGGCTCTTCATTTTCAGTTGTTGGTGCTTCAACAGGTTGATCTACTGCTGGTTGTTCATTGTGATTTTCATCAGCAACAACTGATCCTTCAGCGGGTTGGTCGTTGGAGACAACTTCTGGCTGCTCCTCAATTGCTTCTGTTGGTGTCACGTCAATAGCTTCAGTATGTGCTGCAGAGTCAAATTCAGCGGCTTCAGCTAAGGCAGCATCACTAGAAAATAAAATCCCTGCTCCAACAGCAACAGAGGCTACTCCTACACTCAATTTTTTTATCGCATAATAATACCTTTTTTATCCTTGTTTTTCTTTTTTCATTTTTATATTATTTTTTCCAAACATGGTTTTCCTCCTTTTATGACGTCCTATGCCTTCATCAAAACCCCATAAGTTTTACCAAATAAAATATTTATTCATCATCTCCCTCGCCTTACAAAACGTGTGAGCTTACTTTTATTATAGTTAAAAAATTTCAGTTGCCTATTCATATATCTGGCTTTTTTATTATTTATTCCAGCAAAGAACAGATTGTTACTATAAAAGTAACTTTTGTGTAGTAAAAGTTACTTTTAAAATTAAAAAAATAAAATTTTCTTATTTTAACAGAGCTGTCTTTTTCACCAAAATGCAATTAATGTTTTTATTGGAGTGATTATACAAAAAAGGAGCTGCCTAAGCAGCTCCTCCAAATCATTTAATATTTTCTTCTTACCCTAACCCTTCAACAACCTCAGCAATTGGAGTGTCTCCTGTATCTAAGTCAAAGGTTTTACCAATTGTGTGGTCATTACCTAACACGGCAATGATGGTTTCGGCGACGTCTTCGCGGGGGATTTTCATGGTGCGTTCATCATGATTTGTAAATTGTTCAGCTAATGAGATTTTGCCAGTACCGGCATCATCTTGTAATGTTGATGGGCGAATAATCGTATAGTCTAAGTCTGATGCTTGTAAGGCTTCGTCGGCGTAATGTTTGGCGGCGAAGTAAGGATTTCCTACGCCGGCATTTTCGTAACGACCGTAAGACCAAATGTCACGAACGTTAGAGAACATTGAAGAAACCATCACAAACCGTTTAACGCCTTGGTTTTGAGCGGCTAACATCATTTTCACTGCACCATCTAGGTCAACCAAAATCGTTTTGTCATCGCCAGTGCTACCACCAGAACCAGCAGAGAAGACAATCGCATCCATTCCTTTAGCAGCCTCTTCTAGTGCGGTCAATTCACCTTCTAAATCGACTTTTACCGCATGGATACCTTTCCCTTTACGTTCAGCGATTTGATCATCTTTACGCAAACCAGCATAAACGTCATAATCACTATTTTCGTGTAATTTATCTACCACTTGACGACCAATTTTACCATTGGCCCCAACGACTAATACTTTTTTCATCATACCATCCTTTCTCACCTTCATCTTAACGTGTCAGTAGATAAAAGCAATCTTCCTGCTTACCGCACTCTATGAAGAGAGAAAGTGGGTTCGTTAGATTAAGCCTTTTTCTTGGCAGTAATAATAAATACCATCGTCAGCTACGGAAGGACACACATCTTCAGCGACAGCTTTTAAGTCATCCGATCCATTACCCATAGCAATTCCATGAGTAATCGCATCAAACATTGGTAAGTCATTGTTTCCATCACCAAACGCCATCGCTTGTGACGCATCGAGTTGATAATAATCTAAAAATTTTTCCACGGCTTTGCCTTTACCCCCACCTTTAGGAATAATATCTACCGCGCGGTCCCACCAAGCGGTAATTTCAGCCCCTTTGATATCTTTTAATAGGGCATCGTATTCCTCTTCGCGCCCACCTGACATCACTTGGTAAATCGCATCGTGTTTGGAAACGTCATCGAAATCGTCAGCTTTTTCGAGTGCCATCCCACCAAAGGAGAAATATTCCGCTAAATCTTCGTCCCAACCATTCGCATGCATCGCTTCATTCGTCGCAATCGCAATTGGTCGGTCAATGGCTTCCCCGTTTTTGGCAAGTTGTTGAATATCCTCATTTGGAATCGCATTTTCATAAACCACGTCATCACGCGTAAAGCAATAAGACCCATTAAAGGTTAAAAAGGCATCAAATGGTAAATCGTACAGTTCGTTTAACGCAAATGGCGGACGGCCAGATGCCACACATAGTTTATACCCATTCGCATGCAATTGTTTTAAGGCTTCAATGGTTTTATCGGTCATCGTTTCAGCTTGTTGATCAATGAGCGTTCCATCAATATCAAAGAAAATAATTTTTACCGCTTCGTTTAATTCTGTCATACTTTCCCTCCGTATTTATCATCATACTTTCAAGATAGCATAATGTGAGAAACAACACAATCAAAGGGAAAGATGAATTTATTTATACGACGATTACTCAAATTTTTTACTCACTTATCAATGACCCTATTTTCACTTAGTTTTGGGAAATTTTACGATTGATTTTATGAACCAAATAACGATGATAAATAAAATAAAACTGCCAAATCAAGAAAAAGATGAAAATAAATACGACGAAGAACCAGAATGTCGCTTCAAAAGTCATTGGAAGCCACTGATTATACTTCGCAATTACTAAAAACACGCCCGCTGATCCCCCTAAATGGAGAACGATTTGAAATCAGTGGTTTGATTATGATATCTGTCATTAGCCGAAGCTCCAAAATAGGTTTCAAAAAATTGCTTAGCACCTTCTAAATCATTGACATATAAGGCAAGATGTTCAATCTTCATCAAAATAGCTCCTTTACTTTATTTTCAATGGTTTTCTTTAAGCTCCTGCCATTCTTTACGCGTAATGGCATAGGCATATGATATTCCATTATCTTCGTCAGGATATGCTTTCACTTTTGTCATTCCTATGGCTTGTGCCGTCAACGATGAGGCCACATTGGTATATTTCATGTAGGAATACAAGGTGTCATATTCCGTATGCTCAAACGCCCAGTCCCGAACCGCTCAATCTCAACAGTCAACTCTTCTGTTCGATACTCATTATCTTTTCTCACACTAATTTCTCTAATCTTTCTTGTCTTGTATCTCTGACATATTTTACTTGTTTAGCAGACCATTTTTCAAGGTCATCTTGCGATTAAAGGGATGATATCTTTTTTGTAAGCGCATGATTTTTATAAAGTTTGTTTATTAAAAGCTTCATAAACTAGTTTCAATTTTTTAAATTGTGATAAAGTGAAGGTAGGTACTAAAGTTATTTAATTACTCAGTAGTTTAATTTATTATGGTTTTAAAATTATTTAAAAGGAGAGATGCTCATGTCAATTAAGAAAGTAACTATCGCTGGTGGTGGCGTTTTAGGTAGTCAGATCGCCCTTCAAACCGCAGCACACGGATTTGAAGTTACAGTTTATGATATTTCTCAAGATGCACTAGATGGTGCAAAAGAAAAAATTAATAACTTTGTGCCACGATATATTGCAGACTTAGATTTTAGTGAAGAACATATCAAGCAGACAGCAGATTCTATTAAGTATACAGATGACATCAACGAAGCATTAGGCGATGCCGATTTACTTATTGAAGCAATCGTTGAACAAATTGATATTAAAAAAGACTTCTATGGTGATGCTTCAAAAGCTGCACCAGAGAAAACAATTTTTGCATCAAACACTTCAACATTACTCCCAAGTGCATTTATGGATGCAACTGACCGTCCTGAAAAATTCATTGCCTTACACTTTGCTAACGAAATTTGGCTTAAAAACATTGCCGAAGTTATGAAAACATCAAAAACTTCTGACGAAGTCTTCCAAATTTTACTTCAATTTGCTAAAGATATTGGCATGGTCGCTCTTCCACTTGAAAAAGAACAACCTGGTTACATCTTAAATACAATGTTAACCCGTTTCATAACTGCAGCAATGTACTTGTTCGGTAATAAAATTGCTGACCACGAAACCATTGATAAAGTATGGTTAGCGGGTTCTTCTCACCCAGTTGGCCCATTTGGTGTCATGGACCCCATTGGTATGGAGACCATCGCAAATATTACCCGTATTCAACTAAGCCAAGATGATGCTGAATGGAGAAGTCACTTACTTGAATTCCTTGAAGGTCGTATTGAAGAAGGTAAATTAGGTAAGTTTTCAGGTGAAGGTTTCTACAAATATCCTAACCCTGCCTTCTTAGAAGATGACTTCCTTAACTTACCAGAGGAATATAAAGACTATACACACAGCATCAAGCAAGTTGCCATTGTTGGTGCAGGTGTCTTTGGCCGTCAATTAGCCTTCCAAACTGCAAAACAAGGATTCTCAGTTACACTTTACGACCACAGTGAAGATGCTCTATCTAAAGCTAAAGAAGCCATTGCTGAACTTGGTAATGAAGGTAAAGTATCTGAAATCACTTATGTAACAGACTTAAAAGAAGCTGTGAAAGATGCAGACCTTGTCATTGAAGCTATTCCAGAAGTTAAAGAAGAAAAACTTGACTTCTTCAAGACTTTAAGTGGAGAATTAGCTTATAAGACAATCTTAGTTTCTGCAACATCAACACTTCTACCAAGTGAATTAGCTCCAGCTACTGGACATGCAGAAAAATTTGCAGCAATGAACTTCTCTACACCAATTTGGGATAACTACTCTGCAGAAATTATGCCAGTATCTGAAACAAGTGAAGACTTAGTTAAAGAGTTGGTTGCCTTTGCTCGAGACATCGACTGCTTACCATTTGTCCTTAAAAAAGAACAAGCTGGTTACATCCTAACAACCTTGAGTATTCCAGTTCTTTACGCAGCTTTACTACTGGTTGCAGATGACATCAGCCCTATTGAAGCAGTTGACAAAACTTGGATGATTACACGTATGACTGACATTGGACCATTTGGAACAATGGACCGCATTGGCTTACGTACAGTTGCTAACATTGCTGAACGTCTATACGGTAACTCAGACAATCCAGTAGAACAAAAAATTGTTAAATTAGTTAAAGATAAAGTAGAAAAAGGCGAAACTGGTGTAGAAGTAGGCAAAGGATTCTATGACTACTCAGATGGTGTGCCTTATCTAGCTGATGACTTCCTAAAATAATTTATAACTAAGGCACCAAGTCAATAGTTATGAATAAGTAAAAGAGGCTGTGACACAAGTCTCATGTCAGATAACGAAATTAGAGATGAACTTCTAAACCTTCTTTATCCAAAGAATAATGAAAAAAGAATTATCTACATGAGGATAAAAAGTAGAAAGCATACAGTTAAATTTATAGAACTTAATAGCCTTCAATATCATAACAAAAAAATATTTACATTTCAGTTGCTGAGAGGTTCCCTTCATTTAATAATACAACAAACAAAGCAATTATCGACTTAGATACTATTAAGCGTGTTTCTTACATTGTTGTTGACCTAGATTACTGCAGATCTTCTGAATGGAGCCATGAAAAGGCAGAGCAAGTTTACAATGCATTAAGAACATTTAATGTCTTTGATGATGTCCTTTCCTTGTGCTTTGTATGAATTAACCCATCTTCTGACTACTGAATGATCACTGAGTCCATATTTATCAGTTAAATATTTATATCCTCCTTCTTTATTGAAGTATTCTTATACTATTTTCATCTTAAATTCTGTACTATATTTTGTCATGAAAAAACTGACCCCAAAAAGTTGGTTTTGAGTCCAACTTTTTGGGGTCAGTTCATTTATCTCGTAAAGGGTCCTTGTTTAAAAAATTTAAATTCTTTAATAGGCGATGAACACCAATTCAAGTTCACCTTATTACTATAATTAATATAAGGATTTTTTATACAAATAATCTTCTCCATGAATATTACCATATACTATTTCTTGAAGTTCATATCCATATTTTTCATAAAGTCCCTTGTGTTGTGTCATAATATAAACCTTATCATAAGCTAGTTCTTTGGCCTTATTCTCTAAAAATAAGGTCATCTTTTCTGATAATCTCCTCCCCCTTGATTTAGGATCGACATAAATCATAGCAATCCAAGGTTTTAGTCCTGGTATTTTGATATAATCCTCCATAACCAAAGATCCAAAGGCTAGTGGAAGATCATCTTCTAAATAAAAGAAAAGACCACCACCCCCAAATTTTTCTTCATAATTCCCATTTTTTATAGTCTGAGCTGTCAAAGGACCTGGTTTCCACTCGGCATTTTCTAAAAATTCTAATAATTTTTTCTTATCTTCACTATCTTTATATTCTACAAATTTCAAATTATCCCCCCTTATAATACAAACATAAGTTGCTTTTAAGTGTCAATATTAAAATCTACATATTTAGATAAACAAGATTGTACATAATAATTATTAACTAAAGAAATCATATTCACCTGTGGCAAAGGGAATATCTATAGCAAACTCAATCTTTTTTGGAAGAATTTGACCTGACTCTTCATAGATGACAAGCTTATAAGTCTTTTTATTGTCATATTTTCCAGCTTTCAAGTTGAATGTTACATTAAATACCCTATCTTATTTTCAATAAATTCATTATATCACCATTTTTTATATCATCCAACCCAATACAAAAGACAGACCTGTATTATTACAAAGCTGTATGCTTATTTCTCTATTTCAACCTCAAGTCCTGACATGAAAGAGCATATACAAGAAAATAACCAGGAAAGAGGTGAGGTAGATATGATATATGATGATGGTGTATAATTTGATGAATCAACAATGAAAGTAAAAATTTGTCCTAAATGTGGAAACGAAGAATTTAGTGATGAGCATTGTTTTGCAAAATATCTGGGATGAACTTATATAATGATTGTAAAGGAATTCATACTCAGAATTTTAATGGTTTTGATGATATTGGTGAAATACATCATAACCCAAGTAATGCCAGATACTGCGAAACTTGTGGTGCTAAAACAAGATTTTTTATAGATGGAATCTTATGCGACCACAGTGATTACAACAAAAATTTTACTGATGATTCTAATTCAGGATTTGATTTTTCAAGTGATGATCAGATTCCTTTCTAACTAAAAGAACTAGCCTATTTATTTTTGGCTAGCTCTTTTTTAATATATTTTATATGTCTATTCTGTTCACTCTCCCTATAAATATCTATTCTGTCTACACACCCCTACGATTTTTACTATTGATATGTTCCCACAAGGTGTTTTTCTAATTGAAAAATGGCTTTTAAGATTTCTTCTAAAATCCTAAAAGCCATTGATTTCAACAGTTTTATAGCTTGTTATTCTATTTTCTTGACATCAATACTACAGTCTCCACATGCACAGTATGTGGAAATTGATCGATTGGTTGGACGGTTTCGATGTGATAACCGAAGTCCCGTAACCAACGTAAATCAAAATACTAACTTAAACAGCTCTCCAAGCAGTACCCAAAATAGAATCAAAATCATAAACAGTATATAAAGAATCACCATACATACGAATACTGATACAAGGATAGTCCCTGTTATTTTAGCAATATATCCTGCGTATTGAAAAATAGGAATAAAAGACTCATAATCAAACTGCATATACGCTAGTTTAGCTCCTGCAAATACTGCTACTGAACCTATACAAATACCTAAAAGTGCTAACAACAATATTAAACCTAATTTAACTAAAAACATTTCTTGCTCCCCTTTTCCTAAATACTATAATTTAATTTTATCTCTAATATCTATTTTATTTTATCCATCACACTCTCCCTCATAATTATTTTCATTTTATCTCTCATATTTTATTTTTATTTTATCTCTCATTATTTATTTTATTTTATCTCTCATTATTTATTTTATTTTATCTCTCATTATTTATTTTATTCCGGTAACGATAAGGCTGCGTCATACCGATAATCGGTTGAATCACTGAGGTGTCAAATTCTCCTTCTGCCAAGTAGTCATGGACTAATTGCGCCTTATACGCTAACTGATCCTCATAGGCCATAAATTGTAGCGGAACACCGCCAGGAACAGGTTGGTCAATCGGAATATCGGGATTGCGTTTAGGACTCGGTGTGAGTAATTCATCATAGTCTACCGTTGCCCGCCGCCGTCCTCTCGCATTCGGAACAGTGACTCGTACGACGTCGTCTGGTACGGTATTAGGGATAAATAATTTCAAATGTTTGCCTAGTGACCCAGTTGTTGGGAGATGGACATAACGAGCGAATCCGTATCCTTTAGGATCAATTTTTTGAATCGTTACGTCTAATACTTCTGTTGGGGTGCGTTTCTTCTTTGCCATCGTTCACTCTCCGTCTTCTGTTATTGCTTTATTTTCGCTTATCTCATAGGGTTATTCAAGTTTTTTCAAAATTTTCAAAAATTTGTCGCTTATTTCAACACTGTCCGTTAAAATATATAATAGAAAAAATGAGAAAGAAGGTCGGCACGTGAAAAAAGCGATGATTATTGTTAATCCGGCATCTGGTAAAGAGGCTGGTAAAGACCATGCATCTTATTTAATGGATGTGTTAATGGATCAATATGACAGCATCACCTTAAATTTAACACATCAAGGCGGAGACGCTAAATTATGGGCTGCGCAAAGTGCCGCTGAACATTACGATGCCCTATACTTAGTGGGTGGCGATGGAACAATCAATGAAGGAATTGATGGCATCGCCAATAAGAGTTATCGTCCAACCGTTGGCATTGTCCCGCTAGGAACATTCAATAATGTGTCGAGTATGCTGGGGTTTCCTAAGAATTATAAAGCCGCAATTCGTCAATTCAAACGTGTTCATACCGAACGTATTGATATCGGTCGCGTTAATAACCAATGTTTTATCAGTTCTATTGTGACAGGCATTCTCGCTGGTGCGATGAAGAAAGTGAATGTGGTCGATAAACCACACCTTGGTCCGTTTGCTTATGCACACAAGGCATTAGAAGCTTTCGGTAATGATTCGACCTCTCGATTTAAGATTACCGCTGATGGAGTGGAATATACTAGAGAATATAGTTTAATTGTCGGTTCTATTGGAAATGCGTTATTACGAATGCAACACCTCTTCCCCGAAACGACGATTGATGATGGGTATTTAAATTTAGTGGGAATGCAAGGCATTTCCGTCAAAGAAAAATTACGGTTAATGCGCCATGTCATGAATCATGGGGTAACAAATGATGAGCCAGATATCGACTACATTCGCTGTCAAAAATGTCGCATCGAACTCGTCAGTGATAGCCCGTTCGAACAGGCAGTGGTTGATGGCGATATTGGCCCACACTTACCGTTAGAAATTGAAGTGTTGCCGAAACATATTGAAGTCTTCGTTCCCGATAACCATTAAAAAGGCCTGAGCGTTAAAATACTCAGACCTTTTTTACGTTTATTGTGCTAAGACGGCTTGTAACAAATCTTTCACTTCAGACCGAGCAGCAAGTGCCACCCGTCCCGTAACAACTTGCGGAGAGCCGCCACCTTTGACGCTATCTTCTTTCGCTTGAAGTGCTTGCATATAGTCACGAGCATGACCCGCTGGTGAGACCAATGCGAATTCGAAACCTTCATCGGCTGGCATCACAAAGGCACGTTCTGTCGTGGCTTTACCACGTAAAATGTTCGCCAATTGTCGTAATTTGCCTTTGCCTTCTGGTTCAACATCAATGACTTGCGCTTCTTGGGCCAAGAGATCGTCAGCTTCGTACGCTAGTTTCGCTTGCGTCATCGCTTTTAAGTCATCTTTTTGTATTTTCATTGTTGCTTTCATTTCGGCCACTTTATCAGGCAATGTTTCAAGCGTGGCACTCAAACCTTGTTGCATTTCTTCTAGAATGTGAGATTGCATCGTTAACAAATCGGTTGCGCCTTGGTTCACCGCGATACGCACGCGAGTGGTTTCCTTATGACCTCGTTCACGCCCTAAAATCGCAAACGCTCCAATTTGACCCGTGTAATCGACGTGAGGCGTGCCGCACGGTTGTTTATCATAATCGCCAATTTCTACAATCCGTAATTCATCAAACTGTTGATAATCAGGATCTGGATAGTCTGCCCCATTCATATACGTAAAGTTAACAGGAGCGTCCGCTAAGATAACCTGTTGCATATAATCATTGACTTCTTGCAGTAAGTCGTCTGAAACGTCTTCACTATCTAATTCAAACCACGTATGGTCAGGATTCCCATGCACTTCACTCATCGTTAACGCTGTATCTTTAAAAAATCCGTCTAATAAGTGGAAAGTCGATTGAATCGCCGTATTGACGACACGATTTTTTTGGTCCACTTGCATTTCAATCGGATTGGTCAATTCGCCATCGACTTTATGATAAAGGGTATCACCCTCCCATTTTAAATCCACCACAGGCAACCCATTAATGGTCCCCGTATCAGCGGGTTGGCCACCTTTTTCACCATAAAAGACGGTATCCTTAAAGACGTAATACCCATCCTGTTCAGAGGCAATTTCGGTCGTTAACGTTAAATCTAATAAGTGATCATAATGTTTGTTCATTGCTGACTCCTCCTATAACAATATGAAATATAAACTACCAAATAATAATCCGATAAGATAACCCATTAAGACGTCGCCAGGATAATGGACGCCACCGATAACACGCATGATAGCGAGTAGCAAGGCGCACCCAATTAAAATGTATCCTGGGACAGGAAATAAAAACCATACAGAGACACTAATAATCGTAGCGGAAAACACGTGTTTACTAGGAAATGATTTTCCACTTTCGATATCTTTTAGTAGCGGATTAATGCCCCACTTCTCATATGGACGTTGGCGATTAAACCACCGACGAAAAGCAGAAACGATTAAGAAACTGCCACCTGGAACCGCCAGTAACATTAGCACGACCCACCATGAATGTATCTGCCACCACGCCATAACTAGTAGAATGGGATAAACGGCGTAATACAGTAAGGTGAGTAAAATATTCAAAATATTCACTAACGCCTCCCCATGGGTTAAACGTCTGAAGGGGTGAGATAAATTTTGATAAAATTGTTGATAATCGTACATTGTTTCCTCATGACATCGAAATCTTAATTATCTCATTATTGAATTTCAATGCTTTCTATTATATCTTTTACACATATTATACCAAAAAGGAGTCTTAATAAATGAATATTGCTGTATATTGTGGCGCCAATCCTGGAAATAATCCTGCTTATCGAACAGCGGCGAAGGAACTCGGTACATGGATTGGCGAAAATAACCATCGTTTAATTTATGGCGGTGGTGATGTCGGTCTCATGGGCGAAGTAGCGAATGCTTGTCTAGCTGCTGGTGGCGAAGCGATTGGCATCATGCCTCAATTTTTAATTGACCGTGAAATTGCTCATGACCATCTCACACAATTGATTACGGTCCAAACCATGTCTGAACGTAAACAAAAAATGTTAGATAAAAGTGATATTTGTGTGGCTTTACCTGGAGGTCCAGGAACGATGGAAGAAATTATTGAAGCCATTTCTTGGGAACGTGTCGGCCAATCCACTAACCCTTGTTTCTTATATTCTGTTGTTCACTATTACGACGACTTAGCTGACCATTTCCAACGCATGGTGACGGAAGGTTTTCTCACCGAAGATGATTATAGTCGCGTACATTTTATTACGTCATTATCAGATTTAGAAGCTTATCTCTAACGACAAAAAAGGTGATTGCATTCGCGCAATCACCTTTTCATTTAGTCGTCTGTTGAATCCGAATCGGTTCGTTGATCGACTAAGTCGCTCATTTCATCATATAATTCTTTATTTTCCGTATTGGATTCATTGTATAAGTTAGACATTTCTTTCGCATGTTTATGCGTAAAGTCTTGATTGTCATCTTCACGACGCATCATCAGTTTAAAGATTTTGGCACGGACACCAGATTCTTTCTTAATGTCGCTACGATCATTTAACCAACCAATGATAATCGTTACGATGAGAATCATACCGATATATCCAAGAATTGGATACATAATTGCCATTAATTCAGTAAATCCAACGAAGCTTAACGCGAATGAAATCGCCACAATAATTGGCATAATCCATTTCATCTTACTTTCGTCGTTATTCGCAATCCGTTTCCCGAGAGCGTAACTGACACTGAATCCGGTATTGAAAATCATTCCGAAAATAATCACGAACATAAATAGTCCTAGTAACGGATGAATTTCTGTCATGAACGTTAACATCGGAACGTCATCTGTCGCAATGACATCAATTTTAGACACTAATAATGTGGCAACAATAAAAGAAATTAAGCCGGCGAAGAAACCACCTAGTGTTCCACCGTGTTTCGCACTATCAAGATCAATCACGTTACCACCTAATACAAACAACATGGACGTTGAAATCATTAGGCAGAGACCAAAGTAGTTAATCACTGATAGCACAACATTAGATAACGAACTTTCGACCGTTGAGGCAAAGGCAAATTGACTATTCCAATCAACTTCTGGCCCTGTGACTAACGCAAACAGACCAATCGCCACAACGATTAACATCATCGGAGTGAAGACCCCTAATGCGGCAGTTACCTTATCAAAGTCCATATAACTAACAGCCAAAATTAATAAGGCACAAATTAATGACCCTACCCAAGCTGGCACGCCAAATTGCTGAGCGACGTTAGACCCCGCTCCGGCAATCATCACGAAACTCATGACAAAACAGGCAAAAGAAAGTGCAAAATCCAATAATTTCGAAATAATGGGATGCGACACTTCACTTAAAACATCCATATGATTATCTGCCCGGTAATAAGATCCTAAGGCAATAATCCAGCGTCCAAACAACATAAACAAAATAGCGGTTGCGACGACACCGATATATCCAGGCAATCCAAAACTAATAAAGTATTGGATAATTTCCTGTCCAGATGCTAAGCCTGCTCCGGTTAAAATTCCAACATATGCAAAAGTGACACTAAAAGTCTTTCGTAGTGAAAATAATCTTGTTTCGTTCACAAATAACCCCTAACTCCTTTTATTTTCCTGCGTTTCAGAGTCTCATTCTTGATCCTCATCAAAATCATGATACTCTTCCACGACTTCTTTCATATCGCTTTTCATTTCATCATTATCACTAAATGATTTATCAACCAATTTATCCATTTTATGTTTATCTTTTTTCGTCCATGGTTGATTTTTGTCTTGGCGTTTAATCATTAAAGCATAAATTCTCGCCCGTAAGCCTTTTTCTTTCATAATATCTTTACGGCTACCGAAGAACGCAATCGCTACAGTAATCAGTAAGACAATACCGATATAACCAATAATTGGGTACATCACCGCCACTAATTCTTGGAAACCGAATAAACTTAATCCAAAAGCGACCAACACAATGATTGGCATGACTTTCTTGAATTTGCTGTCATCTTCTCCAGCAATCCGTTTCCCTAATGAATAACAAACAGAGAATCCGGTATTGAAAATCATTCCGAAAATGACAATAAACATCATTAAGCCTACCCATGGATGAATATCTTCCATAAACGTTAACATTGGAATCGGATCCGTACCGATAATATCAATTTTAGAATATAAGAGAATCGCTGTAATTAACGAAATCACGCCAACGAAGAAACCACCTAAGTAGCCTCCACGTTCGGCATTATCAATCCCCATGACATTACCACCGAGAACGAATAACATTGACGTTCCGGTCATTAAACACATGGCTAAGTAGTTAATAACGGATAATCCAATGTTTGGAATAGATGACGGTAGTTCAGCTGCTAAACCAAATTGAGATGACCAATCAATCGATGGTCCGGTAACCACTGTGATTAAGCCGATAAATAACATCACTAAGACAATTGGTGTGAAAACACCTAAAGCAGCGGTCACTTTGTCAAAGTCTAAGAAGCTAACGCCTAAAATGGCTAGCGCACAAACTAATGATCCTACCCATGTTGGGGTGCCAAATTGTTGCGCTAAGTTAGAACCAGCTCCGGCGACCATAACGAAACTCATAACAAAACACGTAAACGTTAACGCCCAGTCCAAGATTTTAGCTACCCAAGAATACGAAACATCCTCGATAACTTCCATATGACTGTCTGACTGGTACAATGACCCTAATGATAAAATCCAACTACCAAATAACATAAAAAGTATTGAAATTGCTACCGCACCGAAAATACCTGCGAATCCGAAACTAACAAAATATTGAACAATTTCCTGTCCAGTTGCTAGTCCAGCTCCTGTTACAATTCCGACGTAAGCAAATGCAATACTTAAAATCTTCGAAAACGAATGTAATTTTTTCTTCTCCACAATAAATCCTTCCATATATATTTTTTCTAAAGTGAAAATAACCAACATTACTATACTACCGATTATATGTGAAAAAATCTACTGCTAATCGGAAATAGACTTTGCGCAAAAAAACTGATTTGTCAGTCTTTTTTACTTTCGTTAAGGTAACGAGCGGGGGTAAAGTTTGTGAAAAGTACCAAATCAATTTTTTAGTATTTTGTACAATATAATGTGGATATTGTATTTTTTAACTAAAGATTGCTCCTTTTACCCGCTTATTTTTGACTTAATTTTTGCCAATATTCAATTGCTGGTTGACTCAACGTCGATTTGGCCATTAATTCTCGCAATGATGTATGAGGTTTCGCCGCAAAACTATCGTCATTCTGTGTCACTGCTTGGAAGATTGCTTGCCGTAAATGTTTTTCTGATTGGACTTGTCGGCGATGCCGCCACCAAGCCACGATAATAGTGACGAATAATAGCAAGCCAACATAGCCTAAGACGGGATACATGAGTGCCACTAGCTGTGAAAATCCGACAAAACTTAAGGCATAAGCGACAATCACAATAACTGCAATTACAATATGAAAGAGTCGACGATTACCGTTAGCTGCACGTTTGGCCATCGAATAACAGACGGAAATCCCTGAATTAAAAATCATCCCATAAATCACAATGGCCATCACAAACCCTAGAATTGGATGAATACTATTCATAAAGGACAACATCGGTACTTCAGTAGCCGCGATGGTATCAATTTTGGCATACATGAGAAATGAGCAAAGTGCAGAAACGACACCTGTTAAGAAGCCCCCCATAAGGCCACCTGTTTCAGCGTTTTCAATTTCAATAATGCTCCCACCGAGAACGAATAACATCGATGTAGCACTCATCAAGCAGAGAGCAAAATAATTAATCACCGACACATAAATATTATCTAGAGTCGTCGGCACGGTCGCTGCATAAGCAAATTGAGCTGACCAATCAATGGATGGTCCAAGAAGAATGTGTATCAAGCCAATCACTAACATCACAAGAATAATCGGCGTAAACATCCCTAACGCTGCCATCACTTTATCAAAATCCATATAACTAATCGCCAAAATCGCCACTGCACAAATTAAAGACCCTAACCATGGGGCGATACCAAATTGCTGTTCGAGATTGGCTCCTGCACCAGCGACTAAGACGAAACTCATCACAAAACATGCAAACACGAGCGACCAATCCAGCAAACGGGCTAACCAATTCGGTGCAATGGCACGTAAGGCTTCCATATGATGTCCCGTTTGATAATAGGATCCCAGTGCTAAAATCCACTTCGCAAATAACATATGCAAAATCGTAATCGCGACTACTCCTAACACTCCCGGAGCTCCAAAGCTGACGAAATATTGCAACATTTCACTACCTGTCGCTAATCCGGCTCCTGTTAGAATGCCCACATAGGCAAAAGCTACCGAGAACATCTTTGAATACGAGAATAAACTTTTTACTTTCATTGTTTCTTCATTTCCAATCTTTTTCTACCTATTATATAAGTCGGCTATATAATAACTTAATTAGTTTAGCAAATTCCGAATTTAACGGCAATATCCAGTTTTCAAATTATATCGTCAACCAACTATTATTTTTTAGTTGACAGAACATTATTTACTTGCTATTTTGAATAAAACAAAGGAGGCCTTTTTATGTTAGAAGATGTGATTATCACGCAATTATTACAAACACCCGAACAAAAATGGACAGGACCGAAGTTAGCCGCATTAGCTGGTGTGTCACGAAATGCGATTTGGAAAGCTATCGAAAATCTCCGCCAAAAAGGCTACACGATTGACTCTTCTCCGCAATCCGGTTATCGTCTGACACAATTACCGACGCAAATTGAAGCACACTACTTAAAATATCTCTTAAATGATCTTCCCTTAACGGTTCACACGTATCCCTCTATTGATTCCACCAATAATGAAGCCAAACGATTAGCTACGGATCAAACGCATGATTTACTGCTAATAGCCAGCCAACAAACGGCGGGACGAGGTCGTTTGGGACGTGATTTTCAATCTGATTTAACTCACGGACTATATGTGTCTTTGAAACTAACGCCTAATATTTCCGATATGACACAATTGCCTTTTTATACACTGTTAACGGCAGCTGCAGTGACGGAAACGCTACAACCCTATTTAGAGGATAAATTATCGATTAAATGGATTAATGACCTCTTCTACCATCAACGCAAAGTCGCTGGAATTCTCTGTGAATCGATCGTCAATATGGAAGCGCAAACGGCAGACGCGGTGGTTTTAGGCTGTGGTTTGAATTTAGCAGGGGATTTCTCTCACTCTACTCACCAAGAGGTTGCTGGCACATTATTCGGTGAGACATTACCAGACTCCCTCAATCAGAACCAACTGCTCGCACAAATTATCCATAAAATTTATGACTATCATCACCATTTGTTAGACAAAGGATATTTGGAAACTTATCGCCACCATTTATTAGGCCTCAACCAAACTGTTCACTATCAAATTAATCAACATCAAGATCAAGGAACCATTCGTGGCATTTCAAATGATGGTGAATTGCTGATTGAAAAACGCAATGGCACGATTGAAAAAATTTTTAATGAACGGATTCACTTTGGAAGTGAGCAGTTTGCGAAGTAGGTGATGAGGATGACAACTAAACGATTCGTTTTGTTAGCTTTTTTATTAGCGTTACTGATTATTTGCGCACAATTAACAATTCCAATTTTGACGATTCCTATCACCTTACAAAGTTTCGCGATTATGATGATTGGGCTAGTCACACGTCCGACTGAAGCGCTTATTGTGACCATCACCTATGTCTTCATCGGGTTACTTGGCTTTCCTGTCTTTGCGGGAGGAAGTGGCGGATTTCAAATTCTATTATCGCCATCTTTTGGCTTTCTCATGAGTTTCCCTCTCATGAGTGTCGCAATCAGTAGCTGTCACCACCAACGACCCCATCAATTATGGCTATCCTTACTTTGTGGTGTCGCTATTAATTTAACGATTGGTTGGCTTTATTTTATGGGATACACTTGGTGGCAAACAGGCCATCCCGTAACGTTCTTGACAGCCTTTCAAGTCACCGTCCTGCCCTTTCTTCCTGGTGAAGGTCTCAAACTGTGGCTAGCGCATTTTGTCTATCAGCGATTGCTCCATTCCGTCAGAACATTCCATGATTTTTAAAGGATTAAAAACTTAAAATATATCATAATTGAAAATAGTGTGACAATTTTGAAAATTTTCTGTTTTTCTGCGAAAAATTGTGCTATGATAAGTTCCATATTTTTACAAAGCAAAGAAAGTAGGATGCTTATGAAAGTTAAAACATCTGATATTATCATCTGTGGGTTCGCCCTATTTGCCATCTTTTTCGGTGCAGGAAATTTAATTTTTCCTCCTTATTTAGGCGTGGTTAGCGGAGATAATTGGCTACAAGCCGCAACAGCCTTTATTTTATCTGATCCATTTTTCCCTATTTTAGGGGTGTTGGTCACTATGGCATTAGGTGGCCGTGCGGACGATTTAGGTCAACGCGTGCATCCGAATTTTGCGAAAGGCTTATCAGCGATTGCAATTTTATTAATCGGGCCATTATTCTCTGTTCCTAGAACAGGAGCGACGACTCATGAAATATTTATTCAATCGTTCTTCCCAGGTAGTCCACAATGGATCACGTCACTCGTTTTCTTCGGAATTACGGCATATATCGCGATTAATCCTAGTACAGTAATGGATGCGATTGGGAAGTACTTAACACCGATTTTATTACTGATTTTAGCTGTCGTTAGTATCACTGCTATCATTAATCCCCCTGGACCTCTAGTTCCTAGTCAAATTGACCACGTGTTCGCAGTTGGTTTTAAAGAAGGCTATCAAACGATGGATGCTTTAGGCGCACCATTGATGGCTGGGATTGTCATTACCGACCTCGCCCGTCGTGGATATACCGACAAAAAAACACAGCAAAAAGCCGGTCTTTGGGTTGGATTATTAGCCTTCGTCTTACTTGCTTTGATTTACGGAACATTAACGTACGCTGGGGCACGGATGTCAACTTACTTTGGGCCTGGCGATGATAGAACAGTTATTATTATTGAAATGATTGATGCCTTATTAGGCCCAGCTGGTCGTTTAGCGATTGGTGTCTGTGTGGCACTTGCCTGCTTGACGACGGCCGTTGGATTAACGTCTATTTTTGCTAGTTACTTCTATGGATTATTAAACAAACGTATTTCTTATCGGAACTTAGTGTTATTGGCAGTATTGGTGGAATTTATTATTTCCTTAGTAGGGGTTAACCAAATTATCACCTTAGCTGTTCCTATCTTATCCGCTATTTATCCAATTACGATGACGCTAATATTATTCTCAATTTTTGATAAAAAAATCACTTACGACGCCACATATACAGGTGCTGTCATTGGTGCCGGAAGTATTGGTTTCTTACAAGCACTTGCGAGTTTCGGCGCAATGATTGCTGTCCCAAGCATCCAACATTTTGGTGAAATCACATTACACTTACCTTTTGCCTCATTAGGTTTAGAATGGATTGTCCCATCTATCCTACTGGCCGCTATCTTCGGTGGGGTTAGTTACTATAAACACGATCATCACTCACCAATCACAACGACTAAATAAGAGGAAGAGCTTAAGCTCTTCCTCTTTTATGGTTGTTTCAGATTTGCTAATGCTTGCTCTAATAGGCGTAATGATGTTTCTTGTTGTTGAACCATGACATTATAAATCGCATCTTCTGATACCACTTCTTGCGAAATATCCTCACTAATCTCCCCATTATCAGCGGCTTCTAAATCCACAAAATAGTCATCGCTATAATAATAGTCGATTAACGTCGCATAATCATCACGATGAGCTTCTAATGCATCTAACGCGTCGTTAAGAGTCTTTAATACCTCTCGTTGTTGGTTCAGTAAGGTATTCATCGCCTGGATTCGTTCATCTCTCGTCATACCATCACTTCTCCTTCATAATATTTTTATCAACGGCTAATAATTCCATCACCTCATGATAAGCTGTCTGAGCGCGTTGCTCTAACGCTGGTGATAAGGTATTCTCCCGTTTGCCACCAGGTAAATATTCCTCAGCAACAGCTGTTTTAACGATATCACTACCATCAGCTTGCGTATCACGGTATACCCAAGTTGGATGGGGTTGAATGCTCGCAATTTTAGCGGGATTGTCCCCAGTTTTTTCGACGTTCACTTCCATCACGACCCCACGTTCCGTCCAAATATCGCCCATACTTTCCAAGGTCATATTCGATAGTAAATTCCCCATTGAATAAAGAATAAATTTCTGCTCACCATCATGTTCAACGACCTCAGTTGGCTGAGGCACATGAGGATGACCGCCGAAGATAATATCCGCCCCGTGATCAATCATCTCATGAAATAATGCTTCCTGCTCTTCATTTGGCGTTGTTTGATACTCTGTTCCCATATGTGGCAAGACAACGGTCACATCGGCTTCCTCTTCTGCAGTCGCTAAATCCGCAAAGATTTGTTCTCGATTTAAATCCAATAAATGGGTCTCATATTCATCTGCCGTTAATTCTTGATCATAATCATTAAACCCATACGTATAAGCTAGTAAGGCCACTTTAATTCCGTTAACATCCTTAATCACTATAGGATCGTCTTTTGCAGATTTTAATCCAATCGTCGTTAACCCTTCCTCTTCAAATAATTGCTTCGTTAACAACGCATTGTCCAATCCTTGGTCCAGAATATGATTTTGCGCTAAGGTGATCACATCATAACCCGCCGCTGAAATCTCTGGAACGACTGCTGATGGCGTATTAAACTGCGGATAGCCGATAGGTGCAGCCTGAGGATTAATCGCCCCTTCAAAATCTCCAATTGCTAAATCAGCCGATTGAATCAGCGGAGTGACCTCAGCAAATGATGGATTAAAATCATACCCATCTGCTGTTCGCACACTTTGAATCAACCCGTCATGAAATAGCATATCGCCACTCGCCATAATAGATATTTTCGTCGTTTCCTCTGACTTTTCTGTTGATGGCGTTTCTTGTTCCTGTTGACCACATCCCACTAATAACATCAACAGACCAAATAACATTCCGATTCCCCAATATTTCTTCATACATAAACTCCTTTTGTTTTTATTTCTCTCTTAAAGGTACACGATTTTTCAAAAATTGCAATTTATCATTTTCTTTTGACTACTAAATCATATAAAATAGTGAAAACTATGATAAACTATTATTGAAACCGCATACAAATTTAGTATTTTTTAATCCAAATCTTAGGGAGGTTTATTATGAAGAAGAGCCATACGATGAACACTTTCCGTTTCGTTTTCTACTCGTTTATTGGTATTTTTATGTTTTTTATTCCGGTAGAAATGAACGGGACGAGTTCAATTCCCCTCGATCATGTCGTTACCCTTATTCGACAGATTCCTTATTTTGAAGTTGTTTTTGGGTCATTCGTAATTATTGTCGGGACTGTCCTACCATTTATTCGCAACACTTGGAAACAAGATAAAGTCACGATGATTTTATCCATTATCCAAATTCTGGCCTTACCATTTCTTGCCTTTTACTTATTCCAAATCGGTCCCAGCGCGTTATTAGCGGATGATATGATCCCGTTTATTTTCCAAAAAATCGTAGTTCCCGTTACTACCATTATTCCAGTGGGAACCTTATTCTTAGCGTTTATTGTAAGTTATGGATTAATGGAATTTATCGGTGTTCTTATGCGCCCCGTGATGGTGCCAGTCTTTAAAACCCCAGGTCGTTCCGCAGTCGACGCAGTCACCTCATTTATTGGGTCTTATTCTGTCGCCTTAATCTTAACCAACCGGATGTATCGTGAAGGACGTTATACCGCCAAAGAATCCGCCATTATTGCGACAGGATTCTCCACCGTTTCAGCATCCTTTATGGTTATTGTCGCTCAGACAGCTGGGTTAATGGATCAATGGATTTTATATTTCATGACAACCGTATTTGTAACCTTCGTAGTAACGATTCTCACGATTCGTCTCTATCCATTAAATAAATTTACCGAAGAATACTTCGAAGGGAAACCAGGTGTAGTCGAACAAGATGTCAAAGGGGATCGTCTAAAAAATGCATGGAAAGAAGCCATGGAAATTTCTGACCAAGCGCCTAGCCTGATTCAAAATATCATTCCTAACTTGCGCGATGGGATTATGACGTCATTGAAAATTGCGCCATCGTTAATGTCTATCGGGGTCATTGCTTTAATTGTGGCGAATTATACCCCATTTTTCGATATTTTAGGTTATATTTTCTATCCGATTACGTGGCTACTCCGTTTACCAGAACCGATGTTAGCTGCCAAAGCTGCTTCATTAAGTATTGCCGAAATGTTCCTACCGTCGTTATTAGTCGTTGATGCCGCACCCGCTGTTCAATATGTCATTGCGATTGTCTGTATTTCAGAAATTCTCTTCTTCTCAGCATCTATTCCATGTATGATGTCTACAGACATTCCATTGAAATTCACCGACTACTTAATCATTTGGTTCGAACGGGTTGCTCTATCCTTATTACTAGCAACACCAATCGTTTACTTACTCTTCCTATAGATAACAAAAAAGCAGGTCACCTCACACGGGCGACCTGCTTTTTATATTGTCTACATTATTTATTTAAGTAGTTTGTTAATAATTGAGTGTAGAAATCAATAAAGTTGAAGTAAGTGTCTTTTTTAACATTTTCATCGACTTGGTGAGGTGTTGCCCCAGGGCCAAGCATTAAGAATGGGAAGTCTTCGTCTTTATCTAATAATAAGTTAGAAGCATCGGTTACCCCAACCGTTGGACTCACAATAATATCATCACCAAAGATATCTGTTGCGACATCATAACCGACTTTCATTAAATCATTTTCACCAGTCGTTAGGACAGATTCTAAGTCAAGGTACACTTCTTTTTCTAAATGACCGCCTTTTTCATTAATGGCGTCCATATGTTTATCAAATAATTCTTTAACTTTATCGTTATTGAATTCAGGAACGGTACGAATATTGAATTCAGCAACAGCTTTATCTGGGATAGAGTTTACTTGGCTACCACCATCTACAATCGTATTGCTTAAGACTAAACCAGAGATGATGCGTTCGAAGTCGTCATCGTCAATATCGACATCTTCTTTCGCCATCATGCTTTTACCAACTTTGACAAGATTTGAGAAATCTAATTTTTCAAAAGTCGTTGATTTAGAAATGTCTTCGTAATCGGCTTCCACATTGCGGATAAATTCAAGCAATGGTTGGATGGCATTTTGGCCAAGTAATGGCATAGAACTA
The DNA here is from genome assembly GCF_900176325.1 of Aerococcus suis. Classification (GTDB taxonomy): domain Bacteria; phylum Bacillota; class Bacilli; order Lactobacillales; family Aerococcaceae; genus Aerococcus; species Aerococcus suis. Next base: position 2,913 of record NZ_FWXK01000008.1, on the reverse strand, counting down.
TGAGAAGATTCTCCGGTAGATGTCACGCGGATGTCCATAGAGCCTTTATGAGCATACACTAACATCGTTTCAGATGGTTCACCAATAATTAAGGCGTCAACATCATCCATATAACCGTGGTCACGCAATTGAGCAGAACCCACTTGTTCGATTTCTTCACCAGCAGTTGCCATGAATTTAATGGTTCCTTTTTCCAATAAATCTTGTTCTTTAATTTCAATCATCGCAATTGCTAAGGCAGCTAAACCGGCTTTCATGTCAGCTGTTCCACGACCGTATAGATAACCATCTTTTTCGGTTAATTCGAATGGATCTTCATCCCAGTCATCAACGTCCCCTTCAGAAACAACGTCCATATGACCAGAAATCCCAACGACAGGGCTTCCTTCACCAATCGTTGCAACTAAGTTGGCACGTGTGTCACTAATTTCATCAATTTCAGCATCAATGCCATGTTTTTCGAATAAGTCTTTTAAATAGTTAGCGACTTCCATTTCATTATCATTAACAGATTTAATCGCTACAATATCAGAAAGAATATCAATTCTTTCATCTTGAGATAAAGCGTTACTCATAAAAAAACTTCCTTTCCTTTTTCGTTGATAGGATTGCCTATACCTCTATTATACAACTCCATATCCAAAGACTTAAACATTTACACCTATAAGTTCTAAACTCATCATTAATCATTTTATACACACAAAAAAAGGAGCTGCCTACTAAGCAGCTCCTTCCAACGAGTGGGTATCTCGTTTGATTTCAACCTATTATCTTTTTAGATAAAGATTATTTTTTACGACGTTTTCCAAAGTTCATCAAACCACCGGCAAGTACGGCAGCGACACCGACAACAGCTCCTGCAACAGCTGTTCCTGTACTTGGAAGAGCAGATGCTTTTTCAGCTTGAGCTGATTGTGCACGTTGTGGGGCTTCTTCGCTCGGTTTGTCTGGTGTTTCTTCACCTGGTT
>NZ_FWXK01000008.1:0-1540 GCF_900176325.1 Aerococcus suis | reverse complement strand
GGTTTGTCTGGCGTTTCTTCACCTGGTTTGTCTGGTGTTTCTTCGCCCGGTTTGTCTGGCGTTTCTTCACCTGGTTCGCCTGGGTTTTCTTCACCTGGTTTGTCTGGTGTTTCTTCGCCTGGCTCACCTGGCGTTTCTTCGCCTGGGTCGCTTGGAGATTCTTCTCCTGGGTTGCCTGGTTTTTCACAACAAATTCCTGGTATTTCAACTTCAATTGTTTTGCTGTCATTGTAAACAAAAACTAATTTGCCATTGTTCACATATATTTTCTTAATAGACGATCCATCTTGACCATCTCTAATAAAGTGACGACTTATTTCATTACCAGTTGAGTCTGAAATAATAACCCATAGTCCTGATTCACCATTTTCATTTGTTCCCGGTTCAGTACGAATATTTGGTGTTTCACCGTCTTGACCATCTCGAACAAATACTCGTGAAGTTTCGTTACCGTCACCATCATGAACGATAATCCAGTAACCATCTTGACCAGCTGAGTTTTTACCTGGTTCAACGTTTACAGAAGGTGTTTTCCCGTCTTGACCATCACGAATAAATTCACGTGATTGTTCTTGCCCGTTTGCATCTTCTACAATAACCCAGATACCAGTATTACCTAAATTGTCAACTCCTGGTTCAGTACGGATAGTTGGGGTTTCACCATCTTTACCGTCTTGAATAGTTGTACGTGTTTCACTACCATCTGGATTTCTAACGATGATCGTATGTGTACCATCACCATTATCAACAACAATTGCACTTGGTGATTCTCCATCTTTACCATCATGAATCGTTGTTTCAGTTGTAGAACCATCTGGGGCTGTTACGATAATTGTATGGCTACCGTCTCCATTATCTTTAACCTCAACTTGTGGAGACTGACCATCTTTACCGTTCAAGATATTTTCACGAGATAGCTCGTTACCATCTGCATCACGAACGATGATTGTTACACCAATTTGGTTGCCATTAGCATCATAAATTGGGTTCTGTTCAATCGTATGTGATTTACCATCTTCGCCATCTTTGCCATCTTTGCCGTCACGAATAACAGTTTCAGATATTGTACCATCTGGATTGGTTACAATAATTGTATAGCTACCATCGTCATTGTCGTTAACTTCAACTTTTGGAGACTGACCGTCTTGACCATTCAAGATATTTTCACGAGATATCTCGTTACCATCTGTATCACGAACAATGATTGTTACACCAATTTGGTTACCGTCAGAATCTTGAATAGGTGTTTGTTCAATTGTAAATGAACGTCCGTCTTGACCATCCTGTCCGTCCCGACCATCGCGTACTATATGAGTTTGAGTTGAACCATCTGGATTTATGATAGTGATTTCTAATCCATTATCAGTCTCACGAGTAGAGATAGTTGGTGAGTCTCCATCTTCTCCATCCGCTACAAACTCACGGTCAAGTTCTTGACCAGTTTCGCGATCACGGATAATAATCCATGCTCCTGATTGACCGTTGTGGTCTCCACGTTCAACAGATGCTGTAATAGAGCGACCGTCTTGTCCGTCAACCC
>NZ_FWXK01000007.1 GCF_900176325.1 Aerococcus suis | reverse complement strand
TTTTTTAACAACTTGTTTTGTTGTTGTCGCCTCATCGAAGCGACTTAAATAATATATCATGTTAACCCGTAATATGTCAACAACTTTTTAAAATTTATTTTTAGAAGTTGTTGAGATAAAAAATAATCTCAGTCGCATTTCTTAACGACTGAGATATATATTATCATGGTTTATAGGTGTTGTAAATAGATAGTTGGAAATTTTTTATGATTTTTCGGATAGTCCATTAAAAAATAGATTCAATAATACTGCCACAATGGTTCCTGCTACTGTTCCTGAAGTGGTGATCCAACTTAACCATGCTGGTAAATTGGAAAAGGCTTCTGGCATAACAGCGACCCCTAGACCAACCGCAATTGAAGCCGCAATAATCATTGAATCATCATCACTAAGGGACATTGAACCTAATTCTCCAATTCCGAAAGCGAGAACATTCCCAAATAAGAAGACCATTGCGCCTCCTAATACAGGTTTAGGAATCATCGTCGCCAATACACCAAGTTTAGGAACAAATCCTAGCAGTAACATAATAACCACTAAATTCGCAATTACTTCTCGTTTACGCACACCGGAAACTTTGATAACTCCTAAATTTTGGGAAAAGGCTGTCTGTGGTGTGGTATTAAATAATCCAGCTAATATAAATGAGAGACCAACAGAAAGATACCCACGACGTAAGTCCCCTTCACTTAGACGTTCATCATCTTCTAATAAACCAAAGTAGTTTCCCGTAGCTTCTATAAATGTCACAATCCCAACAACTGTTAAAGTAATCACACTACCAAAATCAACTTCTGGCGTCGCTAATGCAAATGGCATTGGGAGTTGGAACCAACTGGCTGATTGTAATGCAGATAAATCAACCATCCCTAGAAATGCTGCACATATAGTTCCGGTAACCATTCCTATTAACGTCGAAATCGATTGTACAAATCCTTTAGTGAATCGATAAATAATTAAAATAATGACTAATGTAATAAATCCAACGATTAAATTTTGCAAGCTACCAAAATCAGCCGCTCCATCGCCACCTGCCCAGTTAGTAATCGCTACAGGAATTAAAGTAATCCCTATTAGTGCCACAACTAAACGTGTAACTAATGGGGGAAACAAGCGATTCAGTTTAGCAAATGCTGGTGCCAAGAAGAGCATAATAATCCCAGCAACTAAGAGTGACCCAAAAGCAACACCAGGACCGTGCGTTGATCCAATTTGAATCATCGGCGCAACGCCAGTAAATGTACTCGCTAAAACGACTGGTAATCCAATACCAATGACACGTCCTCGATAGACTTGTAGTAATGTCGCTAATCCACAAATCGCAATATCAGCTGCTACCATATAGGCTGTTTGCGTTGCATTAAGTTTCCAAGCTCCAGCAATTAAAATTGGAACAACTACTGCCCCAGCATACATCGCTAATAAATGTTGGATACTTAAGGTAATATTTTTCCACTGCCACATCTCTTTAAAAGAAAAATTTTTCATAAGCGCTCCTTTTGAATACTAACTGTTGCCACCAACTATATTATTGATTAATGACCCTCTTCAAAAGTAATTTTGTCTTTTCCTAATTCTTTAATTCGTGCGACAGAATACACATCGATACCTGCATCTTCTAATTTTTGACGTCCAGGTTGGAAAGATTTTTCAATACAAATACCAACCCCAGCAATTTCTGCTCCTGATTGTTTGACAATATCAACTAATCCTAATGAAGCTTCTGCATTAGCTAAGAAGTCATCAATAATGAGAACACGATCATCTGCAGATAAATATTTAGAAGAGACAATAACACGACTCGTTTTATTTTTAGTAAATGAATGAACATCATGCGTATATTGATCTTCAGATTTCATTGTCGATGGTTCGGTTTTTTTCGCGAATACCATTGGCACTTGTAATTCAGAAGCTACCCAAATAGCTGGCGCAATGCCTGATGCTTCAATGGTTAATACTTTTGTAATGCCTTTATCTCCAAAATAATCAACAAACTCTTTAGAAACTTCATTCATCACGACTGGGTCAATTTGATGGTTCAAGAATGAATCCACTTTTAAGACATCTTCATTTAGTGCAACCCCATCTGATAAAATACGCTCTTGCAAATAACTCATTTATTGTTCCTCCTCTAAATTTATCCTTCAAAAAGTAAGTCTATTATACGAAGAGTAATTAAGAATTTCAATGCAAAGTTCGGGTTTCAACATAATCCCTCACTTCCTACAACTAAAAAACTCCTAACAGTTTAAAACTATTAGGAGTTACGCGTTAATCTTGCCATTGACGTTCAATGAATGGTTTCCGTCCTGAACCAACAGAATAACGAGCATAATGTTCTGGATTTTTCTTGTAATAATATTGATGATAATCTTCAGCTGGCCAAAAGTCACTTGCTGGCGTAATCTGCGTCACGATCGGTTGGTCAAAACGACCACTGGCTTCCAACTGAGCTTTAGATTGTTCTGCTAACACTTTTTGTTCATCATTATGATAAAAAATTTCTGGACGATAAGAATCGCCACGGTCAGCAAATTGCCCCATTGCGTCAGTAGGGTCTGTTTGTTGCCAATAAATATCTAGCAATTCATTATAACTAATCACATCAGAATCATAAGTGATTTGCACCGCTTCCGTATGTCCTGTTGTTTCTGAACACACTTCACGATAAGTTGGATGATCGACATGGCCACCAGTGTACCCTGAAATCACTGACTCAATTCCTGGCATTTCGTCAAATGGTTTCACCATACACCAGAAACAGCCACCTGCAAACGTTGCTTTTTCCATTGTCATATGATGACCTCCTTTTGCTTCACTTTACACTATTACTCACTAGCAAACAAACGATTTGACCACTCTTCAAACATGTCCGCCATAATCCGACTAATATGAACAAAACGGTTAATCGCTAGAACATCTTCAGTTGGATAAATCGTGTTTTCTAAGGTCGGTTCATTGAATAGGGTGTCATAGAAAGGAGCCCTAGTTACTACTGTATTAACAGCTTTATCTTTATCTAACGGTGCATTTAAAACAATACGTCCTTTTGCATTATATTGCCAAGCAGACGAATAAGAAGTTTCGATATGATTTGACAGGTCATAATTATGAGGGACAAATAACCCAACATCTTCACCATAAACTAATGACGTCGTTTCAGATTGACCTTTGGAAATGTCAGCCGTTTGTCCATCCGTAATCGCTTCACCTTTTGATTGTAAGGTTACCCATTCTAATTGGTTTTGTAAGTAGTCAAGTAATCGATTGGTTTCTCCATAACGCGCCTCGTCAGAATCTGCTCCCATCGTAATCGCATAGACTTCTCGTCCAGCAATTTCTGTAATGACAATAATACATGATCCTGCTTCTTCTTCGGTTCCGGTTTTCAATCCATAAATATCAGACCGTTCATGAGGTAAGCCTGGTAGAAATTTATTGTGATTCACCAATTCATACGTTTCATCTTTAGAAACTGGAAATTCTTTCCTAGAGACTTGAGCACGATCTTGGATTTCTGGATATGTTTTCACTAATTCTCTAGCCAAAAATAGAATATCTCGAGCTCGCATTTTATTTTCCTTATCTAGGGAACTCGCATCCCCATTATCAGTCACCAAATATTGCGCCTTCATTCCACTAGCAGTATAAATTTCATAATCAGAAATACCAAGTTCCGTTAGTTTATCTTTCATTAGTGACACAAAGCCTTGCTCACTACCACCAATTTCCTCAGCTAACGCTACAATCGCGGCATTCGCTGAACCAATAATCGTCGCATCAATTAAGTCAGATACCGTATAAAAATCTTTTGATTCTTTTAATGGCACATTAGCATAGCCAGGCAAAGTCGCTAATTCTTCAACTTCTTTAGATACTGGTACTTTCGTATCCATCGACAATTTGCCATCATGAATGGCATCATAAACAACAAATAAACTTAATAATTTCGTCAATGACGCAATTCCATGTAATTGATTGTCATCTTTTTGATAGAGAATTTGTCCACTTTCATTATCAATCGCTAAAGCGGAATCCACTGATAGGGATAATTGATTCGAAAAATCCTCAACTGAAGGCGAGGTCTGTTCCTCAGCAAAAACCAACGTTGGAGCAACTAACTGTCCGCCAATTAAAAACAGACTAAAAGCTACCCAAAACTTTAACAAGCTAATCATTAACTATAAGCCCTCCTTTGTATAAGTATTGGGAAGTTCAAAAATAAAACGTGTACTTTCTTCATCTGATTCCGCCCAAATACGACCATGATGAAGCGTCACAATACTCTCCGTAATCGCTAATCCTAAACCGCTACCTTTAATGCCTTGATTACGAGAAGGATCGCCACGATAAAATCGTTGAAAGAGATTATTTAATACATCATCATCTATTTGATTCCCATCATTCGCCACCGTAAAACGAGTGACTTCTGGTTGTGGCTCAACCGTTAAACGAACCCATTTACCACATCCACCGTATTTAAAGGCATTCGTTAATAAGTTAGCAAACACACGGACCATCTTTTCACTATCCATTTCGACATACAGATCTTTTTGAGGTGCATCAACAATAATTGACCGCCCCACTTCATTCGCTTCAATTTCGAATTCAACAGCTAATTGTGCCAACATATGAGGGACATTTACCTTATCAATCGTTAATGCGGTATTCACTTGACGAACTTTCGTATATTCGAATAAGTCCTCTACCATTCGTTGGAGCTGTAATGCTTTGTCATAGGCAATTTGCGCATATTGATTGGCCTGATCCTCACTTTTATAGCGATGACCTTGTAGTAATCCTAAATAACCAATGACTGATGTTAACGGCGTTCGGATATCATGACTCATATTCGTAATCAATTCATCCTTCGATTGTTCAATTCGGCGCTCCTCTTCCATAGCTTTAACCGTACTATCCACTAATCGGTTAATACTATTCACCACTGGCTCCATGGAACTCGCCTTATCAATTTCAATACGATGATCATAGTGTCCTTGCGAAATATAATGCAATTCTTCCAGAATATAGCCCAGTTGAATCGTCCGCCGCCGTCTATAAATTCGCCAGACGACAAAAGCGACACTTCCAACTAAATACATCAATGTGAAACTCACAAAGAAGGTTTGTTGGAAGCGTAAGACACTCATCATCGCATCAGGATGATTTAAAATAAAAATAGGGTAATACTCTTCATAAAATACAATAAATAAAAACATTAAGCCGAAGTAAGCAATCATCAAAATAGCTAGCCAAACGACGGCTTCAATAATCACTTCGACACGTTCGCGTCCTTTACGTTTCTGCACGAAGATTCGCCTCAAATCCTTAATCTATTATTCGGGAGAGACAATTTTATAGCCAACGCCCCAAACAGTTGAAATCACTTTATCTCCGTTGGTGGCATCGCCAATTTTGTCCCGTAAATGGCTCACATGAACCATCACTGTTTTTGCTGAAACCACAGCTTCTTGTTGCCAAACACGTTCAAAAATTTCATCCGCACTAAATACCGTGTTAGGATGACTCGCTAGTAAGTATAAAATACCAAACTCTAACGCTGTTAATTTGATTTCTTCGCCTTCAATCGTTTTGACAATGTGAGAATTTTTGTCGATAACTAGCGGTCCAATTTCAATCACATTACTATTTTCTTCTTGAGAACGTGACCGACGTAACAATGATTTTACTCGTGCCATGACCTCTAATGGGTTAAATGGTTTTGTTACATAATCATCGGCTCCAGTTGTTAATCCAGAAATTTTATCCATATCCGTTGATTTAGCACTCAATAATAGAATCGGAATATTCATTTGGCGATGACGTAACTCTTCAACAACAGCTAAGCCGTCTTTCTCTGGCATCATAATATCTAAAATCATCAAATCAGTGTCAGGATTCGCAGATAATTGTTCCAAAGCTTCATTTCCGTCATAAGCTTTAACCACATCATAATCTTCATTCGCAGAGTAAATACTTAATAATTCAACGATTTCTTTGTCGTCATCTGCAATTAAAATTTTCATTACTGTTCACTCTCCATCATAAACTTGTCTATCTGTTATTTTACCAAAGTTTACCGAATGATTAAGGAAAATACTACTTAAAACGGTTTAAGAAACTGTTAAATCGCTCGCTAAGCATTGTGATTCATCAATCGAAGACATAAAAAAAGAGCCTGTCTCCAGGCTCTTTAGGTTAATATCTAACCTTTAGAATAGTTAGGTGCTTCTTTCGTAATTTGGATATCATGTGGGTGAGATTCAATTAAACCAGCACCTGTAATACGGACGAATTGAGCATTCATACGTAAGCTGTTAATGTCACCTGCACCAACATATCCCATACCAGCTTGTAAACCACCAATCATTTGGAAAATCGTATCAGTTGCTGTTCCTTTGTACGCAACACGACCTTCAATACCTTCTGGCACCATTTTATTAGATTCAGAAACTTCACCTTGGAAGTAACGGTCAGCAGAGCCTTTTTTCATTGCGCCTAAGCTACCCATTCCACGGTAAGTTTTGAAACGACGACCTTGGAAGATTTCAAATTCACCTGGTGATTCATCTGTACCAGCTAACATAGAACCAAGCATAACGGCATGTCCACCAGCTGCTAAAGCTTTAACAATATCACCAGAATATTTAATACCACCATCAGCAATAATCGTTTTGCCATATTCGTTAGCGACACCAGCTGCATCATAAATGGCAGTGATTTGTGGAACACCAACACCAGCAACGACACGAGTGGTACAAATAGAACCAGGTCCGATACCAACTTTTACAACATCGACACCTGCATCATACAATGCACGAGTAGCTTCTGCTGTCGCCACATTACCTGCAATAATTGTCGCATCAGGGAATGAGTCACGGAATTCTTTAATTTTACGTAGAACGCCGTCTGAGTGACCATGAGCGGTATCGATAACAATCGCATCTGCTCCAGCATCTAATAGAGCAGCCCCACGTTCAAACGTATCAGATGTTACGCCAACAGCAGCCGCACAGATTAAACGCCCTTTATCGTCTTTAGCTGAGTTTGGATAATCTTTAACGCGTTCGATATCTTTAAACGTTAATAATCCTGTTAAATGATTATCTTCATCAATAAGTAAGAGTTTTTCAATACGATGTTCTTGTAAAATTTTACTTGCTTCTTGTAAAGTCGTTCCTTCTGGAGCAGTCACTAAATCTTCTTTAGTCATCACATCGCCAATTTGTTGGCTAAAATCTTCAATAAAGCGAATGTCACGGTTAGTAATAATACCAACTAATTCATGAGATTCTTCACTTTTAACAATGGGTACCCCACTAATATGGTATTGACCCATTAATTGATCTGCTTCTTTAATAGTATTTTCTGGGAAGAGATAGAATGGATCAGTAATAACACCAGATTCAGAACGTTTTACTTTACGAACTTCTTCTGCTTGTTGTTCAATTGTCATATTTTTATGGATAACCCCTAAGCCACCTTGGCGAGCCATCGCGATGGCCATTTTAGAATCAGTGACGGTATCCATACTGGCAGATAATATCGGAATATTTAATTTTAAATTTGGTGCTAACCGTGTACGTAAATCGACATCATGCGGTAAGACGTCACTAGCTTGTGGTACAAGAAGAACGTCATCAAATGTTAAGCCTTCTTTAGTAAACTTGTTTTCCCAATTATTCGTCATTACAATAGCCATCTCCTTAAATATTTTTATCAACTTTACCACTTGCATACTCACTAGTCAACGGTTTTTATTAAAAACGAACGTAATTTTATATATTTATTTAAAATGTTCGGTTTTATCGTTTAAGAATGTGTGATTGTTAAAAAGAGATTGGAATTATTTTCCAATCTCTTAACTTTTATTAAAATAGTGTTCCTGTAATTCCATGTGCTTTTTTGAACCACCAACGACCCGCTAAGGCAATCACACCTAGAGCAATATAAATGAACGGTGGCATGACCGGATTAATAGCAGGTGGTAACAATTGTGTCATCGAAATAAAGAAAATCCATAAAACCATTACCCCTACAGCTGATAATAAATACCGACCCATTCCACGTTCCCCTTTTGGTTGGTTAACATCGGGTTGGTTTTTCGTAATCACTGCCATAGCGAAACCACCGATCACAAAGTTAAGTAGCATCGTAATCACACCGGCAGATTGTGCACCTTCTGTTCCATTACCAAATAGCATAATAATCCCATTGATTAAGGCGAAGACACCACCGATAAGTAAGCCACCTTCAACGACATATTGCCAGAATGGTGCGGATTCTTGCGGCGTCGCATTGTCATAGTCGCCATTTTCTAATTTATCTGCATAACCACGTGGCGTTCCATATAAGTGTTTCGCTGTGACTCCACTTGTTTGATGGGCAACTAATTCATGTAACATCTCATTTTCTTTTTCTAACCATTCACCATCAAAATCTCGATGCGCCATTTCTTTATTTAGTTGGTGCATAAAGGCATTATTCTTATTCGTTAATTGCGGATACAATTCCGCATTCTCCCGCTCCCAATTCGCACGTGAGGCGGTCATATCGACTTGTTCATGTTGTTTTTTTGCCATAACTCTCCCTCACTTACACGTTAAAGCGGAATAACATCACGTCGCCATCTTGCACGACGTAGTCTTTCCCTTCAGACCGATATTTTCCGTGCTCTTTGGCTGCTTGTGTGCTACCTAATTCAATTAAATCATCGTAGCTAACAGTCTCTGCACGAATGAAACCACGTTCAAAGTCAGAGTGAATAACACCTGCAGCTTGTGGTGCTCTCATCCCTTTACGGAATGTCCATGCACGAACTTCTGGTTCACCAGCTGTAAAGAATGTTTCTAATCCTAATAAAGTATAAGCTTGTTGAATCAAGACATCTAAACCAGATTGTTCCATCCCTAAATCTTCTAAGAACATATCGCGATCTTCTTCATCCAACGTAGCTAATTCTTCTTCAATCTTAGCGGAAACAACGACAACTTCAGCATCGTCTTGAGCTGCAATGTCACGCACTAATTCCACATAGTCATTACCTGTCGCGGCATCGTCTTCTTGAACATTTGCCACATATAAAACAGGTTTCATCGTTAATAAGTACATTTGTTTAATGAATGGATACTCTTCTTCTGTTAAATCCACAGTTCGTGCAGATTGTCCAGCTTCTAAGGCATCTTTCACTTTTTTCATTGCTTCTGCTTCAACTACGGCATCATGATCTTTTGATTTAGCCATTTTAGTCACTTTTTCATAACGTTTAGAAACAGATTCTAAATCCGCTAAAATTAATTCTAAATTAATCGTTTCAATATCTTCAGCTGGGTCAATTTTACCACTCACGTGAGTAATATTCCCATCATTGAAGCAACGAACCACATGACAAATAGCGTCAACTTCACGAATGTTCGCTAAGAATTTGTTTCCTAGTCCTTCACCTTTACTAGCACCTTTTACAATCCCGGCAATATCTGTAAATTCAAACGTTGTCGGAATCGTTTTTTTCGGTTGATACAAGTCAGATAATTTATCTAAACGTTCATCAGGTACTTCGACTACCCCAACATTTGGGTCGATAGTTGCAAACGGATAGTTTGCTGCTTCAACGGTAGATTTTGTAATTGCATTGAATAATGTGGATTTCCCAACGTTAGGTAATCCGACAATTCCAGCTGTTAATGCCATATTAATCCTTCACTCTTTCTTTATTCAGTTTCACTTGCTTTTTCTAAACGAGTATTCATTTTTTTCTCAAACTCACGCCGTGGCATCAATACAGATTGGCCGCATCCTTGGCATTTAATCCGAATATCAGCACCCATACGAATGACACGCCACGCGTTATTCCCACACGGATGTGGTTTTTTCATTTCTACGACATCATGAAGTTCATAATTTTTATCTTTAGCCATTATGTCCTCCTTAATCATCCAAACGAATATTTAAAATATCTAGAATTCGAGTCAAATCATTTTCAGATAAATACTCAATTTCAATTTTTCCTTTTTTACCTTGGTTTTTAATTTTAACAGATGTGCCAAATCGATCCATTAACTTATCTTCACTCTCACGAATATAGGCAGGTTTAGGCGGTTGTTTCGGTGTTTTCGTCACTTTTTGCACGGGCTCATTTAATGTTTGGATCAATTTCTCTAAGTGACGAACCGTCATTCCTTCATTAACGACTTTTTTCGCTAACCGTGATTGATCTTTTTTATTTTTTAATCCTAATAAAGTCCGCGCTTGTCCCATAGATAACGCGCCCGTTTGCACGAGTTCTTTGACATCATCATTCAAACCAAGTAATCGAATATGATTAGCAACATGCGTCCGGCTTTTACCTAATCGTTGACTCACTTCATCTTGGGTTAGATGTAGCTGTTCCATCATATTTTTGTACGCTGTGGCTTCTTCTAAAGGCGATAAATCTTCTCGTTGAAGATTTTCAATAATCGCCACTTCGACCATCGCATCATCTGACATGTCGCGAACAATGGCGGGAATGGTTTCTAAACCAGCACGTTTTGCTGCTCTAAAGCGACGTTCGCCAGCAATAATTTCATACCCTTTGATGGCAGATTCACGGAGAATAACCGGTTGAAAGACTCCTTGTTCTCGAATAGAAGCCGCCAATTCTTCCAATGCTTCATCATCAAAATGTGTTCGTGGTTGATAAGGATTCGGGCGAATCTTATCTAACGCCACTTCTTGAACTCGATTGTCATCAATGGTTGCTTGATCATCAGAAACGACTTCCTTCGTTTCTTCAAAGATATCCTCACTGGGCGCAAACAAAGCATCAATTCCGCGACCTAAGCCTCTATTCTTCTTCGCCTTCGTCATTTCCTAACACTTCCTTTGCCAGTTCCAAATAGACTTTCGCCCCGCGTGACTTAATATCATAATCAATAATTGATTGTCCATAACTTGGCGCTTCTGACAACCGAACATTCCGTGGAATCAAGCTATCATACACTTTTTCACCAAAGTATTTTTGGACTTCTGCAACGACTTCGTTCCCTAAGTTCGTCCGTGAATCGAACATCGTCATCAAGACACCTTCAATTTTCAACTGACGGTTAAAGTGTTTTTGCACTAATTGAATGGTATTCAGTAATTGACTTAATCCTTCCAACGCATAGTATTCACTTTGAACGGGAATTAATACGGAATCCGCTGCTGTAAAGGCATTAATCGTTAAGTGTCCTAGAGATGGTGGACAATCAATGAAAATATAATCGTAATCATCAACAATTGGCTGTAATGCTTTTTTCATCCGTGATTCACGATGCGTTAGATTCGTTAATTCCACTTCGGCACCGGCTAGCTGAATCGTCGCTGGGACAGCCATTAAGTTTTCTCGTGACGTTGGAACGATAGATTCCTCAATCGCCACTTCATTAATCAGCACATCATAAATATCCGCTTGTACTTCAGCTTTAGGGATGCCTAGTCCACTAGTGGCATTCCCTTGCGCATCGCTATCAATTAGCAATACTTTTTGATCATTGTACGCTAAAGCTGCTGCCAAATTAACGGTCGTGGTTGTTTTACCCACGCCACCTTTTTGGTTAGCTACCGCAACAATCTTACCCATCTTAAACCTCCTAGAGCATGCTAAAGACTTTTAACATGTTTTTTCCTATTTTTTCGAAATGAAAAGGACTATAACATCAGTCACAGCCCTTGCATTCATTAAGTAGGGCGTTCCTACTTTTCGCTGTTATTAAACTCACATCATTATTGTATCAAAAAATCACTTATTATGCTTCTGGAAACGATAAGAAATTGGTGTAAAATGATGAAAGATTAATTTTTTAAATACTTATACAAACTTAGCGGCAATGTTTGTTCAAAATCAAGTTGCATATGAACAACTGACGTTCCTTTCCCTTGATTATTAATGACGGTTGTCTGCGTAATCGTTTCACGCTGTGGTTGCACACGACCTAAATAATAAAATTTCTTATCTTGTTCGAGAGCTCTTTTTTGTACAAACATTAAGATGTTCCAATTATCCTCATGTTTTAAAATTTTGATTTCTGGCGACTGTAAATTACGAGGGGCTTTTGAATACCAGTGCATTGCTTGTTGACTGAGTAATTCGTCCCCATATTTTACTTGAGCACCTTGAAAATCGTCTCCCTTATCCAAGGTAACAAAAATAAGAAATAGATGTCGCTCTTTGTCTAATTTATATCCTCCAATATTTACTCCAGGAACTTGTTCTTTAAAATTGGCGAGCTGTAACGCATCGTCTCGCGTATATTTTTCATACATCGTAAACATATGAGTTTGATCATAATCTTTGCCATTCAATTTAGCCGTTTCAATGCTATCCATAAATAAATCATAAAACATTGGCTCTTCTAATGCTTTTACTAATTCATTTGATAATGAAATACCGTTATCAGTTATTGTAATTAATGGGCATCCAGCATATCTTTTAGCACTAGCTGAGACGTAATAAGTCAATGACAATACTTGCAACGTTGAATGAACCGTTTCATCATCAGCTCTGAGACCATTTTTATTAAATAGATTAACTATTTCTTTTAAAGATATCTCTTTTTGGCTTAATAATCTTTCTAGTAGAACAACTTCATTTAACCGTTTCCCACCAATAAGCTCTAAATGCATAAACTTGAGTAAAGTTTCTGCCTTTTTAGAAATCACCGGAATATCTTTCTCCATTTTCTGTAAAAAGAAATAGTAACCTTTATTATTTTTAGATGCTAATAATTCTGGATCTAACGTTCCTGTTGCTTTAAAATCCGCTAGTAGTGGGACACGATTTAAGCGATTTTTTAGTTGTAAATATTTCTCTTTTAGTTGTCGCATATCATCCGGCTTAAACTGATCAATCGCTTCAAAAATACGTTTTTTGGCAATTTGCTCCATATTAACGGCAGAGATTCCAGAAATATATTGCGTTTCTAATGTTCCTCGGCGAATATTATCTAAATCGTTCGAATAGTCACCCATCAAAGCCATAGGAATCATATAATTATTCGAATAATTTCCAATAAAATCTATAATCGTTACAAACTCTTTATTTGGTGACTTTCTTAAGCCACGACCTAATTGTTGAGTAAAAACAATAGTAGATTGTGTATTCCGTAACATAATCACTTGATTAATAGCAGGAATATCAATCCCTTCATTAAAAATATCAACAGTGAATATATATTCTAGTTCGCCATTCTCTAATCGTTTTACTTGCTCTTCTCGTTCAGGCATAGAAGTTTGCCCAGTAAGAGCCACAGATTTCTTACCTCTCTCATTAAATAATCGTGCTAATTCATAACATTCTTCGCGTCGACTACAAAAAACTAAACCTTTAGTCTTAACTCCAGATGTTTCGTAATAAGCAATTTTTTCTAACACAAAATCAACACGTTCTTGACTGACTAATTGTTGTAACTGTGTCGTTTCGTCAATCGTTTCGCCATTTTTTTCAAAATCTGTGACACCAAAATAATAAAACGGACATAATAATTCTTCATTTAACGCATCCTGTAGCCGAATTTCGTAAGCAACATTATTATCAAATAATTCATAAATATTAAAATTATCTGTTCGTTCAGGCGTTGCTGTCATCCCTAATAAAAATTGCGGTTGAAAATAGTCAATAGTTCTCAAATATGAATCAGTTCCTGAACGATGAACTTCATCAATTAAAATATAATCGAAAGCCTCAGGATTAAAAACTTTATACACATCTGGTTTAGAAATTGTTTGAATCGTTGCGAATAAATATTTTTTATCATAGTCTTTACTATTCCCTGATAAAATACCGTAATTATCAATAGGGCCACCAATCACTCGATGAAAAGACTTTAACGCACTATGAAGGATTTGCTCACGATGAACAATAAATAATAATCTATCTGGATGACATTGTCTGGCATCTAACGCTGCTAAATAGGTTTTCCCTGTTCCAGTTGCGGAAATGACCATTCCTCTATGTTCTCCAGACTCTCGTAATTGTTCTAGTTGTTCCAATGCTGCAGATTGCATTTTATTCGGTTGAATAGTTTTAGAATCACTTGATTTTTCCGCAACTAAAGCTAAATTTTCCCTAGTAATTGGTTGATAATTTTCCGCATATTGAATAATCCATTCTTTAGTTAATAGTGTACTTAATTGCCATTCCATTTCAATATGTTCTGTTAACTGGTGCAGAATTTCTCCGTGGTCATACGACGTTAGAAATACATTCCACTCATAGTTTGTTTTTAATGCCGTCATTGTAAGATTAGAGCTACCTATAATAAAAGATTTATAATTTTCGTGATAAAATAAATAACCTTTAGCATGAAAACCGGATTTGGGAGATATTCGAACATCTAAATTAGGAATTTTCAATAATTCTTGAAAGGTCTCTGGCGCGTTAAAAGCTAAATAATCAGAAGTTAATAATCGTCCTTTTACACCTTTACGATTTAAATCCGCTAATTGTGTCTTAATCGCATTTAATCCTCCAGGTGTTATAAATGCGATCGAAAAAAGAAATGATTGACACTGTTCCAATTGTTCCTGTAAAAGATTTAATAAAAACTCATGCTTATCCGGTTGATTAATCACTAATTGAGGATCTAATTCACTTCCCGTATTATTTTTATCAATAAAAGCTTTACGTAATGACGTCTCTAATTTGTCCATGGCTTATTCCTCATCTTTTATTTTTATCAATTTTTCTACAGTTGGTATATCAGCTGGAGCCCAATCTAGTTGTTCCAATTCATTAGAATATAACCATTTAATATTTTGATGTTCAGTTAAATGAACATCCCCATCCATTAACTGGCAACAATAAGTCGTTAAACAAACTTGTCCAAAATCATAAATATATTCTGCATATTTGAATGCTTCTTTCTCAACACATACATCAATTTGCAATTCTTCTTTGATTTCTCTCATTAACGCCTCTCTTGGCGTTTCATTTTCTTCAATTTTTCCACCTGGAAACTCCCATAAACCTGCTAAAGAATGCCCTTCACCACGTTGAGCACATAAAATTTTTTTATCTTTAATAAGGATAGCTCCTACAACATCAATTTTTTTCATTATATACACCTTGCTTTTATAAATAGTAAATACTTTCTTTACTATTTTATAGTATTTCATTCATAATTTCTTCAAATCTCGTGACTACTATATAACCATACCAAATAAAACTTTTCTTCATACATCTTTCTCCTCCCAAAAATGAAAGATATGTACAAAAAGCCTTCCTTATGGAGGGCTTTTTGTTTGTCTTTTTTGCTTATTTGGAATCATTCTATTGACAAGATGTAAAGGCTTTCGTATAATAGAAGTATCAAATCAATACCTTATGAGCAAGTAACCGATTATTAGGTTGCCCGGTCAAGCCGTGAAAAGCTTGGCAGCAGATGTCGATAATAAGACGTATCTGTGAGACAGTTTCGATTCTGTCCACGGATGCGTCTTCTTTTAAAATAATAGAGGAGGGATTCTGATGAAAATCAGAAAACAGACATTTAATAAAGGTGAAGGGATTAAAAGTTTAGTCTATGGTGGTTTGGATGGCACCATTACAACTTTTGCAGTCGTTGCGGGGGCTACTGGTGGCGCTCTCGATATGCGAGTCATTATTATTTTAGGATTCGCCAATCTACTCGGTGATGGGATTTCAATGGCTGTTGGAGATTATGTTTCAAGTAAATCAGAAAAAGAATATGCAGAACATCATAAACAAGAAATTGAAACGGAATATAATGAAGACCAGTCTGCTCAAATGTTAGAAGAAAAAGGTTTAAGCGCCATCGACGCCCATCATTTTGCGGAAACATTAAGTCACTATGATGCAGAAACGAGAGATAACTTATTAATAAACGATGACGAAGAAGAATCTAACCCAATTATTAATGCGATTATTACATTTATCTCTTTTGTTATTTTTGGCTTATTCCCATTACTTATCTTCATTTTTGCTTATTTCAATCATGATTTAATTCCGATTTCATTTATCACATCAAATATTTTAACGTTCACAACGCTGTTTATTCTTGGTGCCGTTAAAACAGTTGTCACAAAAGGCAATTGGTTCAAATCAGGTTTAGAAATGTTAATTGTCGGAGGATTAGCAGCTATGGCAGCTTATGGAATCGGTGTCGTATTAGGTGGTGTCTAAAATTTTTGGGGAAATCATTATTTTCACCCATAATCTTCATAATTTCTTCACATTTAACCTTTATTATACAACCATACCAAATAAAACTTTTCTTCATACATCTTTCTCCTCCCAAAAGAAAGATCGTTAAAAAACGTGTTGCTTGCTCGCAACACGTTTTTTTATCTTTTGATGCCAATCGAATTCTTTGCGTTAACTCTTATCATTCGTTATGATGAAAGTAACAAAGCTTTAAGGAGGCTAATTATGTTAAAAATTGCAGCAGTTTTAACCGACTTATTTGAAGACTCTGAATATACTGAACCTAAAAAAGCATTAGAAGATGCTGGACATGAAGTTGTGACTATTGGATTAGAAGCAGGCGAAAAAGCAACTGGTAAAGCAGATGGTACAGAAGTAACTATTGAAAACGCCGTTGCGAATGAAAACCCAGCTGACTACGATGCGCTATTAATCCCTGGAGGTTACTCTCCTGACAAATTACGTAAAGATGATGATATGTTAGACTTCGTTCGTCACTTCGCATCTCATCGTAAATGGATTTTCACAATTTGCCACGGTCCACAATTAATGGTGAATGCAGGAATCTTAAGCGGACGTAACATGACAGCCGTTAAACAAGTTGCTCAAGACGTTATTAACGCTGGTGGTAACTTCTTCGATGAAGAAGTCGTTATTGACGAACCAGGACGTATCGTTTCTAGCCGTACACCAGATGATTTACCTGCCTTCAACAAAGCCATTGTTGATGTACTAGACAAATAATCTCAGGTAATCCACTAACGTCCTTCCAATATATTGGAGGGGCGTTTTTATTTTGCCTACAATCCAATCGTTTCTACTATTATATCCCTAGAAAGGATAACTTATGAAAATCATTATCTCACCCGCAAAGGAATTATCAGCTGACGCCATTTCTAGTCAACGTTTACCCATCCTAATAGATCAAGCCAAGCAATTGAGTCATGCCAGTGATTTTAAAGATGATACTCACTACTACGAAGCCTTATCTCTTTATAATGGTTTACAATTCCGTTATTTAAAAGCAGACTTACAACCATCTGACATCAATTTTCTTGACGACCATCTCTATATTCTATCTGCACTCTACGGCCCGGTGAAACCACGTGATGGTATCCGCCCATACCGCAAAGATTTCAAAACAAAAGGATTGTATAAAGCATGGGGTGATGCCTTTTATCAAGTGATCTCTCAATCACAAGAACCAATTTTAAATCTAGCAAGCCAAGAGTTTAGTAAAACCATTACTCCTTACTTAACTTCTAACGACACCTTTATTACTTGTCATTTCTTCGAAGAAACAAATGAAGGCCAATGTAAGAAACATTCCACAATTTCCAAGAAAGCACGAGGCCAACTTGTTCACTGGATCGCTAAAAAACGTATCTATATGATTGAAGACGTCAAAGCATTTAATGATATGGGCTATCATTTCGTAGAGAGTGAATCTAGTGATAATGAGTGGGTGTTTGTGAGAGAACGAATGAAAAAGGACTGACTATCAAATCAGTCCTTTTATCATTTATTCAAACGTCAAATCTTCTCCATTTGTCGCAATGACTTTTTGATACCAAGCAAAGGAATCTTTTTTCATCCGTTTAAAACTTCCTTGTCCCTTATCATCGCGGTCGACATAAATCATGCCATAACGTTTAGACATTTGGCCGGAAGTAAAGGAAACCAAATCAATAATTCCCCATGGAGTATATCCCATTAACTGTACGCCATCATAATTGACGGCTATAGCCATTTGTTCAATATGCTTCGTCATATAATCCATACGATAATCATCATGAATCTGTCCATCAGCACTGATTTCGTCATAAGCTCCTAAGCCATTTTCAACAATGAACAATGGTAATTGATAACGATCCCATAATCGATTTAAAGTAATTCGCAATCCCATTGGGTCAACTGTCCATCCCCAATCACTACTTTCTAAATACTCATTTTCAACTTGATAAGGTACTTGCCCATGTACATTGGCTTCGTCATGTGTCGTTTGATTATCAATATCTACCGCATTCGACATATAGTAGCTAAATCCTATATAATCCACGGTACCATTCGCTAAAATTTCAGCATCACCCTCTAAGATTGGAATATTGAATCCTTCTCGCTCAAAATGTTTCAACGCATATTGCGGATAATAACCACGTACTTGAATATCAGGGAAGAAATAACGTAATCGCATCGCTTCTTCAGATAGCATAATATTCGCTGGATTGGCATTATTAGGATAGATTGGTACATGCGAAATCATATTTCCAATTTTAAACTCAGGATTAATGGCTTTTCCTTTAGCTACAGCAAGTGCACTTGCTAGCACTAAATGATGAGCTGCTGTATACATCACTTCTTCAGGATTTTCATCGTCTTCAACAGTCACTCCTGCATTTGTCCATAAGAAAATAGGATTGGTATAATCCATCATGTTATTGATTTCATTAAACGTCATCCAATATTTCACTTTATCTTGATAACGTTCAAAGACCGTTTCTGCAAATTTAACAAAGAAATCAACGACTTTTCGATTTTTAAATCCACCATATGTTTTCGCTAGATGAAGCGGCATCTCAAAATGCGTTAAAGTGATAACTGGCTCAATTCCATTCGCTAACAATTCATCAAACAAATCATCATAAAATTGTAAGCCAGCTTCATTTGGTTCTTTTTCATCTCCATTAGGAAAAATTCGTGCCCAATAAATAGAAGTTCTAAAAACTTTCAATCCCATTTCTTTGAAAAGTTGGATATCTTCTTTATAGTGATGATAAAAATCTACTGCTTCATGATTCGGATAATAAACACCATCTCGCACTTCGTCATGAATTTCACGAGGTTGTCCAGCAGCACCTGCTGTTAACACATCAGCTACACTTGGTCCTTTACCGTCTTCTAGCCAACCGCCTTCTAATTGGTGAGCAGCAACAGCGCCACCCCATAAAAAATCTTTCGGAAATTTACTCATAATTACCTCCTGAATATTCAAAGTTATAATTATCTAGTGTTACTTTAAACGAGAATAACTGTTTAGGCAAAAGGAAAATTTACATTTAAACAAAAAAGCCTTGAATAATTACTTTCTTAGTAATTATCCAAAGCTTTTTCTATATTATTCTATTTTTATTGTTGTTCTTGTTCTTTTGCTAAGTATTCTGCATTACGTTTTTTCATTTGTTTTGCGTACCAAGCAAATAATCCTAAGTATGCTACTGAAGCTAATACTAAGTAAACGATAGACATAATATTACCAACATTTGCAGTACCAACTAGATAAGCAACAAATTTTTCAATTGGTCCTTCTAGAGTAGAGTGAGTAATTAATGATCCAGCTGCTAATCCGTCTGGGAATGCACCAACATTGATTGCCATGTCAGTTACGGCTGGAGCAATTAATGTATCTGCCCATAAGAAGACTGGTAACATAAAGATACCAATTACAATCATACGCATAATTTTACCACGAGTAATAATTAATAATGATGGTGTTAATCCCATCGCAATAATACCACCTAAAGGTAAGATTTTGTTTCCTGGTAAGACTAACGCAATAACTAACATAATTGGTGCTAATACGTTAGCAGCAGCCCACATTTCAGCACGACCTGCAATAAATGGCCAGTCAAGACCAATATTAAATTGACGACCTTCGAAACGTTTATTAGCAAAGTTTGTAATTCCTTGTGACAATGGTTCTACAGATTCGATGAACCATGAACCAATAATTGAGAATAACTGCAAACAGAATGCTGCTGTAAACGCTAATTCAAAGATTTCAGTTAAGCTTTGTCCACCTAATAAACCAATAATAATACCTAAGTAAATACCGATAGCAAATTTAGATCCCCAGAAACCAATACGATCATTTAATGCAGCAGCATCAAAGTCATATTTATCTAACCATGGGAATAATTTATCAATGATTCTATCGAACAACATAACGATTGGATTCATCATATAGTTCATATGAGTACTTGTCATTGGGTTTTCTGCAGGTGCTCCTAGTAAATCATTGAATGTTGGTTTCATTAAATCAGAGTTAATGATTTTTAATCCACCGACAATTAATACAAAAATTGTTGTTACTAATAGGTTAGCTCCTAAATATCTTGCAATAATTGCTGTAATCGCTAAATGCCATACGTCGAAAATGTCGACATCTAATGTGTTCGTTTTATTTAAAACTAACATAATAATGTTAAGAATAACTAATACCATTAAGAAATAAAGAGTTAATGGTGAACCCCAAGTGATTGTTGCTAATGGTGCCCAACCAACGTCAGTGATTGATAATTCTACACCTGTATTTTCAACAAAAGCTTGTAATGCTTCTGAGAAAGCTCCAGTTAAAATACCAATGACGGCACCAATCGCTGTTAAGGCAATCCCTAATTTCAAACCACCTTCAAGTGCTTTTGTAAATTTTACTTTAAATAACAAAGCAATTAAGGTTAGGATAATTGTCATTAAAGGCCCAGCACCTAAGTCAATTAAGGGCTGGAATATCGTATTCGCAAAATCTATTACCGCTTGCATCTTTACACCCCATTCATAAATATTGCTTTATAAGACTATTATTTTAATTTTTTAATTTCTGCTTCAACTTTATCAAATACTGGTTGAGCCATTGCTGGAATACGATATAAAATTGGACCAGCTTCAACAACTGGAATATCTACTCCATAAGTATCTGTTTTTGAAATTGGTGTATAGATATCGTATTTACCTAACACTTCTGAGTTAACATCTTTGACCATTAAAGCATCCACTTTAATATCTTTGTGTCCTCTTTTTTTCATTTCTTCTGTAATTGCATTTGCAATTTGATGACTTGAGTTAACTCCGGCTCCACATGCTGCTAAAATTTTAATCATTTTCTCCACTCTCCAATACTTTTTTTGCAAATTTATAGACATCATTACTATTATTAATATCTGCGATTTCTTTTAACACTTTTTTATCAGAGCTTGTAATACCGCTCATAATTTTTGCTAAAATATTTGATTGTCCTGATGAATCATTATTTAAAATCATAAACATAAAGTTTACTTCTACTTCGCTAGAAGGATCAATCATGTTCCGCATTTTGAAAGGAACATTCAATTTGATAGGAATTACTTTTTGTGTTTTCACATACTCACTTTCTGTATGTGGAATAGCAATCCCACTCACATCTGAAAAAATTGGACTAATATCTAATGCTGTTGGAAAATCTTTTTCCCGTATTTTAATTTGTTCAGAAAATTCTTCTGTTACTAAACCTTCTTCAAAAAGAATCTTTCCAATCTCTTCAAATACTTCTGAAGATGATTCTTTTGATGTAATATAACAATATTTTTCATTAACTAAAGTATCAGCGTTCATCCAATTCCACCTTTTCAGTCCATGGTGTTGCTGTTTCTTTTAGAACATCACTTAATGATTCGATATTTTTGCGTCCCATTTCGCCTAACCATTGACGTGATCCTTCATCACCAGATTTGACGAATTCTTCTACTGAATCTTTCCAAGTAGCACGTCCACATAAGACACCATTAAATTTAGTTCCAGCTTCTTTAGAGAATTTCAATGTTTCTTTAAATAAGTCCATTGAAACACCTGCACTTAAGTAAATATAAGGAAGATTTGTTGTTTCATCTTGTTCTTTAAAGTAATTTAAAGCTTCTTCTCTACTATAAACAACTTCATCTGAACCAAAAGATTCCACATAGTTCATATTTACAGGAACTTCTACTTTTAGAACATCGACGTTATAGCGATCTTTAGAGAATTCTTCCATTGCTTTATTTACTTTATGAGGTTTTACTTTGGCGTATTCAGCACTTTTAGCATCTTCAATATTCGCATCATAAGAAACGATTTCTAAGAAGAACGGCATATCTTCTGCCATACATTCAGAACCAATCCGCTCAACAAACGCGTGTTTCTGATCGTTTATTTCGTCTCCTTCATCTACGTCATAATATAGAAGAAACTTAACGGCGTCAGCACCTTCTTCTTGTATACGTTTAGCAGACCAATTAGGTAATAAATCAGGCAAACGTCCTGGTTCTGTCGCATCATATCCCGTTTCTTCATATGCTAACAGAAGACCTGCTTTTTCATGACGTTTTTTAGCTGCTGGTAATCCATATTCTGGATCTAATAAAATTGAAGAAGAATACGGAGTTAAGACTTCAGATATTCCCACTTTAAAGTCTTCTATCGCTTTCTGAATATCCGATACGCCACCTCCAGATTGAATCATTTTTTTCAATGATCCTCTTTGGTCAATTGCTAAAGCTGAAATAACTTTCGAATCTGTAGAAAGGTTTTCTAATCTTTCATATTTTTTGTTCGAAATTTTTTTCATTATAGCCCTCCTTTTGTTCACCTTTGTTTCTTTTTGTTTATTATTGTCACCCTAAATAATAAACGCTTTCATGAGTCGTGTCAAGGCATTATTTTTATTTAATTTATTATTTCACAATTATTGACATTCCTATTTCTATCTTATATTATGTTAATGCAAACAAAAACAAACATTTAAAAACAGGTAGGTGGTCAGGTGATAAAAGAAGAACGTCTAAAATTTATTAAAGAATATTTGCAAGATCATAAAATTCTTCAAGTTCAATTTATAGTTGAACAATTAGGTGTAACTGATATGACTGTCCGCCGCGATTTAAAAATTTTAGAAAATGAAGGATTTCTTCAGCGAATCCACGGTGGTGCTAAATTAAATGAGGTAAATAACCTTTCTAAAATTGAATTAAGTCATAGAGAGAAAAAGAATCGTAACTTAAGTCAAAAACATGAAATCGCTAAAAAAATGGCAGCTAAAATTGAAGATAATGATATTATTTTTCTCGGTACTAGTACGACCACTGAACTTGTTTATGATTATTTAGATGTTGATAATTTAAAAATAATTACTAACTCTATTTTTGTTTTTGATAAATTCAAAAATGATGATCATTATGATTTGATATTAATCGGAGGAAATTATCGTTCATTAACTGGAGCCTTTATAGGAACCATTGCTAGTGATTTTATGAAAAATATTTATATTCAAAAAGCTTTTATCGGAGTGAATGCTCTGGATGAAAACTATTTATATAATGCTAATGAAGATGAAGGTGATATCCAACGCATTGCCTTAGACAATGCTAAAGAAAAATATATTGTTGCAGATGATAGTAAATTTGGTACGCAAGATTTCTATCGTTTTTATGAAATTGGTGATGCTGACCAAATGATAACTAATAAAGATAATCAATCAGAATTGTTAGAATCACTAAAAAACAAAATATCAATTATTAAATAATTTTATGGAGGTATTCTGATGAAAGTATTTTTAGCAAGTGATAAAGATGGTTTAAAATTAAAAAACTTTATTCATGAAAATATTAAAGATGACTATGAAGTTGTCGATTTAACACCAGAAGGAGAAGCAGATTTTGTAGAGTCTTCTAAAAAAATGGTTGAAGCTCTAGACTTTGGTAAATCTGAAGACTTAGGTGTTATTTTTGATGCATACGGCGTTGGTAGTTTCATGGCAAGCAACAAACATAAAGGTATGATTGTTGGTGAAATTTCTGACGAACGTTCTGCTTATATGACTCGTCAACATAACAATACAAAATTAATTTCTTTAGGTAGTGAAATTCTTGGTGAAGGTCTTGCTTTAAATGTTGTTTCTGAATTTCTTAAAGCATCTTATGACGGTGGACGTCACCAAGTTCGCGTTGATATGTTAAATGAAATGTGCTAATAAAATAGGAGGAATTTAAATGAAAATTGCTATTGGTTGTGACCATATTGTAACTGATATTAAAATTGCTGTAGCCGATCATTTACGTGAAGAAGGACACGACGTCATTGACGTTGGTACTTATGGTTTTGTAAGAACACACTACCCAATCTTCGGTAAAAAAGTTGGTGAAGCTGTTGCAAAAGGTGAAGCTGATTTAGGTGTTGTTATTTGTGGTACTGGTATTGGTATTTCAAATGCTGCTAATAAAGTTCCTGGTGTAAGAGCTGCCCTAGTTCGTGATATGACATCAGCTTTATATGCTAAACGTGAACTAAATGCTAATGTTATTGGATTTGGTGGTAAAATTACTGGTGAATTCTTAATTAAAGATATCGTTGATGCTTTCTTAAAAGAAGAATACCAACCATCTCCTGAAAATGAAAAATTAATTGAAAAAATTAATGCAATTGAAGAAACATATACAACTAAAGAGTTTAATGATAACCTATTCGATGAAGAAGTTAAAAAATGGGACGAAGGTTATTACCACGATTAATAACTCGTCAGTCAATTCTCTTGAGGTGAAGAAATCATGATTTTAACTGTTACATTGAATCCATCAATTGATGTTTCTTATCCACTAGATCAATTAAATCTTGATACTGTTAATCGCGTGGATAAAGTATCTAAAACACCTGGTGGTAAAGGGTTAAATGTTACTCGCGTTCTTAAAACATTAGATGCCGACGTTAAAGCAACTGGTGTTTTAGGGGGACATTTTGGTGAATATATTGAAAGCAAACTAGATGAAGTAGAAATTAATCACCAATTTTCTAAGATAGATGGTGAAACAAGATTTTGTATCGCTATCTTACATGAAGGCAATCAAACAGAAGTACTTGAAAAAGGGCCAGAAATCGATGAAGAAGATATCTACCATTTTAAAGATGCTTTTAGAGATTTAGTTTCTCATGCAACAACTATTACTATGTCTGGTAGTATGCTAAAAGGCTTCCCTAGCGATACTTATTCAGAATTAATTGCGATTGCTAATGACTATGGTCGTAAAGTTCTATTAGATACATCAGGAGATAGTCTCTTACAATCATTAAAAGGTGACCATAAACCTTACCTCATTAAACCAAACACAGAAGAATTAGAAGGTTTAGTTAACGAAAATATTGATCCTAAAAACACTGATCAATTAAAAGAAGTTTTATCAAACTCATTATTCGATGGTGTTGAAATGATTGTCGTCACACTTGGTGGAGATGGCGCCTTAGTCAAATATCAAGATAAATTCTATCAAGTCATTGTACCTAAAATTAATCCAGTTAATCCTGTTGGTTCTGGAGACTCTACTATTGCTGGTCTAGCTTATGCTATTGACGAAGGCAAAGACTTCTCTGAAATCATTAAAACTGGTATGACTTGCGGTGTATTAAATACACTGAACGAAAAAACAGGTGCAATTGATATGAATCAATTCGATACGTTCTTTGATCAAATTAACGTCTCTGAAATTTAAACCATTATGATTCTTTCTTTTAGGACTGATTTAAAAATCAGTCCTTTTTTGATACAAAAAATCAGGATTTGACGGTTAATCAAATCCTGATTTAATATTTTATTCTTCTAAATCAAAACTTATTTTTTATCTTTTTTCTTACGAGCTAGACCTAATCCTGAAACTAAAGAAGTTAAACCTCCCACAATCACTCCAACATTAACCCCTGTTTTTGGTAGCGTTTGATTATCTTTTTTAACCATTTCACGCTCTTCAGAAGCCATTAAAATGTTTTCCATTCCTTGATTATCCAAATTGATTGGTTGACTATTATATGAATCATCAATTTCACTTAAGTCGTGATCGATAAATTCTATAAAGTTATGATTCATCATTTCATTATCAATAGATTCATCATCATTTTCTTCTGAAGTAACACCTTCATTTGCAACTTCTTTGGAGATGATTTCTTTTCCTTCGATATATGGGTCTTCAACATATTCACTATGGAAGTCACCATTTGCTGGAAGGTCTGTGACATCTTTTTCGATGATGTTATCGCCTTCTACGTATGGGTCTTCAACATATTCTGATCCAGACTCTTCTGATGGTGAATATACATTTCTCAATAAATAGTCTGTTATATGTTGTCCATCTTCAGATTTTACTCGCAATATCCATTCTTGGTTTCCGTTAGCAATTAATGTGACATTACCATTATCTTCAGTAATTGTTTCAATTAATGGTGTATGAGCACTTGAAAATTCGAATGGTACATCAGGTGAGATGTCTACGACTTCCCCATTAATTTTAATTTGTTGAGCATTAGATTTACTATGAGCTAATTCCTCTTCAACATAAGTTAAAACTTCAATTTCAGTAAATCCAAAGGTTCTACCATCAACTTTATCTAACCAAATTCTTAATTTATCTGTTGTTACGGGATCTACAAAACTATAAGAAGTGACCCCTGATTGATAACTAACTTGAGTAATATTAGAGAATGGAATATTAACCCATTCTTCTTTTTCAGAATCATAATATTCAAAGTGAATACGATCAACGCCAGGTAATATACTATTATTATCTGTATAGTGCCATAAGTTTAAATTATTAAATGTATATTCTTGATCCCAAGTTAATTGTAAATAGAATGAATCAATAGAGTTATCATTTCTTAATGAGTATGTCGTCCAACGTTCATTCGTATTTCTACCATCATTATTTAATCCATCAAAACTGTCACTAATTGGTTTATCTTCTAAATCAGTGATGTTTCCTTCTTTATCTAAATAACCATTTGAAAATACAGGTTTTCCAATTTCAGGATTAGCGATATTTTTAGATTTTTCAATCGCTTCAACAACTCTCACATTTGAAATAACTGGAATCGTTTCATTAAAGATATTGGCCTCTCCATGAATTTGAACATTACCTAACTCATCAAACGTTTCATCACCAATATTCCATGTCACAGGAACTAAAATAGATTCTTTCCCTTGATTATCAATCGCACGTAAATATTCTGGTAAGTCTGGTGTTTCTCCTTGATATGTGAAAGTAGAATGATTTTCAACTGTCATCACAGGATTAACCACTTGCACTCGAACATTTACATAATAATCTGAGTCAGCTAATTTTCCAGAAATATTATAGTTTCCAGGTTTAGTAATTTGAGATAATTCTTCTTCATTCCAATTAACTGCTAATTCTTCTTGCTCACCATTGCTATCAGTGACTTGCACTTTATCTGGTAATTCTAAATCTTCACCAACAGTCATGTAGTAGCTACCAGGCATTTCATAGGATTCTAAATATGCTTCATTTTCTTTTTCTGGAGCAATTGATTTAATCATGATTTCATCAGTAGCTATATCATCTGAACTTGCAGTTAATTTAATATCTCCTGCTTTTTTCGTTGATTGTACAATCACTAAAGCCTTACCATGGAAAGCTCTTCGTTTAGTATCTTTATAAGAATCGGTATCCGCTTGATTTCCATTGTCAACACCGACAATTTCTCCTGGCCCCTCAATCTCAAAGTTAATCATATTATCTGCATTAGAAACAATATTTCCAAATTCATCTAAAACATCAACTTCAATATAAGCTAAGTCTTTTCCATCTGCAGTAATTTCATGATGCACAGTATTTAATTTTAGATTTGTTGGTGCATATGATGTTGAGATTTCATGTCTTCCAATAGCTTTTTCAGTTATTTCGTTTCCATCTTTATCAAATGCTTTGGCAGATAAAGTTCCTTCTTCCCAATCAACAAAGAAAGTTGGATAAGGTTTATCATTATCAAATCGACGATATTGATGTCCCATTGGAGTGGTATGTAATGTTGATTCAGCCTCTCCAATTAATTTATCATTCAAGTATAACTCAACACGATCCGCATCAGTATAGACATCCACTTGAACTTTGCCATCTTTTGTTTTAACGATTTCATCATCATTCCAAGTAGACATTAAGTGAAGCGTATTCTCTTTATCGTTCCACATACTATGATATAGATAATAAGTATCTTTAGGGAATCCAGCTGTATCTATAATACCGAAATAAGAAGAGTTAGGTTTCGCGCCTTGACCACTCACACTTCCAGGACCGATACCATTCCAAGGTGTTGGCTCTCCTATGTAATCAAATCCAGTCCATACAAAGATACCAGCATTCCAATCATTTTCAATAATATCTTTCCAAGCTTTGCTTGCAGAATGCCCCCATCCTACACGAGAAGAGTCGTTATCATATTCAGACATAGCTAATTTATTATTATCTCGTCCAAACGTACCATATTCTCCACGCGTATGAATAGCACTCGTTGTTTCTGATCCATAAAGAATCCAATCAGGGTGTTTTTCTCTCACTTGCTCTAAAGTTTTAGCATCTTTGTAGTTTTTACCTACGACACCACCAGCTTGAGTAATTAAATCATTAATCGGTTCTAGTATTGAATCATTAACTCTATTATCACCGATAGTTACTGGGCGCGTTGCATCAACTTCTTGGACCCATTTAATCAAATTAGCAGCCACTTCTGGATAGTGAGACATATCTCCAGAAGCTCCTTCTGTAATTTCATTACCGATTGACCACATAATAATTGACGGAGCATTTTTACCTCTCTCAACCATCGCTTTAGTTGCGAATTCTGCCCAGGTCATTTCTGAATCAGCGTGTAATAAGTAATCTTGGTCTCCTATTTTTTCATTAAAATATTTAGAAAAATCATTCGTATTACCGTTTTTATGATTGGTCCATCCATCAAAAGCTTCATCTATGATTAACATACCATGCTTATTAGCAAGATCAATTAAGGCCGTAGAAGCTGGATTATGCGTTGACCGAATAGCATTTGCACCCATATCTTTTAACATTAAGATTTGTCTTTCAATCGCTTTTTCGTTTTGAACAGCCCCTAATGCTCCTTGATCATGGTGCATAGATACACCTTTAATTTTCAATGGTTTTCCATTAAGGAAAAATCCTTTATCTCTATCAAAATTAAAGTATCTAAATCCATAGTCAATCGCTTTATGGTCAATAACGTTTCCATCACTTAAAATATCCGTTTCTAATACATATAAATAAGGATTTTCAACATCCCAAAGATGAGGATTATCGACATGTAATTCATTTGTAGCGATTGTACTTCCTGGTTTAACTGATAACAATTCACCTTCTGTAGATGCCACAACATTTCCATCGGCATCAATCGGTCGATGATTAATTTGAATATTTTTATCTTCATCTTCAGAATTAACAACAGAGACTTCGATAGGTACTGTAACAGTTCCTGACACTTCTTTTTCTAAATTAGGTGTTGTAACTGTGATACCATTTTGATCAATATGAACAGGATTTAATACAGAGATATTGACATCTCGGAAAATCCCGGTTCCAGAGTACCAACGACTACTTGGCAGTTTATTCTCTACACAAACAGATAAAAGATTCTCTGTTTTTCCATCTTTCACAAGGAAGTCAGTAATATCAAAGGTAAATGGTGTATATCCATTCTTATATTCTCCAACTTTCTTCTCATTAATATAAAGATCAGTTGTCATATAAGAACCATCAAAATTTAAATATATTCTCTTATCTGCATATTTCTCAGGAACTAAAAATTCTTTTCGATACCATGCGACACCACCAGGTAAAAAGCCACTTTCTGCTTCATATCTAGTAGAAAAGTCTTTACCAATACTAATATCATTTGGTAAGTCAATCGTTTCATAAATTTCATCATCAAAGTCTTTCTCTTTAGCAGACTCAACATCTTCTGGAATCAATTTCCAATTTTCATTGAAAGTAGTTTCTCTTTCATCTTCACTGATAAAATCTAAAGTTGTTTTTTCATTACTATCTGATTGAATACCCTTAATTTCTTCCGTATTAGTCTCAGTTTGAATATCCTCTTCAGTAGATTCTGAGACGTTTTCTTCTTCCTCTACTGACTGATCTTCTGTTTCTTCAACAACAGTTTCCTCAGAACTTTCAGAATTAGGTTCAGCTTCTGCTAAAGATTCTGTACCAGTCTCAGTATCTGAAGAAATATTATTTTCGACATCATTCACTTTTTCATCTTGGTTAAGATGATTTTCTTGGCCAACTTCAGGAGCAATTTCTTCGGCATGAACAGCTACTTGATTTTGGAACATTAAACAAGCTAAAGCACAGCTAACTCCTACAGAAAATTTAGAAATTTTTCGATAGTTCTTTAAATCTGGACCTTTCATAAATCTAATTCCCTCCTAAAAACATCTTATACATACCAATAACAAAGTTCATCGCAAACAAAACAAACATTACCCAACATAGTTACATAAATAATAAAGCGCTTTCAAACAAATGACAACATAAAGG
The DNA here is from genome assembly GCF_900176325.1 of Aerococcus suis. Classification (GTDB taxonomy): domain Bacteria; phylum Bacillota; class Bacilli; order Lactobacillales; family Aerococcaceae; genus Aerococcus; species Aerococcus suis. The sequence continues at coordinate 53,545 of NZ_FWXK01000007.1, read as the reverse complement.
AATATATATTTACAAATAATATGAAAAAAGTCCCCAATCGCTTGGAAAAAATCGATTGAGGACTCACTCTTTCTATCTTTATTTTCTACTCTTCATACGTATCCAAAAAGTGATGAACAATACGACAAGCTTGTCGAACATTTGAAGAGACAGCGTTATTAGGAAATTGTGTTGCTAAAATCCATGTGCCTAATGTATAAACATGATCTAATTGTCCATATCGAGAACTGATTAATTGGGTGTATGGCCAAGTCACTTTAATACCACCCACTTCATCTGCCATAATGATTCCTTTCTCATATAATGTCTTAATAAAGGCATCTTGCTCTTTGGCTACAGAAAGTCGATTTTCAAAACCAGTCGCATTGATTAAGACATCAGCTGTATAAGTATCGTTATTAGCAGTTAATGTAAATTGCTGGTCAGTTTTTTCGATATCAGTCAATCCAGAAACAATTCGCAATTGCCCTTGGTCGAGTAAATGAATGACTAATTCTAACGTTTCTTTGGGCATAATATTTAAGAAATGAATGATTTTTTTCGAATAGTGGGTAAAGAATTCCTGACGGTCACTTGTTGGTAACACATTAATTAAAGCGCTCATTTCCGGATACAACCCACTTATATATTTTTGAAAAGCCTGCATTTGAGGATCAGCTTCATTGACTTGATGACGAATCTGCTCAATTGACCCACTACCACAGTTTTCTAAAATATAATCATAGGTAATATCATGTGCTTTGAAATCTGCTTTGATTTGTTCGAAAATAATCTGTAACGGAATAATACCACCATAAGTTTCTAACTGTTCAGCTTGCCATTCTCTTGTTAAGGAATGAGGTTTCTCTTCTTCTAATTCAGGTTGGATAACCGTCGTAAATGGCTCTGTCCGAATATAAAATGTTACTGGTTGCTCAAACGTATAGTGATGATTTAAATAGCGAATAATATCTAGACCGGTTAATCCTGAACCGATAATTCCAATCGCCTCTTCAGCATTTAAATATGCTAGATTTTCTTTTAATGGTGCTGGATGATGAATGTAATTCTCTACTTCACGTAAATGGTACGGGTCCCGATATGGGGGATGGCCAATCGCTAGAAAGACCGCATCATAAGGTTGATGCCACGTATTATCCGTTGTTTGTAGGGCATAATATGGGTGGTTTAAATGACGCTGATTATAAACCACTTCGCCATCTTGATTAAGAATTTGCATATCTTTCACACGTTGCTTAATCACATGGACACGCTCATCCGCTAAATACGGTTGAATATGATCATTTAAATAGCGTCCATAATAATCACGAGGTGCAAACCAATGAGAAAAATCCTTATCTGATGAAATATGGGTATTCAACCAATCCGTAAATGCCTGTTTATTACGTTTGTCCATGCTTAATGCCCCAGGTGATGTATTAATCAATACACGTTCATCTTCTGGCTCATAGGGCAAACCAGCTCCGAGTCGTTCGCGGGTTTCAAAAATATCTAAACGATCATTTTCCCCAAATTGTTCATCATTTAATAATTCTGTTGTAATGGCTGTTCCACTAGCACCTAAACCAATAATAGCTACTCTCATGATGCCCCACTCCTTTATTTAGTTACCGCTACTATATCAAGGAACTGACAAATTTGTAAGCCATATACTAAAAAGGACCTAACACATCAATAAGTTAGGTCCTTTTTCAACATTATAGTGGGTTTTTCGCCGGTTTTCCGGGTTTACGAGGGTATTTATTTGGGGTTTCTTTGCGTTTTTCAATCCGAACAATATGACGCACACCAGCTTCTTGTGGCAATTCAAAAGCAATGTCTTCTATAAATTTTCCACCTAAAGTAGCGATAGCATGTTTCGCTTCTTCGATTTCATCATCGGTTTGTGAGGCTTTCATCGCTAAGAATTGTCCACCCTTTTTAAGTAATGGAAGACAAAATTCTGCTAATAAGTTTAATCGTGCTACTGCTCGGGCCGTCACAATATCAAATTGTCCTCGGAAGGTTTTATTTTGTCCAAAAGTTTCGGCACGATCATGATAAGCATGTACATTGGTTAATTTTAGTTCGGATATAACCGTTTCAATAAATTTAATTCGTTTATTTAGGCTATCCACAATTGTGACGTCAAGTTCTGGGAAGACAATTCGTAATGGGATGCTAGGAAAACCTGCTCCAGATCCGACATCAACTAATTTTTTAGGTTCTGTAAAATCGTTTGAAAAGGCTAAGCTAATTGAATCATAAAAATGTTTTAAATAAACTTCTTCCTTATCAGTGATTGCTGTTAAGTTAATCTTCTCATTCCATTCAACTAATAAGTTATAATAATCTTCAAATTGTTGCATCTGTTGATCAGTTAACTGAATGTCATGTTCTGCTAAAGCGTATTTAAATTCTTCAGGAGTCACTTCATCACCTCATTCATTGGTTCTATTTTCCTAGGCAAACATATCCGCATCATCACGGAAGCTAACAGAAGAGAATTTATTAAATTCTTTCGTAAAAATCAGTTTCACGGTTCCACGTTTTCCTGACCGGTTTTTTTCAATAATCACTTCAACGATATTATTATCAGCTTCTGGGTTATCTTCTTCGCCATCTTCACTGCGGTAATAATCTTCACGGTATAAGAAGGCAACAATATCCGCATCTTGTTCTATCGAACCAGATTCCCGAATATCACTTAATACTGGCCGTTTATCTTGTCGTTGTTCAACACCACGTGATAATTGTGACAATGCCACAACGGGAACTTCAAGTTCTTTGGCAATTTTTTTCAATTGACGTGAAATTTCTGATACTTCTTGTTGCCGATTATCACTTCGTTTACCGCTACCTTCAATTAATTGTAAGTAGTCAATCACAATAAGATCGAGTGATTTTTGTTCTTGTTTCAAACGACGCGCTTTGGCACGAATTTCAGCCACACGAATACCTGGTGTATCATCAATGAAGATATTAGACTCACCAAGTGCGCCCATCGCCACAATTAAATCTGACCACTCTTGTTCTTCTAATTGTCCTGTTCGCAACCGACTCGCATCAATACTACCTTCTGCACATAACATCCGGTTAACTAACGATTCAGCACCCATTTCTAGTGAGAAGATAGCAACTGTTCCATTTTGTTTAGTCGCAATATTTTGAGCAATATTTAAGGCAAAGGCGGTTTTACCGACTGCTGGACGAGCTGCTAAAATCACCAATTGATCCGGTTGTAATCCTGCCGTCATCTTGTCTAAATCAGGATATCCTGTTGGTATACCAGTGACGTCTTGTTGATTTTTAGAGAGTTCCTCAATCGTATCAACATTTTGCATAACAATATTACTAATATGTTTAAATCCGGCCCGATTACGACGCTCTGAAACACTTAAGACACTGCGTTCCGCATCTTCAATAATCCGTTCCACATCATCTTGTTCTTCGTAACTTTCACGGGTAATTTCATTTGCGGCACGGATTAATTTCCGTAGTACGGATTTTTCTTCAACTGTTTTCGCATAGTATTCCGCATTAGCAGCTGTTGGTGTATAGTCAACGAGCTGTACTAAGTAGTCCATCCCACCAGCATTTTCTAACATGTTCGTATTTCGTAACCGTTCCGCAACCGTTTTGAAATCGACACCTTCACCAGCGTTGGTTAAATCTTCAATCGCACTAAAAATAAGCTGATGACTCCGTTGATAGAAATCATCGGCTTGTAATATGGCGACAATATCCGTTATCACTTCAGCGTCCATCAACATGGAACCTAACACGGCTTGTTCGGCCTCTTGACTTTGAGGCGGCGTCCGTTGTAATAATTCATCTACCATTTTACTTGTCACCTCATATGTGTTTTCTATTCATTATAACATGAAAAAAGTAGCTGGCTGTAACCCCAGCTACTTGTAAAGAAAATAATCATCGATGTTATCCTTATTCTTCCACTACATGAACACGAATAGATGCTTCAACTTCTTTATGTAGTTTAACTGGAACATCTGCATAACCAAAAGCATGTAATGGTTCTTTTAATTCAATTTTACGTTTGTCGACTTTAATGTCATATTGTTTTTTTAGACCTTGCGCAATTTGTTTAGAAGGGACAGATCCAAATAAACGACCATCTTGGCCACCTTTAGCTTTAATTTCAACGACCGTATCTTCGTCTTCAATTTTTGTTTTTAATTCTTTAGCTTCAGCTAATTCTTCTGCCGCAACTTTTTTCTCTTTTTCTTGTTTACCACGTAATTCACTCATAGCACTATTTGTTGCTGCTTTTGCTTTTCCATTTTTAATAAGGAAGTTTTGAGCATATCCTGTTGAAACATCTTTAACTTCGCCTTTTTTACCTTGGCCTTTGACATCTTCTAGAAAAATAACTTTCATTATGAATCCTCCTTGTTATCACCTAATAATACATCTTTTAACATATCGATAGCTTCACTTACTGTCGCATCTTCAATTTGTGTGGCTGCATTAGATAAATGCCCACCGCCGCCTAGTTCTTCCATGACTGTTTGAACATTAACATTTCCTAGACTCCGTGCACTTATTCCAATCCGTTTATCTGAACGTAGGAAAACAACGAAAGATGCATCAATATCTCGCATAGAGAGCAACGTATCTGCCGCTTGAGCAGCTGTCACATTATCGTAGACGGTTTCTTCTTCTCCTGCTGCAATTCCTAAGTTTGGTTCGATAAATTCCACTCGAGAAATTAAATGATTACGTTTAATGTAATCTGATAAATCTTCTTTTAATAAATGTTGAATAAGTAGCGAATCAGCACCAACAGATTTCAAATAACTAGCGGCATCAAATGTTCGCGATCCTGTTCGTAACGAGAAGTTTCTAGAATCAACAATAATACCAGCTAACATCGTTGTGGCTTCAATACGATTAATTTGTTTCGCATTTTGATCTTGATATTCGAAAAACTCTGCAATCAACTCACAAGCTGATGACGCATAAGGTTCGATATATTCTAAAAGAACATTTTCTGGAACCTCTTCTCCTTTACGGTGATGATCGATAATAATAATATTATTAAATTTCTCAATTAAATCTGGCTCAACCGTAATCGATGGTTTGTGAACATCGACAATATATAAGAATGATTCTGAATCAATCATATCTTCTGCTTCTTTAGGGGTAATAATAGCTTCGTTAATTTTTTCGTCCTTACGTAATTCAACGAGCAAACGTTTAATATCTCCATTGATTCGACTTTCATTTAAAATGATATAACATTGCTTGCCATTCATTTCAGCAATCCGTCGAATCCCTAAGCAAGCCCCAATTGCGTCCATATCGGGATAATCATGCCCCATCACAAAGAACGAATCATTAGTTTCGAAGATGTTAGCAATTGTATTGGCAATTTGTCGTGATCTCACATGAGTACGTTTCTCCATTGGATTGGTTTTACCACCATAGTAACGTGCTTTAGAAGATTGAGTTTTCACCACAACTTGGTCACCACCACGACTTAGCGCTAAGTCTAAGTTAGATTGTGATAAATCACTAATCGATAGTAGTGACGCTTCTTCATTTTCTTCATGATAAGATAATCCGATAGAAATTGTTAATGGGAAATTTGCTTTGGAAGTCGTTTCTCGAATCGTATCAACGACATCAAAACCATCCTCTTCCATTTTTACTAACTCTCCATAAGTAGTAATTAATAAGAATTTATCATCATCAAATCGTTTAATATAACTATCATGATTTCCTGCCCATGTGGATAATTGTTTCATCATAAAGTTATCCACTGTGGATTTCCGACGATCACTAATCATTGTTGAGTTCTCATCATAGTTATCAATCATAATATTACCGATAACTAAACGATTATTACTTGCGTCCGCCGCAATTTCACCATAATACGTCACATCAATAAAATACAATGTTCGCTCTTCAGGTAACGAAAAAACATGGAAGTAAGAATCTTCCCAATATAAGCTTTTTTCTTTTACCTCATCATTCTCTTGAAATTCTTGGTAGAGCTGATATAAATCATCATCAAGTTCTTTCAAGTCGTTACCAATCAAGTCTTTTTTGAAGAAGAATTTTTGCATAAACGGATTTAACCATTTAATGGTACTTCCTTCGTCAAAAATAATTACTCCAATTGGCATTTTCAATAGAATTTCATTTTGTACAGATTCCACTTCACTCGCTAAATTCAACATATAGTTTTTCGTCAAATTTTTCATCGCGAATAATGCATAGGTGATTAACCCCGCTGCTATTAGAATCAAAGCAAAGACAATTATATTTTTAACCGTACCAGCAGTCACACTGACCAGAGCACTAATTAATAATAAAACCGCCGCAATGGCAATTGGAAGATATATATTGGGATCCTTAAAAAAACCTGGACTAAAGGTCCCATTATTTTTAGAATTCATATTAATCTCCTCTGTGTTTATACATAAATAGTATGTTAATTTTAACATATTATTAAAATAAATTAAAATTATTCAAAGGTCTATACGAATGAGCGTTCGTTCCTATTATCCTTAAAATGTTTCACGTGAAACATTTTTACTCAGACTACTACTAGCAAATTTATAAAAGTTAATCTAATACTATAAATAAAATAAAGCAGAGCAGGCGCAAAAGGTAGACAAAGTTGTGAGTAGCTGTAATAGGAAAAATACGATGGATAAGAGATAGGGATATGTGTAGGCTTACTATCGCTTTGAGATTTTTTTGAAGATGGCAAAAAAGTCCTCAAAAAGAGGACTGGACTAATCACTGTCTTTAATTGAAGTGCTTATCACTACTCGCTTTCTGAAGTAAATTCTTTATCAAAATTGCTTAATTTAAATAAATCTACCTATAACTGGCTGTTTATCCACCTGTGAATAACTTTTTTAACTGTCTAGCTCTTTAAATACAATGAGGGAGGTCCTTCAACTCTCTTACAATGAAGAGCTTATCTTTTTTAATAAAATTAAAACAAGTTCTATTGATAGATATAGGTATATGAAAACACCGCATAATTATATCTACATTTAAAAATATCATCTATCTTATATTCTAGTATCTAATTATTTCAAAATATAATAGTATCAGTTTCCATCTAATAATTCATCAATAAATCAAATACATATAAATAAGTGTACAAATAGATAAAAAAGAATTGCTACTTGATACTTATGTCCTTTTATCTGCTGCTTTTTCAGTATCTTTCTTTATTACGTACTGAATAAATGTTTCACGTGAAACATTTTAATTTATTCTTTAACCATCTACTTATTAAACCCTTCTTTTTCAATTGCTCATTATTTATAAACCCTTTAGATCCTTATTTTCCAATATTATAAGAAATTCGAACTTTATACTTACTTGTATGTAGCCGTAATATTATTTATAAAGCTTAAAATAAAAATATAGATTCCAAAGATTGTTTCACGTGAAACAATTAAATAAAATGACAAGTTTCTTTATTCTTTTGCTATTTATTTTATTTACTTAATAGAGAGTCTTCTCTACTTATATATTTAATACGAAAATGAAAGCTAGTTAGTTAAACAAAGCAAAATGAATATTATTACTGAATAACGATGATGATATATTGAAATATGATATAGAGGGAAGGGAGAGAAGAGGGAGAAAAATCAAAAAATTTAAATTAAATTCAATAATGTTTCACGTGAAACATTATTACTCTTGTATTACGTACGACTATAATTATCTTTTTATTCATTTAAAAGAGAGTAAAAGAATAAAATATAAAAATAATTAAAGGATATTATACATTTACTTTTATATTCCTATAAAAGTTGCTAAGTCCATCTTTTTGGGGACTGTCTATTTATCTATGATGCTTTATATAACAAATACTAATTTGGCATACAATAAGTATTTTTTATAATAATATACTTTTACTTGCTTCTATATTTCCACATCTTTCTTTTCTCAACGAAATAGTTTTTTTTTTTCAAGTAGAATAATATTGCATTGTCCAATTTATTACTCTCATCAAATGTTTCACGTGAAACATTTAATACTTATCTCATCGCAAACTACTATTTTCCTTCATTCATGTGCATAGCATGACAACAAATATTATGTTCTTCATTAAAGTCTGCTTTATATTAGTATTAATAAGAAATTTTTCTACTAATTTAAATATTATTCTTTTTACCTTTATCATCTAGAATATGAGTCTATCTATTGAGTAATTGTATTTTCATAATGTCTTTTATTTGTATACGATATGATTATTTACTTATCATCAATATCAGTTAAACTGCTTTTATTTTCCATTTTCTCAATTTCGATTCATTATTTGTCTTCATACTCTACTCTCATAAGCACCTAATTTCTCTCCTACTGATATCCTCCTTAAAATTATCCACAATCATCTGATAGCTCAATTTATTTACTTTTAGGAAAAATCCTTTTACCAAGTTTTCCACTTGTGGACAATCTTTTTATGACATCTTTTTCTCCTTTTCTTTTTAAATACGAACACTTATACACATATCGACTATAGTTATGCACAGCTGTGAATAACTATATTTACTTATCTTTTCCCCAAAAAAAAGCTCTAGCTAATAATTTCTTAGCTAGAGCTTTACTTTATTTTTTATTTAATTAGTCTTCAGCTGAATATGGTAATAATCCCATAAAACGTGCACGTTTAATAGCTTGAGTTAACGGACGTTGGTTTTTAGCTGTTGTACCAGTTACACGACGAGGTAAAATTTTACCTTTTTCTGATACGAAACGTTTTAATAAATCAGTGTCTTTGTAGTCGATATGGTCGATATGATTTGCGTTAAAGAAATCGACTTTTTTACGTCTACGTCCACCGCGACGACGTTGTGCCATAGTAGCAGTCCTCCTTATTTAGATGATTTTAGAATGGAAGATCATCATCAGCAATATCAATAGAACCATCGTCATTATTAGATCCGAATGGATTGCTATTGCTGTCTGATTGATCATTATTATTTGATTGATAAGAATCATTATTAGGCGCAAAACTATTGGCAAACGGATCATCGCCACCAAATGATGGTTGTTGGTTATTATTACCGCCAAAGCCGCCATAGTTTGATGACCCATTGCCTGAAGAAGCAGGGCGTTGTTCTGTCACTGATTTAGATTCAAGTAAACTAAAGTTACTTGCTTGAACTTCAGTCACATACACACGGTTTCCTTGCTTATTCTCATAGTTACGCGTTTGAATGCTTCCTTCGATACCAACTAGTGACCCTTTACGAGTAAATTGAGCGAAGTTTTCGGCAGCTTTCCGCCACATCACGCAATTAATAAAGTCAGTTTCGCGTTCACCTTGAGCATTTTTAAATGATCGATCAATAGCTACTGTAAAAGAAGCTACCGCTGTTCCACTTTGGGTATAACGTAAATCAACATCTCTTGTTAAACGTCCTACTAATACGACATTATTAATCATGACTTAACTCCTCTCAATCGTAAAAAGTTTAATTAGTCTTCAACTTTTGTAATTAAATGACGTAAGATATTGTCATTAATACGAGCTAAACGGTTAAATTCATCAACGCTGTCTGCGTTGTCAGCTTCGAACTCAACTAAGTGGTAAATACCTTCACGGTATTTCTTAATTTCGTATGCGAAACGACGTTTAGCCCAGTCTTTAGATTCAGTGATTGTTGCACCATTTGATGTTAATACTTCATCAAAATAGTTAACTAATTCTTTTTTAGAGGCTTCATCAATATCAGGTTTGATAATGTATAAAGCTTCATATTTTGTAGTTAATTCACTCATCAGACTTCGCACCTCCTTTTGGTCTTGTGGTCATTACCATCTGTAATGACAAGGAGCATATACATACTCACAATAATTAATTATAACATTATCCTAGCTGTTTAACAAATAAAATCTCATTTTTTATAGAGGGAATTAAAAAAGCGATTCGCAAATAACGAATCGCTTAGTTACTTCATCCTACTATTCATCATCCTCATTATGCTCAATCGCTTCATCAGCAAAATCTTGCATTTTAGCGGCTAATTTTTCAGTAGGAAGTTCAGAAGCCTCTTTTTCTTCATCAGTAGGCGTTACTTCTTCCTCTGCTTCCTCTTCAGTATCAGGAACAATTGGTGTCATTGTTGAAACGGTTGACCCATCATCTAAACGAATTAATCGAACACCTAAAGTTGCCCGTCCTGTTTCAGAAATATCATTTGAATGGAATCGAATTAAAACGCCTTTATCTGTCATCAACATAATATCTTCTTCACCAGTTACCGTAGTAAGACCGATAAGACGACCATTACGTTGATTGATATTAATGGTTTTAACTCCTTTACCGCCACGGTGTTTAATCGCATACTCTGATGTTTTTGTTCGTTTTCCATAACCATTTTCGGTAACAACTAATACGTAGCCTTCATCATGTAGAGGAGCCATACCAACGACGTAATCATCATTTCCTAGACGAATACCACGCACACCAGTTGCTGTCCGTCCCATACTTCGAACATCTTGTTCGTTGAATGATACTGCATATCCAGCATGTGATCCGATTATAATATTTTGATTACCATTCGTATGAAGCACTTGAACAAGCTCATCACCGTCTTTTAAGGAAATAGCAATTAAACCATTATTACGGATATTTAGGAACTCACTGGCTTTTGTTCGTTTGACTGTTCCTGCTTTGGTAGCAAACATTAAATGCGCATCTTCTTCACCGTGTTTATCAATACGGATTGTTGCTTGGACACGTTCATCACTAGCTAAGTTAAGTAAGTTAACAACAGGAATTCCTTTAGCGGTACGGCTAAATTCTGGGATTTCATACCCTTTACTTTTATAAACTTTCCCCTTATTAGTGAAGAAGAGAATTTCATCGTGAGTAGAAGTCGATAAGATGGTTTCCATGGCATCATCGTCATTAATACCCATGCCTTGGACACCACGTCCCCCACGATTTTGCGTACGGAATTCATCATCATCTAATCGTTTAATATACCCGTTTTTCGTTAATGTAATCACAACATTACGTTCTTCAATTAAGTCTTCATCTTCTAAGTTAGTAATTTCACCAACCATTAATTCTGTCCGACGTTCATCATTGAAACGACGTTGAATATCTAGTAATTCATCATAAATGATTTCATAACGTTTCGCTTCATTCGCTAGAATTTCATTTAAACGTGCAATTTCGGCCATTAAGTTGGCATGTTCGTTATCAATTTTTTCTCGTTCTAAGCCGGTTAAGCGAACTAAACGCATGTCTAAGATTGCTTGAGATTGTTTATCAGATAGGCCGAATTGTTCCATAAAGATGGTTTTCGCTTCATCGCCTGTTTTAGATGACCGAAGAATGGCCACAATTTCATCAATATGATCTAAGGCAATTTGTAACCCTTCTAAAATATGAGCTCGTGCTTCGGCTTTATTTTTCTCAAAAATAGACCGACGACGAATGACTTCTTCTTGATGAACTAAGTAATGACGTAAAATATCTTTTAAACTTAATGTTTGTGGTACACCATTAACAATAGCCACCATATTAAAGCTAAAGTTAGATTGTAGCGCCGTTTGTTTATATAAGTTATTAACGACGACTCCAGCACTAACATCTTTGCGACATTCAATCACAATTCGCATTCCTTCACGACCAGATTCATCGCGAATCGCTGTAATGCCTTCGATACGTTTATCACGTGCCATTTCAGCAATGCGTTCAACTAATTTCGCTTTATTCACCATATACGGAATTTCATGAACAATAATGCGCTCTTTACCGCTTGGCATTTGTTCAATATCTAGTTTCGCGCGGACAATAATACTACCTTTTCCGGTTTCGTAGGCTTTACGAATACCTGATTTACCAATGATAATCCCGCCAGTTGGGAAGTCAGGTCCTGGTAAAGCTTCCATTAGTTCGGATGCTGTGGCGTCGGGATTTTCCATCAATACTTGAATAGCTGAAATCACTTCACCTAAGTTATGTGGTGGAATATTCGTTGTCATCCCCACGGCAATCCCAGTGGCTCCATTTACTAATAAATTAGGAAAACGTGAAGGTAATACTTCTGGCTCACGTTCTTCACCGTCGTAGTTATCAATAAAGTCAACGGTTTCTTTGTTCATATCCCGCACCATTTCGTGCGAAATTTTACTCATACGTGCTTCGGTATACCGCATGGCAGCTGCTTGGTCACCATCGACAGAACCAAAGTTTCCGTGACCATCAATTAGCATATAGCGATAAGAGAAATCTTGAGCCATCCGCACCATGGATTCATAAATAGCTGAGTCCCCATGTGGATGGTATTTCCCCATAACATCACCGACAATACGTGCTGATTTTTTGTATGGTTTATCGCTCGTTACTCCTAGTTCATTCATTCCGTATAAAATCCGCCGATGAACAGGTTTCAATCCATCACGAACATCTGGCAATGCACGTGAAACAATGACACTCATTGCATAGTCAAGAAATGACGTTCGCATTTCTTGTGATATTTCACGTGAAGGCTGTCTTCTTATTTCTTCACTCACTCGTCATTCTCCTCACTTACAGGTCAATTGTGGCATAAGTTGCATTTTCTTCAATGAAATCACGGCGTGGACCTACGCGATCACCCATTAACATATCGATAATTTGGTCAGCTTCAACCGCATCTTCCACTTGAACTTGTAGTAATGTTCGATGTTCTGGATCCATTGTCGTTTCCCATAATTGTTCAGCATCCATTTCACCCAGACCTTTATACCGTTGAATAGCTGGTTTTGGTGATGGAGCTAAAGTGCTCAAGTATTCATCCAACTCTTTATCACTATTGACGTAATGAACTTTTTTACCTTGACGAACTTGATAAAGTGGTGGGACAGCGATATAGACATAACCAGCATCCAGAATAGGGCGCATGTATCGATAAATTAATGTTAATAATAAGGCACGAATATGGGCACCATCGACATCGGCATCAGTCATAATAACTAATTTATGATAACGAGCCTTTTCAATATCAAATTCATTTTCCCAACCGGTTCCCATTGCGGTAAATAATGAGCGAATTTCTTCGTTAGCTAAAATACGATCCATTGAGGCTTTTTCGACATTAAGGATTTTCCCACGAATGGGTAAAATCGCTTGGAAATGCCGAGAACGTCCTTGTTTAGCAGAACCTCCAGCTGAGTTCCCTTCGACGATAAATAATTCACTTTCATCTGGCACACGACTCGTACAATCAGCTAATTTACCTGGCAAGTTACTAATTTCTAATCCAGATTTTTTCCGAGTCATATCGCGTGCCCGTTTAGCTGCCATACGCGCTTTAGAAGCGACTAATCCTTTATCGACAATTTTACGTCCGATAGTTGGATTTTCGAGTAAGAATTTTTCAAAATGTTCTGAGAACAGACGATCGACAATTGTACGAACTTCAGAATTTCCTAATTTCATTTTCGTCTGCCCTTCAAATTGAGGGTCAGGGTGGCGAACAGATACAATAAGGCCAAGACCTTCACGTACGTCTTCACCACTCAAATTAGAATCATTGTCTTTTAAAATTTTAGCAGTACGAGCGTAATCATTAATCGTACGTGTTAATGCAGATTTAATTCCCGACTCATGCATTCCACCTTCAAAAGTATGGATGTTATTGGCAAAGCTTAAAATATTAGAGTGAAAGCCATCGGTATATTGCATAGCGACTTCAACTTCAATATCATCTTGTTCGCCTTCTAAATAAATTGGTTCGTCAAATAACGTTTCTTTATTTTTATTAATATAAGAGACGTATTCTTTGATTCCGCCTTCATAATGGTAATGAACGCTACGTGGTTCATCTTCTCGATTATCCATTAAGGAAATACGTAATCCTTTATTTAAGAAAGCCAGTTCACGAATACGACGATTTAACGTATCGAAATTGTATTCGATCGTATCAGTGAAAATATCAGGGTCTGGTTGGAATTTAACCACTGTTCCGTGTTTATCGGTTTGACCCACTTTTTCTAAGTCTTTAACGATAGCTCCTTTACGGAATTCTTGTTGGTAAATATGACCATTTTTATGAACTTGAACGGTTAGCCATTCAGATAAGGCATTAACGACAGAAGCCCCAACACCATGAAGACCTCCTGAAACTTTATAACCGCCACCACCGAATTTACCTCCAGCGTGTAAAATCGTAAAGACTGTTTCAACTGCTGGTCGACCAGTATTTGATTGAATATCAACAGGAATCCCACGGCCATCATCCGTTACGGTAATATAATTTCCTGGTTCAATCGTGACTTCAATGTGGTGAGCAAATCCTGCTAATGCTTCGTCAATTGAGTTATCAACAATTTCCCATACGAGATGATGCAATCCTGTTTCACTGGTGGATCCGATATACATCCCAGGACGTTTACGAACCGCTTCAAGTCCTTCTAATACTTGGATTTGACTCGCATCGTAATCTTCAGCTAAGTGTTTTAATTCCGCTTCTTTTTGTCTTTTCTCTTCTTCAGTAATCACGACTTCTTCGTTTTCTGTCTGTTCCGTTTGTCGCGCATTTTGATTATTTTCTTCAGACATGCACCCAACTCCTATCGTTCAATTTGTCCGTCACTAATCTGATAAATCCGTGGTTCATCAATATAATTCTTTTGAATACCATCTAAACTCGTCGTTGTTAAGAAGGTTTGAATTTTTTTCTCGATACTTTTAAGTAAATGGGTTTGACGTTCATTATCCAATTCGCTTAATACATCATCTAATAGCAGAATCGGGTAATCGCCTGTAATCGCCTTCATACATTCGATTTCAGCCAGTTTCATACTCAATACTGTCGTGCGTTGTTGACCTTGTGACCCATATTTTTGAACATTACGGCCATTCACTTTAAAAGTTAAATCATCACGATGAGGACCAACTAAAGTAATTCCACGTTGCAATTCACTTTCCTTAGCATTTGCTATTTTATCCATTAATCGTTGGTAAAGCGTCTCATCATCAGGTGCATCACTTAAGTCAACTGGACTTCGATAATGTAAAGTCAGTTCTTCCTTACCATGTGAAACTCTATGATGAATCGGTTGTGCCCATTTTTCTAATTGTTGTGTGAATTTTTGGCGATGTTGAATAATTTGGACAGCGGAAGTTGCCAACTGCTCCGTTAAAATCTCTAAATAGACCTTATCTGTTGCCTCACGTTGAATTAATTGCTTTAAATAGGCATTCCGTTGTTTCATCATCCGTTGATAATTGACTGACTCGTACAAATAGACGGGATTCATTTGTCCCAATTCTCGGTCAATAAATTTACGCCGCAATTGTGGAGACCCTTTGACGAGATCTAAATCTTCAGGCGCAAATAAGACCACATTTAAATGCCCCACAAAATCGCTGAGTCGCTTTTGTTCGAGGTGATTAACTTTGGCAATTTTGCCATTTTTTGTTAGTCGAATGCTTAATGAAATTTCAGACGTTTTATTGGTTAAACGCCCACTCACATAAGCCGCATCCGTCTGCCAGCGAATCATTTCTTTTTCATTACTCGTTCGATGACTACGAGCCAGTGACAACATATAAATCGCTTCTAGTAAACTTGTTTTACCTTCTGCATTCTCACCTATAAACACGTTAATTCCTGGTGAAAAGTCAACGCTCTCTTCCGTATAATTACGAAAATTACTCAAACTTAAATAATCAAGCTTCATGGGCATCATCTGCTTGGACAATAGTAAAGTGGCCTTCTCCTGGAATTGTCACAACTTGTCCAGGATACACTTTCTTACCGCGTCGATCTTCAAGTTCACCATCAATTTGAACAGGATGTTCTTGGAGGAACCATTTTGCTTGGCCACCAGTCCCAATCGCACCAACATATTTTAAGACTTGTGTGACGGTAATAAACTCTGTATCGATTGTGATTGTCTCTTGCATCATGTCACCTCCAACTTCTCATTAACATCTAAAATCGGCCGTACCAAAAAAACAGAGACCCAACCACATGTCAATGAGAAGTCATGTCATTCGCAATTTCTCTCATATTGAGCATGCGTCGGATCTAGTTATTGTTACTAACTCGATTAGCGATTTGTTCAACTGTTTTTACAATATAATTATACGCTATTCCGCGTTATTAAGCAAATAAAGGCCGTATAAGAGCTTTTTAATTTGTTTAGGCTTTTTAGAGGGAAAGAATTTGTATCGTGTGAGGTGGAAAATATTAAAAACACCTTTGAATCGTGAAGAATTTCTCATTATTTTTGCATTGAGAGTGCTACACTATAGATAAAAGCGATTACAATAAGGAGATAATTATGGTTAATATTAAAGAAGTCGCAAAACGCGCCCAAGTTTCTCCTGCGACGATTTCCCGTTATATTAATAATAGTGGTTACGTTAGTGGAAAAACGAGTAAAAAAGTTGAAAAGGCTATTCAAGAGCTCAACTATGTGCCCAATGAGGTAGCTCGATCGCTTTTCCAGAAGAAATCAAAATTAATTGGTTTCCTTCTTCCCGATATGGGAAACCCATTTTTTCCGCTAATGGCTCAAGGAATTGAAGATTATTTCTATCCGCATGGTTATCATGTCATTACTGGAAATATTCATGAAGATCAAACGAAAGTAGCTAGCTACTTACAAACGTTCCAACAAAATTTTGTGGCAGGGATTATTTCTGCCGTTCACTTACCCAAAATAGCTGAAAATACACCAGTAGTGGTTATTAATCGGAGTGATGAAGATTCGCTTTATCAAGTGAAAGCCGATTATAAACAAGCCGCAAAACTGATGATTGACGAATTAAAACAAACATCTTTCGAAGATGTTGTCGTCATTTCTGGTCCAAAATCATTAGAAGTCGCCAATATTCGAAGTTCTTATATTCACGATGCTTTAGACAAAGAAGGGATTTCTTACCATACGATGGCGAGTCAGTCATTCTTATTAAAAGATGTGATGCATTCTGCAGGTCGTCTATTTGAATTATATCCACATATCGATACGATTTTTGCGGCGAATGATTTGCAAGCGATGATGTTGATTCAAAAAGCCCAATACCTCGGTTATCGCGTACCAAAGGATATTCAAATTATCGGTTTCGATGATATTCCATTCAGTGAATTGACTGTTCCTAAATTAACCACGATTAAACAACCGGCTTATGAAATGGGACAAACAGCAGCCAAAATGCTCCATCAATTAATTACCGATGAAATCATAACTGAAAATGTAGTGACCTTACCTGTTGAATTGATGTCCCGTGATACATTACGTAAGAAAGGATGATTACCATGGGAAAAATTGCCGTCATCGGAAGTTGTTCCACTGATTTTACCGTCCAATCCAGTCAAATTCCTGCGCAAGGAGAAACCGTTCTAGGAGAGCATTTCAGTATTGATTTTGGTGGCAAAGGAGCCAATCAAGCTATTGCTGCTGCCCGCCTTGGTGGAAATGTGAAAATGATTGGCGCGGTTGGTGATGACGATTTTGGTCAAAAAATTCTCGCAAATTTTAAGCGTCATCATATCGATATTTCAGATATGCAAATGGTACCTGGTCCATCAGGAAGTGCTCATATTACGTTATATGACAATGACAATCGGATTATTGTAGTGCCTAGTGCTAATCATCATATAACCTTTCCTTCAGAAGCTGCCTTAGAGAAACAATTACAAGATGTTGATTTCGTCGTCCTTCAACAAGAAATCAACTTAAACATTAATGAACAAGTGATCCATTACTGTGCGGCGCATGAGATTCCTGTTTTACTCAATCCAGCACCTGCTACACAACTAGATCCTGAATTAATCCATCAAGTGACTTATTTAACCCCAAATGAAGCTGAACGGGAACTCATTTTCCCCAATCAAACTTTGTCTGAAAGTTTAGCTGCTCATCCTAATAAGTTAATTGTTACTTTAGGTGACCAAGGAGCAATTTATCATAATGGAATGACGGAATGCTTTATTCCTAGTTTTAAAACCCAACCACTGGATACAACTGGTGCGGGGGATACGTTTAATGGTGCTTTAGTTGTTGGTTTAATAAATGGGCTGTCTCTAGCTGATGCGATTAAACAGGCCAATCTTGCAGCTAGTTTATCCGTCCAAAAACTTGGTGCTCAAGGTGGTATTCCAACTTTAGAGGAATTACAGGCTGCCGAAGCTCAACTTTAATTATTTAAAATATTACATAAAATAACCCCCATAAAGTAGGACTTAAAAAAGTGACACTACTTTATGGGGGTTGTTTGTTAATAAAAATTTTTACTCGCCTTTAAAGCGCCAGTTAGTCATCATGAGATGATTTGCTTAAATAAATGATACTACCTAAGCTCAATATCGTGATAAGCACTAATAAAATAATAGAGACCATTTGTCGTTCATCAATTTGTTGAATACTAAACATTGCTAAGACCGTAATAATACTAAAGATAGGAATTAACTTATTTTTCATCTCTGACGCTTCTTTCTATTTTTAATATATATTATCTTACATACTTCCTGGTGTACGGATTGGTGTAATTAGTTGCAACATTTCGAAACTATCTGCAGATTCTTTCGGCACAATTAAGAATGGGCGAGATGCTGTTTGGAATTTAATTCGAACATCTTGGCCATCGAATGTTTTCAAGGCAGATTCTAAGTAATCAGGGTTAAAGGAAATGGATAATGGATTACCATCCGCACCTAAAATGTCCAATTCTTCTTCGAAATTACCCACTTGAGCAGAGTGACCAGAGAGAACGACTTTATTTTCATCTAATTCTAGTTTAACCACTTTATTTGAGCCAGATGCGAGTAAGACTTTGGCTCTGGCAACTGCAGAAATTAATTGTGTAGAAGAAATATCTAAAATCGTATCTTCACTATTCGTTAATAGATTATCGGTATTAGGGAACATGCCTTCTAATAAATTAGAGTATAGCGAAGTCGTACCAACTTTAAATAAAATCTGATTATTTGTGACTTGAATATCAATGTCTTCATCATCACTTACAATTTTTTTTAATTCACTCAAACTGTTTCCTGGAATATTTAATACAATTGGCTCATCACCAATATCTTTTGGACTTTCTAATGGAACAATTCGTTGACTTAAACGATGAGAGTCGGTTGCGACTAATTTTAAGTCATTATTACTTAATTCCACATGAATTCCGGTAAATATAGGACGAATTTCATTCGTTGAAACGGAAATAATGGTTTGATTAATCACTTTTTTGAAGAGATTACCTGGAATTTTAAAGGTTGAGTAAGGATCAATTTCTGGTAAACGTGGGTAATCATCTGGATTTTGACCATTTAAAGTATATTCTGAATTTCCAGAAGCAATCACTGTTTGGAAATTGCTGGTGACTTCTAACGTTACTTGTTCACCAGGTAATTTCGAAATTAAACTACTTAATAATGAACTATCTAAAATAATAGCTCCTTTTTCAGTAATCGTTAATTGATTTTGATCATTATCTGAACTAATAAAATCTTCAATCGTAATTGTGGCATCAGAACCGGTTAATAAAATACCTGAACTAGTTGCTAAAATTTTAATGCCTTTTAACACATCAATTGGTGTTTTACTAGAAGCAGCTTTAGCAACGACTTTTAACGCTTGATCAAAGATTCTTCGATTAATCGTAAATTTCATCATAGGTGTAAGCTCCTTTTATTCTTCTTAATAATAAATAATAGTAATAGTAGGTCTTGTTAACATTGTGGAAAAAGGCTAAAAAGTGGATGGATAAAGGTTTTCCACATGTGCATAACTTGTGGAAAACAATTTATCTTCTTTCTCTTTTATCCACAATAGCGAATTAATGACTATTTTCCAGTAATTTTTTAATACTGTCAATATCGCGACGAATATCGCTATTTTTTTGGACTTCTTCTGCCATTTTCTCATAAGCATGTAATACCGTTGTATGGTCTTTCCCACCAAATTCTTGTCCAATCTTAGGTAGAGAGGATTCGGTAATTTCTCTAGCAAGATACATCGCAATTTGTCGCGGAACAACAATAGTACGCACGCGTTTCTTACCTTTTAAGTCCGCAACTTCTAAATTGAAATATTGAGCAACCGTTTGTTGAATAAACGGTATAGAAGGTGCAGTTTTTGGTTGATTCGATTGATAAGAACGTAATGCTTTAGCGGCGATGTTTGGTGTTAAATCTTCTTGATTCATGACAGCATAAGCTTGAACACTTGTTAGAGCGCCTTCTAATTCACGAATATTGGAATCAATTTGACCTGCAATATAACTTAATGTGTCATCCGGAATATCTAAGCCATTAACGGTCGCTTTATTACGTAAAATGGCAATCCGTGTTTCAAGATTAGGTGGCGTAATATCCGTTGATAATCCTTGTTTAAAGCGGGAAACTAAACGATCCTCTAATTCAGGAATCTGACTAGCATCACGGTCACTTGTTAAGACAATATGTTTATTATTGTTATAAAGAGCATTAAAGGTATGGAAAAATTCCTCTTGGGTGGATTGTTTGTTTCCACCAATAAATTGAATATCGTCAACCAATAGCATATCAACGGTCCGATAGTCTTTATGGAATTGATCCGTCGTATTCGTTCGAATCGCATTAATGAAATCATTGGTGAATGTTTCACTAGTGACATATTTAACACGTGCTTCTGGGTTAATCCGTAATACTTCATGCCCAATTGCTTGCATTAAGTGCGTTTTACCTAGTCCCACACCACCAAAGAAGAATAGTGGATTATAATCGCGTCCAGGTCCTTCAGCTACAGCTAGGGCGGCAGCATGAGCCATTTTATTCCCTTCACCAACAATAAAATTGTCAAAAGTGTATTTAGGGTTTAATTGGTCCTTGGAAGGGTTATGAATAACTTCTGTATTACTATTAGAAGAATTCCCACCATTTCCCATTTGAATATGATTATTTGAGTTTTCGAGGTGAATATAAACATTCACTTCGCGATTTAAGTATTCGAAAATCACTTGTTTAATCGTAATTAAATAGTAATTTTCAATATGTTTTTTGTGTAATTCACTTGGGGCATTAATATGAAGGTTTTTACCATCAAAGTCAGTTGGCGTTAAAGCTAAAATCCAAGTTTCAAAGCTTCCTTTTGACAGTTCTTTTTCAAAATGTTGCTTGACATATGCCCAAAGCTGCTCCATTTCTTTCATAATTTTGATTCTCCTTTATAGAGATAATAAAAACGAGAGGCTTGTTTAAAATTATCCACAAGCCGATGCTTCATTATTTTAACATGAACAGATGATAATTTTCCACAGATATGTGAGAAAAAGAAAAAACTTTTCCCAAAGTAAGGATAAAGTTATCCACACCTTGTGGGAAACAAAAGAAAAAATGTGCATTTCTTTTTATCTGTGGATAAAAATTCGTTAAATAAACCTTTAAAGAAAGGGAATTTGTCTTGTTATGCACAGCTGTGTATAAGTTTTACCAATTTGTGGATAGTTGGAAAAGTCTGTGTATGAGGTGTTGATAATCACATGTGAATAAATGTAAATTAACAGGACTGTTTATGATTTTTACACAGGTGGGGATGACGTTTAAGCTAAAATGGCAATTGTTTAGTGGTAAAAACTGTGCTAAAATAACGATTGTGAGTGTTAAAATTTGAAAAAATGATTGAATTCAACCAAATTTTAAATTATACTATTATAGTCGCGTTATCTAACTAACGCAGTAGAAGAACATAGGAGGTGCAACTATAATGAAAAGAACCTATCAACCAAAAAAACGTAAACGTAGTAAAGTTCATGGCTTCCGTAAACGTATGCAAACAAAAAATGGACGTCGCGTTCTAAAATCTCGTCGTCGTAAAGGAAGAAAAGTTATTTCTAGATAAGATCACAGAACGCTGTGGTCTTTTTTGTATTTATAGGGGGCAAATGAAAGATGCGTAAGTCATATCGTGTGAAATCAGAACAAGATTTTTCAATGGTATTTAATCATGGCAAAAGTAAAGCGAATCGACAATTTGTCATTTATCATTTGCCAAAAGAGCAAGCTCATTTTCGAATTGGTATTTCTGTTGGGAAGAAAATTGGAAATGCTGTCCATCGAAACGCAGTGAAGCGTAAAGTTCGCCAAGCAATTTATGAGTTGAAGCCCTATATTAAATCAGATGTTGATTTTATTGTGATTGCTCGTAAACCCGCTGATAAAATGTCAACGGCTGAAGTGAAGAGCAGTTTAATCCATGTGATGCGTCTGAGCCATCTATTTACAGAAGACCCTAGTCATCCATAATTAGCGGAGGATATCATCGTGAAATTAAAGACTAACAAACGCATGTGGCGATTAACGGCATTGATTGCTAGTGTATCGTTATTTTTAGCAGCTTGTGGCCAATCAGTCCGCGAACCAATTACCGAAAATTCAACTGGAATTTGGGATCGTGGCATTATTTATAATTTGTCACGTTTTATTATTTGGTTAGCTGACATATTAGGTGATAATTATGGTTTAGCGATTATTGTTATTACCTTAATTATTCGAATTATTTTAATCCCATTAACTATTTATCAAAATAAAACAACTGAGAAGATGCAAATTGTCCAACCAGAAATGCAAGAGTTGCGACAAAAATACTCTTCTAAAGACCCTGAAACGCAAGAAAAACTACAAACTGAGTTAGCCAAATTAAATGAAAAATATGATTATAATCCGTTTGCTAGTTTTCTACCTTTAATTATTCAGTTACCAATCTTGATGGCATTGTATCAAGCGATTAGCCGGACAGAAGTGATTTCACATAGTCATTTCTTATGGATGCAATTAGGCCAACCAGATCCTTATTTTATCGTACCGATAATTGCCGCTCTATTAACTTGGTATAATTCTAAGTTAATGATGATTGGTACCCCTAATCCAAGTCAAGGTGCCGTAATGCAGTGGATTATGCCACTATTAATTCTATTTATGGGGGTTTCTTTACCTAGTGCAATTGCGATATACTGGGTAGCAAGTACAGGATTTATGATTATTCAAACCTTACTATTAAATAACCCATATAAAAAACGTGAAGCACGAGAAGAAGAAGCACGTAAAAAACGTGATTTACAACGTCGATTAGAAAAAGCCAAACGTCACCCACGTAAACGATAAGAATTAGGAGGATCGTCATGAAAAAAGAAAAATTTCAGGCGGAAACACTTGAAGAGGCTGTACGTCAAGCATTAGAAAAATATCAAGTTGAACGTAGTATGGTACAAATTGATATCATTCAACGCGATCGTAAAGGATTATTAGGAATTGGTGCTAAAGATGCCATTATTGAAGTGACTTTCCCAGAAACTCCTGAAGCGGAAGATGTTCATACAACTCGTGAAACAACTGGCGTTGAAAAACCAGCGACACAATCAACGGCTACTATTGAAGAAACAGATATGTTTAATGAAGGAAAAACAGTCGATACTGATAAAGATGTCATTGTTTTAGATGATGAAGAGACTTCTGCAGCGATTCAAACAGATGATGAATCAGTGGCAGTCGTTGACAATCCTAGTGTTGTGACATCAGATGACGAAGAACCTTCTGGAGTAGTCAATCCTGAAGAAGGCGATTTGTCAGATCCTAATGATGACAAAGACTCTCTAGATGTTTCGGGAGCCGTTGCTGGTGATTTAACCGCTGAAAATGATGTCGATACTGTATCTGATGATGCCAATCATGAAGAAACTCAAGAACCAGTAATGGCTGAATCAGAACCGTCTAATGATATGACGATTGATGAAGGCGACGAAGAAGAATCAGCTTCTGAAGTCGAAAATATTGAAAAAGTCGCTCGCTATTTAATGGATGTTTGCGACGCTTACCTTGCACCTATTACCGTAGATGTTGAAGATTATGGTGATGAAATCATTTATCATTTAAATACGGATAAACCTGGTTTGGTTATTGGTAAACATGGTAAAATTATCAATTCACTAGAAACACTAGCTAAAGTGTTAACACATCGTCATGTGCGTAATCGTGTCCATGTGATGGTAAATGTTGGTGATTATCGTGAACGGCGCGAAAAAACGTTGGAACATTTAGCTCGCAAAACTGCGGACCGAGTAACAGAAACGCAAGAACCTGTTTATTTAGATCCATTACCTGCATCTGAACGGAAAATTGTCCATTCTCAATTAGCTCGTTATCAACATATTTCTACTCACTCTGAAGGTCGCGAACCTCATCGTTATTTAGTGGTTAAATATGTCAATTAATAAAAAAACGATTTTTGTGCCTTGAATCATTGTTCAGGGCACTTTTTTTGTGTCTAAAACAGCGTATATCAGTTAATAACAAATTCTATAGTACAATAATTGTTCTAAATCATAGTGTATTTAAAGAAATTTAAGAAATTAAGACCATATTAGTTGAGTTGATTTAAGGAATTCTTTACTATTGGACTATAGGTATTATTTTGAAATTTTACAGAAAGAAGGAGAGAAAAATAATGGACTTTACACAGTTAGGTCAAGACCTATTATCTGCAATTCCAACCATTTTATTTGGAATTGTATTGATTATCATTGCTTGGGCACTTGCCAAAGTAGTGAAAAAAGCAGTCGTTAAAGCAGCGAGCGCCGCTGGTTTACAAGACAGATTAGTAAGTTGGAATGTAGCGGATTCAAATGAAAGTGCAACAAACACTATTGAATCAATCGCTCAAGTGCTTTACTACTTAGTATGGGTATTCTTCTTACCAGGAATTTTTGATACATTTGGTTTACAATCAATTGCTGATCCAATCCGTAACATGACGGATACGGTATTACAATTTATTCCAAAATTATTTATTGCTGGTATTATTTTTGCTATTGGTTTCTTTGTTGCTCGCATCGTGAAACAATTAGCTGTTAACTTAGCAACAACGGTTAATGTTGATCGTTACGTTAACAAATTTACTGGTTCTAAATCATCTGGACATAAAACACCTGTTGCTAACGCATTAGGAAATGTTGTTTTTGCCTTAGTGATTATCCCAATCGCAATTGTTGGTTTAGAAGCATTAGGTATTGAATCAATTACGAACCCAATTGTTGAATTATTAAATACAGTATTATCTGTTATTCCAAATATCTTAGTTGCTGTTATCTTAGTAGCTGTAGGTATGGTAATTGCAAAAGTTGTTGGTCAATTAGTTACTAGCTTATTAGATGGTACTGGTATTAATGAATTATCTAAATACGTTGAAGAAAAAGGTTCTACAAAACCTGTAGACTTCGCTAAAATTATTGGCCAAGTTGTGTCAGTTGTTATTGGTCTATTCTTCACTGTTGAAGCATTAAATGCTTTAAACTTAGATGTTTTAAATACAGTTGGTTCAGCATTAATCGCCTACATCCCTAATGTATTAATTGCTTTAATTATTTTAGGATTAGGTATCTTCGGTGGACGTTTCGTAGGAAACTTCATTGCTGAAAACACACATTCTAAATGGATTGCTGAAATTGTTAAAGCTATCTTCGCTGTTTTTGCAGTATTCATGGCTTTAGAACAATTAGACTTTGCTTCAAGCATTGTTAATACAGCATTCTTATTCATCATTGGTGGTTTAGCTGTTGCGTTTGCCCTATCATTTGGTTTAGGTGGCCGTGACTTTGCTCGTAAACAATTAGACAAATTAGACCACAAAATTGATTCAGAATCAGATGACAAAATGACACGTTAATCTGATTAAAGTGTCTGTAACGACTAGGATATCATGTCCTAGTCGTTTTTTATTTAGGGAAATATTAAGTTTTAATAGTTTACTTTGCGAAAAAAATCCCCTATAATAACAAAGAATTATATATTTGGCAGTCAAAGTGTCTACTATTTCCATACGGGGATAGTCTAGGCACTTTTTTAAATGGAAAAATTATGAAGAGAGGAGTTTTCAATATGATGACCGCTGGATTTGACACCATTGCAGCTATTTCAACAGCACCAGGAGAAGGGGCAATTGGCATTGTTCGTTTATCAGGAGATGATGCCGTCGCTATTGCTGATAAGGTCTATCGTATGGGACGTAAAGAACTGGCGAAACAACCGTCACATACTATCCATTATGGACATATTGTTGATCCTTATGATGGGCAAGAGATTGATGAAGTAATGGTTAGTGTGATGCGGGCACCAAAAACATTTACCCGTGAAGATGTTGTTGAAATTAATTGTCATGGCGGAATGGTCGCTACTAATCGCATTTTAGAATTGGTTCTAAGAGAGGGTGCTCATCTGGCGGAACCAGGTGAATTCACGAAGCGTGCGTTTCTTAATGGACGGATTGATTTGACCCAAGCAGAAGCGGTAATGGACTTAATTCGTGCGAAAACAGACCGTTCGATGGATATGGCTGTTAAACAATTAGACGGTAATTTATCTCATCTCGTTAAACGACTCCGTCAGGATATTTTGGATACGTTAGCACAAGTTGAAGTGAATATTGATTATCCAGAATATGATGATGTTGAAGAAATGACCTTACAATTGTTACAAGAAAAAACGACGATGGTTAAAGACCAAATTGATCAATTGTTACAAACAGCGAAACAAGGAAAAATATTACGTGATGGAATTCAAACGGCTATTATTGGACGTCCAAATGTTGGAAAATCTAGCTTATTGAATGCTCTATTACATGAAGATAAAGCCATTGTTACTGAAGTCGAAGGAACGACTCGAGATACAATTGAAGAATATATGAGTATTCGCGGTGTTCCACTGAAATTAATTGATACGGCTGGTATTCGTGATACCGAAGATATTGTTGAACAAATTGGGGTTGAACGGAGTCGAGAAGCGTTAAAAGAAGCTGACCTCGTCATTTTAATTTTAAATCAAAGTGAACCACTGACGACAATGGACAAAGAATTGTTGCAGTTAACGAAACAAAATCAACGAATCATTTTATTTAATAAATCCGATTTACCAACGAAGTTACAACCAGAAGATATCTTGGAATTTGCAGAAGGTGAGGAAATTATTACGACATCAATTCTAAATTCTGAAGGTATGGATGATTTAGAACAACGGATTGCTGATTTATTCTTTAGTGGTCAAACGGGTGAACGGGATGCGACATATGTTTCTAATGCCCGTCATATTGATTTACTACAAAAAGCCTCTCAAGCCTTAGATGATGTCAATACCGGAATTGCTCAAGAAATGCCAGTTGATTTAATTCAAATTGACTTTACACGAGCATGGGAATTACTTGGTGAAATTGTTGGTGAAGGCGCACCAGACGAGTTATTAAATCAACTATTTAGTCAATTCTGTCTCGGAAAATAATATAGAAAGGAAGATGATATGCAAACTTACGAAGCGGGAAATTTTGATGTCATTGTTGTTGGAGCTGGTCATGCTGGTAGTGAAGCGGCATTGGCTAGTGCACGTATGGGAATGAAGACATTATTAGTGACGATTAATATCGATATGGTAGCCTTTATGCCATGTAACCCTTCCCTAGGTGGTCCAGCAAAAGGAGTGGTCGTTCGCGAAATTGATGCCTTAGGTGGCGAAATGGGACGTAATATCGATAAAACGTATATTCAAATGCGGATGCTAAATACAGGGAAAGGCCCTGCTGTTAGAGCATTGCGTGCCCAAGCGGATAAAGAAGATTACTCTAAAACGATGCGTCATACAATTGAACAACAAGAAAACTTAACGTTACGTCAAGGAATTGTTGAAGATTTAATTATTGAAGATGATGAATGTCGAGGCATTATCACGCAAACAGGAGCCATCTATCGTAGTCAGGCAGTCATTTTAACGACTGGAACGTCTGCTCGTGGGGAAATTATTATTGGCGAATTGAAATATTCTTCTGGTCCAAATAACTCACAAGCAGCCGAAAAATTAACAGCAAATATGGCAGATAAATATGGGTTTGATATTACCCGTTTCAAAACGGGAACACCACCACGGATTGATAAACGCACCATTCATTATGATGAAACCGAAATTCAACCAGGCGATGAAACCCCTCATCATTTTTCTTTCTTAAGTAAAGATGATCAGTATTTGCCATTAGTTGATCAAGTTCCATGCTATTTAACATATACGAATGGAAAAACTCATGCAGTTATTAGAGAAAATCTAGAGAGAGCGCCAATGTTTACTGGTATTGTCGAAGGTGTGGGAGCCCGTTATTGCCCATCTATCGAAGATAAAATTGTGCGTTTTGCGGATAAACCGAAACATCAAATTTTCTTAGAACCTGAAGGGTTAAATAATGAAGAAATTTATGTTCAAGGAATGTCCACGTCTTTACCTGAAGATGTCCAAGCTGATATGCTTAAAACCGTTAAAGGTCTAGAAGATGCTCGTATTATGCGAACAGGATATGCCATTGAATATGATGTGGTTCGTCCTAACCAATTAAAAATGACGTTAGAAACAAAAAAAGTGAGCCATCTTTATACAGCTGGCCAAACTAACGGAACAAGCGGTTATGAAGAAGCGGCTGGCCAAGGATTGATTGCTGGTATTAATGCAGCGCTTAAAATTAAAGGTGAAGATCCATTCATTATCGGTCGTGATGAAGGGTATATCGGTGTAATGATTGATGACTTAGTTACAAAAGGAACGACAGAACCCTATCGTTTACTAACATCACGTGCTGAATATCGTTTATTACTACGTCATGATAATGCTGACTTACGTTTAACTGAGCGTGGTCGAGAACTGGGATTAGTAGATGATGAACGTTACCAACAATTTATCGCTGACAAAGAATTAATTGATGAAGAAATTGAACGCTTAAATCGTGTTCGCTTAAAACCAACTGAAGATTTACAAAACTATTTAGAAAGTAAAAATTCAGCTCGATTAAAAGATGGGTTTATTGCAGCTGACTTATTAAAACGCCCAGAATTAACCATTGACGATATTTTAAAATTTGCTCCAGCTGACCAAGATATTCCACGTCGAGTGCGTGAGCAAGTCGAAATTCAAATTAAATATGATGGTTATATTAAGAAAGCCCAAGCAAAAGTTGATAAACTTCATCGTATGGAAGAAAAAGCGATTCCTGAAGACATTGATTGGGATGCTATCGATGGCTTAGCAACCGAAGCTAGAGAACGACTAAAAGAAATTGGCCCAAGAACCTTAGCCCAAGCTAGTCGAGTATCTGGTGTCAATCCAGCCGATGTTTCAATTTTAATGGTTTATTTACAAGCCGGAAAAATTGCTCGCATAAAATAGGATGCGATAAAGCACGGTTAACCACGGTCGTTGGACCTAAAAGCTCCTTCTCTCTGTAAGAGAGAAGGAGCTCTTTAGGGAAACGCAGTCGTGGTTGTGCTTTAGAGCTCGACTACAAAGGGTGTGAGAAAAAGCGGTTAGCCATGGAACGTTGGACCAAAACCGAAGATTTCTGCTAAGAAATTGGAGGCTTTTGGGAAACGCATGCCATGGCTGCTTTATCGAACCCGACTAAACAGGGTGTGAGTAGCGCCGTTTAGACTTGACTTCTTGGAGACATTTAACCGGAGTTTGTAAAACAAACAGAGGATAAATGCGAAAGAACGTCAAGTCTGGAGATACGAACCCGACTAAACAGGGTGTGAAGAAACGCGCTATAATTCATTCACCTTGCTTTATATATCAATAGGATTATAATGCAAGTAGAATCATGTTTAACAAAGGAGCGGACAAAATGTTACGAGATTACCGTAAAGCACGGCCATATAGCTATTTACAAGCTCCAGATGATCAATTGTATACCGCTAAATGGGGAAATAGAATTCAATTACTCGATTTAAATGACGAGTCATTGGAACCATTTGACGACATGCATTTTGCCTTAATTGGTTTTAAATCAGATAAAGGTGTCTATATTAATAATGGTCGTCCTGGTGCTGTTGAAGGGCCAAGAGAAATTCGTTACCAATTAGCAAAATTACCATGGCACTTAGGTCGCGATGTCCTCGTTTATGACTGTGGAGATATTGATGGCCCTAATCGTACAATGGAAGATTTACAAGATAGTTTAAGTGCAGCCGTAGAACGCGTCATGTCACTTAATTTATTCCCAATTGTTATTGGTGGCGGACATGAAACAGCTTTTGGGCATTATCAAGGCTTAAAAAAAGGTTTGGAAGCTTCTAAACCGGACTTAGGTGTCGTTAACTTTGATGTCCATTTTGATCTACGTCCTTATGATAAATCAGGTCCAAATTCAGGAACTGGTTTTAGACAAATGCACGATTTGAACAAAAAATTAGATGATTACTTTAAATATATTGTTTTAGGGATTCAAGAACATAGTAATAATCTTAACCTCTTTAATTTTGTGGCGAAAACCGATAATATTGATTTCCTAACGTCACAAGACTTATTTAAAGCCGATTATCAAACAGTTCGTGATTGGGTTGATAACCAAATTGCTGATATGGAAAAAATTTATTTAACGATTGATATGGATTCATTTAACTCAGCATTTGCACCTGGTGTGAGTGCAATTCAATCATTAGGAAATGATCCGCAAATGACGTTAGCGATTATTGAACATATCGCAGCTACTGGCAAAGTTGTTGGATTTGATTTAGTGGAAACTTCTCCATCACACGATATTGATAATCACACGTCCAATCTTGCAGCTACCTATATTTTCTATTTAACGCAAATTATTGCTAAAAATTATCGGTAATAAAATACTTACTAAGTCTGAAACAGATGGTTTCAGGCTTTTATTTTTGTTATTATTGAAAGTACTTGCTCAATATAAAAAATTCTTGCATTTACTTTTGAAACTGCTATCATGAAGAAAACGGTTACTAAGGGAGGGGGTTCAATGAGCAGTCCAATCTATTTACCTAGAGTGGAATTGGTTTATTCATCTTACAAACGATGCACTTTGTTTAAGGTAAAAATATAGAGGAGACCGAAGCAAAAAGGCTTCGGTCTTTTTGTTGGGTGGTTTCTTCCAAAATCAAGGAGCTAATCGCAAATGTTCTCACCCTTTTTTGTATTATGTTAAACTATTCTAGTATAGGAGAGAGGTGTGGTGAGTTGAACCAACATAAAAAAATGTTAGAGACGGCGCTATTGGCTGGGCAAATTATGACGGAGAGTAATGCGGAGTCTTATCGGGTGGAGGATACGATGAACCGTATTCTAACGTCTTCTAATGCGGCTTATGCCGTTGCTGTTTCGTTTTCAACATCCCTTTATGCGACGCTAGACGATCCTAGTTTTATAGATGGTAGTTTTACAGGGATAAAACGAATTAATTCAAAATCTACTAATTTAAATAAGATTGCTTTAGTGAATGAAGTATCTCGTCAGTTAACGAGTAATAAAATCAATATTGACCAAGCTTACCAACAATTATTAGAGATTAAGCAGCAAAAACCGCAATATAATCGTTTGGAACAAAGTTTTGCGATTGTAGGTTTAGCGGCTTCTTTCAGTGTGTTGTTTGGAGGAAGTTTGGTTGATTTAATTGCGGCAACTATCAACGGCATTATACTCGCTCTGTTGATACGTTTAACTGATCGGTATTATATTAATTCAGGTATTTCTAATGTTTTTCAAGCATTTGTTGTCACATTAGTTTCTTTTTTACTTCATTTATTTGTAATACATTCGATTAGTACAGATATTGTGACGGTATCGACGTTAATGCCGATGGTTCCAGGAACAGCGATTACGAATTCACTTCGGGATATTTTTAGGGAAGATTATATTGCTGGTGGTGCCAGAGCGATGGAAGCATTTCTCGATGCATTAATGATTGCTCTAGGTGCTGCCATCGCCTTATCATTACTGCGGGGGACGATATTATGATGGCATTTATTTTTCAATTAATTGGTGCCTATTTAGTTTCGATTGTATGTGCTATCTTTCTAGAAGCGCCTAAGAATTTAATGTTTAAGGTGCCAATTGTTGTTGTTGGCGGATGGTTTGTTTACTTGATTTTACTAAATGGATTAGGAATTAATATCATTGTAGCGACATATTTAGCAAGTTTAGTCATTGCTTGGTTGTCACATAAAATGGCAAGACGGTATCATAAACCGGTCACTTTATTCTTTTTACCAGGATTCTTCACGTTAGTTCCTGGTGGTGGTATGTACCGTACAGCTTTAGCTTTTATTCAGGGCGAAACCACTTCTGGATTCCAAGAGCTTGGGACAACCATGTTTACTGCTTTAGCAATTGCTTTGGCAGTATATACGATTGATTCAGCTGTAAATATTAAATATAACCAACAACGACCTAAATTTATTCGTAAAAATCGAATGATTCCGTTACGAAAATATACGAAAAACAAGTCACGATAAATATTTTTTAGTGAAATAACTTATGATATGATGGTTAATAAAGGATAAAAAGAAAGCATGTAATGAATTGATATGCTTCAAATGGAGGCCCATTGATGGAAAAGACGATACCTAAAGCAGGAAATTGTTTAACGTCTCGTAAATTGCTAGAGGAAGATGGCCATATCCTCTGGGCATGGCGAGAAAAACCCTTAATTCCAAGTGATAGTGGTTGGCGTTTCTTATCAGATAAAGATACTCAAGCAACCATTAATCCTGAAGAAAGTTTTGTGATGGTGGCAATTGAAGAAATCTTTAATATCGAGCCTTTAGTAACAGGCATTTATTGGTACCCTGTAGGTGCTGATTTTCAATTTTATGATTACGCTGGAGACAAGCATTTTGTCTATAATGATACGTTGGAACGGGTCGAATTAGCACATCGATTTAATGACTTACCGACCACTTCGCCAAAATTTCAACAGCATTTTCCGAATTATCAACGCCCACAAGTGGTTTCTGACAGTCAACGAACACAATTGGTAGCCAATTTACCAACTAATGAGGAATTAATTGCACGCGCTGAGGAACGAGATGCGATGGTTAAACAATCGCAAGCGGCATTTTCAACTAACGCGTCAGCTATTGATCAGACCACTTCTCAT
Organism: Aerococcus suis; assembly: GCF_900176325.1. GTDB lineage: Bacteria > Bacillota > Bacilli > Lactobacillales > Aerococcaceae > Aerococcus > Aerococcus suis. Next base: position 20,668 of record NZ_FWXK01000007.1, on the reverse strand, counting down.
TTATCGGTGGCAGATTTGAAGTTGTTGGCAGATGCTAAAAAAGAAGTTTCTGATTTAGTTGAAATTTGGCAAAAGGCGTTGAAAACTTTACCGACAACTAATGATCAATATGTTATGACTGGATTATTGTTAGGATATCTTGCTAATCGTAATGCAGAAGTCCCATTAGAATGGGCAACACGACGGAATCTGATTGTTAATATTTTTTATGATAAGTTTCATATTGCCCAAGAACAAATCAAACAGTTCATTGCGACATATGAGCAACGTCGTGATAATCCGGAATATTTGGCAGAATTACAAATTATTCGCTATGGGAAAGCCATGTATGAATGGTATTGGCAACATGACAACCAACTGATTGCTGATCAGTTTAGTCAATTGCTTAACCACTATCGCGAGTCATAATGATTAAAAAACGCTTCTGAAAAATTAGAAGCGTTTTTTAACGTTTAAGTAACGGGCTCTACAATATATAGGACTGATGACAAAATAGTCATTAGTCCTATTTTTATTGCACGAAAAAGAGGTCCTCCTTTATCATTAAGTTAACCACAACCAAATGAAGCAAAGGAAAGGACCTCTCATATGAGTAATATTATCAATTTTACCTTACAATGAAAGACCAAAACATTGAATTTAGTGAATCTAAATTTGAGAAATGTAAATTTCGCGGACAAAACGCTCTTTTTTATTACGGGAAGTTAGTCTATGAACCTAGTCATTGCCCAACCTGCGATTCAGTGAAACCAGATTATAATATCGTGAAGAACGGAACGAAAATATCCACTATCACGCTACCTCAAATTTCTGCGATGCCTACGTATCTGAAGATTCAGAAGCAGCGATTTTACTGCAAGGAATGCCAGTCTTATCTCACTACCCAAACACCTATTGTAGGCGAGAATTGTTTCATTTCTAAACGTTTAAAGAATCTAATCGTTAAACGGTCCAATTGAAGAACTAAAGAATAAATTGAAAGTACTCAAACGAATTTCATATGGTTATAGAAATCACTCAAACTATGTCAGTCGTATACTTCTAACCACTAAATTATTTATTCATAATAATCAAGGGATGATAAAAGAAGAAGCAGCTTAAACGCTACTTCTTCCTTTCTAAACTCATTGGTCAGTTCCGTATAATGCAGAGTACTAATTGAGACATCTTATCTAATTAAACTTTACTTATGACGTCACTATAGGTGCCAGGGTAGATTAGTAATGTATTATTTTTCAATAAGCATGTGTAATTACAAATCTTATCTAAAAAGTAACGGTCATGGGATACAGCTATTATACTACCTGAATAGTCAGTCAAAATTTCTTCGATTGTCTCCTTAGCTTCAATATCTAAATGGTTGGTGGGCTCGTCTAGAATTAACAAGTCTAAATTTTGGTTAAGCAACTGAGCCCATTTTAGACGCATCTTTTCGCCACCACTTAGTGATGCGATGGTTCTATGAACTTCATTTCCAAAAAATAAAAATTTTGCTAATTTATTACGGGCTTCTTGTTCACTAATTTGAAAAGGAGACCGAAAAACATCTAGGACAGTAGATTTATCAACACCTTCAAAAGGGAACTGAGGTAGATAACCGATATTCATGTCTTCGTATTTTTTTACGTTTCCTTCATCAGGCATCACTTCTTCTAGAATGATTTTTAATAATGTTGATTTTCCTGCGCCATTACTACCTATAATAGCTAGCCTTTGGTTTCTTTTGACAATAAGATTAATGTTAGAAAGAAGTAATTTATCATATGATTTAGATATATTTTCTAATGAAACAAGTTTTTTGGCTATTTTTTCTTTGGACATATTTAGTTGAGCGTCAGTTATATTTTCGCTTTGAGGTTTGTGTTGCAATTCTATTTTTGCTAGAGCCTTCTCAATACTTTTTGCTTTACGAAAGTGTTTGGGATTACCTTTTTGGTTCCCCCATTTTCTTAATTGTTTAATTTGTTCTTTCATACGGTCAATTTTTCGTTGTTGGTTTTGGAAGGCTTGAAACTCTGATAAAACTCTCTTTTCACGTTCCTTAGTATAATTGGTGTAATTTCCAGGATAAATATATATATTCTGGTTATCAATTTCAAATATTGTGTCTGCCATTTTATCCAAAAAGTAACGGTCGTGGGAGACAACAAGGACAGCTCCGTGATATTGATGAATAAAGTTACTCAACCAGTCTAATGATTCAAAGTCTAGGTGATTTGTAGGTTCATCTAATAGTAATAAATCTGGTTCTTCTAGCAAGAGCTTTGCGAAAACAACTCTAGCACGCTCTCCCCCTGATAGGTCTTGCCAAGTACTATCAATGATTGTTTCTATTTTTAGACCTGTTGTCACTTCATCAATTTTATATTCTTTTTCATAGCCACCCTTTTGAATATATTCTTCTTGTATTTCGCCATAAGTTTGTATTATCTTTTGTATGGCCGGTTGGTCTCTAGTCATTTTAAATTCAAGCTCGCGCATCTTATCCTGAATATAGTTGAGCTCACTAAAACTACTTTCTAATATAGATAAAACAGATTTGTTTGGGTCGAAAGATGGGGTTTGTTGAAGTAACCCTACAGACAAATCATTTTTCCAAGTAATTGTGCCTGAATCTGCTGGTGTTATTCCAGCTATCAATTCAAGTAAAGTAGTTTTCCCAGTACCGTTTCTTCCAACAATACCTATACGATCGTTATCCTGAATACTAAAACTAGCATTATCAAATAGCTGGTTTGTAGTTATCGATTTTGTGAGCTTCGAAACATTTACAAATTCCATGATTATCCTCCTAAATTAGCGGGAGAAAAAGGAATCTTCTCCCTTAAATCTCTTTAACATCTAATTCAGGAGATTGAACTCCAAACTTGGAGCGAACTATTTGTTCGAAACGACTTTTCTTATTATTGATATGTCCCATGGTCTCACCCCATTCTTAAAAGTTTGTACAATTATTTTAAGGCCTAATGAAGTATTTCCCAACCAGTGTAACATGTACAGTTTTCACTGGTTGGGAAATACTTTGATAGCCATCTTAAGGGGTTGTGTCATCAGTCCTATATATTGTAGAGCCAAGAAATGATTCTTTTATTCTACACCATATTCTTCACGAACTTGATCAGCAATACGGTTCGCATAGTCTAAAGCTTTTTCGTCGGTAGTTGCTTCTACCATGACACGAAGTAAGTTTTCTGTACCACTTGGACGAACAAGAATACGACCATCACCGGCCATTTCTTCTTCAACTTCTTTCATCACGGCTTGAACGGATTCAGAGTCCATAGCGGCTTGTTTTCCTTCTTTAGTGACACGGACATTAACAAGTTCTTGTGGGTAAGAGGTCATTTCGCTAGCTAGATCAGATAATGTCCGTCCAGTTTGTTTCATGACATTTAATAATTGGATACCTGTTAATAGACCATCACCCGTTGTATTATGTTTCATAAACACAATATGACCAGATTGTTCGCCACCTAAAATATGACCATTTTTACGCATTTCTTCAACGACATAACGGTCACCAACTTTAGTTTGAGGAGCTTCCATACCATTTTCTTCAATTGCTTTATGGAAACCTAAGTTACTCATCACGGTTGAGACAATCGTTTTGTTATCTAATTTACCACGGTCATTTAAGTATTTACCACAAATGAACATAATGTGGTCACCATCAATGATATTTCCTTTTTCATCGACAGCGATACAACGGTCACCATCACCATCAAAGGCTAAACCAACATCCGCACCATTTTCTACCACTTTAGCTGATAATGCTTCTGGGTGAGTAGAACCAATGCCATCGTTAATATTTAAACCATCAAAGCTTGTACCAATTGTATCGAAATCTGTTTCTAAGTCGGCGAATAGACGAGCTACGATTGGAGCAGTTGCCCCATTTGCTGCATCTAATGTGACGTTAATACCATCTAAATATTGAGACAAAGTTGAACGTAAGAATTCCATGTATTTAGCGGTACCTTCAGGATAGTCAATAACAGTACCTAGTCCTTCAGCACTTGGACGAGGAAGGTCGTCTGTTTCTTTATCTAAATAAGCTTCGATTTCTTCTTCTTGGGCGTCAGATAATTTAAAACCATCGCTACCAAAGAATTTAATCCCATTGTCTGGCGCTGGGTTATGACTAGCAGAGATCATGACACCTGCTGTGGCACCTGTTGTTCGTGTTAAATAAGCGACAGCAGGCGTTGGAATAATTCCTAATAATAAAACTTCTACTCCAACTGACATAAGGCCTGAAACTAAGGCATGTTCTAATAATTGTCCAGAAATTCGTGTATCGCGAGCGACTAGGACACGTGGATGTTCCACATCTTCAGGAGCATGTTGCATAAGCACATGACCACCGAAACGTCCGAGTTTAAACGCTAACTCAGGTGTTAGTTCGCTATTTGCTTGTCCACGTACACCATCTGTTCCAAAATATTTTCTCATAATATTCTCCTTATTCTTGTTTATCGTTGTTCATTTTAGCATAGCTTATATATGATTAAAAAAGTTGGCGACAGTATGAAAAGGGGAGGCCAATATCTCCCAAAAAGATGAGTGATGACTGCCTGATTGACTATTCATTGGTCGACCAGTTGGATTCACTTCACTATTATCAGCCGCTTCACCAGCATCTGCCTCTGTTGGCGTTTCTTCAGACTCTGAAGTGCTTGATTGCGAGGTACTGCTGTTGTTAGATGATTCGCTACTTGATTGGCTGTCTTCAGTTGACGCGTTCGTTTCAGATGACTGATTACTTTCCATTGCTGATTCGCTACTTTCACTAGCAGAGCTATTCTCATTAGTGTTATTGTCACTTGTATTTTGGTGAGGAGTGACCCGAACGTCAACGGAATCAGGATTTAGACTTTTAACTCGATTAGGGACGTCTAGCGGGACAGAGACCACGGTTTCTTCGGTAATGTCGCTGACATCAACTGTCCCTGTAACTTGGTCAATATTACCGTTAGAATCATCACCAATTAATGTTGCCTCGTTAGGCCCGATATTTTCAACGTCATACGTCATATCATCACGTTCGTTTGCCGTTTCAATAGTGATTGGAACAGAACGACCGGTTTTTCCGACTTCAACAGTAGCATTAATCTGTTTAGGATCAGCATTCACATTTAAGATCGTTCCATCACCATCTTCGGCAATGACGGTAGCTTCTTGTGTATAATCTTCTTTTAAACCATCCGGAATTTTTAAGTCAACGTGAACATCTGAAATGCTGTCAATTGCAGCTTTCGAACCGGATAGTGTCACTTCACTAGGATTTGTCGTATTTTGTGTCATTTCATATCCTGAAGCGACACTGTCGGGGTTAGTAATATTGACCGAAACAGGAAATGTTTCCTTATGCAAAGTTTCGAGTGTAATGTTGACACTTGAAGGAGAAATTTCATATTTCACACTATCAGAGGCATCTTTGACATGCAACTGGATGTAATGATTACCTTCTTCAAAATCAGTTAGGTCTTCAGTAACCACTTGGAAATCTTTGCTTTCTAATATTTGGTCAATAATATTACTAGGGCCTGATAATTTCACTGTCACACTTTCTGGAAGGCCAGTCACGTAATATTGCTCAACGTCGCCTTCAATATTAACCGGGACATTAGATACAGTTTCAGTTGTGACTTCACTGACATTTTGGAAGAGTTCTAATGGGCTGCGGCTACTACGTTCTGTTTTAACAAAAACGAATAAGACAAGTGCTAGAATCAATGATAGAATAGCTAAAACAATTTTATTTTCATAAAACTTATTCATCATCATCCTCACCTCCTGTTTTAGTTTGGAAAAGGCTCGTGAAGATATTATCTGGTGAAGAGTCTTGAGATTTGAAATTATCTTTCAAAATTTGGTAAAGTTCACTTTCACTTAAATCACGAGTAATTTCGCCACGTTCCGTCACGGAGATGTTTCCTGTTTCTTCTGATACAATAATTGTTAATGCATCAGTCACTTCACTAAGACCAACTGCTGCCCGGTGTCTTGTTCCTAATTCCTTAGGGATATTAGGATTTTCAGATAACGGTAAATAGCTAGCCGCTGAAGCAATTCTTAAGTCTTGAATAATAACAGCACCGTCGTGTAGAGGCGTGTTAGGAATAAAAATATTAATCAATAATTGTGAGGATATTTCGGAATCCATTGCGATTCCAGTATTCGCAAACTCAGTCAGTGATTGATTTTTTTCAATTGAAATTAAGGCACCAATCCGTCGTTTGCCCATATATTTACAGGCTTCAATAATTTCACCAATCATTTGTTCACCAGGATCGTGATAAGTCGTTTGTTTATTACCACCAAAGAATTGGCGGCCGATATGACCTAATCCACGTCTGATTTCAGGTTGGAAGATAATTAAAACCCCAACTACTGACCAACGAATAATACTATCCATAATCCAGTCAATCGTTTCTAAATGGAAGAGAGAGCTTAAAATTTTAATGAATAAAATAATTAAAACTCCATTTAAAATATTCATGGTTTTTGATTTTCGAACCATTCGTAATAGTTGGAAAATTAATAGCCATACGATGAGGATATCAATAAGGTTAGCGAGACTTTGCCATGAGAAAATTCCCGCCCAGTCTATGTCCATAGGGTCTCCTCCTTGTTAAAAATTTCGTTCCTTATTATTATATCACAGAGAAGAGATGATACGATAGCTAGGTAAATGGAAGGAAGAAGGATTTTATGCATATTTTAGATGCCTTAAGTGAGGGATTACAGATCTCTAAAAAACGGTCGAAACAATTGATTCGGCAACAACACGTTGTTTTAAATGGAGAAATAGTGTCAGCATTTAATTTAGCGGTCGATGCAAATTGGGATGAACTAATGGTTAATGGCCAACAAGTAGACTTTCAAAAACATCATTATTGGGTAGTGAATAAACCAACTGGGTGCGTAAGTGCCAAGAAGGATAGTCAATGGCCGACAGTATTAGACTGCTTCCCTTCATCGTATGGTCCCAGTCAACTGAGTATCGTTGGTCGTTTAGATCGCAATGCTTGTGGGCTCATGTTGCTAACGGATAATGGTCAGCTTCATTATTTGCTAGAAAATCCTAAATTTGTCGTGAGTAAAACGTATCGGGTTAAAGTGAATGGTTGGTTAAGAGAGGATGCTATTCAAATTTTCCAGGAAGGTGTTGTATTTTTAGATGGTTATCAATGTCAACCGAGCCAGTTGCGTATTTTACATCAGGGATTAGATGAAAGTATCGCTGAGGTAACTATAATAGAAGGAAAACGACACCAAGTGAAAAAAATGTTCCTATCGGTTGGAGTAAAAGTGACATACTTAGAACGGATTGCTTTAGGTCCACTAACCCTACATTCAGATTTATCGCGAGGAAAATTTCGACCACTAACAGCTAATGAAGCGAGAGGTTTACATCAAATACTGCAAAAATATCAAAAAAGATAAGAAAACCCCTTGACTTTAATAGTATATGGATGCTACTATAATTTAGTAACGTTTTGGAGGGATAGCGAAGTGGCCAAACGCAGCGGACTGTAAATCCGTTCCTTCGGGTTCGAAGGTTCAAATCCTTCTCCCTCCATTTTATATTTTTGGGATATAGCCAAGCGGTAAGGCAACAGACTTTGACTCTGTCATGCGCTGGTTCGAATCCAGCTATCCCAGTCAGTAAGCATCGACTATTAGTCGATGCTTTTTTACGTTCTGTTCGTATTTATTTACATTAGGGGAAATGACCTTATGTTACAAATATGTGAAACAATAAACGAAGATAAATGTTGATTTACCAAGCTTTTTATCTTTTTATTGGTAAAAAAGCGGACATTTTTACGTGATTTATGTTACAAAACACCGTTTGATTGTGAAAACCTCCGAAAAAATACGAATATAAGATTACTGTAATGTTACAAATTAACAGTAAAATGTCATATCCTGGGTTTAGCATGTCAATGCAGTTAAGAGAGGTTAACAAACCCCCTTTTTGGGTTTTCACCCTATACACCCTATGCTAGTATATTGCTTGTGGATGCGAGAGGTATCCAATGAATAAGAAATTTAGATAACAAGGTGCTAAGACCACCGAAACAAAAAGGAGTTTTATTTAATAATGAAATTAAACAAGGTAATTGCAGCAGCATCATTAGCATTAGCAGGATTTGTCGCTGTTAACGAAACTGAAGATGTACAAGCCGCAGAATGGGAAGCACGTACTGTAGAACAAGTACAAGCTGACATGAAAGTAGAAGACGGAGACGTTAAATCTTATACTATTCAATCAGGAGATACTTTAGCAGTTATCGCTAACGCAGCTGACGTTGACTTACACGGTTTAGCAGAAGCTAACGGTATTGAAGACGCTAACTTAATCTTCCCAGGAAACAAATTATCATTTACTGAAGATGCTTCAGGTGAAGTGACAGAAGTTTCTGTAGAAGACTCAGAAGGACATGAAACTGCACATTACGATGTTGCTTCAGAACAACAAGCAGCACCTCAACAAGCAGCTGCTCCTGCTCAAACTGAAACTCAACAAGCAGCTCCACAACAATCTTCACAAAGCTCTGCTAGCCAATCAACTGTTTCTGGTTCAGAAGCAGAAGCTAAAGAATGGATTGCACAACGTGAATCAGGTGGTTCATATACAGCTGTAAACGGTCAATACTATGGTCGTTACCAATTAAACCCATCATTAGTAAGCCACGGTGCTTCACCAGCTGAACAAGAACGTGCAGCAGACAACTATGTATCAAACCGTTACGGTTCATGGACTGCAGCTAAACAAGCTTGGTTAGCACAAGGTTGGTACTAAGATTAAGTTTTTACAATAAAGCAAAATAATAATTGAAGACTGAGGGTATCCCTCAGTCTTTTTTATTGTTAATCAAAAAGATAGAAAGCCAATTTTTTGTTTTTCTATTAAGTGCGTGGTAGCCTTTAACTAGTTTAAATATGGAGGGATTAGTCATGAAAGACCCAATGGATAAAAATGGCTTAGGTAAAGGTTCTAGTAGTCGTAATCAAAATGTACCTGAAAACCCAGCTTTACATACTGATGAAGGAGCGCCAGTTGTTAATAATGATGATACAATGACAGCTGGAAAACGCGGACCAAGTGTTTTACAAGATACATGGTTACAAGAAAAATTAGCTAATTTTGACCGTGAAGTGATTCCTGAACGACGGATGCATGCGAAAGGCTCTGGTGCTTTCGGAACATTTACAGTCACAAATGATATTACCAAATATTCAAAAGCTAAAATCTTTTCTGAAGTTGGTAAGAAAACAGAAATGTTTGCTCGCTTTTCTGAAGTTGCCGCTGAACGTGGCGGTGCAGATGCTGAACGCGATATTCGCGGTTTTGCATTAAAATTTTATACAGAAGAAGGGAATTGGGACTTAGTTGGAAATAATACCCCAGTTTTCTTTATGCGTGATCCTAAACATTTTATTGACTTAAACCGAGCCATTAAACGGGATCCTTATACGAACATGCGGAGTTCCAACACGAAATGGGATTTCTGGACATCATTGCCTGAAGCGTTACATCAAATTACGATTACGATGAGTGATCGTGGTATTCCATCATCTTATCGCTTTATGCATGGTTTTTCTTCTCATGCTTATTCAATGATTAATGCGAATAATGAACGTGTATGGGTCAAATTCTTCTTCCGTTCTGAACAAGGGATTCAAAACTTGACGGATCAAGAAGCTGAACAAGTCATCGCGAAAGACCGCGAATCACATCAACGTGATTTATTTGAAGCGATTGAACAAGGCCAATATCCAAAATGGAAATTATATATTCAAATTATGACAGAAGATGAAGCAAAAGAAGCTCCATTTAATCCTTTTGACTTAACAAAAGTTTGGCCAAAAGCTGACTATCCGTTTGTTGAAGTTGGAGAAATGGAATTAAATCGTAATCCAGAAAATTATTTCCAAGATGTCGAAGAAGCGTCATTCAACCCAGCTGCTTTAGTTCCTGGTATTGGCGTTTCACCTGACCGCATGTTACAAGCTCGTTTATTTGCTTATCCAGATGCTCAACGGTATCGGATTGGTGTTAACTATCATCAAATTCCAGTTAACTCACCACGTGGCGTAAAAGATTTCCATCCATATAGTCGTGATGGTCAAGGACGTATGGACGGCAATGGTGGTCGTGAAATTCATGTTGAACCTAACTCTTATGGTAATTGGAAAGATCATAAAGATATGGCTGAACCACCAATGGATGCTAGTGATGTCGATTATTATGATTTTAGAGCGGACGACAATGATTATTACTCTCAAGCCGGTATCTTGTTTAATCGTATGACACCAGAACAACAATTAGTGTTATTTGAAAATACAGCTCGTGATATGGGAGATGCAACTTTACAAATCAAATACCGTCATATTAATAATTGTTACCAAGCAGATCCTAAATATGGTGAGGGTGTCGCTAAAGCCTTAGGAATCGATTTAAATGATGTAAACTTAGAACCAACGCCTAGAGATTCTGACGCCGCTAATCGCGAAGCTAATGCACGCGGATTTGAGGATTTAAATGTTCCAACCGAACCTGCTGAACCTGAATCAGCGAAAGACTTACCAGCTGAAGGACGCGATACGAATGCTGAAGATCCAACGTCATTATCTGGTATTATGGAAGATCCTTATGTGATTTAAGAAAAAGGACTGCTTATAAGCTATCTAGATTATCTAGGTAGCTTTTTTGTTTTGGCTTTTTACTTGTTTCATAACCAATATCAAGATATGATAAAAACCAAATACCGAAAGGAAGTGACGATATGAAAAAATTTGCTTATGGTGTTCTCACCTTATCTGTTATGACGCTACTAGGAGCTTGTGGTTAGATGTCTGATAACGAAACGTCTAATTCAGAGGTAGAAACGCAAGAGTCTCAGTCTAAAGAGACTAATACTGACTCAAACTCTCAAAAAAGTTCTTCTACAGAAGACCAAAATTTAAAAAAAGATGGCATTCAAGATTATCAATTTGAACTCAGTTTAAATGATGCTAAAGAAAAATTTGAAGATACTGTCGATGATCAAAATATTAAAATAAAAGAAGTCAATTTCGATGATGATCGAGGAACTTATTATTACGAAGTGACCGGATTTGATAAAACAAACGAATATGACGTGAAAATTGACGCAGAAACTGGAGAAATTTTAGAAAATAAACAAGAAAAAGAAGACGATCAAGCTGTTGCGTTGGAATTTGATCAAATAAAAACGCCAGAAGAAGCAATGAAGGATGCTTTAAATCAAGTTGACAATGGCCGCGTGGAAGGTTGGGAACTAACGAATGAGAATGGGCGAGCTATTTATGAAATCGCCCTAATTGATCAAGACGATTTAGAGATTCCGGCGTTTAAAAATGAATAATCTAGCAAGTACCTGCAATAAAAGCAGGTACTTTTTTATTTATTTGCATTAAAAAAGGCAAAATCTTAACGGTTCCTTAAGGAGATTAAACCGGAATGAATTGATAATAATTAAAAAATAGTATAAAATAGGAAACGCTATTACTTTAGTGAAATCCCAAACAATGGGATAGCGCCAGGCTTTTTAAAGTGACGAGGACTGAGTTTATCGAAATTTTCGGCGGATGGCTCAGGGGCTATACGGTCCAAAATGATGTGTATGAAACCCTTTATGGACAAAAGACATCATATGTATGTAGTAGCAAATACTTTCATTCTGCGTTGAATTAGTAGAAGATTTAGGAGGAACTACAACTATGTGTGGTATTGTCGGATATATTGGAAATGACTCGGCGAAAGAGGTCTTAATGAATGGATTAGAACGATTGGAATATCGTGGTTATGATTCAGCTGGGATCTTCTTATTAAATCGTGATGGCGAAGGCAGTCAATTGTTTAAGGAACAAGGGCGGATTGCAGACTTAGAGAAAAAAGTGAGTGATGCTCAAACGACGAATATGGGAATTGGTCATACACGTTGGGCAACTCATGGCGTGCCAAGTGCAGAAAATGCCCATCCTCATCAATCGAATTCGGGACGTTTTACTTTAGTGCATAATGGTGTGATTGAGAATTATGATTCGTTAAAACAACATTATTTAACAGATTACCAGTTACACAGCGAAACGGATACGGAAGTCGTTGTTAATGTGATTGAATATTTTGCGTTAACAGAGCAATTAGATGCTAAGTCTGCGTTCAAAAAAGCGTTAACTGTAATCGAAGGGTCTTATGCTTTTGGATTAATTGATAATGAAGAACCTGGGAAATTATTTGCGGCAAAAAACAAAAGCCCATTATTAATTGGTCATGGTGAAGATTTCAATACGATTGTTTCTGATGCGATGGCGTCAATTGATTTAACGGACCAATATATTGAAATTCATGATGGTGAATTAGTGACTTTAACGGATGATGCTGTCACGATTGAAACTGCTGATGGTGACGTTTTGACACGTGAACCATACACGGCTTCCTTGGATGCTAATGAGTTAGACAAAGGGACTTACCCATTTTATATGTTAAAAGAGATTGATGAACAACCAGCTGCTATGCGTCGAATTGTTCAAACGTATCAAAATGATGCAGGTGAGTTAACCATTGATGAAGATATTGTCAATGCGATGCTTGCGAGTGATCGTATTTATATCATTGGTGCGGGAACTTCTATGCATGCCGGACTCGTTGGTAGTCAGTTAATCGAACAGTTAAATGGTATTCCTGTAGAAGTTCATGTAGCTTCTGAATTTGCTTATAATATGCCGATTTTAACAGAAAAACCATTCTTTATTTTCTTATCACAATCTGGAGAAACGGCAGATAGTCGTCAAGTATTAGTTCAATTAAACCAATTAGGCTATGATGCGTTAACCATTACTAACGTGAAAGGTTCGACACTGTCCAGAGAAGCAAAATATACATTATTATTACATGTGGGACCAGAAATTGCTGTCGCTTCAACAAAAGCTTATACGGGTCAAATCGCTGTAATGGCGATTTTAGCGGATGCTGTTCGCCAAGCACAAGGCAAAGCAGCCCCATTTGATATGGGACAAGAATTGAGTTTAATTGCCAATGCTATGGAAACAATGATTGATGAAAAAGACCATATTCATGAGATTGCGACGGATTTATTTACGGATAAACGACATGCGTTCTACATTGGTCGCGGGATGGACTACTATGTGTCTTCAGAAGCAGCCTTGAAGTTAAAAGAAATTTCTTATATCCAAACTGAAGGGTTTGCTGGCGGAGAATTAAAACATGGTACCATTTCATTAGTTGAGGATGGCACACCAGTGATTGCGTTCATTACGCAACAAAATACTGCTGCTCATACACGTGGAAACTTGGAAGAGACGCGTTCTCGTGGTGCCCAAACAGCTGTGATTACAACGGAAGCGTTAGCGCGAGAAACGGATCAAATCGTTTTACCGACTGTTAATGAACTATTAACACCGCTAGTGAGTGTTGTACCGGCTCAATTGCTTGCGTACTATGCGTCATTGGATCGCGGATTAGATGTTGATAAACCACGTAATTTAGCTAAAGCTGTAACTGTTGAATAACAAAAAAGGATTGCTATATAAGCAATCCTTTTTATTAACGATGAAAAATTATTTCAATTTAGCAGCTGCGGCTTCATCAAGAACAAGTGTGACGTCATCATGATTTTGTAAGATGCTAGCGGGAACATCTGTAGTGACGGGGCCGTTAACTGTTTTTTCAATGGCATCAGCTTTATTGTCACCGAAAGCAATTAAAATGATTTTTTTCGCTGCCATAATAGAGCCAAGTCCCATACTAATTGCTTTCGTTGGTACATCGTCAATATTTTCGAAGAAACGCGTATTAGCTTCGATAGTGGCTTGAGTTAAATCAACGAATTGTGTTTGACCATCAATTGGTGAACCAGGTTCATTGAAACCAATATGACCATTTGTTCCGATTCCTAATAATTGAACGTCGATTGGATGATCAGCTAAGACGCCATTATAACGTTCTAGTTCAGCTTCAACATCATCGGTGTCCCCTTTTGGAATAAAGGATTGGGCAAAAGGTTTGTTATGGAATAATTTGTCTTCCATATAGTAATGATAACTTTTTGGATGACCAGGTGTTAAACCGTAATATTCATCCAAGTTAATGGATACTTTATCAGAGAAGTCGACATCAGATTCACCTAATTGTTTATAAAACTCTTCAGGTGTTCCACCAGTTGCTAACCCAAAAACTTCTGCACCATCAGCTAATAGTTGTTTATATTGGTCAACTAAGAAAGCTGACGCCTCTACTTGATTGGAAAAAACTTTAATATCCAATTCTTATCCCCTCCTGTTTTGCATTTAGTATACCTCATTTAAAAAGCAAATACTATGAAAGCTCTTGAAACTTGTGAGTATATAATTAGATAATCTATTCATTTCCATGTATATTTATCACACGATAAATTTATCAAGTGATAAGGAGTGAGGGAATGTTTTTAGCACTTAAAGAAATTCAGTATTCGAAATTGCGGTATGCATTAGTTGTTGGCTTACTATTTTTTGTGTCATTATTGGTGTTCTTCTTAACCGGATTAGCTTATGGATTAGCTCAATCTAACCGTTCAGCTATTGATGAATGGCAAGCAGATGAAATTATTTTGTCAGATGGGGTAAGTAACCAATTGCGAATGTCTCAGTTTCCATTAGATGATTGGGATGAGATTTCTGCAGATGAAAAAGCACCAATTGGCGTACAAGATGCTTTATTTGAAAATCCTAATGATGGTGAAGATGAAGCCATCCAAGGACAATTATTTGGTATTGAACTCGATAGTTTCTTAAAACCAGAAATTGTTGATGGTGAAGATATTGATGGCGAAAATGAAGTGATTGTTGATACAACTTTATTAGAAAAAAATAATTTAAGTATCGGTGACAAATTGAAATTTAACGATTCTGATGATGAGTTAACGATTGTTGGTGTCACAGAGGGGCATCAATTAAGCGTACAACCAGGGATTTATTTATCATTAGATGACTATGCGAATTTAGAGATGACGCCTGGTAGTGAAGATACTCCAATCATTAGTGCGGGTATTATTCGTGGCGAAGCTTCTGTTGATGAAGATGAATTTGATCAATCAGCAATTGATGATTTCATTCAAGATTTACCAGGTTATGCTGCTCAAAACTTAACTTTCTTATTAATGATTGGGTTCTTAGTGATTATCTCAGCGATTATTCTCGGTATTTTCATCTACATCTTAACACTACAAAAAGTAAGTACATTTGGTGTGATGAAAGCTCAAGGGATTGGCGACCGTTATATTATCACGTCTGTGGTTGCTCAAACCTTTATTTTAAGTATTATCGGGATTGCAGGTGGACTAATCGTGACGGGATTAGTATCTTTTGGCTTACCTGCTGATGTTCCTTATGAAAATAACTGGCCATTCTATGCAGGTATTTCGGCTCTTATGGTGGTCGTGTCAGTACTAGGTGGACTATTCTCAGCTCGTACCATTACGAAAATTGACCCACTAGAAGCTATCGGATAGGAGGAATATGATGTCTGCTATTACATTTAAAAACATCACTCGTGATTTTAAAGATGGTGGAAGAACCATTCATGTATTAAAAGATACCAATGTTGAAATTAATTCCGGCGAATTTGTGGCAATTGTTGGGCCATCAGGTTCTGGAAAATCAACGTTTCTAACGATTGCTGGTGGGTTACAGACCCCAACTTCTGGAGAAGTATATATTAATGGACAGGAATTAAGTGTCTTGTCTGAGAAAGAACGCGAAAAATTACGGTTAAATGAAGTGGGTTTTATCTTACAAGCTTCAAATTTAGTCCCATTTTTAAAAGTGAACGATCAATTTAATTTATTTGATCGAATTATGAAGGATGATCGCTCAGATTACCGGGATGAGTTACTTGAACAATTGGGAATCAAAGAGCTAAGTAATAAATATCCTGAAGACTTATCTGGTGGGGAACAACAACGGGTAGCCATTGCCAAAGCGTTATATAATGATCCCACTATTTTGCTTGCTGATGAACCAACAGCTAGCTTAGATACTGAACGGGCATTAGAAGTCGTAGATATTTTGGCCAAAGAAGCAAAAGAACAAGATAAAGCGATTATTATGGTCACACACGATAAACGTTTATTAGATAAATGTGATCGCGTATTAGAAATGAAAGATGGCGAATTAAACGAGGTTGAAGAGTAGGAGTGTGAAGACTATGGCGTTAAGCACTCATACCGATACGGAAGACCGTATTCTTGCTGCCGCAACAGAGATGTTTATGAGTATTGGTTTTAAGCGAACATCTACGCGTGCAATTGCCCGTCAAGTAGGGATTACGCAACCGAATTTATATCATTATTTTCCTAACAAAGAAGCGTTATATTTAGCTGTTATTGGTAACGAATTGCAACAATTGAATCATGACTTATCAGCTATTCTAGAAATGGACATTCATTCTCTAGATGAGGCATTGAGAGAGGTCACCTTAATCTTATTGAATTATGATAAAGTTGACTATATGTCGTTACATTTTGATATGATTCATTCCGTTAGCGAACCAACGCGGAAAAAAATGTATACAGGTTGGGAAGAAAAAATGTTAGTTCCTATTACACAAATTTTTGCCCAATATAAAGCAGATTTACCAAAAGAAATGTCAGAGTATGAACTCGCTCAACTATATTTTGGCCAAATGGCAACAATGATGCGCTTTTATCCACATTTAGATAATAATGAATTAGCAGTTAAATTTATTCATTTATTTTTACATGGAATTATGGGCTGAATCGAGATATAAAAAGACCATCAGCAAGATGCTGGTGGTCTTTTTAGTTAGTTATTTTTCCCAATTAACCCGTGTAAATCGACTTGGATATGATGTAATTGACTCGCTTGTGTTCGTTGATTTTTCGATGCGTGCCACATCAGGGGAGTCATCGTTTGTAATGCTTGATTGGCTTCGTCAGATAAAGGAACGTCGCGTTGATAACGTATCATTGACGTCTCTGTAAATTGTTCATTAAAACGTTGAATCGATGATTGCCCATCATTAATGACATCTTCAGGCGGTAACACACAAGCACGTAATTCTTTTAAATAGTTTGGTCCCGGGATAATTTTTAATATCCAACCATTAGGTTTTAAAACGCGTTTAATTTCTTGATAATTGGCTGGAGATAAAATCGTTAAAATGCCGTCGATACTATTATCTGCTAACGGAATATGACTTAAATCAGCAATTGTCCAACGAGCAGCTGCTGATTGTTTAGCTGCTAATTGAATCCCGGCTTTAGCTAAATCAATTCCCATTCCTGTAACTTCAGGATATTGATGGTTTTGCCACGCTTTTAGAAATTGGATAAAATGGGTACCTTCACCCGTTCCTAAGTCTAACAGACGTTGCGGCTTGTCAGCGGTTAAATAAGGGATTAAAGCGGTCATCATTTGTTGGTAGATGTCACCATAAAACTGATAATCATTCATTAATAATTGCCGGGCAATAAAAAGGTCTTTCGTATAATGTTTTTCATGATGTTGTGGGGCAAGATTCAGATAGCCAGATTTCGCAATGTCGAAACTGTGGCGATTTTGGCAACGTAATTGATTATTTTCCCATTTCAGAGGTTGGTGACAATGTGGGCACAGCAAGTGAGGTGTCCAGCGATTTAGTTCTTGAATAGTCGTCTCTCTTTTCGATAGCATAGTATCTTCTCCTTTATAGAGCGTAGTATATCATGTACGGATTCATTCTCTCTACTAATTTTCAAGTGTTCATTGATTTGGTATACTGTTACCAGGAGATGATGGAATGTTACAACGTAAACGAATTTATGATGATTATCATGAATCTGATGGCCAACGACTACTTGTCGATCGGTTATGGCCACGAGGTGTTAAGAAAGAGAATGCGCATATTGATGACTGGGTGAAAGTAGTTGCACCTACTAAAGAATTGCGCGAAGCTTTTCACCAAGGAGAGCTAGATTTTAATCAATTTAGTCGTTTATATCGCGAAGAATTAGACTCACGAAAAGAAGCGAAGGAAAAATGCCAAATCATTTTCAATCAACAATTAAATGACACGGTAACATTAGTTTATGCTGCGAAAAATCCGACTGAAAATCATGTTGTGGTATTAATGGATTATATTCTATCCTTCGCAGATTAGAGAGTGAGACGAATGAAACGTAAACATTGGATAAACAGTATAGTAATTGGGGGAGCCATGGCGAGTTTGCTCGTCGTGATGACGCTTTGGTTTACGAACCCTAGTTTTCAAGCCATTTTAGAGCCGAGTTTCTTTTTTAAACAAGGGTTATATCCTATATTACTATTTTTATTGAGTTGGCTCTTTTTTACATTATTAACGATGTTTTATGAACGGATTGACTTTCGTTTGCCAGGTTCAAAAGGATTTAAGGCAACTTTATATGTGATTAGCGAGCTTTTGATTATTTTCTTGTATGTATCAGAGCCTCTACCTCATCGGGTCGATTTGGATTGGATTTTAAATCCATTGAAATTATTAATTTTATTTATGTTACAAGGAAAACTCATTCAGCATTTACTAGTGAGAGAGCGTTTAATGTATCGACCAAAACCGTTCTTCTATACGCGTGGGTTACTTGTTTATATGATAACGTTTATTTTATTCCGATTGATTATTTATTTAGGTTTTAATGGGTATCAGCTGCCTCAGAGTCACTTAGGAATTAGTGTCATGTGGAGCGGTATTATGGGATTAGCGATTGGATTATCGTTTAGTACCTTACAACGATATCTCATTCGCCAAGAGCAAAAAGGAAAAGCTAATTTATTTGCCCTACAATTTTTTGCCTTGTTAAGTATTGGCTATCATGTATTTATCATTTTATCTTATGATGTTTCCTGGTTAGATATGATAACGCGTTGTGCATTGGATATTTTTGCTGTTTGGTTAGCAACATTTATTATTTTATATTTTCAAATTAATGAAAAATCTGAATTAAGCTCACGACCTTTCGATGAAGGAGCTTAGAGAATATTGAAAAAGCGCGAGGTTTCTATCTTTTAGAAATCTCGCGCTTTTGTATGCTATCAGGAGTGAGATAGCGGTTTTGGTCCAACGCTCCATGGCTAACTGCTTTTTATCGCATCCTAGTTGGGTTCGTATCGCCAGACTTGACGTTCTTTCGCATTTATCCTCTGTTTGTTTCACAAACTCCGGTTAAATGTCTCCAAGAAGTCAAGTCTAAGCGGCGCTACTCACACCCTGTTTTAGTCGGGTCCAGAAACGCTGATTCGAAGTCTCTTCAGAAAAATCACTGGGTTAAAAAAGCGAAACTTCGTGCTTTTTCTTCCAGGTGTTCGAATCAGAGCGCGTTTCTTCACACCCTTTCTAGTCGAGCTCTAAAAAGCAGCATCGCTGTTCCTTCAGAAAGCTTTGAGGCGTTCAAAGAGCGAATGCTCTTCACCTTTCTTCCAGGAAAACGATGCTAAGCGCTTTTTATCGCATCCTGTTATTTATATTCGGCGGTTCTGAAGTATTGTGAAACGCCGTTAGGTTGGTTAGTCACGTTTTTTAGTTTTGGATCAACAAGGTTAGCGAATGCTCCTTGATAGATTGGACTAACGGGTGCTTGATCTTGGACGAGATATTTTTCAGCGTCCTTGAATGCATTCCAACGACCGACAGGATCATCGATATAATTTGTTTCCGCATCGCTAATCATTTGGTCATAAGTCGTATCTGAGAAACCACCTGATGACATATTACTTGAAGAAACGTAGAAGTTTAAGAAAGCAGATGGGTCTTTATATGACGGTGCATAAGTACCGTACACAATATCAAACTCTCCAGATCCGGTAATTCCTTGGCGACTTTTTAGTGGGACGTTACGAATGGTTACAGTAAGTCCTGGTAAATTATCTTGTAACTGGGCTTGTAAGAATTCAGATGTTGCTTTAGATGTTTCTGTATCTGACGTTAAAATTTCAATTTCGATACTATCTTTTCCTAATTCATCTAAGGCTTTATCCCATTCTTTTTGAGCAGCTTCAGGATCAAAAGGCATTAAATCGCCATTATCATCACGGAAATCTTTATCTGTTTCTGGATGATTGGCGTAGTCGTGAGGAATCCATCCGCCTACTGGTTGTGACCCATCTTTTAGGATGGTATCGACGAAAGCTTGACGATCATAAGCTTGGCTGATTGCGCGACGGAAATGAACATTATTGGTAGGTTCACGTTCACTATTAAATTCTAAGTAACCAACCATCCCTTTTGGTGATATTTGTAAGTTATCGTCACCTTCATATTGTTCGACGAAAGGTGTGGTAATCGCGGTATATTGCACTTCCCCTTCGTTAAATAGGTTAGCATTAGTAGAGTTTTCTTTTGACATAATCCAATGAACATCATCAATTTGAACATTATCTTTGTCCCAATAATCATCATTTTTAGTCATTGTCCATTCGATGTCTGATCCGTTCCACTCTGTTAATTCGTATGGGCCATTGTAAACGGCATTTTCTGCTGAATTACCATAGCTATCGCCCTTTTTTTCAGCTGGTTCTGTTGCAAAGTTTTAAATAAAGAATAAAATTCCTTACGGTATCTATGATTTAAGCTGGGATTCCCAATAATACCTTGATTTCAGTACAG
>NZ_FWXK01000005.1 GCF_900176325.1 Aerococcus suis | reverse complement strand
GAAACCTTCCTCAAGATGAGATTTCCCATATCTATAAGATAGTAAGACTCCTGAGAGATGATCAGGTTGATAGGCTGGAAGTGGAAGTGCAGCAATGTACGGAGCGGACCAGTACTAATGAGTCGAGGACTTATCCAAAGAAGGTAAGTTGTATGATATGGTTAAAGGGGAAACTTGTAGTATTCAGTTTTGAGCGAATAATGCTCAATATAATATGAATTGTGCGGTGACGATGGCAAGAAGGTCACACCTGTTCCCATCTCGAACACAGTAGTTAAGCTTCTTAGCGCCGAATGTAGTTGGGGGTTTCCCCCTGTGAGACTAGGACGTCGCCGTGCAATGATAGAGACCAGAATGATTTCTGGTCTTTTTTATGTTTATAAACAAAAAATTTCAAATAATGGTCATTATAAGCTAAACTATAACGTACAAGTATCAAGGAGGAATTGAATATGGCTTATACAATGGAAGAATTTAAGGAAAAAGTATCACAATTAAAGCAAGTAACTCCTGAAGAGGTTAATGAATTTAAAAATTCAGAAGATAAACATTTAGTGTTTATTGGTAGACCGACTTGTGGCTTTTGTCGTGCTTTTTTACCTAAGCTATTATCAGTAGCAAGTGTCTTAAACGAAGAGTTATACTTTTTAGATTCAACTGAAACAGCGACTGATGATACGTTATCCGCATTAAGAGATGAGGTTGGAGCAGCTACTGTTCCAAGTTTAGTTTATTTTGGTGGGGATTCAGCTTATAACAATCTTCATGCTGACTCAGCTATGAGTGAAGAAGAAATCACTAAAATTATCGAAGAGTAAGACAGATTTCCTTTAGTTATGCTATACTTGCTGTTAGCAAAAGGAGGAAGTAAACTTGGATGATTTTAAAGCCCGTTATCAAGAATTTTTGACACATGATTATCAACCCAAAAAAGAGAAGTATGCAAAGTTAAAAGATGCTCAACATCCTCATACTTTGTTCATTACTTGCTCAGATTCTCGTGTCGTGCCAGAACGATTGTTAAATGCAAACCCTGGCGAAATTTTTGAAATGCGGAATATTGGAAATATTGTGCCAGAAATGAGCCGAGTAGATAAAGGGTATGGACTAGCAACTATGGCGGCGATTGAATTTGCTGTTAAGGAATTGCAAGTTAAATATATTATAGTGTGTGGACATAGTAATTGTGGTGGGTGTAAAAATGCTTTGACGCCTACTGAGGCTCTAGATACTATGCCATCAGTTAAAAATTGGCTTGCTCAACTGATGCCTTTGAGTATCCAAGTTAAAATGGAAAGACAAAATGATTCGCTAGGTAAACAAGAAGAAGCATTGGAAAAACTGAATGTTAAAACGCAGTATTACCATTTATTAAATATTCCGGTTGTTGCTGAAAGTATTGGTAACGGAGAATTGTCTGTCCATGGCTGGTATTACGAAGTTGGTAATGGAAAACTTTCAGCTTACGATCAAGATGAAGATGCGTTTCTTGCGTTATAAAATAAAAGAATGAGGGGATTTAAATGACAACTATTTCGGTACTTAGTGTACGTTTTATGTTTTCGAAAAAGGATAAAACGACTATTTACCCAATGCTTGAAAAGGTGGTTGATGTTTTAAATCCTCTTTTTTCACGGCAAATAAAAACTTCAGTTGAAGTTAATCCGTTTAATCAAGCTGAATGGCAGTGGGTATTTACAAATCCATCTTCTGCATGGTTATATTATCGGCTATTAGCACAATTCATCTATCCAGTTAATTGTTACGCCGCAATTGGGGTAGCCAAACAAAATGAGGATGTTTTATTTTATGAGCAAGCGATGGAATATAGTCGAAATGCTCTTGATCAAAGTTTATCATTTGATTACCCTATAGCACTTTATCATGCAAATTATTTAGAAGATGGTATTACTAATATGCTGTTGCAGCAATGGGCGCAGCTAAAGCACCAGCAAGCGCCTGTGCAATCAGTTGTGCAGTTTTTATATGAATTACAGCTACCGATATATATGCTAGAGAAATTGCAACCTCGTCCTTGGCCTAGACAGCAAATACAAGAGATATTTATGCTAAAAGGAACGTTGTTCGATCAAATTAAAAAACTGAATGGTATCAATACTATCGATTTTTCAACTGCTAAGACTGAGAATTGGTTAGAACTGGTGCAAAATATTCAAGTTGACAAAGTTTATTTTAGTGGTTTATATCAAAAAGGTTATGCGACTAAAATTGCACAGATGTTGGGAATGACACGACAAAATATTGATTATCATCTTCAACATGGAGAGATTGCGACAGAGCGACATCTGGCGGCTGCTATCGCGATACAGTTAGATCGTGAATGGCATATGATGTAAAAAAAGGAATGGACTTTCAAAGGATGTTAATATGACTTTCTTTGAAAGTCTTTTTTTATAAAATTACAACTAGAGACTGAGAACAAATGGTAAAAATCTTTTTAAGATAGTATATGAAAAGAAATGACAGCAAGAAAATTTATATATCTTTCTGTTTTTTAACTATTTATAAATTGTGTATAATGGAGTTAGGATAGACTAGAAATGGAGGCTATTATGAAACATAAATTAAGTGTTAGTAATAAGTTAATTCGTAAAGAGTCCGGGAAAATTCTTGAAGGAAATATTTGGTCATATATTGGAGCCTGGATATTACTTTCAATTATTTCTGGAATTTTTGGTGGTGGAGGAACCACTTTATTTAGTACGACAGACGGGCAAAACGGAGAAATAGCTGTCACCATTATGAGTATCGTTAGTATTGTGTTACAAGTAATGTTTACTTTTGGCATTATTTGGGGAACGATTCATATGGTGGATCATCAAAAATTTAGTTTTAAGAAATTGTTTAAACCATGGACACAAAGAGGATTCCGTAATTTTGGGATCGGAATCATCTACCAATTATTTTTTGGTTTTTTAATTGCTTTAGCAATGATAATTGTAGCTGCTTTATTCTGGGGAACATTTGTCACTTTATTTAATTCTGTTGGTTCACTTAATAATGTCGGTTCTTTAGTTAATCAAATTGGTGAAGTAGATCTTGGTTCTTCTATAGCATTTTTAGCAGTTGTTACCTCGTCTATCATTATTGGCTTAATTAGCCTGTTTTTCTATTATCGCTGGGTATTTGTTCATTATATCCCTTACGACAATAATCAAACAGGAGTTTTTAAAGCCTTTAGTGTTAGCAGCACTATGATGAAAGGAAATAAATTTAAATTATTCCGTATTCATTTTTACTACGGATTTTTAATGTTTCTATTCTATGCCTTAGTTGGTATTGTCATTTTCTTGAGTGGTTATTTAGTGGATGCACCAGTGATTCCAGCTATTTTAGGGGTAATCATGGGAGTTGCAGCGCTTATTGTATCTATCATTTTGACGTTGCGGTCACGTACAGCAACTGCTCTATTTTATCGGCTAATTACTGATGAATATGGAGAAATTTATGACGAAAAATATCCATTTTTAGATATGGCTCCAGCTAAAGAAGAACCAGAATATCACTCTGAACCTCGTCCAGAATTTGCTGCTGCAACAACAGCAATCACTCCTGGATCTCATGTTCAGACTGAACCAGCAGCTAATTATGATGAAAATGAAGAAGATCAATCCGCTCATACCAGTCATCAACCAATTAGCGATGAAGAAATAGCAACTAATGATGACATGCATTCTGATGATACGATGGTTTATCCAGAAAATAAGGAAACGATAGCTGATGATAGTTTTGAAGAGGACTCTTCACCAGTATACTCTGCTTATGATCCGATGAGCACAGTTTCTGATGATAATCAAGATGAGGAGATTGCAGCTGATGGTGAAGTGGTTGACGATATTGAATCTTCTAAAAAAGAAACCCAATCTAATCCTGACTTCGAAGCTTATGAGGATACGAATGTAGCAGATGAAACAGAGAGTGATAATGAGGAATTTGTGAATTTAGCGCATAATGAAACCGGAATTTCAGACGCCTCCTTAGATGATACAGAGTCTTTTACAAGTGATCAGGTAGAAGAAGATGAAGTGCTTGATGAGAAGGATGATGAAAATCCGTCTAAAGGGATTGAACCGTCAGCGGATCAAATGAACTTAGCTCATGAAAAAACAGGCGTTAATACCACACCTGACACGGATGAAACTCCAGAAGAAGAAAAAGTTCCGTATAGTATTATGGGCTACAATACGCCAAAACGAACGAAATTTAATGAAGTAGAAAATGAAAAAGATGTTTTATATGCTGCTGAAAAAGCACAAACAGATGATGCGACAGGTGTGTCATTTGATGAAGAGGATGATAAATAATTGCTTGACGATTCCCCTTAACAATCGTTTCTAGTTATGGGGTGAATCAAATGGATTTAACATATGATGCGATGATGCAATTGATTGGCAATGTAGGATTTCCGATTTTTGTCAGTTTGTACTTAATGATTCGAACTGAGAAAAAGTTAGATGCCTTAATTGCTGCAGTTGAATCATTAAATCAAGAAACCCACTAATAAAAGGCGTTACTGCATGTATTAAGCAGTAACGCCTTTTTTATTAATCTCCTTTTTGATAAGGGTTATCTTTTTGACCGTCCCAGGCCGTTTTATGAATTTCAATCGCGACTTTTTCAGGAATTCCAAGGGATTGAATTTCACTAACGCCTCCTTCACGAATCGCTTTTAATGTTTTAAAATGACGCATCACTTTGGTACGGGTTTTAGGACCAACCCCTGGAATATCATCAAGTTTAGAAGTGAACGAATGTTTACTGCGAACTTTACGATGGAAGGTAATGGCAAAACGGTGAACTTCTTCTTGAATACGTTGGAGCAGATGAAAAGCGGGACTCGTCGGTTCAAGAGGAACAATATCTAAGTTATCACCGAAAATTAAGTTGGCAGTTTTATGTTTGTCATCTTTAACCATTCCTGCTACCGGAATAGCAATATTTAATTCATCTTCTAAGACTTCCTTTGCGGCATTAACTTCTATTGCGCCACCATCCATTAAAATAAGGTTTGGCAAGGCACCACCTTCACGTAGAATACGGCCATATCGTCTTCTAATGACTTCCTGAGTTGTTAAGTATTCATTACTTCCTTTGACAGTTTTAATATGATATTTTCGATACAATTTTTTATTGGGTTTGCCATCCTCGTAGACCACCATCGCAGAAACGGGATGTGTTCCTTGAATATTTGAATGGTCAAAACTTTCAATACGTTTTAAATAGTCTAAGTTTAATGCTTCGCTTAGCGTTTTAACAGCACCTACTGTTTGCTGTTCTTTCATTTCGAGTAGGCGAAATTTTTCATCGTGGGCAATACGCGCATTACGTTTTGCCATATCTAGCATCTTACGTTTATCGCCACGTTTTGGTGTAGCAACTGAAACATCTAAAGATTCCGCAATTAGCTCGTTATCTAGTTTAGCTGGAACAAGGATTTCTTTTGGTAATGTGTGATTTTTTTGTTTATAAAATTGCACAATATAAGAAGTTAATTCTTCTTCCGGCGCATCAAAACATGGGAATAACGCGGAATCGCGTTTAATAATTGAAAATTGGCGAAGCATAAAGACTTGGATACTAATCCATCCTTTGTCCATATAAAAGGCGAAAACATCGCGGTTATTATATTGCTTACTCATAATATTTTGAGGCTCAACAGTTTCTTCAATATAAGAAATTTGATCACGATATTCAGCTGCACGTTCATAATTTAAATTCTCAGCAGCTTCGGCCATTTTAGCTTTTAAGTCATTCTTAATCGTTTTGACGTCACCATTTAAAAAGCGACGTATCCGTTTAATTTGGGCAGCATATTCCTCCTTAGAGACGTGATGATCGCAGCACCCAATACATTGACCAATATGGTAATAGAAACACGCTCTTTTTTCATTTTTAGAACATTTTCGTAGAGGATACGTTTTTTGTAATAAGTCTCGTGTACCGGTCGCTGCATGAACGTTTGGATAAGGACCGAAATAATACCCGCCATCATTTTTGACATCAGAAGTAATAATGAGTTGTGGGTCTTCTTCATTCGTGATTTTTAAATAGGGATACATGGTCCCATGTTTCAATTTGATGTTGTAATGGGGTTGATGTTTCTGTATCAAGTTAATTTCTAATAGCAGACTCTCTTTATTGGTCTTAGTAACGATATAGTCATAGTCCGCAATTTCACTAACTAATTGAGCCGTTTTACCAGTATGTGAACTTTTGAAATAAGAACGGACCCGATTTTTAAGATTCTTAGCTTTGCCAATATAAATAATTTGATTTTGTTTATTTTTCATTATGTAACAGCCGGGTAGGTCAGGTAATAACTTTAATTTATTTTCAATGTGTTCACTTGCCATATTCTGCCTCCCTTTCTTCAATAGTCATGACAATATGATTAGTATAGCACTTAATGGATAGGTAGTTGAAGGATTCCGGTTAACAGTTACCAATTATTGGAGTGGGTAAAATGGGATGAGTATTTAATTTTTTCAAGATATGCTAAAATAAAGGAGATATTAAACAGGAGGGATGACGATGTCTAAACACCATTTCTTAAAAAAAGCATTGAGTTGGACAGCAGCCGGTGCAGGATTAGCCGCTTATGTATATTATCAAAATTACCATGTGAAACAAACAAACTATTATGTCGAAAGCCCAATCTTTACTGAAGATTTAAATGGTTATCGAATTGCGCAAATTTCTGACTTACATTACCCAGAACAACGGGTTTCACTTGATGATATTTTAAATCGTATCGATGAAATGAAGCCTAATTTAATTGTAATGACAGGAGATAATTTAGCGAAAAGTATTAAAGGATTCGATGAAAAAGAATGGTATGCTTTTGCTACAGCGTTAACACAAATGGCTCTGACTTATGCAGTTTCGGGAGAAAATGATCTTGTTAATCCATTAGGCAGACAAGCTGAACAAATGTTAACGAAGGCAGGGGCCACTTACTTAAATGATGAAGCAGTGACGTTAACGGCTCATGGCACACCTTTTGTATTAATGGGATTGATGGAAAAACCAACGAAACGTTTCTTAAAAGGGAATGCCTTACAATTTATTCACTTAACTCCCGAACAACAATCTTTACCTAAATTGTTATTGGCACATCATCCAGAAGCTTTCTTACGTTATCATGAAGATATAACGAAGTCACCAGATTTAGTATTTTCTGGTCATGCGCATGGGGGAGAAATTCGCGTGCCGCATTTTGGAGGAATTAAAGCGAAAAACCAAGGGACATTGCCGAAGTATACGGACGGCGTTTTCCATATTCCAGGCAGTCCAAATAAACAAATGGTTATTTCAACTGGAATTGCTCATGGAGAATTGCCCATTCGTTTAAATAACTGTCCAGAAATAGTAAACGTTGTGTTAACTGATTCACGCCAATCATTATCCGATAACCTTCAACAAGCAGTGGAAACGGAAACGGCATTAGACGGTGGTTATACAGTGACACGTTTACAAAATGATTATGAAGAACGTAAACGTGCGAAATATCAACAACACTCTCAAGAATCAGTTGAAGAAACGGAGTCATATTGATGCTAGAATTACACCCCGAATTACAACGAGTTTGGCAGCAGTTAGGTTTTAATCAACCGACTCCTATACAACAAGAAAGTTTTAAAACATTAGAATCTGGAGATGATGCGGTTTTATCTGCTCCCACAGGTTCAGGCAAAACACTTGCTTATGTCTTACCAAGTTTGAATCGTGTAGCAAAAAGTCAAGGCACGCAAATAATGATGGTGTTACCGTCTCAAGAACTTGCGGCTCAAGTCGGCGAAGCGATAAAACCATGGGCAGAGGCTTTGCATCTAAAAGTCGTTAAGCTAATCGGTGGCGCAAATATTAAACGCC
The DNA here is from genome assembly GCF_900176325.1 of Aerococcus suis. Taxonomy (GTDB): domain Bacteria; phylum Bacillota; class Bacilli; order Lactobacillales; family Aerococcaceae; genus Aerococcus; species Aerococcus suis. The sequence goes on along the minus strand of NZ_FWXK01000005.1, from coordinate 102,472 downwards.
AAATGGAAAAATTAAAAAAAGGACCAGAAATTGTCGTTGGAACTCCCGGGCGTTTAATCGAATTAATTAATAATAAAAAACTAAAAACACATCATTTAAAAATATTGATTTTAGATGAAGCAGATGTCTTATTAGATAATGAGCATTTACGTACAACGCAGGACATTATTCATGCACTGCCTAAATATCGGCAAACGATTTTAGCGTCTGCTACGATGACTAAGACAGGACGTCAAATTCCTGAAATAGTGACTGAGAGTCCTCAATGGTTTGAAGTTGAAGCATCTAGTCAAAATAATATTCGCTATACTTATTTACTAACACCTGTGCGAAAAAGAGATGACGTTTTACGCCGATTAGCTCAAGTAGAAGGTATGCAAGCTATTGTTTTTGTTCGGACAGTGGCAGATGTTGAAAAACTATACCAAAAATTAACGCATGCTCACGTGCCAACGAGTTATTTACATCGGAATATGGCAGGCCATTCGAAACAAGAACAGCTACAAACATTTAAAAATGATCTCACAACTTTCCTATTAACGACAGACGTTGCTGCTCGAGGTATGGATATTAGTGATTTACCAGCAGTGGTTGAATATGATCCAGCTGAAAATCGCGAGCAATATATTCATCGGAGTGGACGAACAGGACGGATGGGACAAGAGGGGTTAGTCATGTCCTTAGTTAACGAACGTAGTCTTCGTGACCTTCAACAGCTGGTTCCTTCTCGTTTAGACCAAGTCGTTCTTTATCAGGGGCAATTGTTGACGCCTGATGAACGTGAAAAGCAAAAAAGTGAGTCATCAGAATCGACACCGAATAAAAGTAAAAAGGGGAGTAGCCAACGGAAAAAAAGTGGCTCTTCTAATATAAATCCTGAAAAAAAAAGAAATAAAAAGAAAAATCGGCGACGTAAACAAAAAAATAAAGGAGCGCGTCGTAAGTAGTGGGCAAAAAAATCACGTTGTCATAAGTAAAAGATTACTAACAGAATGGAGTATTTATAGTATATGAAAAATCGTCATGCAATTATTCTAGCGGCAGGTAAAGGTACACGAATGAAGTCAGACCTGTACAAAGTGTTACACCAAGTTGCGGGCAAATCAATGGTAGAACATGTTGTTGATGCCGTAACAGAAGCAGGATTTGAAAAAATCATCACTATCGTAGGTTTTGGTGCAGAAATGGTGAAAGAACAGCTTGGCGAACGGTCTTCTTATTGTTTACAAGAAGAACAATTAGGAACGGGACATGCGGTTATGCAAGCTGAAGAGTTATTAGCAGATAAAGAAGGAGTCACCTTAGTCATCTGTGGGGATACTCCATTATTAACAGCCGAAACTTTAGACCGCTTAGTAGCTCTTCATGAAGAAGAACAAGCTAAAGCAACAGTATTAACTGCTAATGCTGATAACCCTAGTGGATATGGCCGTGTCATTCGGGATGCTTCTGGATATGTTCGTAATATTGTTGAAGAGAAAGATGCGAATGAAGCAGAACGTGCTGTACAAGAAATTAATACTGGAACTTATGTTTTCGATAATCAATTATTATTTGAGGCACTACATCAAGTAGGTAACGACAATGCCCAAGGGGAATATTATCTACCAGATGTTATTAGCATTTTACAAGCGCAAGGTGAACGTATTAGTGCGTACCAAATGGATGACTTGAATGAATCATTAGGTGTTAATGATCGGGTAGCATTAGCGAAAGCAAATCAATTATTCTTTAAACGCAATAATGAGAAACATATGCGTAATGGTGTGACAATTATTGATCCTGAGAATGTTTATATTGAAGCTAATGTTCAAATTGGGCCTGATACGATTATAGAACCTAATGTTCATATTAAAGGGGATACGACTATTGGTTCTCATGTTCGTTTGGGATCAGGAACTGTTGTTCGTGATAGCCAAATTGATGACTATGTCGAAGTTCGCTCATCTGAAATTGAACAAAGTCATGTATCAAAACATGCAGATGTTGGCCCTAATGCGCATTTGCGACCTAATTCTAATATTGGAGAGTCTGTGCATATTGGTAACTTTGTTGAAACGAAAAATGCTACCATTGGAAAAGAGACTAAAGTTGGTCATTTAACTTATATTGGAGATGCTGAATTAGGTGAACGGATTAATGTTAGCTGTGGTGTCATTTTTGCTAATTATGATGGGGTAAATAAAGCTAAGTCTGTAATTGGCGATGATAGCTTCATTGGATCTAATGTTAACTTAGTAGCTCCTGTTAACGTTGCTAGCCAAGCATTTATTGCTGCTGGATCAACGATTAATAAAGACGTTCCAAGTAAAGCCATGGGAATTGCCCGTGCCCGTCAAGAAAATAAAGAAGATTATTGGGACAAGTTACCCATTTCTAAAAAATAGAGCCGAACATTTGCAGAAAAACTTACTAAAATAATAAGCGTTTTATTTGATTTTATGTTAAGATTTAGATGGTAAAAAAATTTGCACATAAGTGGAGGTTATATTAAAAATGCAAGGTGAAGCTGTGGATCCAAATATTAAGATTTTTTCTTTGAATTCCAACCAAGAATTAGCCGAAAGAGTTGCACAATCAATTGGCGTTCCATTAGGTAAAGTTTCAGTTTCTCAATTTAGCGATGGTGAAATCAAAATTAATATTGAAGAATCCATTCGTGGAAATAATGTTTACATTATTCAATCAACATCAAGTCCAGTGAATGATCATTTGATGGAATTAATGATTATGATTGATGCGTGTCGTCGAGCAAGTGCAGAAACGATTAATGTGGTTATTCCATACTTTGGTTATGCACGTCAAGATAGAAAAGCAAAACCACGCGAACCAATCACTTCAAAATTAATTGCTAATATGATTGAATCAGCTGGAGCAACTCGTATTTTAGCTTTAGATTTACATGCTTCACAAATCCAAGGATTCTTTGATGTTCCAGTGGATCATTTGATGGGAGCACCATTACTTGCTAACTATTTCTTAAATGATGAGAAATTAGAAAAACAAGATATGGTCGTCGTTTCTCCAGACCACGGTGGTGTCACACGGGCACGTAAATTAGCTGAATTCTTAGATGCACCGATTGCTATTATCGATAAACGTCGTCCTGAAGCTAATGTTGCTGAAGTTATGAATATTGTTGGTAATGTTGAAGGACGTCATGCCATTATTATCGACGATATGATTGATACTGCAGGAACCATTACGTTAGCTGCTGAAGCATTAGAAGATGCTGGTGCTTTATCTGTAGTGGCTTGTTGTACTCACCCTGTTCTTTCAGGACCAGCGATTGAACGTTTAGATAACTCTGTATTACGTGAAGTGGTAGTAACAGATTCTATTCAATTACCTGAAGAAAAACGAATTGATAAAATTAAACAAGTTACTGTTGCTGAATTAATTGCTGAAGCAATTGTTCGTATCCATGAAAATCGTTCAGTTAGTCCATTATTTAACGAAAAATTTAAAGGACTTGAACACACAATTATTGACTAACCATTTAATGAAAAAGGCCACCTGATAGCGGGTGGCCTTTTTATATGAGAAAAAACGAGGTATTCGTTCAACATAAAGTAAAAAACCGAGACTAGGAATATCAGCATCCCCAGCCTCGGTTTTTAATTATAATAGAATCTGATAACAACAGTTTCTTTGCATGCTAATGATTAGTCTTCTAATTCAGCTAATGCTTCATCAAGAATTTTACGCATTTGTTTAGCAGAATCTTGGAATAATTGTAATTCGTGTTCACTTAATTCCATTTCGAAGGTGTTACGGATACCTTGATTATTAATAATTGAAGGTGCACCTAAGTAAATGTCATTAATACCGTATTCACCAGCTAAGTATGAAGAAACTGGTAGAATAGCATTTTCGTTATGTAGGATTGCTTTAAGGATACGGTTTAAAGCCACACCGATACCATAATGAGTGGCACCTTTTAATTTGATGATTTCATAAGCTTTATCGCGAACTTTGTAGAATTTTTCGATTAGTTCTTCTTCATCAACTGCTGAGTTTTCTTGAATCCAGTCATAAAGTTGTAAACCACCAACATTTGAACGAGACCAAGCGGCAAATTCAGTGTCACCGTGTTCACCTAAGATGTAAGCATGGACGTTACGTGAGTCAACATTTAATGTGTCAGCGATTTCTTGACGGAAACGTGCAGAGTCAAGCGTTGTACCTGAACCAATAACACGACTAGCAGGGAAACCTGAGAATTTCCAAGTCGCATAGGTTAAGATGTCGACTGGGTTAGTAGCAACTAAGAAGATACCTTGGAAGCCTGAGTCAACAACTTGTTGAACCATACCTTTAAAGATTTTCATGTTTTTGCTTACTAAGTCTAAACGTGTTTCACCAGGTTTTTGAGCAGCACCAGCAGTGATAACAACAACGTCAGCATCTTTACAGTCAGGATAGTCTGCTTTGTAAACATGTTTTGGATGAGTATAAGCAAGAACATCGATCAAGTCAAGAACGTCCCCTTGAACGCGGTCTTCGTTTAAATCGATAATTCCTAGTTCTTGTCCAACACCTGATGATAGAACATTTGCAAAAGCAAAACTTGAACCTACTGCACCATCACCAATTAAAATAACTTTTTGAGTTTCAGCCATCAGTCATTCCTCCACTTTCTGACAAAATGTGAATTTCAATACAAATCTAATCATATCATGAAAGGGTATAATTTAAAACATGAGGAAAACGTATTCATTGCTGAAATCATGTATAATAGTAGGAGGAGGCGATAATAATGGACAAGATTGAAACATTGAAAGATTGGATAAAGCATGCTCACCATATTGCATTTTTTGGTGGAGCAGGTGTATCAACAGAATCCGGAATTCCAGACTTTCGCTCAGCAGAGGGAATTTATAATCAACCGACTGGGCAACATTTGTCTGCTGAGATGATTATCTCAGCACCGTTTTTTAATCAAGATCCAAAAACCTTTTTTGACTTTTATTTTGATAATTTAGTACTTCCTAATGTCTCTCCTAATACAACGCATAAATATTTGCGACATTTAGAACAAGAAGGAAAACGCGTATCCGTCATCACTCAAAATATCGATTCTTTACATGAACAAGCGGGCAGTCAAGAAGTGTATCACTTACATGGTTCAGTTGGAGATAATTATTGTTTAACGTGTGGTAAACACTATACTCTAGATGAATTGGAAAAAGATGCTGATGGCATTCCAAGGTGTCCTGAAGACCAAGGAATCGTTCGTCCAGCTATTACGTTATACGGTGAACAGTTACCAGAAGCAGATGTAACTGGTGCGATTATGAGTTTACGTTCTGCTGATTTATTGATTGTTGCAGGTACGTCTTTACAAGTTTATCCAGCAGCTGGATTTATTGATGAATTTCACGGAGATAAAGTGGCAGTGATTAATCAAACAGCTATTCCGATGCATCGTCCAAATCAACTTGTTTTTCAATCGAAACTTGGTGATGTCATGAAAGAATTAGTAGAGTAAAAAATTGAGAAATCCATTTAAATTAGCTATAATGAACTGATATTAGCAAGTATATGGAGTGAAAATGGGCATGGTTATCAACCGGTCCCTTTTTTGCGTGTCTGAGGAGGTAATGAAGTGAAACTTATTGTCGGTTTAGGAAATCCAGGGAAAAAATATTTCAATACAAAACATAATGTTGGTTTTATCGTGTTAGATCAATGGGCACAATCCCATGGGGAAGCTTTTAATCAATCGAAGTTTGATGGGGAATATTTCGAAACGATGGTTAATGGTGAGAAAGTGATGTTTCTTGAGCCACAAACATATATGAACTTATCTGGCGAAAGTGTTATCCAAGTGATGAATTATTATCATTTAACTCCAGAAGATGTTTTAATTGTATATGATGATATGGATATGGTGCCTGGGAAAATTCGGTTACGATTAAAAGGTAGCGCTGGTGGTCATAATGGTATGAAAAATATTATTCAGCATACTAAAACCCAAAATGTTCAACGATTAAAAGTAGGAATTGGAAGACCAGAACCTTACCATACGGTGGTCGATCATGTTCTAACACCGTTTCCTAAAAAAGATCAAGAAGCGATGTTAGATGGTGTCGAACAAGCAATTGATGCGATTGACTATTGGCTTTCAGGTGAAACGTTTGAAAATACGATGAACCAATTTAATTAAAAGAAAGGGGACTTTTCGTGATGGATAGTCAGACATATCTGTTACAACAGACACCGAATAAACAGTTAGAGGAACAATTGCAAACCAATCAGTCTGTATTATATCTTGGGTTACAAGGCGCTGCTAAATCACTGTTAGCAGCTACTTTGTATGATCAAATGACTGAACGTAAATTGGTAATTGTTGCTGCGGATTCGATTCAAGCCGAACAGTATATCGATGATTTAGCCTCACTAAGTCCCGATACACCGCTATATTTATATAATGTTCCAGATAGTGTAGCGGCAGACTGGGCGATAGCTAGTCCAGAAGCTTTGAGTGAGCAGATTGAAGCTTTAGATTTTCTGCAAAATGATCAAGCAGAAGGTATCTGTGTCATCCCGTTATTAGGATTGAAAAAGCGGGTTACACCACCAGAAATTTGGCGAAATTTATCGCAAACTTATCAATTGAATGATGAAGTGGCTGCTCGAGATTTACTCGCTAATTTACTCGCCATGGGATATGAACGGGTATCAATGACAATGAAGCCTGGAGAAGTTAGTTTACGTGGAGATATTATTGACGTCTACCCATTAACAGCAGATGGGCCAATGCGTATCAGCTTAGGTTTTGATGAAGTTGAGCGCATTACATCAATTGATCCAGAAACTCAAAAATCAATTGAAGATAAAAAAAGTATTCATATTATCCCAGCACATACGTTTACCTATTCTAAAAGTACCTTACAAGAAAAAGCGCCTCAACTTGTTGATCAAATCACGCCGTTATTAAATCAAGCAGACGATGATGCAGTCAAAAAACAAATGATAAGTGTGATTGAGAATGAAGCGGCTGCCTGGGCAAATGGAGAAGAGACTCAGTGGACGAGATACTTACAAAGTTATATTTACGATGAAACAGCGACAATTGTCGATTATTTAAAAGAAGATGTGGTGATGGTAATTGATGATTATGCCCGCTTAGTCGAAAACGAGTTGTTGTTAGAAAATAATGTTCAAACCCATCTGCAATCATTAGCTGATTCTGGTCATTTGCCAAAACAACTTTCTTTATACGAAAATGCAAGAGAACAACTTAATCAATTTACTGGCCGTCAATTTTATTTAGCCACATTACAAAAAGGACTAGGACATTTAACCTTTGATGCGTTATATCAATTTCACACCCGTCCAGTAACAAACTTTTTTGAACAATCAGAAGTCATTAAAGTCGAATTTGAGGCATGGCAACGAACCAAACGTACCGTTGTTGTTTGGTTAAAAGATAATGCACAAGTCCGCCATTTTCAAAATCAATTACGGGATTTAGATATTCAAAGTGAAGCAACTGCTATTGATCAAATATTTCCGCAAAAAATTAATTTAGTAGTTGGTGGCTTAAGTAGTAGTATCGAATTTGTTCAAGAAAAAGTGGTCCATTTAGCTAGTCAAGATATTTTTAAAGAGAAAAAAAGACGTCGGCGTAGACAACCAAAACTGTCTAATGCGGAACGGCTAAAAAATTATCAAGAACTAGAGCCTGGCGATTATGTGGTTCATGTTAACCATGGGATTGGTCGATTTGTCGGGTTAGATACTATTACGATTGATGGTATTCATAATGATTACTTGTCTATTATGTTCGCTGATAACGCTTCTATACATGTTCCTATTGATCAACTACATCTGATTCAAAAATATGTATCTAGTGAAGGGAAAGAACCCAAACTTCATAAAATGGGAGGCACTAAGTGGGCTAAGACAAAACAAAAAGTGTCTTCTAAAGTAGAAGATATTGCTGATGAATTAATTGATTTATATGCTGAACGGCAAGCACAAAAAGGGTATGCATTTAGTGAAGATACGCCTGAACAAGCTGAGTTTGAAGCAGCTTTCCCATATACTGAAACTGAAGACCAAGTCCAATCTATTCAAGAAATGAAACAAGACATGGAAAAAGAACAACCCATGGATCGGCTGTTAGTAGGAGATGTTGGTTTCGGTAAGACAGAAGTCGCGATGCGAGGAATTTTCAAAGCGTTAATGGATGGAAAACAAACCGCTTTTCTAGTTCCAACGACTGTTCTGGCACAGCAACATTATGAAACGCTAATTGAACGTTTTGCTGATTTTCCTTTTCACATTGAATTACTCAGTCGTTTTCGTACGAAAGCCCAACAAAAGGAAGCGATTGACGGGTTAGCAAAAGGAAAAGTCGATATTATTGTTGGGACCCATCGTTTACTATCTAAAGACGTAAAATTCTTAGATTTAGGGTTACTAATCGTTGATGAAGAACAACGCTTTGGGGTTAAAGACAAAGAACGCTTGAAGGCATTAAAAGAAAATGTCGATGTACTTACTTTAACGGCAACACCAATACCACGAACGTTGAATATGTCAATGCTAGGTGTGAGAGATTTATCTGTTATTGAAACACCTCCTGCTAACCGTTTCCCAGTCCAAACATTTGTGATGGAACAACATTATGGGGCAATCACTGATGCAATTTCACGTGAAATTATGCGTGGAGGTCAAGTCTTTTATTTATTTAATAATGTCCGAGATATTGAAAAGAAAGCTAGTGAACTACAAGACTTAGTTCCTGATGCTCGTATTGGGATTGCTCATGGACAAATGACGGTATTACAGTTAGAGACGGTTATGATGGCGTTTGTTGAAGGTGAATATGATGTTTTAGTAACGACAACGATTATTGAAACGGGTGTCGATATTCCAAATGCGAACACGTTAATTGTGGAAAATGCAGATCGAATGGGCTTATCGACTCTTTATCAGTTACGTGGACGAGTTGGACGGAGTAGTCGGGTGGCGTATGCTTACTTTATGTATCGACCAGAACGTATGTTGAGCGAAGTCAGTGAGAAACGACTAGCTGCCTTACGAGATTTTACTGAATTAGGTAGTGGGTTTAAGATTGCTATGCGTGACTTATCGATTCGCGGTGCCGGTAATCTACTTGGTAAACAACAGCACGGTTTTGTTGACTCGGTAGGATTTGACCTGTATTCGCAAATGTTAAATGAAGCTGTTGCCCGTAAACAAGGGAAAAAACCACAAGAGAAACCGCAAGATGTGGAAATTGACTTACAAGTGGATGCATATATTCCAGAGTCATATATTGCCGATTCTAAACAAAAAATAGAAATCTATAAACGCGTGAATACCATTACCGATCAAGATGCCATGTGGGACTTAGACGATGAATTGATGGACCGCTTTGGCGAACCGCCAGTAGAAGTACAGTTATTATTACAAGTAGGTGCCATTAAGTCATACGCACAAAATACGAGAGCTATTATGATTAAACGAGTGCGCAAAAATATTGCCATTACGTTTACTTCAGGGATTGATCAGAGTGTATGGACACCGGCTATTTTTGAAGCATTAGAAGATATTCCATTACAATTACAAATCAAAGAAGTTGATGGGCAATTGCAAATGAACTTAGGCATTAAGCAACGACAAACCGAAGAATGGTTAGACGATATTTTACAATTCTTTAGTCGCTTTAATCGCCTAATTAAAAAACAAGGTTTGGCGATTAATAGTGAGGAAGACGATAGAGAAGATAACGAAGGAGATGAGGCGTAATGTCTATGCGTTTAGATAAATTTTTAAAAGTAGCACGTATTATTAAACGACGGACCGTTGCTAAAGAAGTGGCTGATAAAGGACGTGTCGAAGTGAATGGTCGCGTAGCTAAATCTGGAACAGCGGTAAATGTTGGTGATGAGATCAAAATTGCATTTGGTAACAAAGATTTTGTCATTCGCGTCGATGAAATTAAAGATTCCACGAAAAAAGACGAAGTGAGTGAGATGTTTACAGTCTTAGAAGAAACCTACAAGGAAAGATAATTTATGAAAGAGGATAGCCAATAATTATAAATATTGGTATAATCAAAGCAACTTATAAAGTTTGAGTGGAAAGGAGCGTTTATGCCAAAATCAAGTAGCAATGTTGTCCCAATGAAGAAAAAATCATGGCGACAACGTTTATTTAAACGTCATCCCAAAACAAAAAAAGAAAAATTACATGATGCATTGATTTTATTCATAATGGGTACCTTATTTCTGTATGGAGCATTCGCAGTAATAAAAAGTGTTCAAATCAATCAAGAACAGAAGCGATTAGCTGAACAAGTTGAGGTCAAAAAAGATGTTGTTGCCGGGGAAGAGAAAGCAATTGCTAATTTAGAAAATCAAGTATCTTTATTAAAAGATGATGATTATATTGCCAAATTAGCTCGTAGTCGTTACTATTTAAGTAAAGATGGCGAAATGATTTTTAGCTTGCCTGAAGATAATGACTCTAAGCAAGCCAAACAATTGAATAAAACGTTGCAAGAAAAAGAACCGTCCAATCAGGCGGAACAAGGAGGATAATTTAGATTCATGGCAATTGAAGTCGGTCAAAAGTTAACGGCTACGGTAACAGGAATTAAAAAGTTTGGAGCTTTTGTTGATTTAGGTGATGACAAAAGTGGGCTAGTGCACATTTCAGAAATTTCTAATGATTATGTAAAAGATATTCATGACATTTTAGAAGTTGGTCAGAAAGTTGATGTTTTAGTAACTAATATCGCTGAGGATGGTAAGATTGCATTATCGATGAAAAAATTAGAAGAACCAACGAAGCGTTCAACTGAAACAGTACATCGTCCATCGCATCAGTCAGCGCCAAAACATTCAAAACAAAGCACTCAAGATTTTGATGCAATGATGAATGTATTCTTAAAAGATAGTGATGCACGGTTAACGTCGCTAAAACGTAATACAGAAGGTAAACGTGGCGGTCGTGGAGGCCGTAGAAACTAAAAATGATAGGCAGTACGGAGAGGCTAGGAAATTCCTTGCCTCTTTTGTTTCGAAATGAGGGATGATATGCCAAATGACCGATTAATCCAACAAACCCAAACGTGGTTAGTTCAGCATGTTCCAAATTGGAATCAAACCACGTATTTACTGGCTGTCTCAGGTGGCGTTGATTCGATGGTGTTACTCCATGTCTTTTTAAAATTGCGAGAGGAATTTGCGATTTCATTTCATGTAATGCATATTAATCATCAACTTCGAGAGGCTTCTCAAACAGAACAAGCATTTATGATGCAATTTTGTGAGGAGCATCATATTCCTTTAGCCGTAAGAATTTGGCAACATCCACCATTAACCAGTCAAATAGAGGTGCTTGCTCGACAATTTCGTTATGCGAATTTTAAACGATATATGCAAGAGCAAGATATTCATTATTTAGTGACGGCTCATCATAAAAATGATCAAGCTGAAACTTTTTTAATGCGAGCGATTGATGGACACCGGGTGAGTCGTTTAGGTGGTATTGCACCTAAACGTAATTTATCCCAATCTTCATTAATGTGTTTACGTCCATTTCTAAGTCAAGATAAGGATAGCTTATATGCTTATGCCAAAAAACATAAGGTTCCATTTTATGAAGATGTGACCAATCATGATTTAGATTATCAGCGTAATCGCATGCGTCATCAAATTTTACCTATGTTGACTGAAGAGAATAGTGAAGCAGTCGAACATATTGCAACTACAGCCCAAGAATTACAAGCAATGAATCGTTTTGCGATGTTGGGGATGGAAAATTTTTTACGCGATGTGATTACTAAAACGGATAATGGCGTACAAGTGGATATCTCAAGTTGGATTCATCTCCCTGATCGTGAGCCTCATCTCTTATTGCAGTATCTATTTCAATATAGTCAAATAACGGCTTTGGATGCTTTTCCCAAGAAAGCTTTTGATGATTTAGTTGTTTTTTTACAGACAACTAGTCAAGGGGAATGGACATTACCAGGAGGCTATCGATTACTGAAACAGTATGATTATATTCATATCGTTCATGAGGAAGACATTGAGAAATTATTTTCCCAAGAATCGAGAGACCAATCTGTATTACTTAATCATTGGTATTGTTTCGCTAATGACCAAAAAGTAGGTATATTTGATGATTGGCCTAAAAAGTTGATGACATCAAGTATGAATAGAGAGATTTTAAGTTGTCAGCTTCGTTCATTAAGTAATGGGTCAAGTAATGTGAATGAGTGGCAATGGCGTCAACGTCAACCAGGTGATTATATTCGATTGACAAATGGCCATCGACAAAAAGTACGTCGCTATTTTATTAATCAGAAATGGCCACAAGTCGATCGCGAAAACGCGCAATTTCTTGTACATAGTAGGGGAGAAATTGCTTTGATTATCATCGATAATGAGATAAAATATCGACATCCTAATTTTAAAAGACTTGGTCATCCAACGGTAGACGATATAAGAATTTATTTAGTTTTATAATTAGACTTTCACAATTAAGAAAAAATGTTAAAATGAAATGTATGACTAATTCGAAAAACTAGTAACACTATTAGTGTTTTGCTAGAATTGAAAGAGAAATGAGGAGGAGTCCTTCCATGAATCCTGATATTGAAGATATTTTAATTTCTGAAGAAGAGATTGCTTCAGCCGTTAATCGTTTAGGAGAACAACTAACGACTGAATATGCGGGTAAAAATCCGTTAGTGGTTTGTATTTTAAAAGGGTCTGTACTATTTTTGTCTGATTTAGTAAGAGCAATGGATTGTCCCTTAGAATTAGATTTTATGGATTTATCTAGTTACGGGGGAGGCATGGAGTCTTCTGGTCAAGTACGGATTTTGAAAGATTTAGATACTGATGTTTCTGGGCGTGATGTCTTAATTGTTGAAGATATTGTCGACACAGGAAATACGTTATCTAAAATCTTTAACTTATTTGAACAACGGAATGCTGCTTCAGTGAAAGTAGTCACTTTCTTGAATAAACCTGAACGGCGAACAGCTGATGTTAAGGTTGATTATGTTGGCGTCGAAATTCCTGATAAATTTGTTGTTGGATATGGAATGGACTTTGATGAACAATATCGCGGTCTTCCTTATATTGGAATTTTGAAACCAAGTGTTTATTCACATTTGTTTAATTAACACAATTTAGATTAGAACGGAGATAGTCAATGCAAAGAAAACAACCCAAACGGCCAAATAACTTTTTGAAGAATGGGTTCTTATGGGTGCTTGTCTTCTTAGCCTTATTAGGGATTGTTCATGCCCTTACAAATGGTAATGATTCGACAGGTACAGAAGAGCTCACTCAGAGTGAATTTGTCCAAAAACTAGAAGATAAAAAGATTCAAAAATTCTCCTTACAGCCTAAAGCAGGAGCATATGAAATTTCTGGGGAATATCGTGAATCTAATGATAATGATAAATCTGATGAAGAGACATCTAATGGATTACCAATTTTTAGTGACAAAGAGGCAGACGATGCTCAACAATTTGTGACAAATATTTTACCAAATGATGCGACATTATCAGATATTTCTAATAAAGCTCAAGATACAGATACCGATATGGTAACGATTGAAGAAGACCAATCAGGTATGTGGCTAAGTATATTGGTTTCAGTCATCCCTATTATTTTCTTTATCGTTATTATGTATACGATGTTTAACCAAACTCAAGGTGGCGGACGTAACAATCCAATGTCTATGGGTAAATCACGTGCAGTTGATCAATCAAAACAAAACGTGAAAGTTCGCTTCTCTGATGTTGCTGGAGCAGATGAAGAGAAACAAGAGTTAGTAGAGATTGTCGATTTCTTAAAAGATGCGACGAAATATCAAAAATTAGGTGCCAGAATTCCTAAAGGGGTGCTATTAGAAGGCCCTCCAGGAACCGGTAAAACCCTCTTAGCGAAAGCTGTTGCAGGTGAAGCAGGGGTTCCATTCTATTCTATTTCTGGATCTGAATTTGTTGAAATGTTTGTTGGTGTCGGGGCCAGTCGTGTTCGTGATCTATTCGAAAATGCGAAGAAAAACGCACCAGCTATTATTTTTATCGACGAAATTGATGCTGTTGGACGTAAACGGGGACCTGGTACAGGTGGTGGTCACGATGAACGTGAACAAACCTTAAACCAACTATTAGTTGAAATGGATGGATTTACTGACAAAGATAATGTCATTGTTATGGCAGCAACTAACCGTTCAGACGTATTAGACTCAGCTCTACTTCGCCCCGGACGATTTGACCGACAAATTTTAGTGGGACGTCCAGATGTTAAAGGTCGTGAAGCCATCCTTAAAGTCCATGCACGTGGCAAACAATTAGCAAGTGATGTTGACTTAAAAGCATTAGCACAACAAACACCTGGTTTTACAGGTGCAGAACTAGAAAACGTCTTGAATGAAGCGGCTTTAGTTGCAGCTCGGATTGATAAAAAAGCGATTGATATGTTAGATATCGATGAAGCGCAAGACCGAGTGATTGCTGGTCCTGCTAAGAAAGATAAAGTCATTTCAAAACGCGAACGAGAAATGGTTGCTTTCCATGAGGCCGGACATACAATTGTTGGTATGGTATTAAGCGATGCTCGCGTGGTTCATAAAGTAACCATTGTTCCGCGTGGTAAAGCGGGTGGTTATGCGATTATGCTACCTAAAGAAGACCAATTCTTGTATACGAAGAAAGACCTTCGCGAACAAGTGGTCGGATTATTAGGTGGACGCGCCGCAGAACAAGTGGTTTTCAATACGCAAACTTCAGGAGCTTCTAATGACTTTGAACAAGCGACAGGTATTGTTCGTAGTATGATTACGGAATATGGAATGAGTGATTTATTAGGAACGGTAAGTTACGAAGGTAACCATTCAATGCGTGGTGCAGCAACTGGTTATGCTGATGGTAAATCTTACTCAGATCATATTGCTGCTCAAATCGATAATGAAGTTCGTGAATTCATGGATGATTGTTTAGCTGAAGCACAAAATATTTTAATTAAACATCGTGAACAGTTAAATCTAATTGCCGAAAAACTATTAGAACTTGAAACGTTAGATGCTCGTACAATTAAAAGTTTATTCGAGACTGGCGAAATGCCTGATGAAGACGAAGATCGTCTTGAAACAGAATCTGACGCTAAAAGTTATGATGAAGTCAAACGTGATTTGCAACGTCAATTACAAAATCGTCAAGAAGATGAAGCCAAACAGTCAAAAGAAAGCACAGATGATTCCACAGAAGTAGAAACAGAATCTACTGAAGTAGATGACTCTGGAGATGACGATACGGATTCAAATCATCGCGATGAACCGAATGATTAAAATTAAGTTAGCAAAATAAAAAGTTGAAATAAGGACTTTGCTCATGGTTTGAATGAAAAGTACATGATCAAAAGTCCTTATTTTCGTTAGCGATAAAGGAGATATTATGAGTAAAGAATTAATTAAAGCCATTGCATTTGATAATACGATTCGAATTGCTGCAGTCGATGCGACAGAAGTCGTGCGTGAAGCGCAACGAGCACATGATACATGGCAAGCATCTACTGCTGCTTTAGGACGAACATTAGCCGCTGGATTGTTATTTGGTTCAGATATTAAAGATGATGCGCGATTAGCGATAAAAATTGCTGGTGATGGACCGGCAGGAAAAATTGTGGTCATGGCTGATGGCTCAGGTGAAGTTAAGGGGTATGTGGATCAACCGCATATTAGCTTACCTGAAAATGACCAAAATAAAATTGATGTTAAAGGGGCAGTTGGAACTAACGGAATGGTGACAGTAACGAAAGATTTAGGGTTAAAAGAACCATTCTCTGGACAGTCACCAATTGTATCTGGAGAAATTGCTGAAGATTTAACCTATTACTTAACAGTCTCTGAGCAAACGCCTTCTGCTATGGGACTGGGTGTCTTAGTCAATCCTGATGAGTCGGTTGAAAATGCTGGTGGATGGATGATTCAAGTAATACCAGATGCGAGCGAAGAAACGATTGAACAAGTGGAGACAGCTGTTGCTAATGTGCCAGCTATTACAACGATGTTAAGTGAAGGTAAAACAGCGACTGAGATTATTTTTGAGTTACTAGGTGAAGAAAATGTTAAAATTTTAGATGAACGGTCAGTAGCCTTTAAATGTGATTGCTCTAAAGCACACTTTGCTAGAGGATTAGCGACGCTCCCTGTTGAAGACTTAGATACGATTATTGAGGAAGACGGTGAAGCAGAAACCGTTTGTCACTTCTGTAATCAAGCATATCATTACAGTAAAGAAGAATTAGAAGCGATTCGCGAAGAAGCTAATCATAAATAAGCAAATAATTTTGTCCCTTTCGGTTGTTGGTTTATGATAGTAATAACCAATAACTGAAAGGGGTTTATTTTTAATGACTAAAATTTATGATAATATCACCGAATTAATTGGCGATACTCCAATGTTAAAATTACAACGTTCATTGCCTCAAGATGCAGCTGATGTCTATGTTAAATTAGAATCATTTAACGCTGGAGGTAGTGTTAAAGATCGTATCGCATTAAATATGATTGAAGTGGCTGAACAAGAAGGTAAAATTAAACCTGGCGATACTTTAGTAGAAGCCACATCAGGAAACACAGGTGTTGGTATTGCATTAGTTGGTGCGGCTAAAGGATATAATGTTGAAATCTTTATGCCAGAAACAATGACAAAAGAACGCCAAGATTTAATGCGTGCTTATGGTGCTAAAATTAATTTAACACCTGGTGATGGTGGTATGAAAGAAGCGATTGCTCAAGCTGAAGCATTAGCTAAAGAAGATGGATACGTAATGTTATTCCAATTCGATAACCTAGCTAACCCAGCTGTCCATGAAGCAACTACTGGACCAGAAATTATCCAAGCGTTAGATGGCGCACCTGATGCCTTTGTAGCTGGTGTTGGTACTGGGGGAACATTAACAGGTGCTGGCCGTGCCTTACGTCAAGTAAATAAAGATGTTCAATTATATGCTGTTGAACCACAAGAATCAGCGGTATTAAGTGGTAACGAACCTGGTAAACATGGTATCCAAGGTTTAGGTGCTGGATTCGTACCTAGCGTACTAGATACTGAAATGTATAATGAAATTATTCAAGTATCTACTGATAAAGCGCGTGAAGCAGCTCGTGAAATTGGTATTAACGAAGGATTATTAGTTGGTGTTAGCTCAGGTGCTGCTATTGCCGGTGCCATTGAAGTGGCTAAACGTTTAGGAAAAGGTAAAAAAGTTGTTGTCGTTGCACCAGATACTGGTGAACGTTACTTATCAACTGGTCTATTTTCTGAACAATAAAATAATGAATATCTGAGGTAGCTTAGGCTACCTCTTTTTTATTTGCAAAAAATACCAGGCTTTCTTTTTAACTAGTAGTTTGTTAAAATAAATGCCGTACGACTACAATTTTGCCTGTTTTTTTGATATTAAATAAAAACAGATAAATAAACGGATTGGAGAGAGTAGTATGTCAGATGAAACACAACAACATGGCATCGACGAATTGAATGACCAATTAAGAGTTCGTCGAGAAAAAATGGAAGAACTACGTGAAAATGGAATTGATCCGTTCGCATCAGGTTTTGAACGTGAGGATCTTGCTGAGGATTTACAAGCTAAGTACGAAGCATTTGATAAAGAAACGTTAGCTGAAAAAACGACTGAAGCGGTTATTGCTGGACGTTTAATTTCAAAACGGGGAAAAGGAAAAGCAGGTTTTGCTCATCTTCAAGATATGTCTGGCCAAATTCAAATTTACGTTCGTAAAGATGAAATCGGAGAAGAGCCTTTCCAATTAATTTGGAAGAAAGCTGACTTAGGAGATATCATTGGTGTCCGCGGTTCATTAATGCGTACGAACACTGGCGAATTAACTGTTCGTGCTAAAGAATTAAAACACTTGACGAAAGCCTTACGTCCTTTACCAGATAAATATCATGGATTAAATGATGTTGAGCAAATTTACCGTCATCGTCATTTAGACTTGATTTCAAACCGTGATAGTTTTGATCGCTTTAAAAAACGGTCTCAAATTATTCGTGAAGTCCGTCGTTATTTAGATGATCAAGGGTACTTAGAGGTAGAAACGCCAACGTTACATAATATTGCTGGTGGTGCCAATGCACGTCCGTTTATTACCCATCATAATGCATTAGATATAGAACTTTATATGCGTATCGCCCTTGAACTACACTTAAAACGTTTAGTCGTTGGTGGTATGGAAAAAGTCTATGAAATTGGTCGTGTATTCCGTAATGAAGGAATTGACACCACTCATAACCCAGAATTTACAATGATTGAGGTTTATACTGCTTATACCGCAATGTATGACATTATGGACTTAATTGAAGGATTATTCCAACATGTTGCAGAAAAAGTATTGGGAACCACAAGCATCACGTATGATGGCCAACCTATTGAATTAGGCGGTAAATGGGCACGTGTACATATGGTGGATGCCGTAAAAGAAGCGACTGGAGTCGACTTCTGGCAAGAAATGACTGATGAAGAAGCACGTGAATTAGCAAAAGAACATCATGTTGAAGTTGATGATCATGCATCATTTGGACATGTCGTTAACGAATTCTTTGAAACATTTGTTGAAGATAAATTAATTCAACCAACCTTTATTTACGGTCACCCAACAGCTGTTTCACCATTAGCACGTAAAAATGAAGAAGATCCTCGTTTTACAGATCGTTTTGAACTCTTCATTGTTGGAGCTGAATCCGGTAATGCCTTTACCGAGTTGACAGACCCAATCGATCAACGTGAACGTTTTGAAGCCCAAATGGCTGAGAAAGAATTAGGTAATGATGAAGCTCATCCACTAGATGAAGATTTCTTACAAACTCTAGAATCAGGTATGCCACCAACTGGAGGATTAGGAATCGGAATCGACCGAATGGTAATGCTATTGACGGATGCTCAATCTATTCGTGACGTTTTACTATTCCCAACACTTCGTAACACTGAAGACTAATTAATTATACGGTAAGTAATTAAGAGGTTGGATAACTCCCAGCCTCTTTTTTTGTGCACTAAAAAAAGTAATTATAGAAAAATAACTGACTTAAACAGTAATTGTCAGAATTTATCTTGCAAATTAAAAAAACTTGTCATAAGATTAAAAAATATAAAAAATAAATAGTGAAGCAATCGCTAGCTATAAAAGATATGGAGGATTATTATGCGAAGAAAAAAATTACGCTTTGGGCTAATTCAGAAATTATTACTTGCTATTTTTCTTGGTGTTGTATACGGACAACTTAAGTTTTTACCGTTAATCTTTTTTGAGATTCCGGTGACTATCTCCACCTTTTTTAGCGCCTTATTAAACTTTATTATTCCACTAATGGTTGTCGCATTTATTGTTATGGGAATCGCCGATTTAACAGAAGGTGCTGGAAAACTATTAGGGATAACAACAGGGATTGCTTATGTTTCTACAATTATTGGGGGAGTGTCAGCACTATTTATAGTTAGACAAATTTTCCCTCTGTTTATCAATGAAAAAGCGGCTAATATCGGGGAAATGGAGTCATTAGTTAAGCCGATTTTTGAGATTCCAATTGAGCCGTTACTAGATGTTACATCAGGGATTGTTTTTGCATTTATGTTTGGGTTAGGAATCTCTTACTTGAGACAACATAGTAAACGTCACGGTGATGCTATATATAACGTGTTTAGTGATTTCTCAGATATTATTTCTTATTTATTAGGTCACTTAGTGGTACCAGGTATTCCAATTTTTGTTTTTGGTAATTTTGTTAATATGTCTTACTCAGGTAGCGCATTTAATATTTTATCGGTGTTTTGGAAAGTTTACTTGGTAATATTAATTTTACATTGGGTATTTGTCTTTATTTGGTTCTGCATTGCCGGAGCGTATACTGGTAAGAGCCCAATTAAACTGATTAAAAATCAGATTCCTGGTTACTTAACAGCTGCCGCGACGCAATCGTC
This sequence comes from Aerococcus suis, assembly GCF_900176325.1. Classification (GTDB taxonomy): domain Bacteria; phylum Bacillota; class Bacilli; order Lactobacillales; family Aerococcaceae; genus Aerococcus; species Aerococcus suis. Next base: position 82,481 of record NZ_FWXK01000005.1, on the reverse strand, counting down.
AGCAGCGACTATTCCAGTCAATTTATCAATTGCTGAGAAGAACGGCGTATCAGAAAAAATACGGAATTTCGTTATTCCTTTCTGTGCAACGGCCCATATTATTGGTAGTGTGATGACGATTGTTTCAATTATTTACGCTGTCTTGTTATTAAATGGTATGCCAACCGGATTAGATAAGTTTATTCCATTTATTTTTACCTTAGGAATTGCAATGGTGGCTGCACCTGGAGCACCAGGTGGTGGTATTATGAGTACATTACCTTATATTGGTATGGTCGGATTAGATCCAAGCGGAACGATCGCCAGTTTATTAATTTCACTTTATATGACACAAGATAGCTTTGGTACAGCTGCAAACGTCTCAAGTGATAATGCGATTGCTTTAGTTATTGATAAAATCTATCGTACAAAATTAGCAAAATCTGATACAGAATAGATAGAAAAAGGATTAACTGCTAGGTTAATCCTTTTATTATGCGAAAAAACTCTAAAAAAGATTTGACTCTGTGTAACCATCGTGATATGCTTTTAAAGGTGCTTTTTGTATACAGATTCCTGTAAACAAAAGAAACAGTCGTGCTGACTGGTATACAGGGCACAAATAAAAGAATATTTATTCTTTTTTTCTTTTTTGAAAAAAAGGGCACACCCGGAAGTGTGGATTAAATAACCCGTAAAGGAAAAGGAGGAAATAGTAAATGCCTACTATTAATCAATTGGTACGTAAACCTCGTAAAAGCGCTAGTAGTAAATCTGATTCACCAGCGTTAGGTAAAGGTTACAACTCAATGAAGAAAAAATTCACCAATAATAACTCTCCACAAAAACGTGGAGTATGTACACGTGTCGGAACAATGACACCTAAAAAACCGAACTCAGCGTTACGTAAATACGCACGTGTTCGTTTATCAAACATGATTGAGGTAACTGCTTATATCCCAGGTATCGGTCACAACTTACAAGAACACAGTGTTGTTTTAATTCGTGGTGGTCGTGTAAAAGACTTACCAGGGGTACGTTACCATATCGTACGTGGTGCACTAGATACTGCTGGTGTACAAGACCGTATGCAAAGCCGTTCTAAATACGGTGCTAAAAAACCTAAAAACTAAAAAAGCGAAAGGAGGAGCTTAAATGCCTCGTAAAGGACATGTGGCAAAACGTGAAGTGTTGCCAGACCCAATTTATAACTCAAAATTAGTCACTCGTTTAATCAACCGTATCATGGTAGATGGTAAACGTGGTGTTGCAGCAACTATTTTATACAATGCATTTGAAATGATTAAATCTGAAACTGGAAATGATCCAATGGAAGTTTTCGAACAAGCATTGGAAAATATCTCACCAGTATTAGAAGTTAAAGCTCGTCGTGTTGGTGGATCTAACTACCAAGTACCTATGGAAGTTCGTCCAGAACGTCGTCAAACTTTAGCTTTACGTTGGTTAGTAAATTACGCTCGCCTTCGTGGTGAAAATACAATGGAATTACGTTTAGCACGTGAAATCATGGATGCAGCTGATAACACAGGTGCAGCTGTTAGAAAACGTGAAGAAGTACATCGTATGGCTGAAGCTAACAAAGCTTTTGCTCACTTCCGTTGGTAATACGTTATTTAGGAAGAAACTATTTTACGTTTGATAATTGTTTCAAGTCATATATAATAGGCTTGAAACAGGTAACTAACGTCATTTCAAAAAAAGGAGTAAAGTTTAATGGCTAAAAGAGATTTCCCTCTTGAGAAAACAAGAAATATCGGAATTATGGCCCACATCGATGCTGGTAAAACGACTACGACAGAACGTATTCTTTATTACACAGGTCGTATCTACAAAATTGGTGAAACTCATGATGGTGGTTCACAAATGGACTGGATGGAACAAGAAAAAGACCGTGGGATTACAATTACATCTGCAGCAACAACTGCACAATGGAAAGGTCACCGTGTAAACATCATCGATACACCAGGACACGTAGACTTCACTGTTGAGGTTGAACGTTCTTTACGTGTACTTGATGGTTCAGTTGCGTTACTAGATGCTCAATCAGGTGTAGAACCTCAAACTGAAACAGTTTGGCGTCAAGCAACAACTTACCGTGTACCACGTATTGTTTTCGTTAACAAAATGGACAAATTAGGTGCTAATTTCTTGTATTCTGTTGATACTTTACATGAACGTTTACAAGCAAATGCTCACCCAGTTCAATTACCAATCGGTGCAGAAGATGATTTCCAAGGTATCATTGACTTGATTACGATGAAAGCTGAAATCTATACTTCTGACGATGGTTCTGAATACGAAGAACGTGACATTCCAGAAGAATATCAAGAAGAAGCAGAAAAATGGCGTACAAACTTAATTGAAGCTATCGCTGATTTAAATGAAGACATTATGATGAGCTACTTAGAAGGAGAAGAAATCTCTGAAGACGAATTACGCGCAGCAATTCGTGAAGCAACATGTAATGTTGAATTCTACCCTGTATACTGTGGATCAGCATTCAAAAACAAAGGTGTTCAATTAATGCTTGACGGTGTTATTGACTACTTACCAGCGCCAACTGATGTACCTCCAATTGTTGGACACAAAGCAGATAACGAAGAAGAAGAATTTGAAGTTCGTGCTGACGATGATGCTCCATTTGCAGCATTAGCTTTCAAAGTTATGACAGACCCATATGTTGGTCGTTTAACATTCTTCCGTGTTTACTCTGGTACATTAGAATCTGGTTCTTACATCCAAAACGCAACTAAAGATAAACGTGAACGTGTTGGACGTATCCTATTAATGCACGCAAACTCTCGTTCAGAAATTGATAAAGTATTCTCTGGAGATATTGCTGCTGCAGTAGGTCTTAAAGATACTGGTACTGGTGATACTTTATGTGATACTGATAATAAAGTTATCTTAGAATCAATGGAATTCCCAGAACCCGTTATTGAAGTAGCGATTGAACCTGATACTAAAGCTGACCAAGATAAAATGTCAGTTGCATTAGGTAAATTAGCAGAAGAAGACCCAACTTTCCGTGCAACAACTAACCGTGAAACTGGACAAACAGTTATTGCTGGTATGGGTGAACTTCACTTAGACATTATCGTTGACCGTTTGAAACGTGAATTTAACGTTGAAGCTTCTGTAGGTGCACCACAAGTTTCTTACCGTGAAACATTTACAGTACCAACTGAAGCACAAGGTAAATTTGTTCGTCAATCAGGTGGTAAAGGTCAATATGGTGATGTTTGGATTGAATTCACACCTAACGATGAAGGTGCTGGATTTGAATTCGAAAATGCTATCGTTGGTGGGGTAGTTCCTAAAGACTATATCCCTTCAGTTGAAGCCGGATTAAAAGACGCTATGAAAAATGGTGTTATTGCTGGATTCCCAATGGTAGACGTAAAAGCCAAATTATACGATGGTTCTTACCATGATGTCGACTCATCTGAAACAGCCTTCAAAGTTGCTGCTTCATTAGCATTACGTAATGCTGCTAAAAAAGCTGAACCAGCTATCTTAGAACCAATGATGAAAGTTGATATCTTAGTTCCAGAAGAATATCTTGGCGATGTTATGGGACATGTTTCTGCTCGTCGTGGACGTATTGAAGGACAAGAAAACCGTGGTAACGCGTTAATGATTAACTCAACAGTTCCATTATCTGAAATGTTTGGTTATGCAACAACATTACGTTCTTCAACTCAAGGTCGTGGTACATTCACTATGACATTTGACCACTACGAACCAGTTCCAAAATCTATCGAAGCTGAAATCGTTAAACAATACGGCTCAGGTAACCAAGACGCTTAATTTATAATTATGACCATAACCTACTATATAGTAGGTTATGGATGTAATATTCAAGGTAAATCCTAACAGATGTAAACCTTGATTTTTATAGGGTGTTTCCCTATAATGTATTTATGTAAATCTTTGCAAAAAGATAATCTCAATTCTTAGGAGGAATTTACAAATGGCAAGAGAAAAATACGAACGTACTAAACCACATGTTAATATTGGTACATTAGGTCACGTTGACCACGGTAAAACAACTTTATCAGCTGCAATCGCAACTGTTTTAGCTAAAAATGGTTTCGGTGAAGCTAAAGACTACGCTGCAATCGATAACGCACCAGAAGAAAAAGAACGTGGAATCACGATCAACACTTCTCATATCGAATATGAAACAGCTAACCGTCACTACGCTCACATCGACGCTCCAGGACACGCCGACTATGTTAAAAACATGATCACTGGTGCTGCTCAAATGGACGGAGCTATCTTAGTTGTATCTGCTGCAGATGGACCAATGCCACAAACTCGTGAACATATCCTATTAGCAGGACAAGTTGGTGTTCCATACTTCGTAGTATTCTTAAACAAATCTGACCAAGTTGACGATGAAGAATTAATCGAATTGGTTGAAATGGAAGTTCGTGACTTATTATCTGAATACGATTACCCAGGTGACGAAATCCCTGTAATCGTTGGTTCTGCATTAAAAGCCTTAGAAGGCGACGAAGAACAAGAACAAAAAATTCTTGAATTAATGGAAGCTGTTGACAGCTACATTCCAGAACCAGACCGTGACACTGACAAACCATTCATGATGCCAGTCGAAGACGTATTCTCAATTACTGGTCGTGGTACAGTTGCTACAGGACGTATCGAACGTGGACAAATTCACTTATCTGATGAAGTTGAAATCGTTGGTATTGCTGAAGAAATCACTAAAACAACTGTTACTGGTATTGAAATGTTCCGTAAACAAATGGACGAAGCAGAAGCAGGGGACAACATTGGTGCCTTACTACGTGGTGTAACACGTGACCACATCGAACGTGGACAAGTATTAGCTGCTCCTGGTTCAATTACACCTCATAAAAAATTCAAAGCGGAAGTTTACGTATTAAGTAAAGAAGAAGGTGGACGTCATACACCATTCTTAACTAACTACCGTCCACAATTCTACTTCCGTACAACAGACATCACTGGTGTAATCATCTTACCAGATGACGTACAAATGGTAATGCCTGGTGATAACGTTACAATGGACGTTGAATTAATTCACCCAGTTGCTATCGAAGACGGTACTAAATTCTCTATCCGTGAAGGTGGACGTACTGTTGGTGCTGGTGTTGTTACTGAAATTAACGAATAATTTAAATCAATTATTCATTAACGATAAAAAAGCTAAGCGTATGCTTAGCTTTTTTTATTTAGTTTATTAGATAGTAGAAATATATTGGTCGAGGATACAAATAGAAGGTATAAGTGCCAAATTGAGAAATAATTTTTTTATCTAAATATTTATGACACACTAGGACACGTTGGTACGAGAACAAAAAGTTGGAAAAAGTCGTAAAAAAAGCGACAAATCGCTTGAAATGGCTACTTGTATCATGTATACTAATAAAAGTGCTGTTATCAAAACAGACACGGATTTGTCGCCGAAAGGTTGTCAAACCAAGGAGCTTAGAGGCGTAAGGTTGCGACACACCCGGGAGCATTGCCATAGGGGTGCGCCGGTTTTTACGCGGAGCAAGTCTAAATTACAATTTATGACGAGGAGGAAAAAGTCATGGCAAAACAAAAGATTCGTATTCGTTTAAAAGCATACGAACATCGTGCATTAGATCAATCAGCAAGTAAAATTGTTGAAACAGCAAAACGTACAGGAGCAGAAGTTTCAGGTCCGGTTCCATTACCAACTGAACGTTCACTGTTCACTGTAATTCGTTCACCACACAAAGACAAAGATTCACGTGAACAATTCGAAATGCGCACACACAAACGTCTAGTTGATATCGTTAATCCAACACCAAAAACTGTTGATGCATTAATGAAATTAGACTTACCATCAGGCGTAGACATTGAAATCAAACTATAGTCTACAAATTAAATTAGTTAACCCAAAATAAAAAATAAAATTAACGGAGGTGTACTCATGACTAAAGGAATCTTAGGTAAAAAAGTAGGTATGACACAATTCTTTACAGAATCAGGTGAATTAGTTCCTGTAACTGTAGTCGAAGCACAACCTAACGTAGTATTACAAACTAAATCTAATGATACTGATGGCTACGAAGCTATCCAATTAGGTTTCGATGATCTTCGTGAAGTATTGTCAAACAAACCTGCTAAAGGTCATGTAGCAAAAGCAGAAACGACTCCTAAGCGCTTCATTAAAGAAATTAAAGATGTTGAGCTAGGAGAATATGAAGTAGGAAACGAAGTAACAGTGGATATTTTCCAAGCTGGCGACATCGTAGATGTCACAGGTACATCAAAAGGAAAAGGATTCCAAGGGGCTATTAAACGCCATAACCAAGCTCGTGGACCAATGGGACATGGCTCTCATTATCACCGTGCACCAGGTTCAATGGGTATGGCATCAGATGCTTCTAAAGTATTCAAAGGAAAAGCTCTACCAGGTCGTATGGGTGGTAACCAAGTCACTATCCAAAACTTAGAAATTGTTAAAGTTGATACTGACCGTAACGTTATCTTAATTAAAGGTAATGTGCCAGGAGCTAAAAAATCATTAATTAAAATTGAATCAGCTGTTAAAGCTGCAGAATAATTGAGGAAGGAGGAAAACAATAATGGCTAAAGTTAAATTATTTAAACAAGATGGTTCTCAAGCTGGTGAAGTAACATTAAACGATGCGGTATTTGCAATCGAACCAAATGAACATGCTGTTTATGATGTGATTTTACAACAACGTGCTTCATTACGCCAAGGAACACATTCAGTGAAAAACCGTTCAGCAGTACGCGGTGGTGGCCGTAAACCATGGCGTCAAAAAGGTACTGGTCGTGCTCGTCAAGGTTCTATCCGCTCTCCTCAATGGGTTGGTGGTGGACAAGCATTTGGCCCAACACCTCGTTCATATGCTTACAAATCACCTCGTAAAGTTCGTCGTTTAGCATTACGTTCTGCATTATCAGACAAAGTGGCTAACGAAAACTTAGTAGTGGTTGAAGAATTAGCATTTGACACACCAAAAACAAAAGAATTCCAAAATGTATTAACTAACTTAGACGTTGATACTAAAGTATTGGTTGTAATTGATAAAGACAACGAAAATGCTGTTCGTTCAGCTCGTAACTTAGCTAACGTGACAATCGTTGATGAAAACAACGTTAACGTATTTGACTTAGTTAACAACGAAAAAGTTGTCATGACACAATCAGCACTTTCTAACGTAGAGGAGGTACTGGCATAATGTTGGCACAAGATGTGATTATCCGTCCAATCATTACTGAACAATCAATGATTGAAATGGAAAACGATAAATACACATTCGAAGTAGATCGCCGCGCAAACAAAACAGAAGTTAAACAAGCGGTTGAAGATTTATTCGATGTTAAAGTTGTAAAAGTAAACATTTTAAATGTACGTGGTAAATTAAAACGTATGGGACGTTACGCAGGTTACACTCGCAAACGTCGTAAAGCAGTTGTCCAAATCCAAGAAGGTCAATCAATTGAAATCTTCGGTGGAGACGACGAAGAATAAAAGATAGGAGGAAACCAACGTGGCAGTAAAAAAATATAAAGCGACAACAAATGGTCGCCGTAACATGTCTGGTTACGATTTTGCTGAAATCACAAAATCTACTCCAGAAAAGACATTACTAGAGTCACAAAGTAAACGTGCTGGCCGTAACAACAATGGTCGCATTACTGTTCGTCACCAAGGTGGCGGTCATAAACAAGCTTACCGTGTTATTGACTTTAAACGTAATAAAGATAACGTTGAAGGTGTTGTTAAAGCAATCGAATACGATCCAAACCGGACAGCAAATATTGCTTTAATTCATTACACTGACGGTGTTAAAACTTATATTCTAGCCCCTAAAGGCTTAAAAGTTAATGATCGTATCCAATCAGGTGAAGGTGCTGATATCAAAGTTGGTAACGCACTACAATTAAAAGATATTCCTGTTGGTACTATGGTACACAATATCGAAACAAAACCTGGTAAAGGTGGACAATTAGTTCGTTCAGCTGGTGCTCGTGCACAAGTACTAGGTAAAGAAGACAAATATGTCTTAGTAAAATTAACTTCTGGTGAAGTTCGTATGATCTTAAATACTTGCCGTGCAACAATCGGTGTAGTTGGTAATGAACAACACGAACTTATCAATGTTGGTAAAGCAGGACGTAAACGTTGGTTAGGCAAACGCCCTACAGTTCGTGGTTCTGTTATGAACCCTAACGATCACCCACATGGTGGTGGTGAAGGTAAAGCTCCAATCGGACGTCCATCTCCAATGACACCTTGGGGTAAACCAGCTCGTGGTATTAAAACTCGTAATAAAAACGCACGTAGCAATAAATTAATTGTTCGTCGTCGTAATAAATAAGTAATCACTTTAAATAGGAACTAGCGAAAGGAGCCATAACGAATGAGCCGTAGCTTAAAAAAAGGACCTTTTTGTGATGACCATTTAATGAAAAAAGTGGTTGCACAACAAGATAATGAAAAGAAACAAGTTATTAAAACTTGGTCACGTCGTTCAACAATTTTCCCTAACTTCATCGGGTTAACAATTGCTGTTTATGACGGACGCAAACATGTACCAGTTTATATCCAAGAAGACATGGTTGGACATAAATTAGGTGAATTCGTACCAACACGTACTTTCCGTGGTCATGGTAGTGACGACAAAAAAACTGTTCGTTAATCTGAGAGGAGGAAATAGATAATGGCAGAACAAAAAACATCTGCAAAAGCAACTGCAAAAACAGTTCGTATTCCAGCTAAAAAAGCACGTTTAGTTATTGACTTAATTCGTAACAAACCTGTTGCTGAAGCTGCTGCGATTCTAAAATTCACTCCTCGTGCAGCATCACCTGTAATCGAGAAAGTGCTTATGTCTGCAATTGCAAACGCAGAAAACAATTTTGAATTAGATCCAGCTAAATTAGTAGTAAGCGAAGCTTATGTTAACGAAGGACCAACGATGAAACGTTTCCGTCCTCGTGCTAAAGGTTCAGCTTCTCGTATTAACAAACGTACAAGCCATATTACAGTGGTAGTAGAAGAAGCAGAGGAGGAATAATTAGTGGGACAAAAAATTAATCCTACCGGTTTGCGTATCGGAGTTATCAAAGACTGGGACGCACGCTGGTATGCAGAAAAAGATTACGCAGATACTTTACATGAAGACTTAGCTATCCGTGAATACATCCAAGGCACACTAAGTGAAGCTTCTGTTTCACAAGTGGAAATTGAACGTGCAGCTAACAAAGTTAACGTTAATATTCACACTGCTAAACCTGGTATGGTTATTGGTAAAGGCGGTTCTGAAGTTGATGCTTTACGTAAAGCTTTAAGCCAATTAACAGGTAAAAAAGTTCATGTGAACATTGTAGAAGTTAAAAAACCTGAATTAGACGCTAAATTAGTCGGTGAATCTATTTGTCAACAATTAGAAAACCGTATTGCTTTCCGTCGTGCACAAAAACAAGCTATCCAACGCACAATGAAAGCTGGCGCTAAAGGGATTAAAGTACAAATTTCTGGTCGTTTAAACGGAGCTGACATGGCTCGTAGCGAAACTTATGTAGAAGGGACTGTTCCATTACATACACTTCGCGCTGATATCGACTATGCTTGGGAAGAAGCGGATACAACTTACGGTAAAATCGGTGTTAAAGTATGGATTTACCGTGGCGAAGTTCTTCCAACAAAAAATACGAATGAGGAGGATTAAGCATGTTAGTACCAAAACGTGTAAAACATAGACGTGAATTCCGCGGTAAAATGCGCGGTGAAGCTAAAGGCGGTAAAGAAATCGCTTATGGTGAATACGGATTACAAGCTTTAGATTCAAAATGGATTACTAACCGCCAAATTGAATCTTCTCGTATTGCAATGACACGTTACATGAAACGTGGTGGGAAAGTATGGATTAAAATCTTCCCACATAAATCATACACTGCAAAAGCTATCGGTGTTCGTATGGGTTCAGGTAAAGGTGCTCCAGAAGGCTGGGTTGCTCCTGTAAAACGCGGTAAAATCTTATTTGAAGTTGCCGGTGTTCCTGAAGAAGTAGCGAAAGAAGCATTACGTTTAGCTTCAAACAAATTACCTATCCGTACTAAAATTGTAAAACGTGAAATTGGTGGTGAATCGAATGAGTAAATTTACAGAAATTAAAGATCTATCCACTGCTGAACTAAACGCAAAAGAGCAAGAATATAGACAAGAGTTATTTAACTTACGATTCCAATTGGCTACTGGTCAATTAGAAAATACCGCTCGTATTAAACAAGTACGTAAAGAAATTGCACGTATCAAAACAGCTTTACGTCAAAGTGAATTAGCGAAATAGTAATCAGTAAAGGGGGAAATTTCTATCATGACAGAACGTAATGATCGTACAGTTCTTCAAGGACGCGTTGTTTCTGACAAAATGGAAAAAACAATTGTTGTCCAAGTAGACACGTTCAAATTCCATCCAACATATGGAAAACGTATTAAATACTCTAAAAAATACAAAGCACATGATGAAAACAACTCAGCAAAAATGGGAGATATCGTGCGGATTATGGAAACTCGTCCATTATCTAAAGACAAATATTTCCGTTTAGTTGATATTGTTGAAGAATCAGTTATTATTTAACAGCATACTGGAAGGAGGATACCATAGATGATTCAAACAGAAACTCGCTTAAAAGTGGCAGATAACTCTGGTGCCCGTGAAGTTTTAACAGTTAGCATTTTAGGTGGATCAGGACGTAAAACTGCTAACATTGGTGACGTCGTAGTTGCAAGTGTAAAACAAGCTACACCCGGTGGTGTTGTTAAAAAAGGTGACGTAGTTAAAGCTGTAATTGTTAGAACTAAAAGCGGTGTACGTCGTTCAGACGGTTCATACATCAAATTTGACGAAAATGCTTGCGTAATTATTCGTGACGATAAATCACCTCGCGGAACTCGTATCTTTGGTCCAGTTGCACGTGAATTACGTGATAACGACTATATGCGTATTATTTCACTTGCGCCAGAAGTACTATAAGAAACGATAAAAAATAGGGAGGTGCCCATTAATGCGAATTAAAACTGGTGATACAGTAGTTGTCATTTCTGGTAAAGATAAAGGCACTGAAGGTGTCGTTAAACAAGCTTTACCTAAGCAAGACAAAGTAATTGTTGAAGGCGTAAATATTGTTAAAAAACATGAACGCCCAACTCAAGCAAATCCAAATGGTGGTATCAATGAAGTTGAAGCACCAATTCATGTGTCAAACGTTCAATTAGTTGATCCAAAATCAGGTAAACCAACACGTGTTAGCGTTGAAGAACGTGACGGTAAACGTGTTCGTATCGCTCGCAAATCAGGCGAAGCATTAGACTAAGCGGAAGGAGGACAAGCTAGATGACTAATCGTTTAAAAGAAAAATACCAAAATGAAGTAGTTCCTTCATTAGTAGAAAAATTCAATTATTCTTCAATCATGCAAGCACCAAAAGTTGAAAAAATTGTTATCAACATGGGTGTTGGTGATGCTGTTTCTAACGCTAAAAACTTAGAAGCTGCAGTTGATGAATTAACTAAAATCTCTGGTCAAAAACCAGTTGTGACGACAGCTAAAAAATCTATTGCAGGTTTCCGTTTACGTGAAGGAATGCCTATCGGTACAAAAGTCACTCTACGTGGTGAAAGAATGTACGACTTCTTAGATAAATTAGTAAATGTTTCACTACCACGTGTCCGTGACTTCCGTGGTATCAGCAAACGTTCATTCGATGGACGTGGTAACTATACATTAGGTATCCGTGAACAACTTATTTTCCCAGAAATCGACTTTGATGATGTTAATAAAGTTCGTGGTATGGATATCGTTATCGTTACATCTGCTGAATCAGATGAAGAATCTAAAGAATTATTAACTCAATTAGGAATGCCATTTAAAAAATAAGTCTATTAAGGAGGCGGAATTAACTTGGCTAAAAAATCAATGATTGCTAAAAGCAAAACTGAACCAAAATATTCTACAAGAGCCTACACTCGTTGTGAAAGATGTGGACGTCCACATTCAGTTTATCGTAAATTCAAACTTTGCCGTGTTTGCCTTCGTGAACTTGCCTATAAAGGACAAATTCCTGGAGTTAAAAAAGCAAGCTGGTAATAAGAAGATAACAACACGAAGGAGGGTATACTCGTAATGGTCATGACAGATCCAATCGCTGACTTTTTAACACGTATTCGTAACGCAAACTTAGTACGTCACGAATCATTTGAAAGTCCAGCATCAAAAATGAAAGCTAATATCGCAAAAATCCTTAAAGAAGAAGGATATATCAAAGATTACGAAGTGATTGAAGACGACAAACAAGGTATCATCCGTGTATTCATGAAATATACTAAAGATAACCGTCGTGTTATTACTAACTTAAAACGTATTTCTAAACCAGGTTTACGTGTTTATGCTAACAGCGAAGAAATGCCTAAAGTATTAAACGGTTTAGGTATCGCAATTGTGTCAACATCTGAAGGTGTTATCACAGATAAAGAAGCACGCGCTAAAAACGTTGGTGGCGAAGTTATCGCTTACGTTTGGTAATATTTAAAAATTAGAAGAGAAAGAGGTGCAGGCTAGATGAGTCGTATTGGTAATAAACCAGTTGAACTACCTAGTAACGTAACCTTAGACATTAATGGTCAAGAAGTAACTGTTAAAGGTCCAAAAGGTGAGTTAACACGTACGTTCAGCCCAATTATTAAAATGAATGTCGAAGACAACGTTGTAACTTTTGAACGTCCTAACGATAATAAAGATATTCGTGCAATTCACGGAACAACTCGTGCCCTATTAAACAACATGGTTTTAGGTGTATCAGAAGGATTCACTAAAGAACTAGAAATGGTTGGGGTTGGTTACCGTGCACAAATGTCAGGTAATAAATTAGTCTTAAACGTCGGATTATCTCACCCAGTTGAATTCGAAGTACCAGAGGGCATCGAAATTGAAGTCCCTTCAAATACTCAAATTAAAGTAACTGGTATTAGCAAAGAAGCTGTTGGTCAATTAGCTGCTGAAATCCGTTCAGTTCGTTTACCAGAACCATACAAAGGCAAAGGTATTCATTACGTTGGCGAACATGTTCGTCGTAAAGAAGGTAAAACAGGTAAATAATCGAGCAGCATAATGGCTCATAAACATTAAACAAAGAGGTGAAAATTTTGATTAGCAAACCAGATAAAAATCAATTACGTCAAAAACGTCACGCACGTGTACGTAGAAATCTTTCTGGAACAGCAGAGTGCCCACGCTTGAACGTCTTTCGTTCTAATAAACACATCTACGCTCAATTAATTGATGACGTAGCGGGTGTTACGCTTGCAAGCGCCTCTGATACAGAAGAAGCATTACAAGTTGGATCAAAAACAGAAAACGGAGCTGCCGTTGGTAAAGCAATCGCTGAACGCGCTAAAGATGCTAAAATCAATGAAGTTGTCTTTGACCGTGGTGGTTACTTATTCCACGGACGTGTGAAAGCATTAGCTGACGCCACTCGCGAAAACGGATTAGAATTTTAGGAAAAGGAGGAAGCCAAAACATGGGACAAACATTTCAAGCTCTAAACATTAACGAATCTGATATTGAAGAACGCGTTGTCGCTATCAACCGTGTATCTAAGGTTGTTAAAGGTGGACGCCGTATGCGTTTTGCTGCTGTTGTTGTCGTTGGTGACAAAGACGGCCATGTAGGTATTGGTACTGGTAAAGCAAACGAAGTTCCTGAAGCTATCCGTAAAGCAATCGAAGATGGTAAGAAAAACTTAATCGAAGTACCTCGTTCAGGTTCTACGATTCCTCACGATATTAAAGGACGCTTTAACGGTGGAGATGTTTTACTTAAACCAGCTCAAGCCGGTTCTGGAGTTGCTGCTGGTGGAGCAGTACGTGCCGTAATCGAATTAGCAGGTATTGCAGATATTACATCTAAATCATTAGGATCAAACAACCCAACAAACATCGTTCGTGCAACAATTACAGCGTTAGATTCATTAAAACGCCCTGAAGAAGTTGCTGAACTTCGTGGAAAATCGGTTGAAGAGTTACTAGGTTAAGGAGGAAGAACAAATGGCTGAAGTTAAAATTACTTTAAAACGCAGTGTGATTGGACGTCCTCAAGACCAAATCGCAACGATTAAAGCTTTAGGAATTACTAAAACAAATCGTTCAGTTGTAAAAACTCGTAATGAAGCTATTGACGGCATGCTTAAAAAAGTTGCCCATTTAGTTGAAGTAACAGAAGCATAATCGTTACAATAAGAAAGGGAGGTGCCTATCGAATGAAATTACACGAATTACAAGCTGCAGAAGGTTCACGTCACGTTCGTAAACGTGTTGGTCGTGGTACAAGTGCTGGCCAAGGTAAAACTTCTGGTCGTGGACAAGGTGGTTTAAAACAACGTTCTGGTGGTAAAGTCCGTTTAGGATTCGAAGGTGGACAAACACCATTATTCCGTCGTATTCCAAAACGTGGTTTCACTAATATTCACCGTAAAGAATACGCAATCGTTAACTTAGACGACTTAAACGTATTCGAAGATGGACAAACTGTTAACCCAGCAGACTTTATTGAAGCTGGATTAGTTAAAAAAGGAAAAGCTGGAATTAAAGTATTAGGTAATGGCGAATTAGAGCGTAAATTAACTGTAAAAGCTGCAAAATTCTCAGCGACAGCAAAAGAAGCTATCGAAGCCGCTGGGGGATCTTGTGAGGTGATCTAATGTTTCGCACACTGAAAGCTGTATTTCAGGATAGAGACATTAGAAGCCGTTTAATTTTTACGGTAATGATGTTAATTGTCTTTCGTATTGGTGCACATATCACTGTTCCAGGTGTTAACGCTGCATCAATTCAAAGCTTGGCATCATCCGGATTATTCGGCCTTTTAAATACATTTGGTGGGGGTGCTTTATCAAGCTACTCCATCTTTTCATTAGGAGTCTCACCATATATCACCGCTTCAATTGTGATTCAGTTATTACAAATGGATGTGATTCCTGCGTTCACTGAGTGGTCTAAGCAAGGTGAAGTGGGACGTCGGAAATTAAATAAATGGACACGGTATTTTGCTGTGTTTATTTCCTTTTTCCAGGCAATTGCGATTTCCGTTGGTTTTAACTCATTATCACAATTTGGTTTGATTACCAATCCTAACATCATTACATATTTGTTAATTGCATTAGTAATGACTGCAGGATCAATGTTTGTGGTCTGGTTAGGTGAACAAATTACACAATTTGGTATTGGTAATGGAACTTCTATGATAATTTTTGCAGGGATTGTGGCGCGTGTACCACAAGAAATTATGGCCTTCTATGAGTCATTCTTTGTTGACGCAAGACCAAGTGAATTAACAACGAATGGTCTAATATCTGCAGGATTATTAGTTGCTGCGATATTGATTATTATGTTCGTAATTTATATGAGTAAAGCCGAACGTCAAATTCCTGTGCGTTATTCAAAACGTGCCAATTCAGCTGCGCAAAAAGCACATTTACCATTAAAGCTTAATTCAGCTGGAGTTATCCCAGTTATTTTTGCAAGTGCACTAATTATGATTCCACAAACTATCCTAGGATTGTTTGCTGGAACACATGGCGATGCTCAATGGTTTGAGATTGCAAATAAGATATTTAATCTTCAAGAACCTATTGGAATTGCTATCTATGCCGTAGTTATTGTATTATTTACATTCTTCTACGCACATATTCAAATTAATCCTGAGCGTGTAGCTGAAAACTTACAAAAAGCCGGTGGTTATATTCCGAGTGTACGTCCCGGATATCCAACCGAAAATTATATTTCAAGTATGTTAAACCGTTTAAGTACTGTTGGGTCTATCTTCTTGATGGCCGTTGCAATCTTTCCATTAATTGGGTCTTATATTTTTGACTTCTCTCAAGGAATTGCCCTTAGTGGGACAAGTCTATTAATTGTTGTTGGTGTGGCATTAGACACAGCAAAACAAATTGAAGGACGATTAATTAAACGGAAATATGTCGGATTTATTCAAGATTAAGAGCAATCAATTTGGAGGATAAAGATGAACATTTTATTAATGGGTTTACCAGGTGCTGGTAAAGGAACACAAGCAGCAAAAATTGTTGAAAAATATGATTTTCCACATATTTCAACAGGAGATATGTTCCGTCAAGCTATTGCTGATGAAACAGAATTAGGTAAAAAAGCTCAATCCTATATGGATGAAGGAGGGTTAGTACCTGATGAAGTGACTAATGGCATTGTAGCTGAACGGTTGGAACAAGATGATACCAAAAAAGGATTTATGCTTGATGGTTATCCAAGAACATTAAATCAAGCAGAAGCTCTTGAAGATATTATGTCAAATCTTGATCGTTCAATTGACGCTGTTCTTTATTTTGATGTGGATCCTGAAGTCTTGAAAAAACGCTTATCTGGTCGTGTAATCAGCCGTAGTACGGGTGAAACGTATAATATTTACTTCAACCCACCTAAAGAAGGTATTGATTCAGACGATTTATACCAACGTGATGATGACAAACCAGAAGTCGTTGAAAACCGTATTAAAGTAAACATGGAACAACAACAACCATTGCTTGATTTTTATGAAGCAAAAGGAAACCTTTATCGGATTCCTGGAGACATTGGCATCGATAATGTCTTCGCTAAAGTGGTTGAAATTATTGAAGGATAAGCATTGCTTATTCCTTTTAACCATGTTATAATTGTAAGGTTAGTCGAACAGTCTATTTAGAGGACAGAGACATCGCTATTATGCTATAGGAGGGATGCACTGTGGCAAAAGAAGATATGATCGAAGTTGAAGGTACTGTTCAAGAAACATTACCGAATGCAATGTTCAAAGTTGAATTAGAAAATGGTTACGAAGTATTAGCTCACATTTCTGGTAAGATGCGTGTCAACTATATTCGTATTTTACCTGGTGACCGAGTAAAAGTAGAAATGTCGCCTTATGATTTATCTAAAGGACGCATTACCTACCGTTTTAAATAATGTGAAGCTTCCAAGGAGGTTAAATCATGAAAGTAAGAGCATCAGTTAAAAAGATGTGTGAAAAATGTAAAGTGATTCGTCGTAACGGTAAAGTTATGGTTATTTGCGACAATCCAAAACATAAACAACGCCAAGGTTAATTAATTAAAAAGGAGGTACCATTTAATGGCTCGTATTGCAGGAGTAGATATTCCACGTAACAAACGTGTAGTTATTGCATTAACTTATATCTATGGTATCGGCGAAACAACTGCTAAAAAAGTATTAGCTGCTACAGGTGTTTCAGAAGATACTCGTGTTAGCGACTTAACAAACGACGAATTAGATAAAATTCGTGCAGAAGTTGACACAATAAAAGTTGAAGGTGACTTACGCCGTGAACGTACATTAGACATTAAACGTCTACAAGAAATCGGTTCTTACCGTGGTATGCGTCACCGTCGTAGCTTACCAGTTCGTGGTCAAAACACTAAAAACAATGCGCGTACGCGTAAAGGTAAACCAGTTGCAATTGCTGGTAAGAAAAAATAATTAAAAGGAGGCAAAATTTAATATGGCTAAACGTCAAGTTTCACGCAAACGTCGTGCGAAAAAGAATATTGAATCTGGTGTAGCACACATCCATTCAACATTCAACAATACTATTGTCATGATTACTGATGAACATGGTAATGCTGTATCTTGGTCATCAGCTGGTGCATTAGGTTTCAAAGGTTCTCGTAAATCAACACCTTATGCTGCACAAATGGCTTCTGAAGCTGCTGCTAAAGTAGCAATGGATAACGGTATGCGCACAGTAGAAGTTTCTGTTAAAGGCCCAGGTTCAGGTCGTGAATCAGCTATTCGTGCATTACAAGCTGCCGGATTAGAAGTTACTGCTATTCGTGACGTAACTCCTATTCCACATAACGGTTGCCGTCCTCCAAAACGTCGTCGTGTATAATCGCGCGATTGCTTGGAAATTGTAGCACACTATTTTCTTCACGTTTTGAAAGGGGTATTTTGTCAATATGATCGAAATTGAGAAGCCAAATATTGAAACAATCGAGATCAGCGAAGACGCCAAATTTGGTAAATTCGTTGTTGAACCATTAGAACGCGGCTATGGAACAACCCTAGGTAATTCGTTACGTCGTATTTTACTTTCTTCTTTACCTGGAACTGCAGTAACATCTATCCAAATTGACGATGTCTTGCATGAATACTCAACAATTCCCGGTGTACGTGAAGATGTAACGCAAATTGTTTTAAATATTAAAAAATTAGCGTTAAAACTATATGATGTAGAAGAAAAAGAAGTTGAAATTGATATCACAGGACCTGCTAATGTAACAGCTGCCGATATCAGCCCTGACGCTGACTTCGAAGTAATGAATCCTGATTTACATATTTGTACACTTGCAGATGGGGCTCGTTTCCATATGACAATGCAAGTTCAAAATGGTCGTGGATTTGTTCGTGCTGAACATAATAAAACAGAAAGCATGCCAATTGGTGTCATTCCTGTCGATTCTATTTATACGCCAGTTTCCAAAGTCAACTATCAAGTTGAAAATACACGTATTGGTGAAATCAACGAATTTGATAAACTCACGATGGATATCTGGACAGATGGAACAATTTCACCGGAAGAAGCATTAAGTCTTGCGGCTAAAATTTTAACTGAACATCTTGATATTTTCATTAACTTAACAAATGAAGCTCGTCAAGTTGAAGTAATGGTTGAAAAAGAAGAAACGCAAAAAGAAAAAATGCTTGAAATGACTATCGAAGAGTTAGATCTTTCTGTACGTTCTTATAACTGTCTAAAACGTGCAGGTATTAATACCGTTGAAGAACTAACCAACCGTTCTGAAGCTGAGATGATGAAAGTTCGTAATCTCGGACGTAAATCTCTTGATGAAGTTAAAAATAAACTAGACGCACTAGATTTATCATTGCGTCAAGAAGACTAATAGCGATAAAGGAGGAAGACTTTAATGGGTTACCGTAAATTAGGTCGAACAAGCTCACAACGTAAAGCAATGTTACGTGACTTAACAACTGACTTAATCATTAATGAACGTATTGTAACAACTGAAACACGTGCTAAAGAAGTACGCCGTACAGCAGAGAAAATGATCACTTTAGGTAAACGTGGTGACTTACACTCTCGTCGTCAAGCTGCTAAATTTGTACGTAATGAAATTGCAGATGTTCGCGCAGAAGAAGAAGATATCATTGTAGAAACAGCTCTTCAAAAATTATTTGGAGATTTAGCTGATCGTTACGAAGAACGTCAAGGTGGATACACTCGTATTCTTAAAACTGAACCTCGTCGTGGTGACGCTGCGCCAATGGTTATTTTAGAATTTGTATAATTTTATAAAAGGTATTAGAGTGTTATGATGATGGGAAACCTAGTCTAGCTCTGTTCACTTCCAAGCGTTTGCTTGGAAGTGAAATATATCCTTATAATTGAATAGCTAACGAGTACGGCATATGTGTTTTTACTTTTCAGTAACATATATGCTTTTTTATTTTACTCAAATTTTTAAATAAATCGTAATACTTTCTTTATTATCTTGCCTTTTCTTTAAAATCGTATACAATAGAATAATTAGTAGATTTGCATTGTCAAATCATTTGCCTGGGGGGGTAGTATGGCTCAAAAACGTTATACCAGCGTAGATACGTTGAGATTTTTAAGTATATTAGCAATTATTTTTTATCATTATCGCACTTATATTATTCCGGGTGGCTTTTTGGCAGTAGATGTCTTTTTTATTATCTCAGGATTGTTTGTTACGCGTTCATTAATCAAGAAACGTTCTAGTGATCGTCCTCCAGCATTACCACTGACTTTTTTTAAACGAGCTAAAAAAAATTGGTTCCCGATGTTTGTTGTAATTGCGATTTGCTTAACTGCTATTTTATTATTTCGTCATGATCTACTTGTTAATGTGTCATCAGATGTGTGGAGTAGTCTGACATTTACAAATAATTGGCAGCAAATTTTAAGTGGTTCCTCATATTTCCAAGAAATGATTCATCCATCATTATTTACTCATCTATGGTATGTGGCGGTATATATGCAACTTATGTTGATTTGGCCACCACTCTATTATTATGGCATTAGTCGCTTTAAAGATTTTAAAGTTCAAGGATGGGTGATATTAGGATTTGTTTTAATCAGTGCCTTAGCTATGGGATTGATATTTACTTCAGGAGAAGACCCAACTCGTGTCTACTATGGAACCGATACTCGGGCATTCACTTTCCTGATTGGAGCATTGTTAGCAGTCTGGCATGTTCCGGAACAATTCGAACAAGTATTTAAAATCAAAAAATGGTGGCTACTAGATATTCTAACTCTCGTATTATTCTTTGGGAGTGTCGCACTGATGTTTGTCTTAAAAGACGGCAGTGGTTGGACGTATCGTGGGGGGATGTTACTCTTTGATGGCTTAGTCGCTTTAACAATTGCTGGTCTAATGCAAGAGCATTCTATCCTAAGACGGGTATTTGAATGGAAACCATTAGTCTGGTTAAGCGAACGATCCTTCCCCATGTATTTATGGTATTATCCGATTTATATTGTCTGGCATTCGGCAGCGAAAAACCAAAATTGGCTAACGGATAATATATGGGCGCAAATAATACTTATTATGGCTTTAGCCTTAGTAACTGATGCGATTATTATTCGAAAATATTGGACAACGCCAATTTTTAACCCGCCAAAAGGAAGTAAAATCCGATTATTTACAGGAATTAAACAAATCTTTAATCGTCATGGGAAACGAAGTGCTCAAATCTTATTTGCTTTGTTTGTCTTTATTTATGGAGCTACTGCTATTGTCTTAGCAACAGCACCTACAGAAACAAATATCTCTGTTCAAGAAAAAGCTGCCGCAGATCAGCAAAAACAAAATGAAGAACGAAATCGAGAATTAGCTGAGCAGAAAGAGAAAGCAGAAAAAGACTTTGCGACTTATTACGACAAATTAGAAACTGATGACAAGCAAAAAATCGACAATGTTGGCAAAGATTTAGCTAAAAAAACGTATGGAATGTCTGCCACATTTATTGGTGACTCATTAACTGTTGGTGTGTCAGATTATATTTATACCTTCTATCCTATGAGTGTTGTTGACGCTCAAGTCGGTAGACAATTGTATAACACCGAAGATACGATTGCTAATTTGGCTAATAATGGGCAATTGGCTGATACTGTTGTCGTTGATTTAGGTGCTAATGGACCATTTACAAAAAATCAATTAGAAACGATGATTCAACAAATCGGGAAAGATAAAACCATTTATTTAGTCAATACTCATGTGGATCGACCATGGCGAGATCAAGTAAATAGTGTATTAGAAGAAGCAACCTCTGAAAATAATCACTTACACTTAATCGATTGGAATAGTTATTTCCAAGCCAATAATAATAATTGGTTGGAAGAAGATGGCGTTCATTTGAATGATACAGGCGATCAAGCTTGGATTAAAGTGGTCGGAGACGCAATGACGAAATAAGGTGGAGAATTCTTGAACCCGTAAGTGTTTTTTAGTAAACTATGAATGAGATAAATAATATATAAGACATCCCCCCACATACTATCTATGGGGGGATTTTTAAAAGCTTTAGAACAGCCAATAAGGAGCTTATATGAAAAATATTATTGAAGTAAAAGGACTCAATTATCGCTATTCAGAAAATAACGATCAGTGGGCGATAAAAGATTTGTCCTTACAAATCAAACGTGGTGAATGGTTGGCCATTATTGGTCATAATGGTTCTGGTAAATCAACGTTTTCTAAATTATTAGTTGGATTATTAGAAGCACAAAGTGGAGAAATCTATGTTGATCATAAACTACTATCATTGGATACTGTTTGGGATATTCGAGGTAAAGTGGGACTTGTTTTCCAAAATCCTGATAATCAATTTGTCGGATCAACTGTTGAAGATGATGTTGCCTTTGGATTAGAAAATGCTGGAATTCCCCGTCCTGAGATGCACGAACGTGTTGAAAAAGCATTAAAGCAAGTCGCAATGTGGGAATACCGAGATAAGGAACCGGCGGCGTTGTCTGGAGGTCAGAAACAACGTGTGGCTATTGCTGGTATTTTAGCATTAGGCCCAGAAATTATTGTATTAGATGAGTCAACAGCTATGCTTGATCCTGAAGGACGAGCAGAAGTGATGGCGATTATCCGCGAAGTGAAAGAAACATATGGTTTAACAGTTATTTCTATTACGCATGATTTAGAAGAAGCGAGTGCAGCGGATCGTATTGTGGTGTTTAAAGAGGGTCACGTTGTTGACGATGGGAAACCAGCAGATATTTTTGTGAATGGAGAAGATCTAATTCAAATTGGTTTGGGTGTGCCGTTTACTGAACAACTCAAAGCCGCATTACAGCGTCGACAAATTGACGTTCCAAACGAATGGTTATCAGAAGAAAGGTTGGCGGAATGGCTATGCAAATAACATTTGAAGATGTCAGTTTTACTTATTCTGCTAATACGCCTTTTGCTAGTGAGGCACTAAAACAAGTCTCGTTAACGATTCCTGATAAAAGCTATACGGCGATTATCGGAAATACTGGGAGCGGGAAGTCAACATTAACCAAATTATTTAATGGATTATTACTTCCTACAGACGGTCAAATTATCGTAGGAGATACGGTTGTCACACCAGAAACTTCTAAGAAACAAGTGAAGAATGTGCGTAAAAAAATGGGAATGGTGTTCCAATTTCCTGAGGCGCAATTATTTGAAGAGTCTGTCATTAAGGATGTCATGTTTGGTCCTAAAAATTTTGGGGACGATGAAGAAACCGCACGTAGAAAAGCGGAAATGGCTTTAGAGCGAGTGGGAATTTCAGATGCTTTATATGACCAATCGCCTTTTGACCTTTCGGGTGGACAGATGCGACGGGTAGCGATTGCTGGTGTTTTGGCTATGGAACCAGAAGTTCTCATCTTGGATGAACCAACAGCTGGATTAGATCCTAAAGGTCAAGATGAGTTAATGACGATTTTCAATGATTTATATGCTACTGGTCAAATGACAGTGATTTTAGTGACGCATCAAATGAACGATGTGGCAAGTTGGAGTAATCATGTGATTGTGATGGATCATGGCACTTGTGTTTTTGAAGGTCAACCAACGGAAGTATTTTCTGATCAGGAATGGTTAGAGCATCATCATTTAGCTCTCCCAGATATTTTAGCGTTTAGAGAAAAATTATTCGCTAATGGGTTGTCTCTACCCAAAGACGCTCTACCTCTAACTGTCGACCAGTTAGCTGATCAAATTGCAGCGCAACTTATGTCAGATACTCAGGGAGAGGCGGTGCAAGATGAAAGATAATTTAATTATCGGGCGTTATATTCCTGGAAATTCATTTATTCATCGTTTAGATCCTAGGTTCAAATTGGTCGCTATGATTCTCTTCATGGTGTTAATTTTCATGGCAAGTGGCTGGTTAGATTATGTGATTTTAACAGCCGTCATTCTAGGCTTAATTTTCTTATCTAATATTTCCTTAGGTGTTTATGTAAGAGGGTTAAAACCAATGCTTATTATTATCGTATTTACCGTGGTTTTACAACTTTTCTTCACCTATCAAGGAGATGTCATTTGGTCATTTGGGCCATTGAAATTAACCACTGATGGCTTACTGAATGCGGTCATGATTTTTATGCGCTTTGTCTTAGTTATTTTTATTTCCACAATTGTGACATTAACAACACAACCAATCACGTTAACGGATGCTTTAGAAAATCTGTTTTCACCATTAAGAAAAATCTTACCTGTTCATGAAGTAGCCTTAATGTTATCAATTGCCTTACGCTTTGTGCCAACGCTAATGGAAGAAACCGATAAAATAATGGATACACAACGGGCACGGGGAGTTGATTTTTCTGAAGGAAATTTAATTGACCGTATTAAAGCGATTATCCCTATTTTAATTCCTTTATTTATTTCAGCATTTAATCGCGCGTATGATTTAGCGATTGCGATGGAAGCACGTGGGTATCGTGGCAGTGAAGGACGAACGAAGTACCGGCAATTGAAATGGCAACGAAGAGATACATTAGCAAGTATTGTTCTTATTGGGTTAATGATACTCATTATTTGGATTTAAGAAAGTGAGGATTGTATGCGGTATAAAGCAGTCATTGAATATGATGGAGGCCCTTATATAGGATTTCAAGTACAACCTGATGGAAAAAGTATTCAGGGGACATTACAAAAGGCTTTGAAAACTATTAGTAAAGGACATAATATTGGGGTCCATGGGTCAGGACGTACGGATTCTGGCGTTCATGCCAAAGGACAAGTAATCCACTTCGATTATCCAGCTGCTATTTCAACTCATGGGTTATGGCGAGCGTTAAATAGTGTCACGCCCGATAGTATTCGCATTAAAGAAGTAGAAGCTGTTGAGGAAACCTTTCATGCACGTTATCATACGATTGGAAAACGATATGAATATCATGTTGATTTGGCCAAATATCCATCACCATTTACGGCACAATATATGCTACATCATCCGTATTCTACAGACGTTGATCGCATGCAAACGGCTCTCAATGATTTAATTGGGACCCATGACTTCAAGAGCTTTTGCTCAACGAAAACAGATAAAACTGACTTTGTTCGTACCTTAACTCAAGCACAAGTGGATTATGATGCAGAGAATCATCATTTAACGTTTACTTTTGCTGGAGATGGTTTTTTATATAATATGGTGCGTATATTAGTGGGAACAGCATTACAAATTGGAGATGGTCTGCGCCCTGTAGATGAAATGCAGCGTTTATTAGCGGTAAAAGATCGTAACGAAGCGGGACCCACAGCCCCAGCCCATGGATTATATTTAATGGCGGTCGATTATATGGACCGTGCCGATAGAGATGCGAAAGTTGCCAGCTGGGAAGATCATCGACGCTAGCTAAAACTAGTCGTTAATTAGATAACTCGATATAAAAGGTGTTATATTTTTACGCCAAGTTCTTTTATAAGATACTTATAAGATTGGGGAAACGCTTTGACCTTTAATCTAACTTTAGTGTAGGATTAATGAGAAACCCTTAATGTTTAATTAAAACATTTATTAATAATTGAGGAAAGAAAGTGTAGTATAACATGACATATAAGACATTATTAGTTTCTGAAAAAATCCATGACGATTATGTCCAATCACTTGGAGGAGAAATTTATCAAACCAGTCGTTGGGCATTGGTTAAATCAAATTGGAATCATGAATATGTTGCCGTAAAAGATGATAATGATATTCTTGGAGTGGCCTTAATTTTATATCGCAAGTTGCCATTCACTCCATATTCACTGGCTTATATGCCACGTGGCCCTGTTTGTGATTACAGCCAGCCAGAACATTTTAAAGCGATTCTAAAAGCATGTATGAAGGCAGCCAAACGTCATCGCGCCTTCACGTTAAAATTTGATCCACAAATTTCTCGCGATCAACATGAATGGGTCAAAGATTATGTGAAATCAATTGGTGGAAAACATGGGGGTCATAAAAAAGGATTAGCGTATAATCAGCCCAACTTTTTAATGATTACCGATATGGGTGATGATGAGAAAGCCTTAGAAAAAGCCATGGGAAGTAAAACCCGTAATAAAATTCGTAAAGCGATGAAAAACGGAATTACAACAGAAGAAGCCTCATTAGATGATTTAGATGCTTTTGTTAAATTGATGGAAATTACGGGTAGTCGTGATGATTTTACGACCCGAAATGCGGATTATTTCCGTCATATTTTAGAGTCTTTAGGTTCTGTGGGAAAACTTTGGTTAACCACGTTCCATGTTAAAGAATTGTTAGCAATTAAACAAAAAGAACACGATGACTTAACGAAAGAAGCGGCTAAGGTCCAAGCATCTATTGAAAAAATGCAGTCTGGACGAAAACAAGAAAAAGCGATGCGTAATCTAGATAGTATTCAGCAACGAATCAAAAAAGCAGAACATATGATTGACGAACTAGAAGCGGAACTAGCAAATGGTCGAGAAGATATTGTTCTATCCGGTTCTATCATGGGATACTTTAATGGTACTGCTTATTATATGTATGCTGCGTCAAGCAATGAATATCGAGAATTATTACCAACATATCACATGGTTTGGACATTAATGTCAGATGCGTTAAATAATGGGTATCGTTATTTTGATTTTGGTGGTGTCTCTGGTTATACCTCTGATGAAAATAAAGATGATTCAGTACGCGGATTATATGAATTTAAAAAACACTTTGCTTCTGAACAATTTGAAACAATCGGTGAGTTTGATATTGAATTGCGTCCAACAATTAATAAACTCTTTGCGAGTGGTATGAAAATGCGCTATAAATGGCGTCATCGGTAATAGAAAAAAGCCTTGAGGACTAGATCCTCAAGGCTTTTTTAGTGAGTGGCTAAATTATTTTTTAGCTAGTTCTTCTTCTTGGGCAACGGCTTGTTGCGCTAATAAGTTTAAGTAGTTCCATGGACGGTCGAAGTGAGGTTGGAAGAAGAAATCAACGTAAGCTAAATCTTCAATCGTCATTTGGTTTTGGATAGCTAATGATAAGGTATTCGCTGATTGAGTGATGTCATATTTAGATAATAATTGTCCACCAACGATGCGGTTTGTACCCACTTCATAAACAAGTTTCATATGAAGTTTTTCATAAGTTGGCATGAATTCAGGACGATGATTATCTTCAAAATAAACACTGCGAGTTTCTAGACCAAAGTTAGCAGCAGAAGCATCATTAACACCAGTTGAACCGATGTTCCAACCGAATAAATGTAATCCAGAAGTTGATTGAGTGCCACGATATTTGACAGTATCTTCTTTAATATTTTTACCAACTAAGGTACCCATACGAACAGCATTTGTTGCTAGCGGAATATAAGCATGGCCATTATTAGGGTTGTAGTTAACAGCACAAGAGTCACCACAAGCTAAAACATTTTCGTCAGAAGTATGCATGTAGTCATCAACGATAATCGCACCATTAGGCATAGTTTCTAATTTACCGTCATATAATTCAGTGTTTGGTTTGAAACCAACACATAGAATAGCCATATCACAGTCATATGATCCTTCGCTAGTTTCAACAGCTTTCACATTGCCGTTTTCGTCAGGTACGAAACCTTTAACCATTTCGTTTAAGCGAATGTCGATGCCACGGTCACGCATATCATCTTCTAAGATATCCGTCATTTCTTGGTCTAAGTATTTGTTTAATACACGGTCTAAACCATCGATTAAAACGACTTCTTTCCCATCTTGAGCAAAAGCTTCAACTAATTCGATACCGATGTATCCACCACCGACAACAACCACACGTTTTTTATCCGTTTTTTCTTCAATAATTTTTTGTGCATGGTTGAAGTTTTTACATAATAAAACATTGTTAGTGTCTAAACCATCTAATGGCGGAATAATTGGCCAAGAACCAGTAGCTAAGACTAATTTGTCATATGATTCTTCGAATTGTTCACCAGTTTCCAAGTTTTCAACTTGAATCGTTTTCGCTTTTTCGTCATAAGATAACACGTTATGTTTCATATGCACGTCTGCACCTAATGATTCTAGTTCAGAAGGGTCTGAGTAGAATAAACCATTAACGTCTTTAACAACGCCACCAACATATAGGGCAATCCCACATGATAAGAAGGAAATGTTATCGTTACGTTCGAAAACAGAAACTTGAACATCATCATTTTCACTTAAAATCGTTTTAACAGCTGCAGTACCAGCATGGGTACAACCAATTACGGCTACTTTCATTCAATACACTCCTTAATTGTTGTTTACAATTTCATTATTTAGTAATTGCTTAAAGTATAAATGGCAATCTATAATTATGCAATTAAATCTTAGAAAAAGCTAAGAAAAGAATCATTTGAAACATTGTTAAATAAGTATTGTGAAATTATTATAAAAATAAGCACAACTTAATATACACAAAAAATGCAATCTTAATACGTGAAAAAGAATGACAAATAACAGAAAGATTGTGAACGATTCATCAAGAAGGTGATGGGACTAAACTCGGGACGAGCGATTTGTGAAATTCAATATAAAAATTTGGATATAAGTGTCAAAGAGGTGTAGCGGTTGGCAAAAAATGACAAATGAATAAAGAAGAATTAGCAAACTTTTTATTGTACAATAATTGTATTTTGTTTTTACTAGTTAATAGTTAGCGGGCGGATGGGGGAGAGGGTTTAGGCTAATAAGCAGAGGGATACTGGTTTTGATAGAGAAAATCGCATACAATAATTGTATGTAAAATGGTTAGAACAGATATCTGAATACGATAAAATGCCTAAGTAAATGACTATTTATAGGGACTTTGGATGAGATAATGGCGAAGACATGCTAAAATAAATCAGTCTAGTGATTTAATTAGGAAGGGGAATCAACGAATGTGGGTTATTATAGTTGGCTATCTCGTTATTGGATTATTGTTAGCGTCATCTTTCTACTTATATAAGAGGGAGCCTGTTTTTCATTACCTTCTTTTCATTTTTATTGGTCTGTTATTATTCGTGATATTGTCCGCTTTCACCATGCTTTTCCTATTGCAATCAACGCAAAAAATGATTGACTTAGGTTAGAATCTACGATATGATAGTCAATGGTATTGTTTGCCCCACGATCGGCCCCGGAAACCAATTGTGAACGAACAATCAGACAGATTAAACGGAGGAAAATATAATGCGTACAACATATATGGCTAAACCAAATGAAGTTGAACGTAATTGGGTTGTGCTAGATGCAACAGATGTGGCTTTAGGTCGTATCTCTGCAGTAGCGGCAAACATGTTACGTGGAAAAAATAAACCAACTTTTACACCACACGTTGATACAGGTGACCAAGTAATCATCATCAACGCTGACAAAGTAAAATTAACTGGTAAAAAAGCGTTAGATAAAAAATATTGCCGTCACTCTGGATACCCAGGTGGTATTTATGAAACAAGCGCTGGTAAAATGCGTGCAGAACGCCCAGATCGCTTAATTGAATTATCTATCAAAGGAATGTTACCTAAAAACAAATTAGGTCGTAAACAATTTACTCACTTACATGTTTACGCTGGAAGCGAGCATCCACATGCTGCTCAACAACCTAAAACTGTAGACATTAGTGAATTAATTTAAGGAGGGAAAAGCAGTGGCACAAGCACAATATATTGGAACTGGTCGTCGTAAAAACTCAACTGCCCGCGTACGCTTAGTACCTGGTACTGGTAAAATTGTTTTCAACGGTCAACCTATGGAAGAATACTTACCTTACCCATCATTATACTTAGTTGTTAAACAACCATTAGCAGCTACTGAAACTGAAGGTCAATATGACGTTATGATTAACGTTAATGGTGGTGGATTCGCTGGACAATCAGGTGCAGCTCGTCATGGTATCGCACGTGCGTTATTAAACGTTGATCCTGACTTCCGTAAACCATTGAAAAAAGCTGGTCTTTTAACACGTGACCCACGTATGAAAGAACGTAAGAAACCAGGTCTTAAAAAAGCGCGTAAATCAAGCCAATTCTCAAAACGTTAGGCTGCAGCTGTTGCAAGTTTACTTGCTTACAAATGGAGTCCGCAAATTGCGACAGCAATTTGTGTTCAACTGAAATGTTTAAAGCACTCTTTGGATTATTCCAAAGAGTGCTTTTTTGTATGGTGAATTTATATAATTATAATTCTATATTCGGTTATGCTATTAATTAAAATAGTATATAAATAAGAGAGTGGTGATCATTTGTTATTGAAAGAATGGAAAAGAGAAAAGGAAACAAGGCATCTGTTAACTCAAATCCTTGGAAAGTATAAGCTTGCTACAGCTTTTCGGGAACCTCAATGTGCACATGTAATGCTAGATATTACAACTCAGGCTATCACTACTGCTTGCTGTATTACGAAGATAAATATTTTGAAATCAATATTAATTTGTTGCTCCATAAAATTACTGTAATTATTGATGGTCAGTCTAAAGACATTCCTTTAGAAGATGGCACAGCAATTAAAGATTACTATAAAGCAATTTCAACTTTTTTAAATGACAATGGCATTCATTCGGTGATTAATACTAAACCTCAGGAAATGGATATAAAGACGCCATTTGAAGATGATGAAGATCATCATCATTACCAACCAGATAAAGCTGTAGAGGTGTTTAAATTAATGCACCTTGCGCATCAGGCAGAATCTGCATTTATCAATCCATTACGTGCAAGGAAGATAAAATCAGGCTTTTTCTGGAGGACTTTTGATATCAGCTGTATTCTTGTATATAACGATCATGTACCATTCCCGGATCACACAAAAATTATAGAACGCGCAGCCTTTGATGAGCCAATGATTGAGTTTGGTTTCTGGTTTGGTGATGACCAATTTGAAGAACCGATGTTTTTTGTATTACCTTATCCTTTTGCTGATCGTGAGTTTAGTTGTAACGAGAAATTTCCTGCTGGAAGTTATTACGATTCACAAAGGGCTGAGTTTCTCATTGCATTAAAGAACTTATCTGATAATCCATTGAAGGATATTAAACCACTTTTTGAAGCGTCCTTTGAGGAATTTAAAGAATATATGGAATGGCAGGGATGTGACCATTATCGCATGCCTTTACAAATGCCACCTAATAAAGTGATAAAGATGTTTGATCTTTAAGTCGATTCTTAATAAAGATAAAAAACACTTCATCGTCATGATGCAATATCATGATAATGAAGTGTTATTTTTTTAATATAAATTATTTTTCTTGTCCTTGTCGCACAATAAAGTCTTCTGATTTGAAACTTGGGTTAGGGTACGTATAGAATCCTTTCCCTGTTGAAACACCAAGATTTCCTTTATCGATATATTCTTCTTTCATTAAGTTGGCAAATTTTAATAATAATTCATCATTGTTCTTCTCAGCATTTGCTAATGTGATAGAGTAGTCAGTATTTAATCCGATGACGTCTAAAGCACCAAATGGTCCCATATTCATACCTGTTGCAGCCATCCAGGTTTTATCGATGGTTTCTATATCTGCAACACCTGATACGTATAATTTTTTACCTGCTTCTAAGAAAGGTACTAATATAGAATTAGAGATGTATCCAGGTGTTTCTTTTAACACATGAAGTGGGATAAGACCGATTGATTCAGCAAATTTTAATACTTCTTCTTCATATTTCTTATCAGTACCTGCATGGCCCATCACTTCTCCGATATTATTTTTCCATACTTCATTCGCAAAGTGTAAAGCTAAGAATTTCTCAGGTCTTCCTGTGTATTCAGCAAAGTCACTTGGTACCATCATTGATGAGTTTGAAGCAAATATTGTTTTTTCAGGTGCCACTTTTGCAACATTTGTATAGAAATCTGCTTTAATTTCTTTTTTCTCTGGTATCGCTTCTATTAATAAATCAGAATCTTGTAAGGCATCTTCTAAGTTAGCTGTGGTACTGATACGCTTTCTTGCGTTTTCTGCCTTTGATTGATCTCCGAAAAATTCAGTGTATCGAGCAACGAGTTTATCAAGTTTTTCATCAGCCGCTTTTACTGCATCTTCGTTAATATCGTATAGTTTCACTTCATAACCGAAATAAGCTGTTTGAAAGGCGATTTGACTACCTAGCACACCGCCGCCAGCAATTGTTATATTTTTAAACATAATTATCCATCTCCTTATTATTTGTACCAATTATCAGTAATGTAATACTAGTTAGTAATAAAAGCAAGTTATTAAACTCCTTATTATAAATAAATATTTATTCAATAATGATTTACGTAACTACTTATCTTAATTTCTGCCGACCAGCATGAATTTTAATACCTAATTAATACCCTTTGTTGAAATAGTATGTTATTACATGAAACTAACAATGTATCTAAACCTTGATGATTCAACAATAATAAATATTTTGAAATTAGATAAAAACCTAAAAATTTTTGAACGTAAGAAGCCAGGTCTTAAAGGCGCTCGTCATTCACCACAGTTCTCAAAACGTTAAGTTGCAGCTGTTGCGAATTTATTCGCTTACAGATGGAGTTCGCAAATTGCGACAGCAATTTGTGTTCAACTGAAAATGCGTTTACAGCACTCTTTGGATTATTCCAAGGAGTGCTTTTTTTCCATTTTTAATACAGGAGATGCCAATTCGGAATCTCCTGTATTTAGTTGTTCAAATTGAAATGTTTAACTCCTTTATATATAACAGGGAAGAATAATATAAGTCCTACAATACCCATCATCGGGAATACAGTTGCAACAAGTTTTGAGAAACTGATAAACGTCATTAAGAATGTCATAACTGCAATCACAGCAATCATAATATAGTAATGTTTGCTATAAGACTTTGTGAAACGGGAGATAAATGCATAATTTAAACCGACAACGGTATTATAAGTAACAGACACCATTATAATTGAGAAAATAAATCCGATGACTGGATGAATTTCTTTCGCCAATATTAATGTCGGTAAATCTACTTTTACAATATGTTTGTACTCCGTAAATCGCATGTGTTCCTTTTTTTAGTTGCCCCCCCATAACAGATAAGAAACTGAATGCTGCTGCAATCTGTAAACTAGAATAGTTGATTGCATCAAACCACCATGGATATAATCCTTTATTTTCAGGAATGCTCGTAATACCTTCTGAAATATTAAAATCGTGTTTAAACATATAATAAATTGAAATGATTAATACGATAACGATTAAAAATGGTGTCACAACACTTAATACACGAATAATTTTATCAAACTGTAAACAAAGTGTTAAACTCACTAATCCTATAAATATAAGACCGCTTACCCAAAACGGTATATTAAAACTTTCATTTATCGTACTGACACCACCTACACTCATAACGAGTGCTAGACCAAGTAGGAAAGCTGTTAATACAAAGTCAAAAATTAATGATATTCAATCAGCATCCTAGTCTCATAATGTCTGGTACGATAATTGATTTTGTTTAGCAGATACTATGGTGTCTTTAAATATGATAGATACTATCGGTAGTGGTATTAAAAAAATGATGAATATTCAAATGAAGAGAACGTTCCCTTTACCAACTTATGATATTACTGATAAAGGCGCTTTAAATCCAAAAGTTCAAGTAACAATCTTTGGAGAAATAATTGATGAAAATTATACCAAGTTATTGGTACAAAATAGTGAGCTATCATTAAGAGAAGTAATGCTATTAGATAAAGTTCAAAAGAACGTTCGTATTGATAAAAGAGATGCTGGATTAAATAATGATTATTACAAGGCCATGATTGTAACTATGCTTGAAAAGTATCCCAAAAGTACTAAACAAGAAATTTTTTCTTTATTAGAAGATAAACTACCTAATGTCCTAGATAAACAGCAAAAAATGAAAAAGGTTGATAATCTTTTACAGTCGTTATCTAGAAGTGGAAAAATTAAATCAACAGGCAGAGGTTCAGGGTGGATAAAGCAGTAACCTAAATTGAATTAATTAGGTTATTAAAAATAAAAAATTAGGTTATTAATACCTTGAAATATTGATATTATGAGCTTTTAGAGTGAATAATTTAGGTTATTAGTTTAAAGATGTAGGTTGTTAATGAACAGCACGAATGTTATTCATCGGCCCAATCTTTATATGAACAGATTAATGCTTTACTAAATGCCATTTCACTTGGAAGGTTATGAAAGGGTTTAAATCGATAGAGTGGGATCTTTACGATAATAATGAGATGAAAAAGGAAGCTTTAGAAATGCTGGGAAGAAAACTATTTGGTTTATTTAATGAAAGAGGTTTTTCGTAATGGTTACAAAAGTCAAAATAAAATATAAGAATCTCATGAAACTTGGAATTAAGAAAGGAAAAGCGTGGGAATGGGCAAATTCAACGAAGGCGTATTGGCGTATAGCCAAGAGCCCCATCTTGTCTAGAGCCCTTGACAACCAATATTGGTTAGAGCAAGGGTTGAAGAGTCTATCCAAGGCGATATCAGACCATGCGTTGGACCTAAATGAAACCGCCGTATACGGAACCGTACGTACAGTGGTGTGAGGGGGTTGGGGGTTAGTCGCCCCCTCCTACTCGATTAATTTTTCACTTTTACAATAGAACTTGATACTAATCAATTTTTATTTCATAGAAACATACTATACTAGAGTCATCAACAAGGAATACAAATGAAAATGAAATTGGAGGGGATCAACATGCAAAGATATATATTAAGTAAAAAGAATACCATTACACTGATCGGTGCAATTTTGATTGCACTTGCATTCTTCGGACGATTTACCTTAGACAACATGGCCATTTTCAATTGGTCGCTCATCATTGCATCTATTCTTGGTGTAGCACCAATTGTAATTCAAGCCTTTCAAGCATTAAAAGTAAAAGTTGTCAGTATCGATGTTTTAGTTACCATTGCAGTAATTGGGGCAGTATTGATTCAAAATTATGAGGAATCAGCCATCGTTACTTTCTTATTCTTATTTGGTTCTTACTTGGAGCAACGTACCTTGAACAAAACACGTTCTGCCATTAAAGAATTAACAGAGCTGGCACCAGAAAGTGCTTTAAAGCAAATGGAAAATGGAGAATTTGAAGAAGTTGATGTCGATGATGTAGATGAAGGTGACATTTTATTAGTCAAAACGGGTGCAAAAGTCCCCGTAGATGGAACCGTGTTAACAGGTGAAGGTCACATCAATGAAGCAAGTATTACCGGAGAGTCTGTTCCAGTAAGCAAAAGGGTCGATTCTGAAGTATTTGCGGGAACAATCTTAGAAAATGGAACGATTCAAATTCGATCTGATCGTGTAGGGGAAGATACAACATTTGGTAGAATTATTGAATTAGTGGAAGAAGCACAGGATTCCAAATCAGAAGCAGAGCGGTTTATTGATCGATTCTCTAAATATTATACACCAGCTGTTTTAGTCCTTGGTTTTATTGTTTGGCTATTCTCAAAAGATATTGAACTAGCTATCACGATTCTTGTTTTAGGATGTCCAGGTGCATTAGTTATCGGGGTTCCTGTATCCAACGTTGCCGGTATCGGAAATGGTGCACGTAATGGTGTCCTCCTAAAAGGTAGTGAAGTTATCAATGACTTTAGCAGAGTAGATACTATCGTTTTTGATAAAACGGGAACATTGACAGTAGGAAACCCTGAAGTTGCCGAAAAAGAATTTTACGGCAACAACACTGAAGAAATTCTAGGATACTTAGCAAGTGTGGAGCGCGAATCGGACCACCCACTAGCAAAAGCTGTCTTAAAGGATATTGGCGAGACAACTTTCTATACTGTTGAAAAAAACGAAGTCGTTAAAGGTGGCGGAATTGTAGCAAAAATAGGTGTTCATCGTATAGCCGTTGGTAACGTAGCTTTAATGGAAAAAGAAAATGTGAAATTAAGCGAAAAAGCTAAAAAAGATGTCGAACGCTTTGAGAAAAATGGGAATTCTCTTGTGTTAACTGCGGTTGACGGAGAATTAAAAGTTCTGATGGGTATTCGGGATCAAATCCGTCCAGGTGTTAAAAAAGATCTTCAAAACCTAAAAAAACTTGGAGTCAAAAGCCTAGTCGTTCTTTCAGGGGACAACCAAGGAACCGTAGATTTAGTTGCTCGAGAACTTGGATTAACAGAAGCACACGGTCATATGCTTCCAGAAGGAAAATCCGCATATATTGAAAAAATGCAAGCAAAAGGCCAACTCGTTGCCTTTGTTGGTGACGGAGTGAATGATAGTCCTTCATTAGCCTTAGCAGATATCGGAATCGCAATGGGAAGTGGAACAGATGTTGCAATTGAAACATCGGATGTCGTTTTAATGAATTCTGACTTTAGTCGTTTACCACACGCATTAGGCTTAACAAAATTAACTTCAAGAAACATGAAACAGAATATCACCATAGCAGTTGGTGTGGTATTAGTCTTACTTGCTAGCCTATTATTTAGTGAATGGATGAATATGTCAATCGGGATGTTGGTTCACGAAGCAAGTATCTTAGTAGTCATCTTGAATGGTATGAGATTGCTTCGATACCGTTTGAGAGGATAAATTTAATAGAAAGCGGTCTTGACGAATGATAAAGGGGAAGTATTTAGGTAGGAAGAACAAAATACGCCCCTACTTTTTTCTTAAAACTTGATTTGCGTCAATTTCATTTCGTAGAACCTCAGCTATACTTAAATTGTAAAGAAGAAAAGGGAAAACAAAAAAGTCAAAGATAAGATGAAAGGAGAAATAATTCATGCAAAAAGCAGTTATTCAATTAGAAACATTATCTTGTTCATCTTGTATGCAAAAGATTGAAAATGCGGTGAAAGGATTGAATGGGGTTAATCAAGATAGCTTAAAAGTATTATTCAATGCCAGTAAAGTAAAAGTAGATTTTGATTCAGAAACGATCACCGTTAACGATATCAAAAAGGCAATTGAAGACTTAGGATATCCCGTTGTTAAATCAAAAGTAAAATCTGCCTAAGACAAACAAACATAACAAAAATTATATATAGAAAGAGGGAAATAATAATGTCTGAACAAACATTTAACGAAGTAATAACAAACCATTTTGAAAAACTGGATTTATACACTACTGCGATTACACGGGCCCATGGAAAGAACCATCCAGAAGCCTTTGAAGTACGTGAACTATTTGAAAAACTCAGTAAAAAGGTAAAAGATGCTGGTACAAACAAACCAGACTTGGATGGTGAATTTGCTCAGTTACGAAAAATCACAAACAACTACGCCATTCCTGGAGATGTATGCGAAACATATGCAGGCACCTACGAAATGTTATCAGAAGTAGACAAAGCATATCAGGCTTAAAAATAACCCAAAAACAAAAGAATAAATTGGTTTACGGTCGTTAAAAAATGAAGGGAGAAATGATTTATGCAAAAAGCAACGATTCAATTAGAAACTTTATCTTGTCCATCTTGTATGCAAAAGATTGAAAATGCGGTGAAAGGAATAAACGGTGTGAATCAAGATAGCTTGAAGATAATGTTCAATGCTAGTAAAGTAAAAGTAGATTTTGATTCAGAAGTAGTCGTTATTAACGACATCGAAGAGGCAATTGAAGAC
Organism: Aerococcus suis; assembly: GCF_900176325.1. Taxonomy (GTDB): domain Bacteria; phylum Bacillota; class Bacilli; order Lactobacillales; family Aerococcaceae; genus Aerococcus; species Aerococcus suis. The sequence goes on along the minus strand of NZ_FWXK01000005.1, from coordinate 45,358 downwards.
TTAGGATATCCTGTTGTCAAATCAAAGGTAAAACCTGCCTAATCGAGTAAATAGAAAGGAAGCCTAAGATACCCTCTTAGGCTTCTTATAAAAAGGAGAGGTTATTTTGGAACAAAACCAATGTTGTCATCACCAACATGGACATGCAGAATGTATTCGTATTGTTCCCATTTTCAACCATCTGGAAGACTCCCAAATGGATTTGATTGCGGAATCTGCCAAGACACTTCATCTACAAAAAGGGGAAATGTTATTCCGTGCAGGTGAGAAAGATGATACCTTATATATTATCAATTCAGGTAAGGTTCGGATTTACCGCTTATCGGATTCTGGAAAAGAACAACTTGTTCGCATTTTAAATCCCGGTGATTTTACAGGTGAAGTCGCCATTTTCCAACCTGAAAGTAATCATGAGAACTATGCGGAAGCACTACAAAATACATCTATTTGTTTAATTAAACGAGAGGATTTACAAGAGTATTTGGTGGAATATCCGCAGCTCTCATTAAAAATACTGTCAGAAGTAACGATGCGTTTGAAAGATTCTGAAAAACAAACCACACAAGTCGCGATTGAAAATGTAGAAACCCGCATTATATCCTTTTTAGCTGAGAATGTTAAAAAGGGAAGTGGCAATAGTCCAACGATTATATTACCAATGTCCAAAAAGGATTTAGCCTCGTATCTTGGTACCACACCAGAAACAATCAGCCGTAAATTTACTAATCTAGAAGAACTTGGATTGATTAAACAGTTACCGAAAAAGAAAATTAAAATAATGGATTTAGATCAATTGTTACTTCATACTGAATAAATATAAGAGAGCAGCTTGCCATCATCTAACTGGTTAAGTTTAATAGTACAAAACATAAAATAAGAAACCTTTTAGCAATCCAATTAGCATATAAAATGGATTGCTAATTTTTGTTGGTTTAACAATGTCTATCTACAAAAAAGAAAGAAAAATTGCTCCTTATTTAGCACTTATTTTACCAAGATGACATAATTTTGTGTCAACTTCATTATTTATCAATTGTATTATAAGATGCTCCAAAATTTTTTAGTTTACTTTTAGTTACAAATAACAAACCATTATTGAGAATTTAATTATTAATGTTATACGAAAAATGATATTCTGAGTATATATCTGTATTTATTATTCTATCTCCATTTTTTGATTTAAAATTAAAAGTAATTCTTTCATCTTGACTAAGTAAAATTGAAGACATTGAACTAAATGAAATAAAATCAATTATTAACAATGATGAGGATATTACTAGATTATTAGCTTTGCAAGAACAAGCACTAATTGAACAAAAGGAGATGATTGAATTAAAGATCGACAGAATAAATCATTTAAAGAAACTAAAGAAGAGTGATGAAATAGAAGCTGCAATATTAGAACAAATGGTTAAAATTGAGAATAAGAATATTATTGAAAACATACAAAACATAATTAATACGGATGAGATTGATTTTAATGATCATTTTAATAAGATTTTTCTAATGAGAAATGACAACAAAGCATCTAAATTGTTAATGATAAAATTTATTGAATATCTTAATGAAGTTTACGAAGGATACTTTAACAAAAAAACTCTCTTAGAACTTTCAAAAAAGTATTTAGAAACTGATGCGCAAAACTATTTTAACAAATATGGGGATGGATTTAATATTTATTTATCAAAACTACTTATTGAAATAGCAGAAGAAAATTATGATTAGTTATTGTATATACCAGATTTTATATAATTAGTGACTAATAAATTCATTAAGTGATATCCGGACCATACAAGAGTATTTACCACCGGCCAGCAGTTTATTTAGTTACCCTTTAGTTACCCCTGAGTGATATTTAGCGCAATTCTATGCAATCAAAAAATTTAGAAATCCTTTAATATCAAGGCTTACGACAGTATATACGATTGAACGAAATCCTGAAGTTTTTTGAACGTAAAAAACCAGGTCTTAAAAAAGCGCGTAAATCAAGCCAATTCTCAAAACGTTAATATTTACGCAACGATTTATACAAAAACGAGCACTTTTCTTGGCGACAAGAGAAGTGCTTTTTTTATAGTAAAATAGAATGTAATGACTAAACCAACGTTTCGTGATGAGATACGAAGTTAAATCCTTTATACTAATGGTGATAAACTTTGATAGAAAGAGAGAACACTTAGGAGGAACTATGATTGAGGTAATTCCAACGACAGTATTTGCGGACGGACCTAATGGTGGCAATCCATGTCCTGTGATTTTAGGAGCAGACAACTATTCCGATGAAGAGATGCGAGCATTAGCTGAAGAATTAAGTGCTGAAGTAGGGTTTATTTTAGCCACTAATCGACCAGCTTGTGATTATCAATTTCGTTTCTTTGTTCCGAATAAGGAAATGACGATGTGTGGGCATGCAACGATTGCTTGTGCCACCGTTCTATATGACAGAAGCCAACGTCCGATAAAATCATTGACAATTGAAACATTAGCTGGCGACATACCAATTGAATTTTTACCTATGGAAGAAGGGATTCAAGTGAGTGTGGCTCAGAAAGCTGGTCATTTTGATAGCATTAATGTGTCTAAAGAAACGATTGCTCAAGCATTGAATATTTCGTGTCAACAAATAGTTAGTGAAACGGTTTATAATGCATCGACTTCAAAACCAAAAACATTAATTGCCTTGGATAGTAGGGAGACATTGGATAATTTACGCCCTCAGCTATCTAAGTTATGGGACATTTGTGATATGGTTGACTCTTCTGGCTTTTATCCATACGTCCAAGTGGCTGATGATGTTTTCTTTGCTCGTCAGTTCCCAAATAATTCAGGTTATGATGAAGATGCGGCGACAGGGGTGGCAGCTTCAGCACTAGGCGCATTTGTGGCTCATAATTTGAATAATGAAATCCCGTTATTGACCGTTTATCAAGGGCAAGCGATGGAAAGACCAAGTAAAATTCAAGTCAAAGATGCAGGGAAAATGAATGCAATTGTCGGCCATGCAAATATTTTAGTGACGGATTAATTTTCGTTGCCAATTAGAACATTAAGCGGTAAGATATTAGCATTGTAATCAATAATCTTAGGCATCTCTTTGAGGTGCCTCTTTTATATGTGTATGATAGGGAGAATGATATGCGGACAATTTGGAGATATATGACATCTGATCGCGTATTTTTAGTCGCCTTTATCTTGGCGGTGGTTGCGATTTTATTTGGTCAGTTTGCAGTAGGGGATATTAATTTTAATGTTATTTTTACGTTGTTTGGAATGATGCTCGTTCTTGCCCTTTTTGAAGCTTCTGGTTTTTTACGGTATGCGGCAATTTTATTAATTGAAAAATCAAAAGACACCCGTCAATTAATTCAAATTATTACATTAGTCAGTTTTATTGGGTCGACATTATTATCGAATGATGTGGTGACTCTGACAATCTTACCGTTGTACTGTCGAATTTTGATGACTATCAAATCTTTTAAGGGACGTATATTAGGTGCGACGTTAATTCCTTTAGCGGCTAATTTAGGGGGATTAATCTTCCCGTTTTCCAATCCGCAAAACTTAGTCATTTATGATTTTTTTCAAATGGATGGGGGAACGTTTATTCGTTGGACACTGCCGTTATGGTTAGTTTCCCTGCCTATTCTCTATTTCCTTACGTTATTTGTTGAAAAAGCAGATGCGGCCTCATCGTTAAAACAGCAGGGCATTTCACGTCACCTGGCAATTTATGGGGTCATCTTAATGTTGTTAATGGTGGCTAGTGTTTTTGGTGTCTTGAAATTATCGATGGCATTTCCTATAGTTGCCATTGCGGTACTGATAATTAATTATCATTTGTATCGAGGTGTCGATGATCGGCTGTTGCTTACCTTTGTTTGTTTCTTCATTATTGTGGGAAATATTAGTCGATTAGAAACGATTCAAACGTTTCTTGAGCGTTGGGTGATTGGCCCTTATTCTACCTATTTTGTTAGTTTTTTGAGTAGTCAAGTGGTTTCCAATGTTCCCACAGCAATCTTGTTAACGCCATTTACTGACAATATTCAAGCGTTACTTTTAGGAGTGAATATTGGTGGGTTAGGGACATTGATTGCGTCATTAACGAATTTACTAGGCTATAATATTATTAGTAAGATGGATAAACCGTTTCGAAAACGTTATTTAACGATCTTTTTGGGAGTTAATTTTGCGGTCGCAGTAGTGCTAACGCTTGTTTTCCTTCCGTTTATATAATAAAAAAAGTGAGTCGTTGCTTTTAAAGCAACGACTCACTTTTCGTTTAATAAGACACTTTAATATTAGTATCCATTAACCAATTCATCACATAATCATTAAGGTGAACATTGATTGAGTCATGACCATATTCCGGTAATAAGAAATGTTCTTTCTTAGCATCGATACGATTATAAATCGCATATTGAGTAGATGGATAACAAACAACGTCATCTAAACAAGTCACAAATTTAACGGGAATTTGATTAAATGCGCAAAGTTTTTAATGTCAATATAATCTAGTGTGCTTAAGATTTTTTCTTCAGATTCGTGGAATGGGTCATGGAATTTGAAGTAACGGAATAATTCGTCATAAGCTTCACTCGTGTTACCAAGTTCTAATACCCGTTTGAAATCACTTAAGAATGGATAAATCGTGACGCAACGTTTAATACGAGAGTTTAAAGCAGCGGCAATTAATGATAGGGCGCCACCTTGAGATTCACCGTAACTATAGAAATGATTTTCGTCAGTTTGTGGTAATCCCGCAACAATTTCGATTAAGGTATAAACATCTAAATAAATATCTTTGTAGAAGAGTGAATCAGGACCATCAATCATTCCGCGAACAATATGACCTTTGACTGTATTGCCATTAAAGGTTCCATGATCAATAGATTGACCAGATTGGCCTCTAACATCCATAGCAACGACTCCATATCCCATGGCAACATATGAGAAGAGTGCAGACCAGTCAGGAACTTGTCCCATATAACCGTGGAAACGGAAAATCACTGGGAAGTTTTTGCTATTTTTTGGGAAAACACAACGAGCGTAAACTTTTCCGTTATTTGTGCCATCAAATTTTAAGTTATAGCAACCAATATCTCCTGTTCCAAAGTTTTTTTCTGCTAACGTATAACCAAATGATTTAGGTAAGTCGGCAAGTTGTTGTTGCCAGAAACGATCAAAATCAATCGGTGCTTCACGTCTACCTCGATAAGTTGGCATTTCGCTAAGTGGCATGGTGTCTTTCATTCGGATGCTTCCTTTCTGTCTAATGAATTATTTATTTAAACTATAAATTGTTAATCCATTTAAGTTTTTATCTTGTTTGAAAATGAAACTGAATAAGTAACCAAATACAATTGATGATAGTAAAGCAATTGTTGCAACTAATAGAGAAGAAATTCCCATGTTATTTGCAATAAAGCTAATAACAACACTGATTAAGAAACCAATAAGAACACCTTTACTATTCGCACGTTTAGTGAAGATACCTAAGACGAAAAGTCCGGCAACAGGAACACCAAACATACCAGATACGGCTAAGAAGATTTCCCATGTTGAAGATTGGTTACCAGTTACAAAGTAAATTGTAACACAAGTTGCAAGTAAACCAGAGATAATAATAACCCAACGAGCTAAAGCAACGTCTGAAATTTTACGGAATGCATGGTTGAAGTAACGTTGTTTGAAGTCGACAACGAAACAAGATGCAACCGCATTTAAACTAGAAGAAATCGTTGATTGAGCAGCAGCAAAGATACCAGCGATAATTAATCCTGATACTCCAGCAGGTAATTGCGTAACAACATTCATGAGTTGGACTGTATTCAATTTATTATGGATGGTTTACCTGAAAAAGTTACGATGGTTGGCGGCAATGTTTATCATCACGGAGAAAACTTTGGTGATGAAGATGATATGCTTATTCTAAATTTAGAATATAGTGATGACCGTTATGCCGTACTTGAATATGGAAATGCCTTTAGATGGGGAGAACATTATGTCCTTATTGAAGGAACAAAAGGTGCTATTAAGTTAGACTTATATGATACGGGAGGCACATTACGTGTCAAAGGTGAGGGAGATTCTCACTTCCTCATTCATGAAACCCCTGAAGAAGATGCAGAACGAACAGATATCTATATGGGTCGAGGCATGGATGGTGCGATTGCTTACGGAAAACCAGGTATTCGTTGTCCACAATGGTTACAAACTTGTATCGATAAGGAAATGGCTTATTTACATAACATCTTAAAAGGTGGCGAAATTACTGACGAATTCGCTAAATTATTAAACGGTGTTGCCGCACTAGAATCGATTGCGACAGCAGATGCTTGTACGAAATCATTAAATGAAGATCGAAAAGTTGCCTTATCTGAAATTACAGAAAACTAACAAAAAAGACCGATTGTCATCTGTGACAATCGGTCTTTTATATTAAAAGAAATAAACTAGTAATGCTAACACAACCATCCAAGTGATCATTTCACCATAATGTGGTTTATCATATTGCGTTGCTTTAACTTGTGGTTTCATTTTCTTTCGAGATGGGGCCCCTTTTCATACGTGAACAAATTAACGATTCTATTATAACAAATTACGTATGAATTAAAACGGGTAAGGCGGAATTTATTATTACAATTTTTTAACAAATAACATAGCTGTCATAGGAATCTGACGTTTGTTAATCGATAAGGTAATTTCTTTAGAAGCAAAACGTTTAAAACCGCGATGTTCGTAAAATTGATACGTACAGAAACTATCCGTAAAGAGATAAATTTCTTTGCCTTTTTCGCGACGTGTTAACTCATCGAGTAAAAAAGTTCCAATCCCCTTGATTCGACTATTTGGCTTAGCGGCTAAGAAGATAATTTCACCATCAGGATGATGGTCAGCTTGATAAGCTTGTAATAGTTGTTGGTTCGTTTGTTCATAAACATCAGAACTGTTTGCAAAAAAAGTTCGGCTAAGCCAATTTCCTGAGCGAACGATACCCTGTTGCCAGCGTGACTGATGAACTGTTTTCTCACCGTTGATGCGAGCCAGTAAAAGGCCGACGAGTTGTGTATTATAATAAGCTGCAATTACTTGGGTGGCTTGGTTCAGTGCTTCATAGAAGAAGTAACGACCATAGATTTGGCGTGCCCAACGGTTAGTTAAGTATTGGTCGAATTGCATACCTTCAATGGCAAATTGGATGGCTTCTTGGTAATCAGAGGGATTAAGTGGTCGAATCGTTAACATAAGGCACACTCTTTTATAAAAAAATCCCCATTGGTTATACCAAAGGGGATAACATCATTCATTATTTTTTTGAATTGATTAGCAGTTGAAAAATTGATTATAATTTACCTTCTAACCCTTTGTCAACGAGATCTTGATATTTTTCATCCACTTTTGGCGGTAACATTTCAAAACTATTATTAATTTTAGTGAAATCGTAGTAGCCTAAACGAGCAACTGGTTCAATACCCACGATATCAATTTTGCCTTCATCAGTAATCACATCATCATTGATATGGATTCCAATCACTTCACCAAAAATAACATCTACCGGTGCAATTTTACCATTAGCTGGTAAGTGAGTACTTTGTAAATATTTAATTGGGGATGCTTTGACCATTGCCACATCGACTAATGTCGCTTGTTCGCGTTCGAGATGGCTGTATTCAAATTTATCTTTGACCCCATCAGGAAGCATAGCAATTGACGAATCGTTCATTTGTTCGGCTAAGTCTCCAGAAACCATATTGTAAACAAATTCACCTGTATGTTCGATATTTTTGACGGTCGTTTTGTCGCCTAAGGTAACAGGATGTTGATTCGCTGAAAACATCACCATTGGCGGATCGTAAGTGACATTAGTGAACTGACTATAAGGGGCAATGTTATCTGTTCCATCTTCATTCTTAGTAGAAATCCAACCAATTACGCGTGGAACAGTTGACGATTTAAATGGGTTATGTGGTAATCCATGGTCATCATTTTTCGGTTCATAGAACATCTGAGAATTCCTCCTTAAATATAAAAAGCGATTACAATTTGCCTTTAGTATATTATATAAAAAGAATAAATTTGAAAATTTCTTAATTTATTAAAAAATACTTAGGTCTGAAATATGAGGATTTTGCCAGAAAACAGGAGAAAATAATCACTTATATATAAAAAAACATATTGCGCCTTAGATTATTTGCAATAGTATTATCATGTCTGTATAATACTTACATAATAGTAACCGTAGGACTCATAAAGAAAGAGGTTTCAAAAATATCATGAGTGAAGACAATGCTCATAAAGAGCAGTTTTCTTGGAAAGATAAACTAAACTTTATCATTCCATCAGTTTTGGGTGTCTTATTATTAATGACACCATTTCAAATTAACGGTGAATCAACAGTAATGGTTTCAGTGATTTCTGATTTCATTAGGGATGGAATTAATTCGGTTGTTCCCATCTACTATTTAGTCATTATCACGATTTTCATTTCACTATTATTGGCAGCGATTTACCGATTCTTTAAACCGGACTTTATTAAGAACAATCATATCCTACTTGAAGCAGCTGATGTTTCATGGTTTGAATTGTTCGTACGTTTCTTTAGTTTAATTTTAGCTATTGTTGTAGCATTCGGTGAACAATGGGGATTACCTCAATTGATTTGGGGACCTGACACTGGAGGACTTATCCTATTCGACTTAATTAATGGATTATTTGTTATCTTCCTAGTGGCTGGGTTTATCCTACCGTTCTTGACAGAATTCGGATTGCTAGAGTTCTTAGGCGTGTACTTAACCAAAGTTATGCGTCCGTTATTTAATCTTCCTGGTCGATCTGCTGTTAACGCAGTCGCATCATGGGTAGGAGACGGAACAATTGGTGTCGCTTTAACGAGTAAACAATACAAAGAAGGTTACTATACAGCTCGTGAAGCAGCAGCTATTGCGACAAGTTTCTCTGCAGTATCAATTACATTCTCTTTAGTTGTTGTACAAAATATTGGTATGATGGATAAATTTGGCTTCTTCTATTTAATAGCCGCAGTTGTTGGAATTATCTGTGCGTTAATTGTGCCACGGATTCCGCCACTTTCTCGTATTTCGGATTCTTACTACCATAATGATGAGAGTCACTCTGCTGATGAAGTGATTCCTGATGGTTATACGAAGTTTGAATGGGGAATGTATAACGCAATTAAACAAGCCAAACACAATGGTGACTTTAAACAATATATCGTCAGTGGAGCAGAAACCGTCTTTAGTTTATGGATGGGGGTTATCCCAACAATTATGGCGATTGGTACAGTGGTATTGATTATTTCTGAAACAACACCAATCTTCCAATGGTTAGGATTGCCATTCCAACCAATTCTAGAGTTATTACAAGTTCCAATGGCGCAAGAAGCGAGTCAAACAATGGTCATTGGATTTACCGATATGGTACTACCATCAATTATGGCTGCTGAAATTCATGCACCGATGACACAATTTATTATTGGAGCAATGTCTATTGTCCAATTAATTTATATGTCTGAAACAGGGGCAGTTATTTTAGGATCTGACTTAGAATTATCATTCTTAGACTTGTTCATTATCTTTATTGAGCGGACAATTATTGCCTTACCAATTATTGTGTTATTAGCTCATATTATATTCTAACGATTTATAAGAAAAAGCATCTGGTTCGCCAGATGCTTTTTTGTTATTTAAACATCCAATGTGAAAACATTGACTTATTATTTAAACAATTCGGGTGTAACCGTTGGCATAAAAAATGAAAGTGCTATCATAATGACTGTGAAATATTTCGCAATTGATTTATAACGGATGGAGGAATAAAAATATTATGAAAATTTTTGCAAGTCCCTCACGGTATATTCAAGGTGAAAATGCTTTGTTTAACAATATCGATGTCATTAAAGGATTAGGTGAACACCCAGTTATTTTATGTGATGACACAGTTTACGGTATTGTTGGTGAAAAATTTATTGACTACTTAACTAAAGAAGGCTTAAAACCTATTCACGTTGCCTTCAATGGTGAAGCGTCTGAAAATGAAATTGAACGTGTTGTAAAAATCGGTAAAGAAGAAAACATTGACTTTATTATGAGTCTTGGTGGCGGTAAATCAAGTGACAGTGCTAAAGCAGTTGCTGACGTCTTATCAATTCCTGTCATTGTGGCACCAACTATTGCGTCAACAGATGCACCAACCTCTGCTTTATCAGTTATTTATACAGATGAAGGGGCTTTTGAAAGATACAATTTCTATACTAAAAACCCTGACGTTGTGTTAATGGATACCACCGTTATTGCTAAAGCACCAACTCGCTTATTAGCATCAGGTATTGCTGACGGTTTAGCAACATGGGTAGAAGCCCGTGCCGTTATGGAAAAACATGGTGAAAACATGATTTCTGGTGAACAACCAATCGCCGGAACTGCTATCGCTAAAACATGTGAACAAGTTTTATTCGAAGATGGATTAAAAGCTATGGCTAGTGCTAAAAAAGGTGTTGTCACTAAAGCCTTTGAAAATGTTGTCGAAGCGAATACATTATTATCAGGTATTGGATTCGAGTCAGCTGGTTTAGCCGCAGCTCACGCTATCCACAATGGTTTCACTGCTTTAACTGGTGACATTCACCATTTAACTCACGGTGAAAAAGTCGCTTACGGAACATTAACACAATTGTTCTTAGAAGATCGTCCAACTGAAGAAATTGATAAATATATTCACTTCTATCAAAAAATCAATATGCCAACAACATTAGAAGAAATACACTTAGCAGATGCTTCTTATGATGACTTACTAGCTATTGGTAAACAAGCAACAATGCCAGACGAAACAATGTCAGAAATGCCATTCGAAGTCACACCAGAAATGGTTGCTCAAGCATTGATTGCTGTTGACTCATACGTTAAACAAATGGATTAATTGATCATAAATGTTAATAAAAAATCCCTAGTGATGTTAATCGCTAGGGATTTTTTGGGTGTCAAATTTTTGATAGGAAATTAAACCTCTTCGTTGGTGCTTGTCAGCTCATAAGTGTTTTTTGATAGGAAATTATTGAGAGTGCAAAAACCTATGACAGTTACAGCAATTTTGAGAAGTGGTTTTTTGATAGGAAATTATTGAGAGTGCAAAAACAGATCCATCCAAAGTATCTAGATTGCGGTCGTTTTTTGATAGGAAATTATTGAGAGTGCAAAAACATGTAGTCGAGAACTACGTCAAGGTAGCGAGTTTTTCTTTTTTATCTAACCGCCAGCCTTTAATGTCATCGACTTTATACCCAAGATCTTTCGCTAATTTTTTCGGTCCATAAGTTTTGACCTCATCATAAAGCAGGGTATTTAAGATTGTTTCTTTTTGTTCAGTTGTCAGTTTAGGGTCTTCTTGACTCGGAATACGTAAATTATTGAAGTCGTTAAGTAGGTTATAGATTTGTGCCGAAAGGCTAGACGCACTTGCCCGTTCCAAACCTTTAATATCTGTCCCAATTAATTGTTCAAAAATATTTGTTTTAGGTTCTTTTGTTTCCGGATAATCTGCCCAAATCCCATATGGACTTGGATTCGCAGCATTTCCTGGTCCTTGATAATAAGGACGTTTACGGTAAACCAATCCATGTTTTTTATCGACAAATTGGGCGATAAAATCGTCGGTTAGTTCAGAATAGAAGGGTTGTTGTGCTTCTAGAATTAAGCGAAGTTCTTTCGCATATTCACCTACTGTAAAGACGTTGAGTTGGTATTCCCCTTTTTGGTTATAACCAGATCTGACACGACCACCATCTATTAAGCGCTTGTATTGAATTTGTCCTGGCGTTTTATTTTCTAGTAAGGCTTTGTTTTCTTTAATCTGCTCTTTATAACCAGAACTTTCTCCTTCGTCAATCGCATCTTCTAAATAGGAAATGCCTCGTTTTTTTAAAATATGTTTGACGACAATATTAATTTCTGATGGGGTGAGTTTGTCAGTTAATCCTTTGACGCGGAGTGCGTAGGGATTGGCGTGTTTATCAGCGTCGTCTCGTGTAAATCCTTTTTGACTTAATAATTTTTCCGCATCATGTAGACGGGTACGACGACGGCGAAGTAATCGTCGTGTGCTGCGTGCAGTTCGTCTTTCTTCATTATCGGCACTACTTCTTGAACTGAATAATCGAACGCCTAGATCTACAATGTCTCCGGTTTGATCGTCAAGAATCGACCAGCCGACGCTTGCAATACCTAAATCTAATCCTATACTGTACATTATTCTACCTCCCAATTTTATTATATAAAGTATACCAAAGATTCAGTAAATGATTACATATTTTTTAAAAGAAACCATAATAAAACCCCCACCTACTGATATTCAATAGGTGAGGGGAGTGATTATTGGATATGATTTATTAGTTTTTAGGAGTAAAAATTAAGTGTTCATTAACAAAGGCATCGAAACCGAGTTCACTTAATTCACGGCCATAACCTGAGTTTTTGACACCACCGAATGGTAATTCAGGAAGTGATGTCCAACCAGAGTTAATAAATGTCATACCGGTTTCAATTTGTTCACCAACTGCTTTGGCATGTTCGATATCTGCACCGAAAACGGTATTACCAAGACCGTATTTAGAGTCATTAGCGACTTCAATCGCTTCAGCTTCATCTTTCACTTTGTATACAAGTGCTACTGGGCCAAAGATTTCGGTATCGTAAATCGGATTGTTTTTCGTAATATCCGTTAAGATTGTTGGCATGACGAAGTTTCCTTCGTGGTCGATTGGTTCATTACCGTAAACGAGAGTCGCACCATTGGCTAAGGCGGTATCAATTTGTTTTAAGACATCTTCTTTTGCGCCAGGTGATGATAGTGGAGCAACCACTGTTTCAGGATCCATTGGGTCACCCCATGGACTGTTTTTGAATGATTCCGTTAGCATGTCGACAAAACGGTCGTAATTTTTTTCGGTAACGATGAATCGTTTAGAAGAGGTACATACTTGTCCTGCGTTAAATAAACGAGCAAAACCTAATGTGCCTTGTAATTGATCAAAGTCAATGTCATCAAGGACGATGAAGGCATCGTTTCCACCTAATTCAAGGGTTGATTTTTTCAAGTTTTTACCGGCTTCTTCAGCAATTGAAGCACCGCCACGTTCAGAACCGGTTAGACAAACGCCTTGAACACGTGGGTCAGCGATAATATCACTGACTTGATCGTAGTTAATAAATAAGTTCGTGAAAGCTCCTGCTTCAATGCCAGCTTCATGCACTAAATCTTGGAAAGCTTGAGCAGATCCAGGACAAATAGACGCATGTTTTAGAATGACTGGATTACCCACCATAAAGTTTGGCGCAAAAATACGCATTACTTGGTAAAATGGGAAGTTCCAAGGTTCAACAGCCATAATGATACCCGTTGCTTGTTTGACATAGTAAGCATCACCAGCATCTGTTTCTAAATCAACAGGTTGCAAGAATTCTTCTGCTTTATCAGCGTAGTAATCGGCAATATCGGCACTTAGTTCTACTTCGCCTTTTGATTCAGCGAAGAGTTTTCCCATATCTTTGGTCATAATTTCGGCAAATTTATCGGCATCGCGACGTAAAATATCCGCCACGAGATGTAGTTGGTCTCGACGTTCATCTAATAAATCTTCACGACGCCATTTTTTGTATAGCTCGTGTCCTGCTTTTAAGGTTTCTTCGACTTGTAAGTCACTGGAATCTTCGTAGGTCTTTAACACTTCATTTGTATAAGGATAAGTTGTCTTGTAAGCCATATCAATTCCTCCTTCTTATGATATTTTCATTATAACATAGTAGAAAGCGGATACAACTTTATTGCTTAGGGAAGGTAACTATTGAAGAACGAAACGAAGCTTTTGCCTAAATCGTAAACGTTTCTATTTACAATTTAAAACCACCTTGCTATAATATGGCAATGATAAGGAGTGGAACAGGTAAAATGAAGAAATTTTTGCTAACGATTGTGGCGTTAATGAGTATGATTTTAGTAGGATGTGGAAAAGAAACCCAAGAAGCTGAAAGTGATGGGCTGGATATTGTAACGAGTTTCTATCCTGTCTATGCCATGACTAAAGAAGTAAGTGGCGATTTAAATAACGTTCGTATGATTCAAAGTGGAGGAGGCATTCATGGATTTGAACCTTCTGCGAGTGATATTCGAGCGATTGATGATAGTGATGTTTTTGTTTATCATGCAGATACCCTTGAATCATGGGCTGGCAATCTAAAAGATAATCTAACTGATGGCGATGTGACGGTGATTGAAGGGACTGATGACCTAAAATTAGAACGAACGAATGGCTTAGAAGATTTTGAACTGAAAGATGGGATGGATGAAGATTCTTTAAATGATGTTCATACATGGACAGATCCAGTGATGGTTGGCGAAGAAGCGATTAATATTGCTAAGAAATTAGGTGAAGCGGATCCCGATAATGCAGAAACATATATGAACAACGCCAAAGAAATGCAAAAAGAAGGACAAGCGATTATTGATGAATTCAAACCGAAATTTGCTGATTTGAAACAAGATACCTTTGTCACGCAACATACTGCTTTTGCTTATTTAGCGAAACGTTTAGGTATTAAACAGTTAGGAATAGCAGGTCAAGAAAATAGTGAAGAACCGAGTGCCCAACGAATTTCGGAAATTCAAAAGTTTGTTAAAAAATATCATGTGAAAACCATTTTTACCGAAGGAAATGTTTCTCCTAAATATGCTCAAGTGATTTCAGATGAGACAGGTGTGGAATTAGATGAATTGAGTCCGTTAGAAGTGGATCCTGAGAATGATCAGTCCTATTTAGATAATTTGCGTGATAATATCGATACGCTATATCAACGAATGGCTGAAGAAAGTAAAGAGATGAAATAGGAAGGATCTTGTTCATGAAAAAAATGAATAAACGTTGGTTAGTAGTCGGGATTGTGGTTATAGCTATTGCCCTTATTGCTGGAGGCTATGTTACTTGGCAAAACCATGAGCGTTCTAGTTCAGATAATCGGGTATCTTATGTGGTAGATGAGGATAACCTATCAGAAGAAAACTCATCGACAGAAGATAAAACACCTGCTGAAATTGATGAGGAAGAGCATATTGATGCCGAACAAATCGTGGCTAAAATTTTGCCGGATGGTTATGCTACGTCACATGGGGACCACTATCATTATTATTCTGGACACGTTCCAGCTAATTCGCTATTCAGTGAAGACTTGATTTTAGATCAATCAATTGAGAACTTTTCTGATGACAACATTTTATATGAAATCGATAATGGCTGGATTGTGCGTAAAGGTGATGATTACTATGTCGTTTTAGATGATCCGAATAATCGACAAAATATTCGTAGTGAAAGTGAAATTGAAGCGCAACATCATAATCGTGAACATAATGATGATGACCATTAATAGGTTATAGGCGAGGGAGACCTCGTCTTTTTAGTAGTTATCTTTTTTTATTTTTGGAAATGAGCATGCTAGAATAAAGCCAAAGAGGAGTGATAGCAATGATTACAGCAATACCTGCATTAAGTGATAATTACATTTGGATTGTTGAAACAAATCATCACGAAGCGTTAATTGTTGATCCAGGGGAAGCCCAACCGGTTCTGGATTATCTAGAAGCGCATGAATTAGAGCCTAAAGTGATTTTATTAACGCATAAACATGAAGACCATGTAGGCGGCGTCAAAACACTCGTCACGAAATATCCAGATATGAAAGTTGTCGGTCCAGAAGAAACATATGATTATAATACACAAACTATATCTCCTGGAGAAAGTATTGAATTACTAGGTGATAAGTATCGTGTGCTTCCAACTTATGGACATACTTCTGGTCATGTGTCTTATATTACAGATACTTCAGCTTTCGTGGGAGATGCGTTATTCGCAGGAGGTTGCGGACGCGTCTTTACAAATGATTACGGCGCAGGTTTTGCTGGGATGCAAACCTTACGCGATTTGCCAGATGACTTAAACGTTTATGCGGGACACGAATATACGGTAACCAATTTAACGTTTGCTCATGATCAAGCTCCAGAAAATGAAGCAATTGCTGAAGCGTTGACTGAGGCAAAACAGTTACAAGCCGATGGACAACCAACGTTACCAACGACGATTGCTCATGAAAAAGAAACGAATCTGTTATTAATGGCAAAAGACGAAGCAACCTTTAAACAATTACGCGATATCCGTGATACTTACTAATAATAGAAAGGGACGATAGTTTGGATACACAACCATGGTTAGATTGGGCAGTTGAATTACAAAGTCTCGCTCAAGCAGGACTGTACTATAGTGATAATAAATATGAACTAGAACGTTATGAGCGGATTCGAGAAATAGCGGTTGAAATGATGGCTTATAAAACACCAATTTCAAAAGAAAAACTGATTGGCTTGTTTGCTAACGAAGTCGGTTATCAGACCCCTAAACTCGATTCGCGCGCAGCCATTATCAAAGACCACAAAATTTTATTAGTACAGGAAGAAGATGGAACGTGGGCGTTACCTGGTGGCTGGGTAGATGTGGATCAAACGGTTCATGATAATTTAATTAAAGAAGCCAAAGAAGAAGCTGGTGAAGAAATTACAGTGGATCGTGTGATTGCTCTTCATGACCGAAATAAACGAAATGCGGGGACTTATGCTTTGGAAATTACTAAAGTCTTTGCTCTTTGTACTAGCCATGGGGGAGAATTTAAACCTAATAATGAAACCTTACAGGCAAAATATTTTGCTTTAGATGAATTACCAGAAATGGCTAATCATAAAACAACAGCAGACCAAGTAAGAATGTGTTTTGAAGCCTATGATGATCCTAACTGGGAAGTTGTCCTAGATTAGCGAAGTATTGAAAAAATGAAGTAGCTAGCAAGTGGCGTCACTTGCTAGCTATTTTTTATTTAGAGATGAATTTTTGGTAGTAAATAATGGGGAAGCAGTTCAGCTAGAATGGTCGCAAAAATCACTTGCATTAAATTGCTTGGTAAAGATGCTAACCCAGCAACCGAACCAAACATGAGTCCTGTTGCTAAAGCATATCCTCCTAACATTACGAAAGCAGCAAGAAGGTAACCTAACCATTTATGAGACGCTTGCATGAGTTTAGCGAATACATAGCCTTGTAAGCCATGGATAATGAGTGAGAATAATGCCCAATTGGCAGATCCAGATAGAATATCAATCAGTAATCCTGATAATCCGCCAACTAATAATCCTCCAGTTGGACCAAATAACATGCCAACAAAGTAAATGCCACCATCACAAATCGTCACAAAACCATGAGTTGCTGGGATAGGAATAATAATTAATAAAGATAGTGCGACAATTACGGCAGTCATAATCGCTAAGTAAACCAATTCTTTTGTTTTCAATGTGTGCATAAAATCCCTCCATGGATAGTATAGCAAATTTTTCTTTTTTCAACCTAATAAAAGTTATTATAAAATCTGCGTGAAAAGGAACGTGACTTTTTAAACATTCACCGTTATAATGTAAGCGATAACAATAAAGTTGGTTCGATTATAAGGAGGGCTTTGTAAATGAAGAAACTGTCATTACGTCAACAAGTCGCGATGGGATTATCGGCGACATCGTTATTGTCATTATTAGCGGTTGGTTTGCCGCAAACTGTTCAAGCTGAAGAAGTGGTCAGTGACGAAGCGATTGAGGTGGAAACATCGGATACAACGGAAGAAACAATAGTCAATGAAGAGTCTATTGAGACGACTGATGATGCTGGGGAAGAGGCGCCAGTTGTTGAAAAAGAAGAGGAAGCTCAGACACCAGTGGGAGCCATGCCAAAACCCTTACCAGGAACTGGAGAAAATGAACAACCTGATGAGTCCATGTCTTCCGACATAGCTGAAGTGCCAACTGATGACAAAGAAGCATCGACACCAGAAGAGGCAGAGAAGAACATCGCTTTAGAAGATGATAAAGTTTATATGACAGAGCCAAAAGAAATGGTTGAGCATGTAACAGTAGGTGATGTCGACACAGATCATTTAACTTGGACGTTAAATGGAAAGCCAATTGAAGAGATTAATAATTATGAAATGGAAACTGGTGACTTTACGGGAAGTCCATTTTTAACGGTGAACACGGAACGTAGAGGTAACGATTTAGTAGTGAAGGTAAATACGGATTTACTATTTGGTGAGGATTTAAGCTTACGTGAGCCAAATAATATTCGTCGTACCTATCGCCATTATATTGGCGATTATGATTTAATCGGAACTAATGCGGATAAATCATTGGTCTTAACGAAACGACTAACAATTCGTCCTTATGCCAATTACCATTCCTATGAGGAATTGATGACTGGAATTAAAAAAATAACAGAACGCGAACATAATAATCGTTATGTGGCTACGGAATCTTATGGTAAAAGTGCTCAAGGTCGTCCTTTACTTTATAGTGTCGTGGCTAAAGATAAAGAGTCGATTGATCGCTATTTGAATGAAGCGATGCCTATTATGATGACCCAACCAGAAGATATTCAAAAACTATTAGATAACGGGAAATTTGATTATAAGATTCCATTACTCTTCCATAATACACATGCGGATGAACAACCAGGAGTCGATATTGTCTATGGATTATTTGATGCTTTTGCTAATCGAGAAGTGGTCACTTACCAAACGACGACAGCTGATGGAAAACCAAAAACCGTCACGTTAAATATTCCTGAATTACTGGATCGGTTTATTTTCTTATTTAGCTTTGCTGAAAATCCTGATGGAGTGGTAGACAATACACGGGTATTAGCGAATGGTTTAGATCCTAATCGTGATACAGGTTACCAAACGAATCCAGAAACTCAAGCAGTCGCCGGATTGTTAACCAATGGAACCCACTCACATTAATTGACTTCCATGGATTTGTAAGAGAATTTTTAATTGAACCAACGACACCTCCTCATGATCCTAACTTTGAATATGACCTAACATCAGAAGCGATGATGGCTCACGCTCACGAAATGGGACGTGCGGGCATCGCCAACTCTAAATATGAAGGATATATTATACCAAAAATTGATTACGGTTCTGGTTGGGATGATGCTTTTTCCGGATATACGGCAGTTTATGGACTATATCATGGGATTCTTGGACATACGGTTGAAATTCCAGAAACGAATCAAGATTCATACTATGCCGGTTTCTTTGCTGGGTTAGCAAGTATCGCTTTTGCTGATAATAATCGTGACGACTTATTAACCAATCGTTTAACCTTCTATCGTCGGGGATTGAATAAAATTGAAGATCCTAAAGCAGAAGAAGAATTATTCGCTGCAGATGGTACTATCAAAGGACGTCCACGGAAAGAGGGACAAAACTTCTTCCCAGATTATTATGTGATTCCAATGACACCAAATGGGGTAAGTGCGAGTGATGAAGCATTTAGCATGATTGAATATTTCAAACGTAATGGAGTTATTGTAAAAGAATTGACTCAAGATTATGGCGAGTTCAAAAAAGGTGATTTAGTCATCGATATGGCACAAGCAAAACGTGGCTATGCTAATCATGTTCTTTACCCAGGAATGAATGAATCAGACTGGGATGCGATGTATGCAGAATTAGTTGTGAACTTCCCAGTTATGCGTGGATTTAAGTCGATTCCAGTTTATACAGAGGATAAATGGAAAGATGTATTAGGAGACGTGACTCATAAAGAAGCGCCTCGTTCCACACTTGAAGAGACACCATATCATCGGTTTAGTAATAATTCTGTAGCTGCTATTCAAGCCGTAAACTATGCGATAAAAAAAGGATACGATGTGTATGCCTATGACGATAGTTTTATCGTTAATACCGATGTAATGGCAGAATTATTAAAAGAATTTCCATTATATGCAAAAGGGTTAAACCAAAAACCAGTTGGCGAAACCATTAAAGGATATAAAATTTATACCCCTAATAATTATGTTGGCTGGATGGGATTTGAAACACCTTCTGAAGCAAACATTGTGTTGAAAGCACTTGGATTTGAAATTGTAAATACACCAGAAGAGGCTGATGTGATTGTTTTAGACAATGGTCGCTTTGATGAAAGCTTATTAGGATTAAAACCAACCTTAATTATTGGTGGGGAAGCTGCTGATCGTTTAGAAGCGTTAAAAGCCTTACCAGGATTTGATGCGGAAATGTTACCAGATGGATGGAATAATGAAGGATTAATGAAAGCGCACATTAATAAAGACCTTCCAATATCAAGTGGATATTTACCAAACGATTATTTCTATTCAACTTCAGGAACATGGATTGAATCAACTCCAGAAAACTTTACGCCAGTTGTCTCATTAATGGAAAAAGATTACTTTATTTCTGGATGGTGGCCAGGATTTGAAAAATTAGCTGGTAAAGTGATGGCTATTGATGGACTATTTAATGGACAACCGCTATTTATTTATGCTGGTAATCCACTGAACCGTCAACATCCACATGCTTTCTATCGTTGGGTGACAAATGCTATTTTTAGAGGGATTCCAGCATCATTAGAAGCTATTGTGGAACCGATAGAGCCAATTGTTAATCCCGATGATAAACCACAACCACTTCCTGGTGGAGAACACGTTACTGGTAACGAAGACGTTTTGACACCAAGTCAAGTGACGCATACGGATAAATTGAACGATGAGTATCAAACTAATCAATCAACTCTTGAAACAAAAGAAGAAACAATGATGAAAGCCAGTGAACTAGGATTTGAAATGGCGAGTCAAGGTTTAACTGCTGATGAATTGAAACAAGCTGCCTTACCAGCAACTGGCCAAGAAATCACATTCCAAAGTTTATTTGGACTAGCACTACTAACAGTAGGTGGAACATTGATATTCGTTCGCAAACGTCAAGTGAAGTTATTGTGAAAAAATTAATAATCATGATAGAATAAGAGTTAAGCTGAGAGCACCGAAACAAGTAGCGTTAACCGCTTACTTGTCAGGTGCTTTCACTTTATTAGTTAAGGAGTGGAGAAAAATGCAATTTAAAGTGACTGAAGAGTTTTGGCAATTATTTCCAGAAGCAGAGATTTTCTTACTAACCATTGATGGTTTGGATAATTCACCGGTTGAGGAATGGCAAGATAAAGCAGATAAGATGTTAAAATCAGCTGCTCGTGATGGATTAGAATTTGTTCCTAATGAACCCATTTCTAAAAATCCAGTGGTTGAACAATGGCGTGAAGCTTTTCGTCAATTTAAAACGAAAAAAGGGGCGCGTTCTTCTATTGAAGCATTATTAAAACGTGTTCAAAAAGGTTCACCAGTGAATTCGATTAATCCGTTAGTGGATTTATATAATATGGTCTCTATGCGTCATGCGGTTCCCGTTGGAAGTGAAGACCTAGCTAAAGTTAGTGGGGATATTCGTTTAGATGTTGCTGAGGGTGGAGAATCCTTCTTACCGTTAGGAGCTGAAGAAGATAGTCCTTCTTTACCAGGAGAAGTCGGTTACTTTGATAATGATGGGGCAATTTGTCGTTGCTTTAACTGGCGAGAAGCACAACGTACAATGATTACGGAAGAGACGGAAACAGCTGTTATTGTCATTGAAGCGATTAACGACGAACAGAAAGAACGTGCACAAGAAGCACAAAATGAACTCGCTGATTTATTGGCAGAACATCTGGATGTTACGGCAAGTAACCATCATTTAACCGTTGAAAATCCTTACGTTGACTTAAACAATGAAGCGTAAAAAACTCTCGATTAAGTGAGTTCCATGAATTAGTGAAACGATTATATAGTAGGAGAATATTACAATGAAGAAAAGTGTAAGCGTTGTTGGAGCAGGAGTGGCTGGTTTAGCAGCCGCTATTCGCTTACAACATGCTGGTTATGCGGTAACAATTTATGAAAAAGAAAAATAAGTTGGCGGTAAAATGCATCAAATCAAAAAAGATGGGTTTACATTTGATGTTGGACCAACGATTGTGATGATGTTAGACGTATTTAAAGAACTATTTGCTGATGTTAATCGTCATCTAGAAGATTATCTGACTTATGAACGGGTTGAGCCGATGTTAGAAATCTTTTTTAATGATGAAGAGTCGATTCCTTTTAGTTCTGATCTTGTTCTAATGATTAAAGAAATGGAGCAAATGTCTGAAGAAGATGCATTAGGCTTTATTGAATTCTTAGCTAACATTTATAAGAAATATTTAATTGCTAAGGAAGCTTATTTAACGCGATCTTTTCGCAAACCTACTGATTTCTACAATTTAAAATCATTGTGGAAAGGACTACAGCTAAAAACATTTAATGATGCATATTCCGAACTATCCAAATATGTGAAAGATGAACGATTAAGAAAATCACTTGCTTTTCAAACCGTATATATCGGTGTTTCACCATACCAAGGGCCTTCACTCTATACGATTATTCCTATGATTGAACTTTTTTATGGCGTTCATTACTTCCATGGAGGAATGCATGCTTTTGCTGAAGCTATGGAAAAATTGTTTCTTGAACTAGGTGGGAAAATTCAGTATCAAACAGCTGTCGATGAAATCGTTATTGAAGATAAACAGACTAAGGGAATACGAGTGGCTGATCGTATAATTGAGAGTGACTATGTCGTATGTAATGCGGATTTCCCATATGCCATGAAACAGTTGATTCCTAATGAGTCAAAACGAGGAAAATATACGGATAAAAAAATTGATCGTATGGAATACTCTTGTTCTTGTTTACTCTTCTATTTAGGAGTAGATAAAACATATGATTTAAAATCGATGCATGCGATTTATTTTGCCGATGATTTTCAACGTAATATTAATGATATCTTCGAAAAAGGTATTTTGCCAGCAGACCCATCGATTTATCTCTATACACCATCAGTAGTTGACGAGTCGATGGCTCCAGAAGGTATGCAGTCAATCTATGTATTAGTTCCGGTACCAGAATTGTCATTATATGATGACTGGGATGCGAATGTTATTGTTGAGTACCGCCATAAAATTATGACCATCTTACAAACAAAAACGCCATTAGAAGACTTAGAGTCACATATTATTAGTGAAACAATTTATACCCCGCATGATTTTGAAAATCGTTTCAATGCTTATAATGGGGCGACTTTTGGGTTGAAACCAACGTTATTACAAAGCAATTATTATCGTCCACACAATAAGTTTAAGTATGCTGACTCCCTATATTTCTGTGGGAGTAGTACCCATCCTGGAGCTGGCGTACCAATTGTTTTGCAAAGCGCTAAATTAACTGTAGAGGAGTTGTTACGTGATGACCGAGACCGTTAAAGTCACGAGCCTTGAACCATTAACTTTTTCACGTTATCAACAAGATTTCAAAATTTGTGAGAGTATTATAAAGAAGCAGTCTAAAAGTTTCTATGCAGCTTTTTCGCAGTTACCTCATCCTGACAATTGGGCAGTTTATGCTATCTATGCGTTTTGTCGGCAAGCAGATGATTTAATTGATGAGGCTGAGGATGTTGATGGTTTAGAGTGCTTGAAACAGCAATTAAATGATTTTATTGATAAACAAATCATTCTAAATACCCCATGTGGCGAGCATTAGCGGTTGTCTTCCAACATTATCCAATGTCAGCTGATCCTTTTTACGATATGTTATATGGGCAAAAACAAGATAGTCAATTTGAGCAACCAGAAACGATAGCAGACCTTAGCGAGTATAGTTATTATGTGGCTGGATCAGTGGGTCTGATGCTCTTACCCATTCTATCCGATGTTCCGAGTCAATTAGTCTCTAGAGGGAAGCAAATAGGAGAGGCTATGCAGGTTACGAATATTTTACGTGATGTTGGAGAAGATTTTGCCAATCACCGTATCTATCTCCCACGTACACTATTAAAAAAACATGGAGTAGATAACAGAATGTTTATCCAAGAATCCCCCAGTCAAGAGTTGATTGCTGCTTGGGAGGAGCTAGCTAAACGTGCAGAAAGTTTATACGAAGAAGGACTTGAGTTAACTGCTGGATTAAAACCCAAAGCACGTTTTCCTTTTGTAGCGGCTTGCGTATATTATCGTGCCATTTTGACGGCAGTTAGAAACAACCATTATCAAATGCTCCATCAACGGCAAGTGGTTTCTGCTAAGCATAAATTCAAATTGATCCCTGAAATCCAGCATCTGATAAATAAATATTCATAATGAAAAAGCCCAAGAAAAAAGCGATAAAAAAATATTTTTTGATAGGATAATCGCTAGTTTTATTTATTGGGTTTTTGTGGTTAAATCAACAAAGAAAGCGATTAAGTTTTGTTTAGCTAACAAAAAGTTAGTGAAAAAGTGTACAAATGTGATGAATTTCTCATTTACAATGCTAACGATTTATTGGTAACGTTTGCACGGCATGCTATACTAAGTGTGTAAGAAAAAAGTAAGTCACAAAAGAAAGGTAGGATTTAAAATGTCAGAAATTACTCGTCCGATTCATGTAAAATCTGAAATTGGTCCACTTAAAAAAGTGTTATTACACCGACCTGGTAAAGAATTAGAAAACTTAGTTCCAGACTTCTTGGAACGTCTATTGTTTGATGATATTCCTTACCTAGAAGATGCTCAAAAAGAACACGATGCGTTCGCAGAAGCTCTTCGTGAAAATGGTGTAGAAGTATTATACCTAGAAAAATTAGCTGCTGAAGCTATTGACGCTGGAGGCGTTAAAGAACAATTCGTTGACGAATGGTTAGCTGAAACAGGCGTTCAATCTCAAGCAATGCTTAAAGCATTAAAAGATTACTTATTAGGTATGGACGACACTTATGAAATGGTATTGAAAACAATGGAAGGTTTCCGTAAAACAGAAATCGAAGTAGAAGGTGGAAAATCATTATCTGATTTATACGAAACTGACTACCCATTCATCGTTGACCCAATGCCAAACTTATACTTCACACGTGACCCATTCGCTACAATGTACAATGGTGTGACATTAAACCACATGATGTCTGATACACGTAATCGTGAAACATTATACGGTAAATTCATTTTTGACCACCATCCAGAATACGGAAATGGTAAAGTTGATCGTTTCTACGACCGCGAAGAACTTACTCGTATTGAAGGTGGAGATGAATTAGTATTATCTAAAGATGTATTAGCTGTTGGTATTTCTCAACGTACGGACGCTCGTTCAATTGAAAAATTAGCTGGTCGTCTATTCAAAGAAACTGACTTCAAACACATCTTTGCATTCTTAATCGGTGAAAACCGTAAATTCATGCACTTAGATACAGTATTCACAATGGTTGACTATGACAAATTCACTATTCACCCAGAAATCGAAGGTGGATTAAAAGTTTGGGATATTACTCCAAATGGTGACGGTTCAGTTAACATTAAAGAAACTGAAGATGAATTAGAAAACATCTTAGCTGATGCGTTAGGCCAAGACAGTGTTCAATTAATCCGTTGTGGTGACGGCGACCCTGTTGCTTCTGCTCGTGAACAATGGAACGATGGTTCTAACACATTAACAATTGCACCTGGTGTTGTTGTTGTTTATGACCGTAACACAGTAACTAACCGTATCTTAGAAGAAGCTGGATTAAAACTTATCAAAGTTCGCGGTAGTGAATTAGTTCGCGGTCGTGGTGGACCACGTTGCATGAGCATGCCTTTACAACGTGAAGACATTTAATTAGGTAACAAGAAGACAAGCAAGAAATAGGAGTGAATAAGAGAATGTTCCAAGGACGTAGTTTATTAAAAGAAGTTGACTTTACACGTGAAGAATTAGAATACTTAATTGATTTTGGTATTCACTTAAAAGATTTGAAAAAACGTAATATTCCTCATGAATACTTAAAAGGACAAAACATTGCGTTACTATTCGAAAAATCTTCAACACGTACACGTTCTGCTTTCACAGTAGCATGTAACGATTTAGGTGCTAACCCAGAATTTATGGGAGCAGGCGACATCCAATTAGGTAAAAAAGAATCTGTAGAAGACACTGCTAAAGTATTCGGTAGCATGTTCGACGGTATCGAATTCCGTGGATTCAAACAAGATGATGTTGAAATGTTAGCTAAATATTCTGGCGTTCCTGTATGGAATGGTTTAACTGATGAATGGCATCCAACTCAAATGATTGCTGACTTCATGACAGTTAAAGAAGAATTTGGTGAATTACAAGGTAAAAAACTTGTATACTGTGGTGATGGACGTAACAACATCGCTAACAGCTTAGTTGTAACAGGATCTATGCTAGGTGTAGACATTACAATCGCTTCACCAAAAGAATTATTCCCAGAAAAATCAGTTATCGATTACGCAGAAAAATTTGCTAAAGAATCTGGTTCAACAATCAATGTAACAGAGGACATTAAATCAGCTGTTAAAGATGCTGACGTTCTTTACACAGACGTTTGGGTATCAATGGGTGAAGAAGACAAATTTGAAGAACGTATTAACTTATTAAAACCTTACCAAGTTAATAAAGAATTAACAGACTTAATCGAAGGCGACTATATCTTCTTACACTGCCTACCTTCATACCATGACATCGAAACTAAAAACGGTAAAGAAATGTATGAAAAATTCGGCGTAAAAGAAATGGAAGTTACTGACGAAGTATTCCGTGACGAAAAACATGCTCGTCAATTCGAAGAAGCTGAAAACCGTATGCACTCAATCAAAGCGATTATGGCTGCAACAAACGGTAACTTATTTATTCCTAAAGTATAATATCGTTAATAAGTGACACTCAATTGAGTGATTACAAACCTATTTACTGCCAGGGTAGTGATGTGTAATCACGCCCTGGCTATTTTAATTAAAAAAAGGAAGTGAAAATAATGTCTGAAGAAAAGAAAAAGAAATTTAAAATGCCCAATTCTTTTACAATTCTGTTTATTATCACAATTGTAATTGCAATTTTAACGTGGATTATTCCAGCCGGAGCATATGATGTTACTGAAGACGGTAACTTTATTGCCGGTACTTATCATACAGTAGAACAATCAGCTCAAGGGATTTGGGATGTTTTAGCAGCACCATTTATTGGGATGATTGGTAATGACTTAACAGATGGTGCGATTGAAGTTTCTTTATTCATCTTGACTATCGGTGGTTTCTTAAATGTTGTGACTCAAACAGGGGCTATTGATGCCGGAATTTCTTCTATTATCCGTAATAACCGTGATAATATGACAAAATTAATTTGGGTATTGATGTTAATCTTCTGTTTAGGTGGATCAACTTACGGTATGGCCGAAGAAACAATTCCATTCTATACACTATTAATTCCAATTATGGTTGCAGCTGGATTTGATGCCTTAGTAGGTGTGGCAACAGTATTAGTTGGATCTGGTATGGGTGTGTTAGCGTCAACTGTTAACCCATTTGCGACAGGTATTGCTTCTTCAATGGCTGGTATTGGTCTTGGTGAAGGAATCTTGCCGCGAGTGATTTTCTTTATTGTGATGTATTTAATCGGTGGTTTCTTCGTAACAAGCTACGCGAAAAAAGTGAAAAAAGATGATGCTAATTCATACTTAACACAAGAAAAATTAGCTAGTGACCGTGAAGAGTTCCAAGTTAATGAAAACTTAGAAGGTATGACAGGTAAACAAAAAGTCGTTATTACGTTATTCTTCTTAACTTTCATTATTATGATTCTTGGTTTAATTCCATGGTCTGAATTAAATCCAAACTGGACATTCTTCGAAAGTATTCATGAATCAATGATGAACGCTGGTTGGTTAGGTAACTTAATCGGTACATCATTATTACCATTTGGTCAATGGTACTTAACTGAAATCACGATTTTATTCTTCTTAATGTCAATCGTGATTGCTATCGTTTATGGAACTGGTGAAGAAGACTATGTTAACCAATTTATTGCTGGTGCTAACGACATGTTATCAGTTGCTTTAATTTGTGCGGTTGCTCGTGGTATCCAAGTTATTATGAACGATGGTCAAATTACAGCGACAGTATTAAGCTGGGGTGAAAATGCCTTAAGTGGTTTATCATCAGGATTCTTTATTGTTTTAACATACTTATTCTATATTCCAATGTCATTCTTAATTCCATCAACTTCAGGTTTAGCTGCTGCAACTATGGGTATCATGGCACCTCTAGGACAATTTGCAGGTGTTGCTGAACACTTAGTTATTACTGCATTCCAAGCAGCTTCAGGTTTACTAAACCTTGTCACACCAACTTCAGGTGTTGTTATGGGTGCCTTAGCGATTGCTAAAGTAGACTTAGGTACTTGGTGGAAATTTATGGCAAAATTATTAGTAGCTACAGCTGTTGCTTCAATCATTCTATTAGTTATCTTTGCATTATTAGGAATCGGTTAAGCATTCAGCCCATTTGAAGGAGAGATTGCTTGTGGAACATAAATTAACTCAATCTGTTCAAGAAGAAAGTTTGAAAGCTTTAGAGCATTTAATTAGTTACGCTTCTGTGTTAGACGAGGACGCAACTGATACACCATTTGGTACAGAAATTTTAGATTGTTTAAAAGCCGCTTTAGAAGAATGTGAAAAAGTTGGTTTGAAAACTTTCATTGATCCAGAAGGTTATTATGGATATGCGGAAATTGGTGAAGGCGATGAATTAATGGTTATCCTTTGCCATATGGATGTTGTTCCAGCTGGTAAACCATCTGAATGGAAATACGACCCATACACTTTAACCATTGAAGACGGTAAAATGTATGGACGTGGAACCCAAGATGATAAAGGACCATCTGTTGCCGCTTTATATGCTTTAAAAGCGTTACTTGATCAAGGAGAAACATTAAATAAACGTGTTCGTTTTGTATTTGGTACTGATGAAGAAAACATTTGGCGTTGTATGGATCAATACAATGCGAAAGAAGAAAAAGCATCATTCGGATTTGTACCAGATGCTGACTTCCCATTAACATATGCGGAAAAAGGACTACTTCAAACATATTTAGTTGGTGAAGGATCAAAAGACTTCGAATTAAATAATGATGGGGCATTTAATGTTGTGCCTGATGAAGCATATTATGCTGGAGATAAACTAGAAGATGTGAAAGCAAAATTAGATGAACATAATTATGATTACGTTGTTGAAGATGGCGAAATCATTGTCAAAGGTAAATCTGTTCACTCTAAAAATGCTGATGAAGGTGTTAATGCCTTGACTCGCTTGGCAGTTGCTTTAAGTGATGTTTATGATGTTCCTGCTTTAGACTTTATTGCAAAATATTTCGATGAAGATCCAAAAGGAACTGGCATTTATGGCACAGTCGAAGATGAAATGAGTGGACCATTGACAATCAATGTGTCACGTTTAATCTTAAATGCTGATGAAGCTCGTATTGGTCTAGATATCCGTATCCCAGTTACCGCTGAGAAAGAAGATATCGTGGTAAAATTATCTGAAGCTGGTGAAGTATTCGGATTACGCTATGAAGAATTTGACTACTTAAATTCTTTATATGTTCCTGTTGAAAGCGAATTGATTCAAACATTATTAGCTGTTTATCGTGATTTAACAGGTGACCAATCTGAACCAATTAGTTCAGGTGGCGCTACATTTGCACGGACTATGGATAACTGTGTTGCCTTTGGTGCACGCCCTGAAGACGTTCCGGTAACATTCCATCAAGTCAATGAATGTATGCCATTAGATAATTATTATGATGCTATGGAAATTTATGCTCATGCTATTAAAAAATTAGCTTGTCAATAATTGAAATAGAAATAGGAGATGAAGAAATATAATGTCAAACCGTAAAATTGTTGTTGCTTTAGGTGGAAATGCGATTCTTTCAGATAATCCAACTACTCAAGCACAAAAAGACGCTTTAAAACAAACTGCTGAATTCTTAGTAAAATTAATTCAAAATGGTGATGAATTAATTATTACTCACGGTAATGGCCCACAAGTTGGTAACTTATTACTACAAAACATTGCCGCTGATTCTGAGAAAAACCCTGCTTTTGAATTAGATTCATTAGTTGCTATGACAGAAGGATCAATTGGTTACTGGTTACAAAATGCTATGCAAAATGCTTTAGATGAATTAGGTATTGATAAATCAGTTGCTTCAGTAGTTACTCAAGTAATTGTTGATAAAGATGACCCAGCCTTCACTAACTTATCTAAACCAATCGGCCCATTCTATTCTGAAGAAGAAGCAAAAGCTGAAATGGAAAAATCTGACGCAACATTTGTTGAAGATGCGGGACGTGGATGGCGTAAAGTTGTTGCTTCACCAAAACCAGTAGCAATTAAAGAATTAGAAGTTATCCGTACGTTAGTTGAATCTGGTCATGTCGTTGTTGCTGGCGGCGGTGGCGGTGTTCCCGTTATTGAAGAAGACGGCAAACTAAAAGGTGTTGAAGCTGTTATTGATAAAGACTTCGCATCACAAAAATTAGCTGCTGACCTAGACGCAGATATGTTTATTGTTTTAACTGGTGTTGATTATGTTTATGTTAACTTCAATAAACCTAACCAAGAACGTTTAGAAAAAGTGTCTATTGAAGACATGAAAAAATACATTGATGAAGATCAATTTGCACCAGGTTCAATGCTACCAAAAGTAGAAGCAACGATTAAATTTGCTGAAGAAAAACCAGGTAGCGAAGCTGTTATTACTTCATTAGAAAACTTGGAACAATTAATTGAATCAAATGCTGGTACAATCATTACAAAATAATGACTGTTAAGTAACATTTGATAGCTTAAAAAGGATCGAGTATTGCTCGATCCTTTTTGCTTTGATAGAATCATTATCTTACTAGAATGATTTGTATTTACTTTTTAGAATAAAAACGATACCATTTAATTACATTGTACAGAGAGGAGATTAGACATGAACGCCTTTAAGTTAGTTCATGCCGTCATAAATAAATCGGATCAGTTTCAATTAGAAATGTCTGATTTATTATCTGCGATGACACTTACAGTGAGTAGTGAAACAGCAGATATTGTGATTGACTTAAAACAAATACCCGCTGTCACTACTAATCATGATGAGCAATCATTATTAGAAGTTATTCAAACCGCTCAAGATTCACATATTCAAAATGTTATTTTAGTGAATCATCAATTACTCATTTCATTGGATCGCCAATTAATGAGTCAAGAATTATTGACTCAGGCTAAGACTGAAGAATGGGATTTACAAACGTCTGAGCAATCATTACGGTTTACGGTTGATATGTCCAGTCCTAACTTAGGACGAACAATGACTTTGACTCATTTACGATCAACAACAGTAGGAGAAGCTTTATCGTTAATGATAGAAGCAGCTGGACATAAAGTTTATCGATTAAATCATATTGGAGATTGGGGAATGGCGTTTGCGCGCTTAATTGTAGCGGTTCGTCGCTGGGGATTACCAGATGATGACAATCCAAATATTGGATATTCTAAGTTGCAACACCATTTTTATGAAGAATCGGAATTTAATCCTGAATTAGATATCGAGGCGGCCGTTGTTTTTAATCAATTAACGCATAAGGATCCTAAAGTAATGGCTGAATGGAAACAAATTTGTGAGATATCTCGCAAACGTTTTGATGACGTGTATGATTTAATGAACGTTCACTTCACTTCAGAAACGGGTGAATCAGCATATACCGAAGCGGCTTTAGAAGTGAAACAACAATTGGTGGATTCCAATATTACGTCCAAAGAGTTAGATGCGATTATCGTCCATTTTCCAGAAAAAGAGATTCCCCAAGCACTTATTCAAACGGGTGAAAATGATAGTCTATACTTAACTCGTGATTTAGCCGCAGCTATTGATCGTCACGAAAAATTTCACGCAGATTATAATTGGTATGTTGTTGGAAATGAGCAAGCCACTCACTTCATCCAATTGAAACGTATTTTAGAGATGTTAGGTTATGATTGGGCAAATACGATTTCACATTTAGGAATCGGTTTTAATAGTTACCAAGGAAGACGCCTTATTAATTCATCAGGTGAATTAATTTCAGTGAATGGTTTGTTTAATAAAGTTGCTCGGCGTATTATGGAGACGTACCAATTTAGTGAAGAAGAAGCATTGCGCTATTCTTTAGGAACTATTATTTTTGAAAGTGTGAAATATCCACGCTTAGATCATTTTGACATTGATTTATCGACTATTATTGCTAATGAGCAATATAATGGATTCTCTTTAATGTATTATGTGGAAACTTTCTCGTTATATGGCGAACCTAATTTATCAGTTCCTCAACGCCTATCTAAAGAGCAGTGGGAATTGCTACATTTAATTTTAGCTTATCCACAAAAATTAGCTCAAGGGTTGCAAAGTGGAGAACCGTCTGAATTAGCAAGCTTTGCTTATGAAATTTATTTAAAACATAAAAATTTGGTAAGCCAAGAAAATAATCATCCAAGTATTGACTATATTGTGATCAAGACCTTGAAAAATCTTTTATATGTCTTAAATATTCCTGTAAAGGATACGATTGGTCGGGAATGATGTAAGAAAGGAATAAGTGTTTTGGTAAATCGCGATTTAGAATTCTATATTGAGTATTTGCAAAATGAGGAATTTTTTGCCAATTTTACATCAGAACAACTTAATGAAATTGAGAATAGTGCCGTGATTCATCAATATCGTAAGGGACAAATTCTCTTTTTCCAATCAGATCCTAAAATTTATTCTTATTATTTATTAAAAGGATTGATTAAATTAGAACGATCTGATGAGTCCGGTGAGTTACTATACGTCGACTACGTCACGAGTCATTCATTTTTCCCTTATAGTAGTGTTTTTGGTCATCGAGAGTATATTTATAATTGCTATGCTGCTACAAACATTGATATTCTTCTTATTCCTAATGATGTCATGGAACGGTTGATTAAAGAAAATAATCATCAAATGCAGTATATGTTTAAGCAGATGGCTGAAACGGTTGCTTTTTTAGAGAAGCGTATTCAAATTACTGCGATTTCAAGTGCGACTGATCGTGTTGAACACATGTTAGGATTATGGAAGTATGATATGGCTAGGCCGGTGACTGATGGTAGTATTATTCAATACCCACTAACGATAAATGAATTGGCAATTGTTTCCGGAACAACTAGAGAAACCGCTGGGAAAGTGGTACGGGATTTAACAGAAGAAGGTAAAATTAAGTTTACACGTAAAGCCATTTATTATTATGACTGCGATTATTTCGATGCGATGGTCGAGTGATTTTATCTTAATAATTATCTAGTTATCATCTTGGGAGGACTATGATGATTACTGAAGAACATTTATATGAACAGCTGGAAGAATTAAATATTCCTTATAAAATTGTCAAACATCAACCTGTTTTTACCACTGAAGAAGCGGATAAACAAATCGAAGGTCATGAAGGCGTACGAACGAAATCCTTATTTCTTCAAAATAAAAAGAAGAAGCGCTTTTTTATTGTTATTATGGATGACTCTAAATCATTAGATATTAACTTTTTTAAAGATTATGTCGATGAAAGTCGGATAAAACTAGCGTCACCTGAGACGATTGAAAAATTAATTGGTTTGACGCCAGGAATTGTGTCGGTGTTCGGATTAACAGAAGCAATGAATGATAAAATTGAGGTTTTCTATGATCGTGAAATGATTAAAGAAGATCTCTTAACATTTCATCCTAATACCAATGATAAAACCATTTTCATTAAAACGACTGACATTTTTAAATTCGTCGCTTCAATGGGATATGACAATCAAATTATCGATTTGCCATAGTGATCATTTGATTGCCTTTGTCATTAAGTAACCATTATTTGGTGTACGAAATGCCTAAATAAATTTATTGTAAATGCGCGATAACGTATTTTTTATCTTTTAGTGAGCTATCATTTAGTAGTTTGTGCTATTATAATATTAGGAAAAACAAGAATAGGAGTGTATGGAATGGCAATTTTAGTAACTGGTGGTACAGGTTTTATAGGGTCACATACGACAGTTGAATTAATCAATGCAGGATATGATGTTATCAGTGTGGATGATTTTTCAAATAGTAAACCGCTTGTGTTAGATCGGATTGAAGAAATTACAGGAAAACGTCCTACTTTCTATGAGTTAAATATCTTAGATAAAGAGGCGTTGAATGAAGTATTTGAGAAAGAGTCCATTGAAGCGGTTATCCACTTTGCAGCTTTCAAAGCGGTTGGAGAGTCAGTTGCTGAACCTTTGAAATATTATCATAATAATTTGGGTGGCCTTATTTCAGTGCTTGAAGTAATGAAAGCTCATAATGTGAAAAATATTGTCTTCAGTTCTAGTGCTACTGTATATGGTGTGGATAATCCATCCCCATTAAAAGAAGATTTACCTACTAGCGCAACGAACCCATATGGTTACACTAAAGTCATGAATGAACAAATTTTACAAGATGTTGTGACTTCAGATGATGAATGGGCAGTTATGTTACTACGTTACTTCAATCCAATTGGTGCACATCCTAGTGGTTTAATCGGCGAAGATCCTCAAGGGGTTCCAAATAACATTATGCCGTATATCACTCAAGTAGCTGTTGGTAAACGTGAACAATTATCTGTTTTTGGTAATGACTATGATACACCAGACGGTACTGGGGTTCGTGATTACATTCATGTTGTTGATTTAGCTAAAGGACATGTAGCTGCCATTGCGCATGCGCTTAAACATAATGGTGTTGAAAAAATTAACTTGGGAACAGGACATGGTTATTCAGTTCTAGATCTTGTTCATAACTTTGAAGAAGCCACTGGTGTTGAAGTCCCTTATGAAATAGCGGATAGACGCCCAGGTGATGTGGCAACTTGTTATGCTGATGCCACTTACGCTAAAGAGTTGTTAGGTTGGGAAACAGAATTTGGCATTGAAGAAATGTGCCGAGATGCTTGGAACTGGCAAGAAAAAAATCCTAATGGGTTCGTAGAAGAGGCATAAACTTTACCTAAAAGAGGAAAAAGATGAAAGAAAATAAACAAGGTATAGGAACTAAAATTAAAGTTTGGTGGCAAAAGTCATCATTAGTTAGTCGTTTCGGAATCGTTATCGTCATTGCGGCTATCTTAATTTTGTTTGTTCCTAGAGGAATAAAAGGGGAAAAAGGGAATTTATTAGGGCTAACGCCTAATCGTATTGAACAAAAAAATAAAGATCAATATTCTGCAGAGCCTATTAATCCAGATAAACATCACCATAAAGAAAGTAAGGTGGCTAAGCCAACTGTTGATAAGTTAAACCCTAAAGATGTGAAAGCGACAGCAGATGGGTTTTCGGTTCCTTCAAATGATGAATTAGAATCATTATATGAAGAACAAAAGAAAGAACAGAAAAAGCATCCATCGAATTCAAATAGTTCCAATTCTTCTTCAGATGACTCAAGTTCTGAATCACAGAATCGCGAGTCAGCAGATAACAATGAAGGGGCACATTCTGAAGATACATCGTCAACAGATGGGGAAACATATACCGTTCAAGCAGGAGATAATCTTTATCGTATTGCTGCTAATAATGGGATGACTCTAGATGAGTTAATGGCTTTAAACGGGATGAGCGAGCCTTATATTGCTCCTGGAATGACCATTCGAATTCAATAAAAAAACTCCAAGTAGAAATACTTGGAGTCTTTTTTTATAGAATTGCTTGAGAAAGAGCCTGTTGGACTTCAAAAATAGCATGTTTTCCTTGAAATTCAAGCGCTACAGTTGGTTCTGTTGCAGATGAAATATATATGTCTAATTCGCTATCCAAATCAAAGTTTCCTGCTGTTTCGACAGTAAAACGACTAATCGAACGATAAGGAATGGATTGAAATTCTTGCTTTTTACCCATTCCTTGAATATCAATAATAATTAGGCGGTGACTAGTAAAGATAATTTTATCGCGAATTAATTTATAAGCGAGTTCAATTGTTTCATTTGGAATTAAAATATGGCTTAAATCATCCTTAGCATCTTCTAACGTCATTTCTGAGGCATTGCCAAATATTCCACTAAATAGTCCCATTGAATCTCCTCCTTTTTAACTACATTATATCATGACCTAAATTCTTTTTAGCTATAAATCTCTTTAACGTATTTATAAAAAATAAAAATAATATTTTTATGATAGCGCTAGCATATTGCGAAAAAAGTGATATAATAAAATTAATAGCATTTTATCATCGTCGTCTAATAATTTAATACTGTTAAGTTATGATAATGCTAGAAAGGAGATTAATTATGACTGAAAATGGAGGAGCTCGCATTGATAAACAGGCTGCAAGAGATCGTGCAACTGATAAATCATCGCAGATTTTACTAAAAATACGCCAATCTAAGAATTTATCACAAGCTCAGTTAGCTGAGATCTCTGGCCGCAAGCAAAGCTATATTTCTCGTGTGGAATCTAAACAACAAAATATTAGTTTAAGTACACTTGAAGAAATTGTTGGCTCTGTAGGTGGTACGTTACACATGTCAATTGATTTATAAGAGATTAATAATAAAGGACTCGAGAGTTTAATTTACTCTCGAGTCCTTTATTTAGCTATTAGTCTTCAGGGTTAGATACTGCATAAACTGTATCAACTTGTCTTGTCACATAGCGAGCGCCTACAGGTTTAGCAAACAATTGAATATTATCTTGTTTAAATGCTTGAGTAGCGATGATGTTTTCTAAAGCTTTTTGAGCACTTGTGGCATCTATATCAGGTTTGGCATGACGTAAACTAATGGTTTTATTTTTGTTATCTTCAGTTTTAAATTGTAATTCAAAGACAGTGGTTTCATTCATAATATAAACCTCCTATTGATGAATATGACGTTCAACACTAATTACCTGAGAAATATTATCGATAATGAGACCATCTAAGGTGTTCTTAATGGCTAAAATATCTTCCGTTGTGGCTTCTAAATCAAGATTGTTTAATGTTAATGTACGCTTCTTATTCGTTTCCAAATCTTCTGAAATTAATTGTAACTTAGCAGACTCAAAAATTTTCATGATATGTCCCTCTCTTTTTATATTTTGTAGGCTTCCGGATAGCTTACACTATTAAAAACGTATCTGTTATCACACAGTCAACGATGTAATATTATTTTATGTTATACTATGTGGCCAAGGAGGAAAGGCGATGGTGAAAAAATATCAACGACTTAGCGAAATCGATGCAACTGATACAGACAATCATGCCCGAATTAGTGATATTGAAAATAAGAATAACCAACAAGTTTCAAGAAAACGTCGCTATTCAAAAGCTAACCAATCGACAACTCATTCAACGACAAATGAAGCTAATCAGCTATTAGAAAAAGCTCAACAATTGAAAAAAAATAAAAATGATGGCGCAGATACGAATGAACCAACGATTATGAAGGCAGGTAGACTTACCGCCATTGCTGTGCAGAAAAATAAGCAACGTTTCAATTTATTTATTGATGGCCAATTTGCTATCGGGATTGGAGAAGCGACACTAGTCCATTTTGCTCTATCTAAAGGCCAATTAATCGATGAAGAGCTATTAAACCAAATAAAAACTTATGATCATTGTGATTATGCGTATCAAGTGGGGTTAAACTATTTAATGCATAAATTACGTTCCAAGAAAGAGGTCAATGAGAAGTTACAAGAGCAAGATTTTTCTGAAGATGCGATACACTTTGCTATCAATAAATTAACTAATCTTCATCTGATTGACGATGATAATTATGGCCGTAGTTATGTAAGAACTGAAATGCGAGCTGGGAAAAAAGGCTCTCGCGTGATTGCTCGTGACTTACGGAAAAAAGGATTAAGTGATGATTTAATTCAAGATGTATTGACTGAGTTTGATACCAATCAAGAATGGGGAAATGCCTATTCCATGGGTGAAAAATACTTTGATAAGCAAATTCGGAAGCATTCTGTTCGAGACAGTGTTCAACGAGTGAAAACGCATCTCTTAAGCAAAGGATATAATCATGATATGGTGAATGACGTTGTTCAACGTATTGAACAATCAACTGATGATTTAAGTATTGAGCATCAAGCATTACATAAAGAAGCAGACAAATTATGGCGGAAACATCGTCAGTTAACTGATAAAGAAAGAACGTTTAAAGTTAAAGGAAAACTGATGCAAAAAGGCTATGATATTGATGAAATTAATCGTTATTTAGAAGAGAAGGGGACCAATGACTAACCAACATTCAACTGAAAACCAATCAATTGAAATTAGTGAGTGGCTGAATCATTCGGAGATTAGTGATTTAGGACCAATTATATATGGTGTCCAAGTGTGGGGGACGCAGACCAATGAAGCGTTCCAAAAACAATTATTGACTTGGTATCATAAAGAAAAGCGGGATTTACCTTGGAGACAAGATAAAACTCCGTACCATATTTGGATTTCAGAAATTATGCTCCAACAAACCCAAGTGGATACTGTTATTCCATATTATAATCGGTTCCTAAATTTATTTCCGACGATTGCTGATTTAGCGGATGCGAATGAAGGTAAATTGATGAAAGCGTGGGAAGGACTCGGTTATTATTCACGTGTTCGTAATATGCAAGTGGCTGCTAACCAAATACAAACAGATTTCGGCGGTGTTTTTCCTAATACTTACGAAGATATTTTGTCATTAAAAGGCATTGGCCCATATACAGCAGGGGCAATTGGCTCTATAGCTTTTGATTTGCCTAAACCAGCAATTGATGGCAATGCGATGCGAGTTTTTTCTCGATTATTTGGTATTTCGGCCGATATTGCTAAAGCAAAAAATCGAAAAATATTTGAAAAGATAGGGGAATATGTGATTTCAAAGGATTATCCTGGAGATTTCAATCAAGCCATTATGGATTTGGGAAGTAGTTATGAGAGTGCCAAACGGCCAAATCCTGAAGGTAGTCCAGTAAAAGGATTTACATTAGCCACATTAGCAGGGCGAACAGATGAGTTTCCAGTAAAATCTCAAAAGAAAAAGGCGAAACCCCATTATTATGATGCCCTTATTATTCAAAATACCGATGGCAAAGTGTTGATCAAGAAGCGAACGGATGAAAAACTGTTAAATCAATTATGGACAGTCCCCTTAATTGAAGAACCAAAAGAAGTCAATGCATCAGAAGCTGTCAAACATATGGTTGCAGAGACAAAGGAAAACTATGCGATTGATCCAATTGTGATGAAACAACCAATCGGTCAAGTAAAACATGTCTTTTCTCATCAAATTTGGCATATCAATGTTTATCTCGCCTATCTGAAGTCAACGCAGAATCAGCCAGAAGAATACTTGAAAAATAATAATCAAGCCTGGATTATACCTAATCGTCCCAATGATTATGCTTATCCTACTGTCCAAATGAAAATTTGGCAGGTTTTCCAAGCATATTTAAATAATCAGTTTGATAAAGATAAATAAAAAAGACCGAGAGCTTTCTCGGTCTTTTTACACCACAGTCTTTTTCGATATTAATGTTTTTTGCGTCGATAAGTCAGTTGACAATAACGTTCATACCAAATATCAACATAAGCTTGTGAGAAGGGGCCTTTTCCTTCATTGATCCAGCGAACTAATTCCTTAACATTCGCTTTTAAAATTGAATCAATTTCTGGTGAATACCCCATTAATGCACGATGATCTTTATATTCGTCGACATCAAGTAAACGTTTCTTTCCGTCAGGGAACACCTTAATATCTAAATCGTAATCAATATATTTTAAAGCTTCCTCATCAAGTACAAAGGGGGAAGCTAAATTACTGTAGTAGGATATTCCTTTAGGACGAATCATAGTAACAATATTAAACCAATACTTTTTATGAAAATATAGTAATGCAGGTTCACGAGTTACCCAGCGTCTACCATCTGACTCTGTAACTAAAGTATGGTCATTACAAGCAATAATACTTTCATCACTCGTTTTTAGGACCATACAATCTCTCCAGGTACGATGTAAAGAGCCATCATGTTTATAACTTTTGACTGTGATGTATTGTCCTTCTTTGGGATGATTCATCACAATTCCTACTTTCTAGTCAGTACGTACTGAAACCTCAATTATTATAGCATACCTGGTATAAAAAAGCATGGTTTTGCCTTTATTAAGTCTATTTGTTTGAGGAAAAGCAGTTCATGATATGGTAAAATAAAAGCAAAATGATTTCTATTCGAGGAGTGGAACAATGAAAAGAGACAAAAAGCCTATCTTAATCACTGTAGGGATTATATTAGCACTCTTAGCGGTAGTCGGTGGCTATTTTTATAATCGCTCAAAACAAAATGACCACTTAGCAAATGAAAAAGAAAACTATCGCAATGTTCAAATTGATACTCATAATCAATCAAGAAACAGTAAATCTAATTTAGATATTGAAGGTTTTGCTGATAAACGTCAAGAAACGAATGCTTTGACCTATTTAGCATATGTCGCTAATGAAAATGATCAGACGCCAAAAATTGAATGGCTTCATACGTTTGGTGGTGATGAATGGGATACGGACGCCATCATCTCATCTCTTAAAGACAAAGGATTAAGTGAAGCAGCTCTTGAGGCTTTTAATTATAATGAGGTGACAACTGCTGAGTTGTTGGATAGTCAGTGGACAGAGATGGTTAATGAAGAACAACCTGAATTGGTTTTATTGCCGACATTTTCTGGCGCTGATTATCGTGCAGATGTTAGCATTGATGATCATTTAGATCACTTACAAAGCATCTATGAAGAGCAAAGACAGGCAAATCCTGATGCTTTAATTGTGTGGCAAGTTTTACCGGAACAAGATGAAGAGCTATCCGTTGATAGCGACTATAACGAATATATTAATCAAGAAAAAGCCTATTTAGAAGAAAAATATATGAACGTTTATGATGTTCGTGATGCTTTAAATGACCATGAGTTAACCGAAGAAAGTCAGTGGACAAGCGAAGGAAAACAGTTGATTATCGATAATATTGCTGAACAATTGGCAGAAACAACGATAGATGCGACTACCGGATTCGGCGGAGATAATGGTGATGTTGATGCGATAAAACAAGAACAGGAAAAAGAAGCAGAAGAGCAAGCTGAACAGGAAGTCTCTCTAGAAGCAGAGCGTCAAGCAGAAGCGGAACGTCAGGCAGCAGAAGCAGAGGCTGAACGTCAGGCAGCAGAAGCAGAGGCTGAACGTCAAGCTGCTGAATCGGAAGCTGAAGCAAGAGCACAAGAGGAAGCGGCTCAACGTGAAGCAGAAGAACAAGCGGCAGCAGAAAGTGAAGCGGCGGCAGAGGCTGCTCGTCAAGAAGAAGCGGCTCAAAATCAATCAGATATGACTAATGAAACGAGTGAGTCAACTGATAATAGTATGACAGATTCTAGCGGAAATAACGCGACAGGAGAAGAGGTTCCACAAGGATAGAAAAAGGCGATGCGGTGCATCGCCTTTTCTGTTGCATTATATAAATAAGGGCCATTTGTAGTGGAAGTCGATTTGATTTATGGACGACCTTCTAAGCT
This sequence comes from Aerococcus suis, assembly GCF_900176325.1. GTDB lineage: Bacteria > Bacillota > Bacilli > Lactobacillales > Aerococcaceae > Aerococcus > Aerococcus suis. The sequence continues at coordinate 3,954 of NZ_FWXK01000005.1, read as the reverse complement.
ATCTGCTTGGTAATTATCTTCTTCGTGGTGTAGTCGATAACTACGCACTAATGTATTTAAGTGAATAAGTGCTTCTTCATAATTAATCATTGCACTATTGATAAGCATTAGCGTATTACTACGTTCGTAATCTTCTCTTGATGCCCCTTGCATGACTTGTGATTCTAAATAAATGTTGTCTAATAGTTTTTGGCGAAATTCCACTGTAGATTTAAAGAAGTTCACCTCTTCAGCTGAAATTCGACCATCAAATTTAAGAAAAATTTGTTCATGAGCCGCACATAACGTTTCAATTCGTTCTCTAATTCGATAACGCAGTTCATATGGTAGTTGGAAGACTTGATTCGTATGCGAATGAATAATCGTTAATAACGTTAAGGCTTCTTTTAGTGCTGTTATGAATGATCTGAAGACAACAATTTTTCGTTTTAGTCCTAATCGTTTTGATTTTTGCCAAACTTGCTCATCCATTAATAATTGATATTGTGTCTCAATAGAAGAGACACGAGATTCAGCCCAATTAATATCAGAAGTTAGGGAAGAATATTCTCCATTTTTTCTTAGGATGGCACGCAGACGAATTAATATTTCTGTGGTAGTAATATTAATTTTTTCATACAGTGCAGTATCGTATTTTGGTGGTAAAATAAAGATATTAACAATCATAGCTACAAAAACACCAAGCATATTTTCAATGACACGAGCTACCGCACTATGAATCATCACATCTCGATCAGCTAACATAATGACAACAATAGCAATACATGCTAAGGTAATAACGTTCTGCATTTTAAGAGCATTCATAATACCAATAAATAAGGTAATAGTGACTCCGATGATTAGAGGGTTATTGCCGAAGAAATAATACATGAAAACGGCAAAGATACCTCCAAATAAAGCGGCTAACATTCGTTGAAAGAATGTATTTAATGATCGCTTAGGAGTTTGTTGTAGACCAATAACTGCAGTTAGCCCTGGCATCACAGGTTGCACAAATGGTAACCACTGAGCGATTAATATTGTGAGGGCGACACCAATTCCGGTTTTTAACATGCGTGCGCCAAGTTTCATTTTTGCAATACCTCCAAATTTTTCTGTCATGATATATGATACTATGATATGCAAAAATAATCAGTCAAAAAAGGTAAACTTTTAATAATTCTTCTAAAAGAGTTTTGATATTGAGTTTAAAGAGAATTAATGAGAGAATTTAAACAGAAAGATGGGTGATAATGATGAAAGCAAGTCCATCAGTTTTAGCTGAACACTTGGACAATAATATTGAAAAATTACGTCACTTAGGGGTCCGAATTACGAATCAACGGCGAGCGATTTTAAAATATATTATTGAAACGAAAACACATCCAACTGTGGAACAAATTTATCAAAAATTAAAGCCACGGTTTGATGAATTAAGTTTGGCAACTGTCTATAATACCATTAATTTATTGGTTAAAAATGGGATGATTCAAGAGTTGGTCTATCATGATGGGGCGAAACATTATGATTATTTACTAGAAAATCATTATCATTTAATCTGTGAAGAATGTGGACAAATTAAGGATGTTTTTTACCCTCGTCTTACTGAAGTGGAAGAAGTAGCGAAAAAACAAACAGGTTATCAAGTGTATGGACATCGCTTAGAATTATATGGGTTATGTCCAGAATGTCAGAAAAAACATCAATAATAAAACCTGATCTTAAGTAATTTGATGGTACTTAAGGTCAGGTTTATTTTATTATTTGGATAATTCTTTGGATTTATCAATTCCGGCTTGGATAGCAGATTGTATGGTATGCCGATAGTTTTGTTTCTCAGCTTCTAAAACCATTTGGATAGAAGTACCACCTGGCGTACAAACATTATCTTTTAATTTTTCTGGATGAGTATCGCTTTGTTCTAAGTAAGTAGCGCAGCCTTTAACCATTTGCGTCGCTAATTTAAGGGATTGTTCTCGCGTTAATCCATTGGCAACACCGCTATCCGCCATAGCTTGGATTAACATAAAAACTAATGTAGGACTTGAACCAGATACACCAATGACGGCGTGTAGCAAGTCTTCTGTCACCATTTCAGTACGACCGATGGCATTGAAAATGATGATGGCATCATTGATATCAGTGTCAGAACAGCTACTATTTTCGACAATTCCAGTCATACTTTCGCCAACTTGAGCGGCTAAGTTTGGCATAGCGCGGATAAAAGGTTGATTACCGCCAAGTAATTCTTCAGCTTGACCGATAGTAAATCCGGCTGCAATCGAAATGATTAAAGTGTGTTGTGAAATGATTGGGATTATTTCTGTAATAACCTCTTCTAAAAGATATGGTTTAACTGCTAATATAATAATATCAGAATTTTTAGCTGCTAATTGATTATTAGTAAATACGTTAATGCCAAATTCTTCCTGGATATTTTGGGCTTCTTGATCTGTTCGTGTAGAAGCCGTAATACTATTGAGGGAATCGTTTGAATGTGATACTAAACCTTGAATAATAGCTTTTCCCATATTTCCAGTACCGATAACTGCGATTTTTTTATCCATTAGTATTCCTCCTGACTTTTAATGTAGTATAGCATAGCGGTAGTTATTTTCGTATAATTGGTAAGAAAAGAAGCAGGAGGGTTACTTATGTTTTTATGGACATACATCACATCTATATTTCATCCTCAACGAATTTTTAAGAACCATCAATCATTTTCGTGGGTAAAGATGAGTGTTATTTTTTTGATATGGACACTAATTTGGTTAGTACCGATGACTATTCATTTTACAAATCTTTCCACTATAGAAGAATCCCATCAATTTCAAGAAATTTCATCATCTGTTCCTAGAGAGGCACTCAATCAATTGAAACATGCCCCCAAACAAGGAAGAGGTCTAGGAGATGAAACGCAAACTAAGCAATATCAGTCCGAAAATTTAATTGTTAGTGTGATGCCTCCTGCTGATGACGTCAGTAATCTTTTAGAAGATCATCAAAATGTTATATTGCTAGTGCCAGAAGGATTTACTATTCAAGTTGATTATGATAAACGTTACTCAGCTAGCTTTCCTAAAGATTGGGATAAACATCTGGATTCAAGTGAAGATTTTATTAACGCTTTAGATAGAGCGGTAGTCAATGATTATCAGTCTAATAAGCAAATGATTTTTTTATTTGGACGCCATTTGGTTTTTTTGATTTTTGGAATTGGCGGATTATTTATCATTGGGTCATTCTTTAGAAGAATTGTCATCTCTCATCGTTGGGACATTTATAATTTCGAAGCTACTATGAATATTGTTGGATTAGCGTTAGGAGTTCCGGCTTTTCTCGCGACAATATTGGGATTATTTAAGCCGAATATTGTGATGATGCTTATCATCATATGGGGTGGAACAGTCACTCAATTATATTACAGCTATAAAAAAACAGGGTTTAAAAATAATTTTAATTAGAATGTTGACAATAAATTTAAGAGCAGATATAATACTATCTATCGGCGCAAATGATTTATAGCTTTTAAAAAAGTTCTTGACACTTGTTGCTAACGATATTATTATTAAATAGTTGTGTTTTTCGAGAGAAAGCAAAAAACTTTTTAAAAAAGTGTTGACTTTCGATTGAAAGCATGACATACTATAAAAGTTGCATCAAATAGCAGCGATATAGGCCTTTGAAAACTGAACAAAGAAGACGAACCAATTTGTGTAGGGAATCGATAACAATCGATAAACCAAACAATTCAAAGTAGTGAGAACTACTATAAATAAGTCAGCAATAAAATGAGCTAGCAAACAGCTCGTGAAAAACTTTCATGAGAGTTTGATCCTGGCTCAGGACGAACGCTGGCGGCGTGCCTAATACATGCAAGTCGAGCGAACCGACGAGGTGCTTGCACCTTTGACGTTAGCGGCGAACGGGTGAGTAACACGTAAGGAATCTACCTATAAGTGGGGGATAACATCC
>NZ_FWXK01000006.1 GCF_900176325.1 Aerococcus suis | reverse complement strand
TCTTCACTTGGTACAACTTCGATATTCGGAGTCTGTCCGTCTACACCGTCAGCGACGAAGCTCTCTTCTATTAAGTCACCGGGTGAGCCATCTGGGTTTACTTCATAAATACGTATCCATGTACCTGTTCGGCCATTTTGTTCGCCTGGTTCAGTAACTGCAGTGATTGAACGACCATCTTGACCGTTTTCACCGTCTTGGCCTCTCAATCCGCCAATACCTAAAGCAATAACCTCTGCTTCTGGATTAGTAAGAACTGAATTCTCCAATTCAAATTGACCAATTAATTCTCCATTGTAACTTGTCTTTTGAATCACACGTTGTCCAGTACCGTTCACACCAATTTTAATAACAAGCTCTTCACCGTACGGTACATCTTCAGATAATGTATATACTGTCTCATAAGGAATTTCATATTGTTCTGTTACAATTTCTTTATCAAAATTTATATCAGGATTTTCAGGCCCAGAGTTATTTTCATTAGTAATCAGGTCTTGATCGTGAAAATAATTCCAATAACTATCATAATCGTTACTAGTACCTGTAGAATACATTGGAATATAACCACGATACGTTGTATCTGCTTCTCTGTCTGTAATAGGGACAGTAAACTCCAGCATCCAATCTACATAATTAAAGGTATTCTTAGACCTAGGGGTAGTTAATGCGTATCCTGCGGGAGTGCCTGTGCGAGCACCTTGTTGTAAGTATCCAGTAATAGGGGCAAAAGCACCCGTACGATTTTCATAATATCTCCTCATCGTGCTATTTAGTTGTGAAGGATCGAAGTCTTCCCTTTCAACAAAATAACCATTAACTTGAATCTGGTCCGGTACATCAAAAGCATCACCAAATTGAAACCCCACTAAATCCATATCATGTGATCTTCCTGAATCCACACGATATTTCACTTTATAAGTCAAACTATCACCATTATCAACTACATCTACTGTATAATAAGCTGGTATACTATTATTAGTTGATACTGCACCGATTCCTTCATATGTTGCATTTAGGTCTTCTATAGACGACGCTTGAGTAGTAGCAGCAGTCGAGAATGTAGTTACTGCTTTAGATTCCGGTGTGGTTCTTTGATTTAGGGTTAAATCCAGCATTGCTTTATATGCCTGTTGATTATTTAATTCATCAAAGTCTACTTCTCCTAAATCATTAGATAAATTCTTAGCCATTTCAGAACCGTAAGCTTTTTCTACGTAGCTTTCTATATAACCTTCTTTATCCTCTGATTTATTAAATTTTTCTTTAAACTCTTCTGGCACATCGATATCTTCCGTAGATAAAGTAGTGTTCAATGTTTTGCCATCTAATCCAGAAAATCTATCTTCATCTTTTTCCTGAATCACTTTAACTTCTTCAATTTTTTCATTTTCTTGTATTCCAGATGTTTCTTCAACTTCTGGTGCTTGTGATTCCTCAACAGCTTCTTCGGTTTCTTCAACTGAGGACTCCTGAGTAGGTTCTGTGACTTTTGTTGTTACAGTATCTTCAGATTGTTTATCTTGATGAATGTCCGGAGTATCAATAGCTTTCGATTCTTCAGTGCTTGTTTCTTCTACTGATTGATCGTCTGAACTTTCTGATACTTCTTGAGTAGATTCTTCAGCTACTTTTGATGTTTCCTCACTAATTTGATTTTCATTCTTATCAATTTGAGTCTCATGCTCTTGAGAAACAATTTCTGAAGATTCATTTGGTTTTTCAGTTTCTTCTACTTCATTAACATTCTCTTTCAAAGTCTCTGACACTTGTTCTTGACTTGGGGATTCAGCAATATTTGCTTCTAAGTTCGCTCTTTCATCGATTTCTAGTGATGGTCCGACTTCTTGAGCCTGAACTGTTCCAGCATTTAAAAAAAAGAGTGAAGATAAGGCAACAGATGCTGCACCTATACTCAATTTACGAATTCCATATTTTGTAATTTTTTGTAAGTTACGACGTTGGCGTTCACTTAAGTTATTTTTACTTAAATTCATTTTATTCCTCCATTTAGTAAAAGTTATGCTCTAAATCATTCAAATAACAATGATTAATTTACTAATAATACCATTAAGCCAAGTATAGACAGCAAAGTCAATTAAAAATTGACACAAAAAGTCACGATTTCTTCATAAAAAATCACAATTCAACAATCTTCTGACAATTTAAATTAGAATTGTTATTGATATCACGGGATTTCTAACCTTTTCTTACTTTTTCTTCTTTATAAACACTTTCTTCAAATTTGTGACTTTTTAAGTGTGGAACCGGTATAATAATACAATTTTGTATCTTGTGAATTTTATCATTTAAACTTAAAGATGACGGTTTCTCGTAATTAATATATTAAATCACGGTTTTCATTATCATGATTATTTATAATGAATTGATAAGAACTTATTGCAGGGTCCCGACCGATTAATTAGAGACTTAGTCACTTTAAACGAAGATTCTCCTCACTTATGTTACACTAATCATAAGTAAGCAAAATTGAAAGGAGTTATTATGGATTCAAATTTTACAACTAATCATCAATTAAATCATCGGACGATTCTTTTCTTCCAAGATAAACCCATTCCAGACGAACTGATGGACCATTTATTAACGGTGATGAACCGTACCGCGACATCAAACGGACTTCAAACCGCGTCTGTGATTCGCGTCACCGACGATGATAAGAAACAACAAATTTCTGAAGTGTCCAACCAAGCCTATATCGCGAAAGCCCCTGAGTTATTTATTTTCTTAGTGGATGCTTATCGAATGAAGTAAATCGCTCAAGCGAGTGGCAGTGACGGCGACGATTACCGTAGTATGAATGTCTTCTTCCAAGGGGTGGCCGATGCTTATTTAAACGCGCAAAATTTAACGACCGCGATTGAATCATTTGGCTTAGGAGCGACTTTCTTAGGATCCGTTTTAAATGATTCTCAACGAATGATTGATATTTTAGACTTACCGGAACTGACTTTCCCAATTTTAGGCGTGATTTTCGGTTATCCAGATGACGATCCCGAATTAAAACCGCGAATGCCATCAGACTTAAAAGTAGGCGAAAATGGTTATCCGCATTCAGAGGATATCTTAGCGGATTTAGCCCCATATGATGAAGAAATGACTCATTACTATGATACGCGACAAAAAAATCAACGGTCGGATTCGTATACGAAACAAATTATTCGTAAAGTTGAAAATCCTAATGAGAAACGTAATGAATTGTTACGAGTCGTGAAAAATCAAGGGTTTGACTTAAATATAGAAGATTAATTTGATTAGGTTAAAAGGAGGAAACGTTCAATCGTTTCCTCCTTTTTGATCGTTATGAGATGGCAATGCGTTGAACCGGAATCCCATTATCAGCGATGAGTTGCTCTAAGTCCGTGGTTTTTAACCAAACCGTCGACGTGTTCACACCAGGATGCACACCTGTCATTCCAATACCATTGAAGAGCTCCTCATCCATAAAATAGGTAATATCGGTGTCATGGGGATTTAATAGACCGAATGGGGATACTTCACCTGGCTTTAAGTTTAATAATTGTTCTAAATCATCGGCTGAGGCAAAACTTAATTTCGTCGTCCCATATTCATCACGAATTTTCTTTAAGTCGACGCGTTTTTCGCCTTTTACCGTAATTAAATAATAATGCCGTTTCTTCTTGTCCCGTACGAACAAGTTTTTTGCATTGCCTTCTGGATAAGGCATGTCAATAGCAAAAACTTCTTCCATACTGAAGACGGGTTCGTGTTCGGTCAATTCATAGGGAATTTGATGGTCATCTAAATAGGTTAAAATCGCTTGTTTATTCATTATAATCTCCTCATTTAAGCTTTTATCCATCTTAACGTAAATTTCGTGTGGGACCAAGAATTGTCCATCATTTCTATCTGACGTTTTCATCGCATCATTTTCTAGTAAAATTTAACAATTATCTTTATTTACTTTCGCGTTGGAGTGGTGTACGCTTGCTTCATGAAAACTTATAAACATTATTTAGAAAACAACCCACCCTTAGTATTACTCTTGGGGTTTTTTATCTTAATTCTTATCGGTTCGTTCCTATTAGCGTTGCCGATTAGTCAACAAGCACCTGATGTGACGTATTTGGACTGTTTGTTTACGTCTACTTCGGCTGTCTGTGTCACGGGACTCGTCACGGTGCCAACCTTTTCAGCTTGGACCACGTTCGGCAAAGTCATCATTATTAGTTTAATCCAAGTGGGAGGGCTTGGTTTTATGACTTTTGCGAGCTTATTGGCCTTAGTCTTACGGCGCAAAATCAGTCTAAAAAATCGGCTCATCATTAAGGAACAAACCAACAGCTTAACGATGAGCGGATTGGTGCGATTAATTCAACATATCTTAGTGTATACATTTATGATTGAGTTTGTCGGGGTCATCTTACTGATGTTCCGCTTCATTCCAATGTACGGAGCAAAAGGCATTGCTTATGGTATTTTCCATTCGATCTCGGCGTTCTGTAATGCGGGATTCGATTTGATTGGCGCGAATTCCTTAATTGATGTTAATACGGATGCTTTTCTACTGACTGTCATCGGCGTCTTAATTATTCTGGGAGGACTCGGTTTTACAGTGATGACCGACTTGATGGAAAATCATTTCCACTTCCGAAAACTGTCCTTACATTCTAAAATCGTGATGACTACTACTGGATTATTACTCGGTCTAACCACATTATTAATTTTCGTGTTAGAGTATCATAATCCAGAAACGTTAGCGTCTCTTTCAGTTGGTGACAAGTTATCAAATGCGTTCTTCCAAGCGTCAACGCTAAGAACAGCTGGTTTCCAATCGATTAGTCAAACCGCATTACTTGATAGTTCCAGCGCCTTATCTGTTTTCAACATGTTTGTCGGGGCATCACCAGCCGGAACAGGTGGTGGGGTTAAAACCACGACCTTTGCCTTATTGATTATCGTCGCCTTATCCGAAATTAAGGGGAATGAAGAAATCGAAGTTTTCCACCGTCGCCTACGTTGGACCACGGTGAAAAAAGCCATTGCCTTGATGATGATTTCCTTAGTTTGGGTATTATTAGTTACCTTTATTATTTTGATGGTTGAAAATGCACGTTACTTAGAGGTCATTTATGAAGTCGTGTCTGCCTTTGCGACCGTGGGCTTGAGTCGAAACTTTACAAGTAGCCTCTCAGCCATTTCAAAACTCTTAATTATTTTAACAATGTACATTGGTCGTGTCGGTTCCTTAACGATTTTATTCGGCTTATCAAGTAATAAACATCCGAAAGAATATAAAGAAGCACATGAAGATATTATGATTGGATAGGAGATATTATGAAACAATTTGTTGTGATTGGGTGTGGGCGCTTTGGTGCGGCCTGCGCCACAGAATTGACGCGTGAAGGGTATGACGTTTTACTCATTGATAATAATGAAGAAACCGTTGATGATATGAGTAAGGTAGTGACTCATGCGATTTATATTGATCATTTGAGCGAAAGTAATTTAAAATCTGCTGGCGTGGGAAATTTCGATACAGCGATTATTGCGATTGCCTCTAACTTCGAAGCGGCGGTTCTCTCAACAGCTGTCTGCAAAAAACTAGGCGTTAATCAAGTGATTGTCAAAGCCAAAGACCAACTCCATGCGGAAATCTTAACTAAAATTGGTGCCGATCGCACGATTATTCCTGAAAGTGAATCAGCTATTCGATTAGCGAAAAAACTGACGAATGATAATATTTTCGACTATATGGATTTCTCAGTGGATTATGCGATTGCCGAAATTAAACCGCTACAAAAATGGGTTAATAAACGGTTAGATGATTTAGACTTACGTCAAAACCATGACTTAAATGTTATTGCAATTAAAAGTAACACTTATAGTCATATCAACCCTGACCCTAACTATATTATTCAACCTGAAGATTATATGTTAGTTATTGGACCGAAAAACCATATCGAAAAAATTCAAGCTTAACAGAAAAAGACTGGCAAAATGTACTGCCTCAGAAGTTGTTCTTTACAACTTTGCGAGGTCACTACAAAGAGCCAGTCTTTTTTGATGTCATCATTAAGTCCGTTGTTTTTGGATGAAATAGCCGAAATAGACAATGAATAAAACATTCACTAGCAGGACTATAAGGCTACCCTCCATCTTAAGGACGCCTCCTGATAATAAATCGTTTCCTGTCAATATCGTTTGATAGAGATGCGGATAATCATCCGCCAACGATACGCTGCCTAATATAATGCCACCGACACTATTCCATATAAAATGCATCATGATTGGAGCCATTAATGAGGAAGAGTATTCTAAAATCACTGTCATCATCAGACTCATCGTCACAATATTAAGAACAGGAATCACCCCTGCTCCCAATGCGCCACCATGCATAAGTGTAAACAATCCCGTCGAAATCACTACTGCTATTGGCCAGGAATAATTATTTTTCCATAGTTGATATAAATACCCACGAACCAGTAACTCTTGCATCACCGTATTAATAAACGCTGACACCAGCCATAACCAAAGCATCGTCACCGGTTGCTGGTTACCGATTGTCATCTTACCTGTCACCATTAATAAGGCAATGACGACGCCTATCCAAACACTTCCTAGCCCTATTCCATAAAGGGTATTTTTTATGGGATGAGACGTTAAATATAAAGGTAGTTTCCGACGTTCCATTAACCAAAAGACACCTGTCAAGCCGACAATAGCGACAAAGGGCATTACCTCTGCCCAAAAGCGCCAAATCGCATCATTAGTAGTTTGAGGAATCGGAAGGACACTTGCTAGTATTGCCCAAATAATGAAGAAGATGAGCGTTTTAGCTAGCGTCAAACTTAATTTTTTCATTTTATTGTCACGACTTTTCTATTGATTGCTTCGTCATTATATTTGATTCTTTATACTTCTAGCGATTCTTCATCAACAACGTCACACATTCCACATGCGGTGTTTGTGGGAAGAGGTCGACCGGTTGAACCGTTTCGGCATGGTAACCAGCTGCTACCAAACGATTCATATCTCGCGCTAATGTTGCGGGATTACAGCTAACATAGACAATCTTCTCAGGCGCTAATTCAATGACAGTGTCGGTAAAGGTTGACGCAAGTCCTTTGCGTGGCGGGTCAACAACGACCACATTGGGTTCGATACCTGCTGCTTGCCATTCTTGGATAACATCTTCCGCTTTACCAGCAACGAAGGTCACATTACCTAAGTTATTCATTTTAGCGTTCGCTTGCGCCATTTCTATCGCATCTGATACAACTTCAACACCGTAGACATGTTTTGCGCGTTGAGCCAGACAGAGCGAAATTGATCCAATTCCACAATAGGCATCAATGACGACATCATCTGCTTGGATGTCACCTACCTCCAAAGCTTGTTGGTATAACACTTCCGCTTGAGGCGTATTGACTTGGAAGAAGCTTTTCGCAGAAATCATGAAATCTAACCCGAGCATTTGATCGCGATAATACGGCTCTCCATATAATAAGGTTTCTTCTTGACCTAAAATCACATTCGTCCGCCGTGTATTATGATTCACGATTAATGAGGCTAAGTTTGGAATTTGCGCCACAATGGCTTCGGTAATCGCTGCTTGGTGAGGTAGTTCGTCACCATTAATGACTAAAATTATCATGACATCATCCGTATGATACCCTTGACGAATCACTAGGTGGCGGATGAGGCCTTGATGGGTCTGTTCATCATAAGCGGTGAGGTTATATTCATTTAAAATTTGAATCACCGTTTGTAGCATTTCATCAATTTTTGGTAATTGAATTTGGTAATTAGTGATTGGAACTAATGAGTGGCTATTTTTACGGAAAAAACCGGTAAACAAGCGTCCTTGGTCATCTTGACCAATCGGTACTTGTGCTTTATTTCGATAAGCCCATGGATCTGACATTCCTAGAGTCGGCTTCACATCCACATCTTGTAACGACACAAATTTTGCTAAACTATCTTGCACTGTTTTTTGTTTAAAGGATAATTGCGCGTCATAAGTCATATGTTGCAGCGCCATGGTTCCTGTTCGTAACCCATCTTCATCACGTAAAGGGACACGGTCTTCACTGTCTTGGTATCGTTCAATGACTTTGGCGAAACCAAATTTTTTGCCGACCTTCATGACGTGAATACGTGCGGTTTCTCCTGGGAGAGCATTCGCAATAAATAATGGGTAACCATCGACTTTGGCAACTCCCATTCCTTCATAGGTTAAATCGGTAATTGTGATGTCTCGTTGTTCGTTTTTATGCACCGGTAATTGACGCTTTGCCATAACTAAAACTCCTTACTTCTCTATTGGCTTTTATTCTAGCATATTTCCTATCGTTTCTTAATGATTCCTCCTATTCCCTAATGATTCTTTACAAATTTTTATTTGCGTAATTAGTGGAAATCTTTTAAGATAGCTTAATGTATGAATACCTGTTTAAGGTAAAAATAAGAGATAAGAGGGATGACAGATGAAAAAAATAGCGTTTGATTCTGATAAATATTTAAGTTTACAACGTGATCATATCCTAGAGCGAATTAACCAATTCGACGGCAAACTCTATATGGAGTTTGGGGGCAAAATGCTAGAGGATACGCACGCAGCTCGTGTCTTACCTGGATATGAACCTGATAATAAAATTAAGCTCTTAAAAGAACTTAAAGATCAAGTCGAAATTGTCATTGCGATTAATGCCGACCAAATTGAACACTCTAAAGTACGTGGCGACTTAGGCATCTCTTATGACCAAGAAGTCTTACGTTTAATTGATACCTTCCACAACTTAGACTTATATATCGGGTCCGTCGTGATTACTCAATTTAATAATCAACCCGCTGCTAAAGCGTTCCGTCAAATCTTATCTAAACATGACATTCCATCTTATCTCCACTATCCAATTGAAGGTTACCCAACCGCTATCGATCATATTGTCTCACCTGATGGCATGGGACAAAATGAATATATCGAAACGGAACGTAATTTAATTGTCGTGACTGCGCCAGGACCAGGTGCTGGTAAGTTAGCTACCTGCATTTCTCAACTGTATCACGACCAATTACGCGGCATTAAATCAGGGTATGCGAAGTTTGAAACGTTCCCTGTATGGAACTTACCTCTTCACCACCCTGTTAACTTGGCGTATGAAGCTGCTACAGCTGACTTAGATGATGTGAATATGATTGACCCTTATCATCTCGAAGCTTACGGTAAACAAGCGGTTAACTACAACCGTGATGTTGAGGTCTTCCCTGTGCTTAACCGGACCTTTGAACGGATTATGGACAAATCCCCATACGCATCACCAACTGACATGGGCGTTAATATGGTCGGTTTCTCTATTGTGGATGAAGAAGCAGCGATTGAAGCTTCTAAGGAAGAAATTATTCGCCGCTACTATCAAACGCTCGCTGATTACAAACGTGACCGCGTGCCCCAATCCGCCATTAAGAAAATTGAATTACTAATGAATGACTTAGGCATTTCTCCTGAGGACCGTCAAGTCACATTAGTGGCCCGCCAAAAAGCAGAAGCGACAGGTAACCCAGCCTTAGCGATGGAATTACCACATGGCGATATTGTCACTGGTAAAACATCTGATTTATTCGGGCCAACTGCGGCGGTCATCATTAACGGAATTAAAAACTTAGCGGGTATCGCTAAAGACGTGCATTTGATTGAACCAGAATACGTGACTCCTATTCAAGGATTAAAAGTGAATCATTTAGGCGCACACAATCCGCGCCTACACTCTAGCGAAATCTTAATTGCGCTAGCCATTACTGCAAAAACCAATCAAGATGCGGCTAAAGCGATGAATCAATTAGGTAACTTACGCGGTTCTGAAGTCCACTCAACAGTAACCCTTCCTGAAGAAGATCAAACGGTTCTCCGTCGTTTAGGCATTAACGTAACTTTCGACCCTATCTACCAACATGACCGTTTCTTCCGCGCTTAATTTAACGACAACATTTATCACACAACGTAAAAAGGAGCTACGACGTTAACGCCATAGCTCCTTTTATATTTGTCTAAGTGGTTGATTATAGGGCATCTAACATGTTGATACGTTTCATTCGTCTATAGACTAAGAAGCCTAGAACAATAATGATTAACGTAATCGCAATGATAGGGGTTGCCCAAACTTCGGTCGTAACGGTTGGGTCGAAGATAATTTCTTCGTTACCAATCACATCTAATAAGACAAGATGTAGGATACGACCAGCAACTAAACCAACTAGAATACCAACAATCGATAAAATAATCGTTTCACGATAAATGTACATGGTAACTTCTTTAGAGTGGAAACCAAGAACTTTAATAGTTGATAATTCGTTTTTACGTTCTGCCACGTTGATGTTCGTTAAGTTATATAGAATAACGACACCAAGTAGGATAGAAATCACGATTAAGATTAACATAACAGATTCTAGTTGTCCTGAAATAGAATCTAATACTTTAACAAGACCAGTATTTTGGACCACGCCTTGAATACCATCAAGTGATAAGAATTCTTCAGAAAGTTCTTCGGTTTCATCAGAATCAGAATTATCTAAGGTAATCAAGTAAGCATTGGTATCAAAATCTTTGTCGGTTAGTTCTTCATAATAGTTATCCGTCATGTAGATAAAGTGTCCAGTGTACATTTCTGTCACATCCGCCACTTTTGCTTCAACATCTTTATCTTCGAGTTTAAAGGTGATGTTATCACCCGGTTCAACATCATAAAGATCAGCTAATTTCTCGCTAATGACAATGCCATCATCGGATAAATTAATTTTTTCATCATCGTCACGATCATGTAATTTTACAAATTGATCGAAGTCGTCACTACCTGTTGCGATAACCGTGACATCTTGGTCATCCGTCACGCCATCAATACTTTGAGAAGTCGCTTCTTGGTAGACTGGTAAATCTTCTTTTACTCTGTCACTATTCAACAAGTCATCAACTTCATCTTTGGCGTCTTGACTTGGATCCTCTGCTTCAACCGCAATTAAGTCATATTTGAAAATTTCACCGAATTGACTATCAGAAACACCAGCAATTGATGACCGGATTCCTAATCCACCAAATAGTAAGGCAACGGCACCAGCCACCCCAAAGATGGTCATTAACATCCGTTGTTTGTAACGGAAAATATTACGAGCCGTTACTTTTTGCGTAAAGCTCATACGCTCCCAAATGAAGCTAATCCGTTCAAGTAGGATGTTAGAGCCAGTCACTGGTGGTTTTGGACGCATTAGGAATGCGGGTTCTTTAGATAGTTCACGACGAGCAATTAAGTAAGCTGGTAACACAGCAGAAATTAACGCCAGAACTAATGTCATAATGATATAAGTTGGGTAGAAGAATAAATCGGTTTCCCCGATTACGGTTGTTTGCGAAATAACATCTGCAATCATTGGCGCAACGAAATAGTTACCAATTAAAATACCAACAATTGTTCCTAAGAAGCTGGAAATTAAACCGTAAAGAACGAATTTCGCAATAATTTGATTATTCGTATATCCTAAGGCTTTGAATAATCCTGCGTGTTGACGTTCTTCGTCGACAAAACGTGTCATCGTCATAAAGGTTACCATCGCAGCCACAATATATAAGACGACTGGGAAGATATTACCAATAGATGAAATAGCAGTTGCCGCATGGTCATACGTACTATAACCATCAGAACCTGGAATCGTTGCTGGTGTGTAAACCGTATATTCTGGTTCTTCTAAATCATCTTTTTCTTTCTCAGCGTCGTCAATGTCAGCTTCTGCGTCTTTGATTTCAGATTCCGCATCTGATTTTTTGTCATTAAATTCTTTTTTCGATTTATCCAAATCTTTTTTTGATTTTTCCAATTCAGAAATTTGATTTGGATCTTGAATTAAACCAGCTTCGACAGCTTTTTCACCATCTTCAACTTTTGATTCCGCGTCTTTAATTTTAGACTCATTATCTTTAAGTTCTTTTTTCGCTGATTTCACATCGGATTTTCCGTCATCAATTTGATCTTGGATATCTGATTTAATATCGTTTAGACGACGTTCGCCATTATCGGCTAATTTGTCCTCTAATTCTTTTTGTAAGTCTTTTTGTTTAGAACTAAATTCATCAGAAGTATATAACTTGCCACGTAAGTCATCGACACGTAAACGAGCAATCGTATATTCTTCGGAATCAAAAGCATCCGGAGTCACTACACCATAACCAGATAATTCACCTGATCCAGCATTGGAGCTACCCATAGATTCGTTATCCCAAATTTCAGAAGAATTCACAAATCCGGTGACTTTATAAGTATTGCCTTTCAACAAATCTTGATTATTGTCATTAATTTGTTCAAAGGTGATTTCATCACCAATATCATAGTCGTCTTGCATAGTTGGGGCTAACGCGATTTCATTATCCTTGCTTGGTAATTCCCCATCAATTACTTCAAATTGAGAAATTTTATCTGGTTTAGAAAAGACCCGAACCGCATTCGTGGTATCTTTTTCTGTTAGGTCGGTAAAATAACCGGCTTCAACCGTTGACCCGTCTAATGATTTAATATCCTCTAAATCGTCTTCTGTAATTCCATATTCTGACATCACAGCAAGGTCAAACATATTTTGATCATCAATAAAGTTTTGGGCAGATTGTTCCAAGTTTGGTCCTGTCACTTTTAACGCGATAAGCGCAATCGCACCAATCATCATTAATGAGAAAATAGATAAGAAACGACCTAATGAAGAAGTAAAGGCTTGCCGCATGTCTTTCCAATAGATTTTTTTATCTGACATAGAACCTCCCCTCCTAATATTCTAATGAATCAATATCAGCTGGATTATCGTTTGTTTCAATTTCAGAAATTGTCCCATCTTTCATACGAATCACACGATGCGCAATATCTGCTAATGCAGAGTTATGGGTAACGATAATAACGGTGGTATTTTGTTCGTCTGCCATTTTTTTCAAGGTTTTAAGCACTTTTTGACCCGTTCCTGAGTCTAGTGCTCCAGTTGGTTCGTCACAAAGCAATAGTTTTGGACGTTTCGCAAGGGCACGAGCGATAGACACCCGTTGTTGTTGCCCACCTGATAATTGTGCTGGGAAGTTATTAATCCGTTCACCTAAACCAACAGATTCTAATACTTCTTCAGCATCTAGAGCATCTTCAACAATTTCAGATGCTAATTCAACATTTTCTTTGGCCGTTAAGTTTTCCACCAAGTTATAAGATTGGAAAACAAATCCGATATCGTTTCGACGATATTCTGTTCGTTCATGCGAATCCATTTTGGAAACTTCAATATCGTCAATCTTAATGGTTCCGTCATCATTCGTGTCCATTCCACCAATGATATTCAGTAACGTTGATTTACCGGCACCGGATTGGCCTAAGATAATCACTAATTCACCTTTCTCGATTTCAAAGTTAATATCTTCGTTGGCCGCAATCTCGGTATCTCCCTGTTGATAACGTTTGGCCAAGTTTTTAACTTCAATATATGCCACATTAATCACCCTATCTATAAAATTTATTTGATGTTGACTTAGGGTAATGCTACAATAAAATGGACAAAGTGTCTATTTTAGTTATTGATAAATAAAAAATAAGTGCAAGAAGCAAAATATCCTAAGGAACACCTAATATACTTATTATAAAGGAGTTTTTACGTTGGTACAAATAAGACAAACTAAAAGTAAACAACAAATTAAACACGCAATTACAAAACTCCTCCAGCAAAAACCGTTTGAAGAAGTTACGGTTACTGAAATTTGCCAAACTGCTGAGTTAAATCGAGGGACTTTCTACCATCATTATGAAGATAAATATGATTTGATGGACAAACTAAAACAAGATACCCTTTATCATATCTATCAATTCGTCAAAGACACCCCTACCGAACAAATCCACGATCTTATCTATCAGATTTTTATTGAAGCTAATGCGGAGTTTGATTTTATTCAAGTACTCTATACAGTGCCGTATGTGAATTTTGAAACAGCTGTACATAAACTCATCGGTATTTTACTCCAAGAAAACTCAGAAGATATCGAAGAAATTGTCGAACAATATAAAAATATTCCTGCAAAATATGCCATTCAAGCTTATAGTGGCGCAATCAGTAATGTCATTAAACAATGGGTATTGAATGGTGGCGAAGAATCACCAGAAGAAATGACCGAAATTATTTATAAAGTAGCTTTCTTCGGAACACGAGAACTTTAATAAACAAAAAAGACCGCCAAGAGTATCAGAAATGACTCTTGGCGGTTTTTCTGGTTAGTCTTCTAAACTTTTACGTTCGAACGGATCAATACTGAATCCTTGGGCTAAAATTTCTTTGGCATATTCTTGAGCTGCCCATAGTGAATGGTCACGGTAGTTTCCGCATTCTTGACGTTCGGTTCCTTGAACATCATCCCAAGTACTATTAACTAAATCTTCAAGGGTCTTAGTAATCGCCTTAGTTGCTTCTTCAACTGTACGATCACCCCAAGTAATCATATAGAAACCTGTCCGACATCCCATTGGTGAGACATCAATCACGTTATCCATATAATCACGAATATAAGCAGCAATTAAATGTTCCATTGTATGAATGGCACTGGTTGGTAACGCTGCTTGATTTGGTTGAACAAATCGTAAATCAAACTTCGTCACTTTATCCCCATTAGGCCCTTGCTCTTGACCAGCAATACGAACATAAGGGGCTTTCACTGCATCATGATCTAAAGAAAAACTTTCTACTTTCGCCATAACAAAATTCCCTCCATGAAATATAGGATACGATAAAGCACGTTTAACCACGGTCGTTGGACCTAAAAGCGACGCCTCTCTGAAAGAGAGAAGGAGCTCTTTAGGGAAACGCAGCCGTGGTTGTGCTTTAGAGCTCGACTATCAGGGTGTGAAGAAACGCGCTCTGATTCGAACATCTGGAAGAAAAAGTACGAAGTTTCGCTTTTTGAAACCAGTGATTTTTCTGAAGAGGCTTCGAATCAGCGTTTCTGAACCCGACTAAAACAGGGTGTGGGTAGCGCCGTTTAGACTTGACTTCTTGGAGACATTTAACCGGAGTTTGTGAAACAAACAAAGGGGAAATGCGAAAGAACGTCAAGTCTAGCGATACGAACCCAACTAAAGGGTGTGAAGAAACGCGCTCTGATTCGAACATCTGAAAGAAAAAGTACGAAGTTTCGCTTTTTGAAACCAGTGATTTTTCTGAAGAGGCTTCGAATCAGCGTTTCTGAACCCAACTAGGGTGTGAGAAAAGGCACTTAACCTCTCCTCACTACTCCTTTGTCTTCTTAGCGTTTATCCAATTCTTGTGTCAATAATTGGTTAACAACTTGTGGGTTGGCTTGGCCACGAGTGGCTTTCATAATTTGACCCACTAAGAATCCAGTCGCTTTTTTCTTACCAGCTTTGTAGTCGTCGATTGATTGTTGGTTATTATCTAGAACATCTGTAATCAATGGTAAGAGTTGTTCTGGGTCAGAGATTTGAACTAAACCTTCTTTTTCAACAACTTCTTTGGCATTACCACCTTTTTCCGCTAATAGACGGAAGACTTTTTTCGCTTGTTTGCTTGAAATCGTACCGTCTTGGATAAGGTTAATCATACCAGCTAAGTTTTCAGGTGTTAATTCAATATCTGCTAATTCTAAATCTTTATCGTTTAGGTAAGCAGAGACTTCACCCATTAACCAGTTAGATGCTTGTTTAGGATCAGCATCGTTTGCGACGGTTTCGTCAAAGAAATCAGACATTTCAACGGATTGCGTTAAAATTTGCGCGTCATATTCTGGTAATTCATAGTTTTCAATGTAACGTGCTCGACGATCAGCTGGCATTTCTGGTAGTGAGTCTTTAATATCATTTAGCCAGTCATCGCTCACGTGAAATGGTGGTAGGTCAGGTTCTGGGAAGTAACGATAGTCAGCTGCTCCCTCTTTCACCCGCATAACTTGTGTTTTACCACTCGCTTCGTCATAACGTAATGTTGCTTGCTCAATCACACCACCACTATTTAAAATTTGTGCTTGGCGTTTTTCTTCGTACGCTAATCCACGACGAACAAAGTTAAATGAGTTCAAGTTTTTAATTTCGGCTTTGGTTCCGAATTCTTCTTGACCAAATGGACGAATGGAAATATTGGCGTCGCAACGCATAGATCCTTCTTCCATTTTCACGTCAGAAACGCCTGTAAATTGGATGATTTCTTTAATTTTTTCTAAGTAAGCATATGCTTCTTCTGGTGAACGCATATCTGCTTCAGAAACGATTTCGACTAATGGTGTTCCTTGACGGTTTAAGTCAACGTGAGAGTAGCCACCTTCACCGTGCATGTTTTTACCAGCATCTTCTTCTAAGTGTAAACGTTCGATACCGATACGTTTCGTTTCACCATTGACTTCGATTTCTACCCAACCATGTTCACCAATTGGTTCCCACAATTGTGTTGTTTGGTAAGCTTTTGGATTATCTGGGTAGAAGTAGTTTTTACGGTCAAAGTGTTGCACTGGATTGATATCACAGTTTAATGCTAAGGCTGCTTTAATCGCATATTCTACCCCACCACGGTTGATTGATGGTAAGACACCAGGGTATCCCCAGTCAATCATATTTGTATTCGCATTTGGTTCTGCACCAAAGTGAGCTGGTGATGGTGAGAACATTTTTGAATCCGTTTTTAATTCCACATGGACTTCAAGTCCAATGACTGTTTCGTAATTCATGAAGTACCCCTTTCTTACTCTGGTCGTTGTTGACTCGCGTCATTTACTTGTTCAAGTGCATAAGCTGCTTGGTAAATACGTTCTTCGTCAAAGTAGTTACCGATGATTTGTAATCCGATTGGTAGTCCCGCTTCACTAAAGCCAACAGGTAATGATAAACCTGGTAATCCTGCTAAGTTAACTGGAACTGTTAATAAGTCAGCTTGGTAAGCAGCGACTGGATCATCCGCATTTTCACCAAATTTATATGCTGGTGATGGTGCTACTGGTCCAACGACTAAGTCATAATCATTGAAGAGTTTTTTGAAGTCTTCTTTGATTAGTGAACGTACACGTCCGGCTTGCATGAAGTAATCATCGATGTTTTCAGAAGCAATTGAGAATGTTCCGGTCATCAAGCGACGTTTAACTTCCATACCAAATCCTTCAGAACGAGATTTAATGTATAAGTCTTCTAATGATTCAGCATCTTCAGCACGGTAACCGTAACGGATACCATCATAACGTTGTAAGTTAGAAGAAGCTTCAGCTGAGGCAATGATATAGTAAACCGGTACCCCATATTTCATATGTGGAAGATGAACGGTATCCACTGTTGCTCCTAAATCTTCTAATTGTTTAATCGCTGCTTTAACAGTGGCTTGTGTTTCTTCGTCCACACCAGCACCGAAGTATTCTTCAGGAACAGCAATTTTCATGCCTTTAACGCCTTTATCTAAGTTTGCAGCAAACGCAGGAACATCTAATTCTGCTGAGGTTGAATCTTTGTCATCATGACCTGCAATAGTTTCTAACATTAAGGCGTTATCTTCAACATTATGTGTCATCGGTCCGACTTGGTCTAATGATGAGGCGAAAGCAATCACACCCCAACGTGATACACGACCGTAAGTTGGTTTCATCCCAACAATACCAGTGAATGACGCCGGTTGACGAATGGAACCACCCGTATCAGAACCTAGCGCACCAAGAACTTGTCCAGCAGAAACGGTTGCTGCTGAACCCCCACTTGATCCACCAGGAACATAGTCAGTATTCCAAGGGTTTTTCGTTGGACCAAAGTATGATGTTTCAGAAGAGGCTCCCATAGCGAATTCATCCATGTTCGTTTTTCCGATGATAATCGCTCCGGCAGCTTTTAATTTTTCAATAATTGTCGCATCAAAGAATGGAACGAAATCTTCTAACATTCGAGAAGCTGCTGTTGTCCGGATACCATCTGTTAAAATATTATCTTTAATCCCTAATGGAATTCCTTGTAATGGACGATCGGTGCTATACCCTTTTTCATCACTCGCTTTTGCTTCTTCAAGCGCTGTTTCGCTCAACGTAATAAACGCATGAATCGTTTCATCTGTTGCGTTGATTCGATCTAATGCTGCTTGGACTAATTCAACTGAAGTCGTTTCTCCAGCCACTAATTGGCGGTTTAATTCGCGAATTGTCATCATATCCGTTGTCATTACGCGTTACCTCCTTCAGTATCAATAATTGCGGGCACTTTGATAAAGCCATTTTCAGATGATTTTACATTACGGAATAAGACATCCCGGTCAGTTCCTTGTTGTGCTTCATCAGCACGCATCACATCTGATTTGTCAATTGCCCATGACATGACTGGGACATCCGTCGTGTCGACTGTTTGTAATTCTTCAAACATTCCTAAAATATGACCAAATTGATCCGTAAATTGATCAATTTCATCATCAGTAAATTCAAATTTTGCTAGCTTGGCAATACGTTGTACTTCGTCTTTAGAAATAGCCATGCAAATATCCTCCTAATTTTTCTCATTCTTCATTATTTTAGCATACTGGTTACCAGGCAACAATTCTCACTACTATTAAGAAATTGTTGATGTAAAAGTATCAGCTCCAGCTGGACGACTTAAAACCGCACGTGTACCTTCTGGAGAAATGATTTCAATATCAACCGCAATATTTTTATTAAATAAGTTTTCGGCTGAATCCATTGTCCGTTGCGTTAAGGCGACGGTTTCGGTATAGCCATCAAACTGACTATTAATCGTCACATCAATATGTTCCAAATCGCCATCTTCATAGCGACCAACGCCAGTGATTCCACTAAGTTGTGGGAATAAATCTTCAACATCTGATTGGAATGTTTGGAATGCCTCTGAATCTTCTTCATTTGGCGCATCATCCACTCCAAACACGATATAATCCGTTTTATACTCGGTCCAATCATCCAAATTTTTCCCTTCAGAAGCCATTGCTTCACTAATGAAGGTACCGCCACCGACATCATCACTTGGAGCATTCGCAAAAATACCCACTTGGATAGGAACGTCTTTATACTTATCTTGTTTACGCAAGCGTGACACAATTTCTTTCGCCATTTCTTGGCCTTTTGCTTTTTGCGTGTCCCGTTTAATCTCAACGGATTCTTCGCTATCGTCATCAGACGTAAAGGTATCACTTTCATTCATTGCTAAAGCAATACTAATGCCGCCTAATTTCATTGAGCCGTCATCTTGCTCTTGCATTAAGTCATATTCAATGATGCTATTTAGGTAACGCGGTTCAAACTTATCGCGTGATGAAGCATTATACCCATCAGGATTTAACCCTTCTGGATTATCATCATTTTTAGTTCCTAACCAATTATTAGCCGTTTCCTCTGATATCGCCGTTCCTTCTTTTAGTAAGTACTCGTCAGTTGGAAAAGCCCCTTGAGCTAATTGATACAAGCCTTCTTCTAAGTTTTCCGTATTCGCTTGTGAAGTTGGCCCCACAGTTAATCCACTTGTTTGGTTCACTTCATAATTATTATCTTCAACAACGGCTTGATAATAGTCATCAGATAATTGTTGAGTTGATTCGTTAGAAACTTTATCAGATGATTCATTAGGATCTGGTAATTCTTTAAACTGTTGACATGCTGCTAAACTTAACGTTAACGCCGTGATTGTCAACATTTGCCACGTTTTTTTTACCATTGTTACGTTCCTTTCCCTTTTATCCCTCATTATTAGTCAAAATGCGCCACCATATCCTCTTCAGAGAAAATGGTCACATCTAGGGTTTGCGCCTTCGTTAATTTACTTCCAGCATCCGCACCAGCCACCAAAATATCTGTATTTTTGGAAACTGAGCCCGTCACTTTACCACCTAAGGCTTCAATCTGTTTTTTTGCTTCAGGTCGCGTATAATGCTCTAGTTTACCTGTTAAGACGACGGTTTTTCCTTGCCAGAAAGTCTCTTGGTTAGCCACTTGCTCGGGTGACTGACCTAAGTAGGTCATATTAATGCCTTGGTCAACTAACCGTTGAATCAAGTCTTGGGTCGCCTCCGTTTGGAAAAATTCTACGATTGAGTCCGCAATAATTTCTCCAATACCATCAATAGCGACAAAATCGTCGGTTGATGCTGACATGATTGCTGCCATTGTACCAAAATGAGCGGCAATTTGTTTAGCGGCTTTGGCACCAACGTGACGAATACCTAACCCAAATAAGATGCGTTCTAGCGAATTTTCCTTACTATTATTAATCGCATCTAGCGTATTTTGAGTGGCTTTTTCACCAAATTTATCCAACGTTATTAATTGATCAGCCGTCAATTGGTATAAGTCACTCGGGTCATGAACGAGTTCTCGTTGATACAATTGTTCTAAGACACGAGGACCGACGCCATCAATATTCATCGCATCTCGTGACACGAAATGATTCAATCGTTCTTTAGCTTGAGCTGGGCAGGCAAGGTTTACACAACGTAAGGCAACTTCATCCTCTAAATGCACTAACTCACTATCACAGACAGGACAAGTTGTTGGCGCTGGATAACTTTCGCTCTCGTTAGGGCGCTCATCTAAAACCACTCGCACCACTTCAGGAATAATATCTCCAGCTTTGTGAATGACTACCGTGTCTCCCACACGAATATCTTTATCCGCAATTAAATCCATATTATGCAAGCTTGCACGTTGCACGGTTGACCCAGCTAATAATACCGGATCCATAACTGCAGTCGGCGTGACTACTCCGGTACGCCCAACTGTCCACTCGATATCATGAATGGTGGTTTCGACTTCTTCAGCTGGAAATTTATAAGCAATGGCCCACTTAGGTGCTTTAACTGTCCGTCCTAAAGCCTGTTGATTGGTGAAGTCACTCACTTTGATGACAATGCCATCGATCTCATAGTCTAAATCGTGGCGTTGTTCACTCATCCGTTCAATGTAGTTCCAAATCTCATCACTGTTATGGCACACTTCAAACAATGGATTGACTTTGAAGTGATACTCAGGAAACTTGCGGAATAAATCAGCTTGCGAATGAATTGGAATATCATCACCAAACACCCCTGAATACAAGAACACATCTAATTGACGTTGAGCGGTGACTTTGGGATTGAGTTGACGAATTGACCCAGCCGCTGCATTTCGCGGATTCGCAAATGGCGGTTGCCCTGCTTCTTCACGCACCGCATTTAAACGAGCAAAAGATGCTTTCGGCATAAAAATTTCGCCACGAACTTCAATATCTAATGGCTCATCCAATTGCTTAGGTACAGAGTCAATGGTTTTAACATTTTTGGTAATGTTTTCTCCAATTTCACCGGTTCCTCGTGTCGCTGCTCGAACATACTTCCCGTCTTCATAAGTGATAGAGACAGATAACCCATCAATTTTAAGTTCACAAACGTAATCAACATCGTGCCCTAATTCTTTTTCAACATTTTGGGTAAAACGTTCAATGTCTTCCTTATTGAATCCATTACTCAATGACAGCATCGGAGTCGTATGGGTCACTTTTTCAAAGGCACTATCTGTCGTATCACCCACCCGTTGTGTCGGTGATTCAGGTGAAATCGCTTCTGGATAAGTGGCTTCTAAATGAACGAGTTCTTGATATAAGGCATCGTATTCACTATCTGTGACTGACGGTTGGTCGAGAGTGTAATATTCGTGTGCATATTGATTTAATAATGCGACTAATTCATTCAGACGGTCTAAATCGTGTTGTTCCGACATATGAATGGCTCCTTTTTCGCTTAATTCTTATTCATTCACCTTAGTAATTGGGGCGAAAGCGGCTAATAATCGTTTAATGCCTTGTTCTTTGAAAGCAATATCTAATTCTTGATCATTTGCTTCTCCATTAACTTTAACGACGGTTCCGACTCCCCATTTTTTATGTTGCGCTTTGTCGCCTACTGCCCAAGTCGTTGCAGAATTATCAATATCAGGATCAATCTTACTGCCTCGTTCTGCTGTAAAAATCGACCGTTTCGGATCTGGTTTACGACGGACTGGACGACTTTGAGCACGATTTTGACGACGACTGAAGTAATCATTTAATGAAGTACCTCTGCCAGTTCGTTGACCAAACGGTTGGTTATAGGTTTGTTGGTATCCTGTCTCTTCTAATACCTCGTCATCAATCTCACCAATAAAGCGAGACGCAGAATTTGATTGTTGGCGACCATATAATAATCGTGAATAAGCATTGGTTAGATAGAGTTTTTTCTCAGCCCGCGTAATACCTACATAAGCTAAGCGACGCTCTTCTTCTAACTCATCCTCATCTTCCGCTGCCCGTTTCAATGGGAAGATGCCTTCTTCCATACCAATTAAGAAGACCACTGGAAATTCTAATCCTTTAGCAGCGTGTAACGTCATTAATGTTAACTCTTGAACCACTTCTTCATCATCTCGGTCTTGTACCAATGATAAGTCGGTAATAAATTCCATGACGGCATCATCAACGGTTGCGGCTTGAATAGTCGCAGGAATTTGCGCATTTAACGTTTGCTCATCAAACAATTCAATGTTTTCTCCTGGCTGTTCAGTCGTTGATTGTGTGGATTCAGGAGGCATCACTTGGACATCCCGTGATGCTTCGTCAGAAGCTAATTCTTCTGCTTCTTGTTCACGAGCTTCACGATTGTCTTCCCACCGTTTATCAAATTCTGCCGTTACTGAAAGGAATTCTTCAATATTTTCAATACGTGCATCAGCTTCTAGTGATTTTTCAGCTTTTAAACTATTTAAGTAACCACTTTGTTCCAAGATAGCTTCCGTAATTTCTGAAATTGATAGATATTCTCGTTGTTTTTGTAAGTTGATAAACATTTGGGCAAAGTCTTTGATGCCTTTAGCCCCTTTACCTGTTATAGGCGCATAATCGACTACTGACGCCGCCGCTAATAAACTGAGACCTTGTGAGTCCGCAAATTGACGTAATTTATCTAAGGTTCCTGGACCCGCACCGCGTTTAGGCACATTAATAACTCGGGTAAAGCTTAAATTATCATCTGGATTCGCTAACAACCGTAAATAAGCTAAGATATCCTTGATTTCCTTACGGTCGTAGAATTTATGTCCCCCGACCATTCGATAAGGTAAATTGGCTTTCACTAAGTTTTCTTCAATTACCCGTGACTGGGCATTGGTACGATACAGAATCGCAAAATCACCATATTGATAGTCATTCTTTTGCACCAATTCTTGAATTTGTTGAATCACATAACGACTCTCATCTTGCTCACTCTGGCCGGTATAATAAGTGATCTTATCTCCAGCTTGATTCGCTGTCCACAATTCTTTATCTTTCCGTTGATCATTATTTTCAATGACATTATTGGCAGCATGTAAAATATTTTTAGTCGAACGATAATTTTGTTCCAATAAAATGGTTGTCGCATCCGGATAGTCTGTTTCAAAATTCAAAATATTTTCCATATTGGCACCACGCCAACCGTAAATACTTTGGTCAGCATCCCCAACCACACAGACATTGCGGAATAAATCTCCTAACAAGAGAACTAATTTATACTGTGCTTCATTAGTATCTTGGTACTCATCCACATGAATATAATGAAATTTTTGTTGGTAATATTTTAAAATATCGGGTTGTTGTTGAAAAAGCCGTACCGTCTGCATAATTAAATCATCAAAATCAAAGGATTGAGCTTCAGTCAATGCTTGTTGGTACCGTTCGTAACAATCCGCTACAATATCTTCAATGTAACCAGAATGTGATTGGCGATATTCAACAGGTGTTTGTAAGTTATTTTTGGCTTCGCTAATTTTGCCTAATAACATTTTATATTTAAATTTTTGAGAATCTAAATTCAATTCCTTCATAATCCGTTTCATCAACGTTTGTTGTTCTGCTGGATCGGCAATCGTGAAAGAACGCGAATAGCCAATAGCTTCCGCTTCTCGACGTAAAATGCGGACACACATTGAGTGAAACGTTGATACCCACATATTATCTGCTTGTGGTCCAACAATTTGTCGTACCCGTTCTTTCATTTCCCGAGCAGCTTTATTTGTGAAGGTTATCGCTAGAATATTCCACGGATTCACTTCTTTTTCTGCTAAAATATACGCCATGCGATGGGTTAATACCCGAGTTTTCCCACTTCCGGCACCTGCCATAATGAGTAACGGTCCCTCGGTATGTCGTACTGCTGCTTGTTGCTTATCATTTAAGCCACTCGTTAACTGTTCTGCCGTCATAAGGCGCTATTCCTCCATTCTCTCTACATTAGTCTATCACGACTCGAATACCCCTTCAAATGGTTTCGTTATGGGAAATTATCGTTATTTTCTGACAAATAAAAGCCGTGGTAATCCCCATTAAACGGTTAAAAAACTAGCGCACCACCTAAATGATGCCCTAGTTTCTAATCGATTATTTATTAATTTGATATAAGATTAATTGATTGACCCAAATCCGCACTTGTTTTCTAGCACTCGCAAAGTCATGTGCCATCAATGCTTCAAATAAATTAGGATAAATCGTTCGCATATCCCTTAATTCACGTTCAAATGACATATGATTATGCGTAATTTCATTGTAATAGATTTCATGTAATGGGCGAATCGTATTAAGTGTCACTTGGCGGAAGTAATTATTAGAATAATAAGAAGCTAAATGACTGAAAAACGCATATTCCGCATTGAAATACCCTTTTAAATCTTCATTCACTAAATGATGAAGAATATCTTGTTCTAAATGTTTTAGCCGTTCTTTATCTAGCGTAATCGCCTTATTTTCCATTTGTTGTAACAGATTCATCACTAACAATTCGATAAACTGTAACCGTTCAACGATAGCACGGGAGTTTAGAGAACTTTTAGCCACCACAGCCCCTTTATAGGGTTCCATTTGAATATAGCCTTCACGCTCAAGCTGTAACATGGCTTTACGAACGGGCGTCCGACTCATACCTAAAAAATCAGCAATTTCCACTTCTTTTAGATGAGTATCTGACAACAATAAGTTGCTATCAATTTGATCCTTCAAATACTCATAAGCAATGGTTGCGTAGCTTTTATTTTTTGGCATGCACTCACCCTTTCTAAAAAAGTACAATCTCTATTAATATTGTATAGCTTACACTTTAATTAATCAAAATGCAATAACGATTATGGGTCAAACCGTTGTAAATCATAGGTTTCAATTAGATCATTTAACTTATCGTCGTAATTAGGATCTGTCGCATAGCCAGCTTGTTGCAATGCTTTCGTGGCTTTTTTATATCGTTTTTCACCAACAACGCCATGATAGAGTTGAGGATCCCAGTTAACGCCTTCTGTCATTAATTTCCCATGGTCGATAATCGCCGCTTGATCATCATCATACACTTTGAAGCGACCAGAAATGGTGATGGTTTCACCATTAACCACTTCATTCGTTGCTAACGACACGGAGGGTTCATTCCCATATGCTTTACGGCCAAATAAATTATGATAATTCGCTGACAACTCACTCCGTCCAAAGTCAGACTCAAGTATTGCTTGGGCCGTCACCACCGATGGCAAAACGTGAGATTGCTGATAATTCTCATGAGCAAATTGACCAATCGTTTCAATAAATTGTTCCTCACTAGATAACGACTCATCATTATTCGCGTCTGCTTGATTATTTGTAGCGATTGTTTTTAATCCGATTAATAGTCCTAATACGACAATTAATGCTCCTAAATATAACTGAAGATATCGTTTCCGTTTGCGACTCATTCGTTGATAACGATGCCAGATTTTAATGGGACTGACGTGACGTCGCCATTTCCATTTTGCCATAACACCCCTCCTTGTTTAAGTGAAAATAGTATACCAAAATTTTGTCTATAAATTGAATAATTATCGGCTTTCTTGCTAAATTCCATCTTAAGCCCCATCTCTAAATCTCCAATTCTATTGGCAAGATTCTCCCTTCTTGCTAAAATGAAACTAAGATAGGTAAAGGAGTCAAACAAATGCATGATGTAATCGTTATTGGCGGTGGCACAAGTGGTATGATGGCAGCCGTCACTGCTGCAGAAAATGGCAGCCAAGTCCTTATTTTGGATAAAAATCGTAAACTCGGTAAAAAATTAAAATTAACAGGCGGTACACGTTGCAATGTGACCAATAATCGTCCGGCTAAGGAAGTGATTAAACATATTCCTGGGAATGGAAAATTCCTTTACTCTGCTTTCTCAGCTTTCGATAATTATGACATTATCGACTTTTTCACCTCACGTGGCGTGGAATTGAAGGAAGAGGACCACGGTCGGATGTTCCCTACTACAGATAAGTCACAAACCATTTTAGATGTCTTTTTACGTGAAATTCAACGGTTAAATATTGAGGTACGGAAACAAACGCCCGTCCAATCGCTGTGGTTAGATGATGGGCATTATCAAGGAGTTATCTTGGAAGATGGCGAAAAAATTGCCAGTAAAACGTTGATTATTGCTTCTGGTGGTAAGGCGTATCCACGAACCGGAACTACTGGAGATGGTTATCGGTTTGCGAAACAACTCGGTCATACCATAACAGACCTCTTCCCTACTGAAGCACCCGTTACTTCAGATGAACCGTTTATTAAGGATAAAACATTGCAAGGGATTACGTTGCCAGATATTTCGCTAAGCGTCATCGACCAGAACGGTAAAACCGTGATTCGTCATGATATGGATATGATTTTTACGCATTTTGGTGTCAGCGGTCCTGCTGTTCTTAGATGTTCAATGTTCGTCAATACAACCTTGAAAAAAGAAGGTGGTAAATACGTTCGCATGTGTTTAGACATCGTTCCTGACCGTTCAGCCAATGAACTCACTCAAGACTTGCTCGCTCGGCAAAAAGATAATAAAAAAGCATTAGCCAATGTCTTAAAAGCTTGGATGCCTGAGCGTTATGCGACTTTCCTATGCGATCAAGCCGCTATCGATAGTCAATTACCGTTCAATCAACTAACCCCAAAACAAATTGACCAAATCGTTCAATTAATGAAGAAATTCACTTTTAAAGTAACGGGAACATGGCCAATCGAAAAAGGATTTGTTACAGGTGGTGGCGTTCATCTTAAAGAAATTGAGCCACACTCTATGCAAAGTAAATTCCATGATAATGTCTTTTTCTGTGGTGAAGTATTGGATATCAACGGCTATACAGGTGGCTATAACATTACCGCCGCTTTCGTCACCGGACACACAGCCGGAGAAAACGCCGCATGGAAAAGTATGGAGTAAACAGGGTGTGAACATTTGCGATTAGCTCCTCGATTTTGGAAGAAAATAGTGGATTTCGTTCTTGGAAATTCCATATTTTCTGAAAAATCCAGAGGAGCTGCAAATGTGAACCCGACTAAAACAGGGTGTGAAGAAACGCGTTCTGATTCGAACATCTGGAAGAAAAAACACC
This sequence comes from Aerococcus suis, assembly GCF_900176325.1. Classification (GTDB taxonomy): domain Bacteria; phylum Bacillota; class Bacilli; order Lactobacillales; family Aerococcaceae; genus Aerococcus; species Aerococcus suis. Next base: position 69,630 of record NZ_FWXK01000006.1, on the reverse strand, counting down.
AAGTTTCGCTCTTTGAAACGGGTGATTTTTCTGAAGAGGCTTCGAATCAGCGTTTCTAAACCCGACTATACAGGACGCGATAAAGCACGTTTAACCACGGTCGTTGGACCTCAATACTTTCTTTAATTAAAAACGCCAAGTAATCCCCCTCACTTGGCGCGTTTTTAATTATGAGTAATTTTTTGATTAATGATTTGATGCTTTCTTAAAAGATGTTGAACGATTCCTCCAATGATAGCACCGACTATCGCTGACGGGAGAAAGAACGGAATATAGAATAGAGGCGATGGTAGGTCGGCACCAACAAATGCTGTCATTGGATAGTAATATAACACTGCCGCAATCATGCCTGAACCAATCATTTCAGTCGCCACCGTCAACCATAAGCAATGTGTTTTCCGATACACTAAACCAGATAAGAATGCCCCTATCCAGCCGCTTGTCGCTACTAATGGTCGACCTGATAACATCATGCGCAAACCTCCTGACAAAAAGGCCGCTAAAGCATTGTAACCAGGCCCTAGCATCACCGCACCTATAACATTCATCATATGTTGCGCCGGTGCCATATTAGGGAACACGATGACAGTCGATAACACAAAAGATAGGGCAATAAACATCCCTAGAAATGTCCATTTTCTAAGCTTCATCATTAACTTCTCTTAAACGATACCCATGATCAAGTGGACCAGAGCCTTCTCCTAAATCAAGCTGAGTGGATAACGCAGCGGTTAAATAGTCTTTCGCATTTTGGTATTCTGACATTAATGTACCCAAATTAATATATAAGGCATCACAAGTTGCCGCTAAATCTTCCCCTTCATCTGCTAGGAAAAACATCGCTGGAGACCCACCAACAGCAATTTGCATATTAGCTACTGATGTCATCGTCACCATATTAGTTAGCGATGGTACCATTGGCTGTTTCGCCAACGTTTTTTCTACCGTTGTTTGTAAATCTGAAACTTTCATACCTTACCCCTTCATTGACAAAATAAAAAGAGCGCCAAAATCGACTTGGGCGCTCTCACTTATCATCATATCATTACTCTATTATCACTCATAAGTCGTGATTCTTCTCCCTGCGCAAGTCCTAACTCAACAGGTTCAACGGGTATGATCTCAGCGCTATGGCACCCCAAAAGATTAATTATTATGCATATAGTGTAGAAAATAATTTCTTTATTGTCAACATTTTGACTTAGTCTTCATCAGTTAATTGAAAAACTTCTACTTTTAAATAATCAGACTCTGGATTACCTGCAGGCACTGGAAAATCTGCCGGTAAACCAAATGATTGTAAGTTGTTTAACTTCCGTTGTGCTTTTTTACTTCCTTTGCGAATAAGTTGCATAAAGTGATCTCGTGACACGTTAGCCGCATTGGTTGAACAAACGAGATAACCATCAGGAGCTAGTAAATCCAATGCTTTAGTGACTAATTGATGATAGTCTTTGCTGGCTTTAAAAGTATGTTTTTTCGTGCGCGCAAAACTTGGCGGATCCATCACAATCACATCAAATGTTTGCCCTTTTTTGGCAGCGTAATCATAATAATCGAATACATCCATAATATAAATATCATGGCCGTCAGTTGGTAATCCATTGATTTCCCAACCTTCTGTAACTAAATCCGTCGTTCGTTTTGCGACATCCACACTCGTTGTCGCATAAGAGCCTCCCATTGCAGCCGCAACAGAAAAAGCTCCTGCGTAACAAAAGAGATTGAGCAACGTCCGTCCAGGTGCTAATTCCCATTGAATATACTGTCTCACATCTCGTTGGTCTAGAAAAATTCCAGTCATCCAGCCATCATTAAGACGAGTGACATAAGAGAGGCCATTCTCTAACACGGTTACCGTTTCTGGAATATCACCAGCTAACACTTCACTTTTCGGTAAGTTTTCTGCTTTAAAACGATTTTTACCAACAACACCTTGGCAATCGGGATAAATGGTACGAATTGCGGTTAAAATCGCTTCTCGATAACGATAAATCCCTAATGAATACCATTGGATAAGAGCATAACCGTCATACCAATCGATACTAAAGCCACCAACGCCATCCCCTTCGCCATTATAAATACGGTAGGCAGTGGTTAATTCATCTTTAATCAAGGCTTCGCGTTTTTCTTTTGCTTTAGCGAAGACTTTCGTGAAAAAAGATGCTGAGCTAACATGGGCAAAAGCTTCATCAACAATCCAGCCAATTCCTTTGTTTTGCTTAGCTAAATAAGCTTGTTTAACGAAATGACCACGTTCATCCACTAACTCCACAATTTCGCCTTCTTCAAACTGAGGGTCATGAACAAAGTCATTCTGTTTCACTAGCTTAAGTCCGTCTTTAAATGCTTGTTGTGCTTGCGTTCTAATCTTCAGTTTTTGCACCCTTATCCTCCTCTAAAGCTTCTTGTTTTGGAAATGTCAAAATAAATTCAGAACCAACACCTAACTCACTATTGACAGTCACTTCTCCGTGATGTCGATTCATGACTTGTTTCACAATTGATAATCCTAACCCTGATTCCCCATAAGCCATCGCTTTTCTTGAGGTGTCAACTTTATAGAAACGCTGCCAAATATTTTCAATTTGCTCAGCTGTCATTCCCATACCAGTATCTTTTACGCGAATCGCAGTATCATCAGCAGTCTCTTCGACTGTCAGTTGAATGTCACCCTTATCGGTAAATTGCACCGCATTTTTAACAATATTGACCACAATTTGGCGAAACCGATCGGGATCCGCATACACGGTGGCTTGTTCAGGACAGGAAACCGTAATCGTCGTGTGCTTTTTATCAGCTTCTTGTTGCAGTTGCATCGCAATATCATTCACCACGTCTTGAACAGGAAACACGGCTTTAGCTAGTTTAATTTCATTGGCGCGAATTTTTTCATAATCTAAACTCTCATTCACTAACCGTTTTAAACGCTCCGTTTCTTTATAAACGAGTGTTATTGATCGGTCCCATTTCTCTTGCGGGAAGACGTGATCTTTCATACCTTTTAACATTCCAAGCATTGTCGTTAATGGGGTCCGCATCTCATGAGCTACGTCCATCATTAATTGATGTCGTAACGTTTCTTGACGATTAATTTCTTTTTGAGAAACTTTTAATGCTTCGGCCATCTGATTAAAGTTTTGCGATAAGTCATCAAATTCATCCCCAGTTTTGAGGCGTAACTGTACATCATAATTGCCATTCGCAATTTCTTTCGTCGCATCTCCTAACCGTTTGATACTACGGTTTTGATAGTAAGCGAGTAACCATGCTAAGAAACCAGCAACCGCTAAGGAAATAAGAATAGCGCGAAAGACAGATCGGTTAAGCTCATCCAACGCCTCATTCGTCATATAAGCTGGTGCCCCTAATACAAGGTAGCCCGCATATTGTTGATTATTCGGTCTTTCTAACGGAATAAAAATACTCATACTATCTAGTTTGTCTTTTTGGAATCCCATATCATAAGGACGTAATGATAGGCGTTGTCCTGATTTCAATTGTTGTTTCTCACTCGATGATAACGGCATTTCTTGTTGTTTATCATCCAGAAAGGCAGGATATTGTCTTTCATTATCTTCGTTATAGTAATAAACTTTCATATTAGCAGAATCCAGAATCGGTTGAATTTGTTTTAAGTAATCAAAGGTAATGTCTTGACCAACGAGGTATTCTGCCATCTGACTCAATTCATCTTGTTGGCGTAAATATACTTGCTCTCTAGAAAACCGGATTAATGTTGTCCCCATCGTTAAAATAATAACTAAAATCACGATGATAAAGGCAATCATTTTTTGATAGAAAAAACGCATCTACTCCACATCCGATTCATCTAATTTATAGCCGACTCCCCATACCGTTTGAATCAGTTGAGGACCATATTTTTCCATTTTTTGGCGTAATTTTTTAATATGCGCATCCACGGTTCGTTCATCCCCGAAAAACGGATCTTCCCATAGTGTGCGTAAAAGATGATCCCTAGAGAAAACTTGACGTGGGTAACTAGCAAGTAACGCTAAAATATCAAATTCTTTAGGCGTCAATCCTTCAATCATTTGATCGTTGAAATAAGCCTCGCGCGTTCGTTCATTAATACGCAAATAATTCGTCACAATATCATAATCATTTGAGTTGTCTTTAGATTGTGAAGGTTGTAGTCGTTCACTCGTTAATTGGGCTCGACGATTTAAAGCTCGCATTCTTGCCATCACCGTCTGCGGATCAAAAGGTTTCGTAATATAATCATCTGCACCTGTTTCTAATCCAAACACTTGGTCACTCTCATTGTCTAAGGCCGTTAACATAATAATCGGAATATAAGGATTTTCTTGTCGAATATCATGACAAATTGTTAATCCATTTTTACCAGGGAGATTCAAATCTAAAATAACCATATCGAGATCATCTTTATGTTCTTTGTAATATTGCCAGCCTTCCTCACCATCATAAATGAACGTCGTCTGCCAATCTTCTTCCATTTCAAAATACATGGCCATCATTTCACAAATATGTTCATCGTCTTCAATCATTAAAATATTCATGGGCTAATCCCCCTATCTTCATATGTATTGTAACTTACTTTACCCGATAATCGTTGTAAATTTTTATAAAATCTCTCGTATCTATAAATAGAACGAAAGGAGTGACCTTATGAATCAAGTACAACTTATTGGTCGTATCGTCCGAGATGTCACCTTACAAACAGTCGGACAAGATCAAAAAAAAATTGTCCGTAATGCTATTGCTGTGAATAATTATCGCCATCACGATAAAAATGCTAATTTCATTCCTATTATTGCTTGGAACCAACGTGCTCAATTAATGGCCGATTACTTACAAAAAGGTGATGAAGTCGGCATCGTTGGTCATTTGCATTCCTATCATTATGAAAACCAGCAAGGGCAAACTGTCCATGCGTTAGAAGTGGTTATCTCAGAACTCACTTTTTTACGCAAAAAGCAAAATCAATCTTTAACATTTGATGATTTAGTCGGAAATCCCGATGAAAAAATAGCTCAGTAATCAACAGCAAAAGGCTTCGAAAAAAATTCGAAGCCTTTTTTATTCATTTATCATGCCACATCACAACGACTTTGCCAGTGATATTAAGATGACATCCCTAATTTTTCAGCATATGTTTTAATTTTGCGGAATCGATGATTCATACCTGATTTAGATACTTCACCTGATGGCACGAGTTCCCCTAACTCCTTCAATGACACATCAGGGTGTTCCAGCCGCAGAAGCGCAACCTCATGTAGTTTGTCTGGTAATTTATCTAATCCTACTTGATTTTGAATAAATTCAATATTTTCAATCTGTTTGGCAGCTGCACTGACTGTTTTATTCAGATTCGCACTCTCACAGTTAACAATTCGGTTAACGGAATTTCGCATATCCCGAACAATGCGAATGTCTTCATATTTGAGGCGGGCATTATAAGCACCAATTACCGCTAAAAAGTCAGCTATTTTTTCTGCCTCTTTAATATAAGCAATGTACCCATTCCGACGAGCAATGGCTTTAGCATTTAAGTTAAAATGATTCATCATTTCCACAATATCATTGTTATGTTCTTCATAGACAGAATAAATTTCTAAATGATAACTGCTTTTTTCTGGATTATTAACAGAACCTCCAGCTAAAAAAGCCCCTCTTAAGTAGGAACGACTCCGTTGATCGTTCGTCATAATTTCTTCAGAAATATGCGGTTTAATCATTAACATATCCACAATACCTAACGCTTCAAGTATTTCTGATACATTATCATGAACTCGAACCACATAGACATTATTTTTCTTCAATTTCATTTTTCGACGCACGACAAGTTCACTAATCGTCTGGAAATGCTCCTTCAATAGCGTGTAAATCCGTCTCGCGATAGCCGCATTTTCCGTTTGAATGTTTAGGAGTAATTCCTTATTTACCATAGAAACAGACCCATTCATTCGAATAACTGCAGCGAGTTCAGAGCGTCCATGTTCATAGTCAACTGTGATTTGCGTCAATTCTTTTTTGACATCAGCAGCGAATGACACCATAACGTTTAAAAACTTCCTATCTTTCTATTGATTGTTGATAAATTTTTAATATCTCTTCAACCAACTTGGTTTGATCATGATAGACACCCGATTTTTTTAAATTCAATAAATCTGATTTGATAATCGTTGCCTGTTGTTGGCGCAATCCATCTCTATCATGGGTCACTTGAACAAGATATTCTGGCGTTTCTTCGCTCTCAATATATTCAAAAGGAACGGTAGTCGCATTAATTAAGGCATAGTCAATGACTTTTTGTCCGATATGCTTGTTCACAACCGCTAAATGATCCGCATCACTAAAATGCTCAGTCTCACCAAGTTGCGTCATAATATTACAAATATAGACAACTTTTGCGGGTGTGTCAACCAAAGCTTGCCGAACATCATCGATAACCACATTAGGCAAAATTGATGTATACAACGATCCTGGCCCTAAAATCACTAAATCTGCTGACATAATGGCTTCAACGACGTGAGGTCCAGCTACTGGTTTTTCATCAGCTAAGGGCCCATCATTCACATGACGAACAGTCACATGATCAATTGGTCGTTTTTGACTCACAATGGTCGTTTCTCCTTCAACAATTGAGCCATCATCATAATGTGCTTGTAACACTAATGGTGATGCACATGCTGGTAAGACATGCCCATCAATTTCCATCATTACTTGTAATAATTTGAGTGCATGATAAACATCCCCACGCATTTCCGCTAACGCCGCAATAATTAAATTTCCGATGGCATGACCGGAAAATTCATTATCTTCTGGTGCAAACCGATATTGAAAAATATCTTTATAAATTTGTTTAGCATCGGATAAAGCAACTAAACAATTACGAATATCTCCAGGAGGGATAGTATTTAATGATGTCCGTAGTGAACCAGAGCTTCCTCCGTCATCAGCAACCGTTACGACGGCTGTGGTCCGACATTTCGCTGCTTTTAGACCAGACAATAGAATCGGCAATCCCGTTCCGCCTCCAATGACGGTCACTTTAGGATGCTTCTTATCGGTCAGTTTACTCAGATTAAACGTATCAAAATGTGTTTGTGTTGTCCGTTTGGCTTCATGAGTCATTAGTTATCACCGTGGCTTTCTTTTGGAACGGTCGCGGTGACTAATATTCGTACGATAGCCGAGTTCACGAATATGTTCACCTGTCCGTTGGGCTAAGGCAATGGAGCGATGTTGGCCACCTGTACATCCAATGCCAATGGTCATAGAAGATTTCCCTTCTTTTTTATAGAGTGGTAACGTAAAATCAATTAAATCAATAAATTTTTTGTAGAAGGTTTGAGTATCGGGTTGTGCCATCACATAATCATAGACTGGTTGATCTAATCCTGTTAAGGGTTTTAATTCTGGAATATAGTGAGGATTAGGTAAAAATCTCACATCCATAACGATATCACAGTCGATTGGAATGCCGTACTTAAATCCAAATGATAACACTTCAACAAAAAAGTTTTGATCATCTGAGATTTGGAATTCTCGAGTTAACTCTGCTCTTAATTCACGTGGCGTAATGGATGTTGTATCGATAATTAAATGCGATTGTTCACGGATTGCTTTCAATTGTTCGCGTTCGGCTTGAATGCCTTTAAGCACTGAACCGCCATCGACTTGTAATGGGTGAGAACGTCGCGTTTCTTTATAACGAGAAACTAATTCACTATCGTTAGCTTCTAAAAAGACAATATTTAAAGAAATGAATTGGGTATTGTCCATTTCTTCAATCGCATCCACTAACTCCGTAAAAAATGCCCGTGAACGCAAATCAATCACTAAACAAATTTTCGTTATTTTTCCTGAATCTTTAATTAGTTCCCAAAATTTAGGTAATAATGATGGTGGCATATTATCAACACAGAAGTACCCCATGTCTTCAAAACTTTGCATGGCAACCGTTTTGCCCGCACCACTCATCCCAGTAATCACGACTAATTTTAAATTATCGCTTTTTGGCATGTTTAGGTCCCACTTTCTTTAAATTCTTTCCTCTTAATAGGATGGCTCATCAACCACTGCTGATGAGCCATTACTATTCTTTATTCAGCTAATAGTTGAGCAATTGCTTCTTCGTAACGATCAACTTTCGCTCGACTTTCGTCAGCAGTATCACTGACAACCCCAACATAACATTTAATTTTTGGTTCTGTTCCACTTGGACGAATCGCAAACCATGAATTATCCGCTAAATAATATTTTAGAACATTCGCTTGATCAAAGGCCATTTTCTCAACGTCACCATTATCATGACGTCGTTCTAAACTGTCATAATCTTCACTCATAACAACTGATGTCTCTGCTAATTGTGTAAGTGGATTTGCTCGTAAATCATCCATTAGCGCTTTAATTTTTGCTTGGCCACTTTGTCCATCCATCTTGATTGATACGGTTCTTTCTAAGAAATAACCATATGTTGCATATAACTGTTGTAAACCATCATAAATGGTTTGTCCTTGTGCTTGATAATAAGCAGCAACTTCTGCTAATAAAACAGTCGCTTGAACGGCATCTTTATCACGCACAAATGGTTCCACTAAGTAACCGTAACTTTCTTCGAAACCAAATAAGAACGTATGACTGTGATCTTGTTCAAATTGATGAATTTTTTCGGCAATAAATTTGAAACCAGTTAAGACATCAATCGTTTCGATATCAAAGTCTTTGGCAATGGTAGCTGCCATTTCACTAGAAACGATGGATTTCATAATCACACCATCAGTCGGTAAGTCATTTTGACTTTGTTTAGCTGTCAAAATATAATGCGTCATTAACGCAGCAATTTGGTTTCCGGTAATGACTTGATATGATCCGTCTGGACGACGAACACTTGCTCCCATACGGTCAGCATCAGGGTCGGTCGCAATTAATAAATCAGCATCATAGGCGCGACCATATTTCTCTGCCACCTCGAAAGCACCACTTTCCTCTGGGTTTGGTGATTGAACGGTAGAGAAGTTCGCATCCGGTTCTTTTTGTTCATCGACAAAAATAGGATGTTTAAATCCTGCATTAGCTAATGTACGTTCAACTAACATTTGACCCGTACCATGTAATGGCGTATAAACAATTTTTAAGTTATCTGCTTGTTCTGCAATAATTTCTGGACGAACCGTCACACCTTTAACTGCTTCAAGGTATTTCGCATCAACTGCTTCATCAATGATTTCTAATAATTCTTGTGCTTTTAATTCTTCTTCATCGGCTACTTCAATTATTAATGGAGATTCGATAGCTGTGACATATTCTGTCAATTGGTCAGCAGCTTCTGGCGGCATTTGGCCACCATCTTCACCATAAACTTTATAGCCATTATATTCAGGAGGATTATGGCTAGCTGTTACCATAATTCCGCTAATCGCATGTAATTCACGCACCGCAAACGATAGTTCTGGCGTTGGACGTAAACTAGAGAATAAGTATGCTTTGATACCGTGAGCACCTAAAGTTTTAGCTGCTTCTAAAGCAAATTCTGGTGAATAGTGACGGGAGTCATAAGCAATCGCCACGCCACGTTGTTTCGCTTCTTCCCCATAACTTGTAATCAGTTGAGCTAAGCCTTCTGTTGCTTGACGCACGGTATAAATGTTCATGCGATTAATTCCCGCACCAATGACACCACGCATACCAGCAGTCCCAAATTTCAATGGTTGATAAAAAGCGTCCTCTAATGCTTCCTCATCATCTGCCATACGGTCTAAATCTTCTTTCATTTCTGCATCTAAATCGGTAAAATCTTGCCACATGTGGTAAGTAGCTTCCCACGTCATAATATCGACTCCTCTTTTTTTATCATGAGTCTATTGTATCAAAACTCTGATTGTAAATGCATACAGAAGTCAAAATTATTGGTTTTATTCTATAAAAAAAGTGATAAGAGCATCTCCTCTTATCACTTCAGTCGTTTTTAATCTTTTAGAGATTCAACATAGTTATAGGCTTCTTGGCCACCGATACCGCCGTCACCAACAGCTGTAGAGATTTGACGTAATTTTTTCTGCCGAACATCACCGACAGCAAAAATACCAGTAACCGCCGTATGCATGTTTTCATCTGTTTCAATCCAACCTTCAGAGTTCGTAATACCAATATCACGGAAATTATCTGTATTTGGTAGTAACCCGACATAGATAAACACGCCGTCCGCCGGTTCAACGTGATCTTCACCAGTGGTTTGATCAGTCAACACGACTTGTGTGACTTTTTTACCGTCGCCTTGGATTTCTTTGACAACTGTATTCCACGTAAAGTCTACTTTATCGTTAGCCATTGCACGATCTTGTAGAATTTTTTGGGCACGTAATTTATCCCGACGATGAATAATATTCACGCGTTCACCAAATTGGGTTAAATATGTCCCTTCTTCAACTGCAGAATCACCACCGCCAACAACTTTAATTTGTTTATCACGGAAAAATGCGCCGTCACAAACCGCACAATAAGAAACACCGCGTCCAGCATATTCCGCTTCACCTGGAACATTTAAATTGCGGTGAACAGAGCCTGTAGCAATCACAATAGCTGGCGCTTCATAAACTTCACTATCCGTTTTCACTTGGTGAATGGGATCACCAACCGTAATGCCTTCAACTAAGCCATATGCATACTCAACATCAAATTGCATAGCTGAATCATACATTTTTTCGGCAAGTTCTGGTCCTTGAATATTCGTAAAGCCTGGGTAATTTTCAACATCAGCCGTATTAATCAATTCCCCACCAGGAACGCCTCGTTCTAGTAATAAGACGGATAAGTTTGCTCTTGAGGCATACAAAGCTGCTGTCATCCCAGCAGGTCCAGACCCGATAACGATGACATCATATTGTTTATTTTCGCTCATTAAGACACCTTCCTTTGCCCAATGATTATAACACCTATTTTTAAGTGTCAAGACTATTTTGCTTAATTTAACTCATTGTCTAATTGTTTTAAATACGTACTTAAGTCATCTTTAATATCAGGATGTTGTAAGCCATATTCAATGACGGTTTCCATATAACCTAATTTATTTCCAACATCATAACGTTTGCCATTAAACTCTTTTGCAAAGACACGTTGCGTTTTATTTAACCGGTCAATGGCATCCGTTAATTGAATTTCATTTCCGGCCCCTTTTTCTTGAGTTTCTAATAAATCAAAGATTTCTGGGGTTAATAAATAACGACCAATAATAGCTAAATTACTTGGGGCATCTTCAGGTTTTGGTTTTTCCACAAATTGACGCACATTATAAATTCCCTCGGCATATTTCGCTTCGGGATCAATCACACCATATTTATCTGTTTCATCTTCAGGAACCGGCATTACCGCAATATTTGAAGCATGTGTTTCTTCATATGTTTCAATCAATTGTTTAGTTAATGGAACGTCATCAACCATCAAGTCATCCCCTAGCATGACAACAAATGGTTCATTCCCTACAAATGCTTTTGCTTGCAAGACCGCGTCCCCTAACCCTTTTGGATAAGATTGACGTTTGAAGAATAGATTTAATCCAACAGTATCTTTAATTTCATCGAGTAAGTCTTGACGCCCTTTAGCTTCTAAATGAGCTTCTAACTCAAGATGAGAGTCAAAGTGGTCTTCAATAGGACGTTTACTTTTACCAGTGACAATTAAAATGTCTTCAATTCCTGAAGCAATCGCTTCTTCAACAATAAATTGAATGGTTGGTTTATCAACAATTGGTAACATTTCTTTCGCCATCGCTTTAGTAGCAGGTAAGAAACGCGTTCCTAATCCAGCGGCTGGAATCACAGCTTTTCTAACTTTTTGCATCGTTTATTCTCCTTTATCTTGTTCTAATGGGGTTAACACAGATTGTAGGTCGGTAAAATGGACTTCCCCTTTTTTATCGCGTCGCATTAATTGTTGAATTGCAGCTTGAGGAGTGGTTTGTTCAGTAATCACTTCATAAATTGCAGTCGTAATCGGCATCTCAACATGTAATTTTTGAGCGACCTCATACCCAGCAATCGTCGTGGCCATTCCTTCAACCACCATTCCCATCTGTTCTTCGACGGTGTCTATCGGAGCTCCTTGGCCTATTTGATACCCAGCACGCCAGTTTCTAGAATGCGAACTGGTTGCAGTAACAATTAAATCACCAACCCCACTAAGTCCCATAAACGTCAATGGATCGGCGCCGACCGCAATACCCAAGCGACTTATTTCAGCTAAACCACGTGTGACTAGCGCCGCTTTGGCATTATCGCCATAACCCGTACCAGCTAAAATTCCGGCACCTAAGGCAATAATATTTTTTAATGCCCCACCAGTTTCAACACCAATCACATCACGATTCGTATATACTCGGAAATCATCCGTCATGAAATATTGTTGGACACGTTCCGCTGCTTCTAAACTTTGGCTAGCTGCTGTAATCGCCGTTACATCATGATTTGCCACTTCTTCGGCATGACTTGGTCCAGATAGCACTACAACAGGATGTTCCTCTGTTAAATTTAATTCTTCCGTTAATACTTCACTAATTCGCAAATACGTTTTTTGTTCTAATCCTTTACTTGAATGCATAATAATTGGCCATTCATCAGTTCGCTTATCTTTCAAATAAGGTTTTATTTGTTGAGCCACTTGACGAATCGCCTTCGTTGGCACGACAAAATTAATTAACGCCGCATCACGAACTGCAGTAGCTAAATCTGCCGTAATCGTGACATTTTCTGGAAAGGTCAACTGTTCTAAGTAGCGCGTGTTTTGTCGTGTCTCTTGCATCATTTGCGCATGATATTCATTATGACTCCATAGTGTCACTTCATGACCATTTTCAGCTAATACCATAGCCAAAGCAGATCCCCAAGACCCTGCTCCTAAAATCGTTAACTGTGCCATAGAACCTCCTCTTATTTCTGTTCAGAATGACTGATTTCTGAATAATATGGTCGTTTAACTGGACGGTGACGTAACCAAATGATTAAACCAATACCTAAAATAAAAATCACTAAAGCAAGCACTTGTGAAATACGTAATGGACCTAAGTAAAGACTATCTGTTCGCATTCCTTCAATGAAAAATCGTCCGAAAGCATACCATATAAGATATAACAAAGTGGTTTCGCCTAGTTTCAATGTCTTCTGTTGGCGCCGTAAAATCAATAATAAGATAACACCTAATACGTTCCATAACGATTCATATAAAAATGTTGGATGATAATACGTACCATCAATCAACATCCCATCCACAATGAACTGTGGTAAATGAAGGGTATGACTCAAAAAGGATTCACTGACAGGTCCACCATGGGCTTCACCATTCACAAAATTTCCCCAGCGCCCAATACTTTGGGCTAATAATAAATAAGGTGCTGCCAAATCTAGAATGAAATAGGGTGAAAAGCCGCGGTATTTAGAATAAAAATAAACTGTTAAGGCACCCGCAATGACACCACCATAAATGGCAATACCGCCTTGCCAAATCGCAAAGATTTCTGTTGGATGAGCAAGATAGTAAGGCCATTCAAAAATGACATAATATAGTCGCGCTCCTAAAAATCCAATCGGAATCGCCCAAATCATTAAATCCAGGACAAAATCATCATTAAATCCTTTGCGACGCATTTCTCGAGAGGCTAGCGTGATTGCTAATAAAATCGCTCCACCGATAATGACGCCATACCAATAAACGGGCCACCCAAAGAGATGAAACGCTACTGGGTTAATCGTATTCGCTAACCCTTGTAATATGAACTGCATGCTAACAACCCTTTCCTAGTTTGAATTATCCTTAATTAATTGTGATAAATTATTGGCGAAGGTTTCCGTTGCATCATAACCCATATTTTTAGCTCGGAAGTTCATCGCAGCAACCTCAATAATGTTGGAAATATTTTGTCCCATTTGAACAGGAACCGTAATACGAGGGATTTTAACATCTAGTACTTCTTCAATCTCTTGATTAGAACCTAAGCGATCAAAATTATCCCCTTTTTCAACGCGTTTCAAATAAATAATCAAATTCAATTCTTGTTCATTACGGACAGCACCAGCACCATATAATGTCATCACATCAATAATTCCTAAGCCGCGAATCTCAATTAAATTTTGTAAGATTTTTGGTGCTTCGCCATTAATCGTTAATTCATCTTTTTGATAGAGTTCGACACGATCATCTGCAATTAATCGATGCCCGTTTTTGATTAATTCGAGTGCCGCTTCTGACTTACCAACACCACTAGCTCCCATTATCAGTAAGCCTAGTCCATAAACCTCAACAAATACCCCATGTTTTGATACCCGTTCTGCTAAACGAGCATGGAGGAAGTCAGCCATGGAGCTAGATAAACGTGTCGTTGTAATTGGTGACCCTAAAATAGGAATTCCATTCTCATCCGCTGCTTGAATCGCTTCATAAGCAGGGTATTGATCACGTGAAAAAACAAACGCTGGTGTTTCTTCTTTAGCTAATCGCCGCATAATCAATAAGCGTTCATCACTCGTCATCTTGCTAAGATAAGTCGCTTCAGCTCGACCAAATAATTGCACCCGTTCTTTAGGGTAATAGTTAAAATATCCGGTAATTTCTAAACCAGGGCGTGAAATATCGCTAGTAACGATTGGTCTATCTAAATAATCGTCCCCACTGATTACACGCAACTGGAGGTCTTCCACTAAATCACGTACTTTTACTTCAGCCATAATATTATCCTTTCCCACCCGATAAATTCCCTTTCATTCTATCATACTTCACTAAGAATAAATATCTTCGGCTCCTGAAGTTTATCATCAAAAAAAGAAGAGCATGTGCGACACATGCCCTTCTCCTAATATTCTTTTTATGCCATCGCTTTTAAAAATTTTTCAAATACCCAATGGTATAGTGCAAATAAGATGGCGGTTAAAATCGCATAGCCTAAGTTTTGAAAAACAAAGCCATGACTAAATAATGCAGCGACTAACATAAACATTAACCCATTAATCACAAAGCGGAATAAGCCAAATGTTAATAAGTTAAGGGGGAGCGCTAATAAGCTAACGATTGGTCGAATTAAACTATTGACCAAACTTAATACTAACGCTACCAATAGCGCTGACCCAAAATCAGCCACATAAACTCCTGGGGCTAATAGCCATGAAATCCCCATTAAACCTAGGGCATCAATGACTAATCCTAAAATAAATCGTAATATCATCTAAAAATCGCTCCAATTGTCATCTTCTTCTGTTTTTTCGGCTTCTTTCATCGGACGTTTATGTTGATAGTCATTAACTGGTCCTTGATTTCGTTCCGTTTCTTCTGGTAAAACAACCATCAAGATTAGATAAATTAAAACAGCTCCTCCAAGACTCATAAAGCCAAGGAAAACAGCAATAATCCGCGTGATAATTGGGTCGATGTTGAAGTACTCAGCAATTCCACCGCAAACTCCGGCTAATAGACGATTGTCATTTGATTTTTTCACTTGTTTCATCTGTATCCTTCCTCTCTTAATACCAATATACAATGAATTCGCTTATTGGTCACCTTTAACTTGGACATTTCCAGAAATTGTTTTTAATGTGACATAAGTCGGTTGATCTTCTAATCGATATTGGAAAGTCGCTTGATGATTGAATTGATCATCTTTTAACTTACGAATGGTTAAATCATCATTTCTAAATAAAATAGCGCCTGAATTTGTTTGGGCAAACCCATCAATTGGCGTATGTTCAGGGAAATGACACTTCAAGTCACCATTTTTACTTGTTGCTAATAACCGTTTAGGTGCTTCACTATAAGTTAAACGAACGTCACCATTACCCGTTTGCAATTCCGCATTTTGTACGATACCAATTAACCGTTGATCCCCATTTAAATTTTTACTGATTAAGTCTGTAATATCGGCATCTAATATTTCAATACGTGAATTTTTCGCATTTAATTCTACCATTTGAGCCGTCACACCATTTAAGACAATATCACCATCTAATGATTGCATCATTAAATCATCACAAGCTAATCCATTAATGGTCATTTTTCCAGTTAAGCTGTGCAATTTAACATAATCAATCGCTTGTTTAGGAATTTTAATCGTCACATGACTAGTTAGTAAACGACTTAATAAATTGAATTGTAATGTTCCAGCTTCGTAACTCAATTCGCTACGTGCTTGAAAAGCTTCTAAGGCCGTATCTTCTTCATAATCACCAACTAATTGTCCAGAAACATGAACCGATAATTCTGATTTTTCCCATGTTTCTAACGTAATGTTTCCTTTAGTGACATTCACATCAATAACAGATAAATCATCCCCAGCAAACATTTGTTGATCTTCGTAAGCATGCATTTTTAATTTAGGGATAGGAATACCAGCTGCTGACTTTTCAAAAGATACCGTTTGATTGAACCGTTTTTTCGCAGTATGTAAACCTGAACGTGTCTTTTGAATTAAACTTTCATTATTTGGATGGTTGGTTTCTCGTTGTTTTGAAGAATATGGTTGACGACGAGCCCCTTCCTGCTTCGCTTGTTGACGGTCCATCGCATCAATTTCTTGTTTCAAGTAGTCCACTTGTTCAGTTAATTGATTGATTTCTTCGTCTAAGCGTTTAACAAGAATAGCTGTTTCACTATCGTCTGCTGGATTGGGTTCCTCAGAAAGTAACGCTTGTTTTTCTTGTAACTTTTGTGCTAGCTCTTGTTCATATTTTTTTTGTAATTGATATTTTTGGTCACGCGAAGATTTTTCTGCTGTTGCTTGCATATTCGGAATATCATTTAAAAAATCTTCAATCGTTTGTTCATCAGTCGTTTTATCTGTTGTTTCTGTCGTTTCTTGACGATTTTCTAATAAAATTAACGCTTCTTCGGTGGTAATAACCCCTTCAGCGACGAGGTTCATAATCCGCTCTTTGTCATTTATCATAATAATGACCTCCTTTAAGTCTATTCATATTATGACAAAATCCCGAAACAAAGTCATAGGTCTAAAGGACTATTTACGGATAGGATGTGATAAAGCACGGGTAACCATGGTCGTTGGACCTAAAAGCGACGACTCTCCACAAGAGAGAAGGAGCTCTTTAGGGAAACGCAGCCGTGGTTGTGCTTTAGAGCTCGACTACACAGGGTGTGAGCATTTGCGCTTAGCTCCTTGATTTTGGAAGAAAATAACGGATTTCGCTCTCTGAAATTCCGTATTTTCTGAAAAATCCAGAGGAGCTGCAAATTCGAACCCGACTACACAGGGTGTGAAGAAACGCGCTATGATTCGAACATCTGGAAGAAAAAGCACCAAGTTTCGCTCTTTGAAACGAGTGATTTTTCTGAAGAGGCTTCGAATCAGCGTTTCTGAACCCAACTAAAGGGTGTGAGAAAAAGCGATTAGCCATGGAGCGTTGGGCCAAAACCGACGCCTGAGAATCTATCACTTAACTCTCTTCAATACCAGTAAAATGCGCATGGCTACCACTCATGGTTGTCGTAATCTCTAGGTGAGTCGGGATTTGATTTTTTAATTCTTCCACATGGGAAATAATTCCTATCAAACGACCACTAGAAGCTTGTAAATCAATTAAAGTGTCAATCGCTGACTGTAGTGATTCATTATCTAATGTTCCAAATCCTTCATCAATAAATAGCGTATCCACATGAACGCCACCTGAATAATTTTGAATCACATCACTTAACCCTAGTGCTAGGGCTAGTGACGCTTTAAAACTCTCACCACCAGATAATGTTTTCACGCTACGTTCTTCGCCAATTTGATAATCGTAAACATTTAAATCTAATCCTTGTGCCGTATTGCTGCCACTAAGTTCACTCACGCGGCGAAACTCATAACGATTTTGAGTCATCGCCAATAACCGATCATTAGCAAATAGCAAAATATTTTCTAAATATCGACTTAGGACATAAGTTTGGAAACTTAAACGACCTAACTGACTATCTAAGCCGCGTGCTACGCGATTAATTAAATCCATATCTCCAAACTCCGTCTCGGTTCGTTGGTAGGTTTCCCAATACCTATTAAATGTTTCTTGTAATTGATTAAAGTTTGCTTGTTCGCTAATTAATGCTTCACGTTGCTCAGTTAGCTGTTCAATATGCCCTTCAATAGAAGTTATTTTATCATTAATCTCAGTAAGAGAGAGTCCTGAATGATATTGTGTTAATGCCTGCTGATTTCTTGCCAACTGTTGTTTATAAGCATAGTGTTTATTATTAAACTGATTGATTATCTCCCGTTTTTGGTTAATTTCTTGTGATGACATTTGATGGATTTCCCGTACTAATGCTTCACTTAAGGTCACATCTTGAGCGGCTATCATTTCTTGATTCACTTTGCGTTCATTTAGTAACGTTTCTTTGTTTTCTTTTAATGTCTCTTTATTCGCATCTAAACGTGCTTTTTGACTGGTTAATTGTTCTTGATATTGCTGCTTTTCATCTTGTTTTGTGTTCGCTTCTGTCATTTTTTGATGAATGGCAGTTAATGCTTGCGTTATTTCTTCTTCACTACTATCGCTTATGTTGCTTTTGATTTCTTCAAGTTTATGTTGAGCTCTGCTTTCTTCGTTGTGGAGACTATTTAGTCGTTCCTCAATTCGCTCATAAGACACTTGAGTCATTTGTTGGTGCTGTTTGGCTGATTCTAAATCAGTTGTCAGTACTTTAAGTGTTTGATTCTGTTTGGCCCAATCCGCTTCACGCTTCGTTAACCGAGCCTTTTCCTCCGATAACTCTGTTTCTTTCTTATCTAAGCTTTGTTTCCAACTTAGGAGGTCTTCTTGATGAGCGGTTTCTAATGACTGAGTGTATTCATTTTTTAAACGATTGAGAGAATTGGCGGTTGTTTCCACCGATATTTGTTGCTGGTTGAGTTGTTCTCTTCGCTCTTCCATTGTTTCTTTAGAAACATCGTCATTACTCATACGTGCTGGGTTAGGATGAGTTGGACTTCCACAAACCATACACGGCTCGCCATCCACCAATTCATCCGCTAAAATGCCAGCAAGATGATTGTAATACTGACGTTCAATTTGTTGAAATGCTTGTTGGTCACGTTGGTAATCTTGGTGTAATTTGAGAAAACGTGTCTCTTGCTCCTCAATAGCTTGTTTTCCTTTCTTAGCTTCATCATAATCCGCTTTCTCTTGCTTCCAACGATTATCATTCGTTTGCCAATTTTGCATTTGTTGAGATAATTGCTGATAATTAGGCATTGTTTTTTCAACATGTTGGCGTTCCTTATCTTTTTGCTGTACTTGTTCATCAGCTGCTTGTAATGCCTCTTTTTGTTGTGTTTGCTTTTCAGTTTCGGATTTGATGCGAGTCACTAATTCTTGCCACTCACTCAATTGTTGGTGATAATTTTCCCAAGTTTGTAACGCTTGTTTTAGTGTTTGCGACTGCTCTTGCCACTTAGGAAGTTGATCAATAGCGGGTTGCCATTTCGTCTTAAAGTCCTTAAACTCTTTGGTCAGTGCCTGATATGCTTCATTTTCTGAGTGCCACTCGCTATTTTTTCTTTCCCAATCTTGTTCTTGCGTTTGTAATTTATCCGCTGCTTTTAATAATTGGTAGTAATCATCGGTAGCTGCTAATTGCTCTAATTTTTGTTGATAGTGATCAATAACGGGCTGTTCTTCCTCTAATTGTTGAGCAATTTTCTTCAATTCTTCTTGTTCTTTCAATAAGTCGCGCTCTGTTTTTAAGTCATTTTGTTGTTTGGTTTGCTGTTGAATCTCTTCGCGTAACTGAATTAAATCGTGTTTATATTTTGTTTGTTTAGATTCAATCGCTCTTTCTAGCCCCCCATTATCAACTTGGTCAATAGCATCTAGTATCTCGTCATTTTCAAACGTTGGTAAATACTCTGTCAGTTGCTTTCCACTTTGTGATAGTTGTTGTTTGGCCGTCCTTAAATCCGTATTAAACGTCTTAGTCCGTTCCTTAACGGCTTCTTCAAACCGTTGATACGGTTCGGTTTGAAATAATGTCGCTAATATTGTTTGTTTCTGTGCACTATCTGCGACCAATAATTCTTTAAACTCACCTTGTGGAAGCATAACAATTTGGCGAAACTGTTTGTCATCCAGCCCTAACAATTCAATAACTTTCGCATTTACCTCTTTTTTCCCAATCCACTCATTATTTGGACCGACAAGCGTTGGTTTCACTGTTAGTTGGCTAATTTTCCCTTTTTTGTTCACATAAGTCTGTGGCAAGTCGCGACGAATATGGTAAGTCTCTCCTTGGACAGTAAACGTTAACTTCGCATACGCTCGAACGGTTTCATCCGCATATTGAGATTTAAGTTCCTTCTCACTTCGCGTCTCCCCACTGGTTTTACCATATAACGCATAAACAATCGCATCAAAAATAGTCGTTTTCCCACCACCAGTTGGTCCGGTAATGAGAAACAATTGTTGTTGAGAAAGAACACTAAAATCAATGACCGTATGCTCAAAGTACGGACCAAATGCTTCCATTTCTAAAATAAGTGGTCTCATTTACTCTTCCTCCTCAACTGTCTGCCATAACTCTTTTACAATATCTCGTTGATGATTCGTTAATTCGTTGCCAGTCATTTCAACAAAGAAGTCTTCAAAATATGCTTGGGGGGATTTTTGTGCTAATTGCGCCATATTTTCTGCGGTTTGGTGATGTTGACGTCTCGCCAAGTTAACATATTCTAATCCCATAATTTGGGGGTACTGACGTCTTAATCGTTCCATTCCTTCATGAATGACCGTTTCATCCATTAACTCCACAAAGACATAATCTGTTGATTTTTTTGTGATAATATCCGCAAATAATCCCCTTATCACTCGTAAATCATGAGGGGGGCGGAATTCGTGTGAAGTCACTTCAACACCATTAGCGGTTAAATCTACTTCTAAATATTGCTTCCGATGTCTTGCTTCAGATTTTGAATATTTTAACGGCGATCCGCTATAACGAATGTTATCAGCACCAACTCTTTGGGCAGCATGTAAATGGCCTAAAGCAACGTAATCAAAATCACGGAATAGTTGGCTAGGAATAAATTCACTCGTTCCAATTTCAGTTGGTCGTTCCGAATCAGAATACACTAACTCCTCATGCCCTTCATCTGTATGACGACTGGGCGTCACATATCCGTGATACATCAGTAAGTGATATTTATCTGCATCCCAATCCTGTTTTATTAATGACAATTGATATTTAACGGCATCTTCTATATTGTGAATCGGAATATCTGGATACATCCGAGCAATCGTTAAATGATCAGCAAACGGCAGTAAATAAATATCGGCATTATTCACCATAATTTTTTGTGGCTGATGACTTGGTAAACCAGCAAGATATAACGACTGATTGGCTAATAATTGACTCACATAATCAATCCGTTCGCCACTATCATGGTTACCCGCGATAATTACAATTGGACAAGACAATGACTCACTCATTTTTGTCAGCAATTGGTTAACCGCAGCTACCGTTTCTCGATTAGGTAAACTGCGATCATATAAATCACCGGCTAATAATACAACATCAGGGTTTAAATCATTGACCTCGTCAATCCAAGGATTTAATAATGCGATTTGATCGTCTAACATCGAGAAGTTATTAACCACTTTTCCAATATGCCAATCTGCAGTATGAATAATTTTCATAAATGATACTCCTTAACGACTTTTTCTCATTATAGCAAACTCCAATTTAGAAACGATAGTCAAAGAAAAAAGAGCCAGACGATTGTCTAGCTCTTAAGAAATCTTCACTGTTTTAGTTAGTCAGCTGTCGCATCTTCTTCACCTTTATATAGTACTTTATGACAGAAGTAATAAACAGGTAAACCAATCGCTAAGACGATAATTCCGATAACGAAACGACCTGGATCAGAACTGATAGAAGAAATTAACATGAAGGCTGCACCAACTAATCCGATTAATGGAATGATTGGATATAATGGCACACTAAATGTCCGTTGTAATTTATTTTGACGACGTAATTTAAAGACATCAAATAAAGCAATAATCGTAAAAATCCAAGTGAAGAAAATAATTAGTAAAGAAATACTTTCAAATGTTCCTGTTAACATTAACAAGATAGATAAAGTACCTTGAGTAATAATGGCATTCATTGGCGTATTATATTTTGGATGGATATGACGAATCCATTTAGAACCAGGAATGTTATTATGACGAGCTTGGTATAAGATATCACGAGTTGCTTGAACAACTTCGGCATTCATAGTGAACAAACTACATGCCATCATTAAGAGTGCCATAATAAAGTTCCCGACATTACCAAATAAAGCAGTTGAAATGCTTGCTCCAAAGTTGTCTGTTGTTAATGCTTCATCAATTGGCATCAAATTGAAACCAACCAAGTTAAACATCACAAATAGAACAGTCAAGAATGTTAAAGAAGCAAAAATCGCTCTTGGGAAGTCACGTTTTGGATTAGCCATTTCTTCACCAAGATTGGCAGTGGCTTGCCAACCATCATAAACCCACATCGCACTTAATAGCGCTAACCCTAGTGAGACACCTGGGCTGTCAGGATCACCAATTAAACTAAAGTTAATATCATGTGGTGCGCCACCCATAATTAAACCGGCTATAATAACGGCAACTAATGGGGTCGCTTGAATAAATGATCCAACCAATTGTGTTTGCATCGTTCCTTGCACTGAGAACATTTGGGATAAACATAAAAGTAGAATGATTAAAAAGGCACAAACACGTAATTGCCAATCATTCATTGGAATAATTGCTGATAAGAATGTAGCCGTAGCAATTGAGTTAGCGGCCAATGTTCCCGGGTCATTTAAAATAGCAAAGAACCAGCCAGATAAGAAACCAATCCGTTTCCCATTATATTGGGTAATGTAGGCTGTCATCCCACCAACACTAGGATTATATGAAGCTAATTCTGCAATTGTTAAAGCCGTACACATTGTAATGACACCGGCAAGTACCCACATTAATAACGCCATTCCCGTACTTCCTGCGCTTTGTAGTACAGGAGTTGGTTTTAGAAATATCCCCGTCCCAATTACTTGTGCCACACAAAACGCGATGGCTTGGACTAGCGTAATATTTTGTTGTAATTTCCCTTCGTTTTCCATAGTAGACCTTCTTTCAATAACACATGCCGAGTTGTTAGACGACAAACGGTTACTACTGGCAAGTCTCCGTCACTGTCAGGTCAATAACCGTTCAGAATATGTTTTTTTCGATGGCCACCATCTCTTTTCTATTTTTTTCAAAACTCCGTGTTTCACTCAATTACCATTATAAAATACCGCTTTCAAAAATACTACCCCCAAATATAACATAAAAGTTTATTTTGGGCTGGTTTTGTGAATCATTACACGCTATTAGTTATCCTTTTTATCATACAAAAAGACAACCTACTGATTTCTCAATAGGTTGCCGTTATTCAAAACTATTCGCTATTAGACATTAATCTTCATTAGGGTCATTTTTGGCATCTTCATGGGTTTCATGAATTGTACCTGGAACGTGATCAGGACCAGCATATACCGTATAAAGTTTTAATGGTTCATCACCAGTATTGACGACATTATGCCAAGTATCAGCAGGAACAAAAATGGCATCGTCAGCAGATACTTTTTGTTCAAACGTTAAGTTATCTTCTGCATCTCCCATTTGACACAATCCATTCCCTTCTTCAATACGAAGAAATTGATCAGTTCCTTCATGAATTTCCAAACCAATGTCATCACCAGGTTGAATACTCATGACAGTTAATTGTAATTTCTCACCTGTCCAAAGCGTTGCACGAAAGTTGTCATTATCGAGTGTATAGCCTTCCATATCCACAACATAAGGTTTTTTACCATAATCTTTATAATCAAAGGTCATACTAACTCCTCCTTTAACTTATCGTACGACTAATTTTGTCAAAAGACAATTTATTTGAATAGGTATTTTTATCCCTTTAGTCTCTCATTAACGGTTTCAAATATTGTCCAGTGTAACTTTCTGGAACAGCAGCTATTTCTTCCGGAGTACCGGTAGCAACAACGGTACCACCGCCTTCACCGCCTTCTGGTCCCATATCGACAATATAATCAGCTGTCTTAATCACATCTAAATTATGTTCAATAATAATTACCGTATTGCCCGCATCGACTAAACGATTCAACACGTCTAGTAACCGTTTAATATCATGCGTATGTAATCCAGTTGTCGGTTCATCAAGAATATATAACGTTTTACCGGTAGAAACTCGTTGTAACTCACTAGCTAACTTCATCCGTTGCGCTTCACCACCAGATAATGTTGGCGCTGGTTGGCCTAATGTCACATATCCCAAACCAACATCGACAATGGTTTGTAATTTACGACGAATTTTAGGTACAGCATCAAAGAAATCTAATGCTTCTTCTACTCGCATATCTAATACTTCAGAAATATTTTTCCCTTTATAGTGTACTTGAAGCGTCTCGGCATTATAACGAGCCCCATGACAGACTTCACAATCGACGAAGACATCTGGTAGGAAATGCATCTCGACTTTTATAATTCCTTCGCCGTGACATGCTTCACAACGACCACCTTTAATATTAAAGCTAAACCGACCTTTGTTATAGCCACGTAATTTAGCTTCATTCGTTTGCGCAAATAGCTCACGAATATCGTCAAAAACGGACGTATAAGTCGCTGGGTTACTACGTGGAGTCCGCCCAATCGGACTTTGGTCAATATCAATCACTTTATCTAATTCTTCAAATCCTGAAACATCTTTGACCTTACCATATGGTGATTTACTCCGGTTCAACTCTCGTAGTAGGTATTTTTTCAAGACTTCGTTGACTAATGAACTTTTACCAGAACCAGAGACACCTGAAACGACATTCAAGCGACCAATTGGGAAGTCCACATCAACATCTTTTAAGTTATTCGCTGCCGCTCCATGAACGTGTATCATTCCGCGGTCTTCTGTTCGACGTTCTTTCGGTAGAGGGATTGATTTTTGTCCGCTTAAATATTGTCCCGTAATGGATTCTTTGTTATTCGCCACTTCTTCCGGTGTACCAGCAGCAACGACTTTCCCACCGTAATCGCCAGCTCCGGGTCCCATATCAATTAAGTAGTCTGATTGCATCATCGTATCTTCATCGTGTTCGACCACAATTAACGTATTACCTAAATCACGCATCCGTTTCAACGATTTAATTAAACGATCATTATCCCGTTGGTGAAGACCAATTGATGGTTCATCGAGAACATACATAATTCCTGATAGATTAGACCCAATTTGTGTGGCTAAACGAATACGTTGAGCTTCTCCACCAGATAATGTGCCCGCACTACGATCTAACGTTAAGTAATCCAATCCGACTTCGTCTAAGAAATTCAAACGCGATTTTAATTCACGTAAAATTGGTTTGGCAATACTTATATTTTGTTCACTTAACTGTAAGTTTTCAAAAAATGCTCGTGATTGACTAATCGGATAGTTCGTCACTTCAGCAATGTCATGACCACCAACTTTAACAGATAAAGCTTGACGATTTAAACGTTTCCCATGACAGGTTTCACACGTTAATTCCGTCATATATTGGCGCATGACGTCACTCATAGCTTGGCTACTCGTATTATGGTAACGTCTTTTAACATTAGGAATGACGCCTTCATAAGTTGTCATCTTATCTTGGACTTTTCCAAATTTATTTTCGTAATGAAAATGGAATTCCTTATCTCCTGACCCATATAACATGAGTTGTTGTTGGTCAGAACTTAAGTCTTTAAATGGGACATCTAATGGCACACCAAATGCTTTAGCTGCCATTTCCATATATTGAGGGTAGTAGTTCGATGTTTTAGAATCCCAAGGAGCTAAGGCTCCTTCGCTTAACGTTTTTGTTTTATCTGGGACAACTAATTCTGGATCAACCTCTAATTTCATACCAATCCCATCACAATCAGGACAAGCTCCAAATGGCGCATTGAATGAAAAGAGGCGAGGTTCTAATTCTCCAACTGTAAACCCACAATGAGGGCATGAATAATGCTCTGAAAATAAAATTTCTTCCCCATCGATGACATCACAAAGGGCATAGCCATCCGCTAAGCGTAAAGCCATTTCTAATGAATCGGCTAAACGTCCACGAATGCCGTCTTTAATGACTAAGCGGTCAATCACAATGGCAATATCATGTTTTTTATTTTTTTCTAACTCAGGTAATTCTTCAATATCATACAATTCGCCATCAATGCGAACACGTAAATACCCTTGTTTACGAATACCTTCTAAGATTTTTTTATGTTGTCCCTTTTTACCAGTAACAACAGGTGATAAAATTTGGACTTTGCTACGTTCAGGAAGTTCTAAAATCCGATCAAGCATTTGATCAATTGTTTCACTCGTAATTTTAGTCCCATCATTAGGACAAATCGGTTCCCCAATTCGCGCAAATAATAGCCGTAAATAATCATTGACTTCCGTAATAGTCCCTACCGTCGAACGAGGGTTTCGGTTTGTCGTTTTTTGGTCAATCGAAATTGCTGGACTTAAGCCATCAATGGAATCAACATCGGCTTTGTCTGTATTTCCTAAAAATTGACGCGCAAAAGCTGACAAACTTTCCACATAACGTCGTTGTCCTTCAGAATATAGCGTGTCAAACGCTAAGGAACTCTTTCCTGATCCTGACAATCCTGTAACAACCACCATTTTATTTTTTGGTATCGAAATATCGACATCTTTTAGATTGTGCGAACGTGCACCATGAACGACAATTTCATCTTTCATACTGTCAACTCCTTCCTGTGTACGTCTCCCAACACTATCATACGCTAATTCTATGTTTTCCACGAGTAAAAAACATTATATGCTTTTTTACGGCAATAAAAAAGAGTGGATAATCATCCACTCTTCTATCATTTCTAGAAATGAAATATCATCTTAACCAAAGCGACCAGCAACGTAATCGGCTGTTTGTTCATTATTTGGATTATTGAAGATTTGTTCTGTTTCTCCAAATTCAATAATCGTTGAATGTCCGCCACCTTTTTCAGGATCTGCATAGAAGAAAGCTGTGTAATCAGATACCCGAGCAGCTTGTTGCATATTATGCGTTACGATAACAATTGTATAGTCTTTACGTAACTCTTGAATCAATTCTTCAACTTTTAATGTTGAGATTGGGTCCAGCGCTGATGTTGGTTCATCCATTAATAAGACATCTGGTTTTACCGCTAAAGCACGAGCAATACAAATCCGTTGCTGTTGACCACCAGAAACAGCTAAACCGTTTTTACCTAAGTCATCTTTGACTTCATCCCAAATAGCGGCTCCTTTTAAGGATTCTTCAACTAATTGGTCTAATTTTTCTTTATCTTTGATTCCATGAGTACGTGGTCCGTAAGCCACATTGTCATAAATACTCATTGGGAATGGGTTTGGATGTTGGAACACCATTCCGACATTTTTACGTAATTGGTTAACATCTAAATCACGATTGAAAATATCTTTACCTTCTAAAGTGATATCACCAGTAATTTTACATCCTTCAACCAAATCGTTCATTCGGTTTAAACTTTTCAGGAAAGTGGATTTCCCTGATCCTGAAGGACCAATTAATGCTGTCACTTGTTTTTCATAAATATCAATGTTAATATCTTCTAACGCTTTAAATGATCCGTAACTCAAATCCATGTTACGAGCCTGCATTTTGATGTTTAAATCTTGCTTAGTATTTTCCATGTTTAGTTTTGTCCTCCTTTAGCGAAACGTCCAGAAATCCAAGTTGATAAACCGTTGATAGCTAAAACAACAATCAATAAGATAACCGCTGTTGCATTTGCTTGATCACGGTGTAACCCTTCACTAGACAACACATACATATGGAGCGCTAATGTCCGTCCAGATGAGAATAGGCTCGTTGGTAATGAAGTAGCTGTTCCCAATGTATACATTAAGGCAGCTGTTTCACCAACAATCCGTCCAACTGATAAAATAATCCCAGATAAAATACCTGGCATTGCCACTGGTAAAACGATACGGAAGATTGTCCGTAATTTACCAGCCCCTAATCCAAAACTAGCATTTCTTAAACTATCGTTAACAGACATTAAAGCTTCTTCGGTATTTCGAATAATTAAAGGTAAAACCATAATAGCAGAAGTTAAAATCCCTGAAATTAACGAATATTGGAAACCGGCAGCAGATACGAACGCTAACATACCAAACAAACCAAAAACAATTGATGGAACACCCGTTAATGTATCTGTCGCGATACGAATGGCTTCTACCCATTTATTATTTTTACCGGCATATTCAACTAAATAGAAACCTGCGAAAACACCAAGTGGAACCGCAATTAATAAAGAACCAGCTACTAAGTATAAAGTCGTAATAATTGCTGGTGTCATTGACACGTTACCAGTTGTATATTTCCAAGCAAATAAATCCGTTGATAGGTGTGGAATCCCGGTGACCAATATATAGAGTAAGATAAACGCCAAGGTTCCAAAGGTGACAAATGTAAAGAAATAAGTTAAACCACGTAATACCTTATCCATTATTTAACCCCCTGACGTTTCACAATTGCAAAGATTGAGTTGATAATTAAAATAAAGACAAATAATACGGCTCCAGTCGCAATCAATGCATTCTGATGCGTTCCAGAAGCATAAGCCATCTCTAAAACGATGTTGGCTGTCATTGTTCGAGCTCCGTGGAATAAACCGCGTGGGAAGATTGCTTGGTTACCAGCCACCATAACAACCGCCATTGTTTCACCAATTGCCCGTCCTAATCCTAGGATAACAGACGCTAAAATTCCTGAGCGAGCAGCAGGTAACATAATACGATAAGCTGTACGATCGTGTGTCGCACCTAATCCTACTGAAGCGTGATAATACGTCGTTGGAACAGCTCGTAAAGATGATTCTGACATTGAGATAATAGTTGGTAAAATCATAATTGCAAGAATGATGCCAGCTGTTAAAATACTCATCCCATTGGTTGGAATTCCCCACGACCGGGCAAAATCACGAATAGCTGGTACTAAGACCACTAAACCAAAGTAACCAAAAACGATTGATGGAATACCAGCCATTAAGTTAGTAGCCGGTTTCAAAATTTTATGTAATTTGGGTGGGCAATAAAATGCCATAAATACTGCAGTAAAAATTCCTGTTGGTATTCCAAGAATCATGGCAATTAATGTCATGTATAAGGAACCAACAATCATTGGCGCAATACCATACGTTCCGTTAGTTGGTGACCATCTTTCACCAAACAAGAAATCCGTAAAACCGTAATCAGCAATAAACGGAATTCCGCGAGCAAAAATAAAATAACAAATGGCTGCTAATGCCAAAATAGATGTTACCGCTGATAGGAAAAACACCCACTTCATTACGTTTTCAAGAACATTGTTTTGATTCATCTTTCTCTCCTTCTTATATCATCCTTAGTAAGTATACCAAAGAATGAAAGCGAAAATAAATGCTAAATAAGAAAAATATGCTGCTACTAGATTAGTAGCAGCATAGATGGCTTTTATCTTTTATTTTAGTTTAATTCAGACCAATCAGTAATTTCACCAGTGAAAATTTGTTTGACTTGGTCCATTGATAGCCCTTCAGTATCGTTATCATTATTAACCACTACCGCAATTCCGTCTTTAGCAATTTCTTCAGATTTTACTTTAGATTGTTCGTCATCTTTTAATTCTCGAGACGCCATACCTAATTGAGCAGTTCCGTCAATAGCGGCTTGGACTCCAGCAGAAGAACCATTTGCTGTAATTGAAATGTTAACGTCTGGGTTTAATTCCATATATTTTTCTGCCATTGCTTCTAATACTGGAGCAACTGAAGTGGAACCAACAATATTAATTTTACCAGATTGGTCGCCATCCCCTTTATATGGTTCAGCATTTGAATCAACTGGCACATAATCTTGGTCTAAGGCAATGTCTTGTCCTTCTTTAGAGTAGATGAAATCGTGGAAGTCTTTCGTTGCGCCTTCTAATTCACCTTGATATACAATGTTAAATGGACGAGATAATGGGTATTTATCATCAGCAACATTTTGTTCAGTTGCTTCAACATCATCAACTTTGACCGCTTTAACACTATCATTTAGAGAACCTAATGAAATATATCCAATAGCTGAAGGGTCATCAGAAACTGACGTAATGACTTGGTCAGTCCCATTTTGGATGGTTGCTGTATCAACTGTATTATCTTGATCGTCTTCAGCGACACCAGTAATTTCTGTAAACGCATCGCGTGTTCCAGAACCTTCTTCACGAGAAACAACAAAAATTAAATCGCCAGAACCACCGTTACCACAAGCAGCTAAAGCAGCTGTTGCACCTAAAGTTACTACTAATTTCGATAATTTACTGAATTTCATCATCTTTCCACCTTTTCATTATATTAAAGAATGACATTCATTTCGTCTTCAATCGCTATTATAACGATTGTTTATTAAAACTAATGTCTCATTCGTGTAAATTTAGAGGTGTTTTGTTAATTTAATGTAAATTTTATGTAAATTCACATTTTCACAACCTATTCCTCCGTATTTTTAGGTAAAAGGACTCTAAATTCGCTACCTTCATTTAATTGGCTCATCACATCAATACGACCACCTAACGATTGAACAATATTGCGGACAATGGATAAACCTAATCCGGTGCCTCCACTAGATGTCGACCGCGATTTACTGACTCGATAGAAACGCTCAAAAATTCTTGGCAAATCATCTTCAGGAATACCAATTCCCGTATCAATCACTTGAATTTGGACATTATTTTCTAAGTCATCAATCACAATTGTCACGTTACCTTTTTCATCTGTATAGTTAATTGCATTATTAACCAAATTCGTAATAATTTGGTTGAGTAACCCTTTTTCACTATTAAAGATAATCTCACTACCCACCGCATTGACTGTTGATAAATGAATCCCTTTTTTATCGGCTTCCATCTGTACTTGTTGCACCACTTCATCTACCGCCATTTGTAAATCAATAGGTTCAAGATGGTGGCCGACTTGGTCTTGTTCAATTTTCGCTAAGTCTAAAATATCTGCAATCAGTTGATTAAGTCGTTTACTTTCTTTGTTCATAATTTTTACAAACTCAATTGCTGTATCCTTATCATCAATAGCGCCTTCTAACAATGTTTCTGAGAAACCTTGTAATGCAGTAACAGGGGTTTTTAGTTCATGAGAAGCATTGGCAATAAAATCTGTCCGTATTTTTTCTAAGCGACGAATATCGGTAATATCATAAATCAGTACAATAACTTGTTCATTCATTTCATCATTGTCATGATCATCCACAAAAATCACGTTAACATCGAGTACCATTTCTTTCGGATGATAAAGATAAATTTCCTCATTCAACGGCACTCGGTCTTTGAAACTTTTTTCAATCATTTGAATTAAACGGAAACTCGTTAATACTGACGTAAATGTTTTAGAAATCACACTCTCATCAATACTTAAAATATGATAAACAGCAGGATTAGCTAAAGTAATCCGACGATCGGACTCAATTAATAAAACACCTAAAATCATCGAATCCACCATTAAACTTAACCGTTCATCTTGCATTTGAATTTGGAAATTTTGTTGTTGAAGGTTATCAGATAAAGCATTCACATTTTCCCCAATCATATCGAATTCGTTTAAACGCATTGGCGTATATTCATCAGAATAGTCACCAACTGCTAACTTATCGAGTTGTCGATTAATCGTTTGAATGGGTAAGGATAAACGCCGGAAATAAAGAAAAAGTAAGATAAACAGAATAACAACAATAGAAACCGACGCAATAATAGAGAATAAGAGTAATTGCTGTTGAATATGGGAAATATCCGTAATAAAGCGAGAAATTTGTAAATAACCAATTACTTAATTTTTATTATTGTATATTTTTTCCATATAAGCATAGGTAATTTTCCCTTCGTCATTAGGTTTTACAGCCGTATTATTTCCCACTTGTTTAGCATCTTCAAAAGTTGCTTCACTCGGTTGAATAGCGATAAGTTTCTCATTTCCAAAACTATAAATTGGATTCTCATCGACATCGTAAATCGCAATGCGTTCATTGGGATTTAGCGTTTGAGTAATCGCATTTTTCGCATCATCCCATTGACTGGTTTTATCACTCACATCACTCTCATCTAGCAATCGAAAAGCTGGACGTAAGGTAGCAACGGTTCCTAACATATTATTTTTAGTTTCATCGTTCACTGCATTAAAAACAACGTTATTCGTAATCACTGAAAAGGTCACACTATATAAAATAAACAACAGTGCGAACACTGTTGTTATCATCATCGTTAGTTTCTTCATCTATTTTGGCACCTCAAATTTATAACCGAAACCACGGACGGTGGTAATATATTTAGGGTTCTTCATATCTTCTTCTATTTTTTCACGCAAATGACTAATATGAACGTCGACAATACGTGTTTCACCAGTATAGTCAAATCGCCAAATTTTTTGTAGCAATTGATCACGAGATAACGTCCGATTCAAACGTTGCACCATATAGGCTAATAATTCAAATTCTTTAGGCGTCATTTCAACCAGCTCTCCACGAACAAACACTTCAAAATCATCAAGGTGAATTTCAATATCTCCGACTGTAATGATTTCATCACTAGCTGCTACTTCTTTAGCGGTTTCACTTGGTTCAGCTGATTCCGGATGAGCCACCACTTGAGTCCCAGGTGTTTGATTTTTTTCATAGCGACGTAAGATAGCTTTCATACGCGCCAAGACTTCTCGATTATTAAAAGGCTTCGTCATATAGTCATCTGCCCCTAATTCTAAACCGATAATCTTCTCTAACTCATCGTCTTTTGCTGTTAACATTAAAATAGGTGTATCGATTTTATCTTGACGAGCTCGTTTACAAACTTCCATGCCATCAATCTTCGGTATCATTAAATCTAGAATAATAAAATCAAAGGTTTGTTGGCGAATAAAGCTAAGGGCTTCTTCCCCGTCCTCAGCACTTGTCACTTCATAACCTGCTTTTTCTAAATTGAATGTTAATAATGTCCGAATAGACTGCTCATCATCAACCACTAAAACACGTTTCATCTAACCCCTCCGTCAAATGCCATTGCATCAATTACTCAATCTTCAACTCGACTTAACTTCTCTATTTTTCTTCTGTCGTTAGTTTAGATTTTAAATAACTATCGATAAATGCATCGAAATCGCCATCCATAACTGCCTGTGTATTGGCTGTTTCTTCACCTGTACGATGGTCTTTTACCATATTGTACGGATGGAAAACATAAGAACGAATTTGTAAGCCCCAAGCAATTTCTTGTTTTTCACCACGAATTTCATCTAATTCTTTAGCATTTTGTTCTTCTAAAATCCGTACCAATTTTGCTTGTAACATTTTCATTGCTGTTTCCCGGTTTTGTAATTGAGACCGTTGATTTTGTGAGGAAACGACAATACCCGTTGGCTCGTGAGTAATTCGTACCGCGGATGATGTTTTATTAACGTGTTGTCCTCCAGCACCACTAGCCCGGAAAACATCAATCCGTAAATCATCTTCATTAATTTCAATTTCGGTATCTTGATCTAGAGAAGGCATTACCTCTACCGAAGCAAATGAAGTATGACGGCGTGAATTGGAATCAAATGGTGAGATACGTACTAATCGATGAATACCATGTTCGGAGCGCAAGAAACCATAAGCATTCGTGCCTTTAATTTCAATTGACACACTTTTAATTCCTGCTTCATCACCATCTTGATAATCTAACGTATTCACCGTAAAACCATGTTGTTCTCCCCAACGTTGATACATTCTCAGTAACATACTTGCCCAGTCTTGAGACTCCGTGCCTCCAGCTCCAGGGTGAATTTCTAAGATAGCATCATTACTATCATATTCACCATCTAATAATAAAAAGCGTTCATATTTTTCGATATCCTTTTGAAATGCTTGGATGTCATGATCAAGTTCAGCCCGTAATTCATCATCATCGGATTCTTTGACCAA
Source organism: Aerococcus suis (assembly GCF_900176325.1). Lineage (GTDB taxonomy): Bacteria > Bacillota > Bacilli > Lactobacillales > Aerococcaceae > Aerococcus > Aerococcus suis. The sequence continues at coordinate 35,625 of NZ_FWXK01000006.1, read as the reverse complement.
TTCATAAGCGACCGTTAAGTCCTCTAATTGCGTTTCCAAGTGATGGAAGGTATTATAAACATCTTTAAGGGCATTATTTTTATTAATTAACGCTTGAGCGGCTTGCGGATCATCCCAAAAATCGGGTTGAACCATTTCTTGTTGGTATTCCGCTAAATCAGCTTCCATTGTCTCTAAGTCAAAGAGACCCCCTAAAGCTAGCAATTTGTTCAGTATTTTCATCGAGTAAGTTTTTAATTTCAAATAATTCCATAATAGCCTCCCCTTCAAAAAATATGAGCAAACCGCAATAGGCGGAATGCTCATCAAACGGTTATTACACTTGTTGACGTTGTAAGTTTTGACGGATTTCAGCTTTCATAAACATACGTGTCGCGTCATGTTCAATTCCAGCAATCATTTCATTAAAACGATCAAAACCTTCTGTTTGGTATTCAACTAATGGATTATTTTGGGCATAAGCTCGTAATCCAACACCTTGACGCAATTGATCCATCGCATCGATATGATCGGTCCAACGCGCATCAACAGCTTTTAGAATAATGACTTTTTCAAATTCTAAGGCTAAACCTGGATTAGCCATACTATTGATTTTCGTTTCAAATTTCTCATGAGCTGCATTCGCTAAAAAGTCGACCATTTCTTCAGGTTTACGGCCCTCTAAATCTGACATTTCAACCTCGTCAGGACTTAATAATTCTGTCTTCGCAAAGTCAAGAATGGCTTCTAAGTTCCAATCTTCTTTGTCACCATCAGTATATACGTCAACGATCCGTTCAATCGTCCGTTTAATCATTGGCCACATGACATAATCTAATGATTCTGTCGCATCAATGACTTGTTGCCGCTGACGATAAATAATTTCACGTTGTTCACGCATCACTTCGTCGTACTCTAAAACGTTTTTACGGGTATCATAGTTGTTCCCTTCGACACGGACTTGAGCCCCTTCAATTTGTTTTGAAATCATTCGATTTTCAATCGCTAAGTCTTGGTCATCACTATCAACATTTAACGTTTCCCATAATGATTGAATCCGTTCAGAACCAAAACGACGCATTAAATCATCTTCTAGAGAAAGGTAGAAACGAGAGTAACCTGGATCTCCTTGACGACCTGAACGTCCCCGTAATTGGTTATCAATTCGCCGAGACTCGTGACGTTCTGTCCCAATAACTGCTAGTCCACCAACTTCTTTAACACCAGGGCCTAATTTAATGTCAGTCCCACGACCAGCCATATTCGTGGCAATGGTTACGGCACCTTGTTGTCCAGCATTCATAATAATATCGGCTTCACGCTCATGGTTTTTCGCATTTAACACGTTATGTGCAATATGACGTTTATTCAACTCACGTGATAATAATTCTGACGTTTCAACCGCAACAGTCCCTACTAATATCGGTTGTCCTTTATCATGACGTGCTTCAATATCATCAACAACCGCATTGAATTTTGCTTTTAAGTTAGGATAAATGATATCAGAAGCATCTTCCCGTTGTACTGGACGGTTCGTTGGAATTTGAATAACATTCATATTATAAATTTCACGGAATTCTTGTTCTTCCGTTTTAGCAGTCCCAGTCATCCCAGACAATTTCTCATACATTCTGAAATAATTTTGGAACGTAATCGTAGCCATTGTTTTGGATTCTTTTTCAACAGGGACGTTTTCTTTCGCTTCAATGGCCTGATGTAGTCCATCAGAATAACGACGGCCATCCATAATCCGTCCCGTAAAGCCGTCAACAATTTTAACTTCATCATCTTGAACGACATAATCGATATCGCGAAGCATAATATAATTTGCTCGCAATGCCGTATCGATATGGTGAATCAATCGACCGTTTTCAACATCATATAAATTAGGTAAACGGAAAACTTCTTCGGCTTTTTCAATTCCTTGTTCAGTTAAACTAATGGTTTTCGAAGAGACATCAATAATATAGTCTTCATCTTCAGTTAAACTTTTAACAAAATAGTCAGCTCGTTGGTAAAGTGCTGTTGATTGTTCTACTTGTCCGGAAATAATTAACGGTGTCCGTGCTTCATCGATTAAAATAGAGTCTACTTCGTCGACAACAGCAAAGTAAAGTGGTCGTTGAACCATTTGTTCTTTGTAAACTACCATGTTATCCCGTAAGTAATCGAACCCTAATTCGTTATTGGTTGAATACGTAATGTCACAATTATAAGCTTCTCGTTTCGCTTGAGAATCTTTATCATTCGTATTTAACCCAACCGTTAAACCAAGAAATTCATATAACTCTCCCATTTCAACAGCGTCACGGCGTGCTAAATATTCATTAACCGTTACCACATGAACCCCTTTACCAGTCAATGCGTTTAAATAAACGGGCATCGTTTCTGTTAACGTTTTTCCTTCACCGGTTTTCATTTCGGCAATATTTCCGTAATGAATGGCTAAACCACCTAAGATTTGGACATGGAAAGGATAAAGGCCGAGTACTCGACGTGCTCCTTCACGAACCGTCGCAAAGGCTTCAACTAGAATATCTTCTAAGTCTTCACCATACTCTAAACGTTCTTTAAACGACGCTGTTTTTTCTCTTAATTGATCATCTGAATATTTACCATACTTTTCGCCTAAATCTTCTACTTGTTTAGCGATTTTAGCGAATTTTTTTAATTCTTTTTTATCATTATCAAACATTTTTTTTAAAATGTTAGCCATGGTATTCTCCTTTTGCTCGCTTGGTTATGTGCATTCATAGCTAGTCTACAATACACTGCATCTATCTTATAATATCACTAATTATCAGATAGATAAATAGGTTTAATTATCCACATTTATGAGACGATTTTACGAAAAAAGGTCGAGGGAAACCTTCCCTCGACCTTGATAAGTTTATGGCACAACTTATTCGATAATATCGTCTTCAATTTCAATTAATCCATATGATTCTTTTTTACGTTTGTAAACTAATGAAATTCCTTCTGTTTCTGCATCTTCGAATAAGAAGAAGTTATGCCCTAACATGTCCATTTGTAAAACAGCTTCTTCAGGGCTCATTGGTTTAATCGCGATTGATTTACGACGAACAATTTTAATGTCGTCATCTGTTTCTTCTGGTTCAGTCTCTTCAACTGGTGCGACAATATCAGCTTTACCAGTTTCACGCGCTTTACGATTTAATTTCGTTTTATGTTTACGTACTTGACGTTCTAACTTGTCAACTACCAAGTCAATACTTCCATATAAGTCTTGGCTAGTTTCTTCAGCACGTAACGTTAAGCCACCTGAAAGAGGAATCGTTACTTCTGCTTTAGCGTCATGATTGTCATAGACTTTAGCATTGACATATGCTGTCGCATCTGGACTATCTTTGAAATAGCGTTCAATTTTAGATACTTTTTTTTCAGCATATTCTCTGATAGCAGGAGTAATTTCGATATTTTCTCCACGGATATTATATGTAAACATAATTGTCATCCTTTCTATTCCAGATATATCTGGCGAAGCCTTCATGACTTCCTTTAATGTATCTATATTATATATTGAAACGCTTACAAAATCAAGTGCCCTGTTTCCTATCTTGCTAATGTGATACTTTGTACAACATTTATCTGATGCTGTTTTAACACTTGTTCGGCTTGATAAATCGTCATTCCAGTCGTATAAACATCATCAAATAAAACGATTGGTTCCTCTATATGTTGATGAACGATATTAGGATTCCATTCAAAAGGATTAGCGCGTGATAATCGTTCTTGGCGCGTCCGTAATGCTTGTTTTTGAGTCTCGGTCGGATAGATTAATAATTCTTGATATGGAATTTTTGCTTCTGCCAAAATCACCGTTGTTTGATTAAACCCACGTGTTTGTAAATTGTGACTAGAAGACGGGATAGGCACCCAAATAGCTTCACGGTATTGCTGGTAAATTTTCTGTAACTGAGGGCTAAAATAACTCGCCACGCGAATATCTCCTACTCCTTTTAATTGAATTAACCAACGTTTAAATCCCTCATTATAGGTTACTAAGCTATAATTATGCGGTTGCCACTGACGGTTTTCTAGCCACCGACAACAGTCAGCACATAGGGTCTCCTTAAGTTGATGGGTTAACCTGCCACAGGTGGAGCAATGTGTCTCCCCAATCCACTGAAAGTGGCTTTCACATTCTGCACATAACCACTGTTGCTGACAGGAACGCCATAGAAAAATATCTCGTAATTGAACGACTTGTGAATCACTCGCCCCACATAATGCACAATTAATCATCGATCAAACCTCTTTCTCTTCCTAAACGATTCATTTGCTGAATTTGCTTAACCGCTTGTTTACTCGCTCGTGTCATTCCTTCATGAAGGAAACTAACCTCACCAGTCGGACATTCCGGTTTTCGTCCAGCCCGACCACTAATTTGAACAAGCGCCGATGTCGTAAACGTCGCATCTTCACTGCCTAAAACAATAACATGAATCGCTGGAAACGTTACTCCTCGCTCTAGAATAAGCGTCGTTAATAAAAAATCGTATTTCTCATCACGCATCGCTTGTACCTTTGACTGTCGTTCCTCATCCTGAGAAGAAACACTCGCTAAACGTAAATCGGGAAAATATTGATGACAAATCATTTCACACTGTTTCATCAATTGAATATTGGGCAAAAAAATTAAGCATCGTCGTTGTTCTTTCGCGTAACGTTGAATTAAGGTGATTAATTGTCTAGGTAATCTTCCCTTGCAAATTGCCCGCTGCCAGTCACCTACCCAATAATGTTTCGGAACAGGTAAAGCGTGGCGATGATAACGTGCGGGTAAAATCGATAACTGGTTTTGATAATCTTTTTGTAACTTTTTATCAGGAGTAGCTGTTAACAGCAACAGACTGCCAATCTTCTTAACAGCTCGATCTTTTGCTTGCCCTAACATCGCATTATTATAAAAAGGAAAGGCATCAATTTCATCAATTACTAATAAATCAAAAGCTTCCTTAAAGCGAACCAATTGATGGGTCGAACAAATCATCAAAGGTGTTAATCGGTAGGAGTCGTCACTTTGCCCGTGTAATAATAAACAATCTACTTGCGCAAAAACCACCTTAAGACGTAAGTAAAGTTCATTAGCCACATCAACTCTAGGTGTTGCTATTCCAACTCGCCCTCCTCTTCGCAAGACCGCTGTAATCGCTGGATACATCATTTCTGTCTTTCCTGCCCCAGTTACCGCCCATACTAGATGATTTCGCTGATGTTTCACAGCTGCTAGTAAGTCATCAGCCACTTGTTGTTGCGCGATGGAAAGTTCTCCCTCCCACTGACAACTGATTGCCTGATTAACCTCCCAGTCTTGTGCCGGTAAATGATACAACTTATCACATAAACGTAATTTTCCAAACGCTAAGCATCGCGTACAATAAACACATTCTTGCCCACACTGACAATAATTTCGATAAAAGTCCTGAGGTTTAATCGCTCCACAACGGTTGCAACAATATCCAGATGATGTTTTTGTAAGCGCAGAATAACGCACAAGATTTGGTAGTTTTTCAATTTCTTGGCTTGTCATATTTACTTCTTTAGCGGTAACTAATCGCCCGATTAGAAGACTCTGTTCATCCATCTTATGTTCCCCATTTTTGTATAAGTTACTTTTAAATACGAAAAAGACTAGAACAATTGTTCTAGCCTCAGAATAATAGCATATAAATTATATTTTATGTGATTATTGAATCGTCCAAGTGACACCGAATGCATCTGCACCGAGATGCGTTCCAATAACCGGTCCGAAATAATGTAAACTAATCGGAATATCAGGATGATTTTCTTTAAAGTACGTTAATAAGCTTTGAACATATGCATTGTCTTCTGGACCAATGACCGCAATCTGCCAATTTTGTTGACTATTAGTATAGGATTCCTCAAATAAATCGGTAATTCGCGTCACTGCTTTTTTGCTTGTCCGTACTTTTTCGAAAACTTCAATTTTTCCTTCTTTAAAATAAAGAAGAGGTTTAATTTTCAACAAACCGCCCATCATAGCGCCTGCTTGACTTAATCGTCCACCTTTAGCCAAATGATTCAAGTTTTCTACGACAAAATAAGCCGATAAATTCGCTTTTAACTCATTTAAAGCCGCTAAAATTGTGGACATGTCTTCGCCTTGTTCAGCTAAGGTGACTGCTTTTTCCACTAAAAAAGCGAGGGGATGGCACGTAATTTCTGAATCATATACTTCCACACGTGTGTTAGAAAGTTCAGAAGCCATCGTTTGGACCGTTTGAGCTGTTCCTGAAATACCACTAGAAATCGTTAACACTAAAATCTCTTCATAAGTTTCAGCTAACTGTTGCAATTTTTCTTGAATTAAGCCAGTACTCGGTTGGGAAGTGGTTGGAATTTCATCGAGTTTAGCCATTTTGTCATAAAACTGGTCAGCAGTTAAATCCTGCCCCTCAATGTATGTCCCATCGGAAAAGGAAGTAGATAGCGGTAAAATCGTAATCTGATGTGCGTCAATATAGCTTGGATCTAAATACGCGGTACTGTCAGTTACAATAGCTATAGACATAGTATGAACTCCCTTCATTGTCATTTACTCTCAAATAGTATAACACAGTCACTTCTCCCTGTCCTAATACTTTTTACCATTCATAGGTATTTCTAGCCTTATATGACTATTTCTTACGCCTTTAACGCCAAGGATATCATGGAATAAACAACTTCCTATAATCGACTTAATTGCACAGTGATACTTTAAGTTATATAATGACGACAAAAGTTCATCATAAACAATTGGGGTGCTTAATTTAGCTGAGAAATACTCATTGAACCTGATGCAGAAAACTGCCGTAGGGAATTGTTTGACTCACTTATGCAAGCCTCCATGTGATGGCTTGCTTTTTTACTTTTAATTTTAGAAAGGACGATAACTCTTGACATTTTCTGAACGTATTTGGCCAAAAGTGGAACCATTATGGGCAACTTATCTTGATCATCCATTTGTTAAAGGGTTAGGCGATGACTCCCTAGATCCTAAAAAGTTTCAACATTGGTTAATCCAAGACTATAACTATTTAATTGAATATGCTCGCCTATTCGCTATCGGAGCTGCTAAAGCGCCTAATTTAAAAATTATGCAAACTTTTACTGACTTACTCTATGGTGTGCTATTCGATGAAATGGATGGTCACCGAGAGTACGCTAAGGAATATGGCCTCTCTTTAGAAAATATCGAAAATACTGAAAATGCTGAAGTGACGACTGCTTATACTTCTTATATGTTAAATGTCTCTCAGGCAGGTAACGTGGAAAATGTGATGGCAGCTATTCTAACTTGTGTTTGGTCTTATTATTATATCGGTCACGAATTAGCTAAAAAGGAAGACGCCACTTCCCAACCTCATTATGGGTCTTGGATTGAAACTTACTCTAATGATGACTACAAAGAATTAGTTGATCAATCCATTACTTTAATGGATGAATTAGCTGCTGGAAAACCTGAGCGTGAATTAGAACAATTGGAAGATATTGTCATAACGACTAGCCGTTATGAATATCTATTCTGGGATATGGCCTGGAATCAAGAAAACTGGCGAACCCCTGACAGTTTCTCTCACTCATCTACTTCCTACTAATAGGGTCTATGTCTCCTGACTTGTCAGCGCTTTTTAAAATATTGTAAGATAAAGGGTAAGTATTTCAGTCACAGTAATCAGACAAGCAAGGAGTTTATCAGATGATAACTTATAAAACCATTACTGAAGGTGGGGGCTCTCATGAAATTGAAATAAAAGGCTCTCGTTTTATCGGACACATTGCCCGCGCGTTCAGTGAAGAAGAAGCCAAAGCGTTTGTTGATACCATCAAAAAAGAGCATTGGAAAGCCACTCATAATTGTGTCGCTTTTCAAATTGGAGATCGTAACGAAATCCAACGTGCTTTGGATGATGGGGAACCTTCTGGAACAGCTGGTGTCCCCATGTTAGAAGTGTTGAAACAGAATGACTTACATAACGTTGTGGTCGTCGTCACCCGTTATTTTGGAGGCACTAAGTTAGGTGCTGGTGGCTTAGTCCGTGCTTATAGTAGCGCGGTTAGTGAAGTGATGCATGAAGTAGGTGTCGTTGAACGACAAGTCCAAACAGCAGTCGATGTGACTGTTGACTATTCATTATCTGGGATGATGGAAAATTGGTTAGAAAACTCTACCTATCAATTACAAGATACAACTTATATGGAAAACGTCACTTATCATCTTGGTGTTCCTACTGCCCAAGTCGATCAATTAAAATCTGAAATTATTGATTTAACCAGTGACCAAGCCTCATTTGAAGTTGGCGAAGAAACGTATGTCGATGTCCCTGTAAATCCCGATAACCACTAATAAGGAGCCATTATGAAAGAATTTATTTTTGACGTTCTTGTTTTCGCGGTTACATTTATCTTACAAAGTATTTTGAGTCAGATAATAACGATTGATTCGTTACTCACTGATTTTGTCTCATTTATTGTTATTTATCTTATCGTTTACTTTATTGGTCGGAAATTACTTAAACGGTAACTTAAAAAGCCGTCACCTCTAAATTGAGATGACGGCTTATTTTTTATTGCCAATTATTCATATCTTTTAGTCGTGTATGTTTAATATCATCAATCGTTTGTGCCCCAGCAAGTTGCATCACCCGTTTTAGATCTTCTTCAAAGTATTCTAAAACTGATTTAACCCCTTTCCAGCCACCAAGAGCCAATCCAAATAAGACAGGACGACCTAACGCGACAATATCAGCACCGGAAGCTAATGCTTTAAAAATATGTTCTCCACGACGCACACCTGAATCGAATACAATTGGTACACGACCAGCGACTGCTTCAGAAATTTCTTCTAATACTTCAAATGAACCAGGGGCTTCATCTAATTGACGACCACCATGATTAGATACCCAGACACCATCTGCTCCAGCACCAATTGCTTTTAATGCATCCTCTGGTGTTTGAATCCCTTTAACGAAAACAGGTAATCCTGAATATTCTTTAATAAACTCGACATCTTTAGGCGTAATTTTTTGTTTAGATTGAGCATAGATATTATTTAATGACATGTTTTCGCCTGAACCTGTTAAATAACGTGAGACGATTGGCATACCAAATGGATAAACAAAGTGATTTTTATCATCACGATCACGGTTACCTGAAATAGTAGCATCAGCCGTTAAAATAATAGCTGTCGCACCGTCTGCTTTTGCTTCGTCTAAAATGTTTTTATTTAATTGGTCATCTTTAGACATATAAATTTGGAACCAGCGCGGATTGCCGTTTAATCCTTCTTCAATTTCAGAGAATGTGGCACCTGAATAAGCAGAAATGGACATAATCGTACCACCAAATTCAGAAATTCCTTTCGCTGTTCCTGCTTCTTTTGTTTCATGAGCTAAACCATGAGCAGCAATTGGGGCCATAATGAAAGGTACTTTTAAATCATGTTCAAAAATCTTCGTATCAGTTTCTGGAAATTCAACGTCTGCTAAGACACGAGGTAAAATTCCTTTTGATTTAAACGATTCCACATTACGTTTCCGCGTATACTCTTCACCAGAAGCACCAGCTAAATAGTCAAATCCACCATGAGGCATTACTTCTTTGGCATAGTCTTCTAATTCAATTGTATTAAAAATCTCTAATTCTTTGATTTCCGTCGGGGCATTATAAGTTTCTTCTGACATAAATAAAACTCTCCTTCATTTTTTATCACGCCTATGCGATATATCCATTATATCATAATCTATAAAAAAACGTTTACAATTTTGTTTCATAAATTTTCATATTATTTTTTTCACAAGAAAATCCCTTGATAAATCAAGGGTTTTATTAGTGTTAGTGAAACAAAAATTGTTTTTACCTCACAAGGACGAGTGATATTACTGCCACCAATTATCATATAAGTTAATCGGTAATTGCCGCTTATGGGCTGATTTTTGATATAAGCTTTCAATCACTTCAGCCGTTTCATCTGACACTTCATAGCCTTCTAAGTAATCATCAATCGCTTCATATGAAACACCTAATGCCTCTTCATCTGCATAACCTGGTTTTAAATCTTCTAAGTCAGCAGTTGGTGTTTTTTCGTATAAATGTTTTGGACAATTTAATGTTTGTAACAGTTGACGTCCTTGACGTTTCGTTAAACGCCATAAAGGCATGATATCAGCGGCGCCATCACCAAACTTCGTATAAAAACCAGTGACTGCTTCAGCAGCATGGTCCGTTCCGACCACCACTCCTTGATGTTCTCCAGCAATGGCATATTGCGCGACCATTCGTTCTCTCGCTTTAATATTGCCTTTATTGAAATCACTGATTAATTGGCCATCATTTGCTAACGTTTGAACGAGAGCATCTGTGGCGGGTTTAATATTAACCGTCACAATTTGATCTGGATGCATAAAATTTAGAGCATCTTCAACATCTTGAGCATCTGCTTGTTCACCATATGGCAACTTAACTGCGATAAATCGATACTCATCATCTCCAGTAGTCGTACGCATCTTTTCAATCGCTTTTTGGCAAATCCATCCAGCTAATGTTGAGTCTTGACCACCACTAATTCCTAACACTAAAGTCTTTAAAAACGAGAAGCGTGTAAGATAATCTGTCAATAAATGAATGGAACGGTCTAATTCTTCTTCTGGTTGGATGGTTTGTGAGACTTTTAACGCAGCTTTAATTTCTGCTTGTAAAGGGCGCACAACTATTCCTCCTCATTATCTTTTATAGCATTCACACGTTTTTTAATCGCTTGAATGCTAGCCACCTTACTATCGTATAAGTCTTGTGATAAATCGACTGGGTAAGGCTCTGGATTCAACATCCGTTTATATTCATTCCATAATAAATCTAAACTATCAGCTGAATATTGTTTAATCGTGTGAACATCAGGATGAACATCATATTCAAGCACTCCATCTTGAAAAATTGTATGTAAAACGGGACGTGCTGTGAAATTTTTCACCGTTTTATTAATATAATGGTAGGTTGGATGGAACATAAAGATACTGTCTTCTTCTCTTGGATCTTCTGTATCGAAAGTAACATAATCCCCTTCAGATTTTCCATCGCTATTGCGCATAATACGCCAAACTTGTTTTTTACCTGGTGTTGTCGTTTTTTCAGGTGAAGATGAAATTTTCATTGTTGGTACTAATTCGCCATTATCATCTTCAATGGCACATAATTTATATACCGCACCTAACGCTGGTTGATCATAGGCCGTAATAAGTTGTGTCCCGACTCCCCAAGAGTCAATTTTAGCCCCTTGCATTTTCAAGTTAAGAATCGTTTTTTCATCTAAGTCATTAGAAGCCACGATAATCGCATCTTCAAAGCCTGCTTCATCTAACATTTGACGAATTTGTTTGGATAGGTAAGTAATATCCCCACTATCAATGCGGACGCCAACAAAATTAATTTGGTCACCCATTTCACGAGCGACACGAATTGCATTCGGTACGCCAGAACGAAGCGTATCATATGTATCCACTAAGAACACACAATCTTTATGTGTTTTGGCATAGCTTTTGAAAGCGTCGTAATCACTACGGAAGGCTTGGACCATCGCATGAGCGTGTGTACCAGAGATTGGTAAATCGAATAATTTACCAGCACGTACATTACTTGTCGAATCAAAGCCACCAATATAAGCAGCCCGTGTTCCCCATAATGATGCATCTAATTCTTGAGCACGCCGAGATCCAAACTCAGATAATTTATCATCTCCACAAACGTTGCGCACACGTGAAGCCTTAGTTGCAATCAATGTTTGGAAATTAATAATATTTAAAATGGCCGTCTCAATTAACTGACATTCTGCTAATGTCCCTTCAATTTGCATTAATGGTTCATTAGCAAAGCAAACTTCCCCTTCTAACATCGAACGAACGGATCCTTTAAATTTAAAGTTTTTTAAATAATCAAGAAATTCTTCTGGATAATCGGTGACTTCTCGTAAATAGGCAATATCTGTCTCACTGAAAGCAAGATTTTCTAAATAATTAATTACACGTTCTAATCCTGTAAAAATAGCATACCCATTATTGAAAGGATGCTTTCTAAAGTAGACTTCGAAAACCGCTCGCTGTTCCGCTTTTCCTGTTTCCCAGTAAGTTTTCATCATATTAATTTCATATAAGTCGGTATGTAAAGCTAAGCTGTCATCTGCATAATTATTCACAACATTACCTCCAAATGTCCTTTCTATTCATTATAGCAAAAATATGAAAGGGTGAATCAAAAAGGTTTTAAAATCCCTAATATATCTATATTAAGTAATGAAAACGGGCTAAAAATATCTCTATTAAGTAATAAAAAAGAAGAGACAGCTCAGCTGCCTCTTCGCTTACTTCCGATTAACGGATTAATGTAATATTCATCGCTTCAATTTCTTCAGCAGTGACTGCGGGACGTGCTTCTTCGTCTACCCCACTACTTGATACTTTATCAAATAAAATTTTAATCGTTTGCAAGAAAATTTTGAAGTCTAAAATAATCGAATAACGTTTAATATAAATTAAGTCAAAATTCAACTTAGAATTAAAGTCACTCGCATATTTCCCGTAAACTTGTGCATAGCCAGTAATTCCTGCTTGAACATTGTGCCGTAGATAATAATGCGGATTTTGTTCTTGGAATTGATTAACAAAGAATGGACGCTCTGGACGCGGACCAATCATTGACATCTCACCTTTTAAGACGTTAATCAATTGTGGTAATTCGTCAATTCGCAAGGAACGAATATATTTCCCAATAAAGGTTACTCGAGCATCATTTTTAGTTGCGATAACTGGACCAGATTCAGACTCCGCACTTGTTGACATGGAACGGAATTTTAAGATTTCAAATTCTTCGCCACCTTTAGTAATTCGTACTTGACGATAGAACACAGGTCCTGGCGACGTCAACTTAATTAATATTGCGGTAATCAGCATAATCGGTGAAGCAACGACTAATAATACTGATGCCATAATAATATCTAAGCCGCGTTTAATCACCGCTTGATCGGCTGGAATTTTGAAATCAGAAGTTTCGATAATCGATTCATCTTCAAAGTTCATAATATTAGGATTAACCATCACTAAGTTTTCGAATTTTGAATTTAAGAATAATTTTTTATTCGCTCGCATCAACAAATCATAAATTTTTAGTTTTTCAGTTTCATCGATTTGTGAAGCCAAGTAAACAATATCAAAATCATCGATATGATCAAACACATTGTTATAGTAATTAGATAAGACAACATGAGTCACAATATGACGGGTCGTTTTACTTGATTTGAAATTAAAGATTGCTGGAATCACTTCAGATTCTTTCCCAACAATCATGACACGTTTTGTCGTCGCATATTTACGATATAAGTTAAATATCAGCACTCTAAATAAATAGAGCATAACCACACTCACAGCAAAATTAATTAAGACAACAGAACGTGGAAAAGCCAACCAACGTCCAGCAAAACTTAACATCATAGCGACAACGGAAAGTAATGCCTGAATAATTAGCGTTATAAAGAATAAATCACCTTTAGACTTATTATATAAAATATATACCCCAAATAAAATATTAAAAATAATAAAGATGATTATTATCCAACCAATGGCTCCTTGAAATGCTTCAAAATTTCGTGCTGGCACGTAACGACCATAGCGAATAAAGAAAGAAACCAAATAAGATAAGAACAAAATTAAGGCTTCCGTAGCAACAATAACGATGCGGTACCAATTTGTCCATTCACCATTTTTTTGCATAATTTCACTCATTTCATTTCGATTCAAAAAGGTCTATTTGACTAGACCTTTTTAGTTATCTTCTTATTTTAGCATAGTTACCGATTAATGCGCTGAATCAACCGTTAATTTTTTATAAAATCAATGATTATCATCTACAATATGCAGTTGCGAGTCTGGAATACTTTCCTCTCGGTTATCAGGCACCACTGAAGATTCTCCAGATGATCCATGATCATTATCTGGTGCGGGTCGATTAATTTCAGGAACCCATTCATGTGATATGGATGGTTCGTCTTCATCTTTTTCCGAATCGTCATCTTCCTTAATATGTGGCGGTTGTGACTCCCCAGATGCTGCTGGTGGCTGACTTGTCGATGATTCTTCTGATTCTGATTGCGATGGCTCTACTGGTTGTGGCGTTTCTGATGGCTTTTCTTTAGCCGGTTGAGCGTTAGACGCCGATGACTGATGACTTGATTGTGAAAAGCCTCCTGGTATTGGACGTACTTGATGCCTTGTTTTTCGTAATTTATTTTGTTCTTCAGTGTCCATTTTTACCCGTTCAACCGATGCATCTCGTTGAGACTTCCCTTCTGCTTCAATTTGAGCAATTTCAGCAGCCGAGCGCTTCGCATCTCGTGCAGCTTGGACACGTTTATCGGTAATAGCGTCTACTAATTCCTTATCTGCTTTCCCAATCTTTTCTAAAATACGTGCTTTTACATAAGGATTTTCTTCAGATGCTAGTTCTTTGCGTAAGCGATCTAAAGATTCCGTTAAGTCCTCATAAGTCAGTTCATTATTATCGCGTAATTTATTTAGCTGGCCATCAATTGATGTAAAGGTTTTATACTGTTCGGTTGCTTCATCCAGCAATAAACTAATCGTGACATAAAAGCCATCATCACCAGCTTGTAATTGATCGCGATATTTATCTCTAATCGTTTGAATACTTCCTTCTTGAGTATCACCGTTTACCAAGACATACTCTTGTAATGTTGCCCCGTTTAAAGGTTGCTTATCATCTAAGGCTTCAAATAATTGATTAGTGGCTTGTAAAGCCGCAAAGCGTTCATTAATATCATTAAGCCGTTGCTCTAATTGACCTTCTTCTTTACCTGTTTTCAGATCAACAACTGCTGCCTTAGCGTCATTAACCTCCTGTTCTGAAATTCCTTCCTTAAGAAAGACATAGGCCTCATCATAATAAAGATCATTGACTTTTTCAGCAGCTGCTTGAATATCACGACGCTGTTGTTCCTCGCTCCCTCCAAAAGCTTTCACTGCAAGGAAGCTAACTCCAATCATCACAATAATAGAAACGATACTTAAAACAATCAGTTTAGTGTGGTTGTGTTTATGTTTCATCTCTTGAGTCTCCCGTGTTCGCTATTTACTAATAGAATAGCATTCGTTGGTCGTTCATTAAGCTATCTCTATATATTTTTAAGAAAAATTAAATATTAGTAGCCTGCTCGTGGCCCGCCAATATATTTAGGACGTGACCGTAAGGCTGTAACATGTGCATTCCCAAGACTTTTTTGTTGCGGACGTACTGGAACTTGAACATGTTTAACATGCATGCCAATACTCGTATCTCCAATATCTAATCCTGCTTGAGCCGTAATATGTTCAACTTCAACTGGATCGTCAAATTGTTCAAAAGCCGCTACGGAACAAGCCCCTCCAGCATGATATTGGGGAACAACATTTACAATTTCAAAACCATTAGCCATCGCCACTTGACGTTCCATAACTAACGCACGATTAATATGTTCACATCCTTGTACCGCTAAATGAATATGATAGGGAGCTAATTCAGAACGCATCGTTTCAATAATCCATTGACCAATTTCTGGACTTGAATTTTTTCCAATTTGATCTCCTTGAATTTCTGATGTTGAGCATCCTAACACAAAAATATCATCTTTTTTTAAATTAGCTGCTGCTAAAACTTCAGATACTATCTCTTTTAATGTCGTTTGTATGGTTTCTTTGGTTATCATTGTGTCACTTCTTTCCAAATACTTTAGCTAAAGTATAACATGGTGTTGCTATAGAAAAAATTTAAAAAACACAAAAAAGACCAGGCAAAACCTGGTCTCCTAATCTTAGAGAGTCTAATGATTGTTTATCCTAATCATTCACTTATTTATTAGTACATGCCGCCCATACCTGCGCCAGCATCTGATTGGTTATTTTCAGGTTCTGGATGATCAGCAACAACTGCTTCAGTTGATAGAATTAATCCAGCAACAGATCCTGCATGTTGTAAAGCAGAACGTGACACTTTTGTTGGGTCAACAATACCAGCATCAACCATATCTACCCATTCACCTTTGGCAGCATCGAAGCCGACACCTTCATCTTGTGTACGTAATTTTTCAATAATAATAGAACCTTCAAGACCGGCATTTTCTGTGATTTGACGAATTGGTGCTTCTAATGCACGTAATACAATCAATGCACCAGTTTGTTCATCGCCTTCAAGACTATCAACTAATTCACGAATAGCAGATTGAACAGCGATATAGGCTGTACCACCACCAGCAACAATACCTTCTTCAACAGCTGCACGAGTGGCATTTAAGGCATCTTCAATACGTAATTTACGTTCTTTTTGTTCAGATTCAGTCGCTGCACCAACTCTAACGACTGCAACACCACCAGCTAATTTAGCTAATCGTTCTTGCAATTTTTCACGGTCATAGTCAGATGTTGTTTCTTTCATTTGGTGACGAATCAATTCAACACGTTGATTTAATTCATCAGAGTTACCAGCACCTTCAACAACTGTTGTATTGTCTTTTGTCACAACGACACGTTTAGCTGAACCTAATTGATCCATAGTAGCATCTTTCAATTCTAGACCTAAGTCTTGAGAAATGACTTTAGCACCTGTTAAGACAGATAAGTCTTCTAACATCGCTTTACGGCGGTCACCAAAGCCAGGAGCTTTAACAGCTACGACATTAAATGTTCCACGGATTTTGTTTAGAACTAATGTTGGTAGTGCTTCACCTTCGACGTCATCTGCAATTAATAGTAATGGACGACCTTCTTGAACAACATGTTCTAAGATTGGTAAGATGTCTTGAACATTGGTAATTTTACGGTCAGTAATCAAGATATATGGATTATCTAATACAGCTTCCATTTTTTCATTATCAGAAACCATATATTGTGATAAGTAACCACGGTCAAATTGCATACCTTCAACAACGTCTAATGAAGTATCAATTGATTTAGATTCTTCAATTGTAATGACACCATCTTGACCAACTTTATCCATCGCTTCAGAAATTAATTGACCAATTTCGTCATCACCAGAAGAAATAGCTGCAACGTTAGCAATTGCTTCTTTAGAATCAACTAATACAGAATTAGCTTTTAATCCTTCTGTTGCTTTACGTACGGCTTTATCAATTCCACGGCGAATACCAACTGGGTTAGCTCCAGCAGTCACATTTTTTAACCCTTCATGAACAATTGCTTGAGTTAAGACAGTTGCTGTTGTTGTTCCGTCACCAGCAATGTCGTTTGTTTTAGAAGCTGCTTCAGTGACTAATTTAGCCCCCATGTTTTCAAAGCGATTTTCTAATTCGATATCTTTTGCAATGGTTACCCCATCATTAGTAATCAATGGAGAGCCAAAGCTTTGTTCTAGAACCACGTTACGTCCTTTAGGTCCTAAAGTAACTTTAACCGTATTTGCTAAAGTATCAATACCATTTACCATTGATTGACGAGCATCTTCAGAAAATTTAATATCTTTTACCATTAATTATCCACCTCAATATTCAATGCTTAAATGTTTGTTTTCATCTTTTGTTTAATCAATAATCGCGATGATATCTGCTTCACGCATAATTAAGTATTTATTGTCTTTATATTCGATTTCTTCACCAGCATATTTTTCAAATAATACGCGGTCATCAACTGCTAATTGTGATTTGAAGTCTTCTGTATCTTCACTAACAGCTAATACTTTCCCAACTTGTGGTTTTTCCTTCGCAGCTGAAGGTAATACAATGCCAGAAGTGGTTTTTTCTTCTGTTTCTTCTACTTGAATAACGACACGTCCATTTAAAGGTTTTAACATAAAATCCCTCCACTACATTGCTTTCATTGTCTGATTAGCACTCGTTAACCTCAAGTGCTAACTCTATAAATTATGATAAACCACTCATTTTTAAATTGCAAGCATTTTTTGACTTTTTTTGACCAATTGAATCAAAGACTTGAAATATCGCTTCATCTAGGTTATTTTGGATATAGTACGAGCCAAAGAAGGGATGATTAAATGAACAAAAAAATTGTCTTAGGAAATACCTTTTTTAAAGTCCTTTTTGCTGTACTATTTATCAGTTTAGCGGTTGGCAGTGTCAACGATAATGGTTGGAATATCTTTGCGATTATTTTAATTATTTTCGCCACATTTGACATTACAAATGCCATTAAATTGTTACGTATACAAAAGCATATTAATGACTATTTCAAAAAATAGAGGCTATTTACCCAGATACACAAAAAGCGATTGATTCCATTCAATCGCTTTTTATTTTATTCTTCTAAAGCTTCAGCAGTCTCTTCCCAAGCAGACATAACTTCTAGCTGTTCTGCTTCTAAGTCATCAACTTGCGCTGTTAAAGCTTGCAATTTCTCATGGTCTTGCATATTATCGGGCTCTGTCATTGCTTCATGCAGTTGATCAATCTCTGTTTCAATGGCTTCTAAACGTTCTTCTTGAGTTGCCATTTGTCGTTTTAGCTTCCGTTCACGTTTTTGTTGTTCTTTAGACCGTTGATAATTTTCTTGACCACTATTCCCCTCAGTAGTCACTTCGGGAGAACTTTCTGGTGTTTCTTCTGCTTGCAAAGCTTCCAAATATTCTTCTTCCGCTTTTTTATGGAGATAGTAATCATAATCTCCTAAATATAAGGTACTACCTGATTCATCGATTTCAATAACTTGTGTCGCAATGCGGTTAATAAAATACCGGTCGTGGCTAACAAATAGTAGCGTTCCATCATAATTAATCAAGGCATCTTCCAATACTTCTTTTGAATCAATATCTAAGTGGTTCGTTGGTTCGTCCAGAATTAATAAATTATCATGTTCCATCGCTAATTTGGCTAATTCTAGACGCGCTTTCTCACCACCACTAAGACTACCAACCGATTTTTCTACATCATTCCCTGAAAATAGAAATCCTCCGAGTACCGTTCGAATATCTTGTTCAGGAGTCGTTGGATGTTCATCCCATAACTCGTGAAGAACATCTTTTTTAGAATTTAAATTACCTAACTCTTGGTCATAGTATCCCATATCGACATTTGCGCCTAAATGAACCTCTCCAGCAACTGGCGGAATCTCTTGAATTAAGGTTTTCAATAAGGTCGATTTCCCAATGCCATTCGGTCCTACAATAGCGATGGCTTGTTGTTTACGCAAATTAATATCAATCGGTTCAGCCAGTACTTCACCCTGATAGCCAATCGCTAATTGTTCAGCAGTTAACACCACATTCCCACTTTCACATTCCGTCGAAAAGCGAATATTAACTGACCGTTGATCCGCTTGAGGTTTTTCAATTTTTTCCATTTTCTCAAGCTGTTTACGTCGACTTTGTGCCATTTTCGTCGTTGATGCCCGTACAATATTTCGTTGAACATAGTCTTCTAATTTCGCAATTTTATCTTGTTGCTTTTCATAAGCTTTCATCTCTTGCTCAAGTCTGACTGCTCGTTCTTTCAGATAGTAAGAATAATTACCTTTATAGTAATTCATGCGATGATGAGTCATTTCGTATGTTTCATTCGTTACCGCATCTAAGAAATATCGGTCGTGACTGACAATTAAAATCGCACCAGGATATTTAGGGAGATACTCTTCTAACCACGTTAATGTTTCAATATCTAAGTGGTTCGTCGGTTCGTCAAGTATCATCACATCACGCTTTTCGAGTAGAATTTTAGCTAAAGCCAACCGCGTCCGTTGCCCACCTGATAACTCATTAATTGGTTTATCATAATCGTCTTCATAAAATTGAAAACCATGTAACACCATACGAATTTCGGACTCATACCCATAGGCGTTATAGCGGTTTAATTTTTCCTGTAATTGATCATAATTGGTTAGTGCTTCCGCATAAGCTTGTTCATCAGCCATTAACGTTTCATCAGCTAATCTTTCAGCAGCTACTTGCGCTTCATCCAATAGTTTTAATACCGGAGCAAAAACAGCTAACATTTCTTCATAAATCGTCCGCTCACTATTAACAGCCGTATGTTGATCCATATATGAAATCGATACATTGCGAGATTTTGAAATAGTCCCTTCATCAGGTTTTTCAATTCCAGCTAACATTTTTAATAAGGTTGATTTCCCTGTCCCATTGCGTCCAACTAAAGCAATACGGCTATGGGATTGAATGGCTAGACTGACATCAGAAAATAAGACGTCACTTCCAAAGCGACGTTCGAGGTTTGAAGCTTGTAATACTATCATCACTATGATCCTTTCCGAACAAATATATAATCAAGTTTAGCATATCCCAATAAACGTTAAAATAATCAAATCTTAATAACTCATAGAGGATTTTTGCTCATTAACTCACAAGTTTCTCATGAAAACAATTTTGTTTCATTTAGTGAACAAACTTGTACTTTATATATAAAATTATCCTTGATTTTACTCTTTTACTTTCTATATATGCTTGTGAAATTTTTCAAATAACTTTGGTTGTATTCTCCTATTTCCATGCTACAATAAATGCGACTATAAAATTGTGAATCATTCACTAATACGAGAGATGGAGGAAGTTTGATGAAAGAAATCCCAAAAGCAACTGCGAAACGATTACCATTATACCATCGTTATCTTAAAGCCTTTCATGACATGGGAAAACTACGCATTTCTTCGACTGAATTAAGTGAAGCCGTAAAAGTCGATAGTGCTACCATCCGTCGTGACTTTTCATATTTTGGTGCACTAGGTAAACGTGGCTATGGCTATGACATTGAATATTTACTCGAATTCTTTGGTAAAACGCTAGCCCAAGATCGTCTTCAAACTGTTGCCTTAATTGGAGTCGGTAACCTCGGAAATGCCCTATTGAATTATAATTTCAAAAAATCAAATAATATTCGTATCGATGCTGCTTTCGATGTTAATGAAGATATTATTGGCACAATCCATAATGGAGTTCCTGTCTATGATATGTCTGAACTTGAAACTCAACTTCAAGCAATGGATATCGAAGTGGTTATTATTACCGTTCCTGAAACAGAAGTTCAATCATTAGCTCCCCAATTAGAAGCCGCTAATGTTAAAGGTATTCTAAACTTCACCTCAGTTAGAATCGACATCGACAGCAATATCCATATCCAAAACGTCGACCTAACCAACGAACTACAAACACTTATTTATTACATTCACACCTCTAATCACTAAAAGGGTGTGAGAAAAAGCGCTTAGCCATGGACGTTGGACCAAAACCGGAGATTTCTGCTAAGAAATTGGAGGCTTTTGGGAAACGCACGCCATGGCTGCTTTTTCGAACCCGACTACAAAGGGTGTGAACATTTGCGGTTAGCCATGGAGTCGCCTTTTAAAATATCATAAAATATTAACCCTCAAATGTGGTCTTTGAAAACGACATTTGAGGGTTACTTTTTATTATCCTAATAACAAACCAGGTTTAGCATCTAAATCTAAATCGGCATAAACTTTTTGTCCATATAAATGATAAGCAGCTGCTCCAATCATCGCTGCATTATCACCACACAACGATAATGGCGGAAAGTAGAGCGCCACATCAGGTGCTTCTGTTGCCATACGTTGTTTTAAATCATGACGTAACCCAGAGTTAGCTGCTACACCACCTGCAACGAGTAATTGTTTCACTGGATATTCTTTTAAAGCACGTAGCGTTTTTTCCACTAACACATCTACAGCTGCTGCTTGGAAACTAGCCGCTATATGTTGAGGTTCTAATTGTTCCCCCCGTTGTTCAGCATTATGTAAATGATTAATTACAGCTGATTTTAGTCCACTAAAACTAAAATCATAATTTTCTTCTGTTATCATGGCACGAGGATAGTCATAAACATCTTCACCTTCTTGCGCCATTTCATCAATTTTTTTACCGCCAGGATAAGGTAAGTCTAAGACCCGACCAATTTTATCGTAGGCTTCCCCTACGGCATCATCACGTGTTTCACCAATTACCTCAAATTCGCCATCAGCAGGCATATAAACTAATTCGGTATGTCCCCCACTCACGACTAAACTTAATAAAGGAAATTCCATTGGTTGCACCAATTGATTCGCATAAATATGACCTGCCATATGATTGACGGGAATGAGTGGTTTGTGGTGAGCAAAGGCTAGTGTTTTGGCAGCTGTTATTCCAATTAATAAAGCACCAACTAACCCCGGCCCTTGCGTCACAGCAATCGCATCAATCATATCCCAAGTACAATCGGCTTCTTCCATCGCAGTATCAACAATTTGCGTAATTTGTTCGACATGGTGGCGACTAGCGATTTCCGGAACTACCCCACCAAAACGCATATGTGATTTAATTTGACTAGCCACAACATTCGATAATTGCTGTGTTCCATTTTCAATAACTGCTGCACTTGTTTCATCACAACTTGATTCAATGGCTAAAATTTTTGTCATCATCGTTTCCTTTCCATTGATAAATATCGGCTGCTTCTTGTGTATCTGTGTAATAGTGAGGACGTTGATCAATTTTTATAAATCCTAATTTTTCATACAATACTTTGGCTGGTTGATTGTATTCACGTACCTCTAATAAACATTGTGTCATACCCTGTTGTTTTAGTTGTTCTAAAGCTGCTTGTAATAATTGCTTGCCTAACCCATGTTGTTGATGGGTAGGGAGAATGGCAATATTAATCAACTCCGCCTCATTAAAGAGGAGCGTTAATTGTGCCACACCAATTAATTGTTGGTCACAATAAACACCCCAATAATAATAGTAGTTTTTATTGAATGATTGCGAAATCTCCATCTCAGACCATTGCCAATGTCCATTATACGCCTCAAGAAATAACTGGTGAATAGCTTTAGAATCATCACTATTTAGCTGTCTAATCATGTGGTTCTCCCCATTTCCATATCATCACCAAAGCATCTTCATGCCCTCGTTTATAATAATGAGGCTTTTGCGCGACAATCTCAAACCCATGATGTTTGTAAAACGATTGAGCGCGTGTATTCGATAACCGCACTTCTAAAGAAAGTTGTTGTCGTTGCATTTGAATGGCTAAAAATTGAGCCTCATAGAGAAAAATATGCCCAATTCCTTGTGATTGCATCGTAGGATGAACCACAATATTCGTAATATGCACATCATCAGCGTCTTGACGCAACCCAATAAATCCAATCAGTTGTTGATCAATAAATCCTTGAATATAAACCGATTGAAGATTATGGGTCATATCAAATAAAATATCACGCATTCCCCATGCCGTCTCGCCATGGTAAGCTGCTGTTTCTACCGCTACCATTTCACGAATATAATTCGTATTCGACAACTTCAACGTTAATGTTTTCCCACAAGGTAAATGATAAGTTGCCGCATTAAATTGTAAATAAGTTCCTATCCAAATAGGGTCTTCCCACCAATTGGTTAACACATATTGGTAAAAGGAATCAATCAGTTCTTTCCACATAAGATTGCGCTTCTTTCGCCTGATCAGGATGAGCACTTTGCCAGTTTTCTTCAGCTTCGGCTAGTTTCCCATACTCAGGAATAAATACGGCAACATCCTCTGCTTGTAATTGTAACTGAGGCAAATCACTGGCATGGATAATCGCTAATTTCACTTGTTTATTAAAGAAGTCCTCACCGAATTGTTGCACAATGGCTTCTTTAAATTCATGTGTATCTGGACTCACTAATTCTATTTGGTCAGTAGCGATATCAAGTGTTGCTACTTTATCTAACCAATCTTGGAATCGTTGATGACGAACAGGGAGAAGACATTCGTACCCATCTGCTGTTAACCGATAAGCGCCAGCAAATACTGTTTGCCGTCTAGCGTTAATAAAAGGAAGAACAACTTTTCCAGTTTCAAAAGCGACTTGTGGAAGTAAAGCTTCTAAACTAGATACTGAAAATAATGGGATATTAAGAGTTTGTGCCAACGTTTTGGCCGCTGTGACTCCAATTCGTAATCCTGTATATGAACCTGGACCTCTAGTTACTATAATTTGTTCTAATTGTTCTGGTTTCCATTTCACGGTTGAAAACAAATTATCAATTAAAGGTAGTAACTGTGTGGAATGTTGAATTCGTGTATTAGTCGTTGTCTCAGCAATTAGTTGGCCGTCTATTAGTAAAGCCACACTTAATGATTGCGTTGCGGTATCAATCGCTAAAGTCCGCATAAATAATCCTCCCTAACTCATCTCTAATTGTTCCTATTTTATCAAACCCCTTACCATTTAACAATTCTTCATCTTTTGCTGAGAGACCCAACAATAATGAAGATACCTTGAAATGACATAACTAATAACGCTATAATCAAACAGTATCGAGAAATCGATGCCCACCTACAAACGTGTAAGAAAGGAGCCTATCATTATGGATATGGATCAACTGATTAAACGGATTAATGAATTAGCTGCTAAGAAAAAAGCTGGCACATTAACTGACGATGAAAAAGCAGAACAACAAAAACTCCGTCAAGAATATTTAAAACGTTTCCGGAGTAATTTCAAAGAAGTGTTACTAAACACGAAAGTTCAAGACCCTGAAGGTAATGACGTTACCCCTGATAAAGTCAAAAATATTCAAAAAAATCGTCAGTCTGACGATCACTAATAATCAACTAAAAACCGAAGATAAGAACACTGAAATATCAACGTTCTTATCTTCGGTTTTTTGACACTTTTATCATTTAAGTAAGTTAGCCATTATTGAGCTATCCACTCGTTCATTCCCCAATCCATTTTATATAGGATATTCGTTTTCTTATTGTAGCGATAACTAGAATCTAACAGAATCCGTTCTGGTCGGTCTTCATACACATCGACTTGGACCGTATCATTATCAATCCGTTTTCCTTGATATGTATATTCTGGGGCATAATATTTCCAAGCATTGGCTTGTTGAATTTTATCGAAGGCAAAACCGGTTAATTCATCCGTATTGTTTGAATCGGTCACCCAATTCAATCGGTCCGTTTTAACAGTCAAAATATCATTAGGATGAAGCATAGGATGTAATCCTAATTGGTTCCAAGCGGTTAAATCGCCTAAACTAATACCAAAACGATTGGCAATTTTCCATAGGGAATCACCTGGCTGAACCACATAAGAATCAAAATTCGTAGGGATAGCATTTGCTTTTGGTAATGGTTGCGCATCCTCAGGGACATCACTAGTCGTCTGTTCAATAACTTTTAGCGTATCTCCTGGATGAAGCATATAAACAACACCTAAGCCATTGAGTTTTTTCAATTCTGCAACGCTCATATTAAATTTTTGCGAAATTTTCCATAAAGAATCACCTGGTTGTACCGTATAAGTCGTATCATTTTCACTACTGTCTGTCTTAATTTTAATCACATCACCGGGATGTAACATATAACCAGGTTTTAAATGATTCCAAGTCATCAATTGGTCAACACTAACGCCAAATTTCTTACCAATTTTATATAAATAATCACCGGATTGAATTTGATACGTCATAAAACCAGTATTTTCTTGGGCATTAGCTGAATCAGTAGACGACAGACTAGCCACTCCTAATAATGATGCCACTAATAAACCTAGTCCTACTTTTTTGATTAATTGATTTCTTTTCAAAGTAGCCTCTCCTCCTTACATTTATTGTATTCCTAAATCTCAAAAAAAAAGGTCTAACACTTTAGGTTAGACACATAAAAAAACACCCTCCATCTCGAGAGGGTGAAAAAGGAAAAAACAAAAATGAAAGGATGATGCAATCTAGTAGAGGTTAAGATTGCCTCAAATGAAGTATAACACTTTTAGTTTTATAATGAAAGGGTTTTTATAAAACGATTTCATTATTTATAAGTTTTAAAAGTACAGATTGTTTGTGAATTTTATCATAATATCTCTTGCGTGATAGCGAGGTGTTTGCTATAATCTTACCAGTTTAGGACTTTTAAACTTATCCCGTGAGGTAAGAAAAGTGCAAGTTAATCACATACTTTTGCGTGTAAAAGTCCTTCTCAATACTAAGGGCTTTTTTTGTATGCCCAAAAGGAGATTGACACGAATGGAAAGTTTAGATATTAAAAAGGTCAACATGCTCTATAATCCGGAAGATACACCACCATTAGGTAAAGGATTAATTATGAGTGTGCAACACATCTTTGCTATGTTTGGAGCGACAATTTTAGTTCCATTAATTTTAGGAATGCCAGTTTCTGTGGCTCTATTCTGTAGTGGGGTTGGTACTCTCATTTATCAATTCGCAACGAAAAGTAAAGTGCCGGTTTATTTAGGATCATCTTTTGCCTTTATTGCTGCGATGCAATATGCAATTGAACAAATGGGTGGCGATGTCTCAGCTGCTCAAACAGGAGTTATTTTAACCGGTTTAATTTACGTTCTTGTTGCTCTAGGAGTGAAATGGATTGGTACCGGTTGGATTGACCGTTTACTACCCCCAGTAGTCATTGGTCCAATGATTATTGTTATCGGTTTAGGTTTAGCCGGAACTGCCGTCAGCAATGCGGACTTTGTTGAAGGTGGCGATTGGCGGAATATGTTAGTTGCGACGATTACCTTCCTAATCTGTGCGTTTGTCAATACGATGGGAAAAGGATTTATCAAAGTCGTGCCTTTCTTAGTCGGTATTTTCGGTGGTTACATTGTGGCCATTCTTGTGGGTATTGTTGATTTCACGCCAGTTATGGAAGCACCATGGTTACAAATTCCAGAATTCTACTTACCATTTGAAACAGGTGGCGTTTTCGATTCTTATCATTTCTATTTCGGGCCTGAAGCGTTAGCCATTTTACCAGTCGCCATTGTGACAATTTCTGAACATATTGGAGACCATACCGTATTAAGCGAAATTGTTGGACGTCCATTCTTAAAAGATCCTGGTCTCCACCGTACGTTGATTGGTGACGGTGTCGCAACTGCCGTTTCTGCCTTCCTTGGTGGTCCAGCTAACACTACTTATGGTGAAAATACTGGTGTTATTGGTATGACTAAAATTGCTAGTATTAAAGTGTTACGTAACGCTGCCATCTTCGCTATCTTATTAAGTTGCTTAGGTAAATTTACGGCACTAATTACAACCATTCCTAATGCGGTTCTAGGTGGTATGTCTATCCTTCTTTATGGAGTTATTGCCAGCAATGGTTTGAAAGTTTTAATCGAAGAACGTATCAACTTTAACCGAGTAAGAAACTTAATCATTGCCTCAGCTATGTTAGTGTTAGGACTAGGTGGTGCTGTTCTTGACTTAGGTTTTGCTACCTTCTCTGGCACAGCTTTAGCGGCTATTACTGGAATTGTCTTAAACTTAATTTTACCTGATAATGATGAAGATTAATAAAAAACCCGATGGCGACTGCCATCGGGTTTAACGAACCAGAGTCTCGAGAAATTCTTGAGGCTCTTTTTCTATTTCTTTTAATAAGCACGTGCGAACCAAACGGTATGTTTCGCTGGTTTTCCTGAATAAAGGTCAACTGTTTTTTCCATTGGCGGATTAAATGGAATATTTCGACTCGTAAATCCAGTTGCTTCCTTGATAGCTGCTTCAGATTCGTCGGTACCATCCCAACCAGCTAAAATCCAGCCAGGACGTTCACCATTAGCTTCACATTTTTCAATATGCGCTTGTAGATCTTCTAGCGTGTCAATATCATAGTGTTCATGTGCTTGACGGAATTCTTTAGCCGTTTCTAGTAGACGTGTTTGCATCTTATCTAATCGTTCTTTTACTGCATCTACTAAACCGTCTAATGGTAACGCTTCTTTATCATCTAAATCACGCATTTTAATCATCACTTGATTGTTTTCCATATCACGTGGACCAAATTCAATCCGTAATGGGACACCATGAACTTCAGCATCATTAAATTTATATCCGGCAGAATTATTAGAGTCATCTAAACGTACGCGTAAGTCAGCATCTTGTAAGTCACGTTTGATATCTTTTAATTTATCTAAGACGTCAGGATTTTTCTTCATGTTACCTGCTGGAATTAAGACCACTTGAGTTGGCGCAATTTTTGGTGGGAAGACAAGCCCTTGTTCATCACCATGTGTCATAATTAGAGCACCAAGTAAACGAGTAGATGTTCCCCATGAAGTTGTATAAGCAAGCGTATGTTGGTTATCACTATTTAAATATTTAATATCAAAAGCATCCGCAAAATTAGTGCCCATATAATGTGACGTTCCAGCTTGAACAGCTTTTGTATCTTTCATCATCGCTTCAATTGAATACGTATCAACCGCACCAGCAAAACGTTCAGATGGTGTTTTTTGTCCCGCATATACAGGCATTGCTAATAAATTCTCACATAAATCGGCATAAATATTTAGCATCCGCATTGTCCGTTCACGGGCTTCTTCTTCACTAGCATGCGCCGTATGTCCTTCTTGCCATAGAAATTCTGATGTTCGCAAGAATGGTAAGGTCCGTTTTTCCCAACGGAAGACATTCGCCCATTGGTTTAATTCCATTGGTAAATCACGGTAAGAATTAATCCATTCAGACATCGCCCCACCGATAACTGTTTCAGACGTTGGCCGTAACGCTAATTTTTCTTCCAGCTCTTCTCCTGCCGCTTCAGTCACCCAAGGTAATTCTGGGGCAAAACCTTCGACATGGTCTTTTTCTTTTAAGAAATAGCTTTCTGGGATTAACATTGGGAAGTAAGCATTACGAATACCTTCTGCTCTTAATTTTTTATTGAAAGCTTCTTGATAATGTTCCCATAATTCATAGCCATCTGGTTTAAAAATAATCGTGCCGCGAACCGGACCATAAGCAAATAAATCCCCTTGTTGAATCGCTTGTAAAAACCATTTTGAAAAGTCAGTTTCTTGTAAATGGGTTTCTGGTTTTTTTTCCATATTTTTCATCCTTTCTCTATAAAAAAAAGAACATATCATCCAAATCAAAGGACGATATGCTCGCGGTGCCACCTTTATTAAATAAAATAATGTTACTTACTTTACTTCACTTTAACAGGGATAACGGACCTACCGTGCTGGATTAGAGCAATTTATGTAGGAGGTTCTTCTTTGAGCGGGGATGTCTTTTCACCAACCAGACACTCGCTAAACCCATCAAAAAATACTAGTCTACACATCTATTCATGTCTATTCTGACGTAGGGTCTTTGGTTTGTCAACTTTATTTCTTATGATCTTCTAACCAAAAAATCCCCGTACTCAATTGTTCTTGTAATTCTTTATCTTTTTGACGACTTATTTTACGTGCTTGACGTCGTTCCTCGTACCCTTCACAGACTAATTTTTCTTCATCAGATTCAGGGACAATACGTGGCATTTCAAAATCCGGATCGTCATCCACGACAACAAACGTTAGATAAGAAGTTGCGGCAATATACCGTTCATGTTTCAGCATATTTTCCCCTAATACTTTAACAAATACCTCAATACTACGAGTACCTGTTCCAGAAACATAGCATTCTAGACATACAGAATTTCGTTCAGGTAGTGGATTGATAAAGTTCATATTATCTAAAGCTGCTGTCATAATTCGATGTCGGGTCACGCGCATGGCTGCAATCGCTGAAATATTATCAATAAATGCTAGTAGCTGACCGCCAAACATATTGCCAAATGAATTCGTATGTGACGGTAAAATTAAATGTGTTTGGACAGCTAGCGTTTCTTTACACGTGATTTCTTGCATGAAATAACCCTTTCAATTAACGTTTATTTTTTTGAATAATTTTAGTTAAAGGTGTGGTAATGATTGGTGTTAAGACACCACTCACAATGGCCTCTAAAATTCCATTAGTTGCTACAACACCACCAAGTGTTGCTAATAAAGCTGCGGTAGGAATATTTAAAATTTCAGCATAAGATTCGGCTTCAAAAACATAAATTAAACCTAATACCGCAACTGTATTAATTAATGAACCAATCACACCTGTCATCACTTGAGAGAGAGGCGGGTTTATTTTACGCTTGCATGCGACATAAATCAAGCCACTTAACCATCCAACTAAAAATCGTGGCAAGACAGAAATCATTGGGTTCATAAACACCGGTGACATAACATCCGGCATAATGAAGGCTTTAATTAATCGTAAAATCCCCCAAGATAGGCCTAAAATAGCACCATCTTTAGGACCAAATAGAATGGCCCCAATAATCACGGTAATATGAATGATTGTTGCTTGCATTGGGCCAATTGGAATATATCCAATTCCTGGAACAAAGGTTTGAATAATCAATAACGCAATAAGTAAACTTAACCAAGTGAGTCGTTTTGTATCTGTCCGTTGCACCCTAAATAGCCTCTTCTCTTATAATATCAATAAATCGTTCTGTTAATCGTGCCGTCATTCCCCATAAACTCTGATCGCCGGCGTCATAAAAAGGAATTACACGTCTAAATTTTCGATTAAATGGATAGTTTTTACCACCTGGAATGCGATCAAAAGGAAAGTTTGGTCCTAATTTCCCTTCGCCTCGCAACATATATTTCTCTGGCCGTTGTTGTAATAATTCACGAATCGGCATTGTAAAGACATACGCCACTTCGTCTTCATTAAGCATCAATTCCGATAGTGATGAAATATGAATGTTAGCAACAAAACACGCCACAACACTTCCTTGGCTAACCAAATAATCCATTTCTCCAAGCACCTGAATCTGTTCTCTAGCAACACCAAATTCTTCCATTGTTTCACGAACCGCTGCTGCTTGAAAACTTTCTCCCTTTTCAACACGTCCCCCTGGGAACGCTGTGTCGCCTCCCTGAGAAATACCATAAGCGCGCGATTCATATAGAATCACGCGCTCTCCAGCAATTTCAATAACAGGAATCATCACAGCATAGAAACGCTTTGTTCCCAATGGTTTTGGTTGATAATTAGCAAAAATCGTTTCTAAATCCATCATTCGCCTCTACCTCTTAGAACAAAAGGTTTCCTAGTCTGTCATAAAGTTTTCGATATCTTTATCAGTTAACGTATGTTCCCATAATTTAGAGAAATGTGCATCAAAAATCGTTATGCTGATCGCCGTATCTAAGAAAAACTTCATGAGAAGACTCCTCTTAAGATAACCTTATTATTTCATCGTTTCGAAAGTCTCAACAATATTTTCAGGAGTAAAGCCGTATTCTTTTTGAACGACGTCTCCTTTACCAGAAGCACCAAATTGGTCGATAGCAATAATTTTACCGTCAAAACCAACGTAACGTTCCCAACCAAATGATGCGCCCATTTCAATAGCCACACGTTTTGTCACAGCTTTTGGTAAGACACTTTCTTTGTAATCATCAGATTGAGCATTAAAAATTTCTTGTGATGGCATTGAAACCACACGAACATCTTGTCCTTTGTCACGTAATTGTTGTTGTGCTTCAATCGCAAGAGCGACTTCAGATCCTGTAGCAATTAAAATACCATCTGGTGTTTCTTTTTCACTTGGAGATACGACATATGCGCCATGTTTCACCCCATTATCTGCCAATTCTTGAGTATGCTCTAGTACTGGTAAGTTTTGGCGAGAAAGAACTAATAATGTTGGACGATCCGTACTTGTCATCGCTACTCGCCATGCCGCGTTCACTTCGTTACCATCAGCCGGACGTAACACATTTAAATTATGCATTGCTCGGAATGAAGCTAATTGTTCTACTGGTTCGTGAGTCGGTCCATCTTCTCCAACGCCAATAGAGTCATGTGTGAAGACAAAAGTTACTGGTAATTGTGATAGTGCCGCTAAACGAATCGCTGGACGAACATAATCACTGAACACGAAGAATGTTCCCGCATAAGTTTTAGAACCACCATGTAACGCAATACCGTTCATTGCTGCACCCATCGCAAATTCACGAACACCATACCAAATATTACGGCCTTCATATTGACCAGGTTGGAAATCTTTATCGGCATCATTCATCGTATTATTAGATGAACTTAAGTCAGCTGAACCACCCCAGAATTCAGGAACAGCTTTCCCGATAGCTTGAATAGCAGCTTGGCTCGTTTTTCTAGAAGCCTTAGCTTCGTCGCCATATTCGTATACTGGTAATTCTGCATCCCAACCTTCAGGCAATTCACCAGAATATGCCCGTAAGAACTCTTTCGCTTGTTCAGGATGAGCTTCAGCATAAGCATTGAAGGTTTCTTTCCATTCGGCTTCAGCTTGTTTACCATCTTCTAAAATGACTTCTTTAAAGTGGTTATAGATAGCTTCAGTAATTTCAAATTTATCGTAATCCCAACCAAATTTATCTTTAACAACTTGGCTTCCTTCAGCTCCTAAAGGCGCACCATGTACTTTATTAGTTCCTTCATCTTCAGAACCGTAACCAATAATTGTTTTGACTTCAATTAAGGTTGGTTTATCTGTTGTTGCTTTCGCTTGAGCAATCGCTTGATCGATAGCTTCTAAATCATTACCATCTTTAACTAAAATGTGTTCCCAACCATACGCTTCGAAACGTTGGCCAACATTTTCAGTAAAGGCTTGAGAGGTTTCGCCATCTAGAGAAATATCATTTGAATCATATAACATAATTAACTTACCTAATTGTAAGTGACCAGCTAATGAAGCGGCTTCTTGTGAGACACCTTCCATTAAGTCACCATCACCACATAAGGCAAATGTATAATGATCCATGATTTGATAATCATCTGTATTATAGCGAGCAGCATCATGACGTTCAGCCATTGCCATACCGACTGCATTAGCTACCCCTTGTCCTAAAGGTCCAGTCGTTGCTTCAACGCCATCAGTATGATGAACTTCAGGATGTCCAGGCGTTTTTGATCCGTATTGACGGAAGTTTTTCACATCGTCAATGCTGACATTGTAACCTGATAAATGTAATAAACTATATAACATAGCAGACCCATGCCCCGCTGATAATACAAAACGGTCGCGGTTAGGCCATTGACTGTTTAATGGGTTTTGATGCATATGATTTGCCCATAGAACATAGGCCATAGGAGCAGCTCCTAAAGGAAGACCTGGATGTCCAGAGGCTGCCTCATCAATCATATCCATACTTAGTAATCGAATTGCCGAAATGGCATCTTGCTTAATATTTTCACTCATTATATAAGCTCCTTTATACGCTTAGTCTTATTTTGAGTATATCAAAACTCATGTAGTAATACTATTCTTTTGAGAACACAAATTCTTCTAAGGCTTGCGCAATCCCATCATTTTCATTTGTATCTGTCACATAATCAGCAACATTTTTCAAATCCGTAATCGCATTTCCCATGGCAACACCTTTACCTGCCCATTCAATCATACTTAAATCATTATTTTGATCGCCAAAGGTCATCACTTCTGATTGTTTAATGCCTAATTTATCTGCTAACATCGCTAAGGAATTTCCTTTACTAACACCTAATGGATTAAACTCTAAGAAATACGGCTCACTTTTCACAATACTGAAGCGTTGATAATAGTCTTCTGGCAATTGAGCTTCTGCCTGTTCAAGAATTTCTGGAGGTGCTGTAAACATCAATTTAGGCGTATGAATCGCTTCTTCATCTGGATTCATCACTTTCATTGATAGTCCTGATAAATCTTCTTCCGCATGAATATAATCAAATTTTGGTGCGACAGGTGTTAGCACATGCTCATCATTGTAGTAATGAGGGTCTACCCCATGTTGAATCGCAAAATCTAATAATTCTAAGACATCATCAGGAGCTAATTCACTTTGCACGAGTGTTTCTTGGGAGTAGATATCTTTAATTAATCCGCCATTAAAACAGCTTGCATATTGAACTAAATCGCCACCGACCATTTCAGCCACCCGTTTCACTCCTGGAAAAGGACGGCCAGAACTAATAACGACATGATACCCTAAGTCATGTAACTTCACTAAAGCAGCATGCGTCTTAGGCGTAATTTCCTTCGCATCATTTACCAATGTCCCGTCAATATCAAAAACAAATAATTTATACATACGTTTCTCCTTTATCCATTAGCGTTGGCACAGGTAATTTTCCTTGATAAGCAATAATAATTGGCGTATCAGCCATTAAGAATTTCCCATCTTTAATTGTAAAAGTATCTTCAGTCAGTAAATTGGTATACGTTCCATCTGGAATATTGGTTTGGACTTCTGATGGTGTACTGTTAGGGCGTAATTTAAACGCTCCAATTAAATGGCGATCATAGTAGTGATAAGAACATTTCAACACATCTTGATCGTAGGCTTCAATAAAGTAATAGCCGTTTTTGCATTCTTCTCGTTTCTTAATTTGAGCCATTTGGTGAATCAGTGGTGTTAAATCATGCTTAACTGTCCAATCAATGACATCATCACTCAAGTAGTTAACAGCTTCTTCACTACCATATTCTTGCCCCATCACTAAACTAGCTGTTCCTTTTTGGAAGAATGAAAATGCTGTCCAATTAGCTAGCATTGTG
Source organism: Aerococcus suis (assembly GCF_900176325.1). Lineage (GTDB taxonomy): Bacteria > Bacillota > Bacilli > Lactobacillales > Aerococcaceae > Aerococcus > Aerococcus suis. Next base: position 1,247 of record NZ_FWXK01000006.1, on the reverse strand, counting down.
ACATCATGACAACGTTTCGCTAATCGTTCACTATAAGTGTATTCTAAAGCTTGCAGACGAACGAGCGTTGTTGGCGAATTTAACTCGCTCCAATTTAAAAAGTACGCAAAATTTTCTAGACTAACCTTACCTGAATAAAAACGTTCTAACCAAGTCATATAAGCGCCATTATCGATTAAATCGAAAAAGCTAGATAATTCATGATACGTTAAGTAAGGCATTCCAATAATTCGCACATTTTGCATAAAAACATCTGGCATAATGCCAGCAATCCAATAGAAGTAAGGATGAACATCTTCCACTTCGGCACGAGCACTTGACCAAAATTCTGGTCGAATCAATTGCGCATGGTTTGTACTGAAGCCATCTACTAACGTTGCCCAATATTCTAACCGTTCGATTAAGTAATCCCATAATTTTGGATTGTTGTAATTTAAATCATAAGAGGAATCAAATAAGGAAATTCGACTTACGAAGTTACCATCATCATCTTTTAAAAAGAAATCTGGTTGTTCAGTGACAAGTTTCGAATCTTTGGCTAAGTGAAATAATGGTAAGTTAATGACAACTTGCATCCCTAAGTCATGAATCGCATCAACCAAATCTCTGAAATCTCCAGGCGTTCCATATTCCGGATTCACTTGATCAAAATCCTTCACTACAAAAGGATTGCCGTGTTGATAAGGTTCTTGCACAATATCTGTCGTTGGAAAAATAGATTGTAGGACAATAATATCAATCCCTAAATCCCGTAATCGCTCTAATTCTGGAATAACTGCTCGAAACGTTCCTTCCTCAGTAAAATTACGAATGTAGAGATAATAAACCACTTTATGTCGTAAAGTTAAATTAGTGACTTTCGCCATATTTTGCACTCCTCAATGCGTCGTTAGTTATCGATTTGACTAACTAACGGTATCGTTTTCAAACTAAGTTCATTTTAGCATATTCAAAAGGGTTCTGTTGCAAAGTTTTAAATCTACTATCAAATAAGGTAGAATAATAGAAAAAGATAGCAGGAGGAATGACGATGAATCATTTTAAAGGAAAGCAATTTCAGCAGGATGTGATTATTGTAGCCGTGGGCTACTATCTTCGTTATAACCTTAGCTATCGTGAAGTTCAAGAAATCTTATATGATCGTGGCATTAACGTTTCTCATACGACGATTTATCGTTGGGTGCAAGAATATGGCAAACTACTCTATCAAATTTGGAAAAAGAAAAATAAAAAATCCTTTTATTCAT
>NZ_FWXK01000013.1 GCF_900176325.1 Aerococcus suis | reverse complement strand
TGTAGTTGAAGTCGATGGAAAGCGACATCACAGAAGGTGACAATCCTGTAAGCGAAACATTGATGACCCTATTCAGTATCCTGAGTACGACGGAGCACGTGAAATTCCGTCGGAAACCGGGAGGACCATCTCCCAAGCCTAAATACTCCCTAGTGACCGATAGTGAACCAGTACCGTGAGGGAAAGGTGAAAAGCACCCCGGGAGGGGAGTGAAAGAGTACCTGAAACCATGTGCTTACAAGCAGTCAGAGCCCGTTAATGGGTGATGGCGTACTTTTTGTAGAACGGACCGGCGAGTTATGATTGCATGCCAGGTTAAGTCGCAGAGACGGAGCCGTAGCGAAAGCGAGTCTGAAGTGGGCGTCGAGTATGTAGTCATAGACCCGAAACCAGGTGACCTACCCATGTCCAGGTTGAAGGTGCGGTAAAACGCACTGGAGGACCGAACCCACGTCTGTTGAAAAAGGCGGGGATGAGGTGTGGGTAGCGGAGAAATTCCAATCGAACTTGGAGATAGCTGGTTCTCTCCGAAATAGCTTTAGGGCTAGCCTCGGATGATGAATATTGGAGGTAGAGCACTGTTTGATCTAGGGGTCCAACATGGATTACCGAAATCTGATAAACTCCGAATGCCAAATATTTTAGTCCGGGAGTCAAACTGCGAGTGATAAGATCCGTAGTTGAAAGGGAAACAGCCCAGACCACCAGCTAAGGTCCCAAAGTTTCAGTTAAGTGGAAAAGGATGTGGGGTTGCTTAGACAACTAGGATGTTGGCTTAGAAGCAGCCATCATTTAAAGAGTGCGTAATAGCTCACTAGTCGAGTGACCCTGCGCCGAAAATGTACCGGGGCTAAACTGAACACCGAAGCTGTGGATCCGACGGATGGTAGGAGAGCGTTCTAAGGGCATTGAAGGTCGATCGTGAGGACGGCTGGAGCGCTTAGAAGTGAGAATGCCGGTATGAGTAGCGAAAGACGGGTGAGAATCCCGTCCACCGAATAACTAAGGTTTCCTGGGGAAGGCTCGTCCTCCCAGGGTTAGTCGGGACCTAAGCCGAGACCGATAGGTGTAGGCGATGGCCAACAGGTTGAGATTCCTGTACTTGTCATTATCGTTTGAGCGATGGAAGGACACAGGAGGCTAAACAGAGCGCGGAGATGGAAAAACGCGTCCAAGCAGTGAGTTTGATGTCGAGTGAAAGGCTTGATGTTAAAAATGAGCTGTGATGGGGAGAGAATTTAAGTATCGAAGCTGTTGATGTCACACTGTCGAGAAAAGTTTCTAGTGAGATGATGACAACCCGTACCGCAAACCGACACAGGTAGTTGAGTGGAGAACACTAAGGTGAGCGAGCGAACCCTCGTTAAGGAACTCGGCAAAATGACCCCGTAACTTCGGGAGAAGGGGTGCTGACCGCAAGGTCAGCCGCAGTGAATAGGCCCAAGCGACTGTTTATCAAAAACACAGGTCTCTGCAAAATCGAAAGATGACGTATAGGGGCTGACGCCTGCCCGGTGCTGGAAGGTTAAGAGGAGTTGTTAGCATTCGCGAAGCAACGAGTTGAAGCCCCAGTAAACGGCGGCCGTAACTATAACGGTCCTAAGGTAGCGAAATTCCTTGTCGGGTAAGTTCCGACCCGCACGAAAGGCGTAACGATTTGGGCACTGTCTCAACGAGGGACTCGGTGAAATTGTAGTACCAGTGAAGATGCTGGTTACCCGCGACAGGACGGAAAGACCCCATGGAGCTTTACTGCAGGTTGATATTGAATGTTTGTGTAACATGTACAGGATAGGTAGGAGCCATAGAAACCGGTACGCTAGTATCGGTGGAGGCGCTGGTGGGATACTACCCTTGTGACATGACCATTCTAACCCGCGGCCGTAATCCGGTCGGGAGACAGTGTCAGTCGGGCAGTTTGACTGGGGCGGTCGCCTCCTAAAATGTAACGGAGGCGCCCAAAGGTTCCCTCAGAATGGTTGGAAATCATTCGTAGAGTGTAAAGGCAGAAGGGAGCTTGACTGCGAGACCTACAAGTCGAGCAGGGACGAAAGTCGGGCTTAGTGATCCGGTGGCGCCGTATGGAAGGGCCATCGCTCAACGGATAAAAGCTACCCTGGGGATAACAGGCTTATCTCCCCCAAGAGTTCACATCGACGGGGAGGTTTGGCACCTCGATGTCGGCTCATCGCATCCTGGGGCTGAAGTCGGTCCCAAGGGTTGGGCTGTTCGCCCATTAAAGCGGTACGCGAGCTGGGTTCAGAACGTCGTGAGACAGTTCGGTCCCTATCCGTCGCGGGCGTTGGAAATTTGAGAGGAGCTATCCTTAGTACGAGAGGACCGGGATGGACACACCGCTGGTGTACCAGTTGTTCTACCAAGAGCAGAGCTGGGTAGCTATGTGTGGATAGGATAAACGCTGAAAGCATCTAAGCGTGAAACCTTCCTCAAGATGAGATTTCCCATATCTATAAGATAGTAAGACTCCTGAGAGATGATCAGGTTGATAGGCTGGAAG
>NZ_FWXK01000004.1 GCF_900176325.1 Aerococcus suis | reverse complement strand
GGACCAGTACTAATGAGTCGAGGACTTATCCAAAGAAGGTAAGTTGTATGATATGGTTAAAGGGGAAACTTGTAGTATTCAGTTTTGAGCGAATAATGCTCAATATAATATGAATTGTGCGGTGACGATGGCAAGAAGGTCACACCTGTTCCCATCTCGAACACAGTAGTTAAGCTTCTTAGCGCCGAATGTAGTTGGGGGTTTCCCCCTGTGAGACTAGGACGTCGCCGTGCAATTTTTTTATTCCGCAATAGCTCAGTTGGTAGTAGCGCTTGACTGTTAATCAAGATGTCGTAGGTTCGAGTCCTACTTGCGGAGTTTTTTTATACCTAAATTTAATAGCGATGCTGCTATAGCTCAGGAGGTAGAGCGTCGCCTTGGTAAGGCGGAGGTCACGGGTTCAAATCCCGTTAGTAGCTTATTATATATGAAGACTAGTTAAACAATGACTGTTTAGCTAGTCTTTTTTGTGTAAATGTGTAAAAAAGTATCAGTTATGACTTATATAAGCTATTATTTGGAGCACTATCGATTAGTCTTTTCTTGATTATTTCTTTATATATAAAAAGCATCGTTGGAAAACCATATGTTCTCCAGCGATGCTTTTTAATTTACTAATAACTAATTTTTATTTTTGTGTTTCATGATCGTGATGAACAACTTCTTCACCATTTTTATAAACGGTATCTATTAAGTTAGTTCCGAAGAAGTAAATCGCGTAATCTACATTTGGTGTATCAAAGATTGCGATATCAGCTTTTTTACCTTCAGTGAAGTTACCGACTGTATCCGCACGGTCGATAGAGTAAGCGGCGTTAATAGTTACCGCATTAAATACTTCAACAGGTGTCATTTTCATCATGAAGCTACCTAGTTGCATAATAAATTGAATATTTGCGGTTGGGCAGCTACCTGGGTTACAGTCTGTTGATAATGTAACACCAACACCAGCTTCAATCATTTTACGGATTGGGGCATAAGTGTCTTCCATTAGACTGAATGTTGTTCCTGGAAGAACGTTAGCAATAACACCAGCTTCAGCTAATTTTTGAATACCGTCATCAGTAATTTTCATTAAATGTTCAGCACTTGTCGTTTCTAATTCAGCCGCAACATCTACACCACCAATTGGATCTACTTCGTCTGCATGAATACGTAATTTAAATCCTAAATCTTTAGCAGCTTGTAATAAACGACGAGATTGGTCAGCAGTGAAGACGTCTGTTTCACAGAAAATATCTACGAATTCTGCTAAGTTTTCTTCTTTTACTTTTGGTAACATATCAATAACTTCATCTAAGAAAACATCTGAGTTTTCTTTTAAGTCAGTTGGAATAGCATGTGCGCCCATAAAAGTAGAAACAAGGTCAATAGAATGATCATCATTTAATTTTTTGGCGACTTCTAATTGACGTTTTTCTGTTTCCCAGTTTAAACCATAGCCAGATTTTGCTTCTACAGATGTTACCCCGTGATCTAACATATAGTTTAATAAACGGTTAGTTTTGCTGTATAATTCATCAAAAGATGCTTTTTGTGTACTTTCTACAGTACTTAAAATACCGCCACCTTCATTTAAGATATCTAAATATGGCACGCCGTTTAATTTTTTAGCAAATTCATTTTCACGGCTACCGCCATAGACTAGATGGGTATGACAGTCGATAAGTCCTGGAGTAGCTGTTTTACCAGAATAATCGATAATTTCTGTTTCGTCACCGACTAATTCTTCAGCTGGTTCACCAGAACCAATGGCTAAAATTTTACCGTCTTGGATGGCAATGTAACCATCTTCGATAATTTCAGCTGTATTTAAATCATCTTTTGTTAATGGTTGACCTTTGTCATACGGATTAAATACTTGATTAAAATGAACTAAAATTTTATCTGCGCGCATTAAATCACACTCTTTCTTCATAATATTTTAAACTAATGGTATAATATCTAAAAAACGTCAAATATAAGTCTAAACGAAAAGAAAGCGATTTTTTGTCAATTTTTTTATTCTTAGTTTCCTTATAGACATTCTCTAGACAGTTACCGATTATACTATAACTAAAAATAACCAAAATATAAAATATTTAGGAGGCTTATTATGGTTAAATTTACAGATATTGATGTATCAGAAGCAATGACAGTCAAGCTGGATGATACTTTACCAGAATATCCAGAATTTGAGGAAGGTATCCGTCACGCACCTAACCGTGGTTTCCATTTATCTCAAGCGCAAACAGAAATCGCCTTAAAAAATGCGTTACGTTACATTCCAAATAAATACCATGAACAATTAATTCCTGAATTCTTAGAAGAATTAAAAACACGTGGTCGTATTTATGGTTATCGTTTCCGTCCCGCTGGTCGTATCCATGGGAAACCAATTGATGAATATAAAGGAAATTGTTTACAAGGGAAAGCCATGCAAGTTCAAATCGATAACAACTTGGACTTTGATGTTGCCTTATATCCTTATGAATTAGTAACATACGGTGAAACAGGGCAAGTGGCTTCTAACTGGATGCAATATCGTTTAATTAAAAAATATTTAGAAGTCATGACAGATGAACAAACATTAGTTGTTGAATCTGGACATCCAGTTGGTTTATTTAAATCTAAAAAAGATGCCCCACGCGTTATTATCACTAATGGTTTATTAGTTGGTGAATATGATAACCAAAAAGACTGGGAAATTGCCGAAGAAATGGGTGTGACAAACTACGGTCAAATGACTGCTGGTGGTTGGATGTATATTGGACCACAAGGAATTGTCCACGGAACATTTAATACGTTATTAAATGCTGGTCGTTTGAAATTAGATATTCCTGAAGAAGGTAACCTAAATGGTAAATTATTCGTATCTTCAGGTTTAGGAGGAATGTCAGGTGCTCAAGGTAAAGCAGCTGATATTGCTGGTGCTGCTTCAATTATTGCCGAAGTGGATATTTCACGGATTAATACTCGTTTAGAACAAGGTTGGATTCAAAAATTAACAGATTCTGCTAAAGAAGCTTTTGAAATTGCTGAAGCTAGCAAAGAAAAAGGTGAAGCAATGTCTGTGGCTTACCATGGTAATATTGTTGACTTATTAGAATATGCTGTTGAAAACGATGTACACATTGATTTATTATCTGACCAAACATCTTGTCACAACGTTTATAATGGTGGTTACTGCCCAGTTCAATTAACATTTGACGAACGGACAGAATTATTGGATAAAGACTCAGAAAAATTTGAAAAATTAGTTGATGAAACATTAGGTCGTCACTATGAAGCCATTAAAGAATTAACTAAACGTGGCACTTACTTCTTCGATTATGGTAACTCATTTATGAAAGCTATCTTCGACTCTGGTGTGACAGAAATTTCCAAAAATGGTGTCGATGACAAAGATGGTTTCATCTGGCCTTCATATGTTGAAGATATTATGGGACCAATGTTATTCGACTATGGTTATGGACCATTCCGCTGGGTATGTCTAAGTGGTGACCACGAAGACTTGGTAGCTACTGACCATGCAGCAATGGAAGTTATCGACCCTGATCGTCGTTACCAAGACCGTGACAACTATATTTGGATTCGTGATGCAGAGAAAAACCAATTAGTTGTTGGTACTGAAGCACGTATCTTATATCAAGATGCTAAAGGTCGTGTTAACATTGCCTTGAAATTTAATGAAATGGTTCGTGAAGGTAAAATTGGTCCAGTGATGTTAGGTCGTGACCACCATGACGTTTCTGGTACTGACTCTCCATTCCGTGAAACATCAAATATTAAAGATGGATCAAACGTGACTGCTGATATGGCGGTTCAATGTTACGCTGGTAATGCGGCTCGTGGTATGACATTAGTAGCCTTACATAATGGTGGTGGTGTTGGTATTGGTAAATCTATCAACGGTGGTTTCGGACTAGTACTAGATGGAAGCGAAGCAACTGATGAAATTATCAAATCAGCAATCACTTGGGATACAATGAGTGGTGTCGCTCGTCGTAGCTGGGCTCGTAATGAACATGCGATGGAAACAGCTATCGAATATAACAAAGAAAACAAAACAAATGATCATTTAACCATCCCATATATTCCAGAAGAAGATTTAATTACTGATGCAGTAGCTAAATTATTCTAAGCTTTAAATTGTTAACCATTTGTAATTTCTATAAAAAGCCAAGGCGTGTCCTTGGCTTTTTGTGTAGAGAAATAGATGACGAAAACGTCTATTGAATATAAAAAGTTTGGAAAAATCTTCACATGATTGTGTAAACGCTTATAATAGATGTTGAGGAGGTGACAAAAATGCGGACATTTCTATTAATTGTTGATTTTGGGTCTACATTTTCTAAGTTTACGTTAATTAATAAAGAGGCTGGTGAAATAATTGCTCAAACCTCGCACCCGACGACACAAAAATCATCGATTATGACTGGCTATAAAAAAGGTAAGCATGACGTCTTATTAAGTGCTGGTTACGATGATAAGGTTGATCAATTAGAAGAATATTTCTGCTCTTCAGCCTGGGGTGGGTTTAAAATGATTGTGATAGGGTTTACCAATACTCTAACTCAAAAAGCAGCGGAAGCAGCAGCGCTAGGTTCAGGTACACGAATTGTTGGATCATATTTTTATGAGTTAACAGCTACAGATTTAGCTGAAATTAATCAACAACATCCGGACGCGGTGTTATTGACAGGCGGTACGGATGGCGGAAATACGCATTTTGTTACAACAGTTGCTAAGCAATTAGCTAGTCAACTTACAACTGATATTGCAGTTATCTATGCTGGTAATCAACAGGCACGATCAGCTATCGAAGCCATTTTTGACTCGTGGTCAGGCAATTTATATTTTGCTGACAATGTGATGCCCGCTGTTAATACGATTGCAGTGGATGACGTGCGTCAAGTGGCAAGGGATATTTTTATGGCGAAAATCTTAGCTTCTAACGGCTTAGATCAAGTCGCTAACTATGCGCGCTTACCAATTATTCCTACTCCAACTGCAGTGTTATTAGCGACGGAATTATGGGGGAGCCATCAACAAACCTCTCATCACGATGGCACGTTAGTTGTCGACATTGGTGGCGCAACCACCGATATTCATACATTTGGTAAAGGATTGCCACGCGGAATTAATGTCTTTTATCAAGGAGTTCAAGAACCTCAACTGAAACGGACAGTGGAAGGTGATATTGGGATGCGAGAATCAGCAGATAGCGTTGCTAGTCTAATAGGGGAAGAAACGTTGCAAACCACACTTGCCTCTTACTTTACACCTCATGATTTACAACTTGCTATTGCAAAACGAACGAAAGACGCGGCTTATATTGCCGATAACGTTGCTGATATGGCGCTTGATGATACTTTAGCACAATATGCAATGAATACCGCTATTCATCGTCATGTCGGACAAATCAAAAAGTTTGATAGTGAAACGTGGCATCAATGGGGGAAAGATGCTAGAGAATTTCAATCGGTGATTGCAACAGGAGGTATTCTTATACATTCACCGCATACGAAACAATTATTAATAGCGACATTTAATCAAGAAAGATCTAGTGATTTGCGCCCCAAACACCCACAAGTTTATCTCGATAATGATTATGTGCTTTCTGCTTTAGGGGTATTGTCACAAGCTTATCCGAAGCTAGCGTATCAATTATTATGTCGCCATTTAGTTCCTATGTTCTGATATTAACGGAGGAATCACGAAATGAATCACGTGTTATATGGCCAGCTACTTGGCAATCCAATTATTTATTTAGATGATGAAATGATCCATTTCCCTTTTGCGAAGATTAATGCCTTAGTCTATTATTTATTAATCAATCAAACGGTTAGTCGTGAGGAAATGGCGTCTTTATTATGGCCAGATAAAACCGAAACCAGTGCTAAAAAGAATTTACGAAATACGATTTACCAAGCAAATAAAACGTTGGGAGACGATTATATCGTATCTCTAGCCAATCAAATTCTTGCTTGGAACGATGCATTACCAATTGAATTAGACGTCGATCATCTCTTGAACGATGACCCGTTTAATCCAGATATTTACCAAGATGAATTTCTCCATCAATTTTATATTAAAGGTTGTGAGCGTTATGATAACTGGTTAAATCAAATGCGTCGTTTTTATGCGCATGAATTCACTAAAAAGTTATATGCGAAAGTTCAACATGATATTGAGCAGAAAAATTTTGCTGAAGTGGAACGTTATATTCATCGCCTAACTTCGATTGATGAGTTTGATGAACATTATTATCAATTACTAATGAACTATTATCATCAACGCGGAATGTACAGTAAAGTCATTGAAACGTATATGCATTTATCTCAACTATTAAATCAAGAATTGGGAATTACCCCAACAGCTGAGACTGAAGCGATATATAAAGAAACGATTAGCGAGGTGCAAAAAAGCCAACATCATAAGAAAAATCAATTACCTGATGTTTATTTTAGCCGCCCCGAAGCAATGGCAACGTACGAAGAAGTGGTTGATCGTTTTGTTTCTGGAAATACTGCGGAAGTTCTCCTTATTTATGGTGAAACTGGGAATGGGAAAACCGAATTTGTTGAACGCATGCAACAAATTTCAACTCTAGATGTCTTAAATGTAGCAATAACAGCTAAAAAAATGTATGCCAAAAATTCAGGATATGTTTGGGATAAATGGTTAACACGATTGGCTGATGTTTTACAAAATTGTTGCGAAAAAGAGGTTAGTGATTCGATTGATGCCATTCGCTATCACGCGCTGCATCAAGAACATGATAAAGAAGTCAGCTATACTCAAGTCGATAAGGTATACCAAACCTTAAAACCATTGTTAATGAATCACAAGGTTATTGTTACCATCGACCAGTTTGAACAAATTGATGTCCCATCACTCAAGTTAATGCATTTACTAGTTAGCGATTATGATTTGCCAATACTATTTATTTGGATTGGAAATGGCCAGACGTTACCTGAAACGCAACAGATTATTAATCAATTACGCCATACGCATTTTTGCCACGAAATTGAAATTAAACCGCTGACGTTGCACCAAACGGAGCATTTTATTACCAATTTACTAGAGAATAAACAACAAACTATGCCACAAGCAGAAAAAGAGGCGATTTACCATTTTTCTGGTGGAAATATTTTATTTATTCATGAAATGGTTAATTTGTATATGAAAGGTCAGCCGATTACGCAACTAACAGACAAAATGGCGGCTAGTATCGATAAACAGTGTAGTTTCCTCAGTCAGGATGGTATTGAGTTATTAGAAACGTTAGCATTATTCCAAAAAGGAGTGACGATGCCCCTCTTATCATCATTGATTGGGTTAAACTTGATGCCGATGAAACGTGAGTTGAAAGAATTATTCCGTCGTAATTTAATTATTGAAGAAACCCATCAAGGGGCATTGACAATTCGGATTAAAGCAGAACGGATTAAACATTATTTTGACGAACATCAGAATAAAACGTTAAAAAAATTAATGCATGGCAAAATTGCCGACACCTTAATCGAACATCATGGCATTTATTTGACGAATACGCAAGACTTAAGTCAGATTGCCTATCATCTTCGTCATGCTGATCGGGTACTAGAAGCGCTTGAATATGAATTGGCTTACTTACAACATTCTTTGAAGTTTCGACATGAATTGTTCCCTGTTTATAATCAAGAGCAAACTGGAACTATAGAAACGTTAAACTTTACGCCTGCTGAAGTCGAAGAGAGATTAGAAATGATTCAACAGGAACTAACAGCGATTGAAAATAGTCGGGAAGTGGATATTGTCTTTCTGAAGTTAGAATTACGTTTCTTATATATCCAAGGGCGTTATTTCATTCGAATTGGCTCATATGAAGAGGGAATTGATAATATTTTAGCGGTAATCGTTAAAGCAAAAGAGATTAATGAGAGTGATTACCTCTTGCGAGCGTATTTCCAAATGATTTATTACTGTATTTAAATGAATAAACCGGAAGATATGCAACATTACGTTCAATTTGCTTTTGATTTAGCGGTTCAATTAAATGATTATGAATCAATTGGTGTGATTTTACGGCTTAAAGGGCTGCAAGAAATTATGGTCGGAGAGATATCGTTAGCCGAAGCGCATTTAAAAGAATCCATTAAAATGCTAACCATCAATCCAGCGTTAGAAACAAAATATGCGATAAATTTAGCTGCTGCTTACGACTATTTATCAGAGATTGCCTTAATTCGAGAAAATTATACCGAATCGATTGCGCTTCAAGAAGTGGCTCTCGATTATATTAAAGGGAAAGATATTCCGTCATCAGATGTGGTTTTATCGTTAGATATGGGAATTGCCCTATTTGCGATTGGGGATTATCAAGCAGCACAAACTTACTTAGATCGCGCATTAGCGGTTTCTAAAAATTTAAATTTCTTTTGGCGACGGCCACAGTTACTTGCGTTTATTGCAATTAATAGCTTATTCCTTGGAGATGTCGATAAAGGCTACCACCATTTAGTGGCGTGTCAGGAGTTTCTAAAACCATTATCAAAAGCGAATAAGCGTGATCGAGGCATCCTTTATTGGTTGAAAGCAATGATACTCGTTAATGAAGAAACCGCACAATTGTTATCTGGCACCGCTAAAAGTTTACTGGATTCTAAGGAAGAAGACTTTTATATTGAACAGGCAGAGAAAAATCTATCGCCTTATCGAGATGCGTATGAACGAAAAGTGCTGTTCAGTAACATTAAAAAATAAATGAGAAAGATAAAATTTGAATTAATTTTATATCGTTTTAAATGATAAAAACATCAAATAACCGTCTAAGTTAAAAAGGTTATTCATAAATAATTAAAGAATTATCGAGATATTCGCATTTGTATGTTTTATATGGTATAAAGTAGGGGAAGTTATTTTTTACGGATTTAAAAGGTTTCGTCTCACATTTTGTCTAAAATTCGTCTAAAATAAGAGCGTTAACGTTTGGATTCGGAATAACCTCAAAAAGATGAGAAAATAGCTTCTCATCTTTTATTACTTATTGTGTATTTTTGTGAAATTGACAGTGAATTCATAACTTGATAATCTATAGGTGTGAAAGCGGTGTCAATCAATTGGTTTGATAGGAAAGGTTAATACGGAATTTAAGTATAGGAGTGTTATTATGGCAAAAATTGTTGAATGTATTCCCAACTTTTCTGAAGGACGAAATCAGGAAGTTATTCAAGGGTTAGTTGATACAGCAAAATCTGTTCCAGGCGTGACATTATTAGACTATTCACCAGATGAAAGTCATAACCGAACTGTTGTGACTTTAGTCGGAGATGAAGAATCCATTCAAGAAGTCGCCTTCCAATTGGTTAAATATGCTAGAGACCATATTGATATGACAAAACATGAAGGTGGGCATCCACGTATGGGTGCGACAGACGTTGTGCCATTTGTGCCAATTAAAGATATTTCAATGGAAGAATGTGTAGAAATTTCTAAAAAAGTCGGTAAACGAATTTACGATGAATTAGATATTCCAATCTTTTTATATGAAGAATCTGCGAGTGCCCCTCATCGTAAAAACTTGGCTAAGGTACGTAAAGGTCAATTTGAAGGAATGCCAGAAAAACTAAAAGAAGAAGAATGGGCACCAGACTTTGGGGAACGTAAAATCCATCCAACTGCTGGTATTACAGGGGTTTCTGCTCGGATGCCATTAGTGGCCTTTAATGTGAACTTAGATACAGATAATGTTGATATTGCGAAAAAAATTGCGAAAGTGGTTCGTGGTTCTAGTGGCGGATTCAAATATTGTAAAGGTATTGGCTTAATGCTTGAAGATCGCAATATTGCGCAAGTATCAATGAATATGGTCAACTTCGAAAAATTACCTCTTTACCGGACGTTTGAAACCATTCGTTTCGAAGCTGCTCGTTATGGTGTCAATATTATCGGTTCAGAAATCATTGGTTTATTACCTGCAAAAGCTATGACAGATGTTGCAGAATACTACTTACAAGTAGAAGACTTTGATTTCAATAAACAAGTGATTGAAAACCATATTATTAACTAGGAGGTGGCTTATGAAATTAGTTGAATTAAATTTAAAAGAGTTTGCAGAAACATTAGGTAGTGATGCGCCTGCACCTGGTGGCGGATCAGCTTCAGCTCTAGCGGCGACACAAGGGGTCGCATTAACAGAGATGGTGATGAACCTCACGATTGGGAAGAAAAAATACGCGGAATACGAAGATAAATTAAAAGGTATCCACGAAAAAGCTGTTCAATTGCGTGAAGACTTATTAGTAGCAATTGACAAAGATACCGAAGCCTTTAATGATGTTTCTGCTGTATTCAGTATGCCGAAATCAACTGATGAAGAAAAAGCCGAACGCAAACAAGCGATGTCCAATGCGTTAAAAGGCGCTGCTAAAACACCGTTAGAAATGATGAGCTTAGCTGTTGATGCTTTAGAAATTACGCATCAAGCAGTGGGTAAATCAAATACAAATGCGGCTTCAGACTTAGGAGTCGCTGCCTTAAACTTAAATGCTGGGTTAAAAGGCGCTTACTTAAATGTCTTGATTAACTTACCAGGTATCAAAGATGACGCATTTGTTTCTGAAAACCGGCAAAAAGCTGAAGATTATTTGGCTAAAGGAGAAGAATTAGCCGAAAAAATCTATACAGCGATTGTCAATGATTTGAAATAACTCAGGGGGTGTTATGACATTATGACAGAAATTCTTTCCGATATTGAAATTGCAAAACAAGTAGAACCAAAACCAGTCACTGAAATTGCTGATGAATTAGGGATTCCAGCATCTGATTTATCATTGTATGGGAACTACAAAGCTAAAATTGAAGTGGACCCTAAAACCTTTAAAAAAAATGAAGAAGGAAAACTAATTTTAGTAACAGCAATTACACCAACAGCAGCGGGAGAAGGAAAAACGACGACTTCAGTTGGGTTAGCCGATGCGCTTTCTCATATTGGTAAAAAAGCGGTCGTTGCTGTTCGTGAACCATCGTTAGGTCCAGTGTTTGGGGTTAAAGGTGGAGCTACTGGTGGAGGTCATGCTCAAGTTATCCCAATGGAAGATATTAACCTTCATTTTACTGGTGATTTCCATGCTATTGGTGCCGCAAATAACCTATTAGCGGCAATGATTGATAACCATATTCACCAAGGTAATGAGTTACATATTGACCCACGTAACATTACTTGGAAACGTGTTGTCGATATGAATGACCGTCAATTACGTGAAATTGTTGATGGTTTAGGAAAACATGCCAATGGGTTTGCTCGTCAAGATGGTTATGACATCGTTGTTGCCTCTGAAGTAATGGCAGCGTTATGTTTAGCCAATGATATTAGTGATTTAAAAGAAAAAATCGGCAATATCATTATTGGTTATAACTACGATGGCGAACCAGTAACTGCTCGTGACTTAAAAGCAGCGGGAGCCATGACCGCACTATTAAAAGATGCGATTAAACCAAACTTAGTACAAACACTAGAACATACTCCTGCTTTCATTCACGGGGGACCATTTGCGAATATCGCTCATGGATGTAACTCGATTTTAGCTACTAAATTAGCATTAAAATATGGTGATTATGCGATCACTGAAGGAGGATTCGGTGCTGATTTAGGTGCTGAAAAATTCTTAGATATTAAATGTCGTGAAGCAGATATTAAACCATCAGCTGTTGTCTTAGTTGCTACTGTTCGGGCACTAAAACTTCATGGTGGGGTTGCTAAAAATGATTTAAATACGGAAAATGTTCAGGCTGTAAAAGATGGGCTACCAAACTTACTTCGCCATATTGACAATATTAAAAATGTCTATGGCTTACCAGTAGTTGTTGCTATCAATAAATTCCCTACTGATACAGAAGCGGAATTAGAAGCCGTTGATCAAGCCGTTAAAGAATATGATGTTGATGTTGTGTTATCAGATGTTTGGGCAAACGGTGGTGCCGGTGGTGTTGATTTAGCAAATAAAGTTGTTGAATTAGCCGAACAACCAAATGACTTCAAGTATGCTTACGAATTAGAAGATTCTATCGAAGAAAAATTAAATAAAATTGTCCAAAATATTTATCGTGGTGATAAAGCCGTCTTAACTAAAGCTGCGAAAAAACAAATGAAAAAAATTGAAGATATTGGGTTAGGACATCTCCCAATTTGTATGGCAAAAACACAATATTCCTTCTCTGATGATAAAAACTTACTAAGTGCACCGACTGGCTTTAATGTCAAAGTACGGGAGCTTAAAGTTTCAGCAGGAGCTGGTTTTATTGTTGCTTTAACAGGTGATGTGATGACAATGCCTGGATTACCAAAAGTCCCAGCAGCAGAAAAAATTGATATTGATGCCGACGGTAATATTACAGGTCTATTCTAATATATACAATATGTTGTAGAAGGTATCAGCGTTCTAACCACCACAAGATGGATAGATAACATAACTCCTACTTGAGTGCTTAGGACGCTATTTTTGTACCTAAAATTGGGTGATGACGTCTCAATAAATGCCTATTATCCGAGAAATCATCACGTGGTAGTGAGATGCCAGGAGGATTATTATGGAGACAGTAAAGAAAGAAGATGTACATGTAAAAGAGAGTGACAAGTTCTCCCTCAGTGGAGCAACATTATACGGAATTAATGCCGTTATTGGATCAGGTATTTTCTTATTACCTCGAACGATTTATCAAGATTTAGGACCAGCATCCCTAGTTGCTATGGCGATTTCAGCAATTTTAGTTTTATTACTAGCGATTTGTTTTGCTGAAGCGGCTGGTTATTTTGATAAAAATGGTGGAGCTTATCAATATACGAAGGAAGCGTTTGGTAATTATGTGGCGTTTGTTGTCGGTGTCCTCGGTTGGTTCGTAATGGTACTAGCTTGGGCAGCGATGGCAGTAGGTTTTTCTTCCTTATTAGTAACAGCTATTCCTGCGTTAACTGGTTGGGATAAATTTATTTCGACGTTACTTATTGTGGCGTTCTCTGCTATGAACTTATTTGGGATTAAAACATCTAAAATCCTTACGATTACCGTCACAATTGCGAAGTTAATTCCAATTATTGCCTTCGGGTTCCTATCAATCTTTTTCTTAAAAGGTGGATTCGATAATGGCAACTTCACCCCATTTTTACAGTTGAATCCGGATTTAAGCTTATCAGGAGCCCTAGCTTCAACAGCTCTAACGGTATTCTATGCGTTTATCGGATTTGAAACGTTGCCTAACGTTGCTGGTGAAATGCAAAATCCGAAACGAAACGTTCCAAAAGCGATTGTTTCTGCTAACACAATAGTGGCAACAATTTATATTTTAATTATTGCTGGAACGATTGCGATGTTAGGACGTGGAATTTTACAATCTGATGCACCCGTTCATGATGCCTTCCGAATGATGATTGGACCAATTGGTTTCTGGATTATTTCAATTGGAGCAGTTGTCTCAGTCTTCGGATTGAATATGGGAGAGTCTATCATGGTGCCACGTTTTGGAGCAGCGATTGCTGAAGACGGTTTGTTACCACGAGTATTAGGTCGACAAAACAAAAATGGTGCGCCAGTTGTAGCGATTATTTTCACTGGTATTTTAACAATTGGTTTGATTTGGAGCGGTTCATTTGAATCTTTAGCAGAATTATCTGTTGTATTCCGTTTCTTCCAATATATTCCAACAGCAGTAGCCGTATTAGTCTTACGTAAAAAAGTGAAAACGGGTCATACTGGTTTAGAAAAACCAACCTTCAAAGTGCCAGGTGGACCAGTTATTCCAGTCATTGCCGTTATTGTCAGCTTATGGATGGTACTAGCTGCCAACCCAATGAACTTAGTCTTTGCTGCAATTGGATTAGTTATTTCAAGTATTTTATATTTCTTTATGCAAAAAGCATCTTAAGACATAAAAATTGTAAAGGAGTGTTTATGTTATGTCAGAAAAAGTTGTATTAGATGGTAATCATTTAACAATCGATGAAGTGGTTGCAGTTGCACGTTTCGATGCGCCAGTGGAAATTGCTCCTGAAGCGGTTGAAGCTGTGAATAAATCACGCGAAATTGTCGAAACGATTCAAAAATCTGGCGAACCAGCGTACGGCATTAATACCGGTTTTGGTTCACTACAAAAAGTTAGTGTTAGTGATGAAGAAACGGTACAGTTACAAGAAAACTTAATCCGTACCCACTCCTCAGGCTTTGGTGAACCTTTCCCACGTGATGTTGTTCGTGCCATTATGTTAGTTCGAGTGAACTCCCTATTAAAAGGTTTTTCAGGTATTCGTTTAAGTACTGTGAAAGCATTACTCGATCTTATCAATCATAAAGTCCACCCACATATTCCTGAAAAAGGTTCATTAGGAGCATCTGGGGACTTAGCACCATTATCTCATATGGTATTGCCAATGCTTGGGCTAGGTCGTGCTTATTATGATGGTGAATTGATGTCAGGAAAAGAAGCTTTAGATAAAGCTGGATTGACACCTATTCAATTAGCTTCTAAAGAAGGGTTAGCGTTAATTAACGGAACGACTGTCTTAACCGCAGTTGGTGCCTTAGCAACTTATGATGCGATAGCATTAGCAAAATTATCTGATGTAGCGGGTGCGTTATCGATTGAAGCGCACGGTGGATTAACCGATGCGTTTGTACCAGAAATCCATGAAATCAGAGCACAACCTGGACAAATGGCAACTGCTAAAAATATGCGGGCGTTACTAGAAGGTAGTGGTAACACGACACATTCTGAACCTGGACATGTACAAGATGCTTATACTTTAAGATGTATTCCACAAATTCATGGGGCAAGTAAAGATGGGATTGAATATGTTCGTCAAAAAGTTGAAATTGAAATTAACTCTGTAACAGATAATCCAATTATTTTACCTGATGGACGTGTTATTTCAGGAGGAAACTTCCATGGTGAACCAATGGCCCAACCATTTGACTTCCTAGGAATCGCAGCTGCTGAAATTGGAAATGTCTCTGAACGTCGTATTGAACGACTTGTTAATAACCAATTAAGTGGATTACCTTCATTCTTAGTGAAAAACCCAGGTTTAAACTCAGGGTATATGATTACACAATACGCAGCAGCAGCTCTAGCATCTGAAAATAAAGTGTTAGCCCACCCAGCTTCAGTTGACTCCATTCCATCTTGCGAAAACCAAGAAGACTTTGTGTCTATGGGAACCATTGCGGCTCGTCATGCAGCAGAAATTGTGAATAATGCGAAACGGATTGTCGCAACCGAAATTATGGCAGCTTGCCAAGCAATCGACCTTAAAGGTGTTGAAGATAAACTTGGTAAAGGTGGACGTATTGCTTACGACTATGTTCGTGAACATGCTGAATTTATTGAAAATGATAAAGATATCGAAATTTATGATGAAATCAATAAAGTATCTGCATTAGTCGACGATCATTCATTAGTCGAAAAAGTGTTGAAAGATATTGAATTAGATTTAGCGTAACTAACGATTGTTATCAAATAGAGAATGATTTGCATAGAAGGCTGTGACATAACAGGTCACAGCCTTTTTAGTAGGAGGAAAGAGATGAACAATGATTTATTAATAGCTATCCAACAAGCCGCTAAACAAAAAGTCATGATGAACCAGAATCATCCCCTAGCTTATGTTATGAAGGCTTTTTTTGCTGGTGTTTATTTAACGTTAGCTGGAGTTGTGAGTTTATATATCTCACAGAACTTTGCAGGGGAGGCATCAGCGCTAGGTAAACTACTAAATGCATTGATTTTTGGTGTTGGATTGGTGATTATTATCATGATGAAGGCAGAATTAGCGACATCCAATATGATGTTTCTCACCAGTGGCGTCTTGCAAAAAAGTATTCGGACGACTCAAGGATTAAAAGTTCTGGGTCTTTGTACGCTTGGTAATTTAATCGGCTGTTTATTTACGGCTGGGTTGTTATCTTTGAGTACCCCGTATCAAGCTATTAATCATGACGCCTTATTATATACGACTGTGGCTAGTAAAGTCTTCAAACCAGTAGCAGTAATGATAGTTGATGCCATTTTGGCGAATATTTTAGTCAATATTGCGGTTATTGGGCAAATGCGACTTTAACTGGTATGGATATTTTAGAAAAATTAATTCAAACACCAGACATTAAAGGCATTGAAGATGAAATCGTTGCTTTAGGTAACTACGTTGCAGAAGCTAAAAAACCTGCTGTACCAGGAGTAAGAACAGATGAATTACAAATTGTACCGACAATCGGTGACGGCTTCTTCGAACGCTTTGTTGCAGATGTTTATGCTTCTATTAATTACGAAATGGAATTATTAGGTAGTCATCTGATACCTGAAGCGTACCAAGGTACAGTGACAACTGATTTACCAGTTTATGGAAATAATCAACCAGGAAATATGGTAGATGGAAATACTGACACGAAATTCTGGGGTAAACAAAATACGGAAAAAGGCAATTGGATTCGTATTGCTCTAGATAAGCCACAAATGATTCAACGTGTAGTATTACGTCAAGGAAAATCAGATACTGCCGCAAGCAATAGTGACGTGTTAACCGATGCGACAGTTTACATTGGTATGGAAGCAGATGGTAGTGACCGCGTAGCGATTGGTAAAATTAATGGCAATGCCGTTAACCAAATTGACTTACATGAACCAATGCAAGGGCAATATTTAACGATTGAAGCAAATGCTAAAACCAATAAATGGTTACAAGTTCGCGAATTAACAGTTTATGGCGAAACGGGCTTAACGATTGATAATATTCAAAGTGCTCATGGTAAAACAGCACAAAATATGTTTGACCAAGATATTCAAACTAACTATACACCATTACTAAGATCAGAAGATCAACCTGGCGTGATTGAACAAGTTTTTGATGAACCTGTAAATGATGCGCAATCACTACTCTTTATTGGACGCATACCAGCTACTGTTTACATTCGAAATAATGGTGAATGGGAAGAAATCGGCCAAACAACTCGGGATGAAGAAATTTATCAATTTGATGTTAAAGACAAAGCAGTTGATGGCTTACGGTTAGTGATGGATGACGTGACAGAAGATGACTTTATTGCTGAATTTGGATTAAGTCAAACGGTATTACCAGATGAACCAACAAACGGTAGCGAGTATGTCAAAGATCCATATGTAGAAGGAGAGGAAATCGTTGAAAAAGACGTGACCGACCTTCCAGCAAACGGAGAATTCCATAGTGAGTACGTTGGAAATCCATACGTAGATGGTGATGAAATCATCGAAACAGACGTACCAAATACTGAAATCGATGATGAATTTGGTAGTGGCTATGTGAAAGATCCATACGTAGAAGGAGACGAAATCATTGAGAAAGAAGTACCAAATACTGAAATCAATGGTGAAGTTGGTAGCGAGTATGTGAAAGACCCATACGTAGAAGGAGACGAAATCGTTGAGAAAGACGTGACTCCTGTTCGAGTGATGACAAGTGATGAGGCAGTAGACACGGATGAGGTTAGTGCCCCAGTGATGACTACTGAAGAAAATCATGCATTACCAGCAACGGGTGTTAGTGAGTCAACACCATGGATGATGCTAGGAACTGTCTTAAGTGCCTTAGGATTTATTGTTCGTCCACGTAAGAAAAATGATTAATTGATCGTCTAACACAAAACGACCGAGAAAATTTCTCGGTCGTTTTTAATTTTTATTTTTTATTTTAGAAAACAAAAATTAGCCATGGCATGCGTTTCCCAAAAGCCTCCAATTTCTTAACAGAAATCTCCGGCTTTGGTCCAACGCTCCATGGCTAACCGCTTTTTATCGCACCCTAGTTGGGTTCACATTTGCAGCTCCTCTGGATTTTTCAGAAAATACGGAATTTCAGAGAGCGAAATCCGTTATTTTCTTCCAAAATCAAGGAGCTAAGCGCAAATGTTCACACCCTATAGTCGAGCTCTAAAGCACAACCACGGCTGCGTTTCCCTAAAGAGCTCCTTCTCTCTTACAGAGAGGCGTCGCTTTTAGGTCCAACGACCGTGGTTACCCGTGCTTTATCGCATCCTATATTATTTTAATAGTTTAACTAGTGGTGTGTATTCTTTGTCTTGTGCTTCTGCGACTGGTTGGTTTGTTAGTTTACCTTGGTAAGTTTGGAAACCAGTTGCGATAGTGTTATCGTCTTTGGCTGCTTGTTCAGCGCCTTTGTTTGCAATTGCTTTGGCATAGTTTAATGAAACGTTTGTTAATCCTAATGTTGATGTTTGTGGTACAGCACCTGGCATATTAGGAACAGCATAGTGAACAACACCGTGTTTGATGTAAGTAGGGTTGTCTAATGTACCTAATTGGTCAGTTGTTGCGAAGATACCACCTTGGTCAATCGCGATATCAACGATAACAGAACCTTCAGGCATAGATTTAACCATTTCTTCTGTTACTAACGTTGGCGCTTTAGAACCTGGAATTAAGACACAACCGATAACTAAGTCAGCGTCTTCAACGGCACTCGCAATATTGAAGCTGTTAGACATCAATGTTTCTACTTGACCATTAAAGATGTCTTCAAGTTCGTTTAGACGGTGTGGGCTAACGTCTAAGATTGTAACGTTTGCTCCTAAACCAAGTGCCATTTGGGCAGCGTTTGTACCAGCAACACCACCACCGATGATAACAACATTACTTGATTTAACACCTGGGATAGCTCCTAGTAAAGCACCTTTACCACCAACTTGTTTTTCTAAGAATTGAGCACCAGTTTGAATGGCCATACGACCAGCTACTTGACTCATTGGTGTTAATAGAGGAAGTGTTCCGTCTAATTCCATTGTTTCATAACCGATAGCTGTTACTTTGTTTTCAAGTAAAGCGTCAGTTAATTTTTTCTCTGAAGCTAAATGTAAGTATGTGAATAAAATTAACCCTTCATGGAAGAATTCATATTCTTCTTCAAGAGGTTCTTTTACTTTCATAACCATATCTTGGTTCCAAGCTTCTTTAGCAGTTTCTACAATTGTTGCACCTTGTTCTTTGTAATCTTCATCTGAGAATGAAGAACCTTCACCGGCATGTGTTTCAACAAAAACTTCGTGGCCAGCATTTGTTAGTACAAACGCACCGGCTGGAGTTAGGGAAACACGACTTTCGTTATTTTTAATTTCTTTAGGGATACCAATTTTCATTGTATCAAGTCCTCCTTATAAAATCGTTTGCAATTGTCTACACGATTTATTATAGCAATTATTTAGAAAGATTGCGAATTTTTGAGATATGATTTATTAGAATAAGATTAAAAAACACCTGACTTACCACAAAGACAGAAATATGCTAAGATACAACCAATCAAAAAAGGTTTATATATGGAGGTTTTATTCAATGACACCAGAATTTATAAAAGAAGAAAATGCTTACCGACTATACAATGAAGATAATGAAATGATTGCAGAAATTACCTATCAACCACAAGGGGAATATGTAGTAGCGGATCATACCTTTGTTGATCCTAGTTTACGTGGTCAAGGGATGGCTGGTAAATTATTAGACCATTTAGTATCAGAAATGGAACAAGCTGGCAAACAAATTAAAGCGCAATGTCCATATGTGGTAAAAAAATTTGCTGAACAACCAGAAAAATATGGCGCAATTGATTATGATAATCATGAGTAGGTGACGGCAATGGATATTAAACAACTATTAGAAGAATTAAGTAATGTTCACGGAGCACCAGGATTTGAACAGCAAGTATTAGAAGTCGTTCATCAATATACGGGAGATTTACCTTTTGTTTCTGATCATATGAACAATGGGTATTTGAATTTAACAACTATGGACGATAGTAAACCAACTGTTATGCTCGATTCTCATTTAGATGAAGTGGGATTTATGGTTAGCTATATTACCTCAGCGGGTCAAATTGGTATGCAACCATTAGGCGGTTGGGTACCAACAAGTGTTCAATCTCAAAAATTTAAAATTTTAAATAATCGTGGGGAATATGTTTCTGCTGTTAGCTCTAGTAAACCCCCTCATTTTCTAACTGCAACTGAAAAACAGCAAGCGTTAAAAATGGAAGATTTGAAATTAGATGTTGGTGCTACAAGTAAAGAAGAAGTCATTGAAGACTTTGGTATCGAAGTGGGACAACCAGTGACACCAGATGTTCAGTTTGAATTTAATGAACAGAATGACGTTATGTTAGGGAAAGCTTTCGATAATCGCTTAGGCGTCGGTGTTGTCTTAGCGGTATTTGATCATCTTGAAGATGAATTAAATGATTTGCCATTTAATTTAGTCGGATCATTCGCTTCCCAGGAAGAAGTGGGGTTACGTGGTGCTAAAATTACGTCACGGCGGATTAATCCACAAATGGCAATTGTGGTTGAAGCCACGCCAAGTGATGATTTTGCCAAACCTAGAGAAATTGCACAAGGACAACTAGGTTCTGGTCCTCAATTACGCTATCGTGATAGTACGTATATTGCTAGCCCACGATTAAATCAAAAAATAGTTTCAACGGCTCAAGAGGAAGGAATTGCGCTGCAACAAGCCGTTCGTTCCGGTGGCGGAACGAATGCAGGTTCAATCTATGCGAATGAATTTGGCGTTGAAGTGGCTACTTTAGGGGTACCTACTCGTTATGCTCATACCCATCATTTATTCGCTAGTTATCGTGATTGGCAAGCAACTGTACAATTAATTGTTGCCTTCTTACGTCAATTGAAGGAAGAAGACTTTACACCATATCATTTGAAAAAATGGTGATGATATCGCTTCCAAATACTGGTATAATAAAGAGGGGAAGATCCCAATAATGTTATCTATTAATGAGTAGAAATGAAGCTGAAAGCGATATTTCAACTTCAATCAGTAGATGGAGGGATTAAGATGACAACATTAGATAAAATTTTAGTTCCAATTGATGGTTCTGAAGCAGCTTACCGTGCCTTTCAAGAGGCCGTTCGAATTGCAAAATTAAATGATAGTCAATTAGTTATTTATAATGCAGTTGATGATTTTGTTCGTTACGGCAACATTGAGTATTCAACACACCTATTTGAATATTCTCGTGAGATTGCGAATGAAACGTTACAAACTTATGAAGATGAAGCCAAACGTGAGGGAGTTGCTGTTGAAACGAAAGTTGAAAAAGGTGACCCAAGACGAGGTATTCTAGAAGAAGCAAAAGAGTTAGCCGTTGATTTGATTGTGATTGGATCTACTGGTAAAACGAACATGGAACGTGTCATGATGGGATCTGTTTCTGAATATGTTGTTCGTCATGCGAAATGTAATGTTTTGATTACACATTAAAATCATTGTGTTAGTTATTTATACTAAGTTAAAAACCGAGGATAAGAATTCTGAGATATCAGTGTTCTTATCCTCGGTTTTTTATGTTTAATGTGCAATGGTTAATCGCTTTTTCTCACACCCTAGTCGGGTTCAGAAACGCTGATTCGAAGCCTCTTCAGAAAAATCACCCGTTTCAAAGAGCGAAACTTCGTGCTTTTTCTTCCAGATGTTCGAATCAGAGCGCGTTTCTTCACACCCTGATAGTCGAGCTCTAAAGCACAACCACGGCTGCGTTTACCTAAAGAGCTCCTTCTCTCTTGTGGAGAGTCGTCGCTTTTAGGTCCAACGACCGTGGTTACCCGTGCTTTATCGCATCCTAGTCGGGTTCACATTTGCAGCTCCTCTGGATTTTTCAGAAAAATACGGAATTTCAAAGACCGAAATCCGCTATTTTCTTCCAAAATCAAGGAGCTAAGCGCAAATGTTCACACCCTATTATCCCAATGCGACGTCCATTGTCATCATTAAGGCAAATCCAAAGAGTACGGCTAGGGTAGCAATATCTTTGTTGCCATTAGTTTGTGATTCTGGAATCAATTCTTCGACACAAACAAAGATCATTGCACCAGCTGCGAAGGCTAAGGCGTACGGTAGAATAACTGTCACTTCAGAAATTAACCAAGCACCTAATGCCGCCCCGATAATTTCCACTAAAGCACTCGCTTGTCCTAGGTTAAATGCTCTTCCTTTTGAAGCACCGGTTGCACGAATTGGCATCGATAATGCGGAACCTTCCGGGAAGTTTTGTAAGGCAATACCTAGAGTTAAGACTAAGGCTGAAGCGATGGTTGCTGATTCAACGCCTAAAGCTGCTGCCCCAAAGGCAACGCCGACTGATAATCCTTCTGGGAAGTTATGGATAGTAACCGCCAGAAATAATAATGTTGTTGATGAAAGGTTCGTATCGACCCCTTCTGCATCGTCGCGGTCGTCTCCTATATGTAAATGAGGAATAATAGCATCAATAATTCTTAAGAAAATTCCACCGACAATGAATCCGACTAATGCAGGGACAAATGACCAAACCCCATATCCATTATTTTCAGCATGCTCAATAGCTGGTGCTAATAGAGACCAGAAACTAGCAGCAATCATGACTCCGGCAGCGAAACCATTCATAATGTCTAATAATTTTTGATTCACTTCATTAAATAGAAAAACTAACGAAGCACCTAAAGCAGTAACTGCCCATGTAAATACGCCTGCCAGTGTTGCTTGTATGACAGGATGTAAAGTTATAAACCAATCTAACATCAAAATCCTCCTTTTTCTTTTGACTCTAGTATACCTAACCGTATTAAGGAAGGCAAACAAATTATTTACAAGCACACCGAAATATTTGCAAGTTTTGGAATATTTGCTATATTAAACTTACAAAAAGTAAGTAATTAACTAGAGGAGGATTTTATGGCAGAACAACATCATCAAACAGTCAGTATTGAAACAGTAACGTTACAAGTAAAAGATTTAGAAAAAGTGAGTCAGTTTTATCAAGAGATTATTGGATTATCTGTATTGTCTGAAGACAAGCAACATATTGCTTTAGGTATTGATGAAAATAAAGAACCGTTAATTATTTTAACAGCAGAAGGGGAGTATGAATTAGTCACTGGACCAAGAAATGGTTTATTTCATATTGCTTTACTTCTACCTTCGCGTGCAGACTTAGGAGATGTACTAAAACGATGGATTGAAGCTGGGTATCGTGATATTGGAGCATCTGATCATGGTTATTCGGAAGCACTTTATATTCAAGATCCTGAAGATAATGGCATTGAAATTTATGTAGATAAAGATCCTAGTGAATGGGATATCAATGCAGATGGGAGTGTTAATGGAATAACAATTCCCATGGATGCCCAAGGAGTGTATGCGAGCCGACACGAACAGACACCGAAAAAATTACCTGTTGGAACGTTTATTGGTCATCTACACTTATCGAGTGAACATATTGAAGCGTTTGATCGGTATTATCATGAAGCATTAAATTTACGTCAACAGGCGACACTACCTAATGCGCATTTTTATTCTTATGATGGTTATCATCATCACTTTGCTATCAATAATTGGGATGTGGAGAAAATGATTCCTCATAAAGACCAACATACGGGCATGGCATCGTATACATTGCATTATCATGATGACACACTATTTCAAAAAATTACGGACAGTTTATTAGCGGATAATCGAATCATTTCTATTGAAAATAATGTGGTCTATGCGAAAGACCCGAACGATATCACATTAATTTTAAAAAAATAAAAAAATTTGAGCAAAACTACTGATTTTAAGTGAAATTTAAGTTATTATACTAAGCGGTGTTAAATTAATGCGTCAATTCGTTATGACCTTTAATTGTATCGAAAGTTAGATGATTTTAATTTAGTGCCATATCCTGTTATCAATCGAAAGTAGAATCATCCGTATAGAAGAAACTGACTTCTATACCCCTTATTTGGTGTTATGTCTTTTTAACCTCGCCCTTCCAAGCAGTGATGAAAAGCTAACGCCTCCCGTTTCTGTAGAAGTAGACTGCCAAGCTACTTCTATTTGGACGTGTGTTCGATAGGGAAGATATCTATTGCGCCACATGGTAGAATCAGCTGTCGTTAGTAAGGATAATGATAACTATTTTATGATTGAGACAAAAATTAGGGAGGAATTTTATGTCAGTTATCATTACATTATTAGTTTTTATTGCAGGATTGGTTTTCTTAAATCAATTAGCTAAGAAACATACGAAATATTCTCGTCGTGTGTTCATTGGTTTGGGATTAGGGATTGTATTTGGCGCAATCATCCAATTATTATTCCAATCAGATTCAAGTACCACTGAAACCATTATCGATTGGATTAGCATTGTCGGATCAGGTTACGTTAGCTTGTTACAAATGCTAGTGACACCGTTAATTTTCGTTTCACTTGTTCGTGCGTTTACAACCGTTCAAGGTGAAAAAAATATCGGTAAAATCGGTAGTAATGTTCTAACTGTTTTTATTGTGACAGTTGCTATTGCTTCATTAATCGGTTTTATGACAACTTTATTATTTAATTTAGATGGAGCAACATTAGTTCAAGGTGAAGATGAAATGGCTCGAATTGCTCAAATCAAAGAGAGTCAACAAGAAATTGTTGGTATGACATTACCACAACAAATTTTAAGTTTCTTACCAACTAATGTTTTTGAAGATTTTGCTGGTTTACGTCCAACATCTAATATTGGTGTGGTTATCTTCGCCACATTTGTTGGGGTTGCTTACTTAGGTATCGCTCGTAAAGACCCTGAAAATGCAGCTATCTTCAAAAAAGCAATGGATGCCTTACATTCAATTGTTTCTCGGATTGTAACATTAGTTTTACGCGTAGCCCCTTATGGTATTTTTGCTTTAATGACTAAAGCTATTGCCACTGCATCATTCGAATCCTTATTGAATATGGGTATTTTCGTTATTGCAGCGTATGTCGCAATCATCATTATGTTTATTATCCATGCTTTAATTTTAGCTGGATTCAAAGTTAGCCCAGCACAATTCTTCAAAAAAGCTTGGAACGCTCTAAGCTTTGCGTTTACATCACGTTCAAGTGCAGGGGCACTTCCACTAACGATTGCTAGTCAATCTAAAGCAATGGGTGTTGATGAAGCAACTGCTAACTTCTCAAGTACGTTTGGTTTATCAATCGGTCAAAATGGTTGTGCCGGAATTTACCCAACAATGTTAGCTGTTATCGTTGCACCTACAGTAGGAATGGACTTATCTGACCCAATGGTATGGTTAAGTATTATTGGAATTGTCACGATTTCTTCATTAGGTGTTGCTGGTGTTGGTGGGGGAGCAACATTTGCTTCTCTAATCGTTTTTGGTTCACTTGGTTTACCAGTAGAAATCATTGGTTTAATGGTATCTATCGAACCAATTATCGATATGGGACGTACTGCGTTAAATGTTAACGACAGTATGGTTGCAGGTGTCGTTACTGCTCGTCGGATGAAAACATTGGATGACAGTATTTTGAAAGATCCACAACAACAAGTATCACCTGAAGCTGAATTAGGTTAATTTATATAAAAAGATATAGTAATGTGGCGAGGCCGGTTTTACCGGTCTCTTTTTTATACTCAATATTTTTAATTGCCTTTTATTTATAACAAAAAAATCAAGACTTATGATTGTTTTCAATTCTTTACGCTTGCAAGTGAGAGGGTTTAAGTCTATCCTTAGTAAGTAAGAAGACATTTTATGGAGAAAATTAAATGGAGGCGAAGATATGGGTGGATTTAAACGATTTTTCCAAGTGCTATTTACGTTAATCTTTGTAATAGCCTTATTCCTAACATTGTCCTTATTCTATGAAATCCCTGGAGTAACGGACTTCGTAAATAATAATATTCTTTCAGTTCAACTTTACCGTTGGATTATGGCAGGAATCTTAGCATTAATCTTCTTGGTCGCATTAATTATGTTCTTTAGTGCATTATTCTCAGCTAAAACAAAAGGCAATATTGTGAAAGAACAAGAACGTGGTCATATTAAATTAACGAAAGATTCTATTGAAGCTGTTGCTTTACGCGTATTGGACCAATATAAAGAAGTCCATTATCCAAAAGTACGGACTAAATTAGTGAAACAACCAAAAGATACAGAAGTTTATGTATCATTTGATGTTTCTGATCGTAAAAATGTCCTAGATATGGCAGCAGATATTCAAGCACATATTATTGATGCTTTAGAAGCAACTTTAGGATTACCAATTAATCATGTTGAAGTACGTATGCTAGAAGTTCGTCCAACACAAACAAGCGAAGCGATGGAAAAACAACGTAAAGCATCAAAATCTCGTGTACAATAGTAAAGGAGAATGAATATGGATAAACAACCAAAAATTGACTGGAAAAAATACCGTGGCCGTGTTTTAGGACTTGTGATTGCCTTCCTATTTGCCTTACTATGGGTCACAATTGGTTTTGGTGAAACATTATTAGTTATGGTTATCGTAGGTGTCGGATATTTAATCGGCGCTTACTTTGATGGACGTTTAGATGTTAACGCTTGGCTAAAATATTTCTTTAAATAGGCAAAGGTAAGCAAGGGGCAAACCTTATTGCTTGCATTCTTCTGTCAGTACGTTATGATGGATATATAGTAAATGATAAGTGAATCTTAAGGAGGAAATCAAACTATGGCACAAAACGAAAACGTAAACCACAAAAATACATTAACTTTCGAAGGACGCGTATTAGAAAAAATCGCTAATAACTCAATCGAACGTATCGATGGTATCTTAGAATTAAAAGGTGACATCACTTCAGGAATTAAAGACTTCTTCTCAAGCAGCAGCGATGACACTAAAGGTGTTAGTGCTGAAGTAGGTAAAAAAGAAGTTGCTTTAGACTTAGAAGTTATTGCTGAATATGGTAAAGACTTACCAAAAGCATTTGACAAAGCTGTTGATGAAATTAAAAATAACGTTAACAAAATGACTGGTTTAAAAGTTGTTGAAGTAAACATGAATGTTAACGACATCATGACTCGTGCTGAATACACTAAAAACCAAAACGAAAAAGAACGTAAAGAAGCTGAAGAACGCCGTAAAGCACACCAAAACGGTGAATACAGCGACGGTTCTCGCGTTCAATAATTAATTGTTGAAACGTAAGTAAGAGAGACGAGGTTAATTCCTTGTCTCTTTTTTATTTGAAGGAGGTCTCAATAATGCAAGTAGGTATTTTATTAGGAAATGGGTATGAAGAAATTGAAGCATTAACCGTGGTGGATTATTTACGTCGTGCGGATATTTCAATTGATATGATTTCAATTACTGGTGATTATATGACAATGGGGGATCACAATATCCCAATTAAAGCTGATATTTTATTAGAAGATATTAGTAGTGATGATTACGATGTGATTGTGACTCCAGGAGGTATGTCTGGTGCCAAAATGTTAGCAGGTTCTGATACAGTGATTCGTTTGTTACAAAGCCAATATGAATCAGGCGGATATATTGCTTCAATTTGTGCTTCTCCATTAGCTTTAGAAGCTGCTGGAATTGCCGAAAAAATTACTGGAACATGTTTTCCAGGGTTAGAAACAGATGACATTCATTTTGGTACTTTCAAAGAAGATTTAGTCGTTCATGATAAAAAACATCATGTTATTACGTCACGTGGACCAGCAACAGCAGTATACTTTGCTTTAGAATTAATTGGTTTGATTGCGGGTGAAGATAAACGTCAAGAAATTGCGGATGGGTTATTAATTCCGTTAGTGGAATCAACGGTTAAGGACAATGATTAAACGATGCTTATTAGCTGCAGTCCGATTTTATCAACGGCGAATTTCTCCTTTAACTGGGCCGAACTGTCGGTATTATCCAACGTGTTCTAATTACATGATACAAGCGATTCAAAAACATGGGAGCTTGAAAGGGACACTCATGGGAAGTGCACGCATTTGTCGTTGTCATCCTTGGGCAACAGGTGGATATGATCCTGTTCCTGATTCATTTAGTTTAAGAAAAACGCCGAATCACATGACACCTGAAGAAGAACAAGTGTTTATTTGGCAGCAACACCATCATTAAAAAAGCTAGCGATCTTGTATATATTGGATCGCTAGCTTTTTTCGTTATTGGTTATGCAATTTATTTTTATAATTCGCAAGAGCTAAAAATTCTTCAAAGGTTAAGTGGTGGCGATGGATATATTTAGCAACATCTTTTCCGACATAGCGAAAATGCCAGGGTTCGAAAGAATATCCGGTTATTTTTTCTTTACCTTTGGGATAACGGAGAATAAATCCATAGTCAGCAGCATGGTCAGCTAACCATTGAGCCGATGGATGAGAGGCATAGTCTTCATTTAAACTGCCGCCTTGCTGCATCCACTGACTGTCTAATAAATCTAGAGCTAGTCCTGTACTATGCTCACTCGCTTCTGCTGGCGCATAATAAGTGTCGGTTAGTTGTTCAGCTTCTTCTATAGAATAACCAGCAGCTAAATAGCTTTGATAACCATTTTCGCGATTCTGTTTTTGATAAGCAATCGTGCGATGACCAGAAATAAAAACAAGTGAATAGCCAGCCGATTGAGCATCGCTAACTAATTGATCCACTTCTGATTTGATATCAGCAGCGTATTGTTCGCCATTAGCTGTAGAAGTTAGTGTCACGTTAGGTTCCGTTTTTAATGGGTTTAGTTTGTTGACGAGGATATAGTGATCATCGTTAGTATCAATTGTGGGTAAATCAACCATTAAGTCATCTAAACTATCTTCTGGTGATTGATGATCTTTAGCATATGATTTGGCGATATCTGCTACGGATGGTGACTGAATTTGATCGTTATATTGTTTAGAAAAAGTTTCCATTTCTTGTTTGTCTTCAGTGGATTGAGCATGGCTTAAAGTAGGCGTATGCACGTCATTCGCGAGTTGCCAATTTTTATCAATCGCTTCCTCAGAGGGTGTTGACTCCGTTTCATGATCTACTGAGGATGAGTGACGGATGAAAAGTAATATCCCAATGATGATGATTAGCGAAAATATGGCAATTGATAGTATTATTCCTTTTTTATTATCCTTCACTTATAATCACGTCCTTTTTCATTATCATAACATAGTTCCTATATCTTCCATTTTATGTTTATGGATTTTTGTTATATTTCAAATCTTTATAAAAAAATGAGTGAGTAATAGCAACTCTTATCTAAAGAAAACGCTATCATACCAGCGATTTCAGCTTTGTATAACTTCAAATTATAGTCAGTATTTATTTCCGTTAGTTTTCTTTTTAGCTATCCTTGGCTATTATAAGGTTTTGGAAACGTTTACAAATTATTAATAGTCGCTATCAGTCGATAAATGGAGGAAAGTAAAATGACTAAAAAAGAAGAAATCATTCGTGAATTATATCCTGAAGATAAATTTGGCTATGCTGAAAAATTAACTTTAGGAGAGCTAGAAGTTTTACAACATGCACGTAAAATTATTGAAGAAGAGATTCGTCCAGTGATTAATGATCATTGGGAACGTGCGAAATTCCCATTCGAAGCTTTTTATAAATTAAAAGAAGCGGGTATTATGGATAGTCCGAAATTATTTGAAGACCGTGAAGTCACAAATAAATGGAAAGCAAGTGAAATGTATAATGCATTCTTATACTATGAATTAGCTCGCTTCGATGCTTCGATTGCAACGTTCTATACGGTTCACGGCGGTTTAGGATATAACACCTTATTAATTGGTGGTAGTGATGAACAAATTGAAGAGATTGCGCCTAAATTACGTAGTTTCGAGTGGCAAACTTGCTTTGCTTTAACAGAACCTGATCATGGATCAGATATTGCAGGCAGTATGGGGAAGATTTTATCCTTATAATGAGAATAATCAAATGCCATCGGTTGCCGATCCCATTTTAATTCAATATCAAAATAAAAATTATTTAATTGATGCGAGTATGGATGCGAATAAGTTGAATGAAAAAGAAAAACGCAACTTAGGGTTAGCAAAAGAAGCACATATTGCTGAAAGTTTAGCGGAATTGAATTTAACTTATGAAGATATTGATGCCGTATTAATGACGCACATGCACAACGATCATGCGAATGGCTTAACTTATCTAGAAAATGGTGAATTAATGTCACGTTATCCTAACGCTACAATTTATATCAATGCTATCGAATGGGACGAAGTACGACACCCTAATATGCGGACTAAAAATACTTATATTAAAGGAAATTGGGAACCTATTCAAGATCAAGTCCAAACCTTTACGGATCAGATTGAAATTGCTCCAGGTATTACTATGGAACACACTGGTGGGCATTCCAATGGTCATACAATGATTCGACTAGAACAGGGTGAGGAGACAATTTTCCACTTAGCGGATATTCTCTTATCATGTGTTCATGTTAACCCACTATGGGTAGGTGCAGTCGATGATTATCCAATGGACTCAATAGCTGCGAAACAAAAATATTTGAGTGAAGGATTGGAAAATGGCTATCGATTTATTTTTTATCATGATCCTTTTTATCGTATGATTCGATATTCTGAAGATGGGAAAGAGATTATTGAAGGATTAAAACGTTCCGAGCCATCGCTTATTCCTTTAACCGATAAACAAGATAAATTTCCTCAAGAAAGGGAGAGTTAACATCGTGATTAAAGAAGTTGCGAAAGATATTTATACGTTTAATGTGGATATGCCACAAACGGCATTAAAACAGTTAAATATTTTTGTTATCAAGACGCCAGAAAGAAATGTTATTTTTGATACGGGATATAATTTGCCTGAAACGAAAGAGCAACTATTGGCAGGAATTGCTGAGTTAGGTTTAGAAGTTGGGGACTTAGATCTCGTTATCACGCACTTACATGCTGATCACTCCGGCTTAGCTTATTTATTTCAAGAAGCGGGTTGTCGGATTTACGCTGGAGAAGTTGATGGAGAGATTATTAATCGAATGGTATCTGATCAATATTGGGAAACAATCAGTGAGCGACAAGCAGCATATACTGGTCAGATGGAAACAATGGACTTGTCGGTGAATCCAGGTTATGCCTTTAAATCGAATGAAACGATTGATTTTATCCCGTTAAAAATTGGGGAGACATTTAATGTGGGGCAGTATCAATTTGAAGTAATGGATTTAATTGGTCATACGCCTGGACATATTGGATTGTATGAGCCTAACTATCAGTTCATCTTTTCAGCAGACACGGTGTTAGATCCTATTTCCCCTAACATTACATACTGGGGAGAGGAATATCCTAATATTTTAAATGATTACTTGAAAACGTTAGAACACTTAAAGCCACTCAACTTGAAGCGGATGTTCGCGACACATCGTCAATTAATTGATCGACCCAATCGAAGAATTGATGAGATTATATCTCATCATCATGAGCGCTTACAAGAAATTTTAGATGCGATGTCAGAAGGAATGTCTTATACAGTAGAAGATATTTCCCGCCAGATTTCATGGCGAGTTAAGTTTGATAAATGGGAAAATTTTCCTAAATCACAAAAATTCTTTGCGACTGGAGAAACGATGGCTCATCTCGATTATTTAGTGCATTCTGGTCATGTGTTATGTGAGATAATTAATGGAGTTTATCATTTTCAAAAAGTGGAAGCAACGATTCAAAATATATAAAAACGTCATTGTCTAAGATGTAGACAATGACGTTTTAACGTTTTAAAAGACTTTATTATCAGGATCGTTTTCTTTAAATAGATCCATGAATGCTTTAACTGCTGCAATTAATGAGAGTAAAGCAGTAATAACTGAGATAAGACGTCTAATTTTTTTCATGTTGTCGCTCCTTTGATTAGTCAGTTGTATAGTACTAAATTACAGAAATTGAGAGCGAATGTCAAAGCATAAGGTTAACGACCTAATCTCTAGCTCTATTTATATGAGTATTTTAAGCATGAGCTTCGAATAACGCTTTGAATAAGTAATAACTTGACTCTGCTCCTGGATCCATTTCACCAACTGTACGGTCACCGTAGTAAGAAGCACGACCTTTCGTTGCTTTTAAGTTGATGACATTTTCACGAGCATCATCTAATACTTTAGTATCCCAGTTTTCAGCTTTAATGGCTTCAATTGCTGGTTCCCACATATCAACCATAGTTTTTTCACCAGCTTCAGCTTTACCACGTTGTTTGATTTTATCTAAACCTGCGGCAAAGATGTCGCCTAAATTATCTGTTTGTTTAGCAGTAGTTGCCATAGCTAAGAAAGCTGAACCGTAAAGTGGTCCTGATGCGCCACCAATTTTGCTCATTAAGTTTTGTGCAAAAACCATAAAGATATCGCTAGCAGCTTCTGGTGTATCCGCACCTAATTTTTCTTTAACGGCTTTACCACCACGAGCCATGTTATTTCCGTGGTCACCATCACCAATTTTTTGGTCAAGATCACTTAAATAAGCTTTATGTTCTTCTAATTCATCTAACCAGTTGTTTAACCATGTCATGACATTTTCCATAATGTTATCCCTCTCCTTTTCTTACCAAGCTAAGACATCAACGGGAGCTTTAAGCGCGTCAACCCACTCGTTGTCTTCAACTTTTAATAATGTTAATGATAAACCTTGCATTTCAATACTTGTCATTAATTCACCGACTTTTACCCATTTAACGTCGATGCCTTCATCAGCTAATAATTGTTGAACATCATTCCAGAAAATATAAAGTTCCATTAATGGGGTACCACCCATTGAGTTAACTAATACTACAAATGAGTCGCCAGCTTCCCAGTTATAAGTAGCTTTTAATTGAGAAACTAATTCTTTAGCCATTTCTTTAGCCGGTTTAATTTTTTCACGTTTATATCCAGGTTCACCATGGATACCAATACCGTATTCGAAAGCGTCATCTTCGATATCGAAACCAGGTTTACCAACTTCTGGAACAGTAGCAGCTGTTAAAGCTAAACCAATTGTATTTAAGTTATCATTTACTTTGTTGGCAATTTCAGTTAGTTCGTCTAAGTTTTTACCTTCTTTGGCATAGTAACCAATGATTTTATGCATTAACACCGTACCAGCAACACCACGTTTACCAGCAGTGAAAGTACTGTCTTCAATCGCGATATCATCGTTAACGACAATTGATGATGTTTCGATACCTTCTGCTTCGGCTAATTCTTGCGCCATTTCGAAGTTCATAACGTCACCAGTATAGTTTTTGATAACTAAGAAAACACCTTTACCATTATCGCTAGCTTTGATAGCTGTTAAAATTTGGTCTGGTGTTGGAGAAGTGAAGACTTCACCACATACAGCAGCAGATAGCATTCCTTCACCGACAAATCCTGCATGGCTAGGTTCGTGACCGGATCCACCACCACTAACAATACCGACAACGTCAGGTGTGTCAGCTTTACGATGGATAACTTGTGAGTCAGAGAAACGCTCTAGTAATTCAGGATGGGCAGTTGCCATTCCTTGTAACATTTCATTAACGACATCACTTGGTTGATTAATAATTTTTTTCATTTAAAGGCCTCCTTAGGCTTGTTCTTCGATTGCTTTTAGTAAATCGTCGTGACTAGCACCAATAGTTGATTGAATAGCGGCAATATAAGCACTTTCTACGATTGGTGATTCTAATAATGTTACTTTTTCTTTTTGTTCATCAGTTAAGAAATCAATGGCGGTTTCACTAGATAATACCGCACTCCCCATGTCAGTAAAGATATAAACATGGTCCCCTTTTGCATTTTGAATACCATCAACGATAGGCATTGGAGATGTTCCAATTTCACCGTCTTCTGTTCCTCCAGCAGCAATGACCTCAAACGTATTGTCTGCGTCTGGAACCATTTCTGTAATTAATTCTTTGATACCTTCTGTAATTTTGGCACTATGAGAAACTAGAATTAAAGTTTGCATATGCATCCTCCTTTATAGTCGATTACATCGGCTGTATTCGGTTACATCAATATTTTAACAGGTTGTGAAAAATGGGGCAAACATTTAATGAACAAAATAAGAAAATTCGTCTATTAAAGAGACAACGCCGAGACCAAGCTCGACGTTGTTTTGTCATTTATCATTAATTATCTGGCTCGACATGAACATCAATCGCTTCAATAAAATATGTCATATAGAGCACTTTTTCAACTGCAACTGTGATATCATGGCCTTCTTTTACTGTCATCATTGGATCGACCGCAATCGTAATATCTAAATAGACATGAGGTCCGTAAGTACGACCGCGGATAGCTTGTACTTTTCTAACGTCAGGGACTTGATAAATCGTATGTTTATAACGTTCAATTTCAGCTGGAGAAAAACCATCTGATAATTCAAAAGCTGCTTCTCTAAAAACGTCGATCCCTGTTTTAATAATGATGATACCTACGATAAGCGCCATTACTCCATCAATCCAAAATAAATTAAATTGACTCGTAATAATAGCGATGGCCGTGACGAAGGATGTCAAAGCATCCGCAAGATTATCTTTAGCGGTTGCTTTGAGTCCCGTACTATGAATACGATGAGCAATTCGTAAATTGAAAGCATATACGCCTAACATAATGATTCCGGAAATAAGTCCTATAAGCGCAGAAACAGGACTTGGTTGCGTTGAAGTGGTCGTAAAAAATTGGGTGACTGCCTGTAAGGTCACTTGTCCACCGATAAAAAGAATAATAAAGCTAATAATTAAGGTTGTGATAGATTCCATTTTACGATGACCGTACTGGTGATTAAAATCGGCAGGGCGGTGAGCTAAATAGATGCCGATAAACATGAGGACGGCACTGATGGTGTCAGAAAAGTTATTTAAGCCATCTGCAGCTAAAGCACTTGAATGTAGCCAATGTCCAGCTGTTATTTTGGCTGTCGCAATCATGGCATAGGCAACCATACTGAGTATAGTTCCACGACGCGCCCATTTAAGGTCTTGATTAGCTGTCACAAATCATCATCTCCTCTGAGGTATTAGGGGGATTATTATAGCGCAAAATACATAAAATAGCGACGATGAGCTTTGCGTTGACATCTGATGTTAGTTAAGCTAACATTTGGATAAATAAGTGAGGGAGGCAGTGTGATGAAAGAGAAAGAGCTGCGACGGTCATTAGCCGTTTTTTCAATTGGAACAGTTATGAAATTAACTGATTTAAGTGCGCGTCAAGTACGGTATTATGAAGAACGTGATTTGATTACCCCACAACGAACCGATACGAATCGACGAATGTACTCGTTAAATGACGTCGATCGTTTATTAGATATTAAAGATTACATTGCAGAGGGCTGGACTGTCCAAGCTATTTATAATCATTACAAGAAACCAAAAGAAGAACACGAACATAAGCCGTTAACAGATGATGATGTTCGTCGCATACTATATAATGAAATTTTGAATCAAGGGGGCTTTGTTCAACCTGATGAGAGTGGCTATAGTGGCCAACATCATTAGTCGGTCACTAAGTCTTCATTATCGAGCCGAGGTATTGACCTTGGCCTTATTGTTTTAATCGTGACATAGCATATTAAAGAGGGATAAGAATGACAGAAGAGTTACAACATGGTTTTAAAAAAGTACAAACACAATGGGTGGATGATATTGGTGCGGAAGTAGTGGAATATTATCATCCTCAATCTGGTGGACGTGTGATGTGGGTAAATAATGATGATCCTAATCGAACATTTGGGATTGGATTTTTGACTCCACCTACCGATTCTACAGGGGTGGCTCATATTGTCGAACACTCTGTACTATCAGGGTCACAAAAATATCCAGTTAAAGATCCATTTATGCATATGATGAAAACTTCTATGCAGACATTTTTAAATGCGCTAACTTTTGCGGATATGACGGTTTATCCTTTGTCTTCAATGAATGAAACGGACTTCCACCATTTAATGGGCGTTTATTTAGATGCGGTTTTCTATCCCAAAATGTTAACGGAAGAAAAAATTTTCCGCCAAGAGGGATGGCATAAAGAGCTTTTCCAACCAGAAGATGACTTAACGATTAAAGGTGTGGTTTATAACGAAATGCGTGGCGCTTTTGGAGATGTTGATCGCGCCATTATGTCTTCAGTTGCTGAACATTTACATCCAGAGTCAACTTATGCGCATGAATCAGGTGGGAATCCTTATGTGATTCCTGAACTCAGCTATGAAGACTTCTGTGCTTTTCACCAAACCCATTACCGACCAGATAATGCTTTAGCCTTTTTATATGGAGATATCGACATTGACCGGGCGCTAGCACAAATCAATGAGGGTTACTTTGATGCCTTTGAAGCAGATCATCATGCGATTGAATTGACACTGCCCACTCCACCTAAAGGGCGGACAAAAGAAACGGTTTATTATAGTGCAGATAAGCAAATGTCGCGTGAAACAGATAGCTATTTAACTTATACGGTTCCCTTCACTTCTGCTCAAGATAAGCAAATGATCTTTATTTTACAATTATTAGGCGACGTGTTAGTGGATGCAGAAGCAAGTCCATTACGAGCAGCTTTAGTCGATACTGGTTTCGCAGAAGATGTGTCTGCTTATCCAAGTGATGGCTACTATCAAGACTTTGGTATTGTGGTTGAAAACATGTCGGCTGATCAAGCGGATCAAATTGTAGATATTATTGAAAAAACATTGCGACAAGTGGTTGAAGATGGATTAGACCAATCTGTTTTTGATGGGGTACTAAATTCACGTGAATTTTACTATCGGCAAGCGGGTGGCTCTATGCAAGGAATTACTCGAGGCATTCAAATGCTATCTGTTTGGCGTTACCAAGACCAACCACTTGACGGATTAACTTATTCTGACGAGTTAGATTACATACGCCAACGACGTGACCAAGGTATGTTTGAACAATTACTGACGGATCGAGTGTTAAATGCGGAAACGACTCAAGTTTTAGTTCATGAACCAAAAGTTGGTCTGTTCCGATCTCAAGATGATGCATTGGCTGAAAAATTAGCGGCAGAAAAAGCCCAATTATCTGCTGAAGACGTTCAAGAACTCATTAAACAAAACGAGTCGTTACGAGCTTATCAGACAGAGCCCGATACTCCGGAAGCAATAGCGACGTTACCGCAACTCGATTTAGCTGATGTTCCAAGAGAAACAACAAATATTCCAGAAGAAATATTAAGTAATAATCCAACAATTTTATTCCATCCTCAAGCGACTTCAGGTGTTCGTTACGTTAAATTAGCGTTTGCTAGTGATGATATGACGAGGGAAGAAATTCCTTATTTAAAAGATTTAGCTATTTTATTAGGCTCAGTCGATACGCAAAATATGACGTATCAAGATTTAGATACTGAGTTGATGAAAGCGACAGCTGGATTAGGAATTGTTCCAAAAATTTATACGGCAGTTGATAATCCAGATGATTATACCGTACAGATGGAAGTTAATTTTGCTGCTCTTAATCCAAAAACAGCGCGAGGATTTGAATTAACGACAGATATTTTAACGAAGTCACTGTTTACACAAAAACAACGCATATTAAATGTATTCAAACGGGTTAAATTAGAAATGGAGCAATCGTTTGAGGCTAACGGTCATCAAGCGGCACTGGGTCGAGTACGGAGTTTATACTCTAATCCTTCGCGTTATGCTGAAGAATTAAGCGGAATTGGTTATTATGACCATTTGACGCATTTGATTAATCACTTTGATACCGAATGGGAAACATTTAAACACCAACTAGAACAATTAAACCAACGCTTATGGACACAAAGTCGATTAACAATTAGCTTAACTGGAGAATCAGCAGATAAAGACGCCTTTTATCATGAAGTAAAAGAGTTTATTGAAACATTACCTGTTGGAGAGACAGTTGTTAGACATCCAATGACATTTGACTTCTCTAACATTAGAAAAGAAGCGATTATAACGAATAGTAACGTACAATACGTTGCTCAAGGGGGATACTTCCCAGCAACAGATTATGAAGCACTGATGCTTGTCCTATCGGCTATCCTTTCCAAAGGGTATCTTTATGATCTCGTTCGCTTACAAGGTGGTGCTTACGGAGCTGGATTGACAATTAGTCGAACTGGAGATATGACAGCTTATTCTTATCGCGATCCAAATGTTGATCAAACGATAGCTACTTATCAAGCGATGAGTGATTTCGTAGCAAACCTAGAATTAGACCAAGAAACATTAAATCAATTTATTATTGGGACGATGTCTAGTTTCCATTATCCAATATCACCTGATAAAGTGAACCGTATCATGCTCACGCGTTACTTTAAAGGTAGTGATAAATCAATGATTGACAAGCGATTAATTGCCACATTAAATACAACAGTGGCTGATTTAATGGCATATGTGGATCTTATTCGTGAGACAATGGCACAAGGTTATACTGTCGTTATCGGTAATGAACAACAAATTAAGCAGGCAACATTTGCATTTGATAACGTTCGGGAATTAAAACAATAACGATTAAAAAACGACGTCTGGCAATGAGACGTCGTTTTGTATTATTGTAGTCCTAAGTATTCGCCAAATGTTAATGCAACAAAAGATAAAATAAGAAAGATGCCTGCAATTACCTTAATTCGGCCTTGTTCTTGACGAGTCATACCAGCTTCGCTTTTGCCTTTAAACATAATGTAGACATTTAAGATAATTGTAACGGCTGCTAGTACACTAGCAACAATATTTTTATTCATAATGAGACTCCTTTAAGTGGCCATTTGTGATTGAATATCGACTGTCGCTTTGACAGGTTCTCCTGTTGAACGATTAGTACCAGTTATTGTCCAGTGAATATGGGTCAATGTTTGTTCTTTAGGATTGATGGTTATCGTGATATCATGAGTTGCCTTTGGATTAAGCTGAACAATAGCTACCCGATTAAATAAATTGAGTAGGTCATCCTGTTGTTTATGATAGTCAATGGTTGTTTGGTTAGTCCTACTGTTCCATTCACCATCATTTGCCACCTCATTAACAATCCGTTGAATTTCTTGCATAGTGAAGAGGGTAAATTGATCGCGTTCTTGGTTGGGATGGGCCACTTTTAACCAGTCACTATCAAGTTCACGGGTATAAGTGGTACCGTCTTCTTGCTTAAGTTCTAAATATTGGCTAGGTTGTTGACTCTGTTTACTAATGACTGTCGCATTAACGAGTTCATTATTTTCGATTGTCAATTGGTTCGTTTGTTGAGCCGTTTGCGTTCCCTCATTAGTTGTCGTTTTTTGGCTAATTTGGGTAGCTTGTTGGTAAGTCGTTGCTTCATTTAACTGATGATTGACTTGATTAGCAAGCGTTTCTTTGTTTATTTGCGCATTTTGGCAACCAACGAATAAACACAAACAACTTAATATAAATCCGATTTTTGGTAATTTCATGAAAAATAGCCCCTTAGACTATAGATTTTACTACTGACGTTAGTTTAATATAATTTCATGTGGGTTAAAAGTATGATTCATAAGGTTTAATAAGACCTTGAAGAAATATTTGGTTGTTGAACCGTGAGTCATGCGTTCAAATGATAATTTTAGTATAATGAATGAAACAAGATGAAAACATAGTTCGGAGGAGTTCTGTATGCGCAAACGAGGATTTGAAGTCGTTTCTACGTATTTAGATAAAGATATCCATTTACCTATTCGCCAAACCTCAGGGTCAGCTGGTTATGACATTGAAGCAGCTGAACGGACGGTGATTCCGTCTATTTGGCAAAAAGGAGTATTACAAACATTACAACAAGTACAAGGATTACAAAGCGAATCCGTTGATGAAGCAGCGGCACAATCAGCTGACATTAAGCCAGTTCTTGTTCCCACTGGAATTAAAGTGTATATGCCAGAGAATGAATACTTACAAATTACGTGTCGTTCAAGCAATCCATTAAAACGATCATTAGTCCTTCCTAATGGGGTGGGTATTGTTGATAGTGATTACTATAATAATGCCGAAAATGAAGGTGAATTGTTCGTACAGTTATTAAACTTTGGTTTCGAAGATGTCACGATTGAAAAAGGTGAACGCATTGCTCAAGGTATCTTCTTAACGTACCAGAAAACCGACGATGATGTCGATAACGGTGTGACACGTCAAGGAGGATTTGGTAGTTCAGGACAAAATTAAGTAAAAGGAATGTGACAAATGGCAAAAAAACAAGCAACGCAATTTGTTTGTCAAGCGTGTGGTTATGAGTCGCCCCGTTGGCTTGGGCGCTGTCCCAATTGTGGCGCTTGGAATCAAATGGAAGAAGAACGTCTTTCTGGACGAACGATTAAACACCCAGAAAATCATACCCCAATTCACGAGGGCTATAAATCAGCGAAACCACAACGAATCAAAACGGTTGCCGCTCAAAAAGAAACTCGTGTATTAACCTCCTTAAAAGAATTTAACCGTGTGCTCGGTGGTGGTGTTGTTCCCGGATCTCTTGTATTAGTAGGCGGTGATCCTGGTATTGGGAAATCAACACTTTTACTACAAGTTTCTATGCAATTAAGTCAGGAACAAGGTACAGTGCTATATGTTTCTGGTGAAGAAAGTATGCATCAAATTAAGATGCGTGCAGATCGGTTAGGATTTGAAGATCCTGATTTTTATGTTTTTGCAGAAACGGATATGGATGAAATCAAAGTAGCTATTCAAGATTTAAAACCTCAATTTTTAGTCATTGATTCCATTCAAACGATGACTCATGAGGAAAGTAATGGGATTGCAGGGAGTGTGAGTCAAGTACG
This sequence comes from Aerococcus suis, assembly GCF_900176325.1. Classification (GTDB taxonomy): domain Bacteria; phylum Bacillota; class Bacilli; order Lactobacillales; family Aerococcaceae; genus Aerococcus; species Aerococcus suis. The sequence goes on along the minus strand of NZ_FWXK01000004.1, from coordinate 103,209 downwards.
AGAAACCACTTCCGAATTGATGCATATTGCGAAGGAAAATGGAATCGCTACTTTTATTGTTGGACATGTCACTAAAGAAGGAAATATTGCTGGTCCACGTATGTTAGAGCATATGGTGGATACCGTTCTTTATTTTGAGGGCGAAAAACACGACACGTTCCGAATTTTACGAGCGGTTAAAAATCGGTTTGGGTCAACGAACGAACTCGGAGTTTTTGATATGCAAAGTGACGGGTTAAAAGAAGTTGATAATCCAAGTGAATTGTTCCTAGAAGAACGTTTAGCTGGGGCAAATGGTTCAGCAGTGGTGGCTTCAATGGAAGGCACTCGACCAATTTTAACTGAAGTGCAAGCATTACTAGCACCTACAGCCTTTGGAAATGCCCGACGAACGGCAAGTGGTCTGGATTATTCACGAGTGACATTAATCATGGCAGTATTAGAGAAACGAGCGGGATTAATGTTACAAAATCAAGATGCTTATTTGAAGGCAACTGGTGGGGTTCGTTTGGATGAACCAGCTGTTGACTTAGCTATTGCAGTCTCAGTAGCGTCTAGTTATTGGGAGAAAGAAACGTTAGCAACGGACTGCTTTGTTGGTGAAATTGGGTTAACCGGAGAAATTCGGCGTGTGCCTCGTTTGCAAGAACGGGTTCAAGAAGCGCAAAAGTTAGGATTTAAACGGATTTTTGTACCTAAAGGGAGCGCCAGTGGGATTAAAGCTCCTGAAGATATTCAAGTAATGGCAGCTGCCACGTTGCGCGATGTATTAGCGGTTATCTTTCCCAAATAATGATCATAATTGAAAGGAGGTGGGCAGATGACACGTGAAAAAGGAACGAAAATTTTTCATTTACTCTTTATGCTAGTCGGGGGGAGTTTAGGTTACTATCTCTTACCAACAGTTTGGCAATGGATTAATCAAGAAGCGTTTATTTTAAATAATGCTTTAGTAAATATTGCCATTGGAGCTATTATTTTCTATTTATTATTTATTTTACAACGACCATGGCTACAAAGAGTATTTACCCGTTTAGCTAATCAAATTCGCCAGTTATCTTTAGCAACTTTTCTAACAAGTCTACTAGGGTTAATTATTGGTTTGATTTTAGCTTGGTTAATTAATATTCCAGTGATTGGGTTTAATGTGCCATTTATCAGTAATATTTTGCCCTTTATATTAACCGTTGTTTTAGGATTTGTGGGTTATGTTATTGGAAATACGCGTAGTTATGAAATTCAACAGTTTTTTGTACGAGTTGGCCAATTATCGTTGAATGATATCGATAAAACGAAAGAAAAAATTCAACAACGCAAAGCAACTAATAATTCGACAGAGGATGACACGGCCAGCGAGGACTCTCAAGAGGATAATTATACCTTTCAACCGTATAAAATTTTAGATACGAGTGTGATTATTGATGGTCGTATCTTAGACGTTATTAGAGCAGGTTTTATTGAGGGAATTATCTTGGTCCCTAACTTTGTCCTAAAAGAATTACAGTTTATTGCAGATTCAGCTGATGCGACCAAACGTGTGCGAGGACGTCGTGGGTTAGATATTTTAAATCAATTACGCGATGAAGAAGCCATTACCGTTGAATTTTCTGATCGTGACTTCGAAAAAGAAGACGAAGTCGATTTAAAATTGTTATTATTAGCGAAGGAAGTCAACGGAATTGTTGTGACCAATGATTATAATTTAAATAAAGTTAGTCAATTTCATCAAATTAAAGTTCTTAATATTAATGAGCTAGCGAATGCGCTTAAGATGGTTGTTATTCCAGGAGATCATCTCTCTGTGCATATTATCAAAGAAGGAACTGAACGCCAGCAAGGTGTCGGCTACTTAGATGATGGAACGATGATTGTTGTCGAAGAAGGGAAGAAACACCTTGATGAGACGTTGCAAGTTGAAATTACCAGTTCACTACAGACTAACGCGGGTAAAATGATTTTTGCTAAAATTGTTTAATATTAGTAAAAGGGATTCAGAGAAGACAGTATATGTCGTAAAAGCAGTCTTGTGAAACAGACTGTTTTTGCTTTTAGTTGCATGGTACAATGAATGAGAGAATTAATGAGGAGGAATCAGTAAATGTCTGATAAAGTAAGAGTTCGTTACGCACCAAGTCCAACAGGGCATCTTCATATTGGGAATGCTCGGACAGCGTTATTTAATTATTTATTTGCTCGTCATAATGGTGGCGATTTTATTATCCGTATTGAAGATACTGATACTAAACGAAATATTGCTGATGGAGAAGAAAGTCAGTTAAATAACTTAACATGGTTAGGAATTGACTGGGATGAAGGACCAGATAAACCAGGAGAGTACGGTCCATATCGTCAATCTGAACGTAATGACATTTACTTAAAATATATTGAACAATTATTAGCCAATGGTGATGCTTATTACGCATATGATACACCAGAAGAAATTGAAGCGGAACATGATGGCCAAATTGAACGAGGCGAAACTCCTCGCTACATTGGTAAATGGCGTAATGCGAGTGAAGAAGAACGTCAACAAGCTCGCGAAGAAGGTCGTCCAGAAACGATTCGCTTCCGTGTTCCAGATGATGGCGTTTATGAGTTCGCTGATATGGTCAAAGGTGACATTAGCTTTGAAGCAAAAGATATTAGTGGTGACTTTGTCATTCTAAAACAAGATGGACAACCAACTTACAACTTCGCCGTTGTTGTTGATGACCATTTAATGGAAATCACTCATGTCTTACGTGGAGATGACCATATTGCGAATACACCTAAACAAATGATGATTTACGAAGCATTAGGATGGGACGCACCTGTTTTTGGTCATATGACATTAATTACTAATGCCGATACTGGTAAAAAATTATCAAAACGTGATGAAAGTATTCTTCAATTTATCGAACAATATCGTGATTTAGGTTACTTACCAGAAGCAATGTTTAATTTTATTGCTTTATTAGGTTGGTCTCCTAAAGGGGAAGATGAAATCTTTAGCCATGATGAATTGATTGAACGCTTTGATACGGATCGCTTATCAAAATCACCAGCTGCTTTTGATAATAAAAAACTTGAATGGATTAATAACCGGTATATGAAATCTGCAGATGCTGAACGTGTAGCAGAATTAGCGATTGATCACTTACAACGTGCAGGACGTCTATCTGACAATGCCGACGATGAAGAAATGGCATGGACAGAAAAACTTGTTTCATTATATAAAGATGAAATAAGTTATGCCGCAGAAATTGTACCGTTATCTGAAATGTTCTTCCAAGAAGAATTAGAAATTGCACCAGAAGCGGAAGAAATGTTAACTGGTGAAACTGTTCCAACAGTTTTAACGACTTTCCGTGATAAATTGAAAGAGTTATCTGATGATGATTTCAATGAAGACAATATCATGGCAACGATTAAAGCTGTCCAAAAAGAAACCGGTGTTAAAGGTAAAAATCTTTATATGCCAATTCGTGTAGCAACATCTGGTGAACAACACGGCCCATCAATTGGTTTGACGATTGAAGTTTTAGGTCGCGACAAAGCCTTACATCATTTAGATCAAGCCATTGCAAAATTAGATAAATAATAGGATAAAGAAAAAACCTTCTGGACAGCTAATAGGTCCAGAAGGTTTTTAAGTATAAGGATGTAAAAAACGATGCTAGACGCAAATGTTCACACCCTTTTTAGTCGGGTTCGAATCAGAGCGCGTTTCTTCACACCCTGTAGTCGAGCTCTAAAGCACAACCACGGTTGCGTTTCCCTAAAGAGCTCCTTCTCTCTTACAGAGAGGCGTCGCTTTTAGGTCCAACGACCGTGGTTACCCGTACTTTATCGCATCCTGTTATTATTTTTTGAATTTGTCTTTGGCGATTTTTTTACCTTTTTCAGCGTATTCGTCTTTATGTTTGTCGAAATGTTTTTTACCTTTGTTTACGGCGTCGTCTTTATGGTCGTTTACGAAGTCTTTACCTTTTTGTTTTAAATCATCTAATCCCATGAGAGATTCTCCTTTCTGATTGGTATGATTTCACTATAACAAATTGCGGACTTTTGTCGAATGATACGCTTACAAAATAAAAATATAAAAAACTTTATTAATATAGTATTGTAACCGCTTTAATAACCGTGTATAATTTTTAGATGATAAAATAATAAATAAAGTATTTATATGGAGTCGTTGAGCTTTTTGTATCGAATAAGTGCGAAAAGTGATGAATTCACTTATAATAGGTAAGAGACTTAAATGAATGGGAAAGGATATAAAGGCTATGATGCAACGACTAAATGATTTATTAGCCGCTTATGAAGCAAATGATCCTGCTGTACGATCGAAAGCCGAGGTATTATTAACGAATCAAGGTGTCCATGCGATACTCTTTCATCGTTTGGCACATAAATGTTATAACAAAAAGTGGTTTTTATTAGCGCAAATAATTTCAAAATTTGCTCGGTTTTTAACGGGAGTAGAGATTCATCCTGGGGCCCAAATTGGTAAACGATTGTTTATTGACCATGGAATGGGAACGGTAATTGGTGAAACAGCTGTTGTTGGTAATGATGTGACGATTTTTCATGGAGCAACGTTGGGCGGAACTGGAAAACAAAAAGGAAAGAGACATCCTAATGTAGAGGATGGCGTCCTTGTCTCAGCAAATTCATCAGTCCTAGGAAATATTACGATTGGTGAAGGGTCTAAAATTGGTGCTAACGCTGTCGTACTTGAAGATGTGCCACCACATGTGACAGTCGTTGGATTGCCAGCTAAAATTGTCCGTTATCATGATGAAACAACAGAAAGTAAATAGAAAGGGAGACATAATGAAGCTTTTTAATACCTTAACGAATCAAAAAGAAACTTTTGAGCCATTACGACCTGGAGAAATTTCAATGTATGTTTGTGGGCCAACGGTATATAACTACATTCATATTGGTAATGCTCGCAGTACGGTAGCCTTTGATACGGTTAGACGTTATTTTGAATATCGTGGATACAACGTTAAATATGTGTCAAACTTTACGGATGTTGATGATAAAATTATCCGTCGTGCAAATGAAGAAGGGTTAACGCCAAGTGAAATTGCAGATAAATATATTGAAGCTTTTTATGCAGATACAGATGCTTTAAACGTTAAACGGGCAACTAAAAATCCACGAGTCGTTGAAAATATGGATGACATTATTGATTTTGTGGCAGATTTAGTGGATAAAGACTATGCATACGAAGCTGATGGCGACGTGTATTTTAGAGCACGTCAATTTGATGACTATGGTAAATTAAGCGATCAATCAATTGATGATTTACGTCAAGGTGCCAGTGAACGTTTAGAAGCGGGTGCCGATACGGTTAAAGAAGATGCCGTTGACTTCGCCTTATGGAAAAAAGCGAAACCAGATGAAATTTCTTGGGATTCGCCATGGGGCAAAGGACGTCCTGGTTGGCATATTGAATGCTCTGTTATGGCAACTAAATATTTAGGCGATACGATTGATATTCATGGTGGGGGACATGACTTAACTTTCCCACATCATGAAAATGAAATTGCCCAATCTGAAGCACATACCGGTCAAACTTTTGCTCGTTATTGGATGCATAATGGTTTTGTGACGATGGGTGATGACGGCGAAAAAATGAGTAAATCACTAGGGAACTTTATTTTAGCCCATGATTTAATTGCTCAAGTCCCTCCTCAAGTTGTTCGCTTTTTCTTAGCCAGTGCGCATTACCGTAGCCCATTGAAATTTAGTGAAGCGAATTTAGAAGAAGCGCGAACTAACTTAGAACGTTTGCAAACGACGTATCAAAACTTAAACTATCGTTATAATGACGCAACAGATTCTTTAACTGCTGATGACGACATGTTAGCAAAAATCGCTGATTTTGAGGAAAAGTTTGTTGAAGCAATGGATGACGATATTAATACGCCAAACGGATTAACAATTATTTACCAATTAATGCGAGAAATAAACGTATATATAGAAAATGATCATATATCTAAAGTAGTGCTTGACCAAATGAAAGCTACTTTCACGGAATTAGTGGGTATTTTTGGCGTAACCTTTGAAGAAGAGGAATTATTGGATGATACCATTCAAGCATTAATTGATGAACGGACAGCTGCCAGAAAAGCAAAAGATTTCGAACGCAGTGATGCTATCCGGGATCAATTGAAAGCGCAAGGGATTATCTTAGATGACACAGCGCAAGGTACGCGGTGGAGAAGAAGTCACTAATGCAAATAAAAGATATTCGCCAAATTAATGGGTTAAGTCTAGCTTACTTAGGAGATGCTGCTTGGGAGATTGTGATTCGAGAGTACTTAGTTGCGAATACGCAATTAAAACCCAATGAATTACACAAACATGGCATTCAATTTGCAAAAGCGAGCGGACAAGCTGCGATAGTAACTGCATTATTAGATCAAGAGTTATTAAGTGATGATGAAGTCCAAGCGTTTAAACGTGGGCGTAATATGAAAAGTCATACGAGTGCTAAGAATGCCTCAATTGCTGATTATCGGTTAGCAACAGGTTTCGAAGCGTTATGTGGTTATCTTTATTTACAAGATGACCACGAACGTTTTCACTGGGTGACTCAATTTGGCTTAAAATTTATCGAGGAGAATGAACGTGGTCAAAGATAACAAACCAATGAATAACACCGAGAATGATTTCGTTTTTGGTATGCATACGGTCACTGAATTATTACATGGTGATCGTGATGTCAATAAAATCTTTTTACAACAAGACTTAAATGATCGCAATGCCTCTACTATCAAAAAAGCTGCGAGACAAAGACATGTACAGATTTCAACAGTACCTAAATCGAAATTGGATAGTTTATCCAACAGTGGCAATCATCAAGGGGTGGTAGCAGCTGTTGCGGCTTACCAATATGCGACAGTCGATGACTTATTTGCGGCAGCAGAAGCGAAGGAAGAAGATCCTTTTTTTATCGTGTTAGATGGTATTGAAGATCCTCATAATTTAGGGAGCATTCTTAGAACGGCAGATGCTAGCGGTGTCCATGGAATTATTATTCCCGAAAGACGTCAAGTCGGGTTGACACAAACGGTCGCGAAAACGAGTACTGGAGCGATAGAACATGTGCCAGTTGCTCGAGTAACGAACATTAGTCGCACCATCGATGAATTAAAAGAACGAGGCGTTTGGGTATTTGGAACAGATATGTCAGGGGATTCTCTATGGCAAACAGATGTGACGTTACCATTAGCTGTCGTTATTGGAAATGAAGGTAAAGGCGTGTCCCCAGGGGTGAAGAAACACTTAGACGGACAATGGACAATTCCAATGCGTGGGCATGTCCAAAGTCTAAATGCGAGTGTTGCGAGTGCCTTAGTAATGTACGAAGTGTATCGTAAACGAATGAATTAAAGAAAAAGGGAGGACCAATATGAAAAAAGAACGTCTCATAGTAGATGGTTACAACATGATTGGTTCTTGGCCCAATTTAGTCCAACTAAAGAATCAAGACGAAATGGAAGAAGCGCGTGATTTATTATTAGCGAGCTTATCCAATTATGTTGGCTTCCATCATATTGAAGCTTGGGTCGTATTTGATGCGATGTTTGTGCCTGGAATATCGAAACAATATGACCAATATAATTTAAAAGTGGTATTTACAGCAGAAGGACAAACGGCAGATTCTTACATTGAAGAAATGATGGATGATGTCGTGAGCTTGTTATACAACGTGACTGTCGCAACGAGCGATCTCGCCGAACAACGGATGGTATTTCAACATGGTGCCTTACGACAATCTGCCCAAGAACTATGGCGGAATGTCGTGAGAACTCAACAAGTGATTAATCGTGGAGATGATACCTATACACCGACAACATACCGCAGACAAAGTCCATGGTCCCATCATCAAATGGACGAATTGCAACGATTGCTCGATGACTTGAGTGGTGAATAAAAAAAATATCTGTAGGAGGACAGACGGATGGTTGAAGAGTCATGGTTTGGTTTAAGAGCAAGTGATGAAGAATTAATTGAGCGTATCAGAATGCAGCATGGTGATGAACTCGTCGCCTTATATAATCGCTATATGCCGCTAATAAAGAGTTTACGCCCACAAATTTCAGAACAGTTTTTAGAGAATGATGATTATTATCAAGAGGCGATGATTTGTTTACATCGCTGTGTCGAAAAGTATGATATCAAGAAACAAGTCACATTCGGCGCATTTTATAAGCGAGTTTTAAGAAATCATTATTTAGATATTGTTCGTCAACAATTGGCACAAAAACGACGAGCAAATTATAATACTCATCCGTTGGTGGTTGATGATACAGGTGAAGAAACTAATCATATTTTTTCACATAAATCAGAGACCGTTTATGAAGATCCACAATATTATGTACTGTTAACCGATCAAATCAAATTGGCTCTTTCACACTTTTCTGAACATGAACGGTATATTTTTAATTGTTATTTAGATGGTGAGACGCCAGAAATGATTAGTCAAAAAATGAATCGATCGCCTCAATGGGTATTGACGCAGTTGCGGAATTGTCGGCAATTATTGCGTCATTATGTTGTGAATGGATCGAATGAGTGACTGTTGTTAAGCTGGTCATAGTGAGAGTTGACAAGTGAATCATAACCCAGTAACATGGGTAATGATTTAAGGAGAAATAAACATGAGACAAAACAAAATTGCTTTGGCGTGTACGAAATGTGGATCTCGTAATTATACAGTTAAGAGCGGGTCTAAATATCGGACAGAGCGCCTAGAAGTTAAGAAATATTGTAAACATTGTAATGAGCATACATTACATAAAGAGACGAAATAAAAGAGAGGCTTTGTCATGGGATTTTTTAAAGGTGTTTTCCATGAAATGCGTTTAGTAGAATGGCCAACAGGGAAAGAATTAATGCGCTATACTGGAATTGTGCTTGGAACAATTTTACTCGCAGCAATCTTTTTAGGTGTGGTTGACTTCGCTGCTAGCAAAGCATTTGCATGGTTCTTAGGTTTATAAGACTACTTAGTAAGGTTAGGTTTTTCCTAACCTTTTTTCTTTGGTAATGATTGGCGTGAGGGGTCGTTTGTGCTATACTAATCACGAAGCAACCGAGTAACCTTTCCGTTGAATAATGGAAGGTTTTTTATTTATGTCAAAATGAGTAAAGGAGTTAAGCGATGGTTACAGAATTACAATCTGGTAAACAATGGTATGTTTTACATACTTATTCTGGTTATGAAAATAAAGTAAAACAAAATTTAGAAATGCGGATTACTTCTATGGGAATGGAAGAGTTTATTTTCCGAGTAGTGGTACCAGAGGAAGAACATGTTGAAACGACAAAAACTGGTAAGAAAAAAACAGTTAATACTAAAATCTTTCCAGGCTATGTTTTAGTTGAAATGATTATGTCTGATGAAGCGTGGTTTGTTGTTCGTAATACACCAGGTGTCACAGGGTTCTTAGGTTCTCATGGACAAGGGTCTAAACCCACACCACTATTAGATGAAGAAGTTCATAATATCTTACGTGATTTAGGTATGAAAACGAAAAAACGTGATATTTCCTTTGAAACTGGTGAAGTGGTTAAAATTACTGGTGGTGCCTTCAATGGACTTGAAGGTAAGGTTGAAGAAATTGATGATGAACATGAACGACTTAAAGTTTCTGTCGAAATGTTTGGTCGAGAAACGATGGCTGATGTTGAATACGACCAAGTCGATAAATATTAATCAAAAAAGAGCTTTTCGCTATTAATTAAGCGGAAAGCTCTTTTGGTTTGTTGGATTATTTATTCAATTCGACAAGTTTTGCTTTGTCATTGTAAACAGTCCATTCACAAATATTTGTGGCGTAGTCCCCAATCCGTTCGATATTAGATAAGGTGCTTGCATAAGAAGTTCCGAGTTCAGTTAAGCCTTGGTCTTTTTGCATTTCTTTGACCAAGTCGTTTAATAAACGTTTGAAGTTAGCATCGACTTCTTCATCACGATCAGCAACAGCTTGAGCAGCTGAAGGGTCGTTAGAGATGAAGGCATCAATCGCATCCATGACCATACCATGAGCGGTTTCGCCCATAGTTTTTAGTTCACCCGCTAATGGACGAATATTTAATTCATCCACACGACGCACACTTTTAGCGATAGATACGGCGTGGTCGGCAATACGTTCTAAGTCTGAAGATGCTTTTAAAATAGAAACAATTTTCCGTAATTCAATACCAATGGGTTGTTGTAAGGAAATGATACGAACAGCATAAGTTTCAATTTCAACTTCCATGTTATTAATTGTAATGTCATTTTCAATGACTTGCTCAGCTAATTCAGAGTCATTATTCTCAACTGCCGCAATGGCATTGCTAAAAGCTTCAGCAGATGCACGGCCTAATTTAACAAACATTTCATCTAATGTTTTTAATTGCTCATCATACGTTTTACGAATAAGCTCAGACATGATTTATCCCTCTTTCCTTTTCGATATATAAAGTATATTTTAGCAAAACGCGTATTGAAAGTAAATGTAGCGATTTCAATAATCGGTTAAAACTTTGTAAGGATTGTGTAAAGTGATTGATACCACTAATTAATAATTCCAATTGACAACCAACAAATCGTTTGCTATAATTCGGTGATGTGCATACGCTTATGTACACGCGTGTGGGAGGAGAAATCTTTAACTCCAATAAAACCACATCACGGACAATGACAAGGAGGAATGTTTCGTGGCTAAAAAAGTAGAAACAGTTGTAAAATTACAAATTGAAGCTGGTAAAGCAAGTCCAGCTCCTCCAGTAGGTCCTGCCTTAGGACAAGCTGGTGTTAACATCATGGGATTCTGTAAAGAATTCAATGCGCAAACACAAGACAAAGCTGGTTTAATTATTCCAGTTGTTATCACAGTTTATGAAGATCGTTCATTTACTTTTGTTACTAAAACACCACCAGCAGCCGTATTATTGAAAAAAGCAGCTGGTACTGAAAAAGGTTCTGGAGAACCAAATAAAAATAAAGTAGCATCTGTAACACGTGATCAAGTACGTGAAATTGCTGAAACAAAAATGGAAGACTTGAACGCAGCAGACGTAGAAGCTGCTATGCGTATGGTTGAAGGTACTGCTCGTTCAATGGGATTCACTGTTGAAGGCTAATTGCAAGACATGTAACTGAATCGTACGCCATAATACATAATGTATTATGAGTGGGAGGATCATCCGCTAAAACCACATAGGAGGAATGAAAATGGCAAAATTATCAAAAAACCAAAAAATTGCTTCAGAAAAAATTGATAAAAGCAAAAAATATGAAGCAAGTGAAGCTTTAGAATTATTAAAAGATGTTGATTTTGCGAAATTTGACGCTTCAGTTGAAGTGGCTTACCGCTTAAACATCGATACGAAGAAAAATGACCAACAAATCCGTGGTGCTATGGTATTACCAAATGGTACCGGTAAAACTCAACGCGTATTAGTTTTCGCTAAAGGTGAAAAAGCTGAAGAAGCGAAAGAAGCTGGCGCTGACTTTGTTGGTGAAGACGAATATATCGAAAAAATCAATGATGGTTGGTTCGATTTCGATGTTATCGTTGCAACACCAGACATGATGGGACAAATTGGTCGTTTAGGTCGTGTATTAGGACCTAAAGGCTTAATGCCTAACCCTAAAACAGGTACAGTAACACAAGATGTTGCTAAAGCTGTTTCTGATATTAAAGCTGGTCAAGTGGCTTACCGTGCAGACTCTGCAGGTAACTTACACTTACCAATTGGTCGTGTATCATTCTCAGTAGACCAATTATTAGAAAACTTAAAAGCTGTTCACGAAATGGTTTTACGTGAAAAACCAGCTTCATCTAAAGGTGTTTACTTACAAAATGCCTCTGTATCATCTACAATGGGACCTGGTATTAAATTAGATACAAGTTCTTTATAAGAAAAACTTGACTAGGTCATCTAGCTTTGCTAGAATGGCCTAGGTTGATTAAATATCAATAGCTTACCGAAGACAGTTGGTGGCAGAAAGCCTTAATTTCCAACCGAGGAAGAACATGTGACTTACGATGAATGTGAGTACTATCCTCTATGTCTTCAGTGACATAGAGTTTTTTTATTATAAAAAAACTCTAACAAATCTCTGGAGGTGAAAATATGAGTGAACAAGCAATTGCTAAAAAACAAGAACAAGTAGATAGCGTTGTTGAAAAAATTCAAAATGCTTCATCTATGGTTGTTATCGACTATTTAGGTCTTACTGTAGACGAAGTAACTCGCTTACGTAAAGAATTACGTGAAGCTGGTGTTGAATATCGAGTAATCAAAAACACGATTATGCGTCGTGCCCTTGATACTTTAGGTGCTGAATACCATGAAGAAGTATTCCAAGGCCCAACAGCTGTTGCTTTTGGTGGTGAAGAAGACGCAGTTGCCCCTGCACGTATCATTGCTAACTTTGCAAAAGAAGCAGAAGCAATCGATCTAAAAGGTGGTATGCTTAACGGCGAAATCTTGACTAAAGAAGAAGTTCAAAAAATCGCTGCTTTACCAAACCGCGAAGGCTTACTATCTATGCTATTATCAGTTCTTCAAGCACCTGTCCGCAACGTGGCTTACGCTGTCAAAGCGGTTGCAGATGCCAAAGACGAAGATGCTGCATAAGATTAATGTATTACCATATTCAAACAAACTAAACTTTATATAAATGGAGGAATAAAAATGGCTTTAGACATTGAAAAAATCATTGCTGATTTAAAAGAAGCAACAATTATTGAATTATCTGACCTTGTAAGTGCAATCGAAGAAGAATTCGACGTATCTGCTGCTGCTCCTGTTGCAGCTGCTGGTGTTGCAGGTGGCGACGCTGCTGAAGAAAAAACTGAATTCGACGTTGAATTAACTGGTGCTGGTTCAGCTAAAATTAAAGTAATCAAAGCTGTACGTGAAGCAACTGATTTAGGCTTAAAAGAAGCAAAAGCTTTAGTAGACGGCGCTCCTGCTGTTGTTAAAGAAGCTATGCCAAAAGAAGATGCAGAAGCATTAGTTTCTGCTATCGAAGAAGCTGGAGGATCTGCTGAATTAAAATAATTCAAGCATGACTCTAAAAAGCGTACGTTTCGGCGTACGCTTTTTATTATCTCATGAAAGATGATTCTATTATTAAAAGGAGGCGCTATGGCACATCAATATTTTGAAGATAATCATACATTGGAACATGACTATCAAACCATTTCATTTAACTACTTAGATCAGACGCTATCTTTTCAAACAGATAGTGGAGTTTTCTCACGCGATGCGATTGATTTTGGATCTCGGACACTGTTAGGAGCTTTAGATGATTGTCGCGTTATTACCAATCAAGATAAAAAAATATTAGATGTTGGTTGCGGCTATGGTGCTATGGGTCTCTCGCTGGCTAAAACACACCCTAACCAAGAGTTTCACTTAGTCGATATTAGTGAGCGTGCTTTGGAATTAGCTAAGCAAAATGCTCAAAAAAATGCGATTGAAAATGTCTCTATTTATACTTCTGATGGTTATGATCAAGTGACAGAGACAGATTTTAATCATGTGATTTCCAATCCTCCGATTCGAGCAGGGAAAAAAGTGGTGCATCGTATTATTGAAGAAGCTTACAATCATTTAGTTTCTAATGGCACATTAACGATTGTTATTCAAAAGAAACAAGGAGCACCAAGCGCCAAGAAAAAAATGACGCAAATTTTTGGCAATGTTGAAGAGCTGACTCGGAATAAGGGCTATTGGATTTTACAAAGTGTTAAAACTAATGATGACATATTATGATTTATGAATGATAACTTTTGAGAATCAGCAAAAACTATAAATACAAAATTGTATTTATGAAAATGCTGGTATCAATCGTTTTCATTACTGTTTTCATCACCATTCGATTAGGAGACATAGATGAGTGTTCAGTAATTTCCGAACAATGAAAAGGGTTTAAGGTTGGGACAGTCCAGTTTTTTTGATATATTGGAAGATAGAGTAGATAACTTTTTTGAAGGAGGAGAATATGGCTTCTATTAAAATAGAAAACTTGTCGAAAATTTTTGGTAGCCGTCAAGCTATCGAAAAAGCAAAAACAATGTTAAATGACAATCATTCAAAAGAAGAAATTGTAAAAGAAACCGGTGCGACAGTTGGGGTTAATAACGCCAACTTAGATATTCATGAAGGAGAAACATTCGTTGTCATGGGACTTTCTGGTTCTGGAAAATCAACGATGTTACGGATGCTTAACCGTTTAATTGAACCAACACTGGGAACGGTATATATTGATGGCGATGACGTCACTCATGCTTCTAAAGAAAACCTTCGTGATATTCGTCGTAATAAAGTAAATATGGTATTCCAAAACTTTGGTTTATTCCCACATAGAACAATTTTAGAGAATACCGAATATGGATTAGAAATCAAAGGAAAAGATAAAGACGAACGTAAAAAAGCTGCGACAAAAGCATTAGAAAATGCTGGTTTAGGGGCTTACGTCGATCAATATCCTGACCAATTATCAGGTGGTATGCAACAACGGGTTGGTTTAGCACGTGCGCTAGCTAACGATGCCGAAATTATTTTAATGGACGAAGCTTTTTCAGCACTTGACCCATTAATTCGTCGTGATATGCAAGATGAATTAGTTGAAATGCAAGAAAAAATGAATAAAACGATTGTCTTCATCACTCACGATTTAGATGAAGCCCTACGTATTGGTGATCGCATTGCCTTAATGAAAGATGGGGAAATTGTCCAAGTCGGAACAGGGGAAGAAATTTTACAAAACCCTGCGAATGGATATGTTGAACGTTTCGTTGAAAATGTTGACCGTTCTAAAGTATTAACAGCTGAACACGCGATGGATCGTCCAGCAGTTGTCTTAAATTCTGACAAAGAAGGGGCTCGTATGGCCTTACGTCGGATGCAACAAGAAGATTATTCATTCATCTTAGTGACTGATAGTGAACGTCATTTACGTGGTTACGTTCGTGAAATTGATGCCATTCAATTGATTCAAAAACATGAACAAACAAAACGTATCGATGTTGAAGATATTATGCGTACGGATCAACCTGTCGTTAAATTAGATACGACAATTAATGAAATTTATGATGTCATTAATCATGCTTACATGCCAGTATCTGTTGTTGATGATGACAATAAATTACGTGGAATTATTAGTCCGAAAATGTTAGTTAATAGCTTAGTAAGTGAGGGGGAAAATAATGAATAGCCTATTTGCAATTGTGCCACATTTCCCAGTAGCTGACTGGGTAGAAGCTGCAACCGATTGGTTAACACAAACATTAGGTGGTATGTTTGATGTTTTACAAACAATCGGACAAACATTAATTGATGGATTAACAAGTATCCTATCAATTGCACCACCTGCTTTATTTATCGTTTTAATCGCAGTATTAGCGTATTTTGCGAGTGAGAAAAAATGGGGACTACCTGTCTTCGTTTTAATTGGTTTCGGATATGTTTTAAACCAAGGTTTATGGTCTGAAATGCTAAATACTATTTCCTTGATTTTAGTTTCTAGTTTAGTCTCTATCATTATTGGGGTACCACTAGGAATCTTATCAGCGAAGTCAGAGGTCGCTCATGCGATTCTAAAACCAATTCTTGACTTTATGCAGACAATGCCTGCTTTCGTTTACTTAATTCCAGCGGTAGCGTTCTTTGGTATCGGAGTTGTTCCTGGGGTGTTTGCCTCAGTTATCTTCTCACTACCACCAACAGTACGCTTTACTGATTTAGGAATTCGTCAAATTTCTAATGAGTTAATTGAAGCAGCGGATTCGTTTGGTAGTAGTGGTCCACAAAAACTATTCAAAGTGGAGCTACCATTAGCGAAATCAACTATTATGGCCGGTGTTAACCAAACGACAATGTTAGCTCTATCAATGGTTGTTATTGGATCAATGATCGGAGCGCCTGGTTTAGGTCGTCAAGTATTATCATCATTACAACGTGCTGAAGTTGGTACTGGATTTGTTTCTGGTTTAGGTATTGTGGTGTTAGCGATTGTAATTGACCGCTTAACACAAGCCTTAGCACGCGACAAAAAACATTAAGGTAAAAAGGGGGAGTCATTTTGTTTAAGAAAATAGTCCTTGGATTAATTGCGATTCTCGGTTTAGCCTTAACATTTGGTAGTGCTGGAGCTTTTGAATCAACTGCTAATTTCGGCGGTGATTCAAATGAAGGTGGAACTGTGACACTATCATACGTTGAATGGGATACTGAGGTTGCCTCAACACACGTTATTGCTGAAGTTCTAAAAGATGAAGGTTTCAATGTGAATGTCATTCCATTAGATAATGCCGTTATGTGGCAAGCAGTTGCTAACGGTGAAGCTGATGGTATGGTAGGTGCTTGGTTACCATTAACTCACGGTGAACAATTCGATGAGTATGGCGACCAAATGGAAGACTTAGGTAAAAACTTAGAAGGTGCCATTACTGGTTTAGTTGTACCAACTTATATGGAAGATGTTAATAGCATCGAAGACTTAACAGATGAAGCTGGTAAAAAAATTACTGGTATTGAACCAGGTGCAGGGGTTATGAATGCGACTGAAAAAGCATTAGAAGAATATCCTAACTTATCTGATTGGTCATTAGAATCTAGTTCAAGTGGTGCAATGGCTACCGCTTTAGGACAAGCGATTGATAACAAAGATGAAATTGTGGTTACTGGTTGGTCTCCACACTGGAAATTCCAAAAATATGACTTAAAATATTTAGATGATCCTAAAGGAATCTTTGGCGATGGAGAAGAAATCCATACGATGGTACGTGAAGGATTGAAAGAAGATAACCCACGTGCTTACCAAATCCTTGATCAATTTGAATGGGATCTTGAAGATATGGAATCTGTTATGGTCGATATCCATGACGGTAAAGATCCTCAACAAGCAGCCCGTGATTGGGTAGATAATAACCAAGATAAAGTGGAAGCTTGGGTTGCTGAATAAAAAGCTATTGAACGAAAAGGGCTTAGATGAAAAATCTAAGCTCTTTTTTATTTTCTTATATTTTTTTTAAATAAGGAGTATATCATTTGTAAGTTATTATGTGACATGTCATAATGTATGTAACCGATTTCCTGTGAATATTTTCACTAATATGGAATCGGTTACTGATAATTAATATTGTCTCGCAAATAGACTGAAGGAGTGTTATATTGTGAAAAATATTACAGTTGCTGGCGGCGGTGTTTTAGGAAGCCAAATTGCTTATCAAATTGCTGCCAATCAATACCATGTCACCGTTTATGAGATTAATGACTAAGCCATTCAATTAGCTAAAGATAAGATGATTAAAAATGCTCAAGGTTACGCATTGTTTAAAGGGATTTCTGAAGAGGAAGCGCAAAAAATTGCTGGGCAAATTACGTATACAGATGATGCTCATATGGCGACTGAAGATGCTGATTTAGTTATTGAATCCATTACGGAAAATTTTGAAATTAAAAAAGCGTTTTATCAAGAATTTGGTGAAGCGGCACCAGACAAAACCATTTTTGGAACGAATACTTCTGGGCTATTACCTAGTCAATTAATGGCATTTACTGGACGCCCAGAAAAATATGTAGGATTACACTTCTCTAACCCTGTTTGGGAAAAACCCATTGTAGAGGTCATGGGAACTAGCAAAACAAATTCTGAAATTGTAGAGCAAATGGTTGATTTTGCGCATGATATGAAAATGACACCTGTTGTGGCTCATAAAGAACGTCCAGGATATCTATTGAACAGTTTACTCATTCCTTGGCTAGAAGGATCTCAACAATTACTAGCAGATGGAATCGCCACTCCAGAAGATATTGATAAAACATGGATGGCTGGTGCAGAAGACCATACCGGACCAATAGGTGTTCAAGATTTAATTGGATTAGATACAGTGATTGCGTCAAGTGAAGGGTTAGCCGAAGCCAACCCAGACCAAAAATGGCGGGCAAAATTTGTCGATATGATGAAAAAACGTCGAGATGACGGTCGACGTGGTATTGTAGATGGTAAAGGGTTCTATACTTATCCTAATCCTGAATATCGACAAGCGGACTTTTTCGATAATGATCCAGCGTATAAACAACATAGTCATCCATACCATACGGTGACAGTTGCCGGCGGAGGCGTGTTAGGTAGCCAAATTGCTTATCAAATCGCGCGTTTTGGCTTTGACACGATTCAATATGATATTTCTGAAGAGACGATTGACGCCGCAAAAAAACGTGTGGAATCATATATTCCTTTAGTTGTTCGTGATGTTGATGCGGACCCTGACGAAGCAAGGGCAGCTGCTGATCGTATTACCTATACTGCTAATATGGAAGAAGCATTTAGTCATACAGATCTAGTGATTGAAGCTGTGCCTGAAACGATGGCAATTAAAAAACAATTCTATAATGATATTCAACGTTATTTACCTGAACATACGGTGCTATTAACAAATAGTTCTACTTTAGCGCCAAGTGCGTTTATGCATGAAACAGGTCGCCCAGAAAAATTCTTAGCCTTGCATTTTGTAAATCATATTTGGCTTAAAAATACCGGTGAGGTCATGAAAACAGAATTAACGGATGATGAAGTGTTCAAAGACGTTCAATCATTTACAGATGCTATGGGAATGATGGTCATTTCGCTATACAAAGAACAACCAGGATATATTCTAAATACGTTATTTATTCCTTTCTTACGTGGTGCTATTCAATTATTAGCAACCGGTGTAGCGACACCAAGAGATATCGATCTTGCTTGGAAAGTAGGACGTAATATTCCATATGGTCCATGCCAAGCGATTGATCGTGTTGGCATACGGACGTTATATAACATTTACTTAGCTCATTATGCAAACACTAGTCTAGAAGCTGATGAAAAAGCCTTAGCCTTACTTGAAAGACTCGAGAAAGCTGGTGAGTTAGGGCAAGAAACTGGTATGGGATTATATGAATATCGCGATGGTGAAACCATTGATCGTGAATGGAACCTTTAATTGATTGGATTCTTAGAGGAGACTAGTAATATAGTCTCCTTTTTTATTTGAGAATAAGAGTTGACAAGAACGTGAAAAGTGTGTAATATGTTTAATTGATACAAACTTTGAAATATAAACAGCTCCGAAATATTGTCCGGATGCTATTTATGGAAATACAAAAGAAAAATGGCAAGTTTTTGTCGATTCTTTTGTCTTTTTTTTGCCTAAAATTCAGTATAAATCACAAAATTAATCAAAAAATTACTGAATTTTAATGAAATTCTAATCTTGGGAAATCTTAGAGAGGTGGCTAGTTATGGTTGGACATAATGTCAACTATGGGAAACATCGTGTACGGCGCAGTTATTCACGAATCAATGAAGTATTGGAATTACCAAACTTAATTGAAATTCAAACAGACTCTTATAAATGGTTCTTAGAAGAAGGTATGAAAGAAATGTTCCACGACATTTCACCTATCGAAGACCATCAAGGTAAATTAGCTTTAGAGTTAATTGATTATACATTTAAGGAACCAAAATATAATATTGCAGAATCACGAGCACAAGATACAAACTATTCTGCTCCCATTTATGCAAAATTACGGTTAATCAATAAAGAATCTGGTGAAATTAAAGACCAAGAAGTCTTCTTCGGTGATTTCCCATTAATGACTGATAGCGGGACATTTATCATTAACGGAGCGGAACGAGTTATCGTTTCACAATTAGTTCGTTCACCAGGTGTTTACTTCCATGATAATGTCGACAAAAATGGTCGTGAATCATTCGGCTCAACAATTATCCCTAACCGTGGGGCATGGTTAGAAATGGAAACTGATGCGAAACAAGTATCCCATGTTCGTATTGACCGGACGCGTAAAATTCCGATGACGGTTTTAATGCGTGCGTTAGGTTTCGGTTCTGATGATCAAATTCGTGAACTATTTGGTGACAGCGAAACATTAGAATTAACCTTAGAAAAAGATGTTCAAAAAGACTTATCTGACTCACGTACAGAAGAAGCATTAAAAGAAATTTATGATCGTTTACGCCCTGGAGAACCTAAAACAGCGGAATCTTCACGTAACTTATTGAATACACGTTTCTTCGATCCACGTCGTTATGACTTAGCTTATGTTGGTCGTTACAAAGTTAACAAAAAACTAGATTTACGGACACGTTTATATAATCAAACATTAGCTGAAAATTTAGTGGACCCTGAAACGGGTGAAATTTTAGCTGAAAAAGGGACAGAAATGACCCGTGAAGTGATGGAAAAATTAGCTGAACCATTAGCTAATGGATTGAATACTGTAACAGTTCATCCAGATGATGATGCTGTTATTCCTGAACCATTTGACTTACAAATTGTTAAAATTGTTTCACCAAAAGACCCTGATCGTGTGATTAATGTTATCGGTAATGCGATTACGGATGAAAACTTAAAATCATTAACGGTTGCGGATATTATTGCGTCATTGAACTACTTCTTAAACTTATATGAAGGGTTAGGAAAAACAGATGACATTGACCACTTAGGTAACCGTCGTATTCGCTCAGTAGGTGAATTATTACAAAACCAATTTAGAATTGGATTATCTCGTATGGAACGTGTGGTACGTGAAAGAATGTCTATTCAAGACGTTGATAAAGTCACACCACAACAATTAGTAAATATTCGCCCTGTAGTCGCAGCAATTAAAGAATTCTTTGGTTCATCTCAATTATCTCAATTCATGGACCAAACTAACCCACTTGGAGAATTAGCACATAAACGTCGTCTATCTGCATTAGGTCCTGGTGGTTTAACTCGTGACCGTGCAGGGGTTGAAGTTCGTGACGTTCACTATTCTCACTATGGTCGTATGTGTCCAATAGAAACACCTGAGGGACCAAACATTGGGTTAATTAACAGTTTATCTTCATATGCCAAAATTAATAAATTTGGATTCATTGAAACGCCTTATCGTCGTGTTGATTGGAAAACGCATAAAGTAACTGATCGTATCGACTACTTAACGGCAGATGAAGAAGACGAATTTGTTATCGCCCAAGGGAACTCTAAATTAAACGAAGACGGTACCTTTGCTGAAGATGTGGTTATGGCTCGTTACGTTGAAGAAAATATTGAGGTAAGTCCTGAACGTGTTGACTACATGGACGTTTCTCCTAAACAGGTAGTTTCTGTTTCAACAGCCTCAATCCCATTCTTAGAAAACGACGACTCAAACCGTGCGTTAATGGGTGCCAACATGCAACGTCAAGCCGTGCCGTTATTAAAACCAGCTGCTCCATTAGTCGGAACAGGTATGGAATATATTAATGCTCATGACTCTGGTGCTGCTGTGATTGCTAAACATGGCGGATCAATCGAATATGTGGATGGCCGTGAAATTCGTGTTCGTCGTGAAGACGGTGCGTTAGATAAATATGACTTATTGAAATATCACCGGTCAAATGCTAGTTCATCATATAACCAAACACCAATTGTTGACCAAGGTGAAGTCGTTGAAGCAGGAGACATTTTAGCTGATGGACCTTCAATGGATAAAGGTGAAATGGCTTTAGGAAATAACCCATTGATTGCCTTCATGACTTGGGATGGTTATAACTACGAAGACGCGGTTATTATGTCTGAACGTTTAGTTAAAGATGACGTTTATACGTCAATTCATATTGATGAGTTAGAATCTGAAGCTCGTGATACGAAATTAGGACCTGAAGAAATCACTCGCGAAATTCCTAATGTTGGGGAAGATGCACTGAAAAACTTAGATGAACGCGGTATTATCCGTGTCGGTGCTGAAGTGAAATCAGGCGATATTTTAGTTGGTAAAGTGACACCAAAAGGCGTTACTGAACTAACTGCTGAAGAACATTTATTACATGCTATCTTCGGTGAAAAAGCGCGTGAAGTACGTGATACATCATTACGTGTTCCTCATGGTGGAGACGGTATCGTTAGCGATGTCAAAGTCTTCTTACGTGAAAATGGTGACGAATTGTCTCCAGGTGTTAGCATGCTAGTTCGTGTTTATATTATCCAAAAACGTAAAATTCAAGTTGGGGATAAAATGGCCGGTCGTCATGGTAACAAAGGGGTTGTTTCTCGTATCTTACCTCAAGAAGACATGCCTTACTTACCAGACGGAACACCAGTAGATATCATGTTGAACCCATTAGGGGTGCCTTCACGTATGAATATCGGACAAGTGTTAGAGTTACATTTAGGTATGGCCGCTCGTCAATTAGGTATTCATATCGCCACACCAGTATTTGATGGTGCTAACGAAGACGATGTTTGGGAAACTATCAAAGAAGCGGGATTAGCTGATGATGCGAAAACCATTCTTTATGATGGTCGAACAGGTGAACCATTTGACAACCGTGTGTCTGTTGGTGTGATGTACTACTTGAAACTATCCCATATGGTTGACGATAAATTACATGCACGGTCAACTGGACCTTACTCATTAGTTACCCAACAACCATTAGGTGGTAAAGCACAATTTGGTGGACAACGTTTCGGTGAGATGGAGGTATGGGCACTTGAAGCATACGGTGCCGCTTATACCTTACAAGAAATCTTAACCTATAAATCTGATGACGTTGTTGGTCGTGTTCAAACGCACGAAGCCATTGTTAAAGGTGAACCAATTCCTCGTCCAGGTGTTCCTGAATCCTTCCGTGTATTGATGAAAGAATTACAATCACTAGGTCTTGATATGCGCGTCTTAGATATTAATGACAATGAAATTGACCTACGTGATATGGATGAAGACACATTAAACTTTGGAAAACCAAAAGCTGAAGAAAAACCTGCTGAAGAAAAAGAACAAGAAGCTGATACGCCAAATCAAACGGAAACAGCTTCAACTGATCGACAAGTAAACGAGTAGTCAGGGCATGAATTAAATTAGGGAGGTTGGCCCCTTGGTAGACGTAAATAAATTTGAAAGTATGAAAATAGGTTTAGCATCTCCTGATAAAATTCGTTCTTGGTCTTACGGCGAAGTTAAGAAACCAGAAACGATTAACTATCGGACGCTAAAAGCTGAAAAAGACGGTCTATTTTGTGAACGAATCTTTGGTCCTACTAAAGACTGGGAATGTTCATGTGGTAAATACAAAGGCATCCGCTATGCGGGTGTCGTTTGTGACCGCTGTGGTGTTGAAGTGACACGTGCTAAAGTTCGTCGTGAACGTATGGGTCACTTAGAATTAGCAACACCAGTGACACACACTTGGTACTTTAAAGGTATCCCAAGTCGTATGGGACTTATTCTAGATATGAGTCCACGGTCATTAGAAGAAGTGATTTATTTTGCTTCTTACGTGGTTACTGACCCTGGTGAAACACCTTTAGAATATAAACAATTATTATCTGAAAAAGAATTTCGTGATAATAAAGCGGAATATGGTAATAAATTCCAAGCTGGTATGGGTGCGGAAGCCATTAAAACATTATTAAAACAAGTTGATTTAGATGCTGAATGTGCAGACCTTAAAGAAGTCTTGAAATCAGCAACTGGTCAAAAACGGACGCGTGCGATTCGTCGTTTAGACGTCCTAGATGCATTCCGTAAATCTGGAAATGAACCAAGTTGGATGGTTATGGATGTTGTTCCTGTAATTCCACCAGAATTACGTCCAATGGTTCAATTAGATGGTGGCCGTTTTGCCACTTCTGACTTGAACGACTTGTATCGTCGTGTGATTAACCGTAACAACCGATTAAAACGATTATTAGATTTAAATGCACCTAATATCATCGTGCAAAATGAAAAACGGATGTTACAAGAAGCTGTCGACGCATTAATTGATAATGGTCGTCGTGGTCGTCCAGTCGCTGGACCAGGTAACCGTCCATTAAAATCTTTATCACATATGTTAAAAGGGAAACAAGGTCGTTTCCGTCAAAACTTGCTTGGTAAACGTGTCGACTACTCTGGTCGTTCTGTAATCGTGGTTGGACCATCACTAAAAATGTATCAATGTGGTTTACCAAAAGAAATGGCATTGGAATTATTCAAACCATTCTTAATGAGTGAATTAGTGGCACGTGATTTAGCAATCAACGTTAAACATGCCAAACGTAAAATTGAAAAACGTGATGATGATATTTGGGATGTTTTAACAGATATTATTCGGGAACATCCAGTATTACTTAACCGCGCACCTACGCTTCACCGTTTAGGTATCCAAGCGTTCGAACCAATCTTAGTGGATGGGAAAGCGATTCGGTTACACCCATTAGTATGTGAAGCTTATAATGCCGACTTTGACGGTGACCAAATGGCTGTCCATTTACCATTAGGTGCTGAAGCTCAAGCCGAAGCACGGTTGTTAATGTTAGCGGCTACTCATATCTTGACACCAAAAGACGGACAACCCGTTGTTACGCCTTCTCAAGATATGGTATTAGGTAACTACTACCTAACAATGGAAGAACCTGAAGTTGCTGGTGAAGGAATGAATATCAGTTCACCTTCTGAAGCTCACATTGCTTATTTAGATGGACATGTTCAATTACATACGCGTGTGGCAATTTCTACTAACTCTATGCCACATAAACCTTGGACTGAAAATCAACAAAATAAATTGATGGCAACAACAATCGGTAAAATCTTCTTCAATGAAATTTTACCTGACAACTTCCCTTACATTAACGAACCAACACAACGTAACTTAGAGGTTCAAACGCCAGATAAATACTTTATGGAACCTGGTGAAAATGTTAGAGAATTTATTAAACGTCAAGAAATGATTCCACCGTTCAAAAAAGGTTATTTACAAGACATCATTGCTCAAGTCTTTAAACAATCTAAAGTAACGGAAACATCTAAAATGCTTGATGCCATGAAAGATCTAGGATTTAAATATTCAACGAAATCAGGTATTACTGTAGGTATTGCAGATATTACTGTTTTACAATCAAAACCTGAAATTATTGAAAAAGGACATAAAATTGTAGATAAAATCACGAAACAATATCGTCGTGGTTTAATTACGGATGAAGAACGTTACGAACAAGTTATCGATACTTGGAACGGCGTTAAAGATAAAATCCAAGAAGAACTAATGTACAGCATGGGTTACGAAAACCCATTCTTCATCATGTCAGACTCTGGTGCCCGTGGTAACATTTCTAACTTTACACAGTTAGCTGGTATGCGTGGTTTGATGGCTGGTCCAAACGGTCGAATCATTGAATTGCCTATCACATCTAACTTCCGTGAAGGATTATCTGTACAAGAAATGTTCATCTCTACTCACGGTGCTCGTAAAGGGATGACAGACACGGCCTTGAAAACAGCCGATTCAGGTTACTTAACTCGTCGTTTAGTAGATGTTGCTCAAGATGTCAGCATTCGTGAAGCCGATTGTGGTACTGATCGTGGGTTAACGGTTACTGCCATTATGAATGGTAATGAAATGATTGAAACATTAGAGGAGCGTATTACTGGACGCTATGCGCAACATGAAGTTCGTCACCCTGAAACTGGTGAAATCATTGTTGAACATAATCAATTAATTGATGAAGCACTAGCTAAAAAAGTCGTAGAAGCTGGTGTGGAAGAGGTAACGATTCGTTCAGCCTTTACATGTAATACACGTCATGGGGTATGTAAATACTGTTATGGTCGTGACTTAGCGACAAATGGTGAAGTAGAAGTCGGAGAAGCAGTAGGTACTATCGCTGCACAATCTATCGGTGAACCAGGTACACAGTTAACAATGCGTACATTCCATACTGGTGGGGTTGCCGGAGATGACATTACTCAAGGTCTTCCACGGATCCAAGAAATTGTTGAAGCTCGTCACCCTAAAGGACGTGCTGTCATTACTGAAGTTGCTGGTACGGTAACTGATGTTAACATTGATGAAGCGGCTCGGACGAAAACAGTTAATGTTAAAGGATCAGTTGACGAACGTGAGTATAAAATTCCATACACAGCTCGTTTACGTGTAGAAGAAGGAGATACGGTATCACGTGGTCAACAATTAACAGAAGGTTCAATTGATCCGAAAGAATTACTACGTGTTACAGACTCATTAACCGTTCAAACCTACTTACTTGCTGAAGTACAACGGACATACCGGATGCAAGGGGTAGACATTAACGATAAACACGTTGAGGTAATGATTCGTCAAATGATGCGTAAAGTTCGTGTACTTGATCCAGGTTCTACAGACTTACTACCTGGTAAATTACTTGATCTTGGTGACTTTACAGATGCTAATAAAGAAGCGATTATGCAAGGTGACATTCCAGCGACTGCTCGTCCAGTCTTACTAGGAATTACTAAAGCCGCTCTAGAAACAAATAGTTTCTTATCAGCTGCATCATTCCAAGAAACAACGAAAGTGTTAACAGATGCTGCTATTCGTGGTAAACGCGATAACTTACTAGGTCTTAAAGAAAATGTTATTATTGGTAAAATCATTCCTGCTGGTACTGGTATGGCAAAATACCGTCATATGCAACCTAAAAAAATGAATGATACGCAATCAATGGTATACGATGACCAACAAATGACGACACCATCAGAAGATATTGATTATTCTGAATTAAAAGAATCTTAATCGCTTATAGCGGTTGAGTTATTGAAAAGCCTTTGGAGAATTTCCAAGGGCTTTTTTATTTTTAAAATAGATTTGGATTAAAATAGTAGACTAGTGAAATAATGGGAAAACTCAAAGTGATAAATGGGAAGAATGGGATTCCTTCTAGCGAGCGATGCGTAACATAGTTGTGACAAAGAATATAGAGTAATGCTAATGAGGTAGCTATTTGTAGCCACATTAGACCAAAGTGAGCCGGATAAGTTAAACTGAGTAAGCTAATTGTTTTAATATCAGCGCCCCCAATACTTTGAGGCCATATTTTATTGATTAAAATAAAAAGTAATAATAAAACAATCGGTTGAAACCAATATATAGGGATGGCTAGTAAGGCGTGGTTAATCATGATAATAGCTAATAAAATGAGCTGTAGACGATCTGGTACCCATTGCTTGTGATAGTCGCTGACACTCATAATAAAAAGCATACTGAAAATAGCACTATTAAATATGGGATGATTCGTTGTCAGTAAGAGTACTATGACACTCAGAGCATAAACTAACTCGCCAAATAAATATTTTTTAGCGATTGGATGTCTACAGTGAGAGCAATGAAATTTTGTGAGTAATGGACCGATAAGTGGCATTAAGTAAAGAGGATGAATTGGATGATGACAATAATCACATATTGAACGCCCCCAAAGAAAAGACCGTTGAGTCACTAGTCGCTCGCCAATCACCATAAAAAAAGAAGCTAGAATTAGTAAAAAATAGGCTATCAATCCTTTTAATAACAACATTTTTATCACCTCGATAGTAAGTACGGAGAAAAAAATCAAAAAAATATTCTAAAAAGTATTGACGTCTGAGTAGGATGATGATATTATGTAATAGTTGTCGATGACGAACGACACAACATGATGGAGAATTAGCTCAGCTGGGAGAGCGTCTGCCTTACAAGCAGGATGTCGGGGGTTCGAACCCCTCATTCTCCATATGACTCGTTAGCTCAGTTGGTAGAGCAACTGACTTTTAATCAGTGGGTCACAGGTTCGAATCCTGTACGGGTCATTTTTAATAATAAGCCGGCTTAGCTCAGTTGGTAGAGCATCTGATTTGTAATCAGAGGGTCGAGGGTTCAAGTCCTTTAGCCGGCATCGCTACAGTTATGCGGAAGTAGTTCAGCGGTAGAACATCACCTTGCCAAGGTGGGGGTCGCGGGTTCGAACCCCGTCTTCCGCTTAAAAAATAATTGTAGACAATATCTTAAATAAGTGCTATAATGTTCAACATAACGAAGCGCTGATAAAGCGCCGGGGTGGCGGAACTGGCAGACGCACAGGACTTAAAATCCTGCGATAAGTGATTATCGTACCGGTTCGATTCCGGTCCTCGGCATTTACATTTTAATATTGATATGCACCCATGGCTCAACTGGATAGAGTACCTGACTACGAATCAGGCGGTTGCAGGTTCGAATCCTGCTGGGTGCATTTTTATTTGCGGGAAATAGCTCAGCTTGGTAGAGCACTTGGTTTGGGACCAAGGGGTCGCAGGTTCGAATCCTGTTTTCCCGATGTTTAAGGATGAGGCAATTGTCTCATCCTTTTTATTTTGTTAGCGAATGATATCTAAAAATAGGTTTGAAATAGGTTTGAACGTGTATTCATCTTACCTTTCTAGCGCTATGAATTGACACTCTGAAAAAATTTTCGTATGATAAAGTAAATAGTCAAAATTAGTCAGACTTGAGGTGAGAATAATGCAAAATAAAAATATGTCTGATATTATTGAAGCTTATATAAAAAGTGTTTTGCAAGAAAATCAACGAATAGAAATTCAACGTAAACAAATAGCCGATCATTTTGACTGTGTTCCTTCACAAATTAATTATGTTATTAAAACACGTTTTACACCAGAAAATGGCTACGCTGTTGAAAGTAAGCGTGGTGGTGGAGGTTATATTCGGATTATGAAATTAGCGATTGTGGATGATTCTGAAATTATCGATGCGATGCTATCGGTCATTGATGATACAGTGACATTACGTAATGCGATTGCGATTATTAATAATTTAGCCGCAAACGACGTCATTAATCAACGAGAAGCTGAAATAATGTTTTCAGCGATTGATAAAGATGCGTTGGGGAAATTTATTAATGCCCCTGAAGTACGCGCTGTGATTTTAAAAAATATGTTATTAAAACTCAAATATCAAGAAACGAAATGAGGCATGATACTTTATGAAAAAAAAATATACTAATAATGCCGCAAAAGCACTAGAATTAGCGAAAAAATTTGCTAGTGACTTTCATCATTATTCCATTAGTAGTGCACATATCTTATTAGGGGTGTATGAAGTTCAATCTGGTATTGGTTTTGCTGCGTTATCTCGTCAGTTACCAGACTTTGCTGAGTTATTAGAAGAAACTGAAATGATTATGGGGTATGGTAATTATGCAACGACGTCAGCCTCAGATTATGTTTTCTCTCCTAAGAGCCGTGTGCTATTAGCCCTAGCAAATAAAGAAGCTGAAAATCTAGACAGTGATAAAATCGGGACTGAGCATTTATTATTAGCTATTTTGGCTGAACCGATTTTAGCAACTCGTATTTTGGAAAACCTATCAGTCGATATTAATCGTCTAAGAAAAGATATTTATCGTATGTTAGGGAAACGTCCTCCTGTTCAACAACGGAGATCAAATAATAAATCAGCTATGTTAAACGGAAATAAACAAAAACCTGAAAAAAAATCAGTTTTAGAAGGATTAACAAAAGACTTAACTGCTATGGCACGTGATGGTCAGTTAGATAAAGTTGTCGGGCGAAAATTTGAAGTTCGTCGTTTATTACAAGTTTTAAGTCGGCGAACGAAAAACAATCCAGTACTAGTGGGAGAACCAGGTGTTGGTAAAACAGCTATTGCTGAAGCAGTAGCTTTGATGATTGCAGAAGGAAATGTTCCTCATAATTTAGCGAAAAAACGGTTATTATCTCTCGATATGGGCTCACTAGTAGCTGGAACGAAATATCGTGGTGAATTTGAAGATCGCGTCAAAAATATGATTGCTGAAATCGAAGAAGATGGCGATGTTCTTTTATTCATCGATGAATTGCATACATTAATTGGTGCGGGTGGTGCAGAAGGAGCCATTGATGCTTCCAATTTACTAAAACCTGCCTTAGCACGTGGAACGGTTCAAGTGATTGGGGCAACTACCCTTAATGAATATCAAAAATACATTGAAAAAGATGCTGCACTTGAACGTCGCTTCGCCAAAGTTCAAGTGGAAGAACCAAGTGAAACTGAAACTGAAGCGATTTTAATGGGCATTAAAGAAGCGTATGAAGATTATCATCAAGTGACGATTACAGATGAAGCGATAGAAGCTGCAGTTAAATTTAGTGAACGATATATTTCTGATCGTTTCTTACCTGATAAAGCGATTGACTTAATGGATGAAGCAGCTGCTACAAAACGCTTAGATTATGATGTTAACCATCAAAATCAAACGACAAATCCAGCGAGTCTTGAACAGCAAATGGAAACATTAGAAGCTGAAAAATTAGATGCCATTCAACAGCAAGATTATAGTAAAGCTGGAGAATTACATGCTAAACAGATGGAATTGTCTAAGCAAATGTCTAATGAAGCGGATGACGATACTGAAAAAGATCAAAACGCAGAGTTAGCGATTAATAGCGAAGACGTTGCAAAAGTGGTTTCTATGTGGACACAAATTCCTGTTAGCCAAATGCAGTTGTCTGAAACGAAACAATTGGTTCACTTGGCTGATGACTTACATCACCGCGTAAAAGGGCAAGATGAAGCAGTAGATGCTGTCACACGAGCGGTCAAACGCTCACGTAGCGGAATCAAAAATCCGAACCGGCCTATTGGCTCTTTCCTATTTTTAGGACCAACAGGAGTAGGTAAAACAGAATTAGCCAAAGCGTTAGCTGAACAATTATTTGGTTCAGAAAAACAATTATTACGGATTGATATGTCTGAATACATGGAAAAATACAGTGTGAGTCGATTAGTAGGTTCTGCGCCTGGATATGTCGGCTACGATGAAGGTGGACAATTGACTGAAAAAGTTCGTCAACACCCATACTCTGTTATCTTATTTGATGAAATTGAAAAAGCTCATCCAGATGTTTTCAATATTTTATTACAAATATTTGATGATGGTTACGTAACAGACAGTAAAGGTCGCCATGTTGACTTTAGAAATACTGTATTGATTATGACGTCTAACTTGGGTGCCACAGCTTTACGTGATGAAAAAGCAGTCGGTTTTGGAGCTACTGACGTTACTGATGACTATGAGGCAATGAATAAACGAATTCGTGCTGAAGTGAAACAAACGTTTAAACCTGAGTTCATTAACCGGGTTGATGAAATGATTGTCTTCCATAGTTTACAACCAGAACAAATAGAAGAAATTGTTCAGAAATTTATTGATAATCTCGTTAACCAATTAGCCGAAAAAGCGATTGATTTGCGTGTAACGGCGGCAGCTAAACGAGAAATTGCTAATATTGGTTTTAGTAAAGAATATGGGGCACGACCATTACGTCGAGTCATTCAAAACCAAATTGAAGATCCGCTTAGTGAATGGTTAATTGATGGTATTATCTCAGCCAATGACCGTGTGACGGTCGGCGTTTCTAAAGGACAATTATACTTAAAAGTTGTTCGTGAAGATGGTACTGAATATAAAGAAGATGTTGAAACCATGCAAAAAGCAGAAGCAACTTTAGGTGTCTAAATGTTGTTACTTAAAGTCGGGAATTTTCCCGACTTTTTTGTATGTATTGTAAACGAATTCGCTTCAATATTTTGTTAAAATTAAAAGAGGTAGGTCGCTTTTTGCGATGGTATCGTTTACAATAAACAGTATATAATAATTTGCTCAATAGAAAAGGTAGGATGTTAAAATGGAAAAAATTAGTGATCATATGACTTTTCAATTTAAACAACAAACACTAAATCTTAACAACTCTACAATGCTTTGTGGGATTGTGAACGTAACTCCTGATTCTTTTTCTGATGGTGGTAAGTGGTTTGGTAAAGACGAAGCCATTAAACACGCCAAAGATCTTATCAATCAAGGGTGCCAAATGATTGATATTGGAGGAGAGTCGACTCGTCCTGGATCAACTTATGTTGAAATTGATGATGAAATTGAGCGAATTTTACCAGTGATTAAAGAATTAAAAGCAACAACGGATGTCATTATTTCTGTTGATACTTGGAAATCAGAGGTTGCTAAAGCAGCTATTGAGGCAGGAGCCGATATTATTAATGATATTACGGGCTTATTAGGTGATGCGAAGATGGCTGAAACCATAGCTCAATCAGATGCCGGTGTTATTGTCATGTTAAATCCGGTGATTGCTCGTCCTAATCATCCATCTGCTAAAATTTTCCCACAATTTGGAGCTGAAGGGGTATTTAGTGATGATGAGTTGGCGGCTTTTAGCGAGATGTCAGTTGTTGATATGATGGCGACGTATTTTGACAAAAGTATAGCTGTTGCCCAATCAGCTCACTTACCTAAAGAACGGATAATGCTAGATCCAGGAATTGGCTTTGGGTTGACCAAACGTGAAAACTATACATTATTGAAAAACTTATCGCTTATTCATGAGTGGGGGTACCCATGCTTCTTAGGAGTATCTCGCAAACGGTTTATTCAAAACACTTTAGTTGATGCAGGTTTTGATACAGATACAGAGACAACAGCTGGGTTTGAACTTCGTGACCAAGCGTCTGTTATCTTAACAGCAATTGCCGCCTTAAAAGGTGTGGAGGTTGTTCGGGTTCATAGTGTTCGTGAACATTACATGGCTAAAACGATTGCTGATAATGTACGACATGCTGAAGATCTAGCAGATACTAATTTTGAGGCTTATCAAAATAAATAGGAGATTATATGTTTAAAATTAAATTAAATAATATGCGATTCCACTCATATATTGGTGTCTTTCCTGAAGAAAAGAAACTGGGACAAAATATTGCTATCGATTTAGAAGTAACGATTAAAGCGAGTGTGAGTCGTGATGAATTAGATGAAACGGTCTCTTACGCAGTTTTTTATGACTTAGTTGCAGATTATATTAAAAAGTGTCGGGCAGACTTAATTGAAACATTAGCTTTTGATATTGTGGAATTAATTAAAGCATCAAGCCCTGATAAAATTGATACCGTTAAAGTCAATATTCGTAAACTACAAGTCCCTATTAACGGCTTATTAGATTCAGCTGAAGTGGAATTGGAGGCGTAGTATCATGACACATATTGCTTATCTCAGTATGGGATCTAACATAGGCGATACGAAAGATAATCTTACTAAAGGAATCGCTAAACTAATTAGTCATCCTGAGATTTCTTTAGAGGAACAATCTAGTGATTATCGAACATCACCTGTTGGCGGGGTAAAACAAGATGACTTCCTGAATTTGGCGGTGAAAATTACAACATCTTTAACCCCATATGAATTATTGGCATATATTCATCAAGTTGAAGCTGCCCTGCATCGTAAACGTCTCATTCATTGGGGGCCTAGAACGTTAGATATTGATATTGTTTTTTTCGATGATAGGGTATCAGAAGACCCAGATTTAACGTTACCCCATCCAGAAGTGTGGAATCGTTTATTTGTTTTAGTTCCTATACAGGAAATTATGTCGGCTGATTTTCACTATTATCATCGAGTGAATCAACGAATTGATGAATTACAGCAAACAGAACAATCTATAGAAAGAATAGGGAACTCACATGAATGAAGAAAATTTAAAACATATTGAACAGTTAGTCAGAGAAATTTTAATTGAAATTGGTGAAGATCCGGATCGTGAAGGGCTAATTGAAACACCTAAACGAGTAGCTAAGTCGTTACAAGAAATTACGGCTTCCACAACTAAAGAAGAATTTACTGAAGGGAAAATGTTTCCAACTGAAACAACTGGAAATGATCAATTAGTGAGTGTCAATAATATTCCTTTTTATTCTATGTGTGAACACCATATGCTGCCATTCTTCGGAACGGTTAATGTCGGGTATCTACCACAAAATGGGCAAATCATTGGTTTATCTAAGATTCCTCGTTTAGTGGATTATGTATCGAAAAAATTGAACGTCCAAGAAAATATTACTCGTGAAGTAGCTGATATTTTAATGGAAATTACGGATGCCAAAGGGGTAGCAGTGGTGGTGGATGCTCGCCACATGTGTGTTGAAATGCGTGGTGTTGCTAAAAATAATTCAGTGACTCGAACGACGTATTTCTTAGGGGCATTCAATGAAGATACCCAGTTGCGAACAGAATTCTTACAAACATTACCTAAGGTCGGATTTTAATGAGTGGTGAATTTATGTCATCGATTCCTACTATGCGTTATGGAGAGGGAGATCGAATTGGTCTTTTGCGCCAAATTCTAGTAGGTTTGAATCATCCTGATGAACATTATCCCATTATTCATATAGCGGGAACGAATGGGAAAGGCTCTACTGCCCAAATGGTCACAGTTTTATTATCTGCTCATCAATTAAAAGTTGGCTTATTTACTAGTCCGCATCTTGTGACTCCTCGTGAATCCGTTCAAGTAGCTGGAGAAATGATTTCAGTTAAAGCGTTTAAGAGTGTCGCTTCACAAGTCAATCGAATTCTTAAAGCTTATGGCTGGACAACACCGGATATTTTGTCTGAATTTGAATGGACTTTTTTAATCGCTCTTGAATATTTTAAACAAATGGACTGCGATTACGTGGTGCTAGAATGTGGTGTTGGTGGCGCTTTAGATGCGACGAATGCGATTACTCAGTCGGAAACGGCTATTTTTACCAAAATAGGGTTAGATCATTTAAATTTATTAGGAGATACATTAGAAGAAATTGTCGCGACTAAAGCGGGGATTATGCGTTCTCATCAACTCGTTGTCATTGCTCCTGAGCAAAAACCAGGAGTGACGTCTCAGCTAAAATCTGCTGCCAGCTTGTTGCCAGAAACAGAGTGTCTGAAAGCAGACCTGACGAATTTGCAAACAGTTGATAGGCATACATATCGATATGTTAGAGATAATAATCAGGAAGTAACAATAACACTCGGCTTGCCTGGGGAGTTTCAACGGGAAAATTTAGCAACCGTTTTGACATGGTATGAGATGTGGTTGGATAAGAATCATCTGGCTTGGAAAAATGACTCAGTTCAAAAAGCATTAGCATCCGTTCATTTACCTGGTCGGTTTGAAAAAGTCAATAATCATCCGTTCATTTTAATGGATGCTGCGCATAATTTAGATGCCATAACTTCTTTAATAGAAAGCTTACAAGCAGCTTTTCCTCACCAAACGTTACGAATCATCTGTGGTTTTTTAAAAGATAAAGATGTGGCTCATATGGTAGAGAAGTTACGGGTATTACCTGCTAAATGGTGGGTAACACAACCTGACTTCCCAGGACGTACTTTAACAGCTGAGGAATTAGCAACCATTTTTAATCGTTATAATATATCTCCTCAAGGAATCTATTCCAATCCTAAAGAGGCATTAGAAGTTGTTATGCATCAAGAAGAAACGACACCTATTATTATTTTAGGATCCTTTCACTTAATTAAATGTTTGAGAGGTGAGTTTGATGTCTGATTTAAAATCAATTGTGACATCCGCAATTAACGATTTAGAGCGTGCTAATTTTTCATGGTGGTCGCATGAAAAAGCACAATTATTATTGGAGAAGCTACAAAATGTTCAATCTAGGGAGCTTAACAATCGTCAATCATTAAGGCACTTATCAGCTTCCATGGTGGTTAGAAAACAAGATAAGATGGTGTTTATTGAACATCCTTATTTACATCAGACCTTACTTCCCGCTGGGCATGTTGAACCGGGAGAAATTCCTATAGAAACAGCGGTAAGAGAACTAATGGAAGAAACAGGATTAGCGGTTGCTGATGACAATCATACTCAGTTGATTGATATTAATATCATTTCAATCCCAGCGAATCCTATTAAAGGAGAAGGACCGCATGAACACATTGATTTAAGATATCGGGTTTCTGAAGTTAACCAGACACATCAGACTCCAGAATTACCTGTTAGTTGGCTCACCTATGCTGAAGCACCAGTAGAATTTCAACCCTATTTTGGGGATTAGTTAGGCTATGATAGGAACTATTAAAGGACTTGTGCTATAATAAACAAAAGTAATGGAGGAATGACTATAATGAAAAATTCAACCAAAGCAACTTTAATTGCTCTCGGAGCGATTGCTGGAATTGCAGCAATCTCAGCAATTGCGGTTTATGAAGAAGATAAAAATAATCGTATTTCTGATTTAATGGATGATGCTGGACGTCATGCACGTCAAGCAAAACGCCAATTGCGTCGCCAATGGGATGATTTATCATTTACAACGGATCGACCAACGACAGAACGTCTAGCAGATTCAGCACGTGATGTCTATGATCAAGCGATTAACCGTGGCAAAGATATTGCCCGTCATATTAAATAGGAGAGTAACTGAAGCGGATTAAGCGCGACAGTTACAATATGACAGAATAAAATGGGCTGGAATGTTTTCCAACCCATTTTTATTTTAAGGAGAATAAGGATGAATCTAACACCAATGCGTTTTGGCGATAAACAATGGTATCTTGTTTGGTCTAATCAAGGAATTCATGGCTTAGATACTTCCTTGGCATGGTTAGAGAAGCGCTTTGCTTTTGTTGAACAGTAGGAGGTAGTATCTGACTCACCTTATATAGAAATGATTCAAAGGTATTGGGAAGGAAACCTAGAGGAGCACGCTATACCTATTCAATTGTTATGTGGAACCACCTTTCAACAACAAGTATGGCAAGAATTACTGACCATACCTAGAGGTGAAGTGAGAAGTTACCAGGAAATAGCCACTCAATTAGGGAAACCAAAAGCGGTACGTGCCGTAGCTCATGCTATTGGACAAAATCCTATTTTAATGTTTATTCTGTGTCACCGAGTTATAAAACATAACGGGGAATTAGGTGGTTATAGAGGAGGCGAAGATTTAAAAGCAAAATTATTGCAATTAGAAGGCTTTATCATTAATGAAAATGCTAAATGACTGTAAATAGAGATAAATTGTGTGGGGAAAGATATGAGTAAGTTTCAACAAATTGCTTCAGATTTGAGTCAAAAAATACGATCAGATTATTATCCGGTAGGGAGTTATCTACCAAGTGAAAATGAATTAACAAAACAATATCGAGTTTCAAGAGAAACGATTCGTAAAGCACAAAAATCGTTATTAGATAATGGATTTATTCAAAAGCAACAAGGCAAAGGGGCTTTAGTTTTAGACCATGAAAGGTTCTCTTTTCCAATTAGTGGGTTAACGAGTTATAAAGAATTACAACAAGCTCAAGGATTTCAAACAAGTACGCGAGTGGTTGTCAATGAAATGGTTAAAACACCAGATTTTCTATTAGATAAAGAAGATATTCGTCCAGATGAGACGTTTGTTCATCTCGTTCGTTGTCGTGAAATGGACGGTATTGCAGAAATTATTGATGAAGATTATTTACGCCTATCATTGGTCGGTGAAATCAGTGAAGAAGTCGCTAAAGATTCTATTTATCAATATTTTGAGAATGAGCTAGGACTAGCGATTGGCTTCGCAACTAAAGAAATTATCGCGACTCCGGCTAGTTCGATTGATCAGAAATATATGGCATTACATGCTGAGGATCATGTTATCCAAGTCAATAGTTATGTGTATTTAGATGATACGCAATTTTTCCAATATACGTCGTCCCATCATCGGTTAGAAAAATTCCGTTTTGCTGAATTTGCTCGTCGTCAGTCACAATAAATTATAAATGTTTCCTAATAGGAAGGAAGAGAAAAGTGAAGAAGAAAAAGACTTGGCAGATGCCAAATACGTACATTATTTTATTATCTATTGCAGTTATTATGATGATTGCCACTTGGATTA
This sequence comes from Aerococcus suis, assembly GCF_900176325.1. Lineage (GTDB taxonomy): Bacteria > Bacillota > Bacilli > Lactobacillales > Aerococcaceae > Aerococcus > Aerococcus suis. The sequence goes on along the minus strand of NZ_FWXK01000004.1, from coordinate 65,684 downwards.
TTCCTGCGGGGGCTTTTGAACGAATTGAAGAAGCAGGCAGGACAGAAGTTGTGTCAGGCTCTTTCCATTTCGTTGATCAACAACCACAGACACCTTTCGATTTCTTTAGGGCTGTTCCTAAGGGATTAGTACAGACAGCTGAAATTGTCTTTTTTGTATTGATTGGTGGCGGTACCTTTAAAATTTTTGAAGAATCGGGAGCGTTAAATAAAGCGATTCAAGCAGTAGCAGATAAATTAGAAGGTAGAGAATATTTTTTAATTCCGACAATTATTTTTATTTTTTCTCTCGGTGGCGGCACAATGGGATTAGCAGAAGAAACATTAGTCTTTCTTCCATTAGTGTTACGTTTAGCTACGGCAGTAGGTTATGACCGTTATGTTGGATTGTCTATGGTGTCTTTAGGAGCAGCGATTGGAGTTTATGCTGGCTTTATGAATCCCTTCTCTATCGGTGTTGCCCAAGTTGTGGCAGAACTTCCTATTTATTCAGGAATGGGATTCCGACTCATTGTTTTATTTGTGATGTGGGTCGTAACGTCATGGTATGTCATGCGTTATGCTAAACATCATCCTGCCAAGGAAAATGATATGCAAATTTCTGATGTTTTAGATGATGAAGTGAAAACATTAAGTTTAAGTGGTAAGTTACAAATTATTGTCTTCGCCGGTGGGTTTGCCATGATTGCTGTTGGCGTTTTAATGTTTGAATGGTTTATTACAGAGCTATCCGCAATGTTCCTTATTATGGGAATGGTAGGGGGACTGTTAAGTGGGCTATCTTTTTCTAAAATCGCTGTTCTCTATATAGAAGGTGCTCGAGAATTACTAGGTCCAGCGGTAATGATAGGGTTAGCGAGATGTATTCTTGTGATTATGGAAGATGGCCAAATTATTGATACGATGATTTATTTCTTGACTACGGTATTGAAACAATTACCTAGTTCATTAGCGGCAGTTGGGATGTTCTTTACGCAAGTATTATTAAACCCGTTTATTCCATCAAGTTCAGGTCTAGCAGCAGTTTCTATGCCTATCATGGTGCCAATTGCTGACCATTTAGAAGTGACTAGACAGACAGCGGTATTAGCCTTCCAATTTGGAGAAGGGTTCCTAGATTCTCTAGTTCCTACTAGCGGTGTTTTGATGGCTCAGCTAGGTATGGCTAAAATTGATTGGCCAGATTGGTTTAAATTTGTATGGAAATTAATTGCTATTTGGATGGTTATTGGGATTGCTTTCCTATTAATTGCCAATGCTATAAATTATGGACCGTATTAGATAAGGAAAGCATATTATCTGCAATCATTAGGAGCATTTGCTATAGTGAGGGCAGGAGGTGATAGAATGAAACAAGTAACAATGGAAGAATTTTATGAAAAAATTCAAAGTGGTGAAACGATGAACATTTTAGATGTTCGTCCTAAAGAACGATACGATGAAGGTCATGTTCCTGGAGCTAAACATTTTCCACTATCTAAAATTGATGATAATTTAGATCAAATTAATAAAAGCGAAACATATTATATGATTTGTCAACAAGGCAAAGGGTCTTATAAAGCGACACAAATTTTAACTGAAAAAGGTTATGATGCCATTAATGTGGAAAAAGGCACTAAAGACTATCCAGGAGAATTAGTTTCTGAATAAAAAAGAAGTTGCGAGCATAATTTGCTCGCAACTTTTTTCGTTATTGCTTAATAAAGGCAATGGTTTCAAAAGGAGATAGTGTCAATTCAGACTGTAGTTGATTCGTCTCATCATTACCGATAAGTTTTCTATAACCAGATAAGAACTCATCAGCGACTTGAATATCAGCAGGTTCTTCGCTGAAATTGCTATAAACAACAAGGCTTGAAGACTCTAATTGTCGTTTATAGGCTAAAACAGTTGGATGATCAGAGAGCAACTCTGTATAATCACCTTCCTGAATCACGGGCAGTTGTTTTCGTAATTGAACTAGTTTTTGATAGTAAGAAAAGATATGACCATTTTCCTGTTCATTTTTAACATTAATTTGTTGATAGTTATTTGGAATGCCAATCCAAGGTGTTCCCGTGGTAAAGCCAGCATGTTGACTGTCATCCCATTGCATAGGCGTCCGACCAGCATCACGCGATTTATCACCAATAATGGCGATAGCTGTTTCTTCATCAACACCTTGGTTCAATAATTCGCGATAGGCATTGTAAGATTCAATGTCTCGATAGTCATCGATGGTATCGAAGTAAGGATTGGTCATCCCAATCTCTTCTCCTTGATAAATGTAAGGTGTTCCTCTTAATAAATGAATCGTTGTTGCTAACATTGTGGTGACTTTAGCGTTATAACTTGGGTTGTGAGTCAACCGTGAATTTGCTCGTGGTTGATCATGATTATTCATAAATAACGCATTCCAGCCCTCATTATCTGTCATTCCTTGTTGCCACTCAGCAATGATACGTTTGAAAGCAGGAATATCAAAAGGCGCTTGTGTCCATTTATTGCCATCTTTATAATCGACTTTTAAATGGTGGAAACTGAATATCATACTTAATTCGTTGCGATTGGGACGAGTATAGCCAATACCATTAGGAACATTAGTAGAAGACATTTCTCCAACGGTCACGATATCTTTATAACGTCCAAAGGTGCGTTCGTTAAGTTCATTTACCCATTTATGAACAATAGGGGTATCGGTATATAATGCTTTTTCTTGAGCGGAATTAGGCGCTCCACTATCGACAAACTCTTCTTTACCGATGACATTTAAGACATCGAAACGCATCCCTTTGATTCCTTTTTCTAACCAAAAATTGGCAATTTGATATAATTCTTCTCGCACATTAGGATTATGCCAATTTAAATCGGCTTGTGTCACATCGAAAAGGTGAAGATAATAATTTCCGGTATCTCCGAATGGTTCCCATGCGGGGCCACCAAATTTAGAGGCCCAATCTGTTGGTAGGGAGCCATCAGCTTTAGGTGGTTTAATGTAATAAAAGTCTTGATAATAAGGATCTCCACCTAAAGCTTTCTGGAACCATTCATGTGCTGTTGACGTATGGTTTAATGGGAAGTCTAACATTAATCCCATTCCTCGTTCATCAGCTTTTTGTACTAATTCTTCGAAATCAGCCATGGTCCCAAAATCAGGATTAATCGCTGTATAGTCGCTGATATCATAGCCATTGTCGTTTTGAGGGGAAGGATAAAAAGGATTCATCCAAATTAAATCAACCCCTAATGATTGAATATAATCCAATTTTTCGATGGCACCACGTAAATCCCCCATACCATCACCATCAGAGTCTTTAAATGACTTAGGATAAAGTTGATAGATGACTTTGTCACTGAAATGAGATTGCATATATTAGCCTCCTATTTATTAAAGAATGGAATATTAAAATCTAAGCCGCTATTGGTTAAGATATCTTTTTTCTTGAAGAATACGGTCAATGCGAATGGAACAACAATTGCAACGGCCATTGCGACCAAGAACGGAATCATAGTTTGCCATTGGATGACTAAGAATCCAGGTAACCCTCCGACACCGATAGAGTTTGCTTGAACTTTAAAAACAGTTGAAATTAATCCAGCTAAACCAGAACCAATCATCGCTGCTACGAATGGGTAAACGTATTTTAAAGTTACCCCAAACATGGCTGGTTCAGTGACACCTAAGTAAGCGGAAATAAAAGATGGAATTGTAATTTGTGATTCCTCTTCATCGTGACGAGTCATCCACCATACCCCAACAACAGCAGAAGCTTGCGCAATATTAGATAGGGCAATTATTGGCCAAAGACCTGTTCCACCGAAATCAGCCACTAACTGAGAGTCGATAGCATTAGACATATGATGTAGTCCAGTAATAACTAATGGAGAATAGAACGCTCCGAAAAGAATACCGAATAACCAACTGAATGAGCCTGTTAATCCAATATAGAATAATTCACCAATCCAAGAACCTAGTGTCCAACCGATTGGACCAAGAACGGTATGCGCTAAAATAATTGCAGGAAGTAACGCTAAGAACGGCACAAAAATCATTGAAATCATTTCAGGGATGACTTTACGCCAGAATTTTTCTAAATAACCTAAAGCTAAGCCAGCGAATAAAGCAGGCAATACTTGAGCTTGATAACCAATCATATCAAGATGGAAGAATCCGAAATCCCAGAAAGGAACCTCATTATTTGCGATAGCTGCTGGCGCATCATAAGCATTTAACAATTGGGGAGATACTAAAGTAATTCCTAAAATAATTCCTAGAATTTGAGTGGTTCCCATTTTACGAGTAACTGACCATGTAATACCAACGGGTAAGAAGTGGAAAATGGCTTCTCCAGGTAACCATAGAAACGCATTGACTCCTGCCCAAAAAGGACTAACTTCGGTAATGGTTTGTCCATTTAAGAAGCTCATTGGGACGCCTTCGAGGATATTACGGAAGCCTAAAATTAACCCCCCGACAATAATTGCTGGAATAATAGGGGCAAAGACTTCGGCTAAAAAGGTCATGGCGCGTTGTAATCAGTTTTGGTTATTAGCAGCCGCTGCCTCTTTAACATCAGCTTTTGATGTTCCTGATACGCCAGAGACTTTTTCGAATTCATTATAAAAATCGGCCACTTTATTACCAATAATAACTTGAAATTGTCCCGATTGCGTAAATGTTCCTTTGACGGATTTAAGTTCTTCGATGGCTTTAGCATCTGCTTGTTTAGGGTCTTTCAATGCAAAGCGCATCCGAGTGGCGCAATGGGTCACAGCTTGAATGTTTTCGCTTCCCCCAACATGAGAGAGCAGTGCTTTGGCATCATGTTTAAATTCTTCTACCATAGAAAATCCTCCTTAAAATAACCGCTAAAATTACTTGTCTATACAAGTTGGTAGTATTATATCATGTAAGCGATTTATTATCAATAACGTTCTTACGATATAAAGTGACACTAATTTTTTTATCTATTTTTATATCATATTACTTTAAATTGCTGATTTGCTCATGCTATGATTGGTGAGTAAATTGAAGTGATGGAGGATACAAAAGTGGATATAGGGTTACGATTGCATCAGCTACGGCTAGCAAAAGGACTAACAGTTAAGGAAGTAGCTTGTGAAGCAGAAGTTTCCCCAGCGTTTATTTCAGCGGTGGAACATCAGCAATCAAGTATTTCATTTATGAAGTTAGAAAAAATTTGTGATGTTTTAGAAGTGTCAATGTCAGATTTTTTCTTGGACAATATTGAGCCTATTGAACAAGAAATTTCACATCGGGTGCATCAGTTAAGTGAGCATCAGAAACATGCATTGTACCAGTTTTTATTAACTATTACTTAATAAGTGTAAAGGGAGAGAAGAAATGTCTGAAAAAGAGTTTTATCAGTATACTATCGACGAAACGATAAAAGAATTTGATGTCTCGCAAGACGAAGGATTAAATGATGATCAAGTAGAATCAGCGCGAGAAAAATACGGGACCAATGAGTTAGAAGAGCAAGAAAAAATGAGTTGGTGGGAGATTTTATGGGATAAAATCAATGACCTCATCGTTTACTTATTATTATTTGCTGCGTTATTATCTTTCTTAACTGGAGAACCAATTGAAGGCTTTGCTGTTATCATTGCGATTATTTTATCAGTATTAACCGGGTTTATTACGGAATATTCAGCCCAAAAATCAGTAGATTCCCTTCAAAGTATGGGATCAACAAGTGCTAAAGTTCGTCGTAATGGCCAAGTACAAGAAATTGATTCAGCTGACATTGTACCAGGTGATATTTTAATTTTAGGCGAAGGTGCTGCTGTTGCGGCAGATGCTCGTTTAATAAAAACGAAAAACTTAGCAGCGATTGAAGCAGCCTTAACAGGTGAATCAGAAGCGGTTGATAAAGATGCTGAAGAAATCTTCGAAGATGAAGAGGGAATTGGTGACCGTTTAAATATGGTTTTCCAAGGAACCGCAATTACCCGAGGAACTGGAGAAGCAGTCGTTACTGAAACCGGTATGGATACCGAGGTTGGTAAAATTACCGAAATGCTTCACGACAGTGAGAAAAATGAAACACCTCTTGATATTGAGCTAGATAAATTAGGTAAAGTCATTATTGTTGCGGCAGCCATTGCTGGGATTTCGGTATTGATTACTGGATTGATTACAGGTCAAGAATTGACTGAAATGTTCCATATTGCTGTTATTTTAGCAGTAGCTGCTATTCCAGAAGCAATGCCAGCGGTAGAAACGATAACATTATCTCGTGGTATGAAAACAATGGCTAAACATAAAGCCTTGGTGAAATCATTACCAGCCGTAGAAACATTAGGATCAACGTCAGTCATTGCTAGTGATAAAACTGGAACGTTAACTGAAAATCAGATGGCAGTTCAAAAAATTCGCTTAGCCGATAATACTGAGTATGATGTTTCTGGTACAGGTTATACGCCAGAAGGTAAAATTACTAAAGATGGCGAAGAAGTCAATTTAGATGAACATACCGAACTAAAAAGTATGATTGCTTATGGATTATGGGCAAGTGATGCTGAGTTAACAAAAGAAGATAATGGTGAGTATGACATTATTGGTGACCCTACAGATGGGGCATTAACAGTATTAGCTGAAAAAATGGACATTACTCGTGATGTTATTAAAGATGCGGGTTATGAACGAATTGATGAAATTCCATTTGATTCTGAAGCTAAATATATGGCCGTTCATTACGATGGACCAAACGAAATTGTAGTTATTAAAGGGGCACCAGATGTGCTATTCGATATGACGGATATGTCTGATGAAACCCATGATACTTGGTCACAATACAATGAAGAATTAACAGAGCACGGATTACGTGTCATTGCTTTAGCTAGTTTAGAAGTTGAAGGAAATGATAAAGGAAAATCAATCGAAGAGATTGTCGAAAATCATCCGAATGAATTTACCATGGCTGGTCTATTCGGAATTATTGACCCACCACGTGAAGATGTTAAAGAGTCTATTGAATTAACCCAAAATGCTGGTATTCAAGTCAAAATGATTACTGGTGATCATCCAAAAACAGCTTCTGTTATTGCCGAAGAAATTGGTATTAACAATAGCGAAAATACGATGACAGGTAAAGAAATTGATGAAGCGTACGGACAAGATGATTTTGTAGAGAAAATTAGAGAAACTGCTGTATTTGCTCGTGTTTCTCCGGAAAACAAATTACAAATTGTTGAAGCCTTACGTAAAGAAGGCGAAGTTGTTGCGATGACAGGGGACGGAGTAAATGATGCCCCAGCATTAAACGGTGCAGATATCGGAGTTGCTATGGGTATTCGCGGAACTGAAGTCGCAAAAGAATCTTCCGATATGATTTTAACGAATGATCGTTTTGGAACGATTGTTGATGCGGTTCGTGAAGGACGTATTATTTTTGAAAACATTAAAAAATATGTATCCTTCTTATTCTCATGTAACATGGTAGAGATTACAGCCATTTTCTTAGCAACTGTCTTCTTATTACCGTTACCAATTATGCCACTACATGTTCTATTCTTAAACTTGATGATTGATATCGGACCAGCGATGGCGATTGCATTTGAAACTGGTGAAGAAGATATTATGGAACGTGGTCCACGTGATAGTAATCAAGGATTGCTAAATAAACAATTTTTAGGACGAATTATTTTTAGTGGATTAGTTATTGGATTAGCCTCATTTGCATTCTTTATGTTCTTAGGACAAAATGAAAGTTTAACTTTAGAATATCGTCAAACAGCGGTATTTAGTTTCATGGCGATTGCTCAATTAATGCATATTTTCAATGTTCGCGAAACCTCACGCTTTGGTTTAGACCGAACATTATTCAAGAATAAATTCTTAGTTGGTGCGATTGTAGTTTCAGTACTACTATTATTAGTCGCTGTTTATGCACCATTTATGCAAACAATTATCGGAACAGAAAGTTTACGTGGAATTACTTGGGCGTATATTGCAGGAGCTGGAGTCATTACGACATTCTTAGTTTATCTATTGAATAAATTAATTGTTCGTTTAGAAAAATAAGCAGTTGTAGCCTATTAAACTGGTTGCCTAAAATGATTGTACAATCATTTTGAGGTAATCAGTTTTTTTGTGCTCTAAATATTTAAAAACACATGATAAACTATTTAATGATTGGAGGTGAATGAATGACATCAACTGAAGAAGGGAATACAGATACAAACCAATGGACAGCCAAAGAGCGTCGAGTCCATGAATATTGGATGAGAGAAGCGATTAAAGAAGCTCGAAAGGCTGAGAAATTACGTGAGGTACCTATTGGAGCAGTCGTTGTGTATCAGAACCAGATTGTTGGACGTGGCCATAATTTACGAGAAACGAGTCATAACGCAACCACTCATGCGGAAATGTTAGCTATTCAAGAGGCCAATCATACCTTAGACAATTGGCGATTAGCTGATTGTGATTTATATGTCACTCTAGAACCTTGTCCAATGTGTAGTGGGGCCATGATTTTAAGTCGAATTCGCCATGTTTATTTTGGCGCTTATGATCAAAAAGGTGGAACAGCAGGAACGTTAATGAATTTATTGACTGATTCACGGTTTAACCATCAAGTTGAAGTGACTGGTGGCGTCCTGCTCGATGACACTAAAGCTCTTTTACAAAATTTCTTTAAGCAATTACGTGCAGAAAAGAAAGCAATGAAAAAAGCAAAACGAGCAATAGAAAATGAGGATAAAGGGTAAATAATAAGTGTTGTTAGAGTAACAAATAAAAATTTTTTCATGCTTATAGTTAAATAGGAAGAAACTGTACGAAACCGCTTAGAATGTCTATTTGTAGAGCGTAACGACTTAAAAAGGTGTTAAAAAAATGTTATAATGAAGCGTATGCATGAATTAGGAGGTGGAATTTTTGGGAAGTAGTACAATTGATACGGTTGTGGCAACAGAAAAAGAAGCCAAAGCGATTGAAGAAGCCTTCAAAGACAAACGCGAACAACTTAAAGCTGATAATGAGCAAGCAGTTGAAACGCATAAATCTGAGGCGGACGATATTCTTGCAAAACATAAAGATGATTTGCAACGTGAAAAAGCTTCCGAGCTGGAAAGCTTTAAAGAAGCCAAAGATAATGAAAATCAAGAAACCATTCAAAAAATGGATAGTGATTTTCAAGCGAAGAAAAGCGAGCTCATTAATTACGTTGTTGGAGAGGTGAAAAAAGTTTATGGCAATAGCTAAAATGAGAAAAATCTCAATTGTTGCTGAACCTGAACTTAAAGCATCCATCTTGCGTGATATGCAGACTTTACAAAATGTCGAAGTGCGCGATTTACCGAGTGAACTAGCTGAAGATGAATTTCATGTGGAAGGAACGTCATCTGAAGCATATGTTGAATATTATACTTGGTATGAACGTGCTGAGGAGAGTTTGAGTGTATTGTCTCAATATCGGCAAAAACAATCGTTGAAGGATAAACTATTAGCCAAACGTCCAGTGATGTCAATGGATGAATTAAGCGCATCCGTTAATTTAGATGATGCCAAAGAGCTAATAGAAGACATTGAATCCTTGAAGAAACGACGGATTGCTATTCAAGATGAACGTGAAGCCGTTGAGAAAAGACAAAGTGAATTAGCAAATTGGCGTAGCTTGCCTGTTGACCCTAGCACATTTGCTTCGTTTAAATACTTTGATGCGACTTTAGGAACAATTCCTAATGATGAAAATCGAACCGCATGGAAAGCACTAGAAGCAACTGATGGGTTAAGTGTGGCTGAAGTTTATGCTAATGAAACAGAAATTGGATTAGTTGTTTTTGTGGATAATACGACAGACACTGATGTGACTGGAGTATTAAATGAACAAAACTTTAGCGAATGGGATTATCCTTATGAACAATCTCCCGACGCTAGTTTTAAAAAATTAGAAGATGAACGTAAGCAATTGATTAAAGACGAAGAGGAAGTTGTTAAATCCTTACAATCGTCTCAATCAGGACGAGAAACCTTACAATTAGCTGCCGAAGTTTTCTATAATCAAGCACAATTAAAAACTGCTGAAAATCTCACTTATGATAGTGATATTTTAACAGTGATTAGTGGTTGGGTGCCTGAAGATGAATATGCAAGTATTCAATCAACAGTTGACCATGACTACTCAGATGTTGTGTTATTAACAGAAGAAATTTCAAATCATGAAATTGAAAATAATGATGTCCCAATCAAATTAAAAAATAATGCATTTATTAGACCGTTTGAAACCGTTACGGAAATGTATAGTTTACCTAAATATACAGAAATTGATCCGACACCTTTCTTAACGCCTTTCTACATTTTATTCTTCGGAATGATGATGGCAGACTTAGGTTATGGATTAATTATGTGGATTGTGACATTATTTGCACTTAAAATGATGGACCTAAAACCAGGTCCTAAACGGTTTATGAAATTTGGTCATATTTTAAGTTATCCGACGATGATTTGGGGACTTATTTATGGGTCTATTTTCGGAGCGGCCTTGCCATTCCAATTAGTGAATCCAACAGAAGATGTTGAATTAGTTATTCTTTTATCTATTATTTTTGGTACAGTTCATATTTTCTTAGGATTAATTTTAAAAACTTATTCGGCTTCTCGTGATAAAGATTATGAGAGTGCTTATAGTGATGGATTAGGATGGTTACTATTACTACTTGGCTTAATTGTCATGCTAGTTGGTTCATCATTTGCGATGGATATTCCATTACTATTTACAATTGGTAAATGGACAGCTATTATTGCGGCAATCGGTATGATTGTTGTTCCAATGATTCTTAATGATAAAACCTTATTAGGAGCTGGACTAGGAGCTTATAACTTATACGGAATTGCTAACTATATTGGGGATTTCGTTTCATATACACGGTTAATGGCTCTTGGGGTATCAAGTGGTAGTATCGCTTTAGCGTTTAACATGTTGATTGCTTTCTTCCCAGCACCCGCGAGATTTACAATTGGGATTGTCATCTTAGCATTCTTACATATTTTTAATATGTTATTAGGATTATTGAGTGCTTATGTCCATGGCGCTCGTTTAATTTTCGTTGAATTCTTTGGTAAATTCTACGAAGGTGGCGGACGTGCGTTCTCACCAATTAAAACGTTACAAGAACATATTCGATTAAAAGATGTTAAAAATAATAATTAATTTTTTGGAGGTATAAATAATTATGGAAAACTGGATTACTTTCTTTGTTGACAATGGTGGCGAAATTTTTGCGATGTTAGGTATCGCTGTAGCAGTTATTTTCTCTGGTATGGGTTCTGCTCGTGGTGTTGGTCAAACTGGTGAAGCTGCATCAGCATTAATTAAAGAACAACCAGAAAAATTTGGTCAATCATTAGTTCTTCAACTATTACCAGGTACTCAAGGTTTATATGGTTTCGTAGTTGGTTTCATGATTTACTTACAAATTTCAGGCGGTGTTGATTTCGCCCAAGGTTTACAATACTTCATGGCTGGTCTACCAATTGGTTTTGTTGGTTTAATTTCTGGTAAATACCAAGGACAAGTATCTACATCAGCATTACAAATTTTAGCAAAACGTCCTGAAAATACATCAAATGGTATCATTTATGCTGCCATGGTTGAAACTTACGCTATCTTAGCCTTCGTTATTTCTTTCTTACTTGTTTTATCAGTTTAATCTTAGCTGAAGCAAAACAAGAAAGGAGGACTACGAGTGGCAGATATTCAAGAATTAACGCAATCGGTATTAGATAAAGTAAAAGCAAAGCATCAAGCAGATTATGATGAATACGCTGAAAAACTTGATCAAGAAAAAAATGAAAAAATGAACCGAATTGACGAAAAAATAGCAGCTGGTAAAGAACATAATGAAAAAGCTGCTGATGCGAAGTTACAACGTGATAAACAAAGTTATGTTAATGAATTACGTAATAAAACGTTAAAAGCAAAACAACAATTAATTCGTTCCGTTTACTCAGATAGTGTTACGGCACTTAATCAAATGAGTAGTGATGAGTTTAAAGAATTGATTCGTGGTGCTCTAAACCAAGTTGATACGAATAAAAATGCAACTATCCATTTGGGAGATAAAAGCCAAGACATTCTATCAACAACTGATAAAGAAGCACTACAAACAGAATTTTCAGGATTGGTTTTTGCTGATCAATCATTGAAAAACAAAAGTGGTTTTATCTTAGCAAGTGAAGGTATGGACTATAACTTTACTTATGAAGCAATTATTGATGAGCTTAAAGATCAATTAGCTCAAGAAATTGCTAAACGAGGATTTTAAGAGAGGAGTGGAACTATGCAAGATGTAGCTTATGGTGCGATTAACACCACGGTTCGAGTTAGAGAGTCCACTTTTCTAACTTCTTCTGATTATGAAGCTATGCTACGCGCCGATTCTCTTGAAGAAGCTATTTCAGTGTTACGGAAAATGGATTACCATGTGCCTGATGACATTTTAGAAACAAAAGATTTTGAGAGCTTTTTAAATCAAAGTCTAGAAGAAATTTATCGGGAATTATACGCAGGAATCCCTGATGACGCGATAGTTGATATCTTTGCTTTGCGTTATGATTATCATAATCTAAAAGTTCTATTTAAAGAATGGTATGCGGATAAAGACTTAAGTCGGATGTATTTACCATTTGGACGTTATGATGTGGACACCTTACGCCATGCGATTAAAACGAGCGAAGGTAAAACATTACATCAAGTGATGCGTCATAATATTGAATTAGTTAAATCCTATTACAATGATTATGAAGATGTGAATGGGATTTCTATTATGTTAGATAATGCTTATCTTGAACATATCGCGGCAATTAAAGAAGATATTTCTTCAGCTGATGTCGAAGAATATATTGATGTCGTGATTAATTTGCAAAACCTATCAACTTTAATTAGAGGAATGAAACAAGGCCGTTCTCAAGGTTTCTTAAGAAATATTATTAATGATAACGGATCTGTTTCTCAAGAAGAGTTGATGGCTTTAGCAGATCATAATGATTATGATGGTATTATTGAACGTTTTGCTTTATTGCCATATGGTGAGCCATTAAATGAATATGTTGGTTCAGGCGAAAATGTCGATTTAGTGTCTGTTGATGCGACAATTAGCGAAATTGAAGCAGACTTAATGAAACAAGCTAACTTACAAGCTTTTGGACCAATGCCTAGTCTGGCTTATCTTTACTTTAAAGAAAATGAAGTAAGTAATATTCGTTTAATTTTAACCGCAAAAGATTATGGTTTAGAAAAAGATCAAATTGAAGAAAGGATGCGACCTATCTATGGCTTATAAAATTGGTGTAGTCGGTGAAAAAGATGTCGTTGTTCCTTTTCAATTAATCGGCTTTGATTCATATCCAGTAGCAAATGCTAAACAAGCGAGAGAAGCAGTGGATAAATTAGCGAAAGATTCGTATGGGGTGATTTATTTAACCGAAACGATGGCGAAACAAATTCCCGATACAATCAGTCGTTATGATACGAAAGTTATTCCAGCAATTATTCTTATCCCTTCTCATCAAGGAAGTTTAGGTATTGCGAAAGAACGTGTAAACCGCAATGTTGAAAAAGCGGTTGGACAAAATATATTAGATTAAGAGGGAGGAACAGCTTTGAAAGACGGAAAAATTATTGAAGTTTCTGGACCACTGATTAAAGCAAGTGGGATGGATGAAGCAGCTGTTCGTGACATTTGTTTAGTTGGGGATTTAAACCTTACTGGTGAAATTATCGAAATGCACGGGGACACAGCGTTTATCCAAGTTTACGAAGAAACATCAGGATTAAAACCAGGCCAAGTTGTTAAGACAACAGGAGAACCACTATCAGTTGAGTTAGGTCCTGGTATGTTGACACGGATGTTTGATGGGATTCAACGTCCATTGCAAGATTTTATGACACAAACAGACTCATGGTTCCTACAACGTGGTGTACGGGTTGATGCCTTAGATCGTTCTGCTAAATGGGAATTTGAACCAAAAATGTCTGTTGGTGACGAAGTAACTGCTGGTGATATTGTTGGTACTGTCCAAGAAGGACCAGTTGTTGAGCATCGCATTATGGTTCCAGTTGGCGTTTCTGGTCGATTGGCAAGTATCGAAAGTGGCGAATTTACCATTGAAGATACAGTTTATCAAGTAGAAACTGAAAATGGTGTAAAAGATTTTACCATGATGCAAAAATGGCCGGTACGTCAAGGACGTCCAGTTCAAGAAAAATATGCACCAAACCGTATTATGTCAACTGGGCAACGGGTAATTGATACTTTCTTCCCAATTACTAAAGGTGGAGCAGCTGCCGTACCTGGACCTTTCGGAGCAGGTAAAACAGTTGTTCAACACCAAATCGCTAAATATGCGGATGCTGATATCGTTGTTTATGTTGGTTGTGGTGAACGTGGTAACGAAATGACTGACGTAATTAATGAGTTCCCTGAATTGGTTGACCCTAAAACTGGAGAATCCATCATGGAACGTACGGTATTAATTGCGAATACATCAAACATGCCGGTAGCTGCGCGTGAAGCCTCTGTTTATACAGGTATTACGATTGCAGAATACTTCCGTGACATGGGATACTCTGTAGCGATTATGGCCGACTCAACCTCACGTTGGGCAGAAGCGTTACGTGAAATGTCTGGTCGTCTAGAAGAAATGCCTGGTGATGAAGGTTATCCAGCTTACTTAGGATCACGTATTGCTGAATATTATGAACGTGCTGGTATTGTCCAAACGTTAGGACATGACGATCGTACGGGATCTGTTACTGCTATTGGTGCCGTTTCACCTCCAGGGGGAGATACATCAGAACCCGTTACTCAAAATACGTTACGTGTTGTTAAAGTGTTCTGGGGATTAGATTCTAGCTTGTCACAACAACGTCACTTCCCAGCGATTAACTGGTTGGATTCATATTCTCTATACCAAAATGACGTGACAAAACACTTATCAGAAGAACGTGGTGTTGACTGGTCAGGCATGGTTCGCCAAGCAATGGGTATTTTAAGTGAAGAAAGTTCACTACAAGAAATTGTTCGTTTAGTTGGTGTGGATGCTTTATCAGAATCAGACCGTTTAACATTAGTTGTTGCTCGGATGTTACGTGAAGACTACTTACAACAAAATGCCTTTGATGATGTCGATACAACAACATCTGATGAAAAACAAACTAAAATGTTATCTGTCATCTTACACTTCTCTGAAAAAGCACGTAAAGCAATGGATGTTGGTGCTTATTACGATGAAATCTTGAAAGGAACAAAAGAAGTTCGTGAAAAAATTAGTCGTATGAAATATATTCATGAAGATGATATTGCAGAATTTGATACCATTCTTTCTGATATTGATGAACAAATTGGAGCAACTATTCAAAAAGGAGGTCAAGAATAGTGTTAAAAGAATACAAAACAGTTTCTGACGTTTATGGACCTCTTATGATTGTCGATGATGTTGCGGATGTCAGCTATGACGAACTTGTCGAAATCCAATTACAAAACGGTGAAACACGAATCGGACAAGTACTAGAAATTGAAGAGGACCGAGCAGTTGTCCAAATTTATGGTGGCGGTTCAGGAATTAACTTACAAGAAACAAAAGTTCGTTTCAAAGGACACCCACTAGAATTTGGTGTTTCTGAAGATATGATTGGTCGTATCTATGATGGGTTAGGTAACTTAATTGATGATGGACCAGAAATTATTCCTGATGAAAGTCTAGATATTAACGGTCAAGCAATCAATCCAATGGCTCGTGATTATCCAGATGAATTTATTCAAACAGGTATTTCAACGATTGACCATCTAAATACTCTAGTTCGTGGTCAAAAATTACCGGTATTCTCAGGATCAGGTTTACCACATAAAGAATTAGCAGCCCAAATTGCTCGTCAAGCGACGGTATTAAATGATGACGAAAAATTCGCCGTTGTTTTTGCAGCGATGGGAATTACCTTTGAAGAATCTAAATATTTCATGGATTCATTCCGTGAAACAGGTGCGATTGATCGTTCTGTTATGTTCGTTAACTTAGCGGATGACCCAGCCATTGAACGGTTAGCTACTCCAAAAATTGCCTTAACAGCTGCTGAATACTTAGCTTATGAAAAAGACATGCACGTGCTTGTTATCATGACTGATATGACAAACTACTGTGAAGCGTTACGTGAAGTATCAGCTGCACGTCGCGAGGTTCCTGGTCGTCGTGGTTATCCAGGTTACCTATATACTAACCTTTCAACATTATATGAACGTGCTGGTCGTTTAGAAGGAAGTAAAGGGTCTGTTACCCAAATTCCTATTTTAACGATGCCAGAAGATGATATTACCCATCCAATTCCTGACTTAACAGGTTATATTACTGAGGGACAAATTATTTTAGATAATGATCTTAATAACCAAGGGATTGAACCACCAATCAATGTGTTACCTTCTTTATCTCGTTTGAAAGATAAAGGGACTGGTGAAGGCAAAACACGTGAAGACCATTCTTCAACAATGAACCAATTATTCGCAGCGTATGCGAAAGGTAAAGAAGCTAAAGAGTTATCTGTCGTGTTAGGGGAATCCGCTTTATCTGATACGGATAAACTTTACTTGAAATTTACCAATGCATTTGAAGAAGAATATGTCAACCAAGGTTTTGATACTAACCGTTCAATTGAAGAAACGCTAGAATTAGGATGGAAATTATTGAGTATCTTACCGAAATCTGAATTAACTCGGATTAAAGATGATATGATTGAAAAATATATGCCTGAAGGAGAGTGATGTTTAAATGGCGAATGCATTAAACGTCAAACCAACTCGTATGGAGCTTAGCAATCTAAAAGAAAGTTTAGATGTCGCTGAGCGTGGGCATAAATTATTAAAAGATAAACAAGACGAATTGATGCGTCAGTTTATTGATTTAATTAAAGAAAACAATGAATTAAGAAAACAAGTTGAAGAAGAACTATCAGGTGCCTTACAAAACTTTGTTCTTGCTTCTTCAACAATGAATGATGCTTTCGTTGATGAATTAGTTGCTATTCCAACTCAAGAAGCAACGTTAGAAATTCATCGGAAAAATGTTATGAGTGTTACTGTCCCAGAAATGCAATTTCATTATTCTGAAGAAAAAGAAGATAAAGAAAAAGATTTATCTTACGGTTACTTGAATACGTCAAGTGAACTCGATGAGTCATTAAATGTTATGAATGCTGTATTACCTAATTTATTGAAATTAAGTGAGATAGAAAAAACATGTCAATTAATGGCTGATGAAATTGAAAGCACTCGTCGTCGAGTAAATGCTTTAGAGCATCGGATGATTCCTGATCATCAAGAAACGATAAAATATATCGAAATGAAACTCGAAGAAGACGAACGGGCTTCAATTACACGAATGATGAAAGTTAAAGATATGGGTGAAGAAGAATAACACACCTAAAAGGCCTCCCGCTATTTTAATTAGTGGGAGGCCTTTTTTGTATTAACAATGACAGTTCACACAACAAGGGTCTAGTTCATTCATTGCCATCGCATTTTGTTGATACCAAGAAATGATTTTAGGATTTAAAGGATATTTTTCGCGTTGAGCAATCGTTTCGATAATCGGTAAGAAACGTTGTCTGAATTTATAAATATAACAAAGAATAACTTGATTGTGTTGAACACTAGGACCAATAACAAAGATATTTTTAGCACAAGTGGATTCATCTTGAGCGGTTAAGAGTGGTTTACCATTGGGCATAAAATCGAATAGATGATAAAACTGACGTTTAATAATAGGTTCAAATCCAGTAGCTAATAGCGGTGGTGTAGCTGATGTTATTTGTTCGCCATTAGTAAATGTTAGTCGATAGGTCTCTTGGGTTTTATCGATAAATTTTAATTGATGATTCGTGTACACAGGGATATTTTGACGGTAACGGTTAGCTCGTTGCCAATGTTCTTTGGTAATTGGAGCTAAATTGATGCTAGGATCAGGAACGTGGCTATCTAATCCAGTATGATCGGTATAAATATTGACTTCTTTGCCATTTAGATATAAATTCGTTGCTAAGTCAATGGCACTTTCATTTCCACCAATAACATTAAAATGATGCCCCTGTAGTTGATCAATGTTTTGGATATCACTATAGTGTCGTGCGAGATGGTTTCCTTGAATATCCGCCATATGGGGGTAACCATATTCTCCAGTTGCCATAACGACGTAGTTGGCAGTATACGTTGTTTGGTCGGTTTTAATTACATAGAAGGTGGGTTGGGATTTTATTAGTGTCACTTGACTATGTTCTTTGATTGGCAATTCGTAATAAGTTGCGACTCCTTTTAAATAGGTGGCATATTCTTTACCAGATAGGTGCTCTTTGCCAAAAGTATAAGCAGGTGACGTATCAGGGACGATGGCATTTAAATCTGGGAATCCGAAACCGTTAGTTGTAAAAGATGGTGTAATAAAACGTGTATATTCAGGCCAATGCAAAAAAGAATTTCCAATGGTTTCTTGTTCTAAAATAATAAAATCATTCCAATTGAATTGACTGAGAAGGCATCCCATTCCAATACCAGCTGCACCAGCTCCAATAATTGCTACTTTATAATGTTTTGACATAGGTAATCCTTTCATTGACAAATCGATAAAAGTATAATTAAATCGTAATAGTTACGGTTTAATCGTAACGTTATTTTTATTGTTTGTCAACAAGGAGGGTTATATGTTTGAATGGCTATGTTTTTTAAATATGTGGGTCATGATTTTTGCTGTCGGATTACTTTATATGGCGATGTTACCGCATGTTGCGAAAGAACAAATACTTAAACGTTTCTTTAGCGCTATGATTGTAGGAATTACAACTTGGTTATTGATAGGATATCCGCTAGCTTTTAATGACGGTAATGGTTTTATCGGTTATTGGTCTTTGGGATGGTTAAAACTGTTTACTGAGTCAATAATTAATCCATCAATGATTAAGGAAATGTTTGTTCAATTATGCTTTTGTCTATATGCGATTACAATGCTGATAGGAGGAATAATTGACCGATGTCGAATACGAGACTTATGTTTCATTATCACAATTTGGATAGTAGGATGTTACGCACCTTTAGCTCATATGATATGGACTAAGGAAGGATGGTTAGCTCAATTAGGCGTGATCGATTATTCTGGAGCACTTGTTGTTCACTTAAGTGCAGGATTTGTTGCTTATTTATTTGCTTGGTTATTTTCGCCACCAAGTGAGGATGCCAGAGAAATACCTAAAGATTACCCGTGGCAATTTATTAGTTCGATATTAATTGCTTTTGGTTGGTTCGCATTTAATATGGCTCCTGCAAAAGGATTTAATAATGAAGCGATGTTGGCATTACTCAATTCTATGATTAGCATTGTGATAGGAGTTATCGTAATGGGAATTGTCGGCTATTTTAGTCATCGGCGTATTCAATTAAGTGATTTGTGTGACGGTATGATTTGTGGGCTGGTGACGTCAACTTCAGCTGTAGGAATTGTCTCCCCATTTAAAGTGATGGTAATTTGCGGCGTGTCTTGTTTAACGATTAATTGGAGTCAGCGCCATCTATTGTCGCGTATATCGATATATGATAGTGTCGATTCTTTTTCAATGAATGGAATTGGAGGAGCTATGAGTGCACTAGTTTGTGGATTGATGTTTTCAGGGCAACAAGTAGAAAGACAATTGGTAGGAATTGTTGTAACCATC
This sequence comes from Aerococcus suis, assembly GCF_900176325.1. Lineage (GTDB taxonomy): Bacteria > Bacillota > Bacilli > Lactobacillales > Aerococcaceae > Aerococcus > Aerococcus suis. Next base: position 45,991 of record NZ_FWXK01000004.1, on the reverse strand, counting down.
GCATTAGGAAGTTTTATTTTTGGTTTATTAAAATGTTTCGTCCGCTATTTAGAAAATCATTTGAACCAAGAGTCAATATATGATACACTACTAAGTGCCGAAAGGCCTTATGGCAAGGGTGGAGATGTGAACCGGGTCAGATCGGGAACGAAGCAGCTCTAAGCATTGTCCATTCTGTGCTATAAGATTGATAGGAAACAAACACCTCTTAAAGTAAGACAACGATATTACTTTAAGAGGTTTTATTTTGTTTGTTATTAAAATGTTAAATGAATACGATATACTATTTTTAAATGTTTAATTTCGACTCAAAGGAAGGTTAGTATGGAAAAGTTTTTACCGATTATTGTCGGTACCGATATGAATGCCTATAATATGATGACATCGTTTCATGAAGCTTATGGGGTACAATCTGTTCTAGTCGGTAAGGAAGAGGTACAATTTACACGAAATAGCGGATTGAAGAAGGCTGTCTATTTCGATGAAGATTTCGAGGACCCAGCTGTTTTTAAGCGAACCTTAAAAAAGGTAGCGGAGGGGGTGAAATCTGACGCTGAGTATTTAATTTTGATTGGTACTAATGATAAATATCAAAATTTGATTATTGACCATCAAGATGAATTGCGTCAAGATTTCCTACTGAATGTTCCAAAACCAGAAGTTCGTGATGCTTTATTTGAGAAAAAGGATTTTTATCAAACATGTGAACATTATGAGATGCCTATCCCTAAAACTTATTATTATGATTGTGATAGTCAGTTACCTTTTACGGGAGAAGTTACTTATCCAGTGGTTGTTAAACCTAACAATGGTGTTGCTTACTTTGCTCTAGATTTTCCTGGACAAGAAAAAGTTTATAAAGTGGAGTCAGCCAATGAACTCGACGAAGTCATTGAAATGATAAAGTCAGCAGGATATACGGATGAATTAATCATCCAAGATTACATTCCTGGCGATGATACTTACATGTTTGACGCGGTTTTTTACGCTAATTCGCAAGGTGAACCACAATTAATTACGTTTGCTCAAGTCGTTACTCAAGAACCGCAACCTTCAGCAGTTGGAAACTATACGGCATTGCTAACACGATTTAATAAAGACGTGATGAATCAATTAGTAACGTTTCTAACTAATTTGAATTATACAGGATTTGCTAATTTTGATTTGAAGTACGATGCCCGTGACAAAACATTTAAAATTTTTGAAGTGAATTTGCGTCAAGGTCGCTCAAGTTATTATACAACAGCGACAGGACATAATATGGCTGAATTTCTAGTCGATGATTTGATTTATCATAAACATAAGGATCTTTATTATTTAAATGAAGACTTTTTATTTAGCCTTGTCCCAGAAAGAGTGTTAGATCGTTACGTGACTAATGAATCAGTTTTACAAGATGCTAAAAGACATATTGCTGACGGAAAATGGGGAAACCCATTAAGTTACCAACCCGATTTAAATTTAAAACGGCGTATTTTTCTGAAATTACGTGCGATTAATTATTTGAAGAAATATCGTGAGCATCACTTTAACTAATCATATTGAAATAAAAGGAGGGAAAGGTAGTAACCCCATAATGTCGTACTTAATGTACGACTTTTAGAGGGTAGGCTACATACCTCCTTTTTTGCTTCCGTGAAAGATTGAATAAAATGATTGAGTTCCGTATAATGAGACTAGTATTGAGAGAGGTAAGGAGAGGCAAGTATGAGTTATCAAGCATTATACCGCGTTTGGCGCCCCCAACGTTTTCAAGATTTAGTCGGGCAAGAAGCTGTCACTAAAACGTTGAGTCATGCGATTCAATCCGGTAAAACGAGTCATGCCTATTTATTTACAGGACCGAGAGGAACGGGTAAGACAAGTGCCGCTAAAATTTTTGCTAAGGCGATTAATTGTCCGAATCAAACACATGGGGAGCCATGTAATACTTGTGATATTTGTCGCGCAATTACTGAAGGAACGTTAAGTGATGTTGTTGAAATTGATGCCGCCAGTAACAATGGTGTAGAAGAAATTCGCGAAATTCGCGATAAAGCGCGTTATGCGCCAACTGAAGCGGAATATAAAGTATATATTATCGATGAGGTTCACATGTTATCAACTGGAGCCTTTAATGCTTTATTAAAAACGTTAGAAGAACCTCCTGCTAATGTGATTTTCATTTTGGCAACGACTGAGCCACATAAAATTCCAGCAACCATTATCTCTCGAACTCAGCGCTTTGATTTTAAACGGATTGATCATCAGACGATTGAAAAACGGTTAGCCTATATTTTAGAGCAAGAAGAGATTGCAGTTGAACCAGGGAGTTTAGCTGTCATTGCTAGGGCTGCTAATGGAGGAATGCGTGATGCGTTAAGCTTATTGGATCAAGTGATTTCTTTTTCAGATGGCGAAATCACGTTACAATTAACGCGAGAAATTACGGGAACTTTGAGTGAGGAGCAGCTATTACAATATACTACTGCTCTATTGCAAGGTGAGATGCAACGTGCATTAACGACTTTACAAGATTTATTATCACAAGGACAAGACGCGAAACGATTTGTCGAAGAGCAATTATTATTTGCTCGTGATTTATTAATGAGTAAAGAAATGGATGAAGAGGCAACAGAAACATTAACTCAGCGATATGATGAAGCTTTCTTCCAGTTAGGGCAAGAAATGTCAGTTTCACAAATTCTTGTCCTAATGGATGCCTTTAAACAAACGCAAAGTGACATACGGTTTACTTTACAAGCGGATATTTATTTAGAAATTGTGACAGTTCAACTCGCACATGACTTACCAACGCAATCTCAGCAGCCATCAGAAATAACGTCTAATGAGACGGTAGAAGCTAATCATCAAGTTATGCAAGAACTCGCTAGCCTTAAAAGTGAACTTGCTGATTTGAAACAATCGATTGCTAAGGGAGATAGTAATCCAACTACGACATCATCTTCTGAGTTGAAAAAAAGAACCACGTCACGACATACTAAATCCTTTAAACCTAATTATACACAAATTTATCAAGTTCTTAATCAGGCAACTCGCCCTGATTTGGATCAATTAAATGCGGTATGGACAGATTTGATTGCTAGTTTACCTAATATGCAAGCAGCACTACTTAAACAAACTCAACCTGCTGCAGCGAGTCCTAAAGGATTTGTGATTCAATTTGCCTATGATATTTTATGTCAAAAAGTGGCGGATGATACTGAAGTTCAAGCGGTGATTGAAAATCACCTAGAAAATATGCTTGGTCATCAAAGTAAAATGTATGTCTTAACTCAAGAACAATGGCAAGAAACTCGCCAACATTATGTGACTGCTAGAAAAGAAGGAAGAACAGAAGAATTGCTAACCGGAGAAGCAACGGCAGATGAGGATGCGACTCCTGAAGCAATGACCCAAGACCATCAATCAGATCATGATTGGATAACTGAAGATGATAATCAACAAGCAGATGATATTGCGAAACAGGCAGTTGACCTATTTGGAGAAGAATCTGTTACAATAGTAGACGACTAATTAATAAGGAAGTGATTAATATGGCCGGTGGAATGGCAAATATGCAACAAATGATGCGTAAAATGCAAAAGATGCAAAAACAAGTGGAGAACACACAAAAGGAATTAGAAGCGAAAGAATTTACAGGTAAAGAACCATCAGGTATGGTGGAAGCGATTATGACTGGTGATAAAAAAATGAAAGCCATTAATATTCAACCGGATGCTGTTGATCCTGAAGACGTCGATATGCTTCAAGATTTAATTATCACTGCCGTAAACGATGGTTTATCACAAGTGGAAAAAGAAACATCAAATATGATGGGTCAATATACGAAAAATATTCCTGGTTTTTAATGTTACAGGCTAAAATAGGGACCTAGGTAGCAGTTTATTGATACCTAGGTTTTTATTATGATAAATAAACAGATTGAAAGAGAAAGGGTCGAAACATGCAATATCCAGAACCAATTGCTCATTTAATTGATAGCTTTTCGAAGTTGCCTGGTATTGGGCGTAAAACGGCTGCTCGGTTAGCCTTCTATATTTTAGATATGCCAGAAGGTGAGGTTTTACAATTTGCTAACGCGTTAATTGATGCGAAACGTGAATTGCAGTATTGTTCGATTTGCGGAAATATCACACAACATGATCCTTGTGATATTTGTACTGATGAAACAAGAAACGATGAGCAAATTCTTGTAGTAGAGCAAGTTCGTGATGTTGTGTCCTTAGAACGAATGCATGAGTACCATGGCAAATATCATGTATTACATGGTGTTTTATCTCCAATGGAAGGAACTGGCCCAGAAGATTTAAATATTCCTAGCTTATTATCGCGATTACAAGACGAAAAAATTAAAGAAGTCATTATTGCAACCAATGCAACAGCTGAAGGAGAAGCAACTGCCACATACTTATCGCGTTTAATCAAACCAGCTGGCATTAAAGTGTCACGGATAGCTTATGGATTATCGGTTGGCAGTGATATCGAATATGCTGATGAAATGACACTAATGCGTGCCCTGGAAGGACGTCGTGAAATTCGTTAAGGAGGAAATTGATATGACACCGTTTATCACTATCGAAGGACCAGATGGCGCTGGTAAAACGACATTAATTAAAGGGTTAGTATCGTTACTTAAAGAGCAATTAACAGTGCCATTGGTTTTAACGCGTGAACCAGGTGGCGAACCATTAGCAGAAGAAATTAGAGATATTATTTTAGATCCTACTCATACACAGTTAGATCCCCGAGCAGAAGCCTTACTGTATGCAGCGAGTCGTCGCCAACATCTTATGAATAAAGTGATTCCAGCTTTGCAGCAAGGACAAGTGGTGATTTGTGATCGTTTTGTCGATTCTTCGGTTGCGTATCAAGGGTATGGTCGTGAAATTGGTGTCGAAGGGATTATAGCTATTAATCAATTTGCCATTGAAGACCATATGCCAGATTTAACGATTTACTTAGACTTAACAGCTGAGGAAGGCATCAAACGAATCAAAGAACAACGGTCGAACGAAATGAATCGCTTGGATCGAGAAGAGATTGCTTTTCATGAACGAGTAGTGACTGGGTACCGTGTTGCAAATCAAAAAGCTGGAGACCGGGTAGTGACAATTGATGCCACACAAACACCAGAAGCTATGCAGCAAGAGGCCTTGAATATTATTAAAACGCGATTCCCTGACATATTTTAAAAAGGAGGGTAACGATGACAGAAACCACATGGGCTATCCAAGAAAAACAACCGCAATTATATACGATGATGGACCGAGTATTAAAAGCTAATCGTGTTGGCCATGCTTATATATTTGAGGGAATGTCTGGAGCGGGTCAAATTGATTTAGTGAAATATATTGCGGCTTATTTTGTTTGTCAAGCTGATAATAAACCTTGTGGTCATTGTCAACGTTGTCGTCGTATCCAATCTGAAGATTATCCAGATTTAATACATGTGAAGCCAGAAGGACAGTCTCTGAAAATCGACCAAATTCGGGGGATTAAACAGAAATTAACGATTAGTGCGTTGGAAAGCGACTATAAATTTTTCGTGATAGAACAGGCTGAAACAATGACAACTCAAGCCGCAAATAGTTTGTTAAAATTCATTGAAGAACCGTATCCTAATATGTTTATTTTTCTGTTAACAGCGAACAAAGATGCCTTGTTACCGACGATTTTATCACGTTGTCAAATCCTTCATTTTCAACAGTTAAATCCTAGTCAATTTGAAGTGACATTGAAAGAAGTAGGAATGGGAGATCAGATGGCACGCGTTCTTAGTCATCTGACGAATGATATAACCAAAGCACAAGAAATGGCTAATGATGAACTGTTTAACCAACAAATGAAACAAATTGTGAGATGGTTAGAATTACTAATTATTCGTGATCCTAGAGCGTTTACTATTATTCAAACCCAATTAATCAAGTTAACAAAAGACCGTGAAGACACATTAAGAGGGCTCGAATTGATGGGGTTGGCTTGGCATGATTTATTAGTGATGAAATTAAATGAGTCACAATATTTAGCAAACGATATGTTGAGTGACGAGTTAATTTATCCTCAACAAAAAGCGAAATGGACACCATTATTGCCTAAATTAACGATAGCTGATATCGCAAAAGGAGTTTATTTAGTTAATCACACTCAACGGATGATTCAGCAACAAGTGACAGTTCAAGGAGCATTAGAATATTTTGTTTTAGCATGGTGGAAAAAAGATTAAATCTATGAGATATAAAAAGAAGCTGGGAAACAGCTTCTTTTTATATTGTTAATGATTAGAATCAACTTTTTTATTAAAAGAAATTTGATAATCAGTCAATTGATAGCCTTGGCGTTTATACATTTCAATAGCCGTATCATCAACATCAGCTAGTAAGAAAATCGGACAATGGCGTTTTTGGGCTTCATCAATCACCCATTCCTGCATTTTTTGACCAATCCCTTGATGTTGGTAAGCATCAAGAACAGAAAAATTATCAATTTCTAAGCCGCCTGAAGAAGGGAAAATATCCATACTTCCGACTAAGCGGTTATCCAGAAAAGCTCCTAATTGTATCGCTTCTTGATTCTCAAAATAATAGGTAAGTTCTTTAATTTTTTCATCCACATAATCAGGTGCGATTTCACGATAAATGTGATTATTGAGGGATAAGTATTGCGACAAAGTAGCTGCTGTAATTGGCTGGACCTGGACAGTCGGATGTGAGTATCGTGTTGGTTGGAAATTAGAGGGGGATAATACCATTAACTGATTAATCGCCACCCCATATTGCTTTTGAGATAAAGTGGTTTGTAAGTCTTCAGGAATCCCTTCATTAGGAGGAAGAGCGAATGAATAATAGGAAAGATTGAGTTCTTCGATATAATCATCAAAAATACTTTCCAATAAGTTGAGCTCCTCAGTCAGTGGGACAATTTCCAATTCCATAATATTTAATGTATATGTTTGGGGGAGTTGTGAATTCCCAATAAATGTAAAATACTCTGTTTCATCGACACAATCAATCCAATGATGAATATCGTTAAAAGTAATCATAAGTCTGTTCGTCCTTTCATTGGATTAGTATACCATGCTCATTAATGTAATCACATTTACGATACTTTTTTGAGAATCTTGTGTTGGTTTCACTAGAGAGGCACAAAATATGGTATGATATGTGGTAGGTTTGTATGATAGAGTGAAGGAAGGTGTCGTGCCGTGAATAAGAAAGAAATGTCTGATAAATTACTAATGATGCAAGCGCAACTTCAAGAAATGAGCGAAACACTTGAAGAAATGAGTCAGGAATGGGATGAAGTTCTTGTAACGTCACATAATTTAGAAATGGAAAATCATTATTTGCGCGAACGATTAAATGCATCTCACCAACAATTAACATCACCAGTTAATGATGAGCCAGTTGAAGAAATCGCTCAAACAAGCGACTTAGGTCTTTCAAAAGCTCGACAAAATTTAATGAATATTTATGATGATGGATTTCATATTTGCAATATTTCCTATGGTCAACGTCGAGATAATGATGAACCTTGTATGTTCTGCTTGGATATTTTATATGGAAAACAAACAAAAGATGCTTAAAGGATAGATATTATGACGCAATTATATTCGAATGAACGATTTGATCGTCTAATTCCGCAACAATTAGATATTATTCAATCGACAGGAGCATTCACCTTTTCAATTGACGCTTTGCTGCTTGGAAATTTTGCCCGTATTCGTCCTAAGAAACGGCAATTGATTGTTGATTTTTGTTCAGGGAATGGTGTGTTACCGTTGTTACTGTCGGATAAGACAGAGGCACCAATTCATGGCATCGAACTACAAGAAGAAGTAGCTGATATGGCAAGACGGTCAGTACAGCATAATCATTTGGATGATCAAATTACAATTCATACAGCGAATATTCAAACAGCTAATAAGCTTTTTGCGAAAGATGCAGTGGATGTTATTACTTGTAATCCTCCATACTTCAAACTATATGAAGAATCCCGATTAAATCCTAATGATAAAAAAGCATTAGCGCGTCATGAGATTGCAATGACATTAGAAGATATTTTTATCCAAGCAAAATATTTATTACGAGGAAAAGGAAAACTTTATTTAGTTCATCGTCCAGAACGCCTTAGTGAATTGATTGTTGCTGGCAAATCTCGCCAATTAATTCTAAAACGGCTACAGTTTATTTATCCGAAACCAGGAGAACCAGCCAAAACGGTATTACTTGAATTTATGAAAAATGGGCAAGATAAAGGATTAATTGTTTTGCCACCATTTTATACGCAAACAGTAGATGATAATTATTCTGAGGAAGCAAGGCATATTATTTATGGCCAAGAGTAAGAAACACTATGTTTATGTGCTAGCGTGTGCTGATCAGACATTGTATACAGGATATACGACCAATCCGAAGCGACGAGAACAGGAACATCAAAGTAGGAAAGGCGCCAAGTATACACGACTCAAACGACGCCAACCTTGTCGGATGTTAATGACTAAAGCCTTTGCGTCTCGAAGTGAGGCAATGTCTTGTGAATATCGTTTCAAACAATTGACACGGTTGCAAAAAGAACGGTGCTTAAGAAAAATAGGAGTGAAGGCATTTACTGTTCAATCTAGTCAACAGCGAGTCGATTTAGATCTTCAAACCCCATTTTTAGATGATTGTTAACCTATAGAGGAGGAATGGCATGTTTCAACAACAAAGCTTTCAAACAATAGCAAGTGGTAAATTGTATTTAGTTCCGACACCCATTGGTAATTTAGATGATATGACATTTCGTGCTGTTGAGACGCTAAAATCGGTTGATTTAATCTTAGCTGAAGATACTCGCCATACACAAAAACTCCTCAATCATTTTGATATTCAAACACCAACTTTGAGTTTTCATGAACATAATTCAAAAAGTCGTTTAGATGACGTGATTCACCGTTTACAAGCAGGAGAAACCATTGCCCAAGTGAGTGATGCGGGAATGCCTGCTATTTCTGATCCAGGAGCAGATTTAGTTTCAGCTTGCGTTGAAAATCAACTCGCTGTTGTTCCGTTACCTGGAGCTAATGCCGCTTTAACGGGCTTAATTGCTTCTGGATTATCCACTGAACAATTTAAGTTTATTGGTTTCTTACCACGCAAAAAGAATGCTAAAAATGAAATGTTGGCGTCATTAAAAAATGAAACGGCTACGATGCTTTTTTATGAATCACCTTTTCGGATAAAGAATACGGTTGCTGATTTAGTGACAGCTTGGGGGGAAGAACGACAAGCAGTGGTGGTCCGTGAATTAACGAAGACGCATGAAGAATTTTTACGAGGACAATTAAGTGAATTGCAGACTTATTTTGAAGAGCATTCTGATGTTAAGGGAGAAATTTGCTTCATTGTTGCTGGTAACCCTACCCCTAATGAAGTGGATGAAGGAATAGAAGCAACGATTCGTGAAAAACCATTGTCTTGGCAAGTGGAATGGTGGATGTCAACGAAAGATTTAAGTTCTAAGCAAGCGATTAAAAAAGTGGCCAAAGAAAATCAGTTAAATAAACGAGAAGTGTATACTGCCTATCACATTGAAGGAAGTGACTAAGTGCTCTATTTAATTAGTTTTGCCCTCTTTGTGATGGGGGTATTCATTTTTGTATTAGCTCCTCAAAATTTAATTGATAATTTTATTATGATAGCAGGAGCCGTTATTTTATTTATTGCGATTCTCCTTGACCCTAATTTTGGAGAGTATACGGTTATTCAACAATTATTTATGACGGGTAGTCGAGTCGCGCTATTTTTGGCACCGTTAATTATGATTATTCTAGGAGTAGGGATGATTAGTTTTGCTATTCGTCTCTATCGAATTGAAAACAATCGTCTTCAACTGATGATTGGGTGCATGTTAGGAATTTTACTTATTGCCTTATTAGCAGTCCCTTATTATTTATTAGCATTTTTTCCAGGTACCGCTTATGAAGATTGGATAACACTTCCTAGTTTTGTTATGGCATATTTTGTGCTTTTATTTATTAATTATTTATTAGTCACACTGCGGCTATCTTTACTGGAAGATGAAGCCAAAAAAGAGTTTGTCATTGTCTTAGGTGCACAACTAAATGCAGACGGGAAACTTAACCGTGATTTAACTTCTCGTTTAGATATGGCTTTGCGATACGTAGAACGACAACAATATCTTCATCGAAAAATGCCCACAGTAATAGTAACAGGTGCGCAAACAATAGAGCATATTGCTAGTAGTGAAGCTAAACAAATGGCTGAATACTTGATAGCGCATGGATTAGATAAAAATCATATTATCTTAGAAGAAGAGGCTCAAAATACCCATGATAATTTCCGCTATACGAAAGCTTTAATCCAAGCAAAAGGGTATATTATGGAAACTACTCCAGCTGCTTTTGTGACGAATAATTATCATCTGTATCGCAGTCATTTATATGCCAACATGGAAGGGTGGTATCATATCGCGGGAATTGGGGCTAAAACACCATTTCTTGATCATCTTTTTGGTGTGTTTCGCGAATATATTGCGATTTTATTTATGCATCGAAAATTACATTTTTTAATGACTATTTTATTAATTGCGGTTGGCATTATTCATGTGATTTACTTTAGCCAAACAGCTCTTTCCTAGTGTTAGGAAGGTGCTGTTTTTTATGTGTTATTTTATTTTATATATTTTCTATTAAGCTTAACTTAAATTTTATAAGAGCTATTATAAATACAACCGATTGAAATAAGTAATAAAGGAAAGCCCATTTAACTAGGATATTCTTCTTAATAAAACAACCTTTTCTTGCATTCCTTGTGCACTTGTGATTAAATAAGTGAGTAATAATATTTGTGTGATGAGAGGGAGTATCATTGTGTTAAAAGAATTTCGTGATTTTATTGCTAAAGGTAATGTATTAGATATGGCTATTGGGGTTGTAATGGCGTCAGCTTTTACATCTATTGTGAATTCAATGGTTTCAGACATTATTATGCCTTTCGTAGAAGCTGCACTCGGCTCTACTGATTTTACTAGTATTGTAGTTAAGGTTGCAGGAATTACCTTTAGAATTGGGAATTTCATGCAAGCTGTCTTTACATTTTTAATTATCTCTATTGTACTATTTTTTGTTATGAAAGCAGTTGCTTCTCTTAAAAACCGCTTTACTCATGAGGAAGAGGAAGAAGAGGAAGAAGTTGATCCAACTGAAGCCTTACTAACAGAGATTCGTGATTTATTACGTGAAGAAAAACAATCTGCATCAAAATAAGGAAGAAAAATAGAATCCCTCTACAATAAATCTTTGACTTATTGTAGAGGGATTTTTAATTATCTCTTTTTACTAATATAATTTTCCACTGGATAGTCATCCCAATTAATTGTGGTTTGTCCATCAATATAAGAATGAGCTAATTCGTAGCCAATTAATGGGCCAGAAGTTAACCCACTAGAACCTAAACCACTAGCAACTGTAATATGAGGGGCATCAGATAAGTGACCAAAAAATGGGGCATAGTCACTCGTATAGGCCCGTGTTCCGATTTTAATTTGATCTGGTTTGATATCGGCCATGGTTGGGAAAAAGCGGTCAAATTCATCAATCAATTCTGTTAAGGGACTCATATCTTCGGTTAAATCGAAGCCTTTATCATCTTCATGGCTCGCACCAACGAAGATTTGACCTTGTTGGTGGGGAATGATATCTCCTTCTCCATCTAACATAATTAAAGGCAATTGGTCAGTTGGATAAGTTGTTTGGTAAACTGCTAACTGGCCTTTCTGTGGGCGAACATCTACATGATAATCGAGGGGTTCTAATAATTCAGCTAACCAAGCCCCTGTTACCAAAATAGCGCCCGAAAAATCTTGCCTTTCTGTATGATGACCACTAATTTGAACAGAATTTGCTGAGAGATGACGGATAGCGACTTGGTCCTCGATAATTTGCGCACCATTGTTAACGGCTAATTGTTGTAAGTCGTGGCAAAATTGCTCACCATCGATAATAGCTCCAGCATCTGTTTCAATAACATGAAAATCAGGATTAAGATTAGGAAATACGGATTGTATTTGTTCTGTAGAGATGATTTCTAATTGTTGAATGAGTGGCGCATTTTCTTGTCGCTTATGGCCAACTTTTAATAAATCATGGGCTAGCTTTTCTTTTTTCTTAACAATCCATGTTGTTTTCTTTTGATAGGCTTTTGTTTGTAACCCATCAGCTGCCATATCTTGTAATAAATCTAAGTAAAAGTGTGCTCCTTGATTCGATAAACGATACCACGGCTTATTACGTCTTTTAGAAAACCAAGGACAAATAATACCTGCTGCTGCTTTTGTGGCTTGCCCTTTTTGGTAATCAAATAACGTCACGTTTATATTTGGATCTTTAGATAAATAATAGGCGGCAGTTGATCCTACAATCCCACCGCCAATTACAGCAATATTTTTCATACAATCTCCTTCTAATCGTTAGTTTCTTCCTCTTTACTAGAAACAGAAGTATCCTTATTTTGTGAAGTATCGTCACGATATTTTAGGCGTTTAGAATGAATATCTTCAGCAGCTTTCTCTTCTTTTTCTTGTTGTTCTTGCCATTTTCGATAGGATTTTCTAGTCAATAATGGATTTTTAAGGCGGATAGTTTGCCAAATGCTCGTATTCTCTTCTTCAAGATCCTGATTATTTTCTTCATTATCCACTTCAACCGTTTGTTTTTGTTCCTGAGCTTGTTGATGGTTATCGACCATTGTAAAGATGCGATCACTGAAGTGAACTTTATCACTAAGTGCTAAGTAGCTTCCTGTAATCATTGCGATAATCCAAATTAACCAAACTGGGAAGCTGATAAGAAAGACTTGATAGTAGTGAGTGATAAATGGAATGGTAACGGCAGCCACTAATGACACAATGGTTGCTAACAAATAAAGAATGTTACCGTGACTATACCACGTTGCATCGAATGATCGATTCATCCTAAATTGAATCGCAAAAAATCCTGCTGAAAATAATGTTAAAATTTGGAGAGGAACCCCTAGTAAACTCACCGTAACAGGCATTTGAATAGCTGCTGAGATATCACCGTAGTACACACCACCACGAATGCTTTCAAAAATAGAAACAATGAACAAAGTTAGTAAGATATAGAGAGCAACATATTTAACACATACACTGACATCAATGCGATATTTGGGTGCTTTAATACGGCGCAAAATACTTTTACAATAGGATTCGCCATCCATACCAATAACCGCTTCAACAGACAATCCTTGACGTTCAGCAATTTGTAGACGCTTAATCAGTTTACTTAATTCATTATCCACAGCTACTGTTGGCGGTGTCGATAGATACAGATAGGCTTGGCAATCAAAGAAAAAATCTTGATATGGTGCTTCGAGCTGTTTAATGGCGTTTTGATTTTTTTGATAGAGCTCTTTAGAGGTAAGGGATGTTTCTTCAACCTCAATTTCTGACATAGTAATAACTCCTTTTATTCCTTAAATTTTTGGACGTAATTTTCCTGTTTTAGTCATTTGATGAATCTCAGCTAAAATGGGCTCAAAAAGCGAAACATGTGCTTTATTTTTTCCGTAATAGAGTTCATTAGGAAAATATAAACGCTGATCACCGTTTGTTTTCCCAGTAAAGGCTTGAACAAGGGTACTAGCTTGAGAGAGTTCGGTTAATGTGCCATCTTTTTCGAGTAATTCAATTTGAGTTCGTGGCTTTTTAGCTTCAGGGCGATAGAAATCATAAGGTAAATCGAAACTACTGTTCTGTGCCGTATAGTAAGTCGTATTATAGCCTAATTCTTCAATTAATTGGCATAATTCGCTTAACAAGTGCTGATCTGTCTCGCGATTATAGGTGACGGATTTAAAAGGTTTACGATTGAGAAAACGATTTGCTAAATCGCTTAAAATAGCATCATCATTTTGAGCTAGCCAATGAGCAAAGTAAGTTTGTAACACATTATCATCGAGATGTAGATAGTCAGTTAATGACCAATTTTGTTCAAAAAAGGGAATAAGAAAGGGCGCAGATTGTCCAATATTTACCCATTTAGAATGATAAAGGTCATTCGCACGTTGCATGAGTCGATTAAGTACCATTTCCATGCCGCGAGAAACAGGATGGAAATAGACTTGCATATACATTTGATAGCGACTCGTGACATAGTCTTCTACGGCATGCATCCCTGCATAATCAAAGAGAATCCCGTCCTTATAAGGATGCATAACGCGTAAAATTCGTGTCATATCAAAATTACCATAATTAGTTCCCGTATAATAGGAGTCACGGATTAAATAATCCATACGATCCGCATCAATTTGACTTGAAATCAATTGAACTACTTGTGGATTCGGATAGGTTTTATCAATGACAGAAGCGATTTTAGCGGGAAAATCAGCACTTACTTGACGCAATACCGTATTCACTTCGGTTTCTTCTGACAATATAATTGCTTGAGTGATTTCTTCATGATCCGTATTAAAAATTTTTTCAAACGTATGTGAAAATGGCCCATGACCAACATCGTGTAATAAAGCCGCACAGAGGACCACTAACCGTTCGTCGTCGTTCCATAATCCATCGTCTGGTGTTTGGGACGGATAATTGCGTTGGAATTTATCAACAATACGACGCGTCAATTCATAAACGCCTAGAGAATGCGAAAAACGGGAGTGTTCCGCTCCATGAAAAGTAAAACTTGAAGTGCCTAGCTGTTTAATACGTCTAAGTCGTTGCATCTCACGAGTATTAATTAAGTCTAGAACTAACTGATGTTGAACATGGATATAGTCGTGAACAGGGTCACGAAATACTTTTTCTGGAATTGTCTGACTAGCTTGCGTCATAGGCATCGTGTCCCTCCATTATGAAATAGCTTTTTGAATGCGTTGATTACGTTTAATCATTTGTTGGATAGGTCGTTTTAGCTGTTCAGTAGTAAGAACAACGTCCTTCGTTATTGTCTGCTCACCTTCACTGATACTCTTAATTAGTCGTTGACAAAATAATGTCTTATCCGCCAATTCAGGAATAAAGTCACTAAGATTGGCCATGGATTGTGGATCAACAGCTGGATAATCAACCGTTGTTGGTTGATCTTTGATGGTTTCTTGGTAAAATTGACGAATCAATTCCCCGCGAGCCATTTGGTTACCACTTAAAGAGAGGTAAACATAAATACCAATGGATTTTCCAATGCGTCTTTGCGCAATGCCAGCTATTTTTTTCCCTCTCATACTGACATCAAACTTTCCTGGACAATAGGAAGTTTCCACTTCACCAGTTGTTGCTACTTCACCGTATGATTTAAATATGGCATTCATACGATCTACCATGAAGGCATAGGCATCGTCAATCATCAAACGTTTATCATCACTTTTAAGGATAAGCGTAAAATTAATAATACCAGGATCGCTAACGACGGCTAAGCCTCCTGCTGGTCGTAATATTGGCATTAATTGTTTAGAATGGATTAACCAAGTGAGACCATCTGCTATAAAGGGGGCTTGCATATCCATTGCTCCCAAAAATACAGTGGGAGCGGTTGGCCAGAAATGTAACACTGCTTGAACGCCCAGTTCGTCTTTGTTTAAGGCATGCATAAAAGCATCATCCCATGCAAACGGTAAAATGAGTTCATCTTTTGATGGTTGGTGAGCTGCAATTCCTAAATTAATCATTTGGTGGTGGGGGTAAATCGTGTTTAAATTCATAGCGGAATCCTTTCCTTATAATGCTTTTATTATAACATATCAAACGAGTACACCAATTTTAAAATAAGTGTTAAAATGGACTAATTCATTGAAAATAAGATAGATTTTTGAAGTGAGGGATGGAATGAAAACGACAAATGTCGAGTTGCAAATCACATCAATTGTTGATCAAACAGCGCAAGTTGAAGAAGCATATGAGAAAAATCAGTGGCAAACGGATGGAAAAATTTATCAACGCCAACAACAATTATATCTTTGGTATGTTGAACCTCACGAAGAAGGAGACCATACTGTTCAAATTAAAGTAACTGGTGAAGATAATGTGATGATTAAACGTCGTGTTACAGGAGTTAATTACGTGTTGAATTTTAATCGTCAAAAAGCGACGCTAAATTATCATCCGATAACTGAAAAACAGGCGATAGAATTAGTAGGATTTTTAGATGACTTAGAGGTCTCTGCTGATGAGGTGAAATTTACTTATCGATTATATCAAGCAGATAACATGTTAGGGGTATATACTCATCGGTTAAATTTTGCTTCTAAAAAGTAACGTGATAAGAGAATTGTATTGAATTCATTGCCTTCCTGCATTGCAATTAACCACGGATTTGGTGTAATATAATAGAGATGTGCACTGAAGTGTCAATCATTCGTTGAAAGGATGAAATCATAGTGAAATTAAAAAAACTCGATGGCTTAAATAAAAACCAAATTGCTATGGTCGAAGTAGCGTATGCACTTTTAGAAGAAACTAATGTTGTTCATTCATTTGATGATTTATTAGTAGCAATTCAAGATTACCTAGAAATGCCACAAGATGAATTGGAAGAAAAAATGGCATTGTTCTATACAGAAATGAATGCAGATGGACGTTTTATTTCATTAGGGGATAACCGTTGGGGACTACGAGAATGGTATCCAGTTGATTCAATTGATGAAGAAATTATTTCAACGATTGAAGATGATGAAATTACGAAAAAACATAAAGGACGTCGCAAAAAAAGTAGTAGTTTTGCTTCAACTGAAAAAGATCTTATTGACTACGGATCTGATGACCCTGAAGATGAAGATTTAGATGACCAAGATGATGATTATGATCAGGACGATGATGACGATGAACTAGAAGAGTATTCTTCTGATTTAAGTTCATTTTCTAATGATGACGACGATGATGATGATTTAGAAGATGGCCTAGAAGGCGATTTAACCGAATTATCAGATGATGAAGACGACGATGACGATATGTAAGTTGTGACGTTAATAAGGATGGTTGAAATCAAATCTATCATCCTTGTTTTTTAAGTGTTATATATAAAATAAGTTAAATAACTAAGAAACCTTTTCGTTTTTCTTGTCAAATACATTGCAATAGAGTTATAATAAGTGCGAGCGATTAATCCGATGCATTTATAAATAGGAGGAATACAAAAATGGGACTAGTAAGTATGACAGACATGCTTAACAAAGCAAAAGAAGGACACTATGCTGTAGCGCAATTAAATATCAACAACTTAGAATGGACACAAGCTGTATTAGAAGCAGCTCAAGCTGAAAATTCACCAGTTATCTTAGGTGTATCAGAAGGTGCTGGTAAATACATGGGTGGCCCTGAAGTCGTTGTTCCTATGGTTGAAGCTTTAATGGAAAACATGAACATTACTGTTCCTGTTGCTCTACACTTAGACCACGGTTCTTCATTTGATACATGTAAACGTGCTATCGATGCCGGTTATTCAAGTGTTATGATTGACAAATCACACTTCCCATTAGAAGAAAACATTGAAATGACTAAACAAGTCGTTGACTATGCACACGAACGTGGTGCCTCTGTTGAAGCTGAAATCGGTACTGTAGGTGGTACTGAAGACGGTGTTACTGGTGGTATTAACTATGCTGACCCACAAGAATGTAAACGTTTAGTAGATGAAGCTGGTATTGATGCTTTAGCTGCTGCTTTAGGATCAGTTCACGGCCCTTACCAAGGAGAACCAGTATTAGGTTTTGATGAAATGAAAGAAATTTCTGATTTAACAGGTGCTCCATTAGTACTTCACGGTGGATCAGGTATTCCATTAGAACAAGTACAAAAAGCTATTGATCGTGGACATGCTAAAATCAATGTTAATACTGAATTACAACAAGTTTGGACTGCAGCAGTTCGTGAAAAATTAAATAACGATGCTGATGTTTACGACCCACGTAAAATCATCGGTCCTGGTAAAGAAGCTATTGTTGAAACATCACGTCAAACATTACGTGACTTCGGTTCAGCTGGTAAAGCTTAATTACCTTCATAATAAAGATGATTCTATAATAAATAGTGCTGGTGGGACATTTTTAAAAATTTCCCCCAACACTATTTTTAAATATACAAAAGTAATACGTTACAAATAAACTATCAGGGGAAGATTATAAATTTTCGGAGGAAAAATGTGGGGAAAATAAAAAAATTATGTCGAAATAATTGGCTTTTAATTTTGATTATCGCAGTTATATCTATATTTTTGATTTGGATGGGAACATTAAAAGGTGGAATGCATGTAGATGAGGTTTCATCATATTTACTATCTAATAGCTATTATAATATAAAATTAAACCGTGTTGACGAGTGGTTGCCTACCTCATATCTTTATGACATGGTAGCTACCCAATCAAATACTGCTTTTGAATACGGGTCTGTATTTTATAATCAATCTCAAGACGTTCACCCACCATTATATTATTCTATTATTCATACCCTTTCTTCTTTATTTATTGGAACATATAATAAATGGATAGGATTATCAGTGAATCTGCTCTCTTTTATTATTTCAGCTATTGTTGTATATAAAATCATAAGTATTTTTACTAATAATAAAATTATTGGTTATATTACAGTTATTATGTTCGGCTTGAGTATTTCAACAATTGATAATTTTGTTTTTATTAGAATGTACTTTCTGTTAACAGCTATTCAGTTGCTTCTACTATATGTTTCCTTAAAATATGTAGAAGATAATAATCATGTAAAATATCTTATAATTACTGCTTTGACAACGATTGCTGGAGGACTAACTCAATACTATTTTTATCTTTATGCTGTTTTTGTAACGATATGTGTAGCTGTAATTTTAATTAGTTTAAAAAAAATTAAGTATGCTATTTATTATAGCCTAACTTCACTATTATCAGTATTTACTGCATTTTATATTTTTCCAAGTGTATTTGACCATGTTAAGGGGTCCAATAGAGGTGAGCAAGTAGTAGGTGGATTACTTGGAGGGCTATCAGAAGAAAAATTTAAAGATTATCTTGATATAATAAACGCTAATACTTTTGCTGGATATGGGAAAGTAATAGTGTTTGTTTTGCTCTTTTTATTAATTATAATTTCAATATTATATATATTTAATAGAAAGCAAGTTGATTTTTTTAAACTAGAACAATTT
This sequence comes from Aerococcus suis, assembly GCF_900176325.1. Taxonomy (GTDB): domain Bacteria; phylum Bacillota; class Bacilli; order Lactobacillales; family Aerococcaceae; genus Aerococcus; species Aerococcus suis. The sequence continues at coordinate 26,835 of NZ_FWXK01000004.1, read as the reverse complement.
ATTTTAATTTTAATTCCAACTTGTCTTAGTTTCTTTCTAATAAGCCAGGTATCTCCATATCAAACATCACGTTATATTTTTGCTATAACCCCTATGTTTATTCTTGTGGTATTAATTTTGTCTCAGTTTGTATTTACAAGTCTATTAAAAAATGAGGTATTGGTAAGTTCAGTATTAATGTTTTTAGTGGGAACTATAGTAATGCTTGGTTTTACTGAGACTGATAAAATTGAATATTTGTATCCTGAAATGAGTTCAAATCATCAAAAAATTGAAAATTTGAATCTTAATAAAGCAGTTGTTATAACTGATAAAACGTTTAAAACAAAATCTCAGATAAATGAGTTAATCGAATTTAATCAGTTTAAACAGATAGATTTTTCTGGTGTTTCAGGTTTGTATAATGATGATAAATTAAGTAAAGAAAATGAATTTGTACTATTTGTTGAAAAAAATAATGATTCAGAAAGTGTTGAAAATGATATTCTAGAGAACACGAAATTTAATAATTGCAAAAAACTATATACTCATTCTTATTTTAATATTTATTTCGTTTCGTGATTTTGAATCATTTAAGATGTTATTGTCATATTTATATAAAAGAGTGTTGGTGGAAAAGACTAGAAAATTTCTCCAATACTTTTTTTATTTCAAAATTTATCGCAAATGCTCACACCCTAGTTGGGTTCGTATCGCCAGACTTGACGTTCTTTCGCATTTACCCTCTGTTTGTTTCACAAACTCCGGTTAAATGTCTCCAAGAAGTCAAGTCTAAACGGGCTACTCACACCCTGTTTTAGTCGGGTTCAGAAACGCTGATTCGAAGCCTCTTCAGAAAAATCAACCGTTTCAAAAAGCGAAACTTGGGCTTTTTCTTCCAGATGTTCGAATCAGAGCGCGTTTCTTCACACGCTTTGTAGTCGAGCTCTAAAGCACAACCACGGCTGCGTTTCCCTAAAGAGCTCCTTCTCTCTTGCAGAGAGGTATCGCTTTTAGGTCCAACGACCGTGGTTAAACGTGCTTTATCGCATCCTTTCTTCACACCCTTTTTTAAATTTTATTTAATCATTGTGCGATATGGTAGTCGAATGAAGGGATATTAGGTATAATAGGAAGAGTGCATACTTTCGTGTGACGATTGTATGAAGTGTTGTAACGGCTAATCATTTGTGTGATAACAATTGCTTTTAAGGTAGGAACAGATGATTGGCGTCATAATGCTGATACCTTGAAACATCGGAAAGGAAATTAAATGTATGAAAAAGTTTGTAATCAAAGGTGGACATCGCTTATCGGGTGAAGTTGAAGTCAGTGGTGCCAAAAATAGTGCGGTTGCTTTAATTCCAGCAGCTATTATGGCTGACTCTGAAGTTGTCTTAGAAGGAGTGCCTGATATCCAAGATGTACGCGCACTAATTGAAATTTTGCGTGATTTTGGGTGTGACGTTTTCTTCCAAGAAAATGTTTTAAAAATTGATCCAACACATATGCAAAATATTCCTATGCCAGATGGGAAGATTCAAAGTTTAAGAGCCTCTTATTATTTTATGGGAGCCTTATTAAGTAAATACGGCGAAGGTGTTGTTGGGTTACCTGGTGGTTGTTCATTAGGACCTCGTCCTATGGATTTACATATCAAAGGATTTGAAGCACTAGGTGCAACTGTTAAAAATGAAGAAGGAGCCATCCATTTAACCACTTCAGATAATGGTTTACAAGGTGATACGACTATCTATCTAGACGTTGTTAGTGTTGGAGCAACGATTAATATTTTATTAGCAGCAACACAAGCTAAAGGTGAAACTGTTATTGAAAATGCGGCTCGTGAACCAGAAATTATTGATGTGGCTGTATTATTAAATAAAATGGGCGCTAAAATCAAAGGTGCCGGAACGTCAACTATTCGCGTTGAGGGAGTTGATGAGTTGCATGGTGTGAGTCATCAAATGATTCCTGATCGTATTGAAGCGGGAACATACTTAACGGCAGCTGCTGCTATGGGTGACGGTGTCCGTATTAATAATGTTATTTATGAACATATCGAAAGTTTTGTAGCGAAGTTACGTGAAATGGGCGTTGATATGACAATCGAACAAGATGCAATTTACGTTCATCCTACGACGAAACCTTTAAAAATGGTCGATATTAAAACGATGCCTTACCCAGGTTTTGCGACTGACTTACAACAACCTATCACGCCATTATTGTTGTTAGCTGAAGGTAAAGGAATGATTGAAGATACAATTTATCCGAAACGTGTCAATCATATTCCTGAGCTACAGTTGATGGGAGCAAATGCTCAAGTAAAAAATGACCATATTATGATGGAGGGGCCAAATCATCTAATTGGTGCAACAGTACGGGCCTCAGACCTTCGTGCAGGAGCTTGTCTAATTAATGCGGCTTTAATTGCAGATGGTGTGACTGAATTATATGGAGCAGAAAATATCTTACGCGGTTATGATCATGTAACAGATAAATTGCATGCTCTAGGTGCTGAGATTGAATTAATTGAAGAATAATATGACAGAAATAGAGAGTGATTATTGGTTTAATCGAATCATCGTCTAATTGACAGTGACACAATAATGCTCTCTTTTTTGTTTACTTAGAAAGGTTTATATAATGTCCAAACAAACTGATCATGTGATGAGTCTCGAAAAATTACAAGAACTCACCTTAAAAGAAATTTATGCTTATGCGCGTGAATTTAAAATTCCGTATTATAGCCAGATGAATAAAAAAGAATTAATTATGGCGGTATTGAGAGCACAAGAAGAAAGCCAGGGATTTTTCACCGTAAGTGGGGTATTAGATATTACCGGCAATGAGTTTGGTTTCTTACGACCAATTAATTATTCCCCTAGTCAAGAAGATATCTACATTTCAAATTCACAAATTCGTCGCTTTGATTTACGGAATGGTGACTTAGTTTCTGGTACCGCTCGACCACCGAAGGAAAATGAACGTTATAATGGCTTAATGCATGTTTATAATGTGAATGGCCGCGATCCAGAAGATGCTAAACAACGGGAACATTTTCCTGCCCTAACCCCTATTTACCCCAATCAAAACATTCATCTTGAATCCGCTAAAAATCGAATTTCTACTCGTTTAATTGATTTGTTTGCTCCTATTGGCTTCGGTCAACGTGGACTAATTGTTGCGCCTCCTAAGGCGGGTAAAACGATTTTAATGAAAGAAATTGCCAATGGGATTTCAGAAAATTATCCGGATGTTGAATTAATTATCTTATTAATCGATGAGCGTCCTGAAGAAGTCACTGATATTGAACGTAGTGTGAATGCAGAAGTGGTGTCTAGTACGTTTGATGAGCGTCCAGAAAATCATGTTCGAGTGGCGGAGCTTGTTTTAGAACGTGCACGACGTTTAGTAGAAGATAAGCGCGATGTTGTTATTTTAATGGATTCAATTACTCGTTTAGCACGAGCATTTAACCTAGTGGAAAAACCTTCAGGACGGACTTTATCAGGTGGGATTGATCCGTCAGCCTTTTATCGTCCAAAACGATTTTTTGGGTCTGCACGTAATATTGAAGATGGTGGAAGCTTAACAATTTTAGCAACGGCTTTAGTCGATACTGGCTCACGTATGGATGATATGATTTATGAAGAATTTAAAGGCACTGGGAATATGGAATTACATTTAACACGTGAGTTGGCAGAACGCCGTATATTCCCAGCCATTGATTTAAAACGCTCTAGTACCCGACGTGAAGAGTTGTTGCTTAGTGAGGAAGAAGTACAAACATTGTGGGCGATTAGACGGTCATTACGTCAAAATCATTTAGCACAGACTGAAGAAATTATTCATGAACTAAAACGTACGCAAGATAACCAACAATTTATTGAACGTATGAAAATATTCACTAAAAATGACGCATAAAATAGCTTGTTTCTAAGTAGTGATTATGATAAAATGCTACTGTTATGTCAAAATAATCTCTAGATTAGCAAATAGTTTAGGGCGAGAGGAGAGAAAAACATGAAACAAAATATCCATCCAGATTACCAACAAGTTGTGTTTATGGATACAACAACAGGTTATAAATTCTTAAGTGGATCAACTAAAGGTTCAGAAGAAACAATCGAATGGGAAGATGGAAACACTTATCCATTAATTCGTGTTGAAATCAGTTCTGATTCACACCCATTCTACACTGGTCGTCAAAAATTCACACAAGCAGATGGACGTGTGGACCGTTTCAACAAAAAATACGGTTTCACAGATGCCAATGCCAAACCAGAATAAGCAAAGAAATATTAAAAGACCGACGTATTGTCGGTCTTTTTTTAATATCTAAAATCTTTAATAAAGAGGGTTATTGCTTTATCTATCTATTATTGGATGATAGGCTTTAGATAGAGAGTAGCTAGGCTCTCCGTATCAAAAACGGGCACTAACATGTCCGCAAATCCCTTAATAGCAACCTTCATACGTTTGCATGCCAGACGATTTTCTCCAAGCTATTAAGGAATGGTACTTAGGTAGTTATATACTATCAAGAAGGCCGAGGATATTTGCCTCGGCTTTCTTGATGGTTAGTTGTTAATTCGAAGAGGGAGTCCTAAGTCATTATTCAGGCGGACAAGTTGATACCCGAGTGCTATTATAGCACGTTGTGATTAGAAGAAGGATAGCTTTTAGTAAAATTAGACAAAAAAAGAGCCTGTGAAAACAGGCTCTTTTGCTTAGTTAGCTAAATTAATGGTTTGATAGATTTTCTAAATCGATAACCATCCGTCCACGGATTTTACCTTCTTCCATTTCATCAAAGATATCATTAATATCTTCCATTAGACGCATTTCACATTGAGGAACCACTAAGCCATCAGCTCCTGCTTGGAAAGCTTCTTTTAAGTCTTGACGTGTTCCAACTAATGAACCGATAACTTCGATACCATCTAATACTAAACGCGGAATATTTAGGTCCATAGATTCAGATGGTAGTCCGACAGCGACAATACGACCACCGGCACGAACAGAATCAACAGCTTGGTTGAAGGCAGAACGGGCAACAGCTGTTACGACTGCGGCGTGAGCGCCTCCTGTTTTGGCTTGGATAACTTCTCCAGGGTCTTCATTTAATGGGTTAACGGTTAAATCAGCTCCGTATTTTTTAGCGAATTCTAATTGCCCATCATTAATATCAACGGCAATGACTTTTGCGCCAAATACATTTTTAGCATATTGTAACGCTAAGTTACCTAAACCACCTAAACCAGAAATAACAATCCATTCGCCAGGAAGGATGTTGGCAGATTTAATGGCTTTATAAGTTGTTACCCCAGCACAAGTAATAGATGACGCAGCTGGTGATGCTAGTTCTTCAGGAACTTTAACGGCATAGTCAGCTGTAACAATACAGTACTCCGCCATTCCTCCGTCAGCTGTATAACCAGCATTTTTTACTTCACGACATAAGGTTTCACGACCGGTCGTACAGTACTCACAGTGACCACAACCTTGGAAGAACCAAGCAACACTTGCACGGTCACCGATTTCTAAACTTGTCACATCATCGGCAACTTCAATAACTTCCCCAATTCCTTCATGACCAAGGATAACGCCTGAAACATCCCCAAAGTCAGCGTTTTTAACGTGTAAATCAGTGTGACATACACCACAGCAAATCATTTTTAAGAGTGCTTCACCAGGACGTAGGTCACGTAAATCATGTTCGACAACCTCAGCTTTATGGTCTTTATTCGCAACAATAGCTTTCATTTTTTTATCAGTCATTATAATACCCTCCTGTATGTGATATCTTTCACATTGATTATAAAGGGGGTTTGGAATTTTATCAATGGTTATTGTTAAAAAAGTCACAAGTATTTTCATAAAAAAACCATCATATCCAAATGATGGCAGAAATGAAAAGGATTTTCGCTTAAATGACTTCTTTAATTTTCTCTTCCCATTTAGAATGATTAAGGGCACGAATATAAGCTAAGGCATCACTTTTTTCTTTCGGCGTACGGGAGGAAATAGCTGCTTGGTTACCGATATGATAAAACAGTTGCGGTTTATTGAGCAATGAAAAATGCCGGTGTTCAAAAGCAGCTAAGAATTCAGCAAACGAATTAGCTAACCATAGATGCCGATTGTATCGATAATCATAATACCAAACATCAGGGTGTTGACTGGGATGGTGCATATCATAACGTAAATAGGCACATCGCTCTTGATCCTCGAAAAAGATAATGGCGCGTTCTGGAATGAATGGCCGACAGGTAAACTGATTCTGATTCACAATATTAGGAATTTCAAAGGGTTCTTGGTTTGTATTCGCAAAAAGTCCTCCAATATAAGAAATATTCACAGCATTCAAAGCATCTAGAGTGGGATGAGAGGTAGGAACGTAACTATGATTCGTATATCTACCGTTCTGTTGATTTCAATAGATTGTGAAAAGCAATCGGCAAATCCGCAACCGTAATATCAGCATAGAGTGGTGATTGAGGAAGATAAGTATGATATTGTTTTTGGAATGGTAAAGGTATTAGGTTCATTTAAAGCTCCTTTCAAAAAATATAGTGTTTTTGATGTGATTTTGATATGATATATAGTGACGTTTTCAGGGGGAGATAACATGGAGAAAAATGAATGGTATGTTTTGACTAACCCTTTATCTCATCAAGTATTACTACGAGATTTGAACTTTTTTTATGACACGCTTTCTAGCGTACCAGAAAATATTCTATTATTGAACCAAAGAACAGCATTGGAACAATTTGATGAGTATATTAAATTTCATGTCATCAGTGGAAGAGATAAAGTTGAAAAATATTTTAAACAGCAACGAAATGGCCGACGATTAGGGGCACAATGGGTAGATTTTGAATCATTATCTTTATTGCACCAATTACATCCCCAAGAGCTAGCTGAATTATTATATTTAAAGCATATGACGATACCGTTAAACTCGCCGTTTTATTACAAACTGCGAAATCAATTTGTCTATTTACCAGTTGGACCTAATGTCGTAAAAATTTATTATCGGTCATGGGATGTGTTTTATCATCAATTTGCCAAAGCACTATGTTCACGAGTTGAATTAGGGCTTGGTGAACGTCGAATGACGTTAAATTGGAAGAAAAATAATGACGTGAAAAATTCGAGTGTTTGTATGCCATCCACAGATATTCTAATGGCATTAAGCGACTTCCTGCGCGAGGGAGTGGTTCTTGATTTTTCACAAATCCAACCCAACCAGAAGCATGTAGAAGTACCGATTTATTTGGCAGAAGATCATCTTGAAACATCAATCAAACATCGTCCAAATCTTAATCAATTAGGCACGCTGACTTATCATCGTGGCGAAAAAAATTGGACGTTAGACTAATGGAGGTTCATTATGGAAATTGTCTTATTATATGGTGGAAAAAGTGCAGAGCATGATATTTCAATTTTAACTGCACAATCAATTATTCAAACGATTGATTATCATCGTTACGCTGTTCAACCTGTTTATATTAAACAAGATGGAATTTGGGTTGCTGGTGAGAAATTAACTCAAGCGCCTGATAAAGAGTGGTCACTTACTTTAGAGATTGCTGATGATGCGAAGTATGGTGCTGATCAATCAACCGGACGTGAAGTTGTCCCTACTGACGTCCTTTCAGAAAATACATTAGCTTTCCCAGCTTTACATGGCCCTAATGGCGAAGATGGCACTATTCAAGGATTGTTTGAAACGTTAAATATTCCGTATGTTGGTGCTGGTGTACTAGCGAGTGCTGCTGGAATGGATAAATTAGTTTCTAAATATTTATTTGAAAAAGCAGGAATTCCGCAATTACCATATATCGGATTAACTCAATATGAATGGCAAACGGAACAAGAAACGCTTCTCAATGCGATTCAAAATCAATTAGGATATCCCGTCTTTGTAAAACCTGCTAATTTAGGATCAAGTGTCGGTATTAGTCAAGCAAATACTCCTGATGAAGTGGTTGATAGTATTAACTTAGCCTTACAATTCGACCGCCGAGTAGTTGTGGAAGAATCATTAGCTAATGCACGTGAAGTTGAATTAGCAGTGATGGGGAATGACTATCCAAAAGTTTCTGTACCAGGTGAATTGGTTAAGGAACAAGGCTTTTATGACTATGAAGAGAAATATATCAATAATACTGTTCAAATGGCGATTCCAGCCCATGTTTCCGATGATTTGATGGCACAGTTACAAACTTATGCGAAACAAGCTTATGTTGTGATTGATGGATCAGGTTTAACACGGTGTGATTTCTTTGTGACTCAAGATGAAAAAATCTATATTAATGAAGTCAACACATTACCAGGGTTTACTCAGTTTAGTATGTATCCAAGTTTATGGGAAGCGACAGGCAAACCATATGCACAGTTGATTCAAGAGTTATTAGATTTAGCGATGCAACGCTATGAGCAAAAACAACAAAAACAAAATCAGTTGGAACATTAACTGCAAGGAGTTTTTATGAAACCATTACAAATTAATGAAATTGTCAAAGCGGTCGAAGCAATAGATTATACTTCGGACCAACGTTTAATGACAGTTGAATCGGTAAGTTTTGATTCACGTGAATCGAAACCTAATAGTTTGTTTGTCCCATTACAAGGGCAAACAGATGGGCATCAATATATTGATAAAGCAATTGCTAATGGGGCAACAGCGGCCTTTTGGTCATTACCAATGGCTCAAGCACCTAAAGATATTGCGATTATTCAAGTTGAAGATACTTTAGTCGCTATGCAAAAATTAGCACAGTATTATTTAGAAGTGATTCAACCTAAAGTGATTGGTATTACAGGATCAGCAGGGAAAACGACGACTAAAGATATGACAGCTGCTGTACTATCAGCAAATTTTAATGTGCATAAAACAGAAGGTAATTATAATAATGAAATTGGATTACCTTATACGATTTTAGCTATGCCAGAAAATACGGAAATTCTTGTGTTGGAAATGGGAATGAGTGGTCCAGGTGAAATTCGTTTCCTAAGTCAATTAGCTAAACCCGATATTGCTATCATTACAATGATTGGAGAAAGTCATATTGAATATTTGGGTTCACGAGAAAATATCGCTAAAGCGAAGCTAGAAATTTGTGATGGCCTTGCCCCAGATGGTACGCTTATTTATCCTGGCAATGAACCATTATTGACACAGTTTATGCCAAAAGATTTATCAGCTAGACAATTAACAGTTGGTTTATCAGAAGAGCAAAACGTTTATGCTGTTGATATGGATTTAGATCAACAACATGTTCGATTTACAACAAATTTATCACCAACTTTTGAAATGGATATTCCAGTAACTGGGGCCTATAATGTTCAAAATGCGTTATATGCTTTAGCAACGGCTTATACATTAGGACTATCTATTGAACAAGTTCATGATAAGTTAGCTCATTTTCAGTTAACAGCGAATCGGATGGAGTGGTTACCTGGCTATAATGAGTCGCAACTGTTAAATGATGCGTATAATGCTAATCCAAGTGCGATGCGGGCTGTGGTTGATAACTTAGCGCAATTACCGATTGAAGATCATGCGAAACGCGTATTAGTTTTAGGCGATATGCTTGAGTTAGGACCTAATAGTCCTCAGTGGCATGCGTCAATTGCTGAAGTGATTTCTTCCGATGCTTATCAAACGATTTTTCTATATGGTAAGGAAATGAAGGCATTATATGAGGCATTATTGGCTAAAGGATTCGATACAACCAATGTTCAACATTTTGTCGATGATCGCGAAGCGTTAATAAAAGCTGTTAAGTCAGTATTAGCCCCTGATGACTTAGTACTAATCAAAGCAAGCAATGGCACTGGATTATTAGAAGTAGTGGAAGCTTTGAAGGTGCAGGCGTCATCTGAAGAATGATGAATAGATATTAACTTTCTGATAGATTCAAGGTTTGAGTTTGTGAGAAGGTTATGCTATTATTAATAAGCTTGAGGAAGATCAAAGAAATAAAAGATAGACACTAGATATTAATAGTCGAGCCATTGTTCGGCTATTTTTTATTTTAATGACCAACTCCTTAAGTTAATAGGAGGGAATACATGAAATTTCAAGAAATGAATTTGTCTACTCCGTTGCTACGAGCGGTAGATGAGATGGGCTTTGAAGAAGCCACTCCAATTCAAACACAAACCATTCCGTTAGGATTAGACGGGAAAGATATTTTTGGTCAGGCACAAACTGGGACTGGTAAAACAGCAGCTTTTGGATTGCCATTATTGGGAAAATTATCAATTGATGAGAAAAAGATTCAAGCGATTATTATTGAACCAACACGTGAATTAGCTGTTCAAACTGGAGAAGAATTATATAATCTAGGAAAATATAAAGAAGCTAAAATCGTGACAGTATATGGTGGTGCTGCGATTGGACGTCAAATTCAATTATTAAAAAGACAACCTGAAGTTGTTGTCGGAACACCAGGACGGATTTTAGATTTAATTCATCGAAAAGTGTTAAAACTTCATGATGTGGAAACTGTTGTTTTAGATGAAGCAGATGAAATGCTTAATATGGGATTTATTGATGACATTGAAGCAATTTTGCGCGAAATTCCTGAAAAACGGCAAACTTTACTATTCTCAGCAACAGTTCCCCAAGAAATTAAACGCATTTCGACTAACTTCATGCAAAATCCAGAACATGTGAAAATTGCAGCCAAAGAAATGACGGCTGATTTAATTGATCAATATTTTACGAAATGTAAAGATTATGAAAAATTTGATATTTTAACACGGTTTATCGATATTCATAATCCTGAGTTAGCGATTGTTTTCGCACGGACTAAACGCCGAGTAGATGAAGTGGCTCGTGGATTAATTGAACGTGGGTATTCTGCTGAAGGTATTCATGGGGATTTAACCCAACAAAAAAGATTACAAGTTCTACGTGAATTTAAAGCTGGTAAACTGGATATCTTAGTCGCTACTGATGTTGCTGCTCGGGGGTTAGATATTGGTGGCGTGAGTCACGTTTATAATTTTGATATCCCACAAGACCCAGAAAGTTATGTTCATCGGATTGGTCGAACAGGTCGTGCGGGTAATGAAGGGATGTCTGTCACGTTTGTTATTGGCCATGAAATGGACTACTTACGGACGATTGAGAATTTAACTCGTAAAAAAATGTCACCGTTAAGACCACCAACATCAGAAGAAGCTTTTTCCGGACAAATGCAAGCTTCAGTAGAACAAGTGGCGGAATATATGGATACAGCAGATTATGATAAATATCAAAAAGCTGTCGACTTTTTAACCACACAATATACTCAGGATCAATTGGCATATGCGCTATTAAAAGTTTTAACCAAAGACCCTGCTGATGTGAAAGTGAAAATTACGCCAGAACGACCATTGCCTAATCGAAATAAAAAAGGAAAACGTCGTCATAATAAAAACTATAAAGGACGTAAAAATAATCAACATCATAATAAAGGTGGCAAAAATCACCATAAAAATTCACAACGAAACAAAGGTAAAAAAGGCCACCAAGGGAAAGCAGAGTTTAAAATTCGGTAATGACTTGAGATAACGTCGATAAGAGGGTGAGAAAGTTTTGATATACGGTATTGGAATAGATTTAGTCGAATTAGATCGTATAGAACAAGCGATGCAACATTCTCAGTTTTTGCGACGTGTATTAACAGTTGAGGAAAGAAAGATGTGTTCTCAAATAAAAAACTATTCCCAGCAAGTGATGTTTGTAGCCGGTCGATGGGCCGCAAAAGAAGCTTATGCAAAAGCATTGGGAACAGGTATAGGAAGAGAATTAACGTTTCAAGATATTGAAACTTATTATCATAACAATGGTCAGCCACAAATAGTGTCTTCTAAATTTAAAGGGAGAGCATTTGTGTCTATTGCCCACCACAATTCATCAGCTGTTGCCGAAGTGATTTTGGAACAACCGTAATGAGAGAAAGAGCTGAATAATGATTTGGCTCTTTTTCTTTGTATTTAATCATAAAATATAAACAAAAATTGTATTTTGAATAAAAGAGGTTCTATAGTTTAATCCTACTTATTGGAAGTGCTCCAAAAAGTGAAGTGAATCGCAAGATAGTGATAATAATAACCATTAAAATCGACTATAATTAGCGATTTGTCGCGATTCTTGGTATATTATAGATGACCATATTTTTAGAAATAGACTAACAGGAGTTGGGAAAATGATTGAATTTAAAAATGTGAAGAAAGTTTATCCAGGAGGCGTAAAGGCAGTTAAAGATGCCACATTGACCATTGATGATGGAGAATTTGTCTGCTTTATTGGGACTTCTGGTAGTGGTAAAACAACGGCATTACGAATGATTAATCGGATGCACGACCCATCTGAAGGGGAAATTTTAATTAATGGTGAGAAAACGACGGATAAAGATCCCGTAAAATTACGTCGTGAAATTGGCTATGTTATCCAACAAATTGGACTTATGCCACATATGACCGTTTATGACAATATTATCATGGTGCCAAAAATGTTAGGTTGGTCAGAGGATAAATGTCAAGATGTTGCTAAACGTTTACTCAAACGAGTTGAGTTACCAGAAGAATACTTAAAACGGTATCCAGGGGAATTATCTGGTGGACAACAACAACGGATTGGTGTTATTCGGGCACTTGCTGCTAATCCTGAAATTGTATTGATGGATGAACCTTTCGGAGCGCTAGACCCTATTACACGAGATGCCTTACAAGACTTAGTGAAGGAACTACAACGTGAATACGGGAATACCTTTGTGTTTGTAACGCATGATATGGATGAAGCGTTAAACTTAGCTGATCGAATTGCTATTTGGCATGAAGGAGATTTATTACAATATGATACTCCTGAAAATATCTTAAAAAATCCTGCGAACGATTATGTTCGTGATTTCTTAGGTGAAGAACGACTTATCCAAGCAAAAACAAATTATCTAGAAGTTGGCAATATTATGCGAGCAAAACCATTAGCGATTAGTTTAGGTAAGTCATTGTCTGATGCTTTAACTGAGATGCGAGACAATAGTGTCGATAGTTTATTTGTCGTTGATGATAATCACCACTATAAAGGTCGGTTATCACTTTCTGATATTACCGCACAAAAAGATTATGAAATGAGTGTGTCAGATGCGATGCAAACGACAATTCGTCCGGTAAAAGAAAGTTCATTAGTCCAAGATACTATGCAACGTATTTTAAAAGGTCGAGTACCTAATGTTCCCATAGTCAATGATAAAAATCAATTAACAGGTATTGTGACGCGCGCAACATTAGTTAACTTAGTCTACGATAGTATTTGGGGCGATGATACGAATAGCATTGTTGCTGAAGGAGTTGAAGATAAATGATAGCGTTCTTTGAATCTCATGGTTCTGAGTTAATTCGATTAACCATTGAGCACTTATCACTTTCAGCAATCGCGTTATTTTTAGGAATTATTGTTGCAGTTCCTTTAGGAATCTTGTTATCTCAATTTCCTAAGGTTGCTAATGTGGTGATTAATATTGTGAGTGTTTTACAAACTATTCCGACGTTAGCATTATTAGCGTTAATGATTCCTCTATTTGGTATTGGGAAAGTTCCTTCAATTATTGCGTTATTTATTTACTCTTTATTACCCATTTTAAGAAATACGTTCTTAGGGATGCAAGGTGTCGATGCGAATTTACTTGATGCTGCTAAAGGTATGGGAATGAAGCAAATGCAAATTATTCGTAAAGTACAGTTGCCTCTAGCGATACCAGTTATTATGGCGGGGATTCGTTTATCTACCGTTTATGTTATTGCTTGGACGACTTTAGCTGCTTATATTGGTGGTGGCGGTTTAGGTGAAATGGTCTTTAATGGGCTAAACCTTTTTATGCCAGAATTAATTTTAGGCGGTACGATACCTGTCACTATTTTAGCATTAGTTATTGATTTTCTTATGGGACGGCTGGAAAAATGGGCTAGCTCAACCACTACTTCCGCGAAAGGAGAGAGTGAAGTTGAAAAAGCTTAAACAATGGTTTTTCTTAGCCTTAACAACAGTAGTTTTAACCGGATGTAGTTTACCAGGATTAGGCGGTAATTTGAGTGGACATAAAACCATTTCAATTACATCTGGTAATACAACCGAGATGCAAGTCGTTGGCTATCTTGTTGAAGGTATGATTAATCACTACATTGATACAGAAACAAATGTGATTAGTAACTTAGGAAGTTCATCAATGAACCACCAAGCGGTTATGGGTGGCGATGCTGATGTATCAGCGATTCGTTATACAGGAACGAGTTTAACTGGGGAATTGAATGAAAAACCAGAAACTGATCCTGATAAAGCGTTAGAACAAGTGAAAAAAGGTTTTGACGAAAAATTTGATCAAAAATGGATGCCATCTTATGGTTTCGCTAATACGTATGCTTTTATGGTAACAAGAGAAAAAGCTGAAGAATTAGGATTAGAAAAAGTTAGTGATTTAGAGCCTTATATTGATGACTTTAAAGTAGGTGTTGATAGTAACTGGATTAATCGTGAAGGTGACGGTTATGATGCCTTCGTCGACACGTATGGATTTGAAATCCCTGACTTATATCCAATGTCTATTGGATTAGTTTATACGGCTGCTGCTAATAATGAAGTGGACGCTGTATTAGGTTATTCAACGGATGGACGAATCATTTCTGAAGATTTAGTTGTATTGGAAGACGATTTACATCTCTTTCCACCTTATGATGCAAGTCCTGTAGTCACTCATAAAATTTTAGAGGAATATCCTGAATTAGATAAAGTATTACAAAAAATGGCCAATACAATTACTGATGAAGATATGCAAAAAATTAACTATGCAAGTGATGAATACTTACTTGAACCAAAAACAGTGGCTGATGAATTCTTAAAAGATAATAATTATTTTGAAGATGCTAAGCCATATGTCGAACCAGTAGATAAAGGAGTGTTAGAATAATGGAAAATATTAGTGAACTAGGCCTATGGGAGCAGTTATTTCAATACTTCCAAAACAATGGCTTCTATGTGTTATCACAATTTTTACGTCATTTTCTAATGTCCTTTTATGGTGTGGTTTTTGCGATGATTATTGCGATTCCGTTAGGTTTTTATATTGCTCATAATCCAAAAGGGTCACAATGGATTATTGCAATTGCTAATACGATTCAAACCGTTCCACAGTTAGCTTTATTATCAATTTTAATGCTAGTTTTAGGTTTAGGGACTAACTTAGTTGTGTTAACGGTCTTCTTATATTCACTCTTACCAATTATTCGAAATACTTATACTGGAGTAAGCAGTCTTGATCTCGGTTTAATCGATGTTGGGAAAGGAATGGGAATGACAAGATGGCAATTAATTTTTAAAGTGGAATTTCCACTGGCCTTACCTGTTATAATGGGTGGTATTCGTAATGCCTTTATTACAGGTATTGGAATTTCAACCATTGGGACCTTTGTTGGTGCTGGTGGTTTAGGTGATATTTTGACACGTGGTGTTAACGCATCTGATGGGACAAGTATTATATTAGCTGGTGTAATTCCAATTGCGTTAATGGCAATGGCAACTGACTGGTTATTATCATTTATTGAAACGAAGATGGATCCATCACGTGACAAAGCTTAAGGAGGTACGGATGGATGAATTGGATGTTATTAGTCCAAATCTTCGGAATAAACTTAGTCTATATTATGTTAAATACGATACGAACGCTTTTAACGATGAAAGGGTATCGTAAATCAGCTGTTTGTTTATCGGTAATGGAAGTGACGATATATACCTTAGGATTATCTATGGTAATGGCTTATCTCTCTAATCCAGTGTATTTAGTAGCTTACGCTCTAGGATTTGGTGTTGGCGTTTATTGTGGTATGTTGATTGAAGATTGGATGGCCTTAGGTTACTCTGTTGTCCAAATTTTCTCGCAAAATGCGGATCATACCTTACCTAACGCTTTAAGAGAGCGTGGTTATGGTGTAACTGTTCAGCCTGGATATGGTCGCGATGGTGATCGATTAATTTTAACGGTCTTAACACCGCGCTCAAATGAAGGAAATTTGCGACGAACCATTGATGAAATCGATAATAAAGCCTTTTATATTTCTTATGATGCTCGTTATATTCATGGTGGTTTCTGGACGAAACGAGTGAATCCACCAAAAATTGAAGAGTATGTCGAGAAAGATATGCAAGCTGAGGAAATTGTTGTGGATGAGATTCCAGATAAAGATACTTATCTAGAAGAAGCTACAGAATCATTACAAGATAAAGATGAATAAACAAAGAGGCGATTGGAGCAATCCAATCGCCTCTTTTTATATATTGATAAAGTTATTCTAAACCAACCCGATGGAAAATCGTATCGACATTGCGAATATGATAGTTAGGGTCAAACGCATCGTCTAAGGCTTCTTTATCTAAGTGGGTCGTAATTCGAGAATCATCTTCTAATAAGTCACGGAAATGGAGCCCTTCATCCCAAGCGCGTTTTGTTTTAGGTTGAACAAGGTCGTAGGCTTCTTCGCGTGATAATTCTTTTTCAATGAGTTTAAGCATCACACGTTGAGAGAAAATAAGACCATAAGTACGATTCATATTTTTCTTCATATTATCAGGGAAGACCGTTAATTGATCAACAATAGCAGCAAAACGATTAAGCATATAGTCAAATAATCCCTTTGCATCTGGTAAAATCATTCGTTCTGAACTGGAATGAGAAATAGTGTGGAGTCGTTGCCATTCATAATCATAAACATGCTGCTGAGTTAACTTATTTTGCGTTACATAGTTTACAACATCGTGGACAAGAAGCAGCTGGTATTGCGACTTATGATGTAAATGATGAAGACTGTCATTTACACTCAAATTTAGGGTTAGTGACTGAGGTATTTAATACGCCAGAAAGTATGACCAAATTGACTGGTGATTATGCCTTAGGACACGTTCGTTATGCGACTGATGGCAATAATATTTTGCGCAATGTTCAACCTTTTGTTTTTCGATTTCATGATCAAAAAATTAGTTTTGCTCACAATGGGCAAATTGTCAATGCAAAAAGTTTACGTAACCAATTAGAGGATCAAGGAGCTGTTTTTAATTCAACAAGCGATACGGAATTACTTATCCATTTGATTCGACGCAGTCCACAACCGACTTTTATGGAACAATTAAAGGACGCGTTACGTCAATTAGAAGGTGGATTTACGTTTGTTTTGATGGTTGGAAACCATATATATGGGGCAGTTGATCCATATAGTTTCCGTCCGTTAGTCGTTGGGCAATTTCCTGATGGTGGCTACATGTTAGCCAGTGAAACTTGTGCGCTTGATGTCTGTGGAGCAGAATTTGTTCGTGAAGTCAAAGCGGGAGAAATTATTCACTTCCATGAAGAGGAGTATGATTTAATTAGCTATACCGAAAATACCACAACGGCTATTGAAGCAATGGAATATGTTTACTTTGCTCGTCCGGATTCTAATATTGCAGGGATTAACGTTCATACAGCCCGTAAAAACTCTGGAAAACATTTAGCTGAGGAAGCTTCCGCTCCTGAAGCAGATATTGTGATAGGCGTGCCAAACTCATCCCTATCTGCAGCTAGTGGTTATGCAGAAGCTAGTGGGTTGCCTTATGAAATGGGATTAGTAAAAAATCAATATGTTGGACGCTCATTTATTCAACCCACTCAAGCGTTGCGTGACAAAGCGGTAAGAATGAAATTATCAGCTGTTCGTGGTGTGGTTCAAGGAAAAAGTGTAGTGATGGTTGATGATTCAATTGTTCGTGGGACGACATGTAAACGAATCGTTCGTCTGCTAAAAAATGCTGGAGCGAAAGAAGTTCATGTGCGAATTGCTAGTCCGTTATTTATGTTCCCATCATTTTATGGTATTGATGTTTCAACCAGTTCGGAATTGATAGCTGCCCACAAAACAGAAGATGAAATTCGTGAATATATTGGTGCTGATTCTTTAAGTTACTTAAGTGTCGATGGTTTAGTTGATGCGATTGGTATTGATTATGATGCACCGTATAACGGATTGTGTATGGAATCTTTCACTGGTTATTATCCTGCACCGATCGCTGATTTCAAAGAACGTTATTTAGAACAATTGACACCATTACAAGAAGCTTTTTTAGATAAAGGGAAGCAGGTGAACCATGCGAAATAATTATAAAGCTGCTGGGGTAGATGTTGAAGCAGGCTATGAAGCTGTAGAAAAAATGAAAAAGCATGTTGCTCGCACACAAAAACCTGGAGCTCTTAGTTCGTTAGGTGGCTTTGGTGGTTTATTTGGTCTAGATTTAGAACGGTTTAATCATCCTGTATTAGTTTCTGGTACTGATGGTGTCGGAACAAAACTTATATTAGCTATGGCTATGACTATTTATGACACTATTGGTATAGATGCGGTAGCAATGGTAGTTAACGATATTATTGCACAAGGGGCAGAACCATTATTTTTCCTAGACTACTTAGCTGTTGGAAAAAATAATCCTGATCGTATTGCGGATATCGTTTCTGGTATAGCTGAAGGATGTGTTCAAGCCGGATGTGAAATTGTCGGCGGTGAAACAGCAGAAATGCCTGATATGTATTCAGATGAAGAATTCGATGTAGCAGGATTCGCAGTGGGAGCAGCGAATAAAGAAGATGTTCTCACACCTGAACGTGTTGAAGATGGTGATGTATTAATTGGACTACTTTCTAGTGGTTTACATTCTAATGGCTTTTCTCTCGTCAGAAAAATTTTATTTAAAGATCATGATTATCAATTAACGGATATTATTCCTGAGTTAAATAATCAACGATTAGGTGATGTGTTACTCACACCAACAAAAATTTATGTGCAAGCAGTATTACCATTATTAAATAAACATTTAATACATGGGATTAGTCATATTACTGGTGGAGGTTTTAGTGAAAATATTCCGCGTATGCTTCCTGAAAACCTTACTTATCATATTGATTATTCAGCATGGGAAGTTCCTTCAATTTTCCGTTTTTTAGGGAAAGTAGGAGAGATTGACATATCAGAATTATACGATGTGTTCAATATGGGAATTGGTATGGTTTTAGCTGTTGCTCCTGACCAAGTTGATGAAGTGATGACGATACTACGAGCTCAGGAAGAAAAACCTGTTGTAATAGGTGATGTTCATGTGGCCTAAGTTAGCCGTCATGGCGAGTGGAAATGGATCAAATTTTGAGGCATTAGTAAAAGCCACTCAAAATCATACATTAGAAGCTGAAATTGTTTGCTTAGTTTGCGATCATGCGGATGCATATGTTATCGAACGAGCGAAACATCTTCAAATCCCAGCTATTATTTTGGAACCGCGTGATTTTAAAGATAAAAATCATTACGAGCGAGCTATTGTTAAAGGATTAGAGGCTTATGACGTAGATGTTATTATTCTTGCTGGCTATATGCGTATAGTGACACCTTATATGCTCGATAAATATCCAGGTCATATCTTGAATATCCATCCAGCATTACTCCCACATTTCCCTGGGCGACAAGGAATTCAAGATGCATGGGATGCAGGGGTGAGTCAAACGGGTGTAACGGTTCATTTGATTGATAGTGGCATTGATTCAGGACCAATATTAGCTCAGCAAACAGTCGATATTACAGAAGATGATACATTAGAAACATTAGAAGCGAAAATTCATCAGGTGGAACAAAGATTATATGCTAAAACCATTCAAGAATTTTTACAAGCAGAAAAGGAGAAATAGGATGCGTGCTTTATTAAGTGTTTCAGATAAAACTGATTTAGATAAAATAGCAACAGATTTAGTGAAACAAGAGGTTGAATTGATTTCAACTGGTGGAACTAAAGCTTATTTAGAAGATCATGGATTTCAAGTGACAGGAATTGAGGAAGTGACAGAGTTTCCAGAAATATTAAATGGACGAGTAAAAACACTTCATCCTCATGTTCATGCTGGTTTGCTAGCAGATCGTAATAACCAAGAACATATGGAAACGTTAGAAAAACTCCATATCCAATTATTCGATTTTGTTATTGTTAATCTTTATCCGTTTAAAGAAACAATTAGTCAACCAGACGTATTCTTTGCGGATGCTATTGAAAATATTGACATTGGTGGACCTAGTATGCTTCGCTCAGCTGCTAAAAATGGGCAACAAATTACAGTGATTGTTGATCCTGAAGATTATGAAGTCGTTGGAGAAGAATTACGTGATCAAGGCAGTGTATCAGAAAAAACGCACAATCGGTTACAAGCAAAAGCTTTTCGTCATACTGCAGCGTATGATGCATTAATTGCGGATTACTTAACCAAACGAACAGATGAACAATTCCCAGAAAAAGTAACAATGACTTTTGAAAAACAAAGTCATTTGCGTTATGGCGAAAATAGTCATCAAGCGGCAAGTTTTTATCGGGAACCATTAGCTAGTGAAGCCACCTTAACACAAGCAAAACAATACCAAGGAAAAGAACTTTCTTATAACAATATAAAAGATGCTGATGCGGCATTGCGAATGGTTAGAGAATTTGAAAAACCAACGGCAGTGGCTGTTAAACATATGAATCCTTGCGGGATTGGATTTGGTGATGATATTGTAACAGCTTTTGACCGTGCGTATGATGGTGATCCTGTTTCAATCTTTGGAGGCATTATTGCTTTAAACCGGCCAGTGACTGCTGAACTAGCTGAGAAGTTACGGAAAATTTTCTTAGAAATTATTATTGCACCAGAATATTCTGATGAAGCGTTAGAAATTTTAAGTCATAAGAAAAAAGTTCGTGTACTAGAGTTGCCTGTTAATGACCAAGTATCTACATCTCCACAAGTTGTTTCTGTTAGTGGTGGTTTATTAATCCAAGATAATGATAACGCGTTATTCGATGATGAAAACGTGTCGACACCAACGAAAAAACAACCTAAAGAAACGGATTGGGATAAAATTCGCTTTGGTATGCAAGTGGTTAAACATACGAAATCAAATGCGATTGTCCTAGTAAATGATAAGCAAACAATAGGAATTGGTGCTGGTCAAATGAATCGAGTGGGCTCCGCTAAAATTGCGATTGAAGAGGCGCTTGATAATGGCTTTGATTTAAGTGAAGCGGTATTAGCCAGTGATGCGTTTATTCCTATGCCAGATACTGTGGAATTAGCTGCTGAATATGGTATCCCTGTCATCGTTCAACCGGGTGGAAGTATTAAAGATAAAAAAGTGATTGCTGCTGCTGATGAAGCTGGAATTGCTATGGTAATGACAGGTTTACGTCATTTTAAACACTAGGAGGACTTATGAAAAAAGTATTAGTTATTGGTAAAGGTGGGCGTGAGCATGCCTTAGCTTACCATTTAAAACAATCTCCTGAACAACCAGAAGTTTATTGTGCGCCAGGTAATGTGATGATGGCAGCTGATGGTATTCAATGTATAGACATTGCTGAAACCGATAGTGAGGCATTAGCCTCATTTTGTCTAGATCATGATATTGATTGGTCAATTGTTGGTGGAGAGGCTCCTTTAAATGTTGGAATGGTTGATGAGTTTCAAAAGCAACAGTTAAAAATTATTGGACCAACTAAAGCTGCTGCTCAATTGGAGAGTTCAAAATCCTTTGCGAAGGACATTATGTCTCAATGTGGAGTATTAACGGCGGATAGTACGGTTTTTAATGACTACCGTTCAGCATTAGCATATACGCAATCTCATTCGTTCCCTACTGTCATTAAAAAAGATGGATTAGCAGCTGGAAAAGGCGTAACTATTGCGACAGATCAAGCAATGGCTCAAGCCACACTACAAGATATTTATCATGACGATGCAGAAGCTACTGTCGTCATCGAAGAATATTTAGAGGGTGAAGAGTTATCTATCTTTACTTTAGTGGGTGAGGATACCGTGATACATGCGGGTGTCGCCCAAGATTATAAACGTGCTTATGATCACGGTGTGGGGCCAAATACTGGAGGAATGGGTGCGATTACGCCAGTACCAAATGTAAATGATGAATTAGTCGTTTCTGCCTATGAAAAAATTATTTATCCAGTATTAGACCAAATGAAAGCCAATGGGACACCGTTTACTGGTGTGTTGTATAGCGGTCTTATGCGTACTAAAAAAGGCTTAGCAGTGATTGAATTCAACACTCGCTTTGGGGATCCAGAAACACAAGTGATTATGCATCATATGAATAGTTCGTTATTTGCTGCATTGGATGCTATTGTCAATAACCAATCATACACCGTTTCATTTGAAGAAGGTTATTCTTTAGGTGTTGTCGTTGCGGCTGAAGGTTATCCTCATACCCCTAAAAAAGGGTTTGAGTTAGGGCAATTAATAAGTGACTCAGGAATTAAAGTTTATGGAGCAGGTATTTCTGGTAATCAAACGACAGGTTATCAAGCAGCTGGCGGGCGCTTATTTATGCCTGTTGTTCAAAGTCAAACACTATCTGATGCGAATCGAAAAGTGTGTCATTGGATTGATGAGTTAGCGATACCACATACTTTTCATCGAACAGATATTGGTCAATAAATTAAAGTGGTGATTGGAAGTTCCAATCGCTTTTTTTATTTAGTGAATATTGTTGAGGGGTAGGGGGTTGTGGTAAACTATTTAATGTTGTTCGAAACCATCCAACATAAAAAAACTAGGGGGAAGAAAGATGTCAGTAAAGAAAATAGTTAATTTAGCAGTTGTTTCTGCGATATATGTGATTTTAACCTTACCATTTGCTAGTTTCGGTTTTGGGGCGATTCAATTTCGTTTAGCTGAGGGGTTGAATCATTTAGGAGCCTACCATAAAGATTACAAGTGGGGCGTTATTTTAGGTGTCTTTTTAACGAATTTACTTTTTTCAACCGATTTAGGTATTATTGATTTAATGTTTGGAACGGTTCATACCGCATTGAGCTTTTTAATTGCTGAATGGCTATTCCATAAAATTCATGATGAGAAAAAACGTTTAGTTGTTTTAACGCTAGTATTCTCTGTGATGATTTTTATTATTGCTTTAGAATTAATGTGGGTATTGAAATTACCATTCTGGGGAACATACTTCACACTATTTTTAAGCGAAATCATTATTATGGCGTTGACTGCTCCTATTATGCATCTAGCCAACAAACGGATTCATTTTAAACAATTAATGGAACATTAATGAAAAAGACAGCGATGAAAGATTCGCTGTCTTTTTTTATAAGAATATGTCTCGAGTATGGGTAGTAGCAACCACTTCAATGTTGTGTCGTTCTAGACCATTATATATTTTGTGTAAGGTATTTTCATTACAATCTTTATCTAAGTTAACAGTAACATAATTGGTAGATTTGCTTGTTTCACTTGCCAAGGAAATCATTGCTGTGATAGAACAATAACGACCAATAATCCGTGTGGCTTTTGCTAAAAATCCTTTTTTGTTTTGGGGAATGCTTAAGGTTAGAACATAACTTTCTTGGTTTAATCCCCATGCACGATACAATGCTTTCTCGAAAGCACGATGAGTAAGAATTCCCGCAAATGTGTGATCTTTATCTAAAATACTGATATAAGGAAGGTCACGAATTGCGAAAATGATTTGATAGAAAGAGCTATCGGTAAAAATATATTTCGTTGCGTTTTTAAGTAGATACGTGACGGGTAAATCAAGTGATCCATTCGTTAATAAATGTTGATAGATATGTTGACGATAAATGGTTCCGCGAAATAGCGTTCCTGACTTATCTAAAATAGGAATGCAGCGAAAATGATGTTTTTCCATTAAATCACTGGCTTCCTTTAAAGTGGTGTCCTCATTAACAAATAAGACATCGGATTTTTTGATACAGTAATGATTTAAATCCATAATTTTCCTCACTAATTTAATCGAATTCTAATAAACAGTATAACACAGCCTACATAATTAAAAACGATATTTTAGTATTTATCAAGGATTATTTTTGAATTCTAAAAATCCTTTTCATTAATAAAAGGGGAAATTAATATTTTTGTGAGAAAACTCATCATATAATGTGAACGGTTACCATAATTGACCCAAAATTGATGTGAGTGAATACGGTTTAAAAAGCGTAATGACAAGAACGTATATAAATATAATGATTGCAATTAGGAAATTTAGCTTCTATAATTGACTTAATTAAACATTTTTAATAACAAGGAGAGAATTCGATATTATGGGAGACCCTGGGGCCACAAATTTAGGTGGACAGATTATTTTAATTATTATTTTAACGGTTATTAATGCTTATCTAGCAGGGGCAGAACTAGCATTTGTTTCAGTGAATCAATCAAAAATTAAAGAGTTAGCGAATGAAGGGAATAAACGGGCTAAACAAGTGCTCCGTTTGTTAGATGATTCAGATGATTTCTTGTCAACTATTCAAGTAGGAATTACTTTTGCAGGATTCTTCTCATCTGCGTCAGCCTCAACAACTTTTGTGTCATATTTAGAACCACTATTGGCTAATGTGCCAGGTGGATCCACGATTGCTACAGCTGTCGTGACATTGATTTTATCTTACTTCACTTTAGTTTTCGGTGAGTTATATCCTAAACAGGTCGCTATTCAAATGCCAGAAAAATATGCGATGTTTACTGCTGGATCTATTAACTTCTTACAAACAATTTTTAAACCATTCGTATGGCTGTTATCAGCATCAACAGCAGTATTGAAAAAAATTACACCAATTGAATTTACCAATAATGAAGAGCATTTAACGCGTAACGAGATGCAAGCTGTTATTGCTAGCGGACGTAATGATGGTGTGATTGATGTTGATGAATTTCGAATGATGCAAGGGGTGTTATCTCTTGACACCAAATTAGCGAAAGAAGTTATGACACCACGAACAGATACCTTTATGGTCGATATTGAAGATGATTCACTTGAGGTACTCGAAGAGGTATTAAGTTCACAATATTCTAGAATTCCAGTTTATGATGATGATAAAGATAATATTATTGGTATTATGCATGCCAAAGATATTCTTCGTGAAGCAAATAAAGTTGGATTTGAACATATCAAAATTGAAAATATAGCTAAACCAGCTTACTTTGCACCAGAAACGATTTTTGTTGATGACTTACTACTCGACTTTAAACGGAATCACCAACATATGGCGATTTTAAAAGATGAATATAATGGTGTTGTCGGAATTGTCACTCTTGAAGACTTATTGGAAGAAATTGTTGGTGACATTGAAGATGAATATGATGAGATTTCTCATCTGTTCAAAAAAATTAATGATGATACATATATTGTGAACGGCGTTATGCCAATTTCGAAATTTAATCAACTATTTAAAGAAGATGTGGATACCGAAGAATCTGATACGATTGCTGGTTATATGATTGAAAGATTAGGTTATTTCCCAGAGGATCGCGCTGAAGAAGTGATTCAAATTGGGCAGTACGAATTAACAACAACAGCAGTTGAAAATGGTCGAATTCGGGGAATTCAAGTGAAGAAAAAATTTGATCTTGAAGATGAAAATGATGAAGAAGAATAATTAGTCGAATAGAGCTGAGTAATCTCAGCTCTATTTTCATTAATAGAAAGAGTGGTAGAAAATGTCTGAAAAACATCCAATCAATGAAATGCTTGATCGGCCAGTAGTCATGCCTAAAGTGTTAGACTATATGCGACAAAGTCAAAAAGAGTTTGCAGAACCAATTAATGAGCTAGAAAACTATGCGCATGAAAATCGAGTACCCATCATCCCACATGAAACAGCTGTTTTTCTAGATTTTTTACTAGGTGTTGTTAAGCCAACCGATATTTTGGAGATTGGAATGGCTATTGGTTTTTCAGCTTCTTTAATGGCATATAATCATCCAGAGCGACATGTTGATACTATTGATCGTTACGATCAAATGATACGAAATGCTAAGAAAAATTTTGAATCTTTTGGTTTAATGGACCAAGTGACCATTCTAGAAGGTGATGCCAAGGATATCTTGCCAGAATTAGATAAGACCTATGACTTTATTTTTATGGATTCAGCAAAAGCTAAGTATTATGATTTCTTCCCGTATTGTATGGATCGATTAAAATGCGATGGCTTGCTCATGATAGATGATATTTTCCAAGGAGGCACCGTATTTGATGAATTAGATACGATACCTAAACGTGTTCGAAAAATCCATAAAAAATTGAATCGGTTATTAGAAGTTATCCAAAATTGTGAAGGAATAGAAACGACTATTCTACCATTAGGGGATGGTGTACTCTTAGTTCGCAAAACTCAAAATCGATCTTTCCATAATGATTTTTCGCTATAAAATAGCTAGACTAAAGAGCCTTATCCGTCGATAAGGCTCTTTTAATTTTAGATAATTTAAAAAAGTTATTTACAACAGGTTAAAACCGTGCTAATATATTCATCGGTCGTTCTTAGAGCGACAATCTAATTCAAACTTTTTAACAAAATAAATTTTAAAAAGTTGTTGACATATTACAGGTTAACATGATATATTATTTAAGTCGCTTCGATGAGGCGACAACAACAAAACAAGTTGTTAAAAAATAATTTTAAAAAAGTATTGACAATCACTCCTGATTACGATATACTATAAAAGTTGCATCAAACAGCAACGATATAGACCTTTGAAAACTGAACAAAGAAGACGAACCAATTTGTGTAGGGAATCGATAACAATCGATAAACCAAACAATTCAAAGTAGTGAGAACTACTATAAATAAGTCAGCAATAAAATGAGCTAGCAAACAGCTCGTGAAAAACTTTCATGAGAGTTTGATCCTGGCTCAGGACGAACGCTGGCGGCGTGCCTAATACATGCAAGTCGAGCGAACCGACGAGGTGCTTGCACCTTTGACGTTAGCGGCGAACG
>NZ_FWXK01000003.1 GCF_900176325.1 Aerococcus suis | reverse complement strand
CTTATAGGTAGATTCCTTACGTGTTACTCACCCGTTCGCCGCTAACGTCAAAGGTGCAAGCACCTCGTCGGTTCGCTCGACTTGCATGTATTAGGCACGCCGCCAGCGTTCGTCCTGAGCCAGGATCAAACTCTCATGAAAGTTTTTCACGAGCTGTTTGCTAGCTCATTTTATTGCTGACTTATTTATAGTAGTTCTCACTACTTTGAATTGTTTGGTTTATCGATTGTTATCGATTTCCTACACAAATTGGTTCGTCTTCTTTGTTCAGTTTTCAAAGGTCTATATCGTTGCTGTTTGATGCAACTTTTATAGTGTATCGTAATCAGGAGTGATTGTCAATACTTTTTTAAAATTATTTTTTTAACAACTTGTTTTGTTGTTGTCGCCTCATCGAAGCGACTTAAATAATATATCATGTTAACCTGTAACATGTCAACAACTTTTTGAAATTTATTTTTGAAAAGTTGTTGAGATAAAAAATAATCTCAGTCGCATTTCTTAACGACTGAGATATATATTATCATGGTTTATTTACTTTGTAAATAGTTTGTTAAGACTTTTTTATTTAATTTAAGTTAATTTACTAATTCTAACTAATACCACTTGATATTACAAACGTTCATTTAACTCTTTCGCTAAGTCTTCAAATCCTGGTTTTCCAAGAAGTGCAAACATATTTTTCTTATAAGCTTCAACGCCTGGTTGATCAAATGGATTAACACCATTTAGGTAGCCTGAAATACCGACAGCTAATTCAAAGAAATAAATTAAATATCCTAATGAATAAGCATCCATTTTTGGTATAGTAATCAATAAATTAGGAACATGGCCATCTGTATGAGCTAATACTGTTCCTTCAAATGCTTTTGAATTAACGTAATCTACATCTTTACCTTCTAAGTAGCCTAATCCATCTAAATCAGATTCAAACTCAGGAATGTTAACATTTTTTTCTGGAGATGCTACTTTAATAACAGTTTCGAAAATATTCCGTTGTCCTTCTTGAATATATTGACCTAATGAATGTAAATCAGTTGTAAAGTTAGCGCTTGATGGATAAATACCTTTATTATCTTTACCTTCTGATTCTCCAAACAATTGTTTCCACCATTCAGAGAAATACCGCATTTTTGGTTCATAATTAATTAATAACTCTGTCACTTTACCTTTGCGATATAAAATATTCCGCATAACTGCATATTGATAGGCAATATTATTTTCAATCTTGTCGTCGCTTAAATCAGCAAGTGCATCAGCTGCTCCTTGCATTAAATCATCAATATTAGCCCCACTTACAGCAATAGGTAATAACCCAACAGCTGTTAAAACAGTAAAACGACCGCCAACAGCATCTGGAATTACAAATGTTTCATATCCTTTTTCATCAGCTTCAGATTTTAATGCGCCACGTTCTTTATCTGTTGTTGCATAAATACGTTTTGCTGCTTCTTCTTCACCATATTTATCAATCAACAGTTTTTTGAAGATACGGAAAGCAACTGCAGTTTCAGTTGTTGTTCCTGATTTACTGATGACATTAATTGAAAAATCACGGTCTCCAATAACTTCAATTAAATCAGCAATATAAGTTGAACTTAGAGAATTACCAGCAAAAAGAATTTGTGGTGTTTGTCTCTCTTCTTTTGATTGTAAATCAGCAAAAGTATGAGATAAGAAATCAATCGCTGATTTAGCTCCTAAATAAGAACCACCAATTCCCAATACTAATAATACTTCAGAATCAGATTGAATTTGTTTAGCCGCTTCTTTAATACGACCATATTCTTCTTTATCGTAATCTTTTGGTAATTGAACCCAACCAGTAAAATCATGGCCTAGCCCTGTACCTTCATGTAGCATTTTATGAGCTGCTGATACGAATGGTTGCATAGCGTCACGTTCATGTGGTTTTACATATGGATCTACTTTAGAATAATCAAATGTTAAATGTGTCATAATTTCTCCTCTATCCTTGATATTTTTTACAATTTTTTAACCCTTCATTTATCCACCCTGGCATTTCATCGGCTATCGATTGAAAACCAATATCGGGTGTTTTCCGCTTAGGCGGTCGCCCTAAACGTTTAGGATGATTTGGAACGTGCAAAGGTTTTAATGAGCGTACAGACAGACTAAGTTTTCTAGTATACTCATCATGATCGATGACTTGAACTTGAATCTCATCACCAATTGAAAAATAGTCATTAATATCCGAAACGTAGTGGTGATTAACTTCAGAAATATGGATTAATCCCTGTTGATTATCTGCAAGCTGTACGAATACACCATACGGTTGGATTCCTGTTACCTTTCCTTCTACGATATCTCCAATATTGTAACTTTTACCTTTATTCAACTGAATTCACATCTTTCGTGTCATCGGAAAAATGAATATTTTCAATCACAATATCGTCTATCGGTTTATCATTATCATCTGTCGAAACTTCTTCAATAGCATAAACGGTTTCCATACCATCAATGACTTGGCCAAACACGGTATGTTTTTGATCTAACCAAGGAGCGCCCCCGTTATCTCGATATGTAGCAATCACCTCTTCTGGCCATTGCAACATTTGCATCTGTTCAATCAACATATCAGGGACATCTTTAGCAGTCACAATAAAAAATTGTGATCCATTTGAATTTGGTCCTGAGTTTGCCATCGATAGAGCACCATTAAAATTGAATAAGTCTGTAGAAAATTCATCTGCAAACGGATGACCAAAGAAACTTTCTCCGCCATAACCTGTTCCAGTTGGATCTCCACCTTGTATCATAAAATCTTTAATGACGCGGTGAAAGATAACACCGTCATATTTCCCTGCTTTGGCTAAACCCATAAAATTTTCAACGGTTTTTGGTGCCTTATCAGGAAATAGAGCTATACTAATTTCACCTTTATTCGTTTGAATATGAGCAATCAATTTGTTATCGCTCAAATCAAGCTGTGGAAATGTCATTCTCATCCCTCCTTTTTCCTTTATTGTATCAAAATATCGTTTATTTAGCAGTATTTTTTATCAATCTCTACTTGACATGACTTATTGGTTCGTAAATGTTCAAGCATTTTATTTATAATCATCCTAATGAATTTTAGACTTTGCAAAATAATATTTTTAGTGACTGTCTTTTCATGATATGATTAACGTAAATTATTATTGGAGGCAGAAATGAATCAACTTATTAATTTTCCATTGATTACTTCATTTGCTGCAATAATCATCACTCAGTTAATTAAATATCCGATTGCCTTAATCTTTAAAAAGTCTGATACGAAACTTTCTATTATTCATGCGACAGGTGGCATGCCAAGCTCACATTCTGCGGCGGTAACGTCACTAATTACCACTTTAATTTTTCAGTATGGTTTTCGTTCACCATTAGTTGGAATAGCTGTTACTTTTGGTGTCATCATTATGTTTGATGCAATGGGAGTTCGTAGACAAAGTGGAGAACAAGGTGTTCTTCTGCATTTTCTAACGAAACAACTAAAGGCTAAAGCAAAAATAACAGGAGATACTGAGCTATTAGAACAGTTAAATAAGATGGACGAGGATCGCATGGTCATTAACGATTACTTAGGTCATAAACCATCAGAAGTAATTGGTGGAATGTTTTCAGGAATCATCATCGCTTTTATCTTCCGGGGCATTTTTACCCTGCTTCATTTGCCGATGTAAAAGAAGGAGCAATTATGACAGATACGACAGATATATTAATTATTGGTGCTGGCCCAGCAGGTTTATTTGCTGGGTTTTATGCTGGTATGCGTGAATTAACCACGCGAATTATTGATAGTTTACCTGATTTAGGTGGCCAACCTAAAGTTTTGTATCCTAAAAAAGATATATATGATATTGGTGGCTATCCGGCGATAACGGGGGACCAATTAACTAAACAATTAACCCAACAACTCCAACGTTTCAAAGATACGACGACCTTCCAACTAAATGAGGAAGTTTTAACATACGAACAGCATAATCATGTATTTAAGGTGACGACTAATAAAAATATTTATTACGCAAAAACGATTATCATTGCCACGGGAAATGGGTCTTTCCATCCCCGAAAAATCAAACTAGAAAACGATGATATCTATCAAAATAATATTAGTTACTACTTCCCCAACCCTAGTCAGCTAAAAAATAAAACGGTCGCGGTTTGCGGTGGCGGTGATAGTGCCTTAGATACTGCTCTGGGTTTAGCACCCTATGCCAAACAAATCTATTTGATTCATAGACGCAGTCGTTTTCGTGCTCATGAATACTCTGTTGCCCAAGCGAAATGTAAGGAAAATATTGAATGGATAACGCCTTATATTCCGAAAGGGGTAAATGGAAAAGCGGATACTATAACACATCTGGAAATTATGCATACGAAGACTAAAGAATATCAATTATTACCTATTGATCACTTATGTATGGCATATGGCTTTGTTTCTTCCTTAGGCGAATTAAAAAAATGGCCAATTGATTATGACCACAGTAAAATTAATGTCACTTCAAAAATGGAAACTAATATTGCAGGAATATATGCAATTGGAGATATTGCAACGTATCCTGGCAAAGCGGAATTGATTGCTACAGGTTTTGGCGAAGCACCAATAGCCATTAACAGTATTAAACAATATTTGAATCCAAAAGAACATATAAAACCTATTCATAGCTCCCATATGTTTTAAAAAGGCCGGACAATCGTTTATTGTCCAGCCTTTTTTATTTTTAAATCTCTTTTTCCAATCAATTGTAAAACAATAATGCCGATTTGTACGATTAAGAAACCATGAACAAAACAGGCGAGGAAAAAAGTATCATTCAAAACGAGGATAATAGGATCCGTACTAGGATAAAATAACCAAGCGTCATTATTGAAAAACACCTCATGGAACAGTGTAAATATCGATTCAAAATCAATAAACAATAAAAATACTACCATGATTGGCACCCAGCGTAACCATTTGAAAGTGATTCCCAAAACCCAAAGTTGACGACTTCGCGATAAATAAGTCATATATCCAATCGCTAACAGGATTGAAATAATTAATAAGCTATTATTCAATAAAAATAATTGTTTCACTTCTTCAAAATGAAACTCGCCTGAACTACTCATCGGAAAATATTGAAAATTCAAATCTTTTATCCAAGGAAACGTTACATACCGTAACAAATGCTTATAATCAGATAATATCTCGGGAATGGAAAATGGCACTTTTTGTTGTAAATTAAACCACTGTAAATTCAGCTTAAATAAACTAATATTCCAGGTCGTTACCAATATACTCCCTGTAATCAGACTCGCAAGACAACTAATGGTTCCAATGAAATGCCACCGTGATTGCTTCTCCATTACTATTCCTCAATCAGAAAGCGTTCAATAAATTCTTGATGATTTTTTACAATGGCATCCGGCGTTACACCTAACATTTCAATATCAGATTGGTGATGAACTCCAGTCTCAATAAGAACTGAATAAACATCCGCATTTAATCCCGCTTGAATGTCAGTTAGTAAATTATCTCCTAAAACAATAACATCACTGGAAGGAACACCTAATTTATCAATGGCACCTTCGATAATGGTTGGTTCAGGCTTTCCACAAACAATAGGTGATTGTTCTGTGACATCAGCGATAACTTGTGCGATAGCTCCTGCTCCAGGAACAAAGCCATTCTCACTTGGAAATTGAATATCTGGATTAGTTAAATAAAAACTTCCTCCGTTTTGAATCGCTAAACATGCAAAACTTAACTCCTGATACGACACTTCCTGATCTAAACTTACAATCACCACATCAACGGCTTGTTCATTAGTATTTTCTAAACGATAGCCTAGTTCTTCAATTGAGTGTTTTAAAGCTGATTTACCAATAACAAATGCTGATTCTTGACTATCACTAACCTGTAAACGACTAATTAATGCATCAGCGCTAGAATAAAAATGATTGTCATCCACAACAATATCATGATATTTAGCTAAGAAATGTTGTGCTTCCGCATGAGATCGTGTAGCGTTATTCGTCACAAATAAAAAAGGAATTTTATGTTCTTCAAGAAAATTTATAAATGCTTTAGCTCCTGGGATTGGAGACTTGCCATGATACATTGTACCATCTAAATCAATTAATAATGCAGTAATAAGGACCACCTCTATCTTATTTCAAAAGTCGTTGGTTTTTTCGTTTTTTTCCGTTGATTATTGGATTGTTTTCCACGACCTTTTTTATCAATTATTGTAAATTCTTTATTTATTTTAGCATGTTTTGGTTTCGCTTTTTTAGCTGTATTTTTTCGACGATGCGAACGGTTATTATTTTTACGTCGTTTCTTACGTGAACTTTTTTGAATATCTCGATACTCTTGAGTCACTTGGTTATCACGATTTTTAATTTCCGCCTCTGAACGTTTATGCTCTAAGACGAAATAGGCACAACCAAAGCTACAATATTCTAAAATATAATCCGGTAAATGTTTGATTTCTTGATCTTTCTGGCCTGTATGGGCTTCATCATAGTAAAATCCTTTTAAACGTAATTGTTCAAAACTCCAATCCCCAACAATAAAATCATACTGGTCAAATAGCTCTGTATAACGTTCACTAAGAGCATCACTATCAAATCCATCATGATAGTTTACCTTTAGTTCAAACTGATGATCATTAATTTTTAACTTATCCTCTGAGATACGCTGAACATTCGCTTTTGGATAAGGT
Source organism: Aerococcus suis (assembly GCF_900176325.1). Lineage (GTDB taxonomy): Bacteria > Bacillota > Bacilli > Lactobacillales > Aerococcaceae > Aerococcus > Aerococcus suis. The sequence goes on along the minus strand of NZ_FWXK01000003.1, from coordinate 154,876 downwards.
AAGGCGTCATGTTTTTCTTTTAACTCAGCTTGTCGTTTTCTAGAAAGCATTTCATTCCTCCTCTCATCCCATTAATTATCGACATCTAACCAATGCCCTAGTGATACTGGTGGCAGTTGTTGATTATCTTTTTCTTGATTGACGTTATGATGGAAAGATGTTTGTTTTCCTTGTTGTTGCCAATTTAACAAAATACGTCCAATATAGCGGAAATTGTAAGCATTACTTAAGGCAGCTTCCCTAACAGCATCTTTAATCATTGACGGTTGATAGCGATCTTTAGTTAGCCAATGCGTAACCATTTCGTATTCAGTGGGGGAAAGTTGTCGTCCAAATTCATCTTCAATCAAATTAAACACGTCACGGACAGCTTGATCTTGATTTGCTTGAGTGACTTCTCGACTCTTTTGTTCTTCTAACTGCTCTAATTTCACATATAATGGGTGAAGACTATAATACTCCTCAACTTGTCCATCTTCGTTTTTACGTGATTTGATTGCTAAAACACCACGATCTAACAAATGATCAATACAAGCATAAATTTCTTCATCTGTATAACCCATTCGACGTTGTAAGGCATTAATAGAAGGAAAACTATTTCCCGATTGAATAAAACCCAGTAAATGAATTAAAAACATCATCGATTCATTTGTAATATCTAATTGATGATATTTCTCTAATATTTCTGTTCGAATAACCGTATATTGCTCTTCGTACAACCTTTTGCCCCTTTCTATGAATGGTGAATAATAAAACGTTCAATTCGTTTAATCGCTTGATTAAATATGTCTTCACTAGTGGCATAACTTAACCGAATATTTTGCGAAGCACCAAAAGCACTTCCCGGGATAACTAATACAAATTCCTCTTCTAATAAAGCTTGCACAAAATCATCGACTGATTGAAAGCCAGTCATTTCTACAGCTTTTGAGACATCAGGGAACAAGTAAAAAGCCCCTTGTGGTTTATCAGGTAACTCAAAACCAGGAATGCCAGTAACTTGTTGATACGCATTATCTAATCGTTTAGAAAACTCTTGGTGCATACGTTCAAAGGATTGATTGTCCCCAGTTAGAGCGGTCAAACCAGCATATTGAGTAAGCCCTGTGACATTACTATTCGTTTGGCTAGATAATTTAGCTAATTGGTTTATTATCTCTTCGTTAGCTAGAACATAGCCTAGTCGCCATCCAGTCATTGCATATGCTTTTGAAAAGCCGTTCACAATAATTGTTTGCTCACGAATATCTTTAGGTAACGACATCATTGAAAAACTTCTCGCATCACCATAAACTAAACGATAGTACATCTCATCAGCAATTATTAAGATATTATGTGCCACACAATATTGACCAATAGCTTGTAACTCTTCTTCACTATACACTTGACCAGTCGGATTAGATGGTGTATTTAAAACCAAAATTTTAGTGTCTTCAGTGACATATTGATCTAACAATTCAGGATTAACTTTAAAATGATCAGCTTGTTTAGTTTCAACGATTACAGGACGACCACCAGCTAATTTAACTTGCTCTACATAACTTACCCAGTAAGGGCTAGGAATAAAAACCTCTACCCCTGGTTCAACCAAAATCTGACATAAAAAGTAAAGAGCCATTTTAGCCCCATCAGCAACAAAAATTTCTTCAGGTGTATAACGGACCCCATCATGATTAAAATGAAAGTCGCTTATAGCTTGTCTGAGTTCTAAAATCCCTCTACCAGGAGTATAGTGATGACCTAGTCCTTGATACATAGCTTCTTGTACACCATCTAAAATATATTTGGGAGTTTGAAAATCTGGTTCGCCTAACCCTAGTGAAATAACATCCTTCCCTTCAGCTTTTAACTGACTAGCTACTTGACTAGACATTGTCGTTTTGGAAGGGGTTAATTGTTTAATTCGTTCTGTGAACATGATATCCTCCTATAAATTATTAATTGTTTCGTACCATTGGGCGTCGCTAGCATCGATATAATGGTAGCCTAAAGCACCATTTTTATCACGAAAACTAACTTCCCAGACATATTCGCCATCTTCTAACCCAATATTTGCTTCCTTCACCGTTGCATCTGGTAAGTTGTGTCTAGCTAGAGATAAGGCATTCTCATGATTGACCAATTTATCCGCTTTTGTTTGTGTTTTTTTTTTAGTATCAGGAGAATAAGTAAAATAAATTTTTTCGTTATTTTTATTATTACCCTCTACTGTATAATACGTTTTATCTGTCGTAAAAACATAAAAACGACGCACATTTTTTAAATTTGCCTCATTTTTTGCCATTTTAGTGGTCTCAGCTTCCCAATGCGCAACATCTTTTTGCGTCGTAAAATATAGAGCAGATGTCCCTAAAATGTAGATAAATAAGATAGCTATAATAATATTAATTATTTTCCTTGTCATAGGTTGCGTCCTTTCTTATATCAAACACATCTGTTACCGATTCAATTGGTAACCATTGAAAATTTAACCCTGTCGGTAAATATTTTTGAATTAGCGTCGCATATGCACTTTTCAAAATCCGTTGATCCAAGCTGATTAAAATGGCAGAATCCTCAGTTGACTGCAAGCATCTCCCAATCATTTGATTCAGTGAAATCATCATCTGAGGTAACGCATATTTTGTAAAGTAATTTTCTTTATAATAACTAGCCATATCTTGTTTGGCTTTTTGGTCTGCTCGATCTGGATGTGGAAAAGGTAGTCTCGTTAAAATATATATATCACTATTAGTCGTAAAGTGTACCCCTTCATTAAAGCTTTGTAACGCTAGTAAAAAACCACTAGTTACGCGATTATATTGGTCGTGAATCTTCTGCCGGTTTCTACCTGATAATTGGGGATAAATATACTGTTTCTCTTCAGAATGTAGTATATTTATCAGTTTTTGATACGTTTCTTCAAGTAGAGAACGTGATTGGAAAACAATATGGACTTTTACTTGTTGAGTAATAACTTGTGGCAATTGTTCAGCAATCAATTCAGCAATTCGTTCACTACTATTCATTTGTGATAATTTATCTATTGATGGCTGTCCTGAAATTACAAATGCCGGTAATTGTTCAGAATAGTTATATTCACTAGTATATTGGAAATAGTCAAAATGATTGATGGTCAACTCTTTAGGAATTTGACGTTCATTCATAAAATAATTTAGGCTAGCACTCATCCAAATCCGATTAATCATTGGTGCTTCAACAATTTTATTTAATCGATCCAACAACGAGTACGTTTTTCGATTGATTCGATAAGACGTTTCATTAACCTCAATCGTTAAATAATCATCTGAAGTAAGCGCAATGGTTGTAAAAACTTTTTCGTTCTCGTTTATAAGCAATTGAACAGCTTGAATCCAACTATTATAAGTCTCAGATTGGAGAAACTGACGATTCTTTCCCAACAATTGACCGAACCCTTTGCTAAACTCTGTTACAGCTTTTACTGCTACTCGTAAATAATCTAGCCATTGCATTTGAACGCTTTTTTTATAGGCAATATATATTTCTGGAGCAGCCGTTTGCTGATAATAGGCTAAATGTCCGTATTCAGTGTCCAAAGCATCTTCAAAAGCTGCTAAAGTTGCAATCATATTTTGATAGGACAACTGAACCTCGTAATACCTATCACTCATTTTATGTGAAATTTTATTTCTTAATAACCAGTCACTAAATTGATTAAATATGCGATCAACTTGTTTATACTTCGATTGATAAAGCCATGAATCAAAACTTTCTAATGCAAACCATCCTGAATTTAAAAATAATTGATGACATTCATCCATAATTAGGTGATGACAATTTAAATCGACTAGAATATTAGGATGTTGTAATAAATAAGCATGGTTGGTAATAACCAGTTCAGCATCTCGGGCACGTTCTAATTGCCTACCATAAAAGTCAATCATTAGTTGTTCGGATGATAATTCAGTACTCGCCAACTTCCAATAACGTTGCCAAAACTCTTTACTATACAACCCATGATGTAATTCATAAAAATCTCCGGTCTCAGTTTCTTCAATCCAAACTAAAATACTCATCGCAATCATCATATCTTGTTTTGATTCTTGCGAAAGTTGTGTCATCATTTGACGAATTAATAAATTAAAAATAGCTTGACTAATATAATGATTGGCACTTTTAACAACAACAGCTGATAGCGAACGACCTAAAACACTCTCTAATAATGGCACAGTATCTTCAGAAATCTGATATTGTAATAAAGTATTAGTCGTCGAAAATAAAATGTTTCCTTTATTTTTTTGCATGATTCCGACAATACTAGCTAACGTTTTCCCTGTTCCAGATGGGGCTTCAAGAAAAATATCCGTTTGTTCACTCTTTGATAGATCCTCAATCATTTTTTCCTGAATGGGTCTTAAATCCACTGCTTTTAAAAATGATGGTGCTATTTGAGATGCTCCAAAACTTGGAGTCACCGGATGATTAAAACGCTCCTCATACCAATGGACAATATATTTTCCCGTTTCCCGTACAAAAGCGGATAAGAATGGCTGGATTTTTTTAAAAGTTTGTTTAGATAACTGCTGCGCTTTAGCCATTGCTAATTCTAATACGTGCATCGTTGCCATTGCATCATCTATCGCCGAATGCGCATGATCTAGAGGAATACTCATTGCTTCTGCGAATTCTTGTAGTTTATAGGAAGTTGCTCTTGGATATAATACGCGTATTAATTCGACAGTATCAATGGCATCTTGATTTAAAGATGGAAAACCTTCAGCTTGAAAAGCATGATTAATAAAACCATAATCAAATTGAATGTTATGAGCAACAATCACCGTATTTTGTAGTTTCCCCCATATTGTATTTGCTACATCACTAAATTGAGGCGCATCCTTCACATCGTTTGGTGTAATACCTGTCAAGTCTGTAATATGAGTAGGAATATCCGTTTTCGGTTTAATTAATGTATCATAAGTATCAATATGTTGGCCTTGTTCCCAAATAACAATGCCCACTTGGATGATGCGATCACCATTGCGATATGATGGGCCAGTTGTTTCCAAATCTAATACAGCATAACGCGTTGGCATCTCTTGTCACCCTTTCCAATTAAATGATTTTGATAATTCGCTTAACAATAAATCTTTTTTATTAACTATTCGACCGCAAACAACCTCTTTTTCTAACCATTTCAAACTTTCACCTATTAGGCGTTTATTTTTGGGCGCAAATGATTGAATAATTTCTCTTCCACCAATCGCTAAGTCTTTTAATGAATGGATTGGTAAATCCTGATATTGTTTTGTGACTTCATCAGGCATTGCTGGTGAAAAATAATTTCCGAATGGTGAGTGAGCGTCTTGTTGTTCACATAAAAAGTCTTCAAAATCTTGAACCAATTGACCGTTCAGTTGATAAAGTTTCCAATTCGAATAATCATTATGCTGTTCACGATACTGGATAATGGTTAACCAATCATTGATTAATTCAATATTAGCATTCGACATTTTCCACGCTTTCCCAAATTTTTGAGGTGAAATAGCTGACTCATCTTGAAACCATAAAACTAAGGTCCATGCCAAAGTTGCTTCATTAAAAGGTGTGGACGGTGCAAAATCATTCAATAAATGTTCGAAACTTTTAGCTAATGAATCGGTTAGTGGACAATATTGATAAAGCTTCGTTTGATAGAAAGCAGATAATCCTTGTTGCCAATGTAAACTTTCCCACAATTTATTCATTTCAACTAAAATACGTTCAACCGCTATTTTAGAAAGCAACGGAGCGTGGTGAGCAATCGCATCATAGGTTTCTGACTCAATTGAAAAATTTAATTGTCCGGCGAAACGAACCGCTCGTAACATTCGCAGAGCGTCTTCATTAAACCGTTCATCTGCAATTCCCACAGCAATAATTTCTTGATGTTTAATCGCTTCTTGCCCGGCGAAATAATCAATAATTTCGCCATCTTTGGTCATCGCTAATGCATTCATTGTGAAGTCACGACGTAGTAGGTCTTCTGATAAATCTTTGACAAATTCAACCTTATCAGGTCTACGATAATCTTGATACCCAGATTCCGTTCGAAAAGTAGTGACTTCGTAGGTTTCTTGATTAGATAATACCATAACCGTTCCATGCTCTAGCCCAACGTCAAAATGTTTAGGAAAGATTTGTTGCACTTCTTCTGGATAAGCCGAAGTCGCAATATCAACATCTGAGATTTCACGTCCCAAAATCATATCACGAATACATCCGCCCACAAAATAGGCTTTATGGCCTTCATTTTCTAATTGGATTAATATATTTTTTGCTTTATTAAATAAGGGATGATCGATAAACATCCTACAGCTCCTAACACAATTAAACTCTTAAAAATCTAGATAGTCTTGATCTAACTTCCAAGCATTATAGCGTTCATAGATAGTTGCTAAGCTCGGCTGCATCGTTAAATTAGGATTATTAGCAAATACTTGTCCGATTTTAGACCAATTTCCCATTTCCTGTAAGAAAGATAGATAGTCTTCCATAAAGCTTAAATTATCTTGTAAGAAGGCTAATGCAGACTGATAACTTTCTTCTGCAGCTGGATAATCCTCTTCTAATTGGAACGTTTTAGCTTTCAACCAATCGACGTGTGGATCAACAAAATTTTCATTTTCTAAATCAGTGATTAATCCTTTTGCTAATGATAACTTGTTAGCTGCTACTGCGTATTCTAACATTTTAACTCGAGCTTCAATATTATCCGGGTCTAAATCACTAGCAGATTCTAAAGCATTGAAAGCTGTATCGTAATTGCCCATTTTTTCAGCAATTTCAGCTTTCATCGTATATAAAGCAACACCGTAAGGGTCTTTTTCGAGTGCTTCATCCACTAAATCCAACGCCTCTTCATAATTATAAGACATCGTTTTTACTTGGGCATACAAAGATAATAAATCGGCATTTAACGCGTCATCATCATAAAGCTCTTTTAAGAGGGTTTCTGCTTTTTCATATGCCTCCAAACGGTAATAATAAAAGGCGAGTTGCTGCCGTTGTTTTATTGTTCGTTTATCTGCTGGAATACGTTCAAGTGCCTCAGTGGCTGCTTCCACATCACCCGCCCAAGCCAATGAATCAATATAGTGGCCATCTGCCTGTTCTTTCAATTGTGACGGTAAATCTTTAAATTCAAATAACTCATTATACAGTGGAATGGCATCACTAAAATCTCCTTGCTCGTATTTTAATTCAGCCATTCCAAATACAATTGCAAACTGATCAGGAGCTAATTGTCTAGCTTCTTGAAGTTTTTGAAAACTCACTTCTGGTAGACTAATTAACTGATAGGCATCAGCTAACGATAATAAGCTGGCAACATATAAAGAACTATCAGTCGGAATAGTGAGTAATTGGTCAATGGCTTTTTCAATCTGACCATCGTCAATCAATAGTTCAGCTTCCAATAACGCCCAAGACTCTTCCTCAGGATAGTTAGCTTTTCCAATACTATAAATTTCTTGGGCATAGTGTATAAAGCCCAGTTGTTGTAGAGCATAGCCACTAGAAGCAATTGTTTCAATATCTTCTTCTTTTAAAATTTCTTTTAGCTCTTTAAAACTGTTATCCGCAGCTTCTAGTTCATTACGTTGTATATGGGTAATAACATCATTTAATTTATCACTCATGCTATCGCTCCTCTTTTTTATTTAGCATACCTTATATTTTACCAGCTTTATGACAGAGTATAAACAGAAACTATTTTATACTAGTGACTATTATATCGAAACTTTATCAACGATTCAGTAACATTTCTAGTAACATGAGCCTGCTTAATATAAAAGAAAAGGCTGGGTCTAAGCCCAACCTTTATTATTAATTATTTAACACGTTCATTTTAATATATGGAAATTAAACTGATATGTACTAGTGTTAAAACCCTATAAAATCAGCGTTTTTAACTCGATTCTAAATATAAATTTTCTAACTAGTGTGTACTAGTTGCTACTTTTTGCTACTTTTTTAAACGTGATAGGCACTTCACCGTCAGATGTTAAAAGCTTCCGTAACGCTTTAAAATCGTTTTGAAATGCAGTATTTGATTTACTACTCATTAAATAAGTAACGAGCAACTCCCGATGAGGAAGTCGCTCGTCTAATATTAGTGAGCCGTTCCGCACGTCCACCGTTTCTAACTCAACTGAAATTGTTTCACGTCCGCTTACTTTCAAAGTTTGGAACGCTTCAATTTCTGTGTCTAGTTGCTTGCCATTGAAATTGATTGCAACCGAAGGTAGCTGATTAGCTTCGACTTCAGTTGTTGCTTTTAAATCTTTAAACTTATACATTGCTACCTCCTTCTAAAATTGCATATCTAATTCTGTGATTACACCTTGCTCGCTTGAAATATCTTCAACATAAGCGCGGTAGCTATGGCCACCCATTGATAGATTGATCTCTGCAGGCTGTACCTGTTGCCCTAAACCGTTGAATTGATGCTGTACCATATCATTCACGCGTGCATTGGATCATGCGACCATTCCACCGATATCCAGTTGCATGTTAGCGCGTGGCTGTAAGTTCTCCGTTACGGCTTCCGACATGCTACGCGCGGTGCGTGTCACGTCTTTGATTTGCTTATCTAATCCGATCGCGAACCCTTCGCCAGTGTATCCACCAATGTCACGTGTTACACGTGATGGCGAATGAATCTTCAGAGTAGAGCGCATAGCCGAAGCCGCGGCATTTGTAATGCTTCGAGCCGTTGACATGATACTGCCACGCATTGAGGCGAGCCCATTGTTGAACCCTGCCCCCATGTTGCGTCCTGCTGCTGTTGCTTGACTAGCAGCCGAATTCATCGCAGACACTGCTGCGCTCATGGTGCTTCGAATCGTTGCAAGAGACGCGCTCATTGTGGACTGGATCACGCTTCTAACTGCGTTAAATCCCGATTGTGTCACGCTCTTGATTTGATTCATTGAGCTCTGAACAGTTGATTTAATGGCGTTTAGCGTTGATTGCACGTTCGATTTGATCTTGTTCAGCGAGCTTTGTACGAGTGATTGAATGCTGTTCATCGTGCTCTGTGTCGTTGACTTGATCGCATTCAGTGAACTCTTGACCGTGCTATGAATTTCGTTCATTGCACTAGATACGGTGCTTCTAATTTTGCTCATCTGAGATGATACGGTGCTAGACATTGCGTTAAAGGTTGACGTATACGCTGATTGGATACTGTTCAACCCTGATGTCGCCTGTGACACCATACCTGACATGCCACCAGTAACCGCTGCTCTAATCGCATTCATCTGAGCAGATACAACGCCAGCAATACCAGAGAATACACTCGTAAAGGCATTGCGCATTTGATTTAGCCCTGAAGTTGCCGCACTCGCCATCTGTGCGGTCATTGTTGTCACTGTAGACACCATTGTAGGTGCGACTGCTAAAACAACTTGCGGTAGTTGCTGCATACCTGTGCGAACCGCGTTAATCACGTTTTGCATACCATTTGTGGTTGCCGTCACCATCATTGTCATACCAGTCGTTACCCCTGTTGCCATCTGTTGGAAAGCCGTGGTAAATGACTGATTGATTCCTTGAAGTGACGTCATGATCGTTGTTCTAATTTGCGTCATTGCAGTAGTTACAACAGCTGTAATACCGACAAAAGCAGATTGAACCTGTGTAGAGATACCAGTAAATGACGTTGCGAACGCCTGTGACATCCCTGTAAGGCTCGTTTGAACGGTGGTGTTAATTGTGGTTAGAGTCGTTTGAATAGTTGTCTGAATACCTGTGAACGCCGTTTGGATATTGGTTTTTATGGTATTCATCGCGTTCTGCATTGTCGTGCCGATATTGGTAAAGGCAGTGTTGAACGTTGTACCGATGTTAGACAATGCGGTGCCGATGTTCGTGTTGACGCTCTCCATCGTGGTACTGATGTTAGTCTGCATGTTAGACATGATCTGTTGAATCTGGCTAGACATTTCAGAAAACTCTTGAACAGACCCTTGATTCAAAGTGTTGTAATTTCCGATACCTGAATCAGAGGCAGTACTCGTTGCGCTGTTAACTGCGTCCGCCTGCGCCTCCCTTTAATTATTAATATATTTATATTAAATGTTACTAAAACTGGCCGGAAAAGCAACTTAAAAAACGGCCCGCAACCGCGACCATTTTTTCAACCTTAGGCACTTAAATTTTTTCCGTCGGCGGCACCAGCACAAACCGCTGGTGGTGATCACGCCCCTGCTCCAGGGCGGCGTGTACTTCCGCAGCGGCCGCAAACGGCTGGCAATTGAGGTCGTCTTCGAGTAACGCACCCGCGGCAAACTGCGGATTTAACCACTTTGCCGCCCGCGCTAGTTGGTCGTCGGTAGCGTGGCTGATGACGAAGCCGCTAATTTGCTTTTGGGCCATGTAAAACTGGCGGACGTCGAAGGTAAAATGATTATCCGCCGGCGCCGTGATCAGCGTGACCTGGCCGCCCTGATTGAGCGCCGCCAAGTTAGCCTGCAATGGCACCTTACCGGACGTATCAATGATGTGATCAAACTGCCGGTCGCACTGGGACGCCACCGGTTCGTGGTAATCCAACGTTAACTCGCTTCCTAATTGCCGACAGCGGTCAAAGTCGCGCGCTGCGGAAGTCGTCGTCACGACCGCCCCTAACTGGTGCGCTAGCTGAATAAACTTACGGCCGACGTTCCCGGCCGCCCCCTCGATTAGGATGGCCTGCCCGCGGGTTAGTTGCATGACGTCTTGCAACACAATCGCGGCCGTCGCGGCCGAATGGACCGCCGCCACCAGTTGGCGGGCGTCCACACCGCATGGCACCGGATAAAGCCGGTCGGCAGCAACCGCCACCATTTCGGCGGTCGCCCCCATCCGCCCGTCGTAACCGGCAGAGTTGGTCCAAACCAAATCACCGACCGCAAAGTTAGTCACGCCGGCCGCCACCCGCAGTACCGTGCCGACCAAATCACGGCCGACAACGTGCGGCGTGGCCAGTGCCGTTTGAAACGCCCCACTACGAACAAAGGTATCGACGTGGTCGACCGCCACGGCCTGCACCCGGACCAGTACCTGATTGGCCCGTAGTTGCGGTTCGTCAATTTCCCGCAATCGTAACGCTTCCGGCCCACCGAGTTGCTCGAAAGTCACTGCCTGCATCTAAAAAAACTCCTCTCATCATTTTAATTATATCTGTCCTTAATTTTAACAAAACTGGGCGAGAACGCAAGGGTGGCTCGGTTTTCCAAATCTTCTAATTATCGTCACTGAACCAATATTTCCACTAAAAAAGTCGGCAACTACTTGCCGACTCCCGTCCCCTATTTCACTTCCACAAACTTACTCGTTGCGTCGTCGTACTTTGCTAAGATATCATTCTTTTTATCGTAGCGATAAATATCAACTAGCTTATCGCTGTCTTCATCGTATAACTTGATTTCGGTCACGTTATCCCACGGCTGACTTTCAACGTACGTGTAGTCGTCGGCGTCCCGGTCTTCTTTGTTAGCCATGACGGAAACCGCGGTCGCCGCGTCCTTTGAGAGCACGCTTAGCGCTTTTCCCGTATGGTGTTGGTTCGAATCTTCCGTGTCGTCACTATCATTTTCATCCACATCGTCGGTTGAAGTTGTCGTGGTGGTTGTAAGTAGTTTGACGGCCTTGCCCACGTTGGCTTGCCCCATCAAATCAACCTGCTTTTTGGCCGAGCCGGTACTACCTTCAAGTTTAAACGTGTAGGACCCCGGCATCAACGGCCCTGCCTGGTAGCTTTCGTGATCGTACTTCGTCGTACTCAGCTTGACATCGTTGGCGGTAATCGCTGCGCCCCTTCTAAAGTGCAACACAAAAGTTAGACAAAATTGAATATTTTTAAACTGCTAAGGCATGTTCCCTGTATTCGCAGGGAGTCATGCCTTTTGTTTTCTGTGATATTCGTCGATTGTTAAACCAATCGACGTAATTCTTTGTGATTTCCTTGAATTCTCCAATATCTTTACACTGTGGAAATCCATTAAGACATTCTGTTTTAAGAAGATGAAAGAAGCTTTCAATTGGCGCATTATCAAGACAGTTTCCCTTACGAGACATGCTTTGTATAAATTTTTTTCAGAGAGTTTATCGGTATAGTAATTCAATTGATAATGCCAACCTTGATCTGAATGAATTATTGGTTTTATTCCTTCCGGAATATTTTCTGTGAGTTCATCGAGTGTATCCATAATTAGTTTACTATTAGGACTATTACTTACTTGAAATGCTAAAACTTCCTTGCTTGCTTCGTCAGTAATAGCTGAAACGTAAGCCCACTTAGTATCGGCCAAGCGTACTTGTGTAACATCGGTATGTAATACCTTTGAATAGTAGGAAATAAAAAAGCCCTACCAGTCGGTTGATTGGTAGGACGTTTATTGGTTAAATATATTATATCATATAGGAGGAGAATCATGAGTAATTTATTTGTAGTTTTATTGTTAGGAGCTATTGGTGGTATTTTCTATTTTAGAAAAAAAAGACAAGAAGAAACGTAATATTGCAATCGGTGTTGCCATTATCTCGTTCATACTTTTTGGCTTAACTTCACCAGAAGTTGAAGATGGATACGAAGCAAGTAAAGAATCGGAAACACAAGAAAATTCAACTAATGAACCTGTAGAAGAGAGTTCAACTAGTGAATCATCAGAAGAAAGTTCCAAACCAGTTGAAAGTGAAGAAAGTTCTAAAGAGAGCGAAAGTGAAAGTGAATCATCAGAAGAAGTTACTTACGATGATCCATTAGAACAATCAGCACACGATGTATTTGGTGAAGATTTACGTTCATTCAATGTTATTGAAGATAGTGGAATGAAAGATATCTATGTTGAGGCGAATATTTCAATGAATTTGACCGCAAACATGATGAAAGGTAGCTTTGAAATGGATGTTCTTGACTATGCTGAAAAAGTTAAAGCCGAAGGGTTTTCTAACATAATTTATATGGCTTACGCTGAAGCAACAGATTCTTATGGTAATGGCACAGAAGTGGCGGCGGGTACAATCACACTATCTAAAGAAACAATTGGCAAAATTAATTTTGAACAATTTTCAAGAGATAATTTACCGAAAATCGCTGATAACTACAATATGAATATCGGAGATTAAAATAAAAAAGCCCTACCCTTTGACTTTGGACGGTACAAGGGTAAGGCAATCTGAAGTTTTAACAAAAACGCACGGAGTGTGTGCTTTTTGTATACCTATATTTTAACATAAGAAAGGAAGATTTGGTATGTGGGTAGTCCCATTAGATAATGGAAAATTTAAGTTTACTGAACGGTACAAGGGTAACTTAACAGGTAAAACTAAATATGTAAGTGTTACCCTAACATCAAAATCGAAACAAGCTGAAAAGAAAGCAATCAGTATTTTAAATAATAAAATTGAAGAAAAAGAAAACAGAACTACCATAAAAGATTTGTGTTTCCACGATGTACTGAGACGAGTGGTTTAATGGTCATTCAAAAACAATTAGATCATCGTCTATCGTTTCCACAAAATCAATCATCAAAATTGTAAAGAACAAAGTGGACAAGGACGTGTTGATATCAAGAATGGATGTAAGATATATGCAAAACTTAATGAACGGGTTAGATTACTCAAATTCCTATCTGACACATATTAAGTCCATTTTTAATTCTGTGTTTGATTATGCGGAGAAAATAAATGCCATTGAAAACTCGCCAATGCCTAAAGTTAAAATAAATTATAAAGCGAAAAGTTTAGAAGATTATAAAAGTACAAGTGAGAAGTATTTAACAGTGGATGAAGCAGAGAATCTAATTTCTACATTAAAAGGTAGCGAGCGAGTGATCCATTGTGGTTATTTAGCGGAGTTCTTGTATTTAACGGGTGCCAGATATAATGAAGCAGCGATTTTAACAGAAGATGATTTTGATTTTGACAATAATACTGTTTACATAAGCGGTACATTAGACAGGACAAAGGGATATAAGAATGCTATTAAAGGTCCAACAAAAACTGCACAATCAACTAGAGTTGTCCAACTGACCACTAGGACTATGAACACTGTCAAAGAAGTAATAGAGTTTAATAGATTGATGAAGTTAGCAAGACCAGCTTATACAGATAATGGATTTCTTTTCACAACCAAGAATGGTATACCAATTGCTAACAATGCTTTTAATCTTACATGTAAACGGATAGCCAAAGAAATTGGTATTGATAAGACTATCTCATCACACATATTTAGACACACACATATATCTATCCTTGCAGAAAATCGCGAACCAATGAAAGCAATTATGCAACGAGTTGGTCACGCTGATGAACGGATTACCAATGAAATATATACCCACGTAACACAGAATATGAAAGAAACCATGCTACACAATTTAGAGAAACAAGGGTTTTAAAATGAAAATAATTGCTACTTTTCTGCTACTTTTATCCTTAAAAACAAAAAATAACCGCTGATATACCTTGATATATCAACGGTTATAGATTGTTTCTATTTAACTGCATCTTTTAATCCTTTACCAGGTTTAAATGCAGGAACTTTGCTTGCTGGAATTTCAATTTCTTCACCAGTTTGTGGGTTACGACCTTTACGAGCGGCACGTTCACGAACTTCGAAGTTACCAAAACCGATAATTTGAACTTTTTCACCTTCAGTTAAGTTTTCTTGAATTGATTCAAAGATTGCATCAACGATAGGAGCTACTGTTTTTTTAGACTCATCTACTTTACCAGCAACACTTTGTACTAAATCTGCTTTATTTGCCATTAATTTCACCTCCTTCGTTAAATCATTATTATGATTTAAGCATATAGGAGTATCTTCGTTATCTGAGATAATCCTTCTATAATATAACACAGGAACCTTGTGATAACAACGTTTTAATCCGAAAAAAACGCAATTTAAAAGCGCTATTTTCTCTCTCTTGAAATCATATGGATAGGTGTTCCAACAAAATCAAAAGCTTCTCGAATTTGGTTACTTAAAAATCGTTCATAACTAAAATGCATAAGCTCTTTGTCATTGATAAATGCAACAAATGTTGGAGGCATAGTCGATACTTGCGTTAAATAGTAGACTCTTAACTTCCGTCCTTTATCTGAAGGCGCAGGATTAATTAGTACTGCTTGATTTAAGACCTCATTCAATACAGATGATTGTACACGACGTTTATGGTTGTCACTAACTCGTTGAATTAAATCAGGCAACTGGTGAACTCTTTGCTTAGTCTTAGCAGAGACAAAAACAATCGGTGCATAATCAATAAATTGGAAATGATAACGAATATCTTTCTCAAACTCTTTCATCGTTTGATTATCTTTTTTTAAGGCATCCCACTTATTGACAACAATAATGATGGCTTTCCCCTCTTCATGAGCATAGCCAGCAATTGTTTTGTCTTGTTCTTGAATACCCTCTTCCGCATTAATCACAATCAATGCAACTTGTGATCTTTCAATCGCACGCATTGCACGCATAACAGCATATTTTTCCGTTTTTTCATAAACTTTTCCTTTTTTACGAATCCCTGCTGTATCAATAATACGGAATGGCTGTTCATCAATAACAAATTCAGTATCAATAGCATCACGAGTAGTTCCCGCAACTTGGCTAACAATAACGCGTTCTTCACCTAAAATCGTATTAACCAAAGAAGATTTTCCTACATTCGGACGACCAATGAGAGAAAACGTAATCGTTTCATCATCATCTGCCATATCTGGTTCTCTAGGCACTAATTGGAAAACATGCTCTAGCACGTCTCCAATCCCCAACCCATGCGCTCCAGATAATGGATAAGGATCTCCAAGTCCTAAACGATAAAAATCATAAATTTCAGCTCGTTGTTCAGGATTATCTGCTTTATTAACCGCCAAAATAACTGGTTTTTTAGTTTTTCTTAGCATTTTAACAATCATTTCGTCTGTTTTAGTAATACCATCTCTAACATCCGTTAGCATAATAATGACATCAGCTTCATCCATCGCAATTTCGGCTTGCATATGAATTTGCGTCATAAAATCAGCTTGATTAAATTCCAAGCCCCCTGTATCTATGACATTTAACGTTCGGCCTAACCATTCACCTCTAGCATATATACGGTCACGAGTCACTCCAGGGATATCTTCGACAATGCTAATTCGATCTCCAACTATTCGATTAAAAATAGTAGATTTTCCTACATTTGGTCGACCGACAATAGCAATAGTAATTGCTTGACTCATACTTAGCCTCCTTCCATAAATAAAAAGGTAGGCCAGGTTTCCCTTAGCCTACCCAAAAATGTTTAAGCATTTAAATTATTCATCATCAAATGAAAAACCTTTTAATTGGTCTCCTAAGATATCAGACATTGTGAAGCCTGAGTCATCATCAGAAGTATTGTTATTTTGACGATTTTGAGGACGTGCTTTCTTTTGTCCTGCCTTAGGAGAACGTTTTTTAGTTTCTTTACGGAAACCATCATTTGATTCTTCTTGACGAGCAGGTGCTTCTTCTAAAGCTTTAATACTTAATGATAAACGTTGTTCTTCAGGATCTACATCAAGTACTTTAACTTTAACGTCTTGTCCTTCTTCTAATTTATCTGAAGGTGTTGCCACATGTTCATGTGCAATTTGAGAAATGTGAACTAAACCTTCAACACCTGGGAATACTTCTACAAAGGCACCAAAGTCTACTAAACGGCGAACAACACCATCTAATTCTGCTCCTTTAGGTGCTTTTTCTTCAATGTTATCCCATGGACCTTCTTGAAGATCTTTAATTGATAATGAAATACGTCCATGTTCTTCATCAACAGAAAGAACTTTAACTTTTACATCTTCACCTTCAGTTAATTCATCTGATGGATGTTTAACATGGTGATGAGCAATTTGAGAAATGTGAACTAATCCGTCAATTCCACCTAAATCGATGAAAGCACCAAAGTTTGCTAAACGAGCAACTTTACCTTCAACAACTTGTCCTTCTTCAAAAGAAGCTAATTTTTCAGCGCGTTCTTTTTGACGTTGTTCAGCTGCAATTTCTTTATGAGATAAGATTAGACGGTTTTCATTAGGATCAATTTCAATGATTTTAACTTCTAATTCTTTACCTTGGTATGGAGAGAAGTCGTCAACGAAATGATTTTCTACCATTGATGCTGGGATGAATCCACGAACGCCTGCATCAACAACTAAACCACCTTTAACAACACGTGTTACAGGTACAGTAATTGTTTCATTGTTGTCAGCTTTTTCTTCTAATTCAGCCCAAACTTTTTTCGCTTCAACACGACGTTTTGATAGTAAGAATGAACCATTTTCTTTTTCTTTAATTTGTTTAATAACAACTAACTCAACAACATCACCGACATTTAATACATCAGTAATTTCATCAAAAGGAGTGGCTGAAATTTCGTTGTAAGGAATAACTCCTTCAACACCAGCGCCTTCAATACCAACGATTACTTGTTTGTCATCGTCAATAGTTAAGACTTCACCTTTAACAGTGTCTCCAATTTTTACTTCCATTGATTCAGCAAATAAGTCTTCCATTGATGGAATTTCTTCGTTTGCTTCCACTTCGTTGTTTGCTTGTTGTTCTAATTCGTTTGACATAACCAATATCCTCTCCTAATAAGTACTACCTCATTCGCTATGTAATCTAGCCAATGATACAATCTCCATGTTATCATGAATAATCCATGAACTCAAGGTTTATTTTTAGAGTTTTTCAATCTCTTCAATGATACGATTCTCAACTGCATTTAAATCCATATCTGATGAATCAATAACAATCGCATCACTTGCTTGCTTCAATGGACTTTGTTCTCGCTGCATATCATAATTATCGCGCGCTTTAATGTCTTTTTCTAAGGTTGCTAACGATTCGGTAGAGTACCCTTTTTCGTTATTTTCAGCATAGCGGCGTCTGGCTCTCGCTTGAGGTGTTGCCGTTAAATAGATTTTTAAATCTGCATCAGGTAAAACAACTGTACCAATATCGCGACCATCCATCACGATGCCTGTTGTTTGTTTGGCAATTAATCGTTGTTTATCAACCATAATGTCACGAACTGTTTTAATCGCTGAATAAGCAGAAACAGCTCGTGTTATTTCATCTCGGCGAATAGCATTGGTGACATTTTCATTGTCTACAAAAACTTGTTGTTTCGAATCATCCGCTTCAAAATGAATTTTAAGCGCAGAGGCAAGTTCTGTAACAGCTTTTTCGTTGTTGGCATCAATTTCTTCTTTTAATGCTGCCCATGTTAATGCACGATACATCGCTCCAGTATCTAAATACACAATTGCCAAGCGTTCGGCTAAACGTTTGGCAATTGTGCTTTTCCCTGAAGCAGAAGGACCATCGATAGCGATTTGTAAGTCTTCTGATTTAATCTCAATCCGCTCCTTTTATTAATTCACTTTTAATGTTGTACCTGGGCCGATATTAGCTCCAGCTGAAAGACCGTTAAGTTCTAATAATTCGTCAAGTGACATTCCATGATTGACAGCAATCCGGTATAAATTATCTCCAGCTTGAACGGTATATGAATTACCACCACTCGCTTCATCATTAGCTGATTGTTCGGCTGCTTGTGACTCTTGATTAGCTTGTTCTTGCGCACGAGATTGAGATTCGGCTAAAGAGGATTGTTCAGCCTGACGTTGTGCCTCTGCTTGTTCTTGAGCATTTGATTGTTCTTCTTGTGCGATGCTAGCATTTTCTTCAGCTAAACGTTTAGATTCTGCCTCAGAAGATTGACGTGATTCTTCTTCCGCTTTTTTAGACGATTCTGCTTTTTTAGATGATTCAATCGATTCTTGTTTTTTCTTGCTTGATTCATCGGCACTGCTATTTTTTGTTTTAGACACCATGACTTGTTCAGCGTTTTCTTTTTCGGGTAATTTTTGCTGATTAGAATAATATCCAAAAACAATAATCGGAATTAAAACAATCACAATACCTAAGAATAGTAAGGCTTTTTGTAAGGATGTGACTGATTTTTTGTTTGAATTTTTATTGCGAGCTGAACGTGAGTACTTACGATTTTTTAAATTTTCATATTCATCAAAAGGTTGCTGTTCTTCAGATGTTGAAGTTGTATTATTTTCGTGTTTTGGTGTATTTTTAGCCTTTTTATTTTTTTTGAAACGATTCTTGAAATCCATAATAATCCCCTCTCTTAATTTCTCTCAAATTGTACCATTAATCAAATGCAAAGTCAGTAAATCCAGTTGATTAAACACTGATTATCCTAAAAGCTGATCTAATCGTTCACGCCAAGTTTGGCGTTGCCATTTTGGCGCTCGCTTACTGCGCTTTTTATATAACTGGAACCAATCACTATCTAAAAAGGTTGAATCACAATTTGAACAACACCGTGTTTGTTCACTTGATGGCGTATTATCTTGCGAATATAAAAGTTGCTTTCTTAAACACTGTTTAGTTGATAGTAATTGTTGAACTTGACTTATCTTTTCTTGTTGAGATTGGTAGTAAGATTCTAAATGTTTCTCTGCTTGAGAAAATTGGTTAAAATGTTGCGTGTAAAATCGTAAGACAGCTTGATGATATTCTGATAGCTGATTTTTAATTGGATTAAAACGTTCAGGATGGTTATAGCTTGTCTGTAATAATTGCTTCATTTCCTGGTAACTATCTTTATTACGTACTTTTAAGGTGGATAATCTACCTATTTCATTAGGTGTCACCAACCATAATGCTAATGACTGCTTGCCATCACGACCACAACGACCATCTTCTTGAATTAATTCTTCTACTGAGGTTGGTAAGTGGTAATGAATGACAAAGCGAATATTTTTTTGGTTAATTCCCATTCCAAAAGCAGAAGTCGCCAGTATAATATCTAGCAATCCCGTACGAAATTGTTGTTGAATAATATAGCGATCATGGTCAGATCGATCAGCATGGTAACTTTCAATTTGCCAATCAGTCACTTCTATTAATGTTTGTTTTAACGCTTCTAACTCTTCTTTATTATGAACATAAATAATTCCAGGTTTTGGTAGTTGATTAATCCATTCAATTAATACCGGTAATCGTTGTTCTTCAGAAGTTTCTACTTTGGCATAAAAAATATTGTCACGATTAATATCTTCCTGAATAATTGACACTTTTTCATCTGTCTGAAATAAAAAGCGTTGAATATCATAACGAACATTCTGATTGGCAGTAGCTGATAGCGCGAGAGTTAGCGGATTATTTAATCGTCTTCTCAATTTTCCCAATTCACTATACTCTGGTCTGAAATCAATCCCCCATTGGGAAATACAATGTGCTTCATCAATAACCAATAAATTAATCTGTAATTTTTTTATTGCTTGAAAAACTTCTGGTTGTTGAAACATTTCAGGTGATAAAAAAACGAATTGATAGCGTGAGAGATGGTGAATAATCCATGCTTTTTCTTGTGAACTCTGTTGACTATTAAGAGCAATCGCCCGATTAATTCCTAAACATTGAAGTTGTGCAACTTGATCTTGCATTAAAGCAATCAGTGGCGAAATGATAATCGTCACACCTTCTGACTCATACTGATAGAGCTGATAAACTAACGATTTTCCCCCACCAGTTGGAAGAATTGCTATAACATTCAGGTCTTCTGATAAATTATTCAATGTTTCCAATTGCCCTGGCTTAAATTCTGAATATCCCGTTAATTTACGCAATTGATGATACCAATTAGCCATCGAACCATTCACCTCCTAAAGGTAAACTTCCGTCACTTAGATAGTATTTGACTAGACGCATCATCCAATATGGCAATTTCTCCCCATAACAATGGCGAAATTCTTCGAATGTTTTTGGCAAATCAGTAGCATGCCAATCTTTAAACGATTGCTTAAACATTTGCTCCCATTTTTTTATAAAGGGGTTAGGAAAATATAGCATAATTTCCATCAAATGATCATTGATTGTACTTGGTTTCAACCGTCTTTGATGGGAAATTTCTTCTATCGTTAATCCTTTTTGCCAAAACTGATAAGTAATTTCAACCGATTGGTTCCAGGGATGCTGATTCGCTAATACAAATCGAAAAAAGTGTCCTAAAAAACTATCTGTATGTAAAAAATGAACAAATATCTTACTAAAATAAGCAGTTATTAATAAAGACATTTCCGTTACTTTATACGGTGTTTCATTAGCCATTTGACTCATTGTGTAAGCTGGAACTTGATAGCCAACTAATAGTTCGAGATACCACTCGGTGATTTTCTCAGGCTGTTCAGCAAAAAAGGTTAACAATTCATCGTGGACAACTTGGGCCATTTCACCCTTATTGTTCCATTTTGTTTTCCTTAAGCTAAAATAAAAATGTTTAACGAGTTGTTGCGCTTGAAAAGAAGTCGTTACTGGCTGATAGTTTGTTACTTTCATCCGCCCATAACTTAATGTTTGTAGTAATAATAGAAAGGCGTTTTGATAATTAGCTAGTATATAATGAGGCACTGTTCCTAAACGATAAGTAAAAATACCATAGTATTCTTCATCTAAAATAGGTTGCTCAGTCCATTGACTCCTCTGTAACCATATTTTTTTATCTAATTTAGGTGCCACTCCTAACCAAGCATCAACCTGATTTTCGACAGCAAAAAAAAGTGTGGTGGCAGTCCGCCTGCCAACCAACACTTGATATAAACTATTCTTAGATAAATTAGGGTGTCTGTCATTAAGTAACTGTATCACGCGTTCCAATTATGATGCTCCTCTAAACGATTAAGAATGTTCAGATTTAGGATAAGCAAATCCAAATTTTTGAATTAAAGTTGGTAAAACTTTTACCACTACAATATGCGCCATAATAGAAACCAATAGCCCTTTTAGTAAGTTGAAAGGAATAATTCCAAATAAGATGTAAGTTCTTATATTATCAATTGGAAAATTCATCACATACATATAAAAAGGTGTAATAATATAATAGTTAAGCACCGTCATCACAATAGTTAATGATAAAGTGGCTAACGCATAACTGCCTATTGCTCGCCAATTAAAGTTTTTTTTCGTTTGGTGAGCATATCCTAATAATTGACTCGTAATCGGTTTTTTTAAAATATAGTAAATCGGTAATGTATATGCTAAGGTTGCTAAAAAACTAGTGAAATCCCCAATTGGAATTCCCATTTCTCCCCCAGTAAAGACATAATGTAAAAACTTCGCAATAAACGCAGATAGTGTCGCACCAATCGGTCCCTCAACAAAGGCAACCAATAAAATGGGAATATCACTAAAGTCTATCTTTAAATACGGCAAAGCTGGCATGACTGGGAATGAAAAATACATTAGTAAATAAGCTAACGCTCCCATAATGGCACTGAGTAGTAGGCTTTGAATCTTACGGTTCATAATATCTCCTTCTACTTCAAGAGGCATTACTGAAGATAGAAAAAAACTCTTTCTATCTTCAGATAAAAAGAGTATGAATGCAGACTAAATAAACTGTACTCATCTTCTTTCATCCTGACTATACAGTCGGTTTTAGAATTTCACTAAATCAATCGTTTGCACGAGTCGCGGACTATCACCGCCGATCGGGAATTTCACCCTGCCCTGAAGATTTTTTTATTTTATTACGTTTATTATAATCCTTTATATTTAATTGTCAAGATTATGCTTTATTAGCTAAATCTTTTAAGCGATGAACTTCTTTTTTCAGTAATGGACGGCTTTCACCTGGCTGTAAATTACCAAGATCCAAGAATCCATAGCGTTCTCGTTTTAATTTATCCACTGGACAATTTATAGCCTCTAGCATTTTCCGTACTTGTCGATTACGACCCTCATGAATCGTTAACTCTACGATAGCTTTTTGCTTATCTTTATCGATTTCTTTAATTCTTGCGTTGGCACGTGCCGTTTTTTTACCATCAATAACAATACCATTCGCTAATTTATTCATGTCTGACTTACTTGGAATCCCATTCACCTTAGCACTATAAGTTTTATTTAGTTCATAACGTGGATGCATCAGTGAATTCGCAAATTCACCATCATTAGTTAATAATAGTAAGCCACTTGTATTATAGTCAAGTCGTCCAATCGGATAAATACGTTGTTCTACTTCTGGAAAATAATCTGTTACCACTTTTCGTCCTCTATCATCAGATACTGCTGTAATAACACCTGTTGGTTTATAAAATAAATAATAAACTGGTTCTTCTTTATAGATAGGGACTTTATCTACTTCTACATGATCATTCGTACTGACTTTTGTTCCCAATTCTGTCACAATTTCTCCATTAACTGCAACACGTCCATCAACAATCATTTTTTCAGCATCTCGTCTTGAGGCCACACCGGCGTGTGCAATGACTTTTTGTAAACGATCCATCTTACTCTCTCCTTATTATTCTATTCAAATAACTGATCTTCATCGTTAGTTTTTTGTAATAACGTACTTAAATCTGGCATCTCTTCCAATGAGTTTAATCCAAAATATTGATAAAAATAATCTGTTACCCCATATAAATTTGGTCGCCCAGGAGATTCTTGTTTGCCAACAATTTTAATCAAGTCACGTTGTTCTAATTTTTGAATCATTCCATTTGAATTAACTCCGCGAATATCATCTATCGTTAAACGCGTCACTGGTTGTTGATAAGCGATAATTGCTAATGTTTCTAAGGAAGCTTGAGTTAATTTTTGAGCGAAGGGAGACTGAGCATACTGTTTAATAATTTCAGCAAACTGGGGTTTCGTCACTAACTGATAATGATGATTAATCGTTACTAATTGTAAACCCGACGATTGATCATTTTCATAACGTTTTTTTAATCTTAATAATTGATAATCAAGCGTTTCACGATCAATTTCTAATAACGTCGCCAATTCATCACTTGTTA
This sequence comes from Aerococcus suis, assembly GCF_900176325.1. Lineage (GTDB taxonomy): Bacteria > Bacillota > Bacilli > Lactobacillales > Aerococcaceae > Aerococcus > Aerococcus suis. The sequence goes on along the minus strand of NZ_FWXK01000003.1, from coordinate 131,041 downwards.
ACCCATTTTCTCCACTAACAAATAATAAACTTTCAATTTTAGGAAGCTGGTCCATCCCATTCCTCATTTCTCACTAATATAATATCTTCACCTAACTGGCTTTGTTGCATCCAAATTTGTTGTCCTTTCACTAGTTCTAATAACGCTAAAAATAACGTCACCACTCGTGAGCGCGTTAATGGATGTTGCGATAGGATTTCTGAAAAAGCTATTTTTTTATATGTTGACTGTTTCATCCGTTCAATAATATCAGTCATCCCTTCATCCACCGAATAAGGATCAGTTTTCACAGTGGTAGTCACTGGCTGATTAGCTTTTAGCCGCTCGACCATTTTTATAATAGCAGATTGTAAATCATTAGTCGTGACTTCATTTTCTGCTAATGGCACTTTGGACTGATACCCTGTCAGATTAGAAGGCGCTTTGGGATACTCCAATTGACGATGCTGTTGCTTTTCATCCAAGACTTGACCAATTTCTTGATACTGCTTGTAAGCTAACAATTGTTCAACTAATTGCTCACGTGGGTCATCTTCTTCCTCTTGCTCAACAGCTGGTTTAGGTAATAAGTACTTTGTTTTAATCTCTATTAAGGTAGCAGCCATAACTAAGTAATCACTAGCAATGTCTAATTTCATATCCTTCATTTGTCGAAAATAATCCATATATTGTTGGGTTACTAGTACGATAGGAATATCAAAAATATCGATTTTTAAAGTTTTAATGAGATGCAAAAGTAAATCTAGCGGCCCTTCGAAAGCCGCTAGATCAATTGTTAATTGTTTTTGTTCCATTTCGCTCTTATTCAAAGTCAATATCCCTCAAAGCTTCCATCTCTTGAGTATCTAACCGTTTTTTCTTGGCCCACTTATTTAACAAAGGCGCCATATCTAACGATCCAGTAATTGTATAAGTTGGAAACTCTTCTCGTAAAGCTGTTAAAATTTCATATGATAACCCTTCGTTTCTAAACGAAGGATTTAAAGAGATATACCGTGTCACCAATGTATCATCTTGTTCATTTAAGTCAAAACCAATAAGTCCGACCACATTGGCAGTCTCTTCGTCTTTCCATAAATAAACCGTTCGTTTTCGATCATTAATTCGAGCCATTTCAGCATTTAAATCTTCAAAGGCTTTATAATCTTCGATATAGGATAATAATCCCATAACGACTTTTTCATAATTGCTCGTAAATGGTATTAACACTTCCAAGCCTCCTCTAGTCGTTATTCATTATTGCTAGCCTAGCACAAAAGTGGTCAGATAGCAATTTTCAATATATTAAATTACAATATCATTCATTAGTAACGGATGAAATAAAAAAGGACCATCCAATGAAGGATCATCCTTAATCCACTAGTCTGTTACATCCGTCTGCGGTTGTTTCGCTAGTAATTTATCATAAAGCATTTCGTATACAGGTTCAACCCTTAATACCTCACTAACAATATAAGAAGTAATTGCGGCAATAGCTAATGGCATTAGCGAACTAGGGTTACTAGTCATCTCACTAATTAATAAAATACTTAGGAAAGGTGCTCTAACAACTGCACAAAGGACAGAAACCATACCTAAAATAAGAAAATTAACCATAGCTAAGTCTGGTGTTAAAATTTGCAACGCAATATGATGAATTAGAACACCGGTTGCTGCTCCAATAACTAATACCGGAAGAAAAATACCTCCCTGTGCTCCAGTACTAAATGACATCGTCGTAAATAATAGTTTTCCAACCAGTATCACTAAAATAATTTTAAAACTTTGTGGATTTAAAACTAATGATTCGATTAAATCATGTCCACCACCTTGAATTTCAGGTAGATAGCTAGTTAACAATAATGACACACAAAATACGGCAAAAAATAGCCACGTTTTATAACGATCAAAACGTTTAAACAACCGTTGATTGTAATCCAAAGTAACGTTAAATAGGCAGCCAACTAGCCCACCTACAATTCCTACTAGAATAATCCAATAGTAATGATTTAAGGAAATGGACATTTCAACAGCAAATGAAAAAGTTGGTGCCACCCCTAAAATATAATACGACAGCATATTCGCAATGATACTAGAAATAAAAGCTGGTACTAAAATAAAAGGGGAGAAAGAATGATACATTTCTTCAACTGAAAATAATGTTCCAGCAATTGGTGCATTAAAAGCTGCGGATAATCCAGCACTAGCTCCTGCTGTCATCATCAATTTCTTTTCATCGTCTGACATTTTGAAGAAACGAGACAGCCATTTAGCTAAAGTCCCCCCTATTTGAATTGAAGGGCCTTCACGACCTAAACTTAATCCAAAGAAATTATTAATTGCTCCACCAACAATCTTACTTGTCACTGTTGGCCAAGGATTAGCTTTCACTTTATCGGTTAATTCTGCTTTTATTTGAGGAATCCCTGAACCTCCAGATAATGGCGCCCATTTTAATAACCGATTCACAATAATGGCGCCCACGAACATCACGATTAAAGCAATGATTAAATGTTTCCATGATGAAACCGTCAAGAAAGCCTGACTAGCTTGAGCAATACGACTTAATAACCAGCGATAAAAAACTGCCCCCAAACCACTGATTAAACCAACTAAAACAGCATATAAAATCATCTTTAGATGAAAATATTGATTTCTTTTCACTTTTTACCCCCCAAAAATATAAATTAATTCTCTCAGTGACTCTCTTCTTTCAAGCGTATTCCATCAGTTTCTTGGATTACTTTGCGATGTTTTAGTAAGTTTCCTAAAGCGCGTTTAAATTGGGCTTTGGAAATATTAAAGTACTCTCTAATCGCTTGTGGATCACTTTTATCATGATAAGGTAAGAAATGATCAGGCTGACGTGTTAATAAAGCTAATATCATCTGCGCATCTTCACTAATCATTTCATACGCTAAAGGTTTTAATGATAGGTTTAGCGTATGAAATTGCCCAATACCAATAATGCGTCCATTAACTTTTTGGCCTAATCGAGGTTCTTCTTCTCGCTCACTTTCATGAATAAAAGCTAAATGGTAATCACTTGTTAAAACATATGAACCAACCAATTTAGCATGATAGACAATACCTTCTACTTCTTGATTCCGCCATTGTTTTTCTTTGCCTTTTGGAGGGATAGCAATTTGTCTGAAAATATCATCGTTAGCAGGTTCCGCCCAAATACGATCTTTTTTATCAACGGTTAGAGCGACCAATAATTGATCACCTACTTTTGGCCATAATCGTGTTTCACTCGGTAAAAAGTCTAATGAAACCACAATTTCTTTATCAGGTAATCCAATATCAACAAAGACACCTAAATCTTTGCGCACTTTAGTGACACTTGCAAAATCGTACCGTCCTTGTTGAATCGTTGGAATCGATTCTGTCAACATGGCTTCCCCTTTATGATTGACATAAGCGAATCCTTGCACCATTTCTCCAATTTGATGATTTTGAGTGGTTTTCATCAAGCGATAGGTGATGCCATCAATCTGCGCAAAATAATTATTTTCATTTTCATCAATAATCAAAGCAGATATAATCGTTCCTAAACGTTCATTCACAGTATCCCCTCTTTCATTAAAAGAAAAGGCTGGGAGACTCTCCCAGCCTTTTTTATTTCGTAAGAATTTAAGCTTAGATAGTTGTTGTAGCTCCATCGTACACGATACCGCGACGAGTGTCTACCGTAATTAATTGACCATCTTCAATAATTTTAGTTGCGTCTTTTGCACCAACAATAACAGGTGTTTGGCTATCTACTGCAACAACTGCTGCATGACTAGTTAAGCCACCTTCTTCAACAATAACTGCTTGAGCGCGTTTAATCGCTTCGTTATAGTCTTTATCTGTTGATTTAAGAACTAAGACAGATTGGTCAAGAACATCACGTTCTGCTTCTGCGGCATCTTCAGCAATTACAGCATGTCCGATAACGCTTTTTTGACCGATACCTTGACCTTCAACTAATTTTTTACCAATTAATTGAATTTTCATCAAGTTTGTCGTACCACGTTCACCAACAGGAACACCTGCAGAAATTAAAATTAAGTCACCATCATCAGCGTAACCTGACTCTTTAGCAATATATGCTGCTTGTGTCATCATTTCATCTGTTGATTCTGGTTTTTCCATAACAAATGGTTCAACACCCCAAGCTAAAACTAATTTATTTGCTTGGCTTTCAGAGAAGGTTGCTGCGATAATTGTTGAGTTTGGACGGTATTTAGAAATCATTTTAGCCGTATGGCCTGATTCAGTAGCAGCCACGATTGTTTTAATTTTTAAATTGTGAGCAGTGTGTGCAACTGATTGGCTAATGGCTTCTGCCATATCATGTTTGCTATTACGTTTTAATACATAGCTGTCATGGTCGGCTAATTCAGCTTCTGTACTTAAAGCAATACGATTCATTGTTTGAACTGCTTGAATTGGGTAGTCACCTGCTGCAGTTTCCCCTGATAACATGATAGCATCTGTTCCATCGTAAATAGCATTCGCAACGTCAGAAGCTTCGGCACGTGTTGGACGAGGATTACGTTGCATAGAGTCTAACATTTGAGTTGCTGTTACGACTGGTTTACCTAGTTGATTACATTTACGAATCATTTCTTTTTGTACACTAGGAACTGCTTCAGTTGGAATTTCTACTCCTAAGTCTCCACGAGCAATCATTAATCCATCAGATACTGATAAAATATCATCTAAATTATCAACACCTTCTTGGTTTTCAATTTTTGGAATGATTTGAACAGTTTCATTACCAGTATCTTCTAAAATTTCACGAATTTCTAAAACGTCAGCTGGTTTACGAACAAATGAAGCCGCAATATAGTCAATATCATTTTCTAAACCAAAGCGAATATCGTTGGCATCTTTTTCTGTAATACCAGGTAATTGAACAGAAACGCCAGGAACGTTAACACCTTTTTTATCTTTAATTGTTCCGCTGTTTTCAACAACTGTTACGATTTCGTTAACATCATTGTCGATTTCTGTTACACGTAATTCAACTAATCCATCGTCAATTAAAATACGAGAACCAACATTTACGTCGTTAATTAGTTCATCATAAGTAACAGAGATTTTTGATGCATCTCCAGCAACTTCATCCATTGCTACGCGAACTTCAGTTCCTTTTTCTAAGAATACTGGTTCGTGATTTTTCATATCATGGGTACGAATTTCTGGACCTTTAGTATCTAGTAATAGTCCGATACGTTTGCCAACTTTTTTAGCAGCTTCACGAATATTTTTGATTCGTGCAAGATGTTCTTCATGATCACCATGAGAGAAATTTAAACGGGCAATATTCATGCCTGATTCCATTAATTGCATTAATGTTTCTACAGATTCAGAAGCTGGGCCAATTGTACAAATAATTTTAGTTCTTTTTTGCATGATATAATCTCCTTCATTATGCCGAAACTAATAAGAAATTTCATTATTTACATCGTAAAGTGCCATATATGGATTAGTTGTTCTTTGTTTACCAGATAACACTTTACTAATGTCATTATAAACAATATCTTTACCTTGAATACCGATACATACACCTGATTTACCTTTATTTAGTAATTCAACTGCAGTATATCCAAACATACTTGCTAAGACACGGTCTCTAGCAGTTGGTGCACCACCACGTTGAACGTGACCTAAAACGGTAACTCGAGCATGGTAATCACCACGTTCATTCAATGCTTTTTCAAAATCTGCACCGCGCATAACACCTTCAGCTAAAATAATAATCGTATGTTTTTTACCACGTTCACGTCCACGGTCAACTTGGGCAACAATTTCATCCATATTAAATTCTGCTTCTGGAATGATGATTTGTTCAGCACCTGATCCTAATCCAGACCATAAAGCAATGTCACCTGCATCACGTCCCATTACTTCAACAATAAATGTCCGCATATGGCTTGTTGCAGTATCACGTAATTTATCGATAGCTTCTAATGCTGTGTTGCAAGCTGTATCAAAACCGATAGTGAAGTCTGTACCTGCAATATCATTATCGATTGTTCCTGGAATACCAACAGTTGGGAAACCAGCCTCGGATAAAGCTTTAGCTCCTTGATAAGATCCATCTCCACCGATAACAATCAAGGAATCAATGCCAAATTTTTTAAGTTGTTCAATCCCTTTTTGTTGGCCTTCTTTATTTTTAAATTCAGGATAACGTGCTGTATAAAGCATCGTACCACCTTTACTTAAAGTATCACTAACATCATTAACAGAAAGTTTGCGAATGTCGCCTTCTGCTAATCCTCGATATCCGTAACGAATACCATAAGCTTCGTTACCATCGAAAATAATTTTTCGAACAACTGCTCGAATCGCAGCGTTCATTCCAGGGGCATCTCCACCACTTGTTAAAATACCGATACGTTTGACCATATCATCTTTCACCTCATATTTGTTTATCATTTCACTATAAGTTTAACAAAAATTTAAGAGGATGTCTTTTATTTTTATCAATTTTATTCAAGTAAACGTTTACTCTAGCTTAATATTAGCTTGTCCATACAAGTTAGCAAGTTCTGATAACATCTCTGCGTTTAATTGCACATTAAATTTATCCGCTAACCAATATTTTTCTTTTTCTTGTTCTAAGGTAAAATGTAAGCGAACTTTTCCTGGATTTTTCTTAATTATGTGAACTAATTCACTTTTACTTTTTGATGCTGTTTCCCGATCAGTTACTTTTATCTTCAACGCTGTACGGAAAGGTGAATGGCTTATTTTTTGTAATAAATGAGAGTATAGTTCTTTATTTAATAACTGAGTTTTTTGAACAATCATTTGTAATTGTCCATTTCGCATCTCTACTCGCCCATAACAGCACAATTGAGCTTGCATATGAACACGGCTCGCCTCATCAATATATGTTTGTGGAAATAGTGTTAAAGAAATAGCACCCGTTTCGTCCTCAAGGGTCGCAAATGCCATAGGATCTCCTTTTTTGGTGCGGATACGTTTAAAATCGACAATTTCACCAATTATCCAAGCTTTATCCCCTGATTTTAACCGTTCAATAGGTGTTAATAGGCCTTTACGGAAGAAAATAGTATAACGCTCATAGATATTCACAGAAAATGCTTGGCCTAAAGTTTCAATTTCTCCAGTCATTAATTCACGATCACTATATTCACGACATGGGGAAATTTGAGGCATAAATAATTCATCGTTTTCCAATTCTGCATCAAACGATAATTGAGTTTGTTGCGTATTGTTTTGTCCAAACAATTGAACATGAGCCAATAATTTAGGAATTGCCTCTTCAATAATCGTGCGTCGATTAAATGCCATGCCATCAAAAGCACCGGATTTAGCCAAACGAATTAAGTGTTCTTCTTTAATCACTGTTTTAGGAAGACGATTAACAAATTGGAACAAATCCTTATATTTCCCATTCATTTGTCTCCCTTGAACAATTTCTTTTGCAACTTGTTTTGGCAATCCTTTAATATTTTGCAAGCCTAATTGCAGCGTTTGCTCATTCACAACTTGTAAATTCACATAGCTCTGATTAATATCGGGAATATTAATCAGCACGTCTTTTTGTTTCGCTTCGGCCAATAATTGTGAGCCTTTCTTATCAAAGGTATTAACGACTTCTAAGTTACCATAGTAAAAAGCAGTTGGATAATGTACTTTAAGCCACGCTAGCTGATAAGCTAAATATGAATAGGCATAAGCGTGTGATTTATTAAATCCATAATTTGCGAAAGCTTCAATGTAATTATAAATAGTGACAGCCGTATCCTCTGTATATCCTTTACTCTTCGCACCTTCAATAAACTGACCTTTCATTTCTGACATAATGGCTAGTTTTTTCTTACTCATTGCTCGCCGCAATAAATCTGCTTGTCCCAAAGTAAAGCCAGCTATTTTTTGTGTCACTTGCATTACTTGTTCCTGATAAACCATAATGCCATACGTAGGCGCTAAAATCGGTTCTAAATCAGGATGAGGATAGGTTATCGGTTCTTGACCATGTTTTCGTTTCACAAAATGGTCAATCTGTTGCATAGGACCTGGACGATACAAAGCATTGACTGCTGCAATATCATCCATACTTGTTGGCTGAACACGTCTTAGCACTTGACGAATTCCTTCTGATTCAAATTGAAACACTCCAAATGTTTCTGCACGACGAAATAACGCGTAAACTTGATCATCATTCTGATCAAATGCTTTAGGATTAAGCGATTTACCAGCTAGTCGACTAGCAGATTGTGTCGCTTTTTGCAAAATGGTTAAGTTAATTAAACTTAAAAAGTCCATTTTAAGCAGTCCCAAAGACTCGACATCATTCATTGTAAATTGTGAGTTCCAAATGCCATGATTTCCTTGTTGTAACGGAAGATGATCACGTAAAGGTGATTTAGAAATAATCACTCCTGCCGCATGAGTTGAAACATGTCTTGGTAATCCTTCAATACGTTTAGCCAGCTTAAACCAAAGTTCTCCTTGGGTTTCCTGGTGAATCAAAGTTCTCAATCTGTCAGATGCTTTAAAAACTGATTCTAGCGAATTATTTCCCGTTTTAGGAATTGTATTCGCCCATTGAGATAATGTTTCTTGGCTTTTTCCTAGTGCGGAACCAACGTCACGAATTGCTTTTCTGGCAGCAAAAGTCCCAAAAGTAGCAATTTGGGCAACATGATCCTGACCATATTTATGATAAACATAATTTAAAATATCTTGTCTTCGATTATCGGGAAAATCTAAATCAATATCAGGCATATTTTGTCGTTCTGGATTTAAAAAACGTTCAAATAGTAAATCATTTTTAATGGGATCGACTCCAGTAATTCCTAAAGAAAAGGCAACTAAGGAGCCAGCAGCTGACCCACGTCCAGCTCCTAACATGATATGCTGTTTTCTAGCGTACGCTAAAACATCCCATACAATGAGGAAATAATCATCATACCCCATCTCATGTATTACTTGAAGTTCATACGTTAATCGCTGGGTATATTCAGTTGTCGGTTGTTTAATTTGAGAAGATAATCCACTAAATGCTAAATTTTTTAAATACTCACCGGCACTATTCACATCATCGGGCAAAGGAAATTCGGGCAGTAATGTCTCTTGCTTTGGCATTTCCAAATCCATCATTTGCACGACTTTTTCCAGTTGTTCAAGTGCCTCTTCTTGATGAAGTTGAGTATATTTCCGTTTGACTTCGTCTGGCGACTCTAAATACTGGACGCCTTTTTGCGATAATACTGTTTCGAAGTCATCAACTGTCTCATTACGATTGATAGCCTTTAAGATGATTTCTGCTAACATGTCGTCAGGATATAAATAAGAAATTTCTGGTGTTGCAATTAATGGCACTTGTAATTTTTTAGATAAATTATTAATTGCCTCCAAGTGATAATAGGCTCGGCTCTGTGCATTTAATCCTATATATAAATGATCTTGTGGTAAATGACTACGATAATGGTGAACGATTTGTGCTGCCTGCTCGAAATCATTAGTTTTTATTCCAGCCATATGAGGCCCATTATTAGCCTCAAAAATAACAATAAGATTTTCACCATTTGTAAAAAGTATGCTTTCAATATCTGTGACTTTAACATGACTTTCACATTGTAAATAAGTACTTATTTGCATTAATGATTGGTATCCCGCATAATTTTTCGCATAAATTATTAATTTATGATTATTGAGTAAGGAGTCATAGACTGAAAAATCAATGGTCAAGCCAATAAGCGGTTTTATTTGTTTACGGACACATTCACGATAAAAAGCCAATGCCCCATATAATACATTGACATCGGCTAATCCTAAGGCTTGATAATGGAGTTCTTCTCCACGAGTAATATATTCAGAAATTGACAAAGGGCTCTGCAACAGAGAATAAGCACTAATTACTTGTAACGGTGCAATCATCGAATTTCCCCCTCTAATAAGCGAAACGATTATTATTTAGCAAGTAACGATTGATTCCGTTGTTTAGCCGCAGCGATGTCATCATCCGTCAATTCTGGATCTAAAAATTGAGGGCCTTTTAAAAACATCGCATCACCAAAGCTAAAGAAACGATAACGTTCGTCTACTGCATGAGAATATGCATTGAGCACGTGTTGGCGTCCAGCAAATGCACTGACTAGCATAATCAACGTTGATTTTGGTAAATGGAAATTAGTGATGAAAGCATCCACTACTTTAAATTCATAACCTGGGGCAATAAAAATATCCGTCCATCCAGAATCAGGTTTGATTTCACCGTTAAACTTAGTCCCTATCGTTTCTAACGTCCGAATAGACGTTGTTCCAACTGCAATCACACGATGATGATTAGCCTTTGCTTCGTTAATCATTTGGGCGGCTTGCTCATCAAAACGATAAAATTCAGCATGCATATGATGATCATCGATAGCTTCCGCCGTTACTGGCCGGAATGTTCCGAGTCCCACATGTAACGTCAAGTAGGCAATTTTTACCCCTTTAGCTTTTAGTTCTTCTAAAAACTCAGTTGTAAAATGTAACCCAGCAGTTGGAGCCGCAGCTGACCCATTTTCTTTGGCATAAACCGTTTGATACCGGTCAGGATTATCTAATTTTTCTTTAATATAAGGAGGGAGAGGCATTTCACCTAAACTTTCCAAAATTTCTAGAAAAATGCCATCGTAAGAAAATTCAACAATACGTCCGCCATGCTCCAGTTCTTTAGTCACCGTAGCTTTTAAATCCCCATTACCAAATGTTACCGTTGACCCTACTTTTGCTCGACGGGCTGGTTTCATCAACACTTCCCATTTATCGCCTTCGATATTATTTAATAATAGAACTTCTTGGTGACCGCCTGTTTCCTCTTTCACACCATATAAACGCGCTGGCAAAACACGCGTGTTATTTAATACTAAAACATCACCCGCTTCTAACTGGTCAGCTAAGTCAGGAAAATGTCCATCTTGATAGTCACCTGTCTGCGCGTCTAACGTTAATAATTTACTTCCTAAACGATTGGGTATTGGTGTCTGAGCAATTAATTCTTCCGGTAATTCAAAGTCAAAATCATTCGTTGTTAATCCCACGTTAACGATCCTCCTGTTTTGTCAATCCTAAGTGTTTAAATCCTTTGTCCGTTACGATTCGTCCTCTAGGTGTTCGCTGTAAAAAACCTTGTTGAATTAAATAAGGTTCATACATATCTTCAATTGTCGTAGTATCCTCAGACAGATTAGCTGCGATAGTTGATAACCCTACCGGACCACCGTTATAAAATTGAATCATAAGCTGTAAAATTTTCCGATCGATACTATCAAGACCACATTCATCAACATTCAAAACATTTAGAGCTTCTTGTGTAATAGATAAGTCAATACAATCGTCTTGTCGATAGACTTGGGCAAAATCCCTTACTCTTCTAAACAAACGGTTCGCAATTCTTGGTGTTCCTCGAGAGCGACGTCCGATCTCTAGACTCGCATCATCTAATATTTGAGAATGAAAAACATGGCTAGTTCGTTGAACCACTTGTTGTAATTCTTCTTGGTTGTAGTAGCGCATATGTGAAACAATCCCGAAGCGATGACGGAGAGGTGCTGATAATGCACCTGGTCGTGTTGTGGCTCCAATAAGCGTAAAAGGAGGTAACGGAAAATGGACAGGATGAGCCCCTTCATCTTGACCAATAATAATGTCCACCTGAAAGTCCTCCATAGCACTATATAACATCTCTTCCACTTGTCTTGGTAAGCGATGAATTTCATCAATAAATAAAATATCTCCTGGTTCTAATTCATTTAATAGAACTAATAAATCGCCTGTCTTCTCAATAGCTGGTCCACTCGTTGTTTGTATATTAACGTGCATTTCATTCGCAATAACTGTACTTAATGTGGTTTTCCCTAATCCAGGTGGTCCGTATATAAGCACATGATCGAGCGACTCATCACGTGCTAAGGCGGCCGAAATATACACTTGTAGTTCCGTTTTTAGTTCCGCCTGGCCGATATAATCTGCAAACGTTTGGGGACGAATAGAGGCTTCCATGGCGATCTCTTCCGGTTGTTTTTCTGGAGAATTTTCATGGAAAATGCTGTCATCCATATTAATCGTCCTTTCTATCCCTTAGTGATAAACCGTAACGCTACTCTTATCGCATCAGCAGTCGTTTCCACTCCAGTGAAATCCGATTGTTTGACTGCCCGCTTTATTTCCCTCGCAGAATATCCTAAACTAGCTAATGCTTCTTCTAATTCCGTAATATAATTAGGCTGATTATCACTCATTCTACGATTATCACTTGGTTTTTCTTGGCCCACATCTTCGTAAGAGACAATCTTATCCTGCAAATCTAAAATAATACGTTGTGCCGTTTTTTTCCCGACACCAGGAAATTTCGTTAAAAATGTCAAATTTTCATTTTGAATCGCCTGAACTAAACCATTATTATCTTCTAAACTAAGTATAGAGAGAGCTGATTTAGGTCCAATGCCATTCACTGAAATTAATTGCATAAATAAATATTTTTCAGCTTTTGATATAAATCCATATAATCGTAAATCATTTTCAGATACCGATTGATAAATCCAAACTTTACATTCCTGACCAACTTGCGCTTGAAAACGATAAGGATTGGCCATATAAATGAAATAGCCAATCCCATACGTTTCAACCACAATGCCATCTGGTGCTACATGGTCAAGTTTTCCAATGATATATTCAAACATTCCTTTTGTCACTCACCTATTTGACTAATTTTTTTAAATCGCCATACCCTTCAGCATCCATATCTTCCAAAGGTACAAATCGTAAGGATGCAGAATTAATACAATAACGTAATCCGCCTAATTCTTTAGGCCCATCATTAAAGACATGACCTAGGTGAGAATTAGCCCCTTCACTACGGACTTCTGTTCTTACCATTCCATGTGTTGTATCGGTTAGCTCTTTAATCTCACTTTCCGTAATGGGTTTTGAAAAACTAGGCCAGCCACAGCCAGCATCATATTTATCTGTTGACGCAAATAATGGTTTCCCATCAACAATATCAACATAAATTCCTTTTTCATAAAAATCATCATATTGACCTGAAAATGGCCGTTCTGTCGCTGCATTTTGTGTCACATCATATTGGATATCATCTAATTCTTTTAAACGATTTTCTTTTTCGTGAGTATTCATTATTATCCCTCCAAAGAGTTAGTATCTTCATTTTAGCATACTCTAATCCATTGCCCCGAATGATTGCTCCTAATCTTTAGGACTTTGATGAGGGTCTTGGATTCTTTTAAAAAGTCGTTCAATTTCATAATTCGAAAAGTGAATTAACACAGGACGTCCATGAGGGCAATTATAAGGGTTTGTAGTATGCGCTAAATCATTTAATAATTGATTCGCTTCACTTGCGTCTAAATGGTGATTGGCTTTTATCGATCGTTTACAACTCATCATAATAGCTGTTGCCTCCCGATAATCTTTAACAGTTGCATCCGGATCATCTAAGGCTAATTGAATCAATTCTTCCACAATATGTTCTATATTTTTATTTCCCATCCAAAGGGGATGTTTTTGCAAAGCATAACTATTATTACCAAAAGGTTCTAAAATAATTCCCATATCTACTAAACGAGGAAGCATTTGGTCAATCTTTTGTTTTTCAGCTTGCGTAAATTCTAACACGTAAGGAATTAATAAATTTTGTAAATCTTGTCCTTGCAGAGCAATAGCTTCCCGATAGTATTCATATTTTATTCGCTCTTGAGCAGCATGTTGATCAACAAGATACATCCCCGTTTCATCATAACAAGCTAAATATGTCCCTTGAATTTGACCTGCATATACTAAATCAGGGAATTGATTATTAAACGATTGCTCATCTGTCTGTTGAACCAATTTTACCGTTCGCCAAACAGAGCTTTGATGATTGGTTGGCACTGACTCTAATTCTTCCGTGTTGAGATAAGTACCCTGATCACTTGAAGCGTCTTTAATTTCTTGTTTTTCATGAGCATAAGGCTTCAAATACTCCGGCATAAAATGGTCTTCATTCACCACATTATCTGACTCGTTACTCTGTTCTTGAGCATAATTTGTAGTCGGAGGTTGTGTCGAGTCATCTAATATTTTTTCTTTTGCTGGCAACTCACTTGTAGACACAGATTGAGAGTTAAAATCTAATCGACTTTGAACCCCACGATCTTTTTCAGTACTCACTTGTTGGTGTCCTAACGCCTTATTATCTATCGTTACATTTGGCGTTTCCTGTCCCGTCGACGGAATGCGTTGAACAGGGGTGATGGCTTGATCGACACTTTGTTGAATCAGATGATACAAGTCATCCTCACTACTAATACGTACCTCTTGTTTTGTTGGATGAACATTTACATCGACTAATTGAGGATCTAGTGTGATATAGATAGCCGCAATTGGATAACGACCAATCATTAATTTTGATCCGTATCCTTTCAGTATTGCTTGATTTAGCACATAATTTTTAATGTAACGTCCATTCACAAATAAGGACAAATAATTTTTACTGGCTCGAGTTAATGAAGGATTTGAAACAAAACCTGTCACTTCAAAATTTAAACTTTCACCTTTAATCGGTAACAGCTGTTTGGCTTGATGATAACCATAAATAGCAGACAAAACTTCCTCGACTCGACCTTTACCATTAGTTTCCAACAGCGATTTCCCATCATGCTCATAAATAAAACGAATATCAGGATGACTTAATGCTTCGCGATTAATGATATCTGTAATATGAGACAATTCTGTTTGTAAAGACTTCACATATTTTAATCGTGCTGGTGTATTGAAAAATAAATTTTCTACACGAATCGTCGTTCCTTGTCTTAAATGCGATGATTGTTGGTCGACAATTTCACCAGCATTAAGGGTTAATTCCGTTCCTTCATGACCATCACTCGTTTCTAAATGAATTTCAGAGACTGACGCAATACTAGGTAAAGCTTCCCCACGGAATCCTAAAGTTCGAATACGAAACAAATCATGATGGCTATGAATTTTACTCGTTGCATGCCGTTTAAATGCGAGCTGTGCATCACTAGTCGACATTCCTTGCCCATTATCAGTTATTTGTATTGCTCTTAAACCAGCTTCTTCAACAGATACAATAATCTCACTAGCATTCGCATCAATAGCATTTTCTACTAATTCTTTAACCACTGACGCTGGACGTTCGACTACCTCTCCAGCTGCAATTTGATTGGCAACCTGAGTGGGTAATTCTTGAATCGCCATATTATTCCTCCTCAAGTTTTGATACTAACTGGTCTAAATAACGGAACGCTTCTCTAGGTGACATATCATCTAACGTAAGTGACTTCAGATCATTAATAACCTCTTTTTCATTGTTTAATAATTCTGATGAAACGGGTTGAACGTCTGGTTTGAATAATGATAATTGTTCCGGTCTATCCTCAATATCTTGTTTATTTTCTAAATCAATTAAAATATGTTGCGCATTTTGAATCAATGATTGAGGCAATCCCGCTAACTGAGCCACTTGAATTCCATAACTTTTATCAGTCGGTCCGACAAAAATTTTATGTAGAAAGACTAATTCACCATCTTCTTCGGTGGCACCGACATGAATATTTTTTAAGCGTGGCAAATGTTCTTCTAATGTGACTAATTCATGATAATGAGTGGAGAAGAGAACTTTACATTGAAAGTTTGCATGAATATATTCCAATATTGCTTGTGCTAAAGCAATTCCATCATAGGTTGATGTTCCCCGTCCTAATTCATCAAAAAGTAATAAACTATTATCAGTAGCTTGTTGTAAAGCATGATTAGCTTCCATCATTTCTACCATAAACGTACTTTGACCAGCTAATAAATCATCAGCTGCTCCAATCCGAGTAAAAATTTGATCAAAAATTGGCAACTTAGCTTCTTTTGCGGGAACAAATAACCCCATCTGAGCCATAATCACAATTAAGCCCAATTGACGCATATAAGTCGATTTCCCAGACATATTAGGTCCTGTAATCATTAGTATTCCTGTATCTTCAGGCATATTGATATCATTAGGAACAAATTGATGTTTCCCAATCACGCCTTCAACGACTGGGTGACGACTCGCTACTAAATGAATGTCGCGTTTATCCGTCAAAATTTCTGGACGGGTAAATTGATGACGTTCACTCACTTCAGCAAAACTTTGTATCACGTCAATTTGTGCAACCCCTTGTGCAATACGTTGTAAACTAGCTTTGGCTTCTTTAACTTGCTCACGGACTTGAGTAAATAACTGATACTCTAAAGATAACGAGTGTTCTTCAGCCTCTAAAATCGTATTTTCGACTTCTTTTAATTCAGGCGTAATAAATCGTTCCGCATTTGTCAGCGTCTGTTTTCGTTCATACCGTCCTTCTTCTAGTAAGTGTAAATTAGTTTTGGTGACTTCAATATAGTACCCAAATACTTTATTATAACCAATCTTCAACGAATTAATGCCGGTTTTTTGTCGTTCTTCTGCTTGTAAATTAGCAATCCAATTTTTTCCATTATGCATCGCTTCACGATAGGTATCTAATTGTTCATTAAAACCATCACGAATAACATTTCCATCTTTAAGCTGTGGTTTAGCCTCAGGATTAATGGCTCTTTCAATCAAATCAACAATTTCAGGGACCGTTTCTAATTGGTTTAAAATATTTTTCCAAGTCCCACTTTTGTTATCAATCGTCTCTAATTCTTCAATTAAATACGGCAACTTAGCTAATGATGTTTTTAATTGGATGAGTTCGCGAGGATTGACTGTTCCCATAGCCACTTTGGCAACTAAACGTTCCAAGTCATATACGCCATGTAGTTGTTCTTTGATTTCCATGCGGCTAAAATAATAATCAATCAGTGCTTCGACTTGATTTTGACGTTGAATAATTCCTGCTTTGGAAATTAAGGGACGGTCTAACCATTGTTTCAATAAACGAGACCCCATCGCCGTTTCCGTATGATTAAGAAAATGAAGTAAACTGCCTGATTTTTTCTCTTTTAATACAGATTGCGTTAATTCAAGATTTTTTTTGGCATAATAATCCATATGTAAATAGTGTGAGACTTCATAATGTTCTGGTTGTTGCCAATGGTCAATCGCATGAGGTTGAATAGTATCCACATAAGAAATTAATAATTGTAGGATGTTTCGTTCGCCTTCATCAGTAATCGCTTGTTTAAACTCTGTTGATAAAGCGGTTAACTCTCCATCATATTGTGACCTAGTAAAAGCATGAACATTTTCTAGCTGGTTAATAAAGGCATCTGGAACATTATCAGCAACTAGCAATTCATTAGCAGAAATTTGAGAAAATTCGGTAATGACACTATCTTCATCAGTTAAAGTCGTTACTTTTACTTCACCAGTTCCAATATCACTATAAGCAAACTGCCAATTTTCTTGATGAGATAAAGCGGCAATATAATTATTTTCCTGCATCCCAACCTCATCATTCATATAAGTTCCCGGAGTAATGACTTGGATAACGTCACGTTCTACCATTCCCTTGGCTTGTTTGGGATCTTCCATTTGCTCAGCAATTGCCACTTTGTATCCATGTTCAATTAAAACTTTGATATAACTAGATGCTGAATGATAAGGAACACCGCACATTGGAATAGGGTCATCAGCATTTTTATTACGACTGGTTAATGTTATTTCTAAAATTTGTGCAGCACGGGTAGCATCTTCATTAAATAGTTCATAAAAATCACCTAAACGGAAAAATAAAAAAGCATCACTATATTTGGATTTTAGTGACTCATATTGTGCCATCATCGGTGTTGTTTTCGTTTTTTGTGGCATAGAAGTCAAGATTCCCCTCTCACCAATAAAATTAATAGTTTAAAATTGATTCATCATTTATCTTACTATTTTAACAAAAAAATGAACTCACTTCAGTAATTTATCCACTATAAAAAAGGCCAGAACGACATGTTCTGACCTCTTAGTATTTATTTCTATTTTGCGTAGGCAACTGCGCGTTTTTCGCGTATTACCGTTACTTTAATTTGACCTGGATAGTCAAGCTCTGATTCAATTCGTTTTGAAACATCATGTGAAAGTTTAATTGCTTCAAGATCATCAATATCGTCTGGACGAACCATTACCCGAATTTCACGACCTGCTTGAATAGCAAAGGCATTGTTAACACCTTCGTATTCATTTGCAATTGCTTCAAGACTCCGTAGTCTTTGAATATAATTTTCCAATGATTCACTTCTTGCACCTGGACGTGCCGCTGATAACGCATCAGCAATAGCAACGATACTAGCAATTGTACTCGTTGCTTCAACATCTCCATGGTGACTGGCAATGGCATTAACAATCGTATCATTTTCATGATATTTCATTGCTAATTCAGAACCAATTTGAACATGTGAACCTTCAATTTCATGATCTAAAGCTTTACCAATATCATGTAGTAAGCCTGCACGTTTAGCTAAACTAATATCTTCGCCTAGTTCAGCAGCCATTACACCGGATAATTTTGCTACTTCAATTGAATGATTTAATACATTTTGACCATAACTTGTTCGATAGTTCAAACGACCAATAATCTTGATTAAATCTGGATGTAGGGAATGAATACCTAATTCAAAAGTAGCTTCTTCACCAGCTTCACGAATGGTTGAATCCATTTCTTTTCGTGCTTTATCCACTGCTTCTTCAATCTTAGCTGGATGAATTCGACCATCAGAGATTAAACGATCTAAAGCAATTTTCGCAATTTGTCGTCTAATAGGATCAAATCCACTTAATACGACTGCTTCTGGTGTATCATCAACAATTAAGTCGATTCCCGTTAACGCTTCTAATGTTTTAATATTACGTCCTTCTTTACCGATAATACGTCCTTTCATATCATCATTAGGTAAATGAACAACAGTCACAGAATTTTCTGAAACCGTATCTGCACCACTACGTTCGATTGCTTGTAAAATAATATGTTTGGCAATACGTTCAGATTTTTCATGCGCTTCTTGTTCAGACTGACGAATCATCACAGCTTTTTCATGTGCCAAAGTCTCGTCCATTTCTTTCAGCAAGAGATTTTTAGCATCTTCACGTGACATTGCTGCGACTTCGACAACTTTTGCTTCACGCTCATCAACAAGTGATTCAGCTTTCGCCTCTAACTCTTCCAAGTTTTTTTGGCGATCACGAAGAGATTGCTCGCGTGAGTCTAAGTGCCCTTCTTTATCAGAAAGAAGGTTATCACGACGTTCAATATTTTCTTCTCTTTGATTTAAGCGATTCTCTTGTGCTTTAACTTCACTACGGCGTTCTTTTAAGTCATCCTCCACATCATTGCGGTAATGTTGCGCCTGCTCTTTAGCATTAATAATAATTTCTTTACTTTGTGCATCCGCATCACGCTTAGCTGTCTCAATAATTGATTGTGCAGAATATTTTGCCTCATCAATCTCCTTAGCTTGTTGCGCTTTTAGCTTCTTAACACCAAAATAGGCACCTAATACTAGGCCAATAATTAAAGTAACGATAGCGAAGGCAATTTCCATAAAACCCATAGTTTCACCTCCGTATCTATTTAATTGTTAAAAGATTTATTTAATCACTATATGTCGTAACATACAATTACAATTGTATATTTGTCGTCATAGAATGTCAATGTGTAAGCAAGGGAACACGAAAAGTGTCATACCGTAATTACGCACCTAATTTCAATAAATAAAAGCCATTTGAATCTAATTCTACTCACAAATTTCTCTAAAAATAAAACAGACGCTATGAAATTAACGTCTGTTTTAAATCATTATTCATCTTCAGCTAAGTCTAAATGACTTTGGCCTGCTTCTTCGTTATTCTCATTTTGCATCGCTTCGAGCTCTTCAGGTGTTAATTTACCATCTGCACCGATACCGAAGTTTAAGCGAACTTGACGATCGACTTCAGCTAAAATTTCTGGATTATCTTTTAGATATTGTTTCGCATTTTCACGACCTTGGCCAATTCTATCTTCTCCGTATGAATACCAAGATCCTGATTTTTTAATAATATCTAAGTCAGCAGCTAAATCTACAAGTTCTCCTTCTTTAGAAATTCCTTGTCCATACATAATATCAACTTCAGCCACTTTAAATGGTGGAGCTACTTTATTTTTGACAATTTTAATCTTAGTTCGGTTACCAATGACATCGCCAGACTCTTTAATTTGTTCCGCACGACGAACTTCTAAACGAATTGTGGAATAGAACTTCAATGCCCGTCCACCTGGTGTGGTTTCAGGATTTCCAAACATAACCCCAACTTTTTCACGAATTTGGTTGATAAATAAGGCAATTGTCTTTGTTTTATTGATTGAACCTGATAATTTACGAAGGGCTTGTGACATCAAACGCGCTTGTAATCCAATATGTGAATCACCCATTTCGCCTTCGATTTCAGCACGTGGAACTAATGCCGCAACCGAGTCCACAACCACCATATCAATGGCTCCAGATGACACTAAGGCATCAGCAATCTCTAACCCTTGTTCACCAGTATCCGGTTGAGACAATAATAGTTCATCAATATTGACGCCTAAATTAGCTGCATACTCAGGGTCTAATGCATGCTCAGCATCAATAAAAGCCGCAATTCCACCACGTTTTTGAACTTCAGCAATAGCATGTAAAGCTACCGTCGTTTTCCCAGATGATTCTGGTCCGTAAACTTCGATAATCCGTCCTTTAGGATAACCTCCTACACCAAGTGCAATATCTAGGGAAAGGGAACCTGAAGGAATCGTCGATACTCGCCGATCTCCTTGTTCACCTAAACGCATAATTGATCCTTTTCCATAATTTCGTTCAATTTTTTTCATTGCTTCGTCAAGTGCTTTTCTGCGGTTTGCATCATCTGAATTTGTACTCATTAATCGTACCTCCTTGAATAATCATAAATCTCATGTAGTCCATTGTAGCATAATCATTTCCAAAAAGCGAACAAACGTTCTAGTTTGTTATATGTAAAAAAGCGGTATAAATAATTCGTTTGCGAACGGCTTCTCGATTACCTGTTAGTTGATACTTTATGACCTCTGTCGGTTTATGACGAAAAGCATAGCCTACGTAAACCGTTCCTGGCTTATGTCCCTCCATTTTACCTGGTCCAGCTACACCAGTAAAACTAATCGCTACATCTGTATCCAATTTCTCTAAGGCTGATTCAGCCATTGCTTTGGCACATGGTTCACTTACCATACCATCAGTATCTAATATTTCCTGAGGAATTCCTAAAATTTGATGTTTAATTTGGCTTGAGTATGCCACAATACTACCTGCTAAAACTTTTGAGGCTCCTGGGACATTCACCAATGTGGCACTTGCTAATCCTCCTGTTAAACTTTCCGAAAAACCAATTGTTTGATTAGTATCCACTAAGTAATTTTTGAGTGCATCAGCCGGTGTCATTTCTTTTCCTTCCGCAAATAAATACTCTCCAACTCGCGATTTTATTTGCTTAACGGCTGTTTCTAATAAATCTGTCACTTCTACTAAATGGTTTCCACTTGCTGTTACTCGTACCATGTTTATATAGTCACTAGCATAAGTGGCTACTGTTGGATTGTCTTGAATCGTTAAATCATCTAACTTATCGGCTAATAGAGATTCGCCTATACCAAAAAAACGTAAAAAACGCGATTTAATCACTTTAGTTTCAGATTCTTCAAGTAAATAATCTCTCACATACTGCATAAACATCGGGCGCATTTCACTAGGAGGTCCTGGTAAAATAATATATTTATGTTTTCCTTTTTCAATTATCGATCCGATAGCTTGTCCACTATGATTAGGTAATGTCGTTCCATGAGTAAACGCTAGCGCCATTTTTTTATTGCTATCGACCATTATCCGTCCTTTAAAAGACGCTTGAATCGATTGCCAAGCTTCTTCATCTATTGCTAAAGGTTCATCAAGATACTGAGCAAGAGTTTCTTTAGTTAAATCATCACGAGTAGGACCGATTCCACCAGTATAAATAATAATATCAGAGCGTTTCTCTGCTTGCTTCGTTACTTGAATTAACCGTTCAGGATTATCCCCAATTACAGTTTGAATATAATGACTAATTCCTAGTTCATTCAACTGTTCGGCAATAAATTGGGCATTAGTGTTAGAAATTTGTCCCATCAATAACTCTGTTCCTACAGCAATAATTTCTGCTTTCATATCTGGCTCCTAACTATACATACGTAATATATTCTCAATTTAAAAGTTTAGAGCCGAGAATAATTCTCGGCTCTAGTCGACTATTGGTTTTTTAATTATAAACCATCTTTAAACACATGTGTATTTTTAATAAAGTAATCAAATCCTGAATAAAGTGTAAAAATTAAAGCGATATATAATAAAACTGTTCCAATTGAAAATGAGAAATGACCAAATGGAAAGTCTCCAGTTAATAGAAAAATAATCGCTAACATTTGGGTAAATGTTTTAATTTTTCCTGGCCATTTTGCTGCCATAACTTCGCCAGATTGCACAAGTAATAAACGCAATCCTGTGACTGCTAATTCACGCATAATAATTAAACTCACTACCCATGCAGGCGCCTGATCTAACGCTACTAGTTGAATCAATGCCGTAGCCACTAACATTTTGTCGGCCAACGGATCAGCAAATTTCCCAAAATTTGTGACGATTTGATCACGACGAGCAATATAACCATCAAGCCAATCCGTAATACTAGCCACCGCAAAAATAAGTGCTGCTACAACCATTGGAATATTCATTGAACTACCAAACACGAGATAAGTATTCGCAGCTGCTCCCCATTCAGCAAAAATACAAAAGATTGGAATCATAATAATCCGAATAACTGTTAATAAATTGGGCAAATTCATCCTGCCACTCCGTTCTATATAATCTTTGTTACAGTTTACCATTATTAAGCAGTTTTATAAACTTTTTAACTTTCCGACTCTTCGTCATTAATTAAGACCTGACGAGGTTTACTTCCATCTTGAGGGCCAACATAACCATGGTTTTCTAAATCATCAACTAATCTTGCCGAGCGATTATACCCGATTCTAAATTGACGTTGGAGCATAGATATTGAGACAGTATCCCGACTTTTAATAAATGTTAGAACCTCATCCCATAAATCATCTAAGTCCTCTCCTTGAACTGTTTGAGGTGCTTCTTTAGGCATCATTGCCTCAACATAATTTGCTTCTTGTTGATTTTTAACAAAATTAACAACTTTCTCTACTTCATGATCAGAAATAAATGCCCCTTGAACTCGAACTGGTTTTCCTTCACCCATCGGCATAAAGAGCATATCTCCACGGCCTAATAATTTTTCAGCGCCATTTTGATCAATAATTGTTCGTGAATCGGTACCGCTTGAAACAGCAAAAGCAATTCGTGATGGCACATTAGCTTTAATAATTCCGGTAATAACGTCTACTGATGGTCGTTGAGTAGCTAAAATCATATGGATTCCTGCAGCCCTTGCCATCTGTGCTAAACGCATAATAGCAGCTTCTACCTCTTTAGAGGCAACCATCATTAAATCTGCTAATTCATCAACGATGACAACAATATAAGGTAATTTAGGCAATGGTTCATTGGTTTCAGCATTGTGTTCTCTAATATAATCATTATATCCATCAATATTTCGCTGTGATGTCGTTGCGAATAATTCATACCGACGTTCCATTTCTTCAACTACTTTATTCAAAGCTTGAGCGGCTTTTCTAGGGTTAGTAACAACTGGCGTTAACAAATGAGGTATCCCATTATATACATTCAATTCTACTTTTTTAGGGTCAATCATCATTAATTTCACTTCATTAGGCTTAGCTTTCATTAATAAACTAATAATCATGCCATTAATCGCCACAGATTTACCAGATCCAGTCGATCCTGCGACTAATAAATGTGGCATTTTAGTTAAATCAGCACTTTGAATATTTCCTGAAATATCTCGTCCTAATGGAACAGTTAATAAACTATCTATTTTTGCTTGATTTTCAATAGAATCTCTGAACGAAACCAGACTGACTTCTTGATTCGGAACTTCTATCCCAATAAAAGATTTGCCTGGAATTGGCGCTTCGATTCGAATATCTTTAGCTGCTAAAGCGAGAGCAATGTCATCAGCTAGATGAACGATTTTACTAACTTTCACCCCAATAGCAGGCTGAACTTCATATTTTGTTACTGCTGGGCCTAAGTTAGCTTTAATTACTTTAGCATCAACATTAAAACTATCGAACGTTGCTTCTAACTTTTTAACATTTTGTTTAATCACATCATATTCACTACTTTGATCAAACGATTTAATAGGATCTAATAATTTAGCAGTTGGCAACCGATAATCAGGATTATCATGTTCAGCGTCCATAGAAATAGTTGCTAACTCTGAAGCACTTAGTTCATCATTCTCATCATCTTTGGAGTCATTGTCATCAGTCTCTGGGCGAGGTTTAATGCGATTTTTTTTAACTGGAATGTCGTCAACTTCATTCAATGTCTCTTCAGAATCTTCATTTATATTTTCAGTCGGATGTGGCGATTGGGGACCAATAATCTCAAAGTCATCATGATCACCATTGTTTTCTTGAGGTGCTGCTTCCATTTCTTGAACAGCTTGTTGACGTTTTGAACGCCGTTTTGAAGATGAAGATTCGCTTTTTTTACTTTGTGTTTGCCGTTGTTCTCGATAATCAACCAATTGATCTTTCGTTGCTTTAAAAAAC
The DNA here is from genome assembly GCF_900176325.1 of Aerococcus suis. Taxonomy (GTDB): domain Bacteria; phylum Bacillota; class Bacilli; order Lactobacillales; family Aerococcaceae; genus Aerococcus; species Aerococcus suis. The sequence goes on along the minus strand of NZ_FWXK01000003.1, from coordinate 106,352 downwards.
TCTTTCCCAAACTGGCTAATCGTAGCTCCTATCATCCGAAAACCATCCATTAAATCCTGCCATGTAATGGCTAATAACAAGCATAAGATAAACACAAAACCGATACCTAATAAGATATAAGTTCCTAATTGACTAACAGTAAAGTAGGTAATCAAATAAAGTAAAGCGCCAAGTAACCCCCCACCTAGAAACAAGGTTGGCTCGGTGGTAATAAAATTAGCAATTCCTCGTTGCCAAGTCACATAAAAGACGTTTTCATTGCCTTGAGCCACTTCATAATATGTCCAAGCATGTAGTAACAAAGCGACTAAAGGGACACCAAAAGCAATCGCTAAAACTAGCCGATTACGAAGTTTTGGTGGACGCCCTTTGAATAAAAAATAGACAGTCATTATAATCATTAACACGAATAATATGAGGGCAAGTTGCCCCACCAATAATTCCGCTAAATGAAAAATAAACCGTCCAATAAAACCTAATTTAGCTATACCAAGAATACTTATGAACAGCAATAATCCGGCTGTCAATTCTTTAGAAAAGTTAGGTTTTCTAGACGTTTTCTTATTCGTTTTTTTCCTAGTCTTTTTCCTTTTTGCCATATCATAACCTCTTTAATCATTTAAATATTGGAGTGTTTGCAAGTCTTCATCAGATAGCGTGCCTTGGTCAGTTTGAATAAAAATTCCTGTATATAATTGCTCATCATTTTCACAAGGGATACAATACGCGACATCCCCTTTATTCCAATAAGCCGCCATATGATTATTTCGTTCTGAACAATGCGTATGTTGTTGGCTAAGTCGACTCTTTTCCACTGTATACTGGTGATAGGCTGCCTCTAAGGTAGTAAACTGTTGAACATCTAAAATATTGTTCTTCCAATCATCATTTAACCACCATGGTTCTTCAAACCCTTTTGTTTTATAGACACAATAAGTCATAGTTTCCTCCAATCAGTAGCTAATTATAGCAAAAATAGCCCATTTTTTCATTAGTAGGTGGTTGGCTTTACCATTTGATAATAAGAAATTTTTGGCATCAGATTAAACAATCGTTATAATAGGTAAGAAACGAGGTGAAAGTATGGAAACTGAAAAATATTTAATTTCTGGACGTGTACAAGGTGTTGGCTTTCGAGCAACCGCGCAATCGATTGCTAAACAAATGGGGTTAAGTGGCTCAGTCGCTAATTTATCTTCAGGTGATGTCGCTATAGAATTACAAGGGAATCGTCAAGAACGTGATGACTTTTTTAAAAACTTAAAAAATTCTCAACAAAATCGAGCATTGCAAATCGACACCATTGAATCACAAGGTATCACTGACAAAGAAGACTACCGACGCTTTCTGATAAAACATTGATATTTTAAGGATAATCCGCTAAAATATCACTATTGCTTTATCGCGAAAAAATAAATGAAGGAAGTGAATGTGTGTCAACTAAACACAAAAACTCACGTGGTCTTTTCTATACCATGTTGATGGGTCTTGTTCTTGTACTCGGCGGTTGCGCCAATCCAAATAATCCAGATGGTATCGTCTATCGGACAATTGGTGTTCCAATCGAAAGCTTAATTGAATGGTTAGCCGAAACCTTCAATGGAAATTATGGTATTGCGATTATTGTTGTGACGTTACTTATTCGTTTATTGTTACTACCGTTAACACTTAAACAACTAAAAAGTACTACGAAACAATCAATCAAGATGCAAAAATATCAACCTTACTTAAAAGATATTCAAGAGCGTCAAAAAAATGCTTCGACTCAAGAAGAAAAAATGGAAGCCGCTATGGCTCAACAAGAATTCTTTAAAGAAAATAATATTAGTATGTTCGGTGGTATGGGATGCTTGCCATTAATTATCCAATTACCGTTCATTACCTCTTTATATACGGCAATTAGAGTAAGTGATTCCATTAATAATGCTAGTTTCCTTGGCATGCCATTAGATTCACCTAGTATCATTTTAGGAATTTTAACCATTTTACTTTACTTTGTTCAGTCTTGGATTTCTGTTCAAGCTATGCCACAAGAACAACGTAAACAAATGTCTATGTCCATGTATATGATGCCTATTATGATGGCATTCATTGTCTTTACGACACCCGCTGGATTAACGCTTTACTTCTTTACTGGAGCAATCTGGGCAATTGGTCAATCAATGTATACCACATATATCTATCGTCCAAAAATTGCTTCTGAAGTAGAAGAAGAGCTAGCTAATAATCCTGTCAAAGTAAAAAATAAAACACGTAAAGATGTGACAAATACTGGCCAAAAACCAGCCAATGAAAAAGCTCAAAAAACCATTTCACATCAAAAAAATCGTAATCAAGGTAAACAACATAAATAATAAAAAAAGACGCCTAGTCAACAATAATAACTAGGCGTCTTTTTTATTCATCATTTAATCGTAATATAGGCAACCGCACATGGAAATTAGACCCCGCTCCAGGAGCACTTTCTACAAAAATGCTTCCTTTATATCCATTAATCAATTCTTGAGCAATGGATAAACCAAGGCCATTTCCCCCGCGTTCTCTAGAACGTGCTTTATCTACACGATAAAATCGATTAAAGACTTTTTTTTGATCTTCACGGCTCATCCCTTCACCAAAATCTTGAATCGCAATTTCAATATAATCAATGGCTTCAACAGAAACCGTAATATGAATTTCCTTCCGATCTAAGGAATATTTCACCGCATTATCTAATAATATCACTAAGATTTGTTCTAAATGATTTCTGTAAATCTGGATTTGATATTCTTGTTTTAAGTCATCTTCCAAAAAGAAATTAAAGTCTGGATATAATATTTGGAAATTTTGATACACACTTTGAACAACATCTCTAACTGGGGTTTGTTCGTCAGCAAATTGAACATCTACTTGACCAGCTCGAGTTAAGTCAAGCATTTCCTGAACCAGTACTTTCATTCGCTGAATCTCATGTAACGATGCCGTTAGCGATTCATCTAAAACTTCTGGGTCTTCTTTCCCCCAACGATTCAATAATTTCAAATGACCTTCAATAACCGCAACAGGGGTGCGCAACTCATGAGAGACATCTTCCACAAAACGCGTTTGATGCTCAATAAACGCACTCATTTTATCAAGAAGAACGTTAATACTTTCAGATATTTCCGTCATTTCTCCTTGGTAGTGATTCCCATTTAATCGTAAATCACTAATATTGTCGGCATTTATTGTTTTTAATAACCGTTTCATTTTTTGCAACGGGCTCAAAAAACTTAAAGCAACAATAAAAGCAACGATTAAGCAAATAAAAAGTAAACACCCTAGAGTAATGAGCAAGTGTTTAATTAAATTTTGCTTCACTTCTGACAGATAATTTCCTGACGTTTTTCTGACATAATATAAAAATGGTTGGTCTTCATGATAAATTGTCTCAACGCGTACCGACTGGTTTTGCGTCTTTTCAAGAGCTTCGGCTCCCTTATCTATTGCAGGTTTGAGATTTTCATTAAAACTGTGATATCGCTGTGTTTGATTTTCGGAAAATACCTGAACATTCATATCTTTATTGTGTAACTCATCTTGTAATGATTCTTCCGTAATCGTCACTTTTTTTTGAAAAAGGTCTTCGATATCCGATTGACTATCTTCTGATAATTGATTGAGACGTTGGATGATATATTGATCAATTTGAGAAACGTCTTCTTCATACTGATTTTTATCTTGCTGCCATGAATTATAAGTTGTCGCTATCGGCCAAATAGCTGCTATTAAAAATAAAATAATTGTTAATAGGAAACCCCATTTCCAAACTAATGAAAAGGGGTTTCGATATTTATTAATTTGCTTTTGAATAAATTTTTTCATTAGACTGACGTCCTCATGACATAACCAGTACCACGTACCGTTTGAATATAACCGACTTCATTAGGAACATCAATTTTATTACGTAAGTACCGAATGTAAACATCTACCACATTCGTTTCGACTTCAGCTGAATATCCCCAAACTTTATTGAGTAATTCAATACGTGGTAAAACGACATTGACATTTTCCATTAACATAACTAATAATTCATACTCACGTTTGGTTAAATTAATGATTTCATCCCCACGACGCACAATCCGATTTTCTTTTTCTACTGTTAAATCTCGGAAAGTTAAAACAGTTTGTTTTTGACTTTGTTGCGTCTCTTCAACTGAGATGCGACGTAATAAGGCACGAATTCTAGCTAATAATTCTTCAATGGCAAAAGGTTTTACAATATAATCATCAGCCCCATGGTCTAATCCTGACACACGGTCAATCACTGAATCACGGGCTGTCATTATAATAATTGGAACATCTGAAGTTGGACGCAATCGACGACAAACTTCTATCCCATTTAATTCAGGTAACATTAAATCTAATAAAATTAAATCCCAGTCACCTTCTAATGCTCGTTCTAACCCTTTACGTCCATTGATAGCAATTTCAGTTTCATAACCTTCATGTTGCAATTCCAGTTCAACAAACCGAGCTAAGTTTTTTTCATCCTCAATGATTAATATCCGTTGTTTTGTCTCATCTTCCATACATATTCTCCTATTCTATTAATCACTAGTGAAAAATGGTTTAGGCCTCTTCTTCTATTTCTTTATCCCATAAGAAGTGATAAGAGCCTTCGTTATCCACACGTTCATAAGTATGTGCTCCAAAGTAGTCCCGTTGTGCTTGAATCATATTCGCTGGCAACGTTTCACTACGATAACTATCATAATAAGCAAGAGCTGATGTTAATGCTGGAACTGGAATTCCATGAGTTAAAGCTTCAGCTGCCACTTCTCTAGTTGCTTTTTGATAGTCTTTGGCAACATCAATAAAGTAGTCATCAAGTAAGATATTATCTAAATTAGGATTTTTATCATAAGCATCCATAATTTTTTCTAAGAATTGTGCACGAATAATGCATCCTGCTCGGAAAATTTTAGCAATTTCTTTATAGTCTAAGTCCCAACCAAACGTTTCACTTGCCACTCGGTATTGAGCGAATCCTTGGGCATAAGACATAATCTTACTAAAGTATAAAGCTTGGCGAATTTTTTCAACAAATTCGTCTGCTTCCACTGGTGTTTTTTCAGCATTTGGTCCAGCCAAAATTTGACTAGCGTGGATACGTTCATTCTTAAGTGCTGAAATATAACGTGCATAAACGGATTCTGTAATAGTTGGTAATGGAACACCTAAGTCTAATGCACTTTGAGATGTCCACTTACCGGTTCCTTTATTGCCCGCACGGTCTAAAATAACATCAATCATAGGTTGTTTAGTTTGTGGATCTTTTTTTGTTAAAATATCAGCAGTAATATCGATTAGGAAACTATCTAACTCACCTTTGTTCCATTCTTGGAAATAATGAGCGATTTGATCCACTGATAATTCCACATAGCGACGCATTAAATCATAGGCTTCAGCAATCAGTTGCATGTCTCCGTATTCAATCCCATTATGTACCATTTTAACAAAATGACCTGCACCATTTGGTCCAATATAAGCAACACATGGTTCCCCATCTTTTGAAGCTTTTGCCGCAATTTGTTTCAAAATAGGTTCGACGAGGTCATACGCTTCTTTTTGTCCACCTGGCATTAAGCTTGGTCCTTTTAGAGCGCCTTCTTCTCCACCAGAAACACCCATACCAATAAAATGAATGCCTGATTCCGCTAATTCTTCTTGACGACGCATCGTTTCTTTGAAGAAGGTATTTCCGCCATCAATTAAAATGTCTTCTTTATCCAATAATGGTAAAAGATTTTGAATCATTTTATCTGTTGGTGCTCCAGCTTTAACCATTAAAATAATTCGACGAGGACGTTCTAATGTTTCCACAAATTCTTCTAATGAACGAGTGGGAACAAAATTCTTATCCGGATGCTCTTCAATCACTGCTTCCATTTTAGAAGTTGTTCGGTTATATATCGCCACATCATAACCCCGACTTTCAATATTTAAAGCCAAATTTTTTCCCATTACTGCCATACCCACTACACCAATTTGTACTTTGGACATATATGTTCCTCCTTGTTAAAAAACGATTATAAATACTTCATCTATAGTATCAAAAAATAAGAATGTTTAAAAGTTTCTATTCTTGATTTAATACTATTATAGCATCTATCTCAGAATAATTATGATATACTAGTCGTGAGCTTTTAAGGAAAGGAAAATATTATGGCTAAACGTCAAAAGAAACAATTGACTCAAACAAAAACAAAGAGTCAACGAAAAAAAGAAAAACGTGAAAAAAGAGGAAAAGTGTTTACTTGGGTGATGCTAATTGCGATTTTAGCACCTATCTTAATTAGTGCCTTCTTCGCATTAGCTGGTTATTTCAATATTCTTTAATACAAAAAACGGTTAGGAAAAATCCTAACCGTTTTTTAGTCATTCTTATGAAAACTATTTAATATCATCAACAGCTGCAAAGGCTTCATCATAATTCGGTTCATCTGTTCCTTCAGCAACTAATTGTTTATAAGCTAATTTTCCTTCTGCATCCAAAATAAAAATTGAACGTGCTAATTTATCCATATCTGCCATGTAGACACCGTATTTTTCACCAAATTCTTGGGCATCATTATATAATGGAATATTCGCATCATTGGCTTCAGCCCAAGCTTTCAATGCTTCACGTTCATTATTAGCAATTGTAACTACGGCTACTGAATCATCAACGCCTTTAGCCCAATCATTCACTTTGTCAGATTGAATCGAACAAACGCTAGTATCAATATCAGGAACTACTGAAATAAATAATGTTTTGCCAGCAAAATCTTCTTTAGTGACATCTTTACCTTCTGCATCTTTTACTGTAAATTTAGGAGCATTTTGGCCAACTTCTGGTAATTGTCCAGTTAATTCGACCGTTTCTCCACCAAATGTAATTGTTGCCATAATTTGCATCACTCCTTCTAATAATTACGTTTAGTATAACAAGATTTCACAAATCATGCGAATAAATCGATTATAATAAGTGATCAAATGAAGAAGCTTCTTGCTTAGCGTTATCGTGCAATCTTAAACGTTCGGTTTTGATACCTTGTACCGCTCTATTCACAAGACCTTCAATATCTAAGCGTTCTTCGAAATACGCAATTTCATCTAACCGTGGCTTCGTCTTTGGCGAAGCAGGAGCAAACACGGTACAACAATCTTCAAATGGTTGGACAGATAAGTCAAACGTATCAATTTTTTGGGATAGTTCAATAATTTCTAATTTATCCATGGTAACTACTGGACGAATAATTGGTGTTGATGTTACATCATTAATTGCATACATGCTTTCTAATGTTTGTGAAGCTACTTGTCCAATAGACTCCCCATTGACAATCGCTAATGCTCCAAATTGATCACGTAGCGCATCAGCAATTCGCATCATCATTCGTCGCGTAATCGTCATCAAATACCGATCTGGAACGTTTTCTTTGATAGCTTCCTGTGTTTCGGTAAATGGAATTTCCACAAAGTCTAACCAACCACTATAATGGGTCAATTTATGCGTTAAATCTTTGGCTTTTTGTAAGGCTTGCGGACTCGTATAAGGTGGTGAAGCAAAATGGATAGCTGTAAGTCGGATCCCACGTTTCATAGCTAAGTATCCAGCTACTGGAGAATCAATTCCCCCTGATAGCATTAATAAAGCATGTTGGGAAGTGCCCACTGGTAGTCCACCACTTCCTTTATGCCAATCAAAACTAACAATAAACTCATCAAATCGAACTTTTACTCTCACCGTTAAATCCGGTTTTTTCATTTTAACAGCTAAATGTGGAAAGGCTTCCGATACTGCCGCTCCCAAATCGCGATTAATTGCCATTGTGTCTCGTTCATATTGATTATCAGAACGAGAAGCCGCTATTTTAAATGATTGAATGTCGGGACGAGCTTCCAATTCTTCGGCAACTAGTTGATTCACTTGTTCAATCAAAACGTCAAAATCACGAGGTATCTCGTAAGCCACAGAATAGCTTTGAATACCAAAAACTCGTTGCAACCGTTGCTCAACTAAATCAACATCGGCTCCATTTAAATTAATAAACATAAAGTCATGTTCCCGATGAATGGTGATTTCAGGAAAATCACTTAAATGCATTTTTATATTTTTTTGTAAGGATTTCGTAAAATCTTTTTTATTCTTTCCTTTAGTCGATAATTCACCATATCGAATCAGTATTTTTTTATCCATAATTCCTCCTATTGTATCCGTTCAAAATGTTCGAGATGTTTCGCTAGAATGTCTAAAAATTCTTCCATTTCTGAAATGGTATTATCCGTTCCTAAACTGACGCGCACTGCATTTTGTGCCCATTTTCCATCAATATGCATCGCTTCTAATGTGGTAGAATTTTTACCTGTTGCCCGACTAGAACATGCAGAAGTCGTTGAAATATAGATGCCATCTTCTTCTAGAGCATGAACCATTACTTCGCCTCTAACACCTTTCGTCGCGAAGCATAAAATATGCGGAGCTGCATCAACAGGACTAAAGATTTGACAAGCTGGTTGTTGACTCAAAAAGTCACGTAACATCGTCATCATTTTTTGATGTCTTGCATTCTCTTCAACACTACGATCAAGAGTTAAGCGAATCGCTTTGGCAGTGGCGACGATACCTGCTAAATTTTCCGTTGAACTCCGTTGTTGTTTTTCTTGGCCACCACCCGTTAACAATGGATCTAATACCCGATTGGCTTTTTTGTATAAAATCCCCACACCACGAGGGCCATTAAATTTATGAGCACTCAATGATAAAAAGTCAACACGTGGGTGAATAAGTACCGGATTAAATTTTCCTAAACTTTGAACGCCATCAACATGAAAATGAATTTTTGGATAGTCATTTAATAAATCTCCAATTGCTTCAATAGGTTGAATCGCACCAACTTCATTGTTAATTGCCATAACACTGACTAAAATGGTATCTGGTCTAATGGCAGCTTGTAAATCCTTAACTGAAATTTTTCCTTCTTTATCAACCGGTAGATAGGTCACTTCAAACCCTAATTCTTCCAACGCATTCATCGTATTTTGAACAGAGGGATGTTCCACTTGAGTCGTGATAATATGTCTACCAAACTCTCTCTTAGCTGTTGCTGTGCCTCGTAATACCCAGTTATTGCTTTCAGTCCCTCCGCTAGTAAAATATATTTCATCTGCTTCACATTCAAAAGCATCGGCAATTTGTTGTCTAGCTGCTTGTAATAATTGATTCGCTTCAGTCCCTAATGAGTGCAAACTAGAGGGATTGCCGTAATAATTTTCCATTGTCTCGACCATTGACTGAATCGCTTCAGGAAAAATTTTAGTTGTGGCACTATTATCAAAATAAATATTTGTCATTATATGAATCCTTTCCATTGTGTTTGAAACGAAACAACCCTTCTGCTAACTGCATAAGGGTTGCTCTAATTTTAAATTTGGTTATTTGCTTTAGCTTCTTGATAAAATTGAATAATACGTTCCCGGGCACCCGGTTCAAATTTTTCAATCTCATCGGTAATGCAATTAAATGCTTCTTCATATTGGAAATCGCGATGAAATAGCTCACTCGCCTGACCAATCGTACGTTCAATTTCTGGATGATCTGGACGATAACGATTAGCATATTGGATAGCATCTTCAGTTAAGATAGCATAATCAATAAAGGCATCAGCTTCTTTATCTAATTGATCAATATCCTCAGCAATTTGTTGAGATATTTTTTCAATATCATTTATATCTAAACGAACACGATTTAATTTTTTGCTTAGATCAAGAACCATATCCTCAGTATAGAAAAATCGGTCCAAATACTCATCAGGTAATCCAGGTAAATGATATTTTTCTACAGAACGTTTAATATTACGTAAATCTAATTCATAAACATCTAAATCATCTTTGGCATCTCGTTCACGTTGTTTTAAATCAGATAACGAAATAACAATTTGAGTTTGTCCTTTCTCAATAGTATCTAAACGGCTATCGATAGCTTTGTAACGAGATTCCATATCAGAATAGGCAATTTGATGCTCTGCTATTGCTTGATTCGTATCATCAAGTAAATTCTTTTCACGTTCGATTTGATCAGTATACTCCTGCATTTTACCCATTTCATTTTCATAAAGCAGGTAACTTTGTGACACACGATCAACTTCTAAAATACCGTAACGATTACTTTCCATAATTTTATCAACTTTACGTTGAAGTGCGCCCTGATGTTTACCGATATAATCACGAGCGTAGATTTCTTGTTCCATTAAAGAATATGTTTTATCAATTTGAACTTCTGCTTTATTCATTAATGTTTTGGCTTCAGATAAATCGACGTCTGTCACAGCTTGTTTCGATTGTTTAACAAACTTTTCAGATTTTTCAATTTCGGCAGGAATGTCCATATCATTAGGGAAAACAAATTGTTCATCTAACATTTGTTCATAGCCAGCTTGCATATCTTCTAATTGTTCGACATATTCTTCTGATATCGTATGCTGTAAATCTGGAATTTCATCCATCATGACTTCAAGTTCATCAATATCTTCATTCACCTGAACTAAAATTTCCTTAGCCTCTAAAAAATCACCGTCATTCATTGTTTGATTAAATTTTGTAAAATCTAATTCAATATAAGAGAGGTTTTTTTCTAGAATTTCAACTGAAGAACCGTAATTGTAACTGTGAGCCAATAGCTGTTTTCTGATAGCAGCATACCGATCATAAGTTGTGCTATAAGCTTCCTCATTCGCTTTTTCACTGGCTAGAATATCTTCTAAGCGTTGATTAATACCTGATACAGTATCTTCTGTTTCATCCAACAGAGATTCCACTTTATTAGCCGTTTGGCGGGCTTTAATTAAGCTATACTTCTCAGCATCAGCTTGAGCAGATACCAAAGCTGCTTCAATTTCAGGAAGTTTATACCGGGTAATTGTTTGCCAATTAGCTTGTTCTGTCTCAAAGCTGCGTCGTGTTTTACCACTCACATCTTTGTTTTTTAAAGTATATAGCTTATCAGAAACCGGGATAGCCATTATTTCCTGTTTGCGTTCATCTAATTCCATATTGGTTTTGGTTTGCTTGCGACCTAAATAATAAAGTAGTCCATAACCAATCAACACAATTAAAATTAAGATGAGCAATGCAATTAAAAAGTCCACATACGCTCCTCCATTTCCTTTATCAACTTTTCTATACTGATCATTAATAATCAATAAAAAAGCTTTTTAAATGTATGTATACAGGCTTAATTATAGCATACTGTTGTCATAATATTAATATAATGATTTAGATTTTGCCTTACTTGAAAACTCATTAAGCCATACTTTTTATCGGTTAACAAACTATTTGTTACACTGAATACAACTACTCAATATAATTTTAGATAGGAGCTAATTATGAGATTATGGCATGAAGATTTATTGTCTAATTTACCCAGACAACAACTTTTAGGTCAACATCGAGAATGTGCCGCTTTAAGGGGTAATGGGTGGGGAAAACCGCACGCAACGATTAATTATATTTTTGATTACTCTCCTTATAAACTCTTCCAATATCATATGCTAGTTATCACTGAAATGGAAGAAAGGGGTTATCATCCTGATACCCTATGGAAAAATGCAAATTATCGTGGGAAAAACTGCCTACCTTTCCATGATTTACAACCTCTTCAACTTACTCATCCCATTTACCCCGAACACAATGATGCTTACCTTAGTGAATGTATTCAAAATTTGAAAACAAAAGGTATTTTTCTCTAATACATTAGAGAAAAATAAAAAACACTCCATAATACTGGAGTGTTTTTTAATCTGATTATGTATAAATTAGCCTAATTTGTTGTAGTATTCAACGATTAGGGCTTCATCGATTTCTGGATGCATTTCATCACGTTCTGGTAAACGAGTTAATGATCCTTCTAATTTATCTTCATCGAATTGTACGTAAGGAACATGTCCATAAAGTCCTTCAACAGAATCTTTAATAACTTGTAATTCTTTAGATTTTTCACGTACACCAACTGTTTGTCCAACTTGTACTGAATAAGATGGAATATCAACACGTTTACCATCTACAGTGATATGTCCATGGCTTACTAATTGACGTGCTTGACGACGAGTTGATGCTAATCCTAAACGGTAAACAATGTTGTCTAAACGTTGTTCTAGTAAAATCATGAAGTTAACACCGTGTTTACCTTCTTTAATTTTACCAGCTTTAATGAATAAGTTAGCAAATTGTTTTTCAGTCATACCATATAGGTAACGTAATTTTTGTTTTTCTTGTAATTGAGTACCGTATTCAGATAATTTTCCACGACGACCATTTCCATGTTGTCCTGGTGCGTATGGACGACGAGCTAATTCTTTACCAGTACCAGAAAGTGAAATACCTAAACGACGTGAAACTTTCCAGCTTGGTCCTGTATAACGTGACATAAAATAAATTCCTCCATATAAATAAATTTTGGAGTAAAATAATTTATCAGTATGACCGCATTCGTGCAGTTCTGCTTGACTTTCCCCTATTGCAGCCGCAGGGTACTCGTTCACCAATTAGGTGCCTAACTGTTGACGAGCTTGCTTCATACTTGCTGCATTATTTTACACAACGACTATCATACCAAATCAGACCAATAAAGTCAATATTTATCCTTTAATTAACTCCAGTGTGGCTTCTCCACTTATTTTACCAGCTTTTTCGATAAATTCATCAAACAATACAGCAGCATCCATTTGTGCTGTGTCAGAAATAGCCCGTACAATTAAGCAGGGAAGATTAAATTGATAAGCTACTTGAGCAATAGCTGCTCCTTCCATTTCTGTACATTGAGCCTCAGGAAACTGTTCGGCTAACTGTTCAACTTTTTGGGTGTCAGCGACAAATTGATCAGCAGTTAAGACTAATCCGGAAACTGCTTGATAACCCTTTGCTTCATAAATTCGTAATAACTTATCTGACCACTCTTGAGCACTAGGATAGACAAATGGCATCTGTGGAATCTGCCCAACTTCGTAGCCAAAAGCGGTGGCGTCCGCATCATGGTAAATGGCACCATCACTAACGACAACATCTCCAATTTCACGATCAGGATGGATAGCTCCAGCTGATCCAGAATTAATGATTAAATCAGGTTTTTCCAAACTCATAATTGTTGCAGCAATAGCAGCATTTACCTTCCCTATTCCTGCTTGTGTAATCAATAAGTGATGATTTTTATATTCAGCTTCCCACCACTCAACTTGTGCAACTTGCTTATGAGCGGTAATGGTTAATTGTTCCAGATAATAAGCAACTTCTGGCTCCATAGCGGCTATTATTGCTACCTTCATAATTCCTCCTAAATAAAAAATGCTATCAATGTTAAAATGACAATTCCAATAAGCAAAGATGTGATTCCAATATTTAAAAAACGTTCAACTTTTGTTTTACCCCAAAAATCACTAACTGTATCTTGTGTCGGTTCTGGTTGTTCATCTTGTTTTTCTAATGTATCAGGTTCTTGTTTTTGACGTCCCCATTTCAATTGCCAAAAATGATTATTATTGTTTTTTGAGTCAGTTACTGTTTCTTGATCATTCGTGTCAGTTGAATCAAATGTATGAACTGGATTTTCATGCATTTCATTATGACTCGTTTCGTCATGCTGTTGCATACGTTTTAAATGTTCTTGAATTTCATGTTGATCTAACTTGATTTCCCGAGTATAAAAACGTGTTTTATTAGGTTCGTATTGTTTGTCGCGATTTTTAAAATGAAATTCAGGAGTATTTTCTTTTTTACCACCTTCATGTGTGGTCTCTCTACTTTTAAATTTATTCTTTGCTTTTTGCTCACGATAAGCTTTACGAGTCATTATCGTTTCATTATGATCAGACATTTTATTCATTCCTTAACTCTTCAATTTCCCATTGATTAATTGCGTAAATCGTCTTCATATCCCTTATTAGACCGTCTTTAACAGCTTGTTGAGCTGCTGCTAACGATAGTTCCACTAATTCAACATGCTCATCGTCATCTTGTGCTGGAGGATTATCTAATTGTGTCACTTCACGACAGCTAAACATATGAATTTCTTCATCTAAAAAACCAGGTGAGACATAGAAATGATTTAATGTTTTCCATTTGGCGCCTTGAAGTTGTGTTTCTTCAGCTAGTTCACGCTTCGCCGCAGCTAGAAAGTCTTCTTCAGGTTCAACTAATCCAGCTGGTACTTCTAAAATAGCTTCCTCTACGGCTTTACGATATTGTTTTACTAAAATAATTTTATGGTCTTTTATTACTTGAATGCCAACTCCAGGTGCATGATGGACAATTTCTCTAATGGAATGATTACCATCATATAGACGAACCTCATGACGTTCTAAATTAATTAACTTACCAGTATATAGTGTTTCTTTATTAAGAGTTTCTTCATTGAATGTCACTTTATTCCGTCCTTTCGTATTGCATAATGCTATTAATAGTTTTATTTTAACATGAATCCCTCTACTAGAATGGGTCTAAAGACTGATTATGTCTTCCTTAGCCTTTGGTATGATTATAACTAGAAAGTAGGTGAAGAAATGTTTCGAAAAGTTATCTATCCTAGTATACTCTTTCTAATCATTTTAAGTTTCATTTTATGGCAAGTTGATTCGCCAATTATAAAAATTACTTTAGGAAGCATCAGTTTTATTATTATTTTTTCATTCTACTATTTTTTCACAAAAAAAGATACTCAGTCTGCTATTCCCAAATTAACGACTTCTAAGCGAGATTATTATACGGCACATGGATTATCACCACGCGAAATAACATTTTTTCGTCACGAAATGAATACATTAAAACAATTCATTATAGAAATTATTGCTTGGTCTCAAAAAGACAAGCGTCTATCTATGTTGTTTAAAAGATACCAAGGGGAAGCGTTATTGAAATCATATTTCCATTCAATCGTTCAATATCCTGAACATTTGAACAATGCTGGTAAATTTATTTATCAATCAATCCCAAAACTCCATCAATTAATAAAACATTATAATCAACTATCTATACCAAACACGACCAATAACATCAAAGAACAACATGTTTTACGTCGAGATATTGATCAATTAATGGCACGAATACAACAAGAATATACTCAATTTAATGTAGAAAGGAAAATAACGAATGACAACAACAAAGAATAATGACTTACTTAATGATTTACTCGATCATCCTTTTGATCAATTAACGCCCTCTTTAAATGAGTCAGCAAATCAAAGTGGATTAGATTTTTATGATCAACTACCTGAAGAACGTCAAAAACAAGCTCAAGCTCTAGCATCTAAAATTGATGAAAAACATGCGGATTCTATTGTCAGTTATGGATCACAAGCACAGAAACAATTGAGTGAATTTAGTCATCAAATGATTAATGATGTTAAAAGTAAAGATCTCGGCGATATTGGTTCTACTCTTAGAGAGTTAATGACTAAATTAGAAACGACCGATCCTAAGGAGTTATCCACTCCTCAAACTAAAAACCCACTTGTTCGTTGGTTTAAAAAACAAAAGGCTT
This sequence comes from Aerococcus suis, assembly GCF_900176325.1. Lineage (GTDB taxonomy): Bacteria > Bacillota > Bacilli > Lactobacillales > Aerococcaceae > Aerococcus > Aerococcus suis. Next base: position 90,823 of record NZ_FWXK01000003.1, on the reverse strand, counting down.
CCTTCTATGAATTAAATGCCAAATACCAACAAGTGGGGTATCAAATTGATGCTATTTCTGAATCTCTAAGCAAACAGAAAAATCAATTATTAGCAGATAATCATCAGTTAGAAGATTTATACCAACAAAATTTCCAATATTTTGAAGCACTAAACGTATTTATTGCCGCTGCCCAATTAAAACTAAAAAAATTACAGCAGGAAGATTTGCCAAAACGATATGAACAAGCTCAAGAGACACAAAATCAAATGACGATTCAAGAAGTCAATGATTTAAAACAGTTTATCAATCGGTTAGAGAAACGGATTTATGATTTACAGTTATCCAGACAAGTTACGATTCAACAGGCACCACAAATTCGCATGATCCAAAATACTAATCAAAATTTAGCTGAAAAAATTCAATCGTCAATTAATACGGCTATTCCATTATGGAAAAATCAAATTGCTATCCAACTCTCACTACATCGTCAACAAGATGCTCTCGAAGCACAAACTGCTGTTACCAATACTACTAATGACCTATTAAGAAAAAATGCAGATATGTTAGAACAATCAACTCTTGAAGCTGCACGTCAAAATGAGCGTGGCGTTGTTGATATTGAAACCTTAGAACACACTCAAGAAAAATTAATGCATACGATTGAAGAAACATTAGCCATTCAGCAAGAAGGTCGACTAAAACGAGCGGAAGCAGAAAAAACGATGCTACAAATGGAAAATGATTTGAAACATAAATTATTAAAACCAGACGATAATAGTACGAATCATTCGCCAAATTCAATGAAATAATATATACTTGGTATAGACATTTATGATATAAATGTCATATATCATATAAGAATGGAGGTTTTACACATGATTTGGTCACTAATTGTCGGTGGATTAATTGGTTGGTTAGCTGGAATTATTCTAGGCCGTGATGTCCCAGGAGGCGTTATCGGTAACATTGTAGCTGGTCTTGTTGGTTCATGGTTAGGTACAGCATTATTATCTGACTTTGGCCCATCATTAGGCGGAATGGCAATCATCCCTTCATTAATTGGAGCAGTGCTAATTATTTTAATCTTCTCATGGATTGCACGTAAAATGGGTTAAGATAACTAAAAACCAATGAGTGAACGATTGTTAAAATCCACTCATTACCAAGAAAAGCGGAAGTTCTGATTGAGAACTTCCGCTTTTTTCATCTTCTATTATTAGTCATCATTTTGAACGTTAACTGCTTGAGGCCCAGAATGTCCTTCTACTATCGAAAAACGTACGGCTTGTTCAGGAATTAAAGCTTCTTGTCCAGTTGCTTGAATCGCACTGGCATGAACAAATACATCTTCTTCAAACGGAAAATCAGGTAACGAAATAAATCCAAACCCTTTTTTCTCATCATAAGAATCAACAATTCCGTAATATTGGCGCATTAGGCGTCACTCTCCTCCGTTAGTAATTCTGGGAAGTCGTTAACAACAATATCAGCACAACGCGCACATAAGTGAGGGGCTTTTTCATTAGAACCAACATCTACACGATAAGCACGGCACCGTTCACAAACATCACCATCTGCATGGTCAACTTCAATAGCATAATTTTCATAATTATCAGCTTCTGCTGGTGCGTCAGCTAATGAATGAAGTTCCACTTGGGAAACAATCAAGTAAGTAGCTAATTGATTGCCAACTTCAGACATTAGTGTTTGATACTCATCATTTAAGTATAAATGTAACTTAGCTTCTAAAGACTTACCAATCACTTTTTCATCCCGAGCTTTTTCCAATGATTTATTCACATTATTACGGAATTCTAGGAATGGTACCCATACTTTATTTAGCTCATCTGTATTAGCATAATTTTCAACTTCAGGAAATTCCGTTAATTGCACATAATCTGCGTCTTCTTTTAAATATGACCAAATTTCTTCTGTTGTATGAGGAATAATTGGTGTTAACAGAATTGTTAATTTTTTAACAACTTCATACATAACGGTTTGCATATTACGACGTTTTGGATCGTTTTGACGTTCAATATATGTCACGTCTTTTGAATAATCCATATAGAAATTAGACATTTGTAGAGTTAAGAAATTTAAAATGTCGTGGTTGATTGTCATAAAGTCGTATGTATCATAAGCATGGCGAACAGATTTTACTACTTCGTTTAATTGATTTAACATAAATTGATCAATTGGATCTAAATCTTCGTAAGCGACTTCATGTTCGGTTGGTTCGAAATCAGCAATATTTCCTAACATGAAGCGGATTGTATTACGGATACGACGATAAGATTCTGCAACTTGTCCTAAGATATCATCTGAAATCCGAACATCATAGAAAGAGTCCACTGATGTTACCCATAAGCGAAGAATATCTGCTCCACGAGTATTCGTGACATCATTAGGTGAAATGGTATTGCCTATTGATTTACTCATTTTACGACCTTCACCATCGTTTACAAATCCTTGAGATAAAACAGCTTTATATGGTGCTTGGTCATTTACTGCAATAGAAGTTAACAAGCTAGAGTTAAACCAACCGCGATATTGGTCTGATCCTTCTAAATATAAGTCAGCAGGGAAGCTTAACTCTTCTCTTGTTCTTAATACCCCATGATGTGAAGAACCTGAGTCGAACCAAACATCCATGATATCTTTTTCTTTAGTAAATTGTCCATTCGGAGAATTTGGATGTGTAAATCCTTCTGGTAATAAGTCTTTAGCTTCTCGTTCAAACCAAACATTTGATCCATATTCTTCAAATAATTTTGCGACATGTTCAATCGTTTCAGGCGTACAAATAGCTGTGCCATCTTCTGCATAAAAGATTGGAAGAGGAACGCCCCATACCCGTTGACGTGAAATGACCCAATCACCGCGTCCTTTAATCATATTGTAAATACGTGGTTCACCGGAAGGATGAATCCATTCAATATCATTTTCAATAGTATTTAAAGTATCTGCTTTTATTTTATCAACCGAACAGAACCATTGAGGGGTTGCACGGAAAATAACCGGTTTTTTAGTCCGCCAGTCATGTGGATAACTATGAACGAATTTAGAACTTTTTAGTAGGACGCCTTCATCTTCTAACCATCCAACAACTTTTTCGTTAGCATCTTCATAGAAAATACCTTCTAATCCTGGAGCTTCGTCAGTAAATTTACCTTCACCATCAACTGGGCTTAAAATTGGTAAATCATAAGCTTTCACTGCATAATAGTCATCTTCACCATGGCCACCAGCTGTATGAACTAATCCAGTACCAGAATCTAATGTGACGTGTTCACCTAAAATAACAAGTGATTCGCGATCATAGAAAGGATGATTAGCGGTCATATATTCTAATTCTCGACCAGTAAATGTTTTTTCAACTTCAACATCTTCCCAACCAAATTCAGCTTTTAAGGTCTCTAGACGTTCCGCAGCAATCACATAATGATTATCATTAACGGTTACTAATTGATATTCAAAATCAGGATGTACTGCAATCGCTGTATTAGCAGGTAGAGTCCAAGGTGTTGTCGTCCAGATAATGAACTTCGCATCATCAGGTAATTTCCCTTTGCCATCACGGACAGAGAAAGTAATGTAAATTGAATAAGACTCAACATCTTTATATTCAATTTCGGCTTCAGCTAACGTTGACTCAGAGGAAGGTGACCAATAAACAGGTTTTAATCCTTTGAAAATTAATCCTTTATTGAACATTTCACCAAATAAACGGATTTGTTGCGCTTCAAATACTGGGTCTAAAGTCACATAAGGATGATCCCAGTCACCAGCAACACCTAAGCGTTTGAAATCTTCGCGTTGTTGATTTACTTGTTTCCAAGCATACTCTTCACAAAGTTTTCTAAATTCTGATAATGAAAGTTCTTTACGATTAACGCCTTCATTTGTCAACGATTGTTCGATTGGTAATCCATGAGTATCCCAACCTGGAATATATGGCGCTCTGAATCCTGACATTGATTTTGCTCTTATGATAATGTCTTTAGTAATTTTATTCATTGCGTGACCGATATGAATGTTCCCGTTTGCGTATGGAGGACCATCATGTAAAATAAATGGTGTTTTATCTTTATTTAGTTCTTGACGACGTTCATAAACGTGTTGGTCTTCCCATTCTTTTTGACGTTCAACCTCTTTAGTTGCTAATTTCCCACGCATAGGAAATTTCGTTTTCCCCAAATTAAGGGTATCTTTCATTTTCATCCTTCATCCACTCCTTTTTATAAAAAAAAGACTTCATCCCAAGGGACGAAGTCTTCGCGGTACCACCCAAATTATTGTTATATATAACATCTCTCAAAACTTTAACGCAGTTATACGCTTAGCAAAGCTAAGTCACTCCTGGCTGATAATAAACAGTGATTAATATCCCCTTTCCACCTCTTGAGGGAACTCTCTGCAAAAATCGTTAGTGCTTATCGTGGTCCAATCTTCGTGATTTGATTTAGACATATCTTACAACACTTTGTTTTTAAAGGCAACCATCGATTACCAATTTGTCAGACAATTTATTCTGATTCTGTCGTCTGATTATCAGACTCTACGAAAGTAACATCGTCTTTATTAGTAGGTGAAGATTCTTCGCTATCTTCGGTATTGTTAGAAGGTGCTGCCGAATGATTATCAGAAGTTATCTCATCATTATTAGATGGCTGTGTTTGATTGGTTTGAGATTTATTTAATTCAGCTTTTCTTTCAGATTCTAGAATACGTTGCACTTCTTCAGGGAAAACAGCTGGCTTATCATTATCATTAAAGAATGCTTCTTTATCTTTTTCCTTATTTACAACGTCTTCTTCACTCGCATAAATTGCGTGGCCTTGTTGATTTCGTATCGGTAAGTCAAGGTCTTTCAATACTGAATCCAATTCTGGCGTTTCGACATGCTCATGTGGATTTTTATCAAAAGCTTCCGTCCATCTCGAATCTTGAAACATATCTCTTGCTTGTTTAGCCATACCGATACTTTGATGTAAGTACATACGACTCGCTTCTTGCAAATGAGTCGTTTCTTCATTCACTTTACTTGCGCGATCAGCTGCTTCTTGTAAAATTCGTTGTCCCTCTTCTTCAGCTTTTCTCACTATTAAATCCGCTTCATCTAAAGCAGACTGGCGTAGATGATCAGCTGCTTCTTGAGCAACAACAATAGAACGATTCAATGTTTCAATTTTTCCATGAAATTCATCTAATTCGGCATTCCGTTCATATAATTCTTGCTGTAGACGTTGGTTATCCGTTTCTAAATTATCTAGTGAACGACTCGCTTCCAATAGAAATTCATCAACAGCTTCACGATCATAACCTGACATTTTTTTCTTAAACGTTTGTTTTTTAATATCTGAGGCCTTCATTGTGATACTCCTTAATTATTTTTAATACGTCCTATTTTAACACGGTACTTACCTTTTTTGGTGATTAGTAATTCTGAAGACAGTTTTAAACGACCATGACCACGTAAAGAAATGATATCGCCAATTTTAACTTCATGACTTGGATTAGATATTGCCTGCCAATTAATTTTACATCCACCTTTTTCAATTGCCTGCTTAGTTTTTGTCCGAGATAAGTGAAATCCCTCCGCTAATACAGTATCTAATCGATAACTACTAATCGTTTGTTCACTCATTTGCCACTGACTAGGTGGATTTAAAATTTCTTTTTCATTAGCAATCATTTTTAAAGTGACAGGCGTTCTTCCCATTTTAGTCACTTCAATTTTTAAGAAGTCAACTAATGTCTTATCAACAAATAATTGCCAAGTATCTCCTTCAGAAATAATATCACCGATACGATTACGATCGATTCCGGTTCCTAGCAAACTTCCTAAGATTTGCCGATGAGCTAGTTGATTAAATTTACTGGCATAATGAATAGATAATGGCATGATTTCAAAATCATCTTTTTTTATTTCAAAATACGGTGGATAAATGAGCACTCGACATCGTTCAGCGTGTTCATGCCCACCAAAAAACGCAAAGTCATAGTCATCAGAATGTCCTAGCAATGAATTAACAATAACTTGTTCTCGGGGATTCAAAAAAGGGGTAAGGACTGGTCGATATTGATTAATGACTTGTGTTCGCCAATCAAGGACTTGGTCAATAAATGGGGCCTCTTCCTTATTAAAATGTTGTAAAACATCTTCATTAGGCACAATGACACCCTCCTATAGCAATAGACATTAAGTAAATACAAGTAAACCTTGAGAAGCTAAATTTAGAACTAATATACCAACAATCACATTAAAACTTACGCCACCAATTGTCGGTAAAATAGCATCAAAAATACTTAAATAAGGTTCGCATAAACGAGCTAATAACTGCCCCAATTTACTTTCTCTAGCTTGAGGAAACCAACTGAATAAAGCATAAATAACAAGTAATAATGAATAAATATGAATAATTTGTTGCAGTAGCGCAATAATCATTAAAATATTAATCTTCCTTTCGATCCCACGTTGAGGTGCGGTTCGTCATCTGTAGTTCTTCTCTTTCTCCAGAAATGACAAAACCTTTTGTAGTGGCAATAAAGACATCAGTAGAGACCCGTTGCATATCCCCTTCGATGGCATATACAATACCAGCTAAATAATCGATAAAGCGTCGAATATCGTCATCTTTCATTCGTTCGAAATTTAACACAACTGCTCGTCCGTCAAGTAATACTTGTCCAATACGCTCTGCTTCAGAGAAAACACGTGGATAATATACTTCAATGGCTTGGGCATTGCCATTTTTATTTGCTTTTATGTTCACAACATTATCTTTTCCCATCTTAGACGTTGTCTTCATCTCCTCTTCCTGATAAGGCTGTTCATAAGTGTTATATTCTTCTGTATCATAAGATGTCGTCTCCATCTCATCATCTGTTTCAAATAAAGCATTCCATTTATCTTTAATACTCATTATCTATTCATCCTTTAAAAAATGCTTGGCCAATTCTAACAAAATTTGCCCCTTCTTCAATAGCAATATCATAATCATTACTCATCCCCATACTTAACTGTAAGGGACGATTAAGTTGACACATCTCAGCAGTAAGTGTTTCGCTTAACTGTCTTAACTCTACAAATGTTTGACGAATTTCATTCTCATTTGCCATTTTGGGAGCCATAGTCATCAGTCCTACAACGTTAATCTTATCTAATGCGTTAATTTCCTGAATAAAATTCTTCACATCATCAGGATGAAGCCCGTGTTTCGACAATTCACCGGACACATTAACTTGGATAAAACAGTTAATAGGATGGATAGCTCGCTTCTGAATTTCTTTTGCTAATTTTAAACGATCTAACGAATGTAAGTAATCTATTCGATTAATCACTTGTTTTACTTTGCGTGTTTGTAGGCTGCCTATATAGTGCCATACAATATCATCAGGTAAATACTGTTGTTTTTCTATTAACCCTTCTGGTCGATTTTCAGCAAAATGACGCACACCTGAATCATAAACTTCCTTAGCTTCATCGACTGAATGGTACTTAGAAACACAAATCAGCGTGACATTCGGTTGTGAATGGCGCGCTGATTGAGTTTGTGCCTCTTTCATTCGTTTTTGAATGACGAGCACATTATCATTAATCGTCATTATCTTAACGACGACGTTTTCTAAAGAATGGTGGTGTGTCTAATTCATCGTCTTCTTGATCAAAAGCATCTTGATTATTGTATGAACGTGGTGCGTCATAGTTATCTTCATTTGGACGGCTATTCATACTTTGACGGTTGTCTCGAGACATATCCCAGTCTCCAAAGCCACGTCGTTCTTCTGCCTGTGGACGAGAAGCTGTTTGTTTTTCTTCAAATTGATCTGGGCGATTTGAAATTTCGCGGTGTGAAGAACTATTTGATTGGAAAGCTGAACGGCCACCATTTCGTGCAGCTTTTTTATCTTCACGACGTTTTTCAGCATCAATACCAGTTGCAATAACTGTAACAACCACTTCATCTTCTAATGAATTATTGATTGTTGTACCGAAAATAATATTAACTTCAGATGAAGAAGCAGCAGCCACAATATCTGCAGCATCTTGAGCTTCGAATAATGTTAAGTCTTCGCCACCAGTAATATTTAATAGAATTTGTTCAGCACCATCAATAGATACTTCTAGCAGTGGAGAAGAAATAGCTTTTTTAGTTGCATCAGCTGTACGGTTTTCACCGTTAGACATACCAATACCCATTAAAGCTGTTCCTTGATTTTCCATAACAGTGCGAACATCGGCAAAGTCCAAGTTAACATATCCAGGAGCTGTAATTAAGTCAGAAATTCCTTGTACCCCTTGACGTAGTACATTATCTGCTTCACCGAAAGCTTCACGCATTGGTGTTTTCTTATCAACGATTTCTAATAAACGATTGTTAGAAATTGTGACTAATGTATCCACGTGTTGCTTCATTTCCGCAATACCTTCAGCAGCTGAACGACCACGACGAGGGCCTTCAAACGTAAATGGACGTGTCACAACACCTACAGTTAAAGCACCAATTTCTTCTTTAGCAATGCGTGAAACAATAGGTGCTGCTCCAGTACCAGTTCCTCCACCCATTCCAGCAGTAATAAAGATTAAGTCAGCGCCTTCTAGTGCTTCACGAATTTGATCTTCACTTTCTTCAGCAGCTTTTTTACCTACTTCTGGTTGAGCTCCAGCACCAAGGCCACGAGTACTTTTAGGACCTAATTGAATTTTTACATCTGCATTAGAATTTTTAAGTGCTTGAGTATCAGTATTAGCGACAATAAACTCTACTCCACTAACGTTTTCAGCAATCATACGGTTAACAGCGTTGTTACCACCGCCACCAACACCTACAACTTTAATGTTAGCATTATTTTCATCAACAACTTGGTTATCGTATTCGAATTCCATCTATTACCCTCCTGAATATTCTTTATTAACTAAATAAATCTTCGAAGAAATCTTTTGCTTTTTGCATTAAGCTAACGTCTTCTTGTCCTTCGTTAGCATGATTGTTACCTTCATGATGAGGCTCAATATGTTCTTGTTCAGAATGCGTTTCTTCTGGTTTCATATTAAACATTGAGTGACTAGCAATTTCTTGAGAATCATCAACTCGTTGCGCCGGCGTTTGATGTGTACGCCGTGGTTTTTGATTAGCTTCTTGTTTTGGTTGAGCGACATGATGAATATCATCTAGGTGTGCCGCATACTCTACTAAGCCAACCGCTGTCGTAAAAATAGGATTACGTAACCCAACATAATCTGGAACGTAAGCTCTAACTTCAACACCAAGAACTTCTTCTGCTAAATCTAGAGCACCTGGTAATGTTGCTGCACCACCCGTAACAACCACTCCTCCTGGTAATTGGAAAGCTTCAATTTGATCAAGAGGTTGTTTAATCGTCTCAAAAGTTTGACGTAGTCGTGCTTCAATAATTTCTGATAGATAATGTTCATCCACTTTAACAGGTTCTCGTTTCCCAATTGTTTCAACTGGGAAACGTTCGGTTTCACTCGTATCGGCAGGAATCGCGTATCCATATTCTCTCTTAATGCGTTCAGCACTTTCATAAGAAGTGTTAAGTACAGTAGAAATATCTTTAGTGATGTACTCTCCACCTTCATGATCAACAAAGGAGAATTTCAATAAATCATCATGGAATACACTAACAGTCGTTTGACCGCCACCCATATCGATTAATATGGTTCCAAACTCTCTTTCGCTTTTGCTTAATGCTGCATAAGCATTTGCATACGGTTGTACGACAAAATCTTCAACATCTAATCCGGCACTTTCGACACAACGTTTAATATTATGTAAAAGTGTTTTAGGACCGGTTACTAAATCAGCATAAAGTTCAAGGCGAACACCAATCATTCCTCTAGGGTCTTTAATTCCATCGAATCCATCTACGATAAATTCTTCAGGAATTACTGAAATGATTTCTCGTTCTGGAGGAACTGCTCTGACTTTTGCAGCAGAGAAAACATTGTCCACATCTTTGTCAGTAATTTCACGATTTTCACTAGCTACTGCTATCATTCCATAGCAAGGTTCAATGTTTACTTGATTGCTAGGAACTCCTACCACAACTCGTGAAATTTGTTGGTTTGATTTTTGTTCCGCCTGTCTAATCGCTTTTTGAATAGCTTCTACTGTCTTATCAATATCAACGATTACACCACGGCTCAAACCTTCTGATTTTTCACTACCTACTCCAATAACATTCAATTGTTGATTCATATATTCCGCGACGACAACTTTTATTGAAGTGGTTCCAATATCTAAACTAACATATATTTCTGGCTGAACCATGTTATTGAAACCTCCTAATTTTTTAATTTTAGATTTAGTCCGTATCGTATACATTTTAACATAGGAAATCATTTTGCCAAAGTGATTTTATCCATTTATACAAACTTACAACATCTTAAATGCTTTATCTGATATTGTAGTCTGCTTGCTTTTGTTACTGGTTACATTGGAAATGAAAAAAGCCAAGTGTATATTGTGACACCTTGGCTAATTCTATTAATTATCTTCTTCATTTGTTGAATCAACGATTGATGAATTTGACGTATCATTTTGACCGTCATTAGTAGCAGATTGAGTATCTGAAGAATTAGTAATATCATTAGGACTAGTTGACTCTTCATCACCAGCTGAGTTTTGACTTGATGACGCATTATCTGATTCTAAATCCAATACTTTTGATTCTTGATCCTCAAGTTCTTTTTGTTCTTTCTCGTATTTTTCTTTCTCTTCATTGGTTGCAAATGGATTATTACCTGGATTTAAAGGTTGATAAAAAGCACCTACTTGCAAGTCAATTAATCCTTTATTTTCTTTTAATTGATCAGTAATACTATCATAATATGCTAATCGTTGTCCTAGAGTCGGTAATAAACCTAAAACAATATTTCCATCACGCATTTTTAACGCGACACGATCATGCTGTTCTGGAGATGATTGATATTCAATATAAGATATTTTACTAATTACATCATCAGATAAACTGGCTAACTGCTCACTTAATAATTGCAGCGAGTCTTCATCAAATTCTCCAACTAATGGTTTATTATCGGGAACATTTAATGTTTCTTCTGAAATCACATTACCATTCTCCAACATTGGGTAATAGAAATCTTCATTTTTTACATAACCTAATGTTCTGAATTCTTCGACAACGATTTGTGCATCACGAAATCCTTTACGTTGAATCGTTGCTGTCTTAATTAAAGGCATGTCGTTAACAATATGTTGCTCTAAATCCGGACGATTACGATATAAATGCCATTTCGTCATTTTACGATTGACACCAGATGTTGCAATTAAATCTTTAGATTCGACTTGTTGATTGCCCTCAACAGTCACCTTATTTAAATGATGCAGCGGTGATAAAACATATAATGACGCCACTAATAACAATATAAATAGAAGTAAAATAAGCAAACGTCGCCAAGACAAATGAAAATTATTTTGCTGATATTTTTCGCTATTATGAAACGAAGGAAAAGACTTATTGTTTCTCTTGGTTCGTTTTTCTTTATTAAATCGTCCTCCCCACCACTTATTTAAGTGATGAGATGTCGCTTTGTCTTTGCCATTATTCTTATTCTGTTGGTAAGGACGTTTGCTCATTTCTCGTTCACTTGTATCTTCTGTTTTGGGTGAAGCGTTATTTTCAAACTGTTTTTTTTCTAGACGTCGACGTTCACTTGGTCGTAATACTTTTTTTGATGAAGATTCTTTATTTGTAGAATGAAAGTCTGGTGAATTTTCATTCTCATGATTCCTCGAGTCAGTATTTCGGTTCATGACGATTCTCCCTCTATATTACGATTTTAAGACAGACTCAATCACATCAATTAACAAGTCACCTGCATTAGGATATCCTAATTTTTTCGACTGTACGCTCATTTCCTGTCTTAGCGTGTCGTCTGCCATTAATCGATCGATTGTTTCTAATAATCTCTCGCTCGTTAAGTCATCTTCGACAATCATTTCGGCTGCCTGATGATCCGTTAAACTACGCGCATTATACTCTTGATGATTTTCCGTGACATTAGGACTCGGAATTAGAATACTTGGTGTACCTAAAGCCGTCAATTCAGTTAAAGTAGTTGCTCCACTGCGGCAAACTACTAAATCAATGGTATTAAACAGCTCCGGCATATTAGCGATATAATCAACAACTTGTACATTTTTCCATTCGTTAAAATCAGAAAATGCATTTTTAAATTCTTCATAGTATCGCGCACCAGAAGCAATTAACACTTGATAATCTCGCGTCACAAATTTAGGGATTAACTGTTCAAGTGTTTGGTTGATTTTTTGAGCGCCCCCACTTCCACCAAAAATAAGCACGGTACGTTTCCCATTTTGTAAACCAAACGCTTCTAAATCAGCTTGCGTATTGACTTTAGCCACTTCCTGAGCTCTAGGATTACCAGTCATAACCACTTTATATTGATTTTTACCAAAATCTTTTTTCACTCTTTCAAAAGCGATACCAATTTTATTGACAAATCGGCTTAAAAATTTGTTAGTAATGCCTGCTACTGAATTTTGCTCATGAATAACTGTTGGAATGTGTAGACGACTCGCCGCATATAATACAGGCGCACAAACATATCCTCCAGTACCAATTACGACATCTGGATTAAACTCGCGAATTAATCGTTTAGAATCTTTAATTGCTTTGTGCATCATTGAGAAGAGTTTCATATTATCCCATGAAAAAGAACGTTTTAACCCCTGAATCGTAATAGTTTCAAAACGTAATCCTACTTCTGGAACAATTTTAGCTTCTAATCCACGAGCAATACCTATATATAAAAATTCAGCATCAGGATATTTTTCTTTGATTTGTTTCTGTAAAGCTAGTGCTGGGTAAATATGTCCACCAGTTCCTCCGCCTGATAATACAACTCGCATATTATTCTCCTTTATCCTTTTTCCATTGTTCAAATGCTGAAATAAATTTATCGCCTCGCTGCTCAAAACTATCATATTGATCCCAACTAGCATGTGCTGGTGATAGCAGAATCGTATCTCCTTCTTGACTATTAGTCATAGCAAGATTAACCGCTTCATCCATATTTTGAGCTTTTCCTAAAACCGGGATATTGTTTGCTTCAGCAAAATCGCTAACAGTTTCTGCCGTTTCGCCTAATGCTACTACTGCTTTAACAGGTTCTAAATAAGGAGCAATTTCTGTGAGTGAAATCCCTCTATCTAAACCTCCCGCTAACCAAATCACTGGTGTGGTAAAACTTTTTAGCGCTGTAATTGCTGCTTCATTATTGGTTGCTTTTGAATCATTGAAAAAATTACGATGATTAATTTTACCAATATATTGTAGTCTATGGTCTACCCCTTGATAATGTTGTAACGTATGGCGAATACTAGCATTCGAAACGTCTAACAATTTAGCAATCGCTATGGCTACTAAGGCATTAGCCAGGTTGTGTTCTCCAGGTAGTGGGAAATCTGAACGATCTGCAACTTTTTCCTCTTGCCACATAAATACTTGGTGATCGTAATCAAACCACGCATCCGCTTGTTTATTTTTATCAGTTGTAAAATAAATGCGTTTGGCTTCAGTATTCGCATCATCGAAGTAATGCTGATCAACATTTAAAATAAGATAGTCTTCCTTCGTTTGATTTTTAGTGATTTGCCATTTTGCTGACATGTAGCCTTCTAGTGACCCATGATAGTCTAAGTGAGAAGGATAAATATTCAAAATCGCTGCAATATGCGGATGAAATTGTTGTGTTCCCATTAGTTGAAAACTTGATAATTCAAAAACTAAACGATCTTCTGATTTCGACTCATCAGCCACATCTAAAGTAGGAATTCCAATGTTACCACCTAATAACGTTTTTCCATTACTATTATCTGCTTCACTTAAAATATCATATGTTAATTGAGTCGTAGTAGTTTTACCATTAGAACCGGTAATACCGATAATCATCGCTTCACCTAACAAATTAGCCAACTCAATATCTGTGATAATAGGTAAGCCTTTTTCTTGAGCTTTAACGACCATCGGATTAGAGTAAGGAATCCCTGGATTTTTCACCATAAAAGCAAAGTCTTCTTCTAATAGTGATTGGGGATGGCCACCACTAATTACGCGAATATTTTCTTGCACTAATTGTTGAGCATCCGGATTTTCATCTAAAGGAGCCCAATCATTTACCGTTACTAAGGCTCCATGTGATTTTAAATGTCTAGCAACACTCATCCCTGTTTTGGCTAATCCTAATACCAATACTTTCTTATTCTTTAATGCTTCTAACATTGTTGTCATCTCCTAAAAAATAAACCACGCGATTATTGAAGCCACCATTTGAGTTAACCAGAATACGATATCAATCTTCCATTCTGACCACCCTTTCATCTCAAAATGATGATGAATTGGACTCATTAAGAAAATTCGCTTCCCGGTCAGTTTGAATGACGTGACTTGTAACATCACACTAAGAGTTTCAATAATATTGATTAATGCCACTAATAATAATATCCAAGGGTTTTGGAGTAGCATAGAGATAATTGCTAAAACAGCTCCCATAGCTAATGAGCCAGCGTCACCCATAAATATTTTTGCCGGTTTTTTATTAAAGATGAGAAAACCCAGTAATCCGCCCACAATTGCAAAACAAGTCATTGCAATCGATTCTTGCTGATTTCTCAAGGCAAATAAAGCTAATGTCACAAAACTAACAATTCCAGTCCCAGATGACAGACCATCTAGCCCATCTGTTAAATTAAATGCATTAGAGAAGCCAGTAATCCAAATTAATAAAAAGATGAAAATAACCAATCCATTGGTAATAGAATCAAAAAAAGGCAGAGGCAAGCTTAAAGGGACATTATCTATTAATAATATCCCCATAATAATGGCTGAACCAATAACTTGTGAAAGAAATTTTTGTTTTGATGTCAATCCTTCATTTTGCTTTTTGAAGATTTTTAAAAAGTCATCCGCAAATCCAATTCCTCCGAAAAAGAGTAATCCTAAAATAATGACAATGACTTTACTATCAAATTGACCTTTAGATAACATGGTTAGCAATACCGCTACAATAATTGCTGCAATAAATACTAATCCTCCCATTGCCGGCGTCCCAGATTTTGCCTGATGCCATGACGGGCCTTCTTCTCGTGTTACCTGACCAAACTGTCGCTGGCGCATAAAGTGAATAAAGAACGGCATAAATAATACAGTTAAAATTAAACTTAATAGAAAAGCTTGTAACATTTCTTGACTCCTTTTATGTTTCTTGTAATTGAATCACTATCTCAGTATTTTTACCGAAAGCAGCTCCAGGTTTAATTGATTGAGCAACGACAACGCCATCACCTTCAAATTCAAGCTTAATTCCTAACATCTGAGCAAGTGATTGTGCAGAATTTAAATCTAAACCAGTGAAGTCTGGCATTTGTACTTTCCCATCTGTCAATAGATAAACAGGTACATTAGAATTAATCGTTTGATTGGCTTTAGGCACCTGATCAATTACTTTTTGCCCATCTCCTAACACATTAGCTTGTAATATTCCAGCTTGAGAAAGTTGTTGCTGAGCCGCGTTAATATCTGTTCCTTGAACATCCGGTATATCAACTTGTTCATCTCCAGAATGCGTATCTAATTTACCATAATCTAATGCACGCGTCATTAGAGGATTAAAGATTTCACTAAGAATCGTTGGAGCTGGTACTTGAGTATTCTTTTGTGGTCGGCGTAACGTAATGTATAAAATATATTGCGGATCATCTGCAGGGGCAAAACCAGCCACTGAGAATAAGTAATTAGATCCACCTTCTAAATAGCCACCTGAATCTTCATCATAAATTTCAGCAGTCCCTGATTTAACGGCTAATTCATGACCTTCAATTTGATACATGCTTGTTGTCGATCCATCAATTTTCATTGATTCATTCAAGTATTTTAATGTTTTTTGGGCAGTCTCTTTTGAAATCGGTGATTGTTTGCTTTCTGGTTTCGTCACCTTAATATTTCCTGACTCATCTTCATAACGATCAACCGTCTGTAACTTCATAACTTTACCATCGTTCGCAATCGCAGTAAATGCTTGAACTAATTGCCATGGGGTCACATAGATTCCTTGACCAAAACTAGTACTTACTTTTTCTGGTTCATAAGTATAGTTCATTGAGCCACTTGCCTCATTAGCCAACCCAGATTGTGGTTTTTGAAGTAAACCAAATTCATAGAGATATTCTTCCCATTTATCATAGCCGATTTCGCCAACTAACTTCACCATTAAAACGTTACTAGAGTGAGCCAATCCTTCTAAATAGCTGATAGTTCCCCAACCAACTTTGTTATAGTCTCGAATCGTTTGATTACCAACTGTTACGGCACCTGATTGATAATAATCATTAGGATCAAAAACCCCTTCTTGAATAGCAGCAGCCACTGTTAAAACTTTAATGGTTGACCCTGGTTCATAAGGCGTTTCCACTAATAAATTTTGCCACATATCTTCAATTCCCTCTTTAGTTTGAGCATTGAAAGTCGGGCGTTGTGTCGCTGCGGCAATTTTACCAGTTTTAGGATCAACCAGCATCCCAGTCATTGACTCCGGTTCATACTTTTCATAAGCTTCAGTCATTAATGACTCCATATAAGTTTGTAACCGTGAATCTAAAGTCGTGTAGACATCTTGGCCATCTTTAGGCTGGTTACTGGTATCATCTTTATCAGTAACAAAATTCTCATGGTTAGTTGTAAACGACTGACCACCATTTTTACCTTTTAATTGATCATCTAGGGACATTTCTAGTCCTAAATCCCCAGCAACACGACTTTCTAATTTATTTTGAGCTTCTTTAAAACTGGCATAACCAATTAAGTGAGAGGCAAATACACCATTAGGATAAAGACGTGTAGGCGTTTCCTCAAAGGTAATTCCTTGTAATTTTTCCTGTTCAATTGAGCGCATTTCTGCATAACTCAAGTCTTTTCCAGCATTTCCAAATTCAACTTGACTTGCATTTTTTGTATTTAATGTTTTTAAAATGTCTTCTTTTGACATATCAATATGTTTACTTAGAACTTCAGCTGTTTTTTCTTTATCTTCTACATGATTAGGCTTAGCATCGGGATCGACCCATTGATCAGTAAGTATTGCTAATAATGAATAAGAAGTAGCATCCATGGCAATCGGATTCCCACCAATATCATAAATGGTTCCCCGTTTTGCTTGTAAAGTGCTACTTCTCTCATGTAGTGCTACCGCATTTGATTTTAAATCTTGATGATTCACTTCACCAAGTAACATAATTTGTCCGAAACGACCTACAAAAATGATAAATACAAATAATAATAAGCCAAGCATCCCTTTTAAAAAACTATGCCGATTTTTTTTGGATTCTTGTGCTAGCTTCATTTGTCCACATTCCTTATATTATCTTCATTCATTTCTAATCCATGTTCTTTTGCTATATTCATTACTCGATCATAGCGAGACAATTCTTGTGCCTCTTGTGTTAAGTTACTTTTATCTGTCGCCATATCATCGAGGCGACGTTCTGTTTGTTGTAATTCATTAGACGTTTGCGTTAAATGATTTTCACTAGCAATCAAGAAGAAAATACACAACCCACAAAATAATAAACTACTTACAATTAACATAATATCCTTACCAGTTATAAAACTACTAGCCTTAGCTTCATGGTTATATTTTGGGACAGTAGTTATCGGATGCGATTGAGCTAATGATTCTTTGCGCTGAGCAGCAGCCTGTTCTGCTGGCATGGCATATTTCATCATTTGTTTATCTTGCGCAAATATAAATACAGCCATAATGTTATACCCTCTCTATGATTGTTTGTTCCGCTGAATAATACGTAATTTAGCACTTTGCGCTCGCGAATTATTAGCTAACTCTTCTTGGTTAGCTAATATTGGCTTACGGTTAATCAATTCATAGTCAGCTGCCGCTTCTTCAGCAATAATCGGCAGTTTAGCAGGCAATTGTTCAGCAGTCGCGGCATCTTTAAACATTTGTTTTACAATCCGATCTTCTAAAGATTGGAAACTAATTGCCGCAATTCGGCCTTGAACGTTTAGCAACTCCAGAGCTTGTTCAATAGAATCTTCTATCGCACTGAGCTCATCATTAACAGCAATTCTGACAGCTTGAAATACCCGTTTAGCAGGATGTCCGCCTTTACGTCGTGCTGGAGCAGGAATGCTGTCTTTAATTATGGCTACTAATTCTTGTGTTGTTTTAATTCGATGATTTTGACGTTCAGTTTCTATCTGTCTGGCAATTTGTTTAGAAAATTTCTCTTCTCCATAGCGGAAAAAAATCCGCACTAAATCAGCATATGACCAATCATTAATAATAGTTTCAGCTGTCAATGTCTGAGTCTGATCCATTCTCATATCTAATGGTGCATCTTGATGATAGCTAAATCCACGTGCGACTTCATCAAGTTGCGGAGAGCTAACCCCCAAATCATATAGAATGCCATCCACATGATAGACGTTCCTAACCGCAAGCTCAGAAGTCATTTCACGAAAGTTATTATGAATCAATGTCACTTTACCTGCAGCAATTTCCTCAGCTAAAACGTCCTTAGCATGTTCAATTGCTGTTAAATCTTGATCAAATGCATAAAGATGTCCTTCATCATTTAATTGCGATACAATCGCTCGACTATGTCCAGCGCCTCCTAATGTACAATCCACATAAACACCGTCTGCTTTAATATTTAATCCCTTTACGGCTTCATTTAGCAACACGGGAATATGATGAAATTGTTCTGTCATAATACTTAATCGACGCCTTTCTAAATTTATTAATGATTAAAATCCAAAGTCAAGCATATCTTCAGCGATATCTTCAAAATTATTTTCAACTTCATCTGCAAAATTATCCCACTTATCAGCGCTCCAAATTTCAATCCGATCTGAAACGCCAACAACTCGACAAACTTTGCTTAAGTCTGCATAGTCAATTAATGTTTGTGGAATATTGATTCGGCCCTGTTTATCAAGTTCTACTTCACTAGCCGCCGAATAAAAAAAGCGAGTAAATACCCGAGCTTCTTTTTTAGCTAGTGGGAGTTTTTTTAATTTTTCTTGGATGATTTCCCATCCACTAATTGGATAGCCAAAAATACAGCCATCAAGTCCACGAGTAATGACAAATTTATTGCCTAAATCTTCGCGAAATTTGGCTGGTACTATGAGACGCCCTTTAGCATCAATATTATGCTTATATTCTCCAATTAACATAAATAAGCACCTCTACCCAATTAATACTCTTAGTCTACCATATCTCCCCACAATTCACCACAAATCCCCTACAATTTTCAAACTTTTATCACAACCTTTTTATCTCATTAAAAAATAACCGAAATTAAATTTAGACATAAAAAAAAGACCAAGAAAAAATTCTTGATCTAACATAACATTAGGCAACAATCACTTGAATTATTCGCCAACATACAAAGAAATAAAATCCAATAAAGGTTATCAATCCAGCTAAATTAGATAAATTTCTTAAATAAATCCGCCAATTAATCGCATCATATTTTTTAAAAGATTGCCATAAATAAAACAGACTCCATAAACTAAATAGCATAACAAGTACAGGAATCAAACTGAAATAAAAAATATATAAAGTGACAAAATGAAAGCACACCCATAGTAGAGGATGCATCACATCTATTACCGCTAATTTGATTCGTTTCCCATCAGTTAAAAATGGACGCCCATATTGAGAAACCAGCCAAAGTTGCAGAGCTGGTAACACGTAGAGAATGATTTCTTGCCAATGAAAAGGATACATCGCTATCATCCTCCAATCTAATCATTATTCTCATTATCAAATAAATCTTTTAATTTAGCGAAACGCGGATCACCTTCATTGTTTTCTTCTTGTTCGTGTTCTTTATAGTTGTCTTCACTGACAACTTGCCACTCATTTCCCTGTGGATAATCATCATTCGCCATTTCTTCTTCTGTGTATACTTGTACTGGAATATGCGTAACGACATTATCAATTAGAATAGTATTTAAATCGACCGTTTCTGTCGCTAAAGGAACAGGAATCGTATCATCTTCATCAACAATATCTGTAGTAACGCCTTCTGGAATCAATCGTTCTCTAATTTTAAAAGCTAAGGATTGTTCTACAGGAGTTAGAGAGCGTGTTGAAGGTAGTTTTATCATTCCTGCAACATCAAGTTGAAGTAGGACCGTTTCTTTTTCATAAAGTACTAGCCCAGTTACAGATAGTGGAGAGAGCCCTAATACATCAGCTTGTTTTTGTTGAACTGATTTCTCAACATCAACAGTTTCATCAATCCACATAGGATCTGCTGCAATAATCCGTAGTTCACGTAATGCCCATTTCATAGACATACTCCTTCCATTATTTTATTATGATTGGTTGATGACTAAAATTTTCATCGTGTTCATCTTGGTAAACGATATGCCGATATATGCGATCAGCGATTAGCCATTCTGGCCATTTTCTTTCGCATTCTTGGTTCACACGCGAAATGATTTGCCAAGAATCTTCTGTTTCAGCTTTTTTTAATTGTCGTAAATACTTTTGTCCTTTTGCGGTCATTCCTAAAAGTAATAATGGTTGTGGATGCTGATAGTCCATTAACTCTTTTATACGATTATTTTTAATATTTAATAAAATCATAAGTGCGGTTCTTTTTAAACGACCTTCTGACCAATTTCTACTTCGACAAATATCCAGCCATTCTTCCATAGTCGATGCTTTTTTAGCCGCCTGCTTTAATAAATGTTCAATTCCTTCATCCACTTGATAGATAAGCGACAACTCTTCTAACGAAGCAGTGAGTAATCGATATCTTAGTAAAGGATAAAATATTTGCCAAGTTCCCGCACAAGGTAAATCATCGACAGCTTGAATTAATTCCAATGGCATTTTACCAACATGATCTTGCTTTCCACCTAATATGGATGCCCGAATTTGTGATCCACTTAAAAATTCCACTTCGTTGCTATTTGCCGTCTCCCTATGCTGAGCTCCCAAACGAGCAATAGGTAATGGTTCGATTGGTAAATTCCACGTTGCAATTTCTCGACAATAGATATAGCCTAACAAATTATTACTTTTCATTTGAAAATCAAGATTCAACGACGCTAAACAAGGAACTTCATTTTGTGCCTGCTTAAGAGCTTTGAAGTAACGCTCAGTAGCACTTAAATTGGGATTGTTTAGCAAAAATTGCCTCATTTTACGTTGGATAATCTCAGGATGTTTTCCTTCCCAATTAGCCATTGTTACATAATCGTTAAAAGGGAATGATTCAACACCAAAAAAAAGGCCATCTACACCTAAAGAAGCTAAGGCATTCACTCCACCTCGAGCAAAATAATCAGCTGGTTGGGTGGCATACCATAGCGGTAACTCAAAAACTAAGTCAGCTCCATAATTTAAAGCTGACTTGGCACGTTCCCATTTAGAAATAAGGGCAGGGTCTCCCCTTTGCACAAAATTACCACTCATCACCGCAACAATTGGGGTATCCGGTGACAGTTGCTTAACAGTTTCTAATAAATAGCGATGCCCATCATGGAATGGATTCCATTCTGCAATCACCCCTAACGCTCTCATTATTTTACCCCTTTCGACAAGTAAAAAAGATTCGTTTGCTAGTATCATTAGGACCGTCTGTAGAAAAGTCAGCAGTGACTGTCACTTCTGTAAATCCAATAGCAGTTAGGCTCGATACATAATCTTCAATCGGGGCAACAAATTGCTCATGAAGCTCTTCATAGCGTTCATAACGGCCATCCTCATCTTCTAAGAACATATTTAATGAATGATCAATCGTATTTTCGCCTCTAAATTGATCACTCGTCCATGTAAACACGACATCATCCCATTCATGAACAAACGTATAGCCTGGGTATTGATAATTTATCCAATTAGGATGAATAATATCAAATATAAAGACTCCATTTGCCTTGAGATGATGATAGACATTTCTCATGACCTGTTCTTGTTTAGAATACTCATTTAGATACAATAAACTATCACAAAAGCAAGTAATAAGCTGTGGGTGATAATCTTCAAAATGAAAAGTTAACATATCCGCTACTTTAAATGGGATATTAACCTTTGCTTCTTGAGCACGGGACTGCGCACGTTCAATCATCGTCGGCGATAGATCAACTCCCGTAATGGAATAATTCGATTGTTTTGCTAGAACAGCTAATTTCCCATCGCCACAGCCTAAATCCAACCAATCAGTCTTCGATGTTAATTCAGGAACGACTTTTTCAGTAAACGATAACCACTGGGGATACAAACTGTCATCAAAAAGACTATCGTATACCTCACAAAATGTTTCATAAATTCCCATTATTTAATCCAATCAGTTAAATCAACTAATGGCGCATCTACCCACATTTTTTCTAAATTATAATAATCGCGTTCGCTATATAAGAAAACATGGACAATAACATCATAGCAATCCATTAAGATCCATCGATTGCCATCTCGTCCTTCAATTCCACGAATATCAAATCCGGCCTTTTCAACATCTTCTTCGATGTTAGCAACAATTGCTTGGACTTGACGCTCATTATTACCACTCATAACAACAAAATAATCACTTAACGGTGTTAGTTCATGAACATCCAAAGCGACAATATCATCCGCTAATTTATCATCCGCTGACAAAATAATCGTTTCTAATAATTTATTATTTAATTGTTCAGTCATTTAATTCTCCTTTTTAACCCAGTCATTATAAATTAAAATTGTTTTCGGATAAATCATCTGTTCTTTTTCGATGAGATGTTGAATGGAATTTTTTATTTTATAATTGACTGCCTTATCTAAATCTTTAAAAGCCATGGCTCGAACATCTTCAACGCCAGGAAAGTCTCTTCCCTCTTCAACATAATCGGCAATAAATAGAATTTTTTCATCTAGCGTCATATCAAACTCTCCAATAGTATGTCCCCATACTGCTTTAAGAATTTGCTCATCAGTAATACCAAATTGATCATTGCCAATAAAAGCAGCTAACGGCCCATGCCATATAGCACTGCCATAATTTAACCATTCACTATCAAACAATGGATGATCTTTATACGCAAGTAAATCTGTTTCTGACATTTCCTTTGCATAATCATGTAGGAGTGCACTAATAGACGCACGCTCTTCATCCGCTTGATAATGATCAGCCAACTTAAGAGCCATCTCTTCCACTCTAAGCACATGTTCGAATCGTTTTTTAGATAATTGTTTTTCCAATTTATTAATTAACGTTGATCTAGAAATTTGAATGTATTGATCTGAAAATTCTTTAACCAAGGTATAACCCCTTTTCTTTAATGAATAATGCGACTTGATCAGGAACTAAATAACGAATTGATTGGTTCAATTGAACACGATGTCTAATAATTGAAGAGCTAACATCACTTCCTACAATATCGACAAAAGTTACCGGAAATGGAGTCTCTAATTGATAGCCCGAACGTTTTACTCCTACAAATTGAACGAGCTCTACCAAGTCAGCAATACGGTACCAGCTGGATAAATCCATAACCGAATCGGCTCCAATAATAAAGTAAAATTGCGTGTTAGGATAACGCTCAGTTAATAACTTCATCGTGTCATAAGTGTAACTCTTACCTTCGCGCTCCCACTCCACTAAATCAAGGGAAAAGTGGGGATTATTAGCAATTGCTTGAGTCAGCATTGCTAATCGTGCGTTTTGCGAAGGCATTTGTGGAGCAATCTTATGTGGCGGTATTGCATTTGGCATAAAAATAATTTCATCTAGCTGTAAACTATCATAAACCTGTTCAGCTATCGACAAATGCCCATTGTGAATAGGATTGAACGTTCCTCCAATAATACCGACATGGCGCTTAGACTGAATCGCTTCTTTATATTTAGGAATATTAGCTTTTACCATTGTCGAAGTACGCATAACTACCTATACATCCATTTCTATTTAACAGCTTTTAATTCTTCTGAAATTTGACGATATTTTGACTCGCTACTTTGTCGATATAATGTCATTACTCGACCAATTGTCTGCACGACTTCAGCTGATAATGCCGAACTAATTTCATCTGCTGCTTCTTCTACTTCTTCATCTGAATTTTGTAAAATATGCACTTTAATTAGTTCACGTTTTGTTAATAAATCGTCCAATTGATTCACTAACTCTTCGTTAACACCATTTTTACCAATTTGAAATAATGGTTTCAATTCATGTGATGCTTTTTTTAAATATTTCTTCTCTTTATTTGTTAACATATAATCTCCTTCTTAAATCATCGGATCACGTAAGTAAACAGATATCCCTTCCGGAACGTGAATGGTTACTTCACTGGCAATGGAAACATTAAACCATCCTAATCCAGAAATCACAACATCTGTCGGTTGCTTAATTTTAATCGTTTTAGCTACGAACTTCGCCGTATCCTGAGGAATTGCAGGTGTTAACAATTCACCAGCATGTTTCAAATAGAATTCATCTGCACCCGCTAATTTACGGCGATGGATATTTAGTCGTTGGCTAAAATAAGCAGTAACACTCATACGTTCACCAGAAACAAAATCAAATTGAGTTAATCCCCCAACAAATAAGGTTTGTTGCGGATTTAATTGGTACGTTCTCGGCCATAATTCTGATTGCGGCATCACTTGTTTCAATTCATCAAGTGAGAGCAATGATGTCATCTGATCATTATGAATAATTCCAGGAGTATCAATTAATGAACTATTATCATCAAATGGTATTTCAATAATATCTAATGTTGTTCCTGGAAATCGACTCGTCGTAATCAAGTTAGTATCTAGACCTGTACTTTGTAATATTCGATTCACCAACGTTGATTTCCCAACATTAGTAACCCCTATAATATAAACATCTTTTCCATCACGCATCGCTTCAATTTTTGCTAAAACGTCATCAACATAATGCCGTTTTTCTGCGCTCACTAGCATAAAGTCATCAACATGAATGCCTAATTGT
Organism: Aerococcus suis; assembly: GCF_900176325.1. Taxonomy (GTDB): domain Bacteria; phylum Bacillota; class Bacilli; order Lactobacillales; family Aerococcaceae; genus Aerococcus; species Aerococcus suis. The sequence continues at coordinate 65,828 of NZ_FWXK01000003.1, read as the reverse complement.
TTTAATTGTCCACGTGCCCAATTACTTACTCGTTGATCATTTAACGCTTTCGGTAAAATATCTCGTTTATTTCCTAACATCAAGAGCTTGTTATTTCCAACAAAACGATTGAGTCCATGAATTAAGGATCCAGAAATATCAAAAAGGTCGATAACGTTGACAATTAAAGCATCCTTATCACTTAATGTATTTAAAATTGCTAAAAATTCATCTTCAGTTGTCGATACCTTTTCTAATTGATTATAATGTCTTAATTTGAAACATCTTTGACAATATAATTCTCCTGTTTCAATTCCTTTTTGATAGGCAGATTGAGGGGTATAGCCTCGTTTTTGCTTATCTTCAGTTTGTATTTTTGCTCCGCATCCAATACAGTATAGAAATTCATTTGCTTCAGTCAATCATTTTCCTCCATTTCAATTCAGGATTTCGTCTTCTAACACGTTTATATATTTTCAATTCAATATTGCGATTAAATGTTGTTATTATGCCATCTGATTGTACAATAGGCTTCACTAATATGGAACGTAACCCTAACCGATTAGCACCAAAAATATCCGTTAATAGTTGATCACCTACCATAACAACGTCATCCTTAGGCATTTTTAAAATCTCTAAAGCTTTTCTCATTCCACGTCTAGATGGTTTTTTAGCGACTGCTAAATAGTGGATACCGAAATTATCAGCTACGCGTTGTACACGCTTTTTAGAGTTATTAGAAACAATCACTACGGGAATATCTGCGTCAGTCATAGTCTGTAACCATTTGGCCATTTCAGGTGTCCCATCTAAACTGTCCCAAGCAATTAAAGTATTATCTAAGTCCGTAATAATACCAGAAATATGACGTTTTTTTAACTGCTCAGGAGTTAATTGATAGACAGATTCTACCATCCATGTGGGTTTAAAATAATTTAAAAACATTGGATACCTCCAACCTATAGTCGTGTATAGTATATCATAGTGATTTCAAAACCACACGAAAACCATATGACCCCATTACAATAAAAAACTCTCGACTTAACGTTATCGAGAGTTAGAAATCATTATTTTGATTGATTATATCGTTTTAAATAATCTTTCATAAAATCAGAATCCGATTGATAAGGTATTTTTTCACCATTAATCAAGAAATAATCATCGGTTCCTTTACCGGCTAATAACACGACGACATCACTCGGTTCCTCAAGTGCGTCATTTAAGGCTTGTTTAATCGCTCGTTGGCGGTCATCAGTCATCATTAAAATATCAGCTGTTGGATTTTCAGTTAAAATAGCCGTTTCAATTTCTTTTGCAATATCATAGGCACTTTCAAAGTTATTATCATCAGCCGTTAAATAGCTTTTATCGGCTAAACGACCAATAACTTCTCCCATATCTTTTCTACGGCTAACACCTTTTCCACCTGCTGACCCAGTGACGACCCAAACTTTTGCCATTGGGAATAGCTTACGAGCAGATAAAATCAATTGTTCCATACTCAACTTATTATGGGCATAATCAACAATTGCTTTCACTTCATCATCATCACTCACAAAGACTTCCATTCTTCCAGGGGCTTTCACTTCAGCTAACGCTTCGGCGATGGTTTCCCAGCTCACCTCATAATGTCTCGCCATTGCAATAGCCATTAGTGCATTATCAATATTAAATTCTCCAGGCATGTCTAACATTAAAGAATGAGCTGAACTTCCTTCGTGGACCACAAACTCTTGCCCTTTTGGCGTTGAAATGATCTGGTCAACCCAATAATCAGCATCGGCTGCTTCGCGACTAAATGTAATAATGTCATCAATTGTTTCGCTAGCTTGCGCTGCCGCTAAGACATCATCGAAGTAATCGGTATTACAATTAATCACAGCATATTGTCCATGTTGGAAAATCCGCAATTTACTCTGTAAATAGTCTGCAAAGTCAGGGTGCTCATTCGTCCCAATATGGTCTGTCGAAATATTTAAAAAACCAACCATTTCGAACATCACTTCATCTACTCGGCGATATTTTAAAGCTTGACTAGACACTTCCATCGTTAAGAAAGGAATTCTAGAATCACGAACATTTGCTAACTGTTGGAACAATGGAATTGATTCTGGCGTTGTTAACTGAGAAGGGCCACGGTTAACTCCATCATAAGTCGTTGTTGAAGAAAAATAAGCGGTTTCTCCTTGTTGGTGTTTCATCTGATGTTTATCCAAAATTGCTTTTAGAAAATGGGTCGTTGTTGTTTTTCCTTTAGTACCAGTCAATGCATTAATATGAATTGCTCGCCAAGGTTCGTGATAAAAGTAATTAGCTACTAGCGGCATTGCTTGCCGAACATCAGAAACGATAAGTCCTGGAATCGTCACATCAAACGGTTGTTCAGCCACATAAGCAATTGCTCCATTAGCTTCTGCTTGTTTTAAATAGTCAGATTTAAAATTTTCCCCTTTACAAAAAAAGAGCGTACCTTCAGACACTTCACGAGAGTCATATGTTATATGAGTAACAGTTCCCTCTTCTTGAGGTAATTGAGATAATAATAACTGACGCTCCTGTAAAATTTGTGCCAGTTCTAAAATTGTATTTGACATCTTGTTCTCCTTTTAGTAGCGAAAGAAAAGAGCCGTGGGTTACACGACTCTCAGTTGACGCTCTTCACACCATAACATTGTTCTATCAATATAAGAGGGTCCCTATTTGAGAGTCACAATCTTATTGTAATAATTCAAAAATCTCCATTGCAACGACATCTAAATCGTCGAATTGGAACGTTTCATTCACTTCGTGGTCATCTAACTCAAAACTATCTGTTTCACGATCATAGCGAACTAAACATTTTTCAACGCCTTCTTTTTCGAAACGGCGAACTTCAATCGCTGAATCATCAGCAGTCATAGCCTCTAAACGTGAAATAATAGCTTTTAATTGTGATGGTTTCAATATGACCTCTCCTTTCAATATTACCTAACTATTGTAACGAATTAAGACACAAATAAAAAGAAAAAACTGTGTTTTTTATAAATTCTCAACCTAATATTTTAAGAGTTTAAAATGTCCCACCAAAGATTTTCGTGGTTCAACTGATTGATACAGCTCGTACAATGACTCATAAAATGTTTCAGACGATACGATAGAAACCAAGTCGGATAATGATGCTTTAGCTTGCGGTAAGTGATGAGCAACATCCAATACTGCTTCGGGAAAAGCTGCTTCAGTATCCACTAAGCGACCAACAGGGGCGATGCCATTTAAATGTTGCAAATATTCAGAAGCATAAGCCACAATAGACAAGTGATTGGTGATAGCTTCAAGAAATGTTAATCCTTGTGTCTCCGTAGTGGATAAATTGACATATAAATCCGCCATTTGGTAATACTGATTAACAAATTCGTGAGGTACTGCTCCTGGGAATAACACAACCGATTCTAAGTTGAGAGTTTGAACCCGTTCCTTCAACGCGTCTTCCTCAGGTCCCGCTCCAACTAATACCAGTTTTGCTTCTGGTTTTTCCATTAAAATATGTGGCATATAATCAATAAGAGCTTCTAAATTTTTTTCATGAGCTAAACGATTGATAGATAACATCACAAAGTCATCAGCTGTTAATCCCAACTCATTACGTAAATTTTGTAATTGAGAGTTAGGTAATTTTTCTGGGATTGGAACCCCTGTAGGAATTGTCACTATTCGTCTGGTGACATGATAATCTCTCAGGACATCTTTAATGGTATCACTCGGTGTAACAACCACGGAAGCTTGTTGACAATATAAACGTGATAAACGTTTCACGGTTTCTTTGCTAACCAGTTTCCCGTTCATAATATAGTGAAGATATTTTTCATACCAAGTATGGTAAGTATGAACTAACGGTAAATTTAGTAAGCGACTAGCTGTAATCCCTAATAGCCCCATAGAAAACTCCGTTTGCGTATGAATCACATCGATTCCTAATTCCTTCACTTTTTTTACTACGGGACCAAAAAATGTTAAAGCAATCCGACGTTCTTTGAAAAACAAGAAAGGAACAGATTCATAGCGAAAGACATTCGTTTCTTCCTTAGGTGCATTTGGATCTGTCGTAGTAAAAATATACACTTCATGTCCATGCTTAGTAAAGGTCTCTTGTAAGATTTTGATTGAAGTGGCCACACCGCTAACTTGTGGGAAATATGTGTCTGTAAATATGGCAATTTTCATATGTTCCCTCCTCTCAACCATAGTATTATAACCCCATCTAAAACTCAATATTTTTTAAACAAATTTAAGAGAGTTTAGTGTTAAAGAAAGACAAATTTAAAGAGGCTGGGAAAAGTCCCAGCCTCTTTATTTGTTCATCAATAAAATGACTAAAACATTATGAGGAGATTAGCCTTCAATAATGTCTCCTACAGTATCGTGAACTAAGTTAGCTACTTCATCTGAAGTTGTACATTCAGTTAATGCTTTGTTAACTAATGATTCCATTTCAGATTTGTTTAATTTAGACATTAAACTACGTGTTTTAAGAATTGATGAAGCTGACATTGAGAATTCATCTAATCCCATACCGACAAGTAATGGAACAGCTGTTTGATCTCCAGCAACTTCTCCACACATACCTGTCCATTTACCTTCTTTATGACTAGCATCAATAACTGATTTAATTAGACGTAATACGGAAGGGTTATATGGTTGGTATAAGTATGAAACATGTTCGTTCATACGGTCAGCAGCCATTGTGTATTGAATCAAGTCGTTAGTCCCAATACTGAAGAAATCAACTTCTTTAGCAAATTGATCAGCTAAGACCGCAGCTGCAGGGATTTCAATCATAATACCGATTTGAATATCATCCGCTACTGGGACACCATCATCAACTAATTTTGCTTTTTCTTCTTCAACTAACGCTTTAGCTTGTCTAAACTCAGCTAAGTTAGAAATCATTGGGAACATAATCCGTAATTTACCATAAACTGAAGCACGCAATAATGCACGTAATTGAGTACGTAACAATTCAGGTTGATGTAATCCAATACGAATCGCACGGTAACCTAAGAATGGATTCATTTCTTCTGGTAGAGGTAGATATGGTAAGTTTTTATCGCCACCAATATCCATTGTACGAACAACAACTGGACGTTCTCCCATATCTTCTAAAACAGTTTTATAAGCTTCAAACTGTTCTTCTTCAGTAGGCATTTGATCAGAATCCATATATAAGAATTCTGTACGGTATAAACCAATACCTTCTGCCCCATTATCGTTAGCACCTTCTAAGTCTTTCGGTGTTCCGATATTAGCTACCAATTCGAATGTTTCACCATCAGCTGTTTTAGATTCTGCATTAACAAGTTGTGCCCATTCAGCTTTTTTAGCTAAAAAGTCAGCTTGTTTTTCTTCATAAGCCTTAACAGTTTCTTCATCAGGATTAATGATGACGTCCCCTTCAAGACCATCGATAATGACTAAATCTCCAGCTTCAGCAGATTTAGACACATCTTTTGTTCCTACTACTGCAGGAATTTCTAAACTACGTGACATAATTGCTGAGTGAGAAGTTCGACCACCAATATCAGTAGCAAAACCTTTAACATAACGTTTATCTAATTGAGCTGTATCACTAGGTGTTAAATCATAACCTAATACAACAACTTCTTCATCAACTGTTGATAAGTCAGGCATTTGAACACCGAGTAAGTGAGCAATCACGCGATCTGTAACATCTTTGATGTCAGCAGCACGTTCTTGCATATATGGATTATCTTCCATATTTTTAAACATAGTGATAAACATATCAGCAGTTTCACGAACGGCAGATTGTGCATCATAAGATTGTTCTTTAATTTTATCAACAAAAGCATTTTTCATTTCAGGGTCAAGTAAAATTGATAAATGCGCATCAAAAACAGCTGCTTCTTCTTCAGATAAGCTTTCAGCTGCTTTGGCTTTAATTTGTTCAATTTCAGTACTTGAAACTGAAATAGCATCCTCAAGGCGAGTGACTTCCGCCTCAGGATCGCTATTTTTACCTAATTCAAATGATAAATCAGGTTCAACTAACAAGAATGCCTTTGAGATTGCAATACCATCGCTTGCGGCAATTCCGTTTAATTTATTCATGGTTATTCAGATAACCCCTCTTTTTTCATAGTTTCTTCAATTGCTTTGATTGCTTCTTCTTCGTCTTCACCTTCAGCAGTGATTGTAACGTCAGAACCTTGACCAACACCTAAAGACATAACACCCATGATTGATTTTAAGTTAACTGATTTTTCTTTGTATTCTAAATTAATTTCAGATTGGAATTTGCTTGCAGTTTGAACTAATAAAGTTGCTGGACGCGCGTGGATTCCTGTTTCTGCTGTTACGTTAAATTCTTGTTTTTTCATTACTGAACAACTCCTTGTATTAATTTATAAAGTTAATAATTAGCTTTTGAAAAGAAAAGCCTTTCACATAATAATTTACCACGAAATCGTTATGTGAGCAACTATTTTATACCAAATACTTATATTTAAGCAAGGTTATTTGTACTAAAACGCCTATTTTGTACACCATTTCACAATAATTAAGACTTATTCTTCAGTTTCTAGCAAGCTTTCTAATTCAACATCTGGATATTTACCCGTAAACCAATTTAAGGCAAATTGATTTTCAAATAAAAATACAGGATGACCAAAACGATCTTTACATAATAGATTTCGACTTGAAGACATTTTAGGATCTAAATCTTCCGGTTTAATCCATCTAGCCATTTTACGTCCCATTGGCTCCATTGTCACCTCAGAGTTATACTCATTAAGTAAACGTGCTTGGAAAACTTCAAATTGTAGTTGCCCGACAGCACCTAAGATATAATCCTCTGTATGCCAAGTACGATATAACTGAATAGCCCCTTCTTGAACTAATTGTTCCATACCTTTATGGAAGGATTTTTGTTTCATCACATTTTTAGGCGAAACTTTCATAAATAATTCGGGGGTAAACTGAGGCAATGGTTTAAATTGAACCGCATTTTTCCCTGTATAAATGGTATCGCCAATTTGGAAGTTACCTGTATCGTATAATCCGATAATGTCCCCAGCTACCGCTTCTTTTACATTTTCTCGTGCATCAGCCATAAACTGCGTCGTATTATTTAAACGAATTTTCTTATCGGTCCGGGTCAATTTAACTTCCATACCTTCTTCAAAGGCACCAGAACAAATTCTAACAAACGCAATCCGATCGCGATGTTTAGGATCCATATTCGCCTGAATTTTAAAAACAAATCCGGTTAACTCTTCTTGCAATGGATCGACCTTTTCATCTTCAATAGTTTCTACTGGACTCGGAGAAGGTGCATAATCAACAAAAGCATCTAAAAAGGTTTCAACACCAAAACCAGTTAAAGCTGACCCAAAAAATACCGGTGTTAATTGACCATTCATAATGGCTTCCTCATCAAAAGGATTTCCTGCTTCTTGCATCAGTTCAACATCCTCTAATGCTTGAGAATAGATAGTGGATGCTTTAAAGTCAAAGTCACCAATTGCTTCACCATTATCATCAATAGCGACCATCCGTTCTTCGTTAGCTGTTTCGTCATTTAAGTTTCGTTCAATACGTTGATTATAAATGTCATAAAGTCCAATTAAATTTTTCCCCATACCAATTGGCCAGTTCATAGCATAAGCATCGATACCTAAGACATCTTCTAATTCTCCAATTAAATCCATCGGTTCACGTCCGTCACGGTCGAGTTTATTCATAAAAGTAAAAATAGGAATGCCACGCATCGCACAAACTTGGAATAATTTTTTCGTTTGTGGTTCAATCCCTTTACTTGAGTCGATAACCATTACCGCCGCATCTACCGCCATTAAAGTTCGGTAAGTATCTTCAGAAAAGTCCTCGTGTCCTGGAGTATCCACAATATTAATTTGATGACCATCGTAATCAACTTGCATGACTGAACTTGTCACAGAAATTCCACGTTTTTGTTCAATTTCCATCCAATCTGATTTTGCAAATTTACCTGACTTTTTCCCTTTAACGGTACCGGCCTGTCTTATAGCACCAGAAAATAATAGTAATTGCTCGGTAATTGTTGTTTTCCCAGCGTCGGGATGCGAAATAATTGCAAATGTTCGCCGTTTATTTACTTCATCTTTTAATTTCATCAGTAACATCCTTTATTTCATTAAATCTCTTATTAAATGCCTGTTTATCATAACACATTTTTACCCGAAACTATACGTACATTCATCTCCCACTGAAATCATGTTATAATAAGCAAAATTACTATTGTGAGGAAGAAATATGGATATTTTGTGGACCACTCATTTAGAAGACACCATTTATAAAGATGCATTAAGCATTCGCTCAGCTGTGTTTATAACTGAGCAAGAAATTGATCAAGCAATTGAAATCGACCAAAATGAAACCAACTGTATCCATGGTGTTGGTTATATTAATGGGCAACCTGTCTGTACTTTGCGATTACTTCCTCAGTCAGCTCACCATTTAATTATTCAACGTGTTGCGGTTCTCAAGGCTTATCGTCATCAAAGATTAGGCTTAAAACTCATGATAGCTGTCGAGGAAAAAGCAAAACAAGAAAATTATTCTAAACTGTCTCTGAGTGCTCAACTACCGGTCATACCTTTTTATCAAAAATTAGGTTACTCACTTACTGATAATTCCACATACAAAAAAGCAGGTATTCTACATAAAGATATGTATAAAATAATAAGTTTATAAAATAACAGAGGTAATCAGATAGCTATGTCTGATTACCTCTGTTTAATACTATTTATAATACTTTCCGGAGAAGTCGCTTCACATACGAATTGATACTGTAGAGGGTTAGCCAACCATTCACTAAGAACTTGTAGAATCTTTAAATGTTGCTTCGCATCTTTCCCTTTAAAGACAATTACTATTTTTAAAGGATGATTCGTTTGATCAAGCAAATAGACTGGTTCTTGCAGCTTTAATAAGGAAATCCCCCACGATTCATTCTCCTCAGGTCTAGCATGCATGAATCCAATCCCACGACCGACATCCATATATGGGCCTAAAAATTCAGCAGCAGCTTCAATTTGCTTTAAATAATGACGAGAAATAATATTCGCGTGCAACAATGGTTCGCCTGCTAAATATAAAGCTTCACGCCATGAAGGTAAAGAATCATAAATTTGAATATACATTTGATCTAAAAAATCATTTTTTGTCATCATGCTACCCTCCTGATTAAAACGCTACCATCACATTTAACCCAAGCATAGCACATTCAATAATTATTGCAAATATGGCATAAAATACGCAGCGATACTGAAATAAATTAAAACACTCGTTAAGTCACTTAATGTGGTTATAAATGGTCCAGAAGCGACTGCAGGATCAAAACCTAAACGATCCATTAATAACGGAATCAAACTTCCTGCCAAATTTGCGACAGTAATAGCAGCTAACATTGCGATTCCAATGACTAAACCTAAGGCAAAGTTTTGTTGCCAAAAACCAATCACAGCAAAAATGACAATACCAGTAATCGCTCCTGAAAGTAACCCGGTCACAATTTCTCTCATTACCATACTAACAAACCCTTGATCCTCATCATCAGGATTTGCTAAACGTCGAACCGCCACGGCTAAGGATTGCGTCCCCGCATTACCAGCTGTCCCTGTAATTAAAGTAATAAATACAGATAAAATAGCGACTTGAGCAATCATTCCTTCAAATTGGCTGATTAAGGTTGAAGTCCCCATACCAAGGAATAATAAGGTAATTAACCATGGCAAACGTGATTTAGCTGATTTTAGAGGACTTTCATACTGATTATCAACATCAACCCCGGCTAATCCAGAGTAATCTTGCATCGCTTCATCGTCAATAACATCAATAATATCATCAACCGTCACAATACCAATCAGTTCGCCCGTTTCCTCAACGACTGGAATCGCAAGAAAATCGTAGTCTTTAATAGTTTTAGCTACGTTATTTTGATCTTCCTTAACATCAACAAACACAATTCGATCTGACATTAAGTCATAAATCATTTCATTCCCTTGACTAATGATTAAATCACGTAAAGATAGTACCCCGACTAAGCGGTTATCATCGTCAACAACGTATAAATAGTAAATCGTTTCAGCAGAATTAGCTTTAGCTCGCAATAAAGTCATAGCTGACTTAACGGTTTGATTTGCCTTGATACTGACGAACTCTGTCGTCATAATAGCCCCAGCCGTTTCATCTGCGTAATTCATTAACGTTTTAATATCATCAGCAGATTCTTTGGACATTAATCGCATATAAATACGCACTTGATCTAAAGATAATTCATTTAGTATATCAACTGCATTATCAGTATACATATAACTCAATAAATTAGCGGCATAAGCATCATCCATATCAAATAAAAACGTAAAAATCTGTTCTTCATCTTCTTCATCGATAATGTCATAAACTTCGGATAATTCTTCCGGCGTTAAGAAATCATGAACTTTACATCGTTGTTCAACCGTTAAATTTAAATAAATTTGTGCTTGGTCGAAACTATGGTTTTGAAAGAATTCTTCTCGAAACCCTTCTTTATCATTTACAGCTAAAGTATCTATAATATGTTTAGCAATATCCTCTTCAGTGAGAACTTTTTTTTCATAAACTTCATTATCTTCATTTGTTACAAGTTCTTCTTTATTCGTCATTGGTTCCCCTCACATTCTAATTAATTGTATTAAATGGCAATAAGTCTTCAGGTAACGGCGCGGTAATATAAATGGTTTCCTTAGTGATAGGATGATTGAAAGATAGACTTTTGCAATGCAATGCTTGACGATGCATTGTCGGTCGCAATGGTCCTCCATATAAATCGTCACCAATCAATGGCGCTCCTTCATATGCAAAGTGTACCCGAATTTGATGGGTGCGCCCAGTATGCAATTGAACTTGGTACTGATAACTGTCTTGAAGTTGACCTTTTAACCAATACTCAGTTAACGCTGGCTTGCCATCTGAAGTCACTTGTCTCTCAATAATGGAATGCGGAGATCGACCAATAGGTTCATCAATATAGCCATGTTTGTCCTGATTTATTGGCTGCTCAGTAAATGCCCAATATTGCTTAACTATGCGTTGGCTCTGTAATTCACGATCGATTAACCCATGAGCATAAGCATGTTTTGCAAATAGCATAACGCCACTTGTATCACGATCTAATCGCGTAACGACATGTATCACTTGATTTTTATATTGTTGCTTTTGGTAATACGCTTTTAACATATTGGCAAGCGACCCTTGAGGATTATACTGAGATGGTATAGAGGTGAAACCTGCTGGCTTATTAATTGCAATATAGTGATCATCCTCAAACAAAATGTCGATCTCTTTATCAATAGGTGTAATAATATCTTGAGTTCCTTCTGGAGGTAAATAGACAGTGACAAGGTCATCTATTTTTAAAGGAGTTTTTACAGTAGCCGGTTCGTGATTGACTAACAAGTGTCCCCCATGAAATTTAATCCGCACTAATAAGCGTCTAGATATTCCTTGTTGCTGTAAAAACTTCTTTAGTCGTTGTTCTTTTTCTACTCGCCATTCAAATTTTAGCATCTTTATTGCTCCTAAATTTCATTATCCACCAATAAAACTATTTTTGACACGATTCCAAAAGTGAGTATGCCGATAGCGAGCAAAATGAACGCGTTCTTTGGCTACTTGAAATTGAATTTCCACAATTTCTTCTCCTGGATATGTTTCCTGATCAACTGCTAACATCACACCACTCATTTCGTCTGTTTGCGGATATAAACGGATATACTCATCAGCTGGTATTAACATCGAGCTACTCAATGTCCGATAGACACGATTATTGAGTGAAGCAATTTCAGTTAGTTGAATCGCATCAAGTCGTGGATGAATCACTGCACCACCTAATGACTTGTTTAGCCCCGTTGATCCTGTTGGAGTAGAAATACATAATCCATCCCCTTTAAACAGCTCAAATAGACGATCTTTAATGTAAACTTCAGTAGTCATCGTACCTTCGTACCGCCGTAAAGCTGCTTCATTTAGCGCAATATGGTGCTGTTTTGATCCGTCTTTTAATTTAACGTTAACTTCTAATAAAGGATAGGAAATACTATCAAACGCTTCATTCGTTTGCTCTTCTCGTAAAGCTAGTAAGAAATCATCTAATTCTTCAACAATCCAATCCGTATAAAATCCTAAATGTCCCGTATGGATTCCTACAAAGCGAATATGATCTAGTTGGTCTTCATAACGATGAAAAGCTTGTAATAATGTGCCGTCCCCGCCAACAGAAATCACCATATCAGGAGACTGATCATCTATGGTTAAACCTTGACTTTGACACGCTGCTTGGATTCTTTTTTTTACTTGTTGAGAGGGTTTATGGGTACTAGTAATAATTGCTGCTTTCATAACTTACCTCCTTGCTATCCTTTATTAGTTTTAAAATAATCCTGTGCAATTTGAATGTCTTCTCTAATTTCAGACATCTCTTTGTCTAACTGAAAGGCTGCCTCTGCAGCACGTTCCAGCCGTCGATGCAACGTTTTAGGATAGTCTCCCGCATACTTATAATTCAATGAATGCTCAATAGTTGCCCAAAAATTCATCGCTAACGTTCGAATTTGAATCTCAAGTAGAACATGTTGAATCCCATCAATTTTTTCTACTGGATAGCTAATAACGACATGATAAGATCGGTACCCACTTGCCTTTTTATTAAGTATATAATCTCGTTCCGTTACAATTTCAAAGTCTTGACGTTCTCTTAACAATTGAACCACATCATATATATCTTCAACAAATTGACACATTACCCGTAGACCGCCAATATCCTGAACTTCTGTTTCCAAATGATTTTTATCTAAATGACGAACACGAACTTTTTCAGCAATACTCTCTGGTGTCTTTACCCGTCCAGTCACAAATTCAATGGGGGAATGTATATTTTTTCTTGTGTATTCTCGACGAATTCCTTTTAACTTTACTTTTAATTCTTCTACCGCTTGATTATAAGGGGCTAGCATTTCTTCCCATTCGATCGTCACAATTTAGCCTCCGTATCTACCCAATTCCTATTTCTTAACCTCTAAAGACATCCGTTATATTTTACCATCTTCCAAAACGATTTCAAAAATATCTTGCCAATCTCATAAAGTTCATATCGTATTTATGTTAGCAAAATTTAAGATATTTGTGTAAAGGATCAAAATAATTGCAATCTCTTTTTTTTATTTTTAAAATAGTATTTGTGAAATGTTTTTTTAAAGGAGGAAAGTACGATGTCACAAGCACTTGAAATCGAATTTAAAAATATGCTAAGTCCAGATGAGTATCAAACACTCTATCAAGCGTTAAGATGTCGGGATCTTACTCCCATAAAACAAGAAAATATTTATTTTGATACCAAAGATGGGAAACTCGAAAATAAAAAAATTGGCTTAAGAGTTCGCATAACCGATAATTATGTCCATCTTACTATGAAACAACCACACAGAGATGGCAAACTAGAAACAACCGAAAAATTAACTACTGACCAAGGACGAATCATTAAAGAAACTGGGCATATTCCCGTGGCAGGTAAGCTCAAAGATATCTTGAATAAGCAGGATATCGCATTAAATGACCTAATCATTATTGGTCATTTTAAAACGACCCGTTATGAACAAAAATGGCAGAAAAATCTCATTGTTCTTGATCATGTTCAATTCAAACATTTTGAAGATTATGAGTTAGAAATGGAAGTTCCTGAAGTTGAGCAAGGAGCTATTGACTTCCAACAATTACTTGACTACTATAAGATACCTAAACGTGCTTCCAAACAAAAAATTGTACGGATGAAACGTCATCAGCCACTTTATACTTTTTAATCAATATTAACTTTATATTAATTTTGATTCATGATACAATGGTCTACGCTAAAAATCGACAAATAAAAAGTAGCCAGAAAAGAAGAAAGGAGTAGCTGTATTGGCTCAAAACAAACAAACAAATAATAAAACACTTGAGTCAGATGCTCCTCACCACATTTTCGAGTTATTTTTATTTGTAAATCCAATCGGAAAAACTTGTTTAAATTGTGAACGTGAAGTGATGCAATTTGTTCATGACACGGATAAAAAAGTTTATATTCGTTTCATTGCTAGCAACAATTTCCAAGTGTTTAGTAATTCATTAAAAAATAAAGAAAATAAACCGCATTCCTTACATGAGCGTAATGATATGTATTATTCTGCTCATAAAATTGCGATGGCTTTTAAAGCTGGACTGTTACAAGGGCGAAAAAAAGGACGTCGTATGTTAATGAATATGCAAGAACATTTTGGTAAAAAAGGTCATCCTTTCTCACAAGATGAACTTATTCGAATTGTTAAGCAAGATCAAACGCTAGATTTAGATATGTGGTTAGAAGATATTTCTTCTCCTTTAACGCTAAGTAGTTATCAAGATGATCAAAAACTAACGAAGCAAATGTCAATCGAAACGACACCAACGTTGGTTATCTTTGACAATTATAACTATCAATATGGTTTAAAAATTGATCGTGATATTACCGCTAAAAATATTGAAAAAGTTATCAATCATATGTATGAGATGTCTAAAACTGACTATCATAATCAACCGAGACAAAAAGCAAACCTTCGATGTATTTCGAAAACAAGTAAATAATTTACTAATTAAAAAAGGTGTGAGTCAATATCGACTCACACCTTTTTGTTGTTATTGATTTAAACGGTCTTTTAATTCAGCTAAGCGCTCAGTAAATTGATCCATAGCCTCTTCAATATATGTTGAATTTGTCATATCAACGCCTGCTTTTTTCATAACCTCAATTGGATAATCACTTGATCCAGATTGTAAGAAAGTTAAGTAACGATCCCTTGCTTCAGTATCTCCACTAGCAATATGTTTTGCTAAACTATTTGCTGCTGAAAAACCTGTTGCATATTGATAAACATAATAATTCATATAGAAATGAGGAATTCTAGACCACTCATATTGAATCGTACGATCTTCTCCAACAGCAGGACCATAATATTTTCTATTTAAATCATAATAAGCATTAGATAGGAATTCTGCACTTAATGGTTGCCCTTTCGCATCAGCTTCATGCATAAATTGTTCAAACTCAGCAAATTGCGTTTGACGGAAAATCGTTCCTTTAAATCCATCCAAATAATGATTTAAAATATAAATTTGGGTATCTTTGTCTTGAACATTTTTTAGTAAATAATCGGTTAATAGATTTTCATTCGTCGTTGATGCAATTTCAGCCACAAAAATTGAATAATCTCCATAAACATATGGTTGATTTTTTTGTGAGTAATAAGAATGCATTGAATGGCCTAATTCATGAACTAACGTATATAAGTCATTCAATGAATCTTGCCAGTTTAATAACACATAAGGCATCGTATCATAAGCTCCTGATGAATAAGCACCAGAACGTTTACCGATATTTTCATAAACATCAATCCAACCATCAGAGAATGCTTGTTTTAAATCGTTTAAGTATTGTTCCCCTAGTGGCGCTAATGCTTTGAAAACAATGTCTTTCGCTTCATCAAAAGTAAATGATAATGGTGCTTCTCCTGTTAATGGTGTATACATATCCCACATTTCCAGAGTATCTAAATTTAACATTTCTTTACGTAAGCCAACATATTCATGAAGTAGTGACGTATGTTTAGAAACTGTCTCAACCAAAGTATCATATACTGAAACTG
The DNA here is from genome assembly GCF_900176325.1 of Aerococcus suis. Taxonomy (GTDB): domain Bacteria; phylum Bacillota; class Bacilli; order Lactobacillales; family Aerococcaceae; genus Aerococcus; species Aerococcus suis. Next base: position 50,124 of record NZ_FWXK01000003.1, on the reverse strand, counting down.
GAATATTATTTTGAGCTAAAGCAGCTTCTCTCGCACTATTGTAATGTCTGGTATTAGCAATAAAATTATGATGTTTAATATTCCCACTCATCATTTGAGCGATGGTATTAATATAATTATCATATTGCGCATATAAGGTTTTAAATGCATTTTCGCGAACGTCACGGTCTTTATTTTCTAACAATACCCCATACGTGCCATGAGTTAGCTTAATAGGCTGTCCATCCGTATCTTTTACTTCGCCAAATTTTAAATCAGAGTTGTTAAAAATAGCAAACGTTTGACTGGCATTATCAAATACTTCACTCGCTCCAGCTAATAAATGCTCTTGTTCAGGCGCAAGAACATGGTCTTTAGTAGCTAATAATTCTTCAAAGAAATGGCCATATTCTTCATCTGCTAATAATTGATCTAAAATCTTTTGATCAAGATGAATGACTTCAGGTTCAAACCAAGCCATTTTTTGCCCTGCTTGAGCAGCTAATGATTGCATTTGACTTTGCAAACCTAAATAATAGTTATTTTGCGTATTTTGATCATGTTTTAAGTGTGCATATACATATAATGTTTCTAATTCCCGACTAATTGTCAAAATGGTTTCCAATGCTTTAATTACTTGGTCTGGTCCTTGATCTAAGGTTCCAATATATTGATCAGCATCGTCCATTTTTTGTTTAAATTTATCTAGAGCCTCTTGGAAATCATCATCCGTTTTAAAAATAGCATCAAGTTTCCATTGATATTTCTCATCGATAGCTTCTCTTGGTTTCGCTTCAATAATTTTTCCCATCACAATTCCTCCTTATACTTGACACTATTTTAGCATATCCAATAAAGATTGCATCAATTCTCTCATTTATTTGCCACATTTATCTTGAATTTCTAATGCGTAGCTAATTAATTGTCTTAACCAAGTCCGTGTCATCGTTGGCTGTAATGTTCCATACGGTAAAAGATATGATTGGTTAACAAGAAACTGATAATAATACTCAAAATCATTCAGGGACAACTGTTGAAATTCAATCAATACTAGCACAATAATTTCCCAATCTTTATATATTGTAAATATACTTTGTCCTTGTAAACTTAAATAGGGACAGGCAACTTGCGCAAATATCATTTTATTCATATAACACGCTTCAAGTATGAAACGACGCTGTTTATTATGTTGATAACGCGTAATCATCTGTTGCTTTGTTGACGATAATAGTGGTGTATATGGAATCTCTTCTTTATTTAGCTCACCTTTTAAGATTGGTTGCTGAATAATCAGCTGACCATTAATTTGTAAATATTCATCAATAGTGACATACGCATGTAGTGTACATTGCCGATAATAAGAAATAAATTGTAAATAAACCAATTGTCGTTTTTCACACCAAAACGGAACATATAACCCATATTGAGAATGATAATGTAAAAACTGTAAGGCCATGTTAGGAATATGTTGGTTGGGCTTATAATGGATGGACGCCCTTCCTAGCAACCACCTTACTGGAACCTGAGCTTGATAGTAATCTTTCGTTCGCATCGTCAAATCTACCAATGATATAGGCGAATATTGCAATTCAATCGCTAACTTTTGATTACCGACTGTAACATAGATATCAGCACGACGTTGACTCAATTTTATTCTTTCTTCGACATGACAAGAATAGCCATTTCGATATAATAACTCGGCAATTATCAACTTATTTTTTCGATGAAGTTCCCCTTCATTATTAAAAATCGTTTGAGAGGTTTTTGACTGCTTATGGGCAAAATAAGGACGTATTCGTGGTCCTTGCTTAAAAAGTAATGGCTGATGACATTTTGGACAGTAGACAGCTAACTTGACTTGTTCTTTATAACTTTTTCGACTAAATTCTTCAGCACTAATCCACTGCTCTGAGGCTAATTTTGCTAGTTTCATCGTATCTCTCCTTCATTAATAGATACGAAAATAAAAAAGAGACAAGTTTCCTTGCCTCTCTAAATATCAACTAGCGAATTCCCATGACTCTTTCCATTTCAGCTAACGTTTTATTGGCTTCTTCATTGGCGCGTTTAGCCCCTTGTTGAAGAACATCATCTAAAGTATCACTCGTTAATAATTCATTGTATTTTGTTTGCATAGGTTCTAAAACAGCAATCACAGCATCAGCAATATCTTGTTTAAATTGACCGTACCCAGAATCAGCATATGCTTCTTCCAATTCAGAAATCGTTTTGTCAGAAAATGCTGAATAGATACTCAATAAATTGGATACCCCTGGTTTATTTTCTGGGTCATAAGCAATCACTCCTGAAGAATCAGTAACTGCAGATTTCACTTTTTTAAGAATTTTTTTAGGATCATCAAGAACCGAAATAAAAGCTTTTTGGTTGCTATCAGACTTACTCATTTTACTTGTTGGATCTTTTAAGCTCATAATTCGACCACCAGATTTTGGTGTGAAATGAGCAGGTAAGGTTAAAATATCTTCTTTATAACGATGATTGAATCGTTGAACAAAATTACGTGTTAATTCCAAATGTTGCTTTTGATCTTCTCCAACTGGAACGAGATTTGTTTGATATAAAATAATATCAGCAACCATTAATGGCGGATAAGTTAATAATCCAGCCATAACAGATTCTTGTTTTTGTGCTTTATCTTTAAATTGGGTCATTCGTTCTAATTCTCCCAGAGGAGTTAAACATTGGACTAACCAAGCCGCCTTCGTATGGGCTGGTACATCACTTTGAACGAAAATAGTGGCTTTATTAGGATCAATTCCCATAGCTAAATACAGTGCAGCTAATTGTCGAGTTCGTTGTCTTAATGTATCAGGATCTTGTGGAACGGTAATCGCATGTTGATTAACGACACAATAAAAGGCATCGTAATCTTCTTGTAAGTCAATAAATTGTTTCATTGCTCCAACATAATTTCCTATCGTTGGAATCCCACTTGGCTGTACCCCTGAGAAAATTCGTTTCATAATATCGTCCTCCTAAGCTTCCTCATTATAGCATACTATCTCTTAAGTTCTGAAGGCTACTGGATAAAAACCTCAAGTAGTTTCAACATCTACAAATTGAATTCACGAATTTCACAAATTAAAACAATTAGCGCTTATATTGCGATTCTAATTGTGCTATAATGTTTTATATGAAGGTTACTACTAGACACTCAAGAAGGAGAGATACAATGATTAAATTATATACGTCTCCAAGTTGTACTTCATGTCGGAAAGCACGCGCATGGTTAGAAGAGAACAATATCGCTTATAGTGAACGGAATATTTTCCAAGAACCACTATCAGTTGATGAGATTAAGGATATCCTTCGTATGACTGAAGATGGCACGGAAGAAATTATTTCAACTCGCTCAAAAGCTTTTCAAGATCTAGATATAGATTTTAATGAAGTCGGCTTAAATGAGCTGTTTAAATTAATTCAAGAAAATCCTGGCTTATTACGCCGGCCGATTTTAACTGATGAAAAACGCCTTCAAGTGGGTTATAACGAAGACGAGATTCGTCGCTTCTTACCACGCGAAGTTCGTGCAATCGAACTTCAAGAAGCCCTATTAGCTATGGGCTAATAAACGATATGCTAGACAAAACGACCGAGAATTATCTCGGTCGTTTTTGTCGTTCTATGTACTTTTTTGTCACACAATTAAGCCAATAAACCGCCATCTGCTATAAATTCAGAGCCTGTTGAATAGCTTGAATCATCTGATGCTAGGAATAATACCAATTGTGAGATTTCTTCTGGCTCAGCCATTCTTCCTAACGGCAAGGTTTGGACCATTTGTTGGATACGATCATAATGCTCATTATTTTTTACCATTGGCGTATTTATGACGCCAGGATGCACACTGTTCACTCTAATATGATACTTCGCTAATTCTCTTGCTGCTGCTCGAGTCATTCCTCGTACCGCAAATTTTGTATCAGAATAACCAATAGCTCCCCCACTTAAACCATTAATCGAAGAAATATTAATAATGCTTCCTTTTTCTGCTTTTTTCATAGAAGCGACTGTATATTTCATTCCTAGGAAAACCGAAATTTGATTGATATTAACCACTTGTTGATAATCATCTAAACTAGAATATTCTACCGATAATGATGTGGAAACTCCTGCATTATTTACTAAAATACTTATCGGTCCAAAAGCCTCTTCAGCTTTCTTTACAACTTGTTGCCAATCCGTTTCAGAAGAAACATCATGTTTAATAAACATCGCATGATTTCCTAACTCTTTTGCTAGGGCTTCACCCTTTTCACTATCGATATCCGTAATGACAACTTTTGCTCCTTCAGATACAAATAGACGGGCATGCGTCTCCCCCATTCCATTTGCTCCACCAGTAATAATTGCTACTTTTCCCTCTAATTTACTCATAATGCCCTCCATATATGATAATGCTTTCTTATGGGTAATATAGCATATCTTGGAGATAGAGGCAATATCTGATTTCCCACTAAATATTAAGGCGTCCATATGTATTCATTTCTATTACTAGACGTTTTTGATTTAACGTGTTATCATAAGGAATTCCTAATCATTCTTATTTACTATTATCAATTTTTTTATTACACTATAGATGAGTAATAAAGTGGGGTGACTGCTATGGAAATGGAATATATCAACGAAAATTTAATCCGTGTTTATATCGAAACAGGTGATTTAATTGAACGTGGCATTTCCTTTTTAGATTTAATGAGTGATCAAGAAGAAGTTGAAAAATTCTTCATGACAATTTTACAAGAAGTAGACGTTTCTAATGAATTTAAAGATACTGAAGCGATTACTTTCCAAGTTTTACCGAAAAAAAATGGGTTTGACCTATATATTAGCAAAGCCCAAGATGAAAATGGTGAATTTCATCTTGATGCCTTAGAAAAAATTATTAGTGAAGATCAGAAAAGACAAAAACGTACTTCTAAAGGATCAATGGACTCTTCAGATACTGATATGTTAAGTCAATTAAGTGACCGTTTAAATGATGAAAAAAAACGATCTATAAAAGATGACATGAGAGAATATGCTTTCCATTTTGCTTCTTTCACTGATGTGGTCCAATTCGCTAAAGACTTTACTTTTGAAGCTTTTAAAACGAGTCTATATCACTATAAAAATGAATACTACTTAACTTTAAAAGCAGATCATTTATCACCTGAAGATATGACCGAAGCATTAAAAGACTTAGTCATGATGTTTGAATTTAGCACCTTTGCTAATTATAGCGTGCCATTCTTAGAAGAACATGCGGATTGTTTAATTGAGTCTAATGCTGATAAAATTATTAACCAATACTTTACCAAATAATCAAACAAAAAGCGGGCTAACCAAATCGGTTAGCCCGCTTTTAATGATGTATTAGTACATTAAATCGACTAATTGTTCAACCGTTAAATCACCAAAATATTTATTCAAATCAATTTGATTTAACGTATCCGTTAAACTTTCTTTAGTATACTCTGTTCCACGTAATTTATCTTCGACATCACTAATTTCTCCTAATCCAAAGAAATCACCATAAATTTTAATGTCTTTAATATGTCCTTTAGAAATATCAAAATGAAATTCAATTTGACCGGCTGGAGTCCGTCCTTCACGCACTAATTCATAGTCTGGGTCTTCACCATAATTCCAGTCATAATTTCCTGTATATTCTTCACGGAAAGCAATAATATGTTCCCAATCTTCATCAGTTAATTGATATTCTTTAACATCATCTAAACTATCTACATTGTAAATATTTAATAGTAAGTATTCACGGAATTTTTCAATCGTCATATCTTGATATTTTTCATCCATATAAGGTTTAATATTCGTTACACGACTCCGAACGGATTTAACCCCTTTTGATGTTAATTTCTCTTTTTTCGGACGTAATACATTTAAAGTTTCCTCTGTATCGACATCAAACATTAACGTTCCATGAGCTGTCATACGTCCATTTTTACTATACATCGCATTACCAGAGAATTTTTTACCGTCAATTAATAAGTCATTTCGACCTTCTAATTTGGCGCCTTCTACCCCCATTTTATGCAACGCTTCGATAACTGGAGAAGTAAATTTTTTGAAATTACGGAAGGAATCATCATCATCACTTGTAATAAAGCAGAAGCAAATATTTCCATAATCATGATAAACAGCCCCACCACCTGATAATCGACGAACCACTTCGACATTATGTTCGTTTACATAGTCTTGATTAATTTCAGCACGGGTATTTTGGTTTTTACCGATAATAATAGATGGTTTATTGATATAGAATAATAAAATAGGTTCGTCTAATTTTTTTTCATTTAGTAAATAATACTCTATCGCTAAATTGGTTTGTGGATCATAAATCTCTTCACCGTTACGTTCATTTTTTACGTAATACATATCTTCAAGTCCTTTCTCTACAAGAAAACAGTTTCATTAACATTTATAGTCTACCATATTAACTATAAAATATTAAATATTCTTCTCATAAACTAGTCGCAGACCGCCATCCCCTACTATTGTCGTCCCACAATACTTAAAATTTTCTCTCACGATAATATGTTGCATTTTAGAATTATCAGGATGGGTATCAATCCGTAAAATTTGGATATCTTGAGAATGTGCTATCTGTTGAATATCAGAAAACATTTGTTTCGTCACTCTTTTACCTATCACTTTATCACTAACCATTACGCGATGAATCGCAAAATAATCTCCATGGAATGAAAATTTACCACTTTTTAATTGTCGATAATAAGGATCTGTTGATTGCAGAAGTGCAAATCCGATAATTTGATTGTTTAATTCCCAAACATAAGGTTGTGACACTATCGATTGTCTTTCAATAGCCAATTCTAAATCTTGCTTAGTCACAGAATGATTTTGCCATTGGTTAACACCTTGTTGTTTTAAAGCTATGACAGCCTGATGTAATATGTTATCTAAAGTAGGTAAATCGCTCAATTTAGCTAATCGATAAGTGATTGACATGTCAGTTTTCTCCTTTTAATAAAAAATGGAGGTGACGAGCACCTCCAATTATTTTAATTATTTTCTTGAATTTTAGCAAAGTCTTCCGCAATATTATCATTATCAGACCATGCTTTATCGTCAGCACCATCTGTCACTTCTTTTATTTTCTCTTCGGTTTCAGGACTTTGATATTCAGCGACGACTTTTTTCACCCAATCCGCATCTTTATCTTCTGGTTGAACAGCAATCACACATTTATATTGTGCACCCACTTGACTCAAATCATCAGTGTCAACGTAGATACCATCATCGTGAGGGTTAAGTCCAAAATCAACGGCATAATTGGTATTAGCAATTACCACATCTGCATCGTCTAAACTACGTGGTACTTGTGCCGCATCAACTTCTTCAATATCAAGATTTTTATCATTTTTTTCAATATCATCTACAGAAGGGGTAATACCAGCATCATCGTTCACTTCAATTAAACCAGCTGATTCTAATAATAATAGCGCTCGGCCACTATTAGTCGCGTCGTTTGGAATAATGACTTTAGCGTTCTCTTTAATCTCATTAATATCATCTAAGTCATTAGCATATGCTGCCATTGGTGACACATAAGTATAACCTACTGGTGTAATCTCTTTGTCACTTCCTGAAACATAATCATTTAAAAAGGCAAGATGTTGAAAAGCATTTAAATCTAAACTTCCGTCTGATAATCCATTATTAGGTTGGACATAATCATCAAAGACAACAACTTCTAAGTCAATGCCTTCTTTATCTTTTAGACGGTCTGCAACATCTTCCCATACTTCACGTTCAACATCTCCAACGACTCCAACTTTGTGTGTGGCATCATCTGCAGTATTTTCACCTTCGCTATTTTGATTACTACAAGCTCCCAAAACTAATGAAAATAAAACCGCCCCACCAAATTTAACCCATTTTTTCATACCCATTTCCTCCTTAATTTAATGTTCAACTTTTTTCATCATATAATCTGATACTGCTTGCGATATAAATACTAAAACTAAAATAATTAAAGTTGAAACCAAAGTCACATCTCCTTGGAAACGATTATAACCTCGAGTAATCGCTAAATTACCAAGACCTCCGCCACCAATTGTTCCCGCCATTGCTGTAATTCCAATCACATTAATAATTGACAAAGCAGAAACTCGAATGATAGCTGGTAAAGATTCTTTCAAATAAACACGATAAACAATATCCCAAGTGGATAATCCCATTGCCTCAGCTGCTTCAATAACTCCCGGATTAACTTCAACTAACGCATTTTGAATTTGGCGGGCATAGAAAGGGACCGTCGCAAAAACTAAAGGGACGATAGCTGCTGTTGTCCCGATAGATGTTCCCACTATTCCACGAGTAACATTCACTAATAGGGCCATCATAATAACAAAAGGAATAGAACGGAAGATGTTCACAATTTTATCTAATATACTATAAAAAATACGATTCTCTTTTAATCCATTCGGTTGTGTCAATACCAGAATAATTCCAACGATAATTCCCAGAATAAAAGCAATCAGACACGTTAGTACCGTCATATAAATCGTTTCTAAAGTGGCTGTCACAAATTCATCAGGAATGCGCATCACATTTTCAAAATAACTAATAGCTAGCATTATTTAACTCCTCCTTCGTGTGTTGATAATTCAAGGCGTTGAACACTAATTTGTTGATTATCCATATAATCAATTGCTGCATCAATCGCCTCTCTATCACCTCTTAAACTTAAGAGAAGTGTCCCAACTGGTGTGTCTTGAAGAATTTCAACTTGGCCAAATAGAATATTAGGTTGAACACCAAATTTATTAGCTAATGTAGCAATTAAAGCATCCCCTGTACTTGTCCCAGCAAAACTTACTCTTAAAATTTGATCATCGGCATGAATATTTAATAGATGCGCATGCTCAATAACTTTTTTTATTCCTTTTTCAACTGGACTTGCAGATTCAATAAAATCTCTAGTTAACGCATGTTGTGGTTCAGAAAAAATATTAAAAATACTACCTTGTTCAATGACTTTACCACTCTCCATTACTGCTACTCGATCACAAATTTCTTTGATAACGGTCATTTCATGCGTAATGATAACAATGGTAATACCTAGTTTTTGGTTAACACTTTTTAATAATTCCAATATAGACGTCGTTGTTTTAGGATCGAGTGCACTTGTCGCTTCATCACATAGCAAGACATTCGGATCATTCGCTAATGCTCTGGCAATAGCTACACGTTGTTTTTGTCCCCCAGATAGTTGGGACGGATAGGCATTTGCTTTATCATCAAGACCAACTAATTTCAATAAACTTAAAACTTTTTCACTCTTTTCATTTTTTGATAAATGAGAATGTTTCAAAGGGAAGGCAACATTATCAAAAACATTCCGAGCATTCATTAAATTGAAATGTTGGAAAATCATTCCTATTTTTTTACGAACTTGTCGTAATTCTTTCACCGATAATGTCGTTAAGTCTTGCTGGTTTACTTTAACGTGACCTTTAGTAGGTGGTTGCAACATATTAATCGTACGAACTAAAGTACTCTTACCAGCACCTGAGTAACCAATAATTCCAAAAACTTCACCATCGTTAATAGAAAGATTGACATTATCCACTGCATGAATCGGACCTTTATTATCGAAAATTACTGACACATCTTGTAATTCAATCATCGCTTCACTTTCCCTCTATATCAATTTTTACTTTTGATTTCTTAATTGATGTTTTTTATTCTAACAGGCTTTTTATCATTTAAAAAATACTAATAACTTATGACTTGATATAGTCTTAAACTATACCAAATCTCGTCCATTCCTTCTTCTTATATCTAACTGATTGAATTCATAAAAAAAGGATCAGAAACTTGTTCTGATCCTTTTAATAGCAATATCTTATTTCATTGCTTCTTTAGCTTGGTCAACAATAGCTGTAAAACCTTCTGGGTCATTAACAGCTAAGTCAGCAAGCATTTTACGGTTAATATCAATATTGGCTTGTTTTAAACCATTGATTAATTTGCTATAGCTCAAACCGTTTTGACGAGCAGCTGCATTAATACGAGTAATCCATAGACGACGGAAGTCACGTTTTTTCTGACGACGGTCGCGGTATGAATATTGATATGATTTCATTACTGCTTGTTTTGCAGTTTTGTATAATTTAGATTTTGATCCAAAGTAACCTTTAGATAGTTTTAAATATTTTTTACGGCGATTGCGAGTTACAATGCCACCTTTAACACGTGCCATGTCTTTTCCTCCTTGTGTTTAAATCCCTATAATTAGACTTCTAATTATAGTACTTCTTGAACTGTCAATATCGTCTAAGCTTATGGAAGCATTTGGTCGATACGTCTCATATCGCTTGCTGATACCATAGCTGGTTGTTTATGTTGACGACGTTGCTTTTTAGTTTTTCCGTGGAAACGGTGAGAACGTTCAGAATGACTACGTTTTAATTTACCACTTGCTGTACGTTTGAAACGTTTAGCAGAAGCTTTATGTGTTTTTTGTTTAGGCATAACTATATCCTCCTATAAATTTCATCTATTTGTCGGTCTTAGGAGCTAATTGTAAGAACATTGAACGTCCTTCCATTTTAGCTTTTTGTTCGATTTGCGCAACATCTTCCATTTCACTGGCAAAACGTTCTAAAACATCACGACCGATTTCTTTATGTGTAATTGCGCGACCGCGGAAACGAATAGATACACGGACTTTATCCCCTTTTTTAATGAATTTACGACCTTGACGAAGTTTAGTGTCAAAGTCATTTTGTTCGATTGTAGGGCTTAAACGCAATTCTTTTACATTAACGGTTTTTTGATTTTTACGTTGTTCACGAGCTTTACGTTGTTGCTCATAACGGTATTTACCATAGTCCATAATCCGAGCGACTGGTGGTTTAGCGTTAGGTGAAATTAATACTAAGTCTAATTCCGCTTTATCCGCTGCTTTAAGGGCCTCATCTTTTGATAGAATTCCAATTTGATCACCATCTGAATTAATCACACGTAATTCACGTGCACGAATACCATCATTTACACTGACATCTTTTGCGATAGTGTTCCACCTCCAAAAAAATTTTCAGAGAAGATTATCGTAAATAAAAACGACGGGTAGATACATTATCCACCCGCCGAAAACTACAGACTTAATCTGTAATAACTGTATTTATCAACCAAAGGACGTAATTGTCAACTCAGGTGAGAAACGGGTGTTTCTACTTCTTCTCTCAACTCATCTATCATATCAAGTTAATTGGTCACAGTCAAGGATTATTTATATTCTTCGATTTCTTTTTGCATACGTGCTAAGAAATCATCTAAAGGCATTGTTTCAGTTTTTTTAGAGCCATAATGACGAACAGTTACTGTATGTTCAGCAATTTCATTATCCCCAAATACTAATTGATAAGGAATTTTTTGTGTTTGAGCGGCACGGATTTTATAACCCATTTTTTCGTTACGGTCATCTACGGATACACGCATACCCATTTGATCCATACGGCGTTTCACTTCATAGACATAGTCACCATGTGCTTCTTCGTTAACAGGAATTAACACTGCTTGTTCAGGTGCTAACCAAACTGGGAAAGCCCCTTTATATTCTTCAATTAAGTAAGCAACGAAACGTTCCATCGTAGAAACAACACCACGGTGAATAACGACAGGACGGTGCGTATCTTGGCCATCTTCACCAACATAAGTTAAGTCAAACCGTTCCGGTAATAAGAAGTCTAATTGAACCGTTGACATTGTTTCTTCTAAACCAAGTGCTGTTTTAAATTGGACATCGAGTTTTGGACCATAGAAAGCGGCTTCGCCTTCTGCTTCAAAATAATCCAAACCTAAATCATCCATTGCTTCTTTTAGCATTGCTTGGGCTTTTTCCCACATTTCATCATCGTCAAAATATTTATCTTTATCGTTAGGGTCACGATAACTTAGACGGAAGCGATAATCTGTAATGTTGAAGTCATCATATACTTCTTGAATTAATTCTAGAACTCGAGTAAATTCTTCTTTAATTTGGTCAGGACGAACAAAGATATGTGAATCATTTAATGTCATTTCACGTACACGTTGTAATCCAGATAATGCACCTGATTTTTCGTAACGATGCATTTGACCAAGTTCAGCAATTCGAATTGGTAATTCACGATATGAGTGAACATCATTTTTATAAATCATCATATGATGAGGACAGTTCATTGGACGTAAAACTAATGACTCGCCATCTCCCATATCCATTGGTGGGAACATGTCATCTTGATAGTGATCCCAGTGGCCTGATGTTTTATATAATGAGGTATCAGCTAATACTGGTGTATACACGTGTTGATAACCTAAAGCGACTTCTTTATCCACAATGTAACGTTCAACAATACGACGAATTGTGGCACCTTTTGGTAACCAGAAAGGCAATCCTGAACCAACTTCAGGAGATACCATGAATAAGTCTAGTTCTTTACCAATTTTACGATGGTCGCGTTCTTTAGCTTCTTCACGCATTTTTAGGAATTCTTTTAAATCTGATTTTTTGAAGAAAGCTGTACCATAAATACGTTGCATCATTTTATTATTAGAATCACCACGCCAATAAGCACCAGCTAGAGATAATAATTTAAATTCTTTAATGCGTCCAGTAGATGGGACGTGTACCCCACGACATAAATCAGTGAATTCTCCTTGGCTATAAACAGTAATCGTCTCATCTTCAGGAAGATCTGTAATCAATTCGACTTTATATGGGTCAGTGTCGAATAATTCTAATGCTTCTTTACGTGAGACTTCACGACGAACAATTGGGAAGTCTTCTTTCACAATTTTACGCATTTCTTCTTCGATACGAGGCAATTCTTCTTCTGTAATTTGTTGTTCCTTATCCGTATCATAATAGAAACCTGAATCAATAGCAGGTCCAACCCCAAAATGAATATCTGGATACAAACGTTTCATTGCTTGAGCCATTAAATGAGCAGTAGAATGACGCAATACTCCTAAAGCATCTTCATGTTTTGGATCAACAATTTCAATATGACCATCTGATTCTAATTCGCGAGTTAAATCGATTAACTCATCATTGTATTTAGCTGCCACGGCATTTTTAGCTAAACCAGGGCTAATAAATTTCGCAACATCTAAAGCTGTTGTTCCGGGTTCAAATTCATGAACAGCACCATCTGGGAATGTAACTTTCATCTTATTTCCTCCTTAGTTAATAAAAAAGTCCCTATTAGATAAATTATCTAATAGGGACGATAAGTCATTATTATCGTGGTTCCACCCACATTTAATATCTCGCGCGAGATACTCTCTTAAAGTAAGTTAACGATTACTAAACGGCTCTTTTTCAAAAAAGCATCTAGAGAGTGGTATCCCAAAATACTTGCGAATTTTTCACCAACCAATTCGTCTCTAAAACAAGTTATCTTGTTCAGTCTCTCATTATTAATTATCGTAAATATAGTCTAGCACATTTTTTTGTAAAAAAAAAGCCTGGATAATAATATCCAGACTTAATTTATTAAATTATTATTGAACGCGAGATCCGTCGCTGTATTCACCGTTTTGGTTAGCTTTACGACGTTCTTCAGCTTTTTTACGTTCTTCTTCTGATTTGCTTTTTTCGTATTCAGCACGAGAAAGCACATCGTTAACGTTCATGTTTACTTCAACAACTTTTAAACCAGTCATTTTTTCAACATTTTTAGTAATTAATTCAACAGCTTTGTCAAAAGCAGTTGGAATGTTTTTACCGTATTCAGCAACGATTTCTAAGTCAAGTGCAACTTCTTTAGAACCTACTTCAGCGTTAACACCTTTAGTTTCGTCACCATTTGAGCTAAAGAAATCTTTGATTCCTGAAGTGAAATCACCTTTTAATTCTAAGATACCGTCTACGTTATCTACTGTGTAAAAAGCAATTTTTTCTAATACTTTGTCAGCGAATGTTAATTCGTTTGAGTGTTGTACATTTTCTTGTTCTGCCATGAGATTCCTCCTTAAAATACCTTCATTACTAACGATTTGATTATAGCAAATCTAAGATTTAAAAATCAACTAATTTATAATTAGCGTAAAAAGAAATTAAACCAACTATCCACGTCTAGTTCGCCATCGATATAAGCACCAATAAGATAACCAATAACGGTAACGATAGCAACTAATAACGCCTCGCCAAATCCTACCCATACCCAAAGAAAAGTGAATAGAAAGGCGATAATTAGACCGATTATACTATAACGATATTTATACCATGATTTTGGTGGTTGTTCCATTTATAACACCCTCCTTACTTCACACGAGGCCGTGATGTTGCTGCCACTTGACTATTTTCATTCGCATCATAAGGGTTAGCTTTTACGTTAACGCCTTTGATGGCTTCACCGAAGAACTCTTCAATCGCACGTTGAACACGTTCTTGAATGGTATTACTTACGGCAACAGCATCTTTATTTTCATCGATATCAAATTCAATATCTACTTTTGTACTGCCAGGATTAGATCCTAATTTAGCTTTCACTTGTTTATTTTGTGCTTCTTTAATATCGTGAATAGCATCGTGAGCGTATGTCTCAACTGTTTCACTTTCTACAACGATATCTCCTTTATCATTACTTAGACGCATCGTTTTATTTTTAGAACGTGCAAATAATGCATAAAAGAAGGCGGCTACAAAGTAAACACCTGCTACACCTAATACGACTGCTACTGCAATACTCAAGTTCATATTTGTTAAAATATGATTTTGTACGAAGTCAGTAACATGAGGAATAGGGAAGAATAGTGAAATACCAAACAGAAGCCCAAGCATAACAATTAATGCCACAATCGCTTGGACATATTTTCTAAAACTACTCATAATGTGCCCTCCTTGACTCATTAAACATTTAATGTCATATATAAAGAATAAAACGAACCGTTTAAAATAGCAACTAATATGACTACCATAACAAATCCTTATTTGTCACTAAATTTAAAATTAGTTATAAGTACGACGTCTATTTCCCCCGTTAACAAAAAAAGCCTCACTCAACCGTACGCGTTGCATCAACCGTCTGGCTTTTACTTCTTCTCTCCCATCCTTCGACTCAGCAAAATGTTCTTCTAACTCATTAAAATTCAAGTTTGACGTGAAGAAAGTTGGCAATCCTTCATCCATTCGAAATTGCATAATAATGCCCAAGACACCATCCCGCATCCAAGCAGAATTAGTTTCGGCACCGATATCATCAAGGACTAAAATTTCAGCTTGCTTAATATCATCGATTCGCTTGCCGTTAACATTGTTATTATCACCAAAATTTCCTTTTAACCGTTCGACAAACTCAGGAAAATGAATAAGCGTTGTACGATGGCCATCTTTAGCCAATTCGATGGCCATAGCTGCCATCAAATGCGTTTTACCAACTCCAAACGGACCATGTAAGTATAAACCACCTGTCGGTTTTTGAGGGCTATCTACGTAGTCCATCACAAACTCGCTAACTGCATCGACAGCTTCCTTTTTACTTTTACTATCTATCTCTAAATGTCTAAGAGACGCTTTACGTAATTCCTTAGGTAAATAAATCAAGTCCACCCGTCGTTGTTTGTCATAAGTTAATTTTTGGTCTTTGTATTTTTTATTTGGAACATAAACGACATCAATATAATGATAATTCATTATCAATTTAGGCGTGTAAAGAGGGAATTTAGTTGGCTCCCCTTTCGCCATTTTTTCTTTTTCGCGAACAAATTCATACAACTTCGATAAACTTTTAGTCACTATTGGATCATTAGTCCCTATGTTTTCTTGAGCTAAAAACGCTTGAACACTGTCATCATTTAGAACGGTTTGCCGAATATTCGTTAATTGTGAATATAAATTTCCCCGTTGCATGGTTTCTTGCATAGCTTCTCCAATATTTTCCATCTACTCATCACCTCGTTCCAATAATTTTTTATAATTTTCCATATCATCTAAAGAAAAGTCTGTTTCATCTTCTGTTTGTTTATTCTCTTGATTAGAGGTATTCTGACTATCGGTTTGATCAAACCAATCAGGTTTTTTCTCAACATAACGTTTTTTATTAGTCCATGGTTTCGCTTGTTGGCGTTTTTCTTTTTTAGCTTTTTGACGTTGCTTACGATTTTTGACATAGCGAATAGCCTCTTCAGGTGTATTGATTTTTGCTTTACTCCAATCATTGGCGGTGGTCTCTATCCATTTCGTATTTAAAGACGAATTGTTCATCTGAACTAAATATGTATGGATCAACAAATTAATAACTGGTGGTGTTAGTGACGTCTCCTCTACTAATGTGTGG
Organism: Aerococcus suis; assembly: GCF_900176325.1. Lineage (GTDB taxonomy): Bacteria > Bacillota > Bacilli > Lactobacillales > Aerococcaceae > Aerococcus > Aerococcus suis. The sequence continues at coordinate 33,835 of NZ_FWXK01000003.1, read as the reverse complement.
ATTAATTTGGCTTCATCATTAGTGACACGCATTTGGAATTGTTTCTTAATACTACGGATAAAATCAATCGGTGAATATTGCCGTGCTTGGTTAGCAATTTGTTTTTCCATTTCTGATAAATCACTTTGTTGAGCTGAAGAAGTTTCTTGAGAGATTGGCTGATTTTCCATATTATTTTGGATAGACACACGGTCGCTTTCTTGAGCTTGCCGAATCGCATTCTCTTGAAGTTTTTCGAGACTAATTTGATTTGTGCGTGAATAGTAAGACATTTGCAATAGACGACTAATTTCAATCTCGTCATATCCATACATAATATGTAATGTTTTAACCATCTTTTTAACATCTGATGTAATCACTTTGTCATCAAAATACACTTTACTCATTAAATCAAAGAAAAATTCCCAGTCAAAGCGAGGAGTTTCTAACGTCGCATCCAAACGTTGATTATTTTCTCCAATTAATGATGAATCATCTTCTGTAGTCAATGAATAGATTTGACTAGGTAAATGATAGACGTCTTGAAAACTTGCCGTTTCGTTTGTTAAATGCTCCGTATCAAAATCTGGGGTATAAGAAAAGCGTTCTTTAACACGTTTATAATCGACCTCACCTAAACGATCCATTAATAATGTGCTCATCATTGTATCCTTAAAAAATTTATCTGGCGCAAGGGGAGCAAGCAAAAAATAATAAGATTTCATACGGTCAGAATCTAAATAAGATGCTAATAGCCCAATTGCTTCCAGCCGACGTCTCGCTTTAATATATTCTTCTTTACTTAAAACAAGTTGCTCAATAAAATCTCTATGATGGTAAACCAAAGATTTCGCCGTCCCTGGTTCAATAATCCCTAATAATTTCTCGTATAAAGCATAAGATGTCGGTCCGATAATAGGTAAATAACAGTGTCTTAAAACATATTGGTCAAGATCAGAAATCCAATGTTTTTGAATCACTTCGACTTCATCTTTTGGATTTAATTTTTCCCAATGAACGACCACTATTATCTACTCCTCTTCATTTTGCCGATTTTTTAAACGTTCAATCTCTTTCAAAAAGACAGTTGGATCTTCGAAACGTCGATAAACACTCGCATAACGAATATATGCTACTTCATCTATTTTAGGAAGTTTATCCATGACGATTTCCCCAATATCAGTTGAAGACACCTCATTTTGTCCTGACTCACGAACAATTAATTCGATTTCTGCTACTAATCGCTCTAACTGTTCTAAAGCAACGGGACGTTTCTCACAGGAGCGAACTAAACCTCGTAATAATTTCTCTCTGGAAAATTCTTCTCGATTACCATCACGTTTGACGACTAATAATGGCCGTTGCTCAATTCGTTCAAACGTGGTAAAACGATGACCACAATTAAGGCATTCTCGGCGGCGTCTAATCGAATGATTATCTTCAGCTGAGCGACTATCTATTACTTTCAAATTCATTTGATGACATTTTGGACATTGCATCATAATCACCTCTTATCCCCAACAATTAATACTTATATTATACCACAGCTAAACAATCGCAAGAAAGTTCATTAGTGGAAAGCTATAATAGAAAAGACCTAGAGGTATCCTCCAGATCTTTAATTTAAATTATATATTCATGTGACTAGCTAACCAATCATCAATTTGCTGATATAATGATTCCTTAGTCGTAGAATTATCAAAAACGCTGTCTGCCATTAATCGTTTTTTATCTAGTGGCCATTGAGAAGCAATTCGAGCCTCCGCTTCATCATCACTATAATGATTACGTGCTTTTAATCGGTTAAGTTGCGTTTCTCTTGGAACCCATACAACAATCGTTTCATCACATAATGCATAAAAAGACGCACTTTCAAACAATAGTGGCACATCTAAAATGACTAGAGGTTCCCCATTAGCCGATAACATACCAAGCATTGACTTGATTTTTTGTAAAATATAAGGATGCATAATGTCATTGGCTTTTTGGCGTGCTTCAGGTTCATTAAAAATGATTTGCCCTAACTTCGAGCGATTTAACTCGCCGTCCTTTGTTAAGATTTTTTCTCCAAAAATAGCCACTATTTCTTTTAAAGCGGGTTGCTCGGGTTTGACAACGTCACGCGCTACTTGATCTGCATCAATAACAGGAAGTTGCCGTTGTTTGAAATATTCGCTGACTGTCGTTTTACCAGAAGCAATGCCTCCTGTTAAACCGATAATTTGTGTCATCTTATTCTCCTATTCGTTGACAATATGGACAGAAATGTGTGCCTCGCTGAGCAACTTTAATTTTCTCAATGGTATTGTGGCAACGAGCACATGGTAGTCCTTCACGTCCATAAACTTTTAACTCATCTTGATAGTGTCCATTCTCACCTAATGCGTTAGTATACGTTCGGACGGTTGTTCCACCTTTTTCAATGGCACGTTTAATAATCGTTGCCATTGCCGCTGCTAGCTGCACACATTGTGCTTCGGATAAATTAGCGGCTAGTGTTTCAGGATGGATTTGGCTCTCCCAGAGAATTTCATCGGCATAAATATTGCCTATTCCAGCAATAATATGCTGATCTAATAAACATGGCTTAATCGCACGTTTCGTTCGCTGAAAGGCATTAAATAATTCTTCACCTGTCACTTCCTGTGGTTCTGGGCCTAAATGTAATGCATTAATAGCTGCCTCTTTTTGCTGTTTTGGATAGCATTTAATTCGCCCAAATTTTCTAACATCGCGATAGCGTAAATCTCTACCGTCTTCTAATTCTAAAATGACATGAGTATATTTATCCACAACTTCTTTATGTTCTGGCAGCAAATATTTTCCTTCCATTCGCAAATGACTCACCCAAATGACGTCTGACCAATTAAAAATCAAAAATTTTCCTCGCCGTTCAACATCTTGTAGGGTTTGCCCTCGCATCGCTTGCCGAAAATCTGTAAGTTCATCAGAAATTTGAACAATTGCTGGCCAAGTTACTGTGACATCTTTGACGCATATTCCTTGTGCTAAACGATTTAATCCCCGTTTAACAGTTTCCACTTCTGGCAATTCTGGCATCAAATTCCTCTTTTCTAAGCTTCATACCAATTATCACCATAACTACTTTCAACAGTTAATGGAATAGCTAATTCAACCGCATGCTCCATTACTTCAGGAACTAATTTTTCTAATTTTGGAATTTCTGATTCTGGAGCTTCAAAAATTAGCTCATCATGAACTTGCAATAACATATTTGCTTCCAAATTTTCTCGTTGAAGTGCTTGATCCATTTCTAACATAGCAAATTTAATAATATCAGCAGCTGTCCCTTGGATAGGTGTATTCATCGCATTTCGTTCAGCGAACGACCGAACATTATAGTTTTTAGCTTTTAAATCAGGTAAATATCTCCGCCGTTTAAATAGTGTTTCAGCGTATCCTTTTTCTTTAGCACTTTGAACAATATCATCCATATACGATTTAATTTGTGGGAAATTTTCAAAGTAAGCATCAATAAATACTTGAGCTTCTTTCCGAGAAATATTCAGATTTTGACTTAGCCCATAATCTGAAATACCATACACAATCCCAAAATTAACAGCTTTTGCACTCCGTCGCATATTGCTAGTGACTTCATCACGAGAAACATTATAAACTTTCATCGCCGTTGACGCGTGAATATCATCTCCCGCTCTGAAAACTTCCTGCATATGTTTATCTCCAGAAATATGGGCTAAAACTCGTAGTTCGATTTGAGAATAGTCGGAAGAAAAAATCTTCCACCCTTTATGTTCTGGAACAAATGCTTTACGAATTTTTCGTCCTTCTTCAGAACGAATCGGAATATTTTGTAAATTGGGATCTGCCGAACTCAATCGTCCTGTTGCCGTCAATGTTTGTTGGAAGCGTGTATGAATTTTTCCATCCTCATGAATGAAATCTTGCAATCCAGCAACATAAGTTGATTGCAATTTTGATAATTGACGATAATCTAAAATATAGTCAATAATTGGTGACTTCCCTTGTAATTTTTCTAAAACTGATTGAGCGGTTGAATATCCAGTTTTCGTTTTCTTAATCACTGGAAGTTCTAACTCTTCAAACAAGACTTTCCCCAACTGTTTAGGAGAATTTAAATTAAACGCATGCCCAGCTATTTGGTAAACATCATTTTCTATTTCCTGCAACTTAATAGCAAACTCTTTTTCCATCGCTTGTAACTGTTCTCGTTCAACAGTAATTCCTTGCATTTCACATTTCGCTAATACAAGTGCTAACGGTAACTCCAAGTTCTCATATAAATTCATCATTTCATTTTTCTCTAATTGCGCTTTTTCCATCGCTTGAAGTCTTAAAATAACCGTAATTTTACGTGCTACATGTTCTTCCATTCGCTGCTTATCTTCAGGAATACCGCGTTTAGCTCCTTTGCCATAAATAGTTTCATCAAATGGTAACTCATCAATATCAAACTCTCTAGCGACTTCAGCTAAATCCTTAGAGTGATCCTTAGCATTTAATAAATAGGATCCAATTAAGACATCATCACGTACTCCTGAAAAAGTTAAATGTTGACGCGCTAACATGACTTTCGTACGTTTCGCATCGAAGACCACTTTTTCTTTCTCAGAATTTTTTAACCACTGAACAAATAAATCCGATTGAAATAGAACGTCAGGATAGCCAACATAGACATGTTCTGCAGTTCCCCATGCAACAATGACCGGGGTGCCTTCATGATAATTAGGAATTAACATTTCTACATATAATCCTTGATTATCTTCAGCAAACATTGATTCCTCTAAATCATCAGTCGTATGAATCACTGTATAATCAACAGTTAATTGCTCTGGTTCCGGTAAATCCGTTATATCAGTATCTGACACTAAGTCACTCATAAATCGGTTAAAATTCATATCTTTGTAGAAGGACATTAATGCTTCAACATCTGTTTCTTTAACAATGATATCGTCAAGTGATAAATCAACCGGAGCATCTAAAGCAATACGAGCCAGTTTTTTAGATAAAAAAGCCTGATCTTTGTCATTAATCAAATGTTCTTTACGTTTAGAAGGCTTCATTTGGTCAATATTTTCATAGACCCCTTCCATTGACTCATATTCTTTCAATAATTTAATAGCTGTTTTTTCGCCAACTTTTGTCACGCCAGGGTAATTATCAGAACTATCACCCATTAACCCTTTCATATCAATGATTTGTTCCGTAGTTAGCTCATATTTTTCACGAATGACTTCTGGAGTATAGGACTCAAGCTGACTAACACCACGTTTAGTAATATCAACGCGCACATTGGGACGAGCTAATTGAATGAGATCTCGGTCTCCAGAAATAATAACAACCTCAAACCCGTCATTAGCTGCCTTCATCGCTAACGTTCCAATAATATCATCGGCTTCGTAATTGACAAGTCCGTAATGACTGATACCAAAGCCATCTAGTAGTACATTAAAGAACGGCATTTGCTCTTTGAATTCTGATGGTGTGGATTGCCGACCACCTTTGTACTCATCATACATTTCTGTTCGAAATGTCGTTTTTCCAGCATCCCAAGCCACTAATGCATGGGTAGGATTTTCCTTATCTAATACAGAAGTCATCATGGCGTGAAAGGCATATAAGGCATTCGTATGTAAGCCATTCTTATTCACAAAACTTTCCAAATTTTGAATAGCGAAAAAAGCGCGAAAAGCTAATGAGCTGCCATCAAATAAAACTAATTTTTTTTGCTTAGTAGTCAAGTGTTTCCCCTCCAGAAATGCGTTGAAATATCCCAGCATCAATCTTATTTGTCATATCATCAAGATTTTCTTCGGGTGGTAATACCGTTAACATGACATCTAACACACGTTCAGAATTTGGTTGATTAGTATGATACCCAATCACATGAATGGTGATAAATTGTTTTAATTCTTCTACTCTAATAACTTCAAAGTCAAAACTAATTGTTGAATTATGAGGAATAGGCTTACTTACATTCATATTCATTTCAACTAATCGAGAGCCAGGACCAGGAAAGTTCATAGAAACCGTTCGAGTAATCACTCCCATTAAGGCAATTGGCGGTAGAACAGTATCCATCTCACGTTTTTGAGCTTGTTTCAAATAAGCAGGATTCGAATCCCCTGTCACTCCCATATATAGAAGAACATCACGTTCTTTGAAAGATTCCGTTACAGAGAACGTATCCCCCACTGAAATCGCATGGATAGATTTTCCTAGTTGTTGATCATTTTGTGTCATAATAAGTCTCATTCCCCTCTTAAAGTCTTCTTCAGTTTACCAAACCCCTAGCTTTAATACAAAAGCCAAGCGCCTCAATTTAGGTTTCTATTATACAACATTGGGAAACATTCCCAAAAGATGTGTAAGCGGTATCTTTACCGGCTTTTTTGTGCTATTATATGTTTAAAATAATTGCTGAAAGGTGTATCATCCGATGAATAAAATTAATTATTACTTTGTACGGCACGGCGAAACAGCGGCTAATGCAGAGGGAATTATTCAAGGTTGGACAGACTCTCCTTTAAACGCTACAGGTATTAATACAAGTCACCAACTAGGAGAAACGTTGCAACAAATTCCCTTTCACCTCGCCTATAGTAGTGATCTAAAGCGTGCCAAAATGACCGGTGAAATTATCTTAGATTATCAAAAAGACCCTCCACAATTACTGACGATGGAAGGATTCCGCGAATTTAATTATGGTGGCCTGGAAAATGAATTAATTGAAAATGTATGGACAGAATCCTTAACAGATAAAGTCAAACGCCTAGAAAACGAAAAAGTCCCTTCTACTTCTTTTGTCCCAATTATTATTGAGGACTTGATGCGCTACGATACCGTTGGGGAATCAGAAGATTTTACAACTTTCTGGGCTCGAATTGAAGAAGCTGTCTTAAGTATCCATGATGAAGCTTTAGAACAACGTATTGAACAAATGCTACCGGAAATTAATGTCTTAATTGTTAGTCATGATTTCCCTATTCGCTTTTTATTCCATGAACTATTGCCCAATTTTGATTTAACTCAACTTTTGGAACCCTCCCATTATGCTCAGCTTTTATATTATCATGGTGCCTATCACTTAGAAGCCTGGAACCAAGCATAATCATAAAAAGACGCTTACCATAGCGTCTTTTTATCTTGGAGAATAAACGCTCAATGTTAATCCTCCCATAACATCAACCGATTCTAACTGTAATGGTAATGGCTGATCTTGAGGATAGAATAACCGTCTTCCAGACCCTTGAATATAAGGAACTGTTCCAATAACATATTGGTCAATCGCATTAGCTCGAATAAATGGACGAACTGCTAATCCACCGCCAATTAATAATATATTTTTCCCTTGTCGTTTTTTAGCCAACATTAATTTTACAATACGGGTTGGGGTTACAAAATGAATCCGACCGTCATTGCGTTGATTTTCTCGAGAGATGACGTATATGGTTTGCTCAGGATAGGCCTCATGATACCCCTGTTCAAACGTTTTGTGCCCCATAACAATCATTTCAATGTCGTTAATTTTTGCAAAATCAAACCCTTCTTCTAAAGTGGAAACATCAGATAATTGACTGCCTCCATAACCCTCTAAAAAATCCGAGTGATAATTTTTATCGGCAATATAGCCATCTAGACTTTGCATAATACTTAAAATAATTTTCCCTACCATTTGTATCACTAATCCTCTCAATATAAACGCTTTACACAGTGTCTAGCATAATACAGCTGGGGATTTTATATCAACCCTATAAATTAGCAGAAAAAAAGATTAGCGCATATCACACGCTAATCTTTTATATTCTTTTCTTATCATTTTATTTATTAGCTTGTCGCATTTGAATACGGTTAAAGTCTTCTAATTTCATAATATCTTGAATATTAATATTGACTTCAACAACATCTAAACCTGTTGAATGTTCTACTTTGTTTTCGATATTATTCACGGCTTCATTAAAGATTTTTGGAATTTCTTTGCCATATTCAACGACAATATCTAAGTCAATTGCAACTTCTACTTCGCCCACGTCAGCTTCAACGCCATCTAAGCCATCGTCTTTTTCATCAGTTGCTTGTGACACTTGATTTTTCATTTTATTAAAAGCGTCTCCTTGAGTAGCTAATACACCATCTACCTCAAGAACAGCATCATTAGCTAAATGTTCAATGGCTTGGGCATCAAAGGTTAAATCTGTCTTTTCTTGGCTCATGATTATGCTCCTTTCAAAAGCTCTATAGTTATATTATAACGAATCCTTCAGTAATTGTCTTTTATTTCGATTCTTGTTGAAATTGAAGCAAATCTTTTCGCAAATTTCCCACAAAATAAAAACTTCCAAATAACGTAAGCATTTTTTCACAATTAATACGAGACAACCATTGTTTTGCTACTGCTAATGTTTGATTGAAATCAGGTTCAACAATTATATTTTCAGTCGCTATTAACTGCGTCTCAGCAATTTTATGGGCCAGTTCATTTGCTGGCATAGCTCGATGATTATTAGGTTCCGTAACAATAATAGCATCAAAAACAGGTAATATCGTTTTTAGAACGGTATCAATATCCTTATCAGCTACCATACCCATCACCCCTAATCGATAGGTATCCGGATAATATCTTTCTAGGTTACGACGCAATCCCGTTATCCCATCGACATTATGAGAACCGTCAATAATAATATCTGTATCCAAAATATGGAAGCGTTCAAAGCGTGCCGCCCACTGCGTTTGATATAGGCCATCGTGTAATGCCCTATTGGAAATATTCCATCTCATATTCCGTAGATTATGAATAATTTCGATAACCACTGTTGCATTCATAATTTGATGTTCTTCTAATAAAGTAATGGTGTAGCTCTCATCTTTATACTCAAAAGTTTGTTCCAATGAATTATCGATAGCATAGTGAAGTTCTTTCTCATCAACTACCGTTAGTGGTGCTGCTAATTCTTCAGCACGTTTTGCGATAACTGGTGTCACTTCGTCATCTTGTGGATAGGAAATAACTGGCCGGTGCTCTTTAATAATCCCAGCTTTTTCTCCAGCAATCGCTGCTAATGTATTCCCTAAAATATGAACATGATCCAGAGCAATTTTAGTAATAACAGATATTAACGGATGGGTAATGATATTAGTCGCATCTAAGCGTCCTCCTAACCCAACTTCCATGACAACAATATCAACATCTTGTTGCCAAAATGCCACCCATGCTAATGCTGTAAACATCTCAAACTGCGTAGCAACAAAATCTTCTGGCAACCGATGATTCACCCAATCAATTAATGAGCTGAGAGCCTCATCGCTAATAGGCTCACGATTAATTTGAATCCGTTCATTAAAATCGACTAAGGACGGAGAAGTAAATAATCCGACACGATAACCCGCTTTCTCCAAAACTGTTGCCGTCATTTTTGCAGTTGAACCTTTTCCATTAGTTCCGGCAATATGAATAATAGGTAATTCTTCTTGAGGATTTCCTAGATGCTCCATTAGCATCCGCATATTATCAATACCTAATTTAGCTGTACCAATCGGTGCCATATTAACGCGTTGCTCTAATTCTTCATATTCCACAATATACCTGCTTCCTAATCCATTGATTCGTTAATAAAAGGTTCTGATTCAGCGATAAACCGTTTAGCATCTTCAGCAGCCAACTCAACACCTTGTTGCCAAAATTCAATTTGCGTTAAGTCAACATTTAAATGTTTTTTAGCTAAATCTTCTACAGTCATTTTACCTGTATCTTTTAACAAAGCAATATAACGTTCTTCAAAGCCATCCGTATCTTTTAGAAACTCTGCATATAAGCCTAAGCTAAATAAATAACCAAATGTATATGGGAAATTATAGAATGGAACATCATCAGCAAAGAAGTGTAGTTTACTTGCCCAGAAATGAGAATGTTTCACATCTAAAGCATCACCATAAGCTTCTTTTTGTGCGTCTTCCATCATTTGATTTAAGCGCGACTCACTGACAAAACCAGCTTCTCTTGCTTCATAAAATTTTGATTCAAATAAGAAACGTGCTCGAATATTTAAAAACATCGCCGTCGCATTTTCCAGTTTGACATTTAGAAGTTGCAACCGTTGTTTAGCAGTATCCGCTTTAGCTAAATTAGCATTTGCAACAATGGTTTCGGCTAGTGTACTTGCTGTCTCAGCAACATTCATCGCATAATTTCTATTCCAATATGGAGCATCTTTTAATACATCAGTATGGAAAGCATGACCTAATTCATGAGCTAAAGTGCTCGCATCACTAGCAGAACCCGTAAATGTCATAAAAATTCGTGATTCATTCACAAGTGGTAAATCGGTACAATATCCCCCTGGACGTTTCCCACTACGGTTTTCAGCTTCAACCCAACGATTTTCTAAAGCGTGTTTAGCAAAAGCTTGTAATTTAGGTCCAAAGGTTCCAAATTGTTCCACAACAAAATCACATGCTTCTTGATAATTATAAGCAACGGGTTCAGTATCCGTAAACGTTAATGGAGCATCCACATCTTGCCAATTTAATTGTTCCATGCCTAATAATTGTTGTTTCCGTTTTAAGAAGTCAATAAAAATATCTTTACTAGCATCTACTGCTTGCCACATTGCTTCTAAAGTGGCTTTTTGCATACGATTACATTCTAATGGTTCATCTAAATAATGGGTGTAGCCATGATTTTTTTGTGTTGTCCGACGATAACCAGCAAGATGATTTAAAATATCAGCAAAAATAGGGCCTGCTTCGGTAAATGCATCTTCCCAAGCAACGAAAATTTTGCGTCGATTCTCTGGATTAGGATCACCATACATGCGATTCATTGCTTGTCCAACAGAAAATTCATGTTTTCCGTCACTTAATTCAACTTTAATGGTTAGACTAGCACTCGTCGTATCATAAATAGAAGACCACCCATTTAAACCATCACTAGATAATTGAGCTAATAATGCTTCACTTTCATCACTCAGTAACCGTTTAGCCGCTGCTCGTTCTTCATTAAGGACAAAACGAATGTCATCTAGATAATCATCTTTTAATAACATTTGCCATTGTTCATCTGTTACAGACGTATATTTTTTTATAAACTGTTTATAGGCTGCTTGGAAAGGCTGCTCAATCATTTCCAAATAATGCACCATTTCAGTCGCTGTTTCATCACGCATATCCGCATCACCGACCATTTGTGCATAAGTTGCTGCATGTAAATGTCCAGCCGCAAAATGAGCAATTTCTTTTAATAACTGTACGAACGGTTCTGATTCATTCAAACTTTCTAAATCAAAGTTTGCCATTTTTTGCATGAGTTCATCGCGTTCTTCAATTAATGCATTTAAATGCGCTTTATAAGCTTCTCCTTGAAGACCACCTGGATATAAATCATCTAAGTTCCATGTTTCTTTAATTACCATAGTCAAATCTCCTTACTTTTTAAATACTAGTATAGTCTAAAACGCTTCAATGGTAAATTAGCAATCGGCCGATGCATGAGATATTGAATCGTTTTTTACTCAAATTAAAAAATATTTTTCATCTCTTCGATATTTTTTAAAATCATTCGTAAAGTGCCATCAGGGTTATTTTGAATTTCAATGACCTCTGGATCATTAAATAGTGCCATTGGTACGGTCATTTCTATACCATTGGATAACTTTAATTTTTGACGTTGCATACGATTGGGCATTAATTGGGCCGATGCTGGTAATGGGTGGTCTTGGTTAATCCCGTTATCTGAACTTGCTTCAATATATGCTGCTTTTTGACTAGCATTATTACCATAAACCTTATCAGCAAATTTTTGATTATCCAACAAATCATTTTCAGTAACTTCTTCAAAAATAGCTTGTTTTGCTACAGCTAACTGTTGATACTCTGACTCATTAAATTTTTTAGCTGTTTGACTGACTGCTTTTTTCATTTGTCGAATCGTTTCATTCATCGATGGTTTAGGAGCAACCTTTAAGAACTTCTCACTCAAATAAAAAACTTTTTCACCCTCATTTTCGAGTAAATGTTTTTTCTCAATGATTTGTATGTTGTCTGAATTTTCATTAAAAATAAATCCTTCTTCTATCGTTTGACTCATACTAGGGAGGATGACTTGATTCATAATCAGATTGTTTTTAATGCCATCCTCAGCATAATCAACAAAATGGGTAAGTTGTTGGGTATGATTTAGTTTTAACATCGCTAAAAATAATTGATCATCTTCTTCATACTCAATCCATAACAAATCTGCAGTTGGTATATCAGGATTCGGTGCCGTTAAATCATAAAACTGTTGACTAAGTGCTTGTGTTTGAGCAATAAAATTTTCTGGCACTTTTTTTAAAAACGAATAAACAACACTTTCATCAGTCAATTGACACTCTTTCTGCTTATCAGACTGTTTAATACGAGACAATTTCTTTTCGATATATTGCTTAATATCATAATGATCAATTGCCAATAAATTATTGGATAATATGGGTTCTAAACTCCCAGGATCAAAAATATGTAAAATTGCTTGCTTGATTCTAATCATAGACTCCTACTTCCTAAAAATATAAAAAGGAGATTTACAGTCCAACTGCCTAATCTCCTTAAAACAAAATATCATGTTATTTCAACTGAGGAATAATGTCTTCTTTTAAGTATTTTTTAAATCCTTCAGCCGTTTCTGGATGTTTCAACGCATATTGAATACTTGCTTTGACCAATCCAAATGGTTCTCCAACCTCATACCATTCACCGGTATATGAATAATTATAAATGACTTCTGTTTCTGCCATTGTATTTAAAGCATCTGTTAATTCAATTTCTTTAGAATATACATTAGGTTTTGTCTGGTCAATCACATTAAAAATATCCGGTGTTAAAATATATCGTCCACAAATGGCCTGCGTACTTTCCGTTTCTTGATTATTTGGTTTTTCGATTAGACGTTTAACTTCTTCAACACCATCATTATCTTGTAGTTCAACTACTCCATATTGTGAACGTTCAGATTCTGGAACTGATTGAGTAGCAATATGCATACCACCTAATGACTCAGCTTGATCAATTAACGTTTTAGATAGCGGTTTTTTATCGACAAGTAAGTCATCTCCCAACATTAGTAAGAAAGGTTCATCTCCTACAAATGATTCAGCTTCTAAAACAGCATTTCCTAAGCCATCAGGATAATGTTGACGTCTGAACTGAATATTGTAATGACTCGTCGCATCTACCATTTCCAACATAGCCGTTTTACCTTTTTGTTTTAAATTATCTTCTAATTCATAATTCGCATCAAAATGGTCTTCAATTGAACGTTTATTACGTCCAGTAATGATTAAAATTTCTTCAATTCCAGCCTCAATGGCTTCTTCAACAATAAATTGAATAATGGGTTTATCCATAATAGGGATAATTTCTTTAGCCATTGCTTTACTAGCTGGCAAAAAACGGGTCCCTAATCCTGCTGCAGGGATAACGGCTTTTTTGATTTTAGTCATAACTGGCCTCCTAAATATTAATGATGAGTTGATTGAATTTGTCCGAGTAATTCTTCATAAGCATAGGCAAATTTCATAATGTCCCCAGCTCCCATGAAGATTGCTACGGCATCATGATAATCTAATAATGGTGAAACATTTTCCAATGGTAAGACTTCAACTGGTTTCGTCACTTTTTCAGCTAAATCTTCAATTTTAACTTGGTGTTGATCAACTTCTCTAGCTGATGCAAAAATATCACATAAATACACTTTATCAGCTAAATCAAGAGCTGTCGCAAATTCATCCATTAGGGCAATTGTTCGACTAAATGTATGTGGTTGGAAAATAGCAATAATTTCTTTTGTTGGATATTTTTGACGTGCCGCATCAATTGTTGCTCGAATCTCTTGAGGATGATGCGCATAATCATCAATAATTGTCATATCAGAGATTTTTTTCTCAGTAAAACGTCTTTTTACCCCTTTAAAGGATAAACATTCAGCTGCAACATTTTGTGGATCAAAATCTTCAAAATAACAAAATCCGATAACAGCCAATGCATTTAAGATATTATGTTTACCATAGCTTACAATGTCAAAATGGCCATAGAAATTATTTTCGACATAAACATCGAAATGAGAGCCTTCAGTATCACGAACAATATTTTTTGCTTGAATATCATCTTGGTCTGAGAATCCATAATAACTAACGTCTGCTACTTCATCTTTAAATCGTTGAAGATAAGGGTCTTCCCCAAAAGCAATCACTTTTTGTTTCACTTGTTTAGCGAATTTCAAGTTAGCTTCATAAACTTGTTCGATGTTTTCATAAAAATCAGGGTGGTCAAAATCAATATTCGTAAAGATGGCATATTCTGGATAGTATGCATGGAAATGTTCCCGATATTCATCAGCCTCTAAAACAAAATATTCAGCATCTTTGGCTCCTTTACCTGTTCCATCTCCAATAAGGTAACTTGTTGGTTCTAATCCGCTCATTAAATGTGCCATCAAGCCAGTTGTTGATGTTTTACCATGTGAACCTGTAATTGCTACACTTGTAAATTGTTCAATAAATTTTCCAAGGAACGTATGATATCGAGTCACTTCTAACCCTAATTCTTTAGCACGGACAACTTCTTCATGATCGTCCGTAAAAGCATTCCCACAAATCACGGTCATATTTTCTTTAATATTATCTGCACTAAATGGAAAAATTGGAATACCTGCTTCTTCAATCCCTTTTTGAGTGAAGAAATAAGTGTCCACATCTGATCCTTGAACTTGATAGCCAGAATCGTGTAAAACTAATGCTAAAGCACTCATTCCAGATCCTTTAATTCCAATAAAGTGAAAAATTTGTTGTTTATCCATTCTTATAACTCCTGACATCTAACATTCCTAAGCACTTCAAATCATCGGCACTATGAAAAGAAACGAGAATTCCCTTTATGCGTTTGCTCCTGTGACATAATCGTTTCTAATCCTTTATTTAAATGATTTTTAGGCTTTATTTTATTCTTCGGTTGCTTTGGCGTTGACGATTGCACTTGCTTTGATTGTTCTGGTAGCGAATCACGACTTTTAGAGGCCATTGACTCGTTGCAACGATGAGATGATTGACTGCCTTTTGGCTCCTGCCATATCGATGGGGTCGGTGTACGCTTAAATGGTTGCCGCATTTGATAAGTTTGATACTCTGCTAAATCTTGACGAATTGCTTGGTGCCGTAATTTTCGTCGTTGCATCATCTCTTTATCATCCCGTTGGACTTCATCGGTCACTATTGCTCTTCCATTAGTAGACGTTTGAGGCCGTGACCAATTCATCGGTTCTAAATCTCGCGACGTTTCCCGATTATCAGCCGAGCCTGATTGAAAATGAGATGTCTTTTTAGCATGATGTTCTCGAGTCGTTAACTCTTCTGGAACATACCAATTCATATAATTTGGGAAAGAAACAGTACGAGCTTTTTTTGAAAGACGTTCATCATTATGTTTCTCAAAAAAAGGAACAAATTCTTTTCGTACCATCTTCTTTTCCCCCTTATCTAAAGCATTTCGTCGGAACTAATATCAGCAAATGGTGTCCCTGTTTCTACATCTGCACGAATTTCTAAAATCCCTTTTTTCTGATGTTCAGGATCAGCACCTAATTCATAAGCAGAACATAGCATTCCATAACTTGCAACACCTCGTAATTCACCAGGCCAAATCACTTGACCATCTGGCATGACAGCTCCAGGTAAAGCGACGACTACACGCATATCAGCATGAACATTAGGCGCTCCACAAACAATCTGATAAGTTTCATTTTCAACTCGTGTTTCAGTAATATGAAGATGGTCAGAGTTTTCATGATTCACACATGATACCACTTCACCTACAACAATTCGCGGACGATTGTCGTACGGGATAGGTTCATATCCTTGTTCATAAATCATTTGATTCAAGGTATCCATTTGAACATCGCTTAAATGAACTTGACCATTTCCTTCAATTTCAAGACGATCGGAAATATCATGAAAATTGTAACCAAACGTTTCTCCAGTTTCCTTATCAAAGATTCGTGTCACGTTGGCTACTGTTTGAACGCCAACCTTCTCACGCTCTAAATTTCCCTTAGTGAACATGAGCACATCGCCCACGCCTTTTTTATTATAAAAGCTAATCCACATACGTATATATAACTCCTTTTTTATGAACGTGGTCTAAATAATTGCAATAACAAAAAACGTCTAGCATGACCTAGACCTTAACAAAAAATGTTCATATTCCCTATAAAATTATATAACGTCAAGTCCTTAAAAGCAAACCATTACTTGACCAATAAAAATGACCCAACTTTTCCTACTAGACAAAGCTCTGACTATATTTTTAATAAGGAAATTGCTATACTAAGGAGGATAAGTACGAAGGGAGTTTATAAAATGTTTCATTCAAATAAAAATTGGTTAGATAGTACCCGTGACAATAGTGACTATCTACTGGGCGGTATTCTATTTAGTTGCGGTCTTATTATTGGTGGTGTCACTGCTGCGCTTTATATGGGTCGCGAAACTTATGCAGATGGTAAAGATGTTCTAGAACATGTTAAATCCTTATTCGAAGCATCAGAAACAAATGGTCCAATCGAAGGTTCTTGGATTGAATTACAACCATTAGATACTGAACGTTATGGTCAAACACAAAAAGTGTTTTATGGCGGTGTCTCTAGATTAGAAAATAATCAAGTCATTCAATATGAATTTATGGCTAATGCATACACCGGTGAAGTGTTAGATGTTTATGCTGTGAAATAATCAAAAGGAGGAATCGTGAAGATTCCTCCTTTCAATTATGCTTTAAAATGTGCTAATAAATAGTTTATTCTTTGCCCTTTTTTAGAAAATTTTTCTTCATATTCTGTCATGACATGATTGTCAATATCACTATGATGTAAATCTAAAGAAATGTTATCAAATACCATCCCATATTGCGACATACTACATAATGAATATTCAAATAACCCTTGATTATCCGTTTTAAATTGAATACGACCTTCTTTAGGCAAGATATTTTCATAAGCAGATAAGAAATTTTTATGAGTTAACCGTCGTTTAGCATGGCGTTTTTTTGGCCATGGATCAGAAAAGTTTAAATATAATTGCTCAACTTCTCCAGAAGCAAAATATTCAGAGACTTTACGTCCATCGGTTCGAATTAACCTTAAATTCGGTAAATCTTCTTCTAGTGCTCGTTGCAGAGCTGTCACTAACACACTATCAAACATTTCAATTCCAATAAAATTAATGTCAGGAAATTTTTTAGCCATTCCAACAATAAATTGCCCTTTTCCTGATCCTACTTCTAGATGAATCGGATGAGTGTTTTTAAATTCACTTTCCCACTCCCCTTTTAAATCTTCAGAAGCTTGGACAACATATTCAGGATGCTCGTTTAATAAATCTTTCGCCCATGGTTTATGTCGTACACGCATAATTTTCCTCCTAAAAAAGGATTAGGTATCGCATCCTAATCCCATTTTTTTTACTGATAATACCGATTTTTAAAAATATGTTTTAATAACAGAATTTTTTCATTAACAGCAACAAATCGTTCTTCTTTAAAATCTTTTTTGATTAAAGTTAACAAACTCATTAAACTGTACCATTCCAAGCGGCAATAATGGCTGGCATTTAATTCAATACCGTAACGCTCTAACCATTCTCCCCAACTCTCCATTGGAACATATTGAACAAGAATTTGAGCAATATCTGACATTGGGTCAGCGATTTTAACCATTTCCCAGTCAACTAAATAAAGCCTATTCTGATCAGAAATTAAAAAATTACGTCGATTCAAATCACCATGACAAACGGTTTTTGGTGCTTGTTCAATATAAATAATGGTTTCTTCTAAATAATGCTTAACTTCTGATAAGAATGAATGTTCCTTTAAATGGGGGTGCAAGTCTCGATCAAAGTCATGAACAAAATCAATCGGATTATAAATAACACCACCGATTTTCATCAACATATTATTTAAGTACTCTGAATGATGATATTCATGTAGCAAATTAATCACTTGGTTATCTCGCATTTCATTATCAGATAACACTTGACAAGGGAGCCATTCTTGGGCAGTCAAAATATCTCCATTACTTGTGCGTTTTGTCCAAATCAATCGTGGTGCAATGCCTTCCATTGATAATACTGCTAAAAAAGGCGAAGAGTTGCGTTTCATAAACACTCGTTCATTACTATTACTTGCTAAAAAAGCTTCACCAGTATCTCCACCAATTGGTTCTAATGTCCAATTTGGATCTAATTGATAGTCCAAAACTCACACCTCCCATGTTTCTGAAAATAAAAAGAGCATTTTATATTGTATTAGCAAACATGTAAATAGTCAATTCAAATCATCAATGTTTTTTATGTTGACGTTTTTTTAATACCGTATACAAAATGAAATAAACAATGATTTGAATAATCCCTAATTTGACTGCAAATGCCCACGATAAGACAAACCCACTAAAAATAACTAAGAGAATCCCTTGAGTAACAAAGGGAACGATTAAAAAAGTCATAAACTCAGATACCATCTGTTGAGAGTGAATGGGTGCCGTTTGTAATAAAGGATGTTTTGTTCCCTGTTCAAACAAAGGTAAAATTTGAAAATGGCTAAAATAGCTAACAATTCCTACAATGATTAACGAAAGAAGATTGTTAGGTAATACCCAGATAAGCAATAGATTTAATAACAATAATCTAAACCAAATGACAACATATTCTGGCCCCCGCCAAAAACTACGTTGTAAAAGATAGCGATAAGGGGTGGTATCTAAAAAAGATTGAATAAATATATCGGTATACTTCCGTCGTTTAATCTTAGGCGTTAGCGTTTTAACATCAACAAATAAAGATAATAATTTGTCATTAGCTTGTTGTCGATTCACTTCATCACTTACCATTTGATTCCAAGCCCAAATCGTTTTTTTATTGCTAAATGGGGAATGAATAATTCCTATAGCAATAAGACCATAAATAATACTAATGCTTAATTTAACAATAGGACTAACCACAGTAAACCCATTAATTAGAAGTAAAGCCATACCATAGAGACCTATTTTTAATACCCGCATCCGTGAGTATTGAAAATGATAGCCATCATACGTCAATAATAAATTAACTGCCATTAGTATCCAAACACTAAAGCTAGTGAGTAATAATCCACTAATAGATAATTGATATATCGTATAATAATATGGATAAATAATTCCCATTCCTAAGATACCAAGGAGTGTTGGAAAAATAAGTGATAGCCAATACGACTGTCTAAACCAATCTGAAAATTGTTTTTCCATTGGCAACATAAAAACGGTGTCCGCTTCACGAATGAACGTTTTTGGTTTAGGTAAATAGATAAATAATAAGATAGCCAGCGTGACAATACTTTCTGCTATCCATTGTGGACCATGTAAATTTTTCAGCCATGCTTGATATTGAAAAGCTAGAGCTCCTAATAAGAAGAACAACGCTAATACTAAATGATCATTAAAAATATAACGACTATACTTCAAAAACTGAGCCTGTTGTTTTTGACGTCGTTTATGATAGAAAGACGTAATTTTCATTGTAAAGACTCCTTAGCTAGCGTTAGATATATTTCTTCTAACGATGCTTGAGGTAAACCAAAGTGTGTTTGTAACTCACTTAGTGATCCTTGAGCAATTAACCGACCTGATTGTAAAAATAAATACCGATCACAATATTGTTCTGCCCGTTGCAATTCATGCGTTGACATTAAAATGGCTGATCCTTCTTGTTTACGTTCTTCTAACAAATGAATAAAGTCATTAGTAGCGAGTGGGTCTAAGCCAAGAAAAGGTTCATCGACAATATATAGCGATGTATCCACTAAAAACGCGCAAACAATCATCACCTTTTGTTTCATCCCTTTGGAAAAATGAATAGGTAACCAGTCTAAACGTTCCCATAAACGAAATTGTTCAAGTAATGGTTGTATTCGTCTAATAGCCGTCTCCTTATCTAATCCATAAGATAAGGCAGTTAACTCCAAGTGTTCTCTTAATGTTAATTCTTCATATAAAACGGGTAATTCCGGTAAATAAGAAAAAGATTGCCGATAGGTTTGGTTATCTTCAATTAAACTCACATCATTTAAGTGAATACTACCAGACATTGGTTGTAATAACCCAATAATATGTTTAATGGTTGTACTTTTACCTGCGCCATTAAGTCCAATTAAGCCAACAATCTCTCCTTCGTTAATTTGAAAACTTAAATCCTTCAACACGGGTTCTCGAGAATATCCGCCCGTTAAATTATTTACATCTAATATCATGATAGCCATCCTTTTATATATTGATGCATTAAGTTTAACAAACTAAAACATTGATAGCGAATAAAACTTTACTATGCCTTAAATTGTCGCTACATAAGCAATATGTTAAAATAAAACTATTATACAAGATAGGAGTGACAACCATGTCAGAAACCATTTTTTACAAAATTGCTAAAGGTGAAATTCCTACAAATGTTGTTTACGAAGATGATGTTGTAATGGCTTTTTTAGATACTAGTCAAGTCACTAAAGGACATACTCTTTTAATCCCCAAAGAACCAATAAAAGATATTTTTGATTATGACGCTGAATATGCTGGACAAGTTTTATCTCGTTTACCTAAAGTAGCTAATGCCTTAAAACAAGCATTTCCTGATATGACAGGGTTAAACATATTAAATAACAACGGCGAATCTGCTTATCAATCCGTATTCCATTCTCATTTCCACCTTATTCCTCGTTACGATAAAGATAACGATGGTTTTGGTTTAAAATGGGAAACGCATGAAGATGATTATAGCGATAATGACATGCAAGAATTAGCAGATCATATTCGCCAATATACTAAAGAGGTGTAATTATGGCACGTTTAAGTAAGTTTATTACCGGTCTTATTTCAGGTGCAGTGGTTGCTGGAGGATATACTCTTCTTAATAACCCTAATACCGGTAAAGAAAATCGTGAAAAAGTAAAAAACTATGCAGATGGTGTTTCTCATGCAGCAACCGATATGCAAGGAAGCATTGCTAGAGCACAAACATCTGTTTCAGATCTTGTCAAACAAGGACAATCCTCAAGTCAAATTATTCGTAATGATATTGGGCAAGCCATTCAAGATTTCAAAAATTCTGCAGTTCCTCAATACAATGAAATGCAGAAAAAAATTAACCAATTAAATAATGATGTGGCAACCGCACAAATAACATTTAAGAAAAATTCATAACATTGAATTTTCTTCGATAATCCTTGTCGTTGCCTGTGAGAAATCTTTAGCCTATGATATATTTTAAATGAAAATGAAATTGAGGAGTGTACATACATGCAATTCACTAAGAAATTAAGTTTAGCCACTTTATCGTTAGCATCTATCTTCGCGTTAGCTGGTTGTGACCAGTTTAAAGGTGATTCTTCTACGATTGCTAAAGGTGACGGCATCGAGATTAAACAAGAAGACTTTAATGCCGAATTAAAAGATAAAGCTGGAGAACAAGTCATTCAACAAATGGTACTGAGTGACATTTTCGAAAAAGAATTGGATGGCGATAAAATTAAAGAACTAAAAGATCAAGCCACCCAACAAACTGCACTATTAAAAGAACAATATGATGATGACGATCAATTCCAAACCGTACTGGCATCATCAGGTTTCAGCTCTGAAAAAGCTTATGAAAAACAATTATATCTTTATTCTCTTATGAGCGAAGCCATTAGTAAAAATATTGATATTAATGATAAAGAACTGAAAAAAGCATATGATGATTACCAAGCCCCAATTGAAGCTTCACATATTTTAGTAGATGATGAAGACAAAGCGAAAGATATTATTAAACAATTGGACGATGGTGCAGATTTTTCTAAATTAGCCAAAGATAATTCTAAAGATACCACAGCTAATAATGGTGGCTCTCTTGGCGAAATTTCAAAAGGACAAATGGTTCCTGAATTTGAAGATGCTGCTTTTAAACTTAAAGAAGGAGAATATACTAAAGAACCTGTAAAAACAAAATATGGTTATCATGTCATCAAAGTAACGAAAAAAAAAGATAAAGGTTCGTTTGATGACGAAAAAGGTCAACTAAAAGAAAGCCTTCAACAAGAAAAAATGCAAGATCAAGGAACCGTTAATAAAATCATTAAACAATTAATTGATAAATACAATGTCAAAATTAACGATGATGATCTAAAAGACGCCTTAAATAACTTCATTTCCGAAAATGGTAGTGAAAATAAAGGTGGCGAAATTAACTCAAATCAACAAGATAACAATAACAAATCTGATGAAAACTCAGAACAAGATAACAACTAGATTAAATGAAAAGACCAATGCTTTTTATAAGCATCGGTCTTTTTTTAATTTTCTTTTGGTTTATAAAAATTACGATTATCTAAGCCAAAAATTCGTTCAGTAAACTGCCCCGGTTCTGTTCGATTATAGGCTTCACGCATCATTTCTATAGAAGCATCGAGATTATCAATATGATGTAGCACTTCTGCCTCAAGCAAATGTGGTCTTACTGGACTTCCCCATTCTTGTTTTCCGTGATGTGAAAGCACCATATGTTTTAATAATAAAACATCCTCATCATCTTCATCAATCCCTAATTCTTCTGCTGCTTTTGATATCCATTCAGAAATAATACTAATATGTCCAATTAGATTTCCTTTTAAGGTATATTCCGTTGTCACAGGATCTGACAATTCAATGGTTTTACCAATGTCATGTAACAATACCCCAGAATATAATAAGCTTTTATTAATTATTGGATATTGATTAGCGATACTTTGAGCTAATCGTAGCATTGAAATCGTATGGAATCCTAAGCCACCAACGAAGGCATGATGATTTTTTTTAGCAGCTGGATAAACAAAAAATTTTTTAGCACTTTGATTCAATATTTTTCTTACTAATTGATTCAAGGTAGGATTATCAATTTCATCTAATAACGTATGAATTTCATCAATCATTTCCTGTTTATCCATCGGTCCTTTATCGACATACATCGCAGGATCATTTGGTTCTTCATCAGTCGCTAAACGCAAGTGATTAATCCGTACTTGAGGTTTCCCATTATATGACTCCCGTCGACCAGCTAAATGAACTACTAAGCCACTTTGAAAACGTTCAACATCTTCCTCAGTAGCTCCCCAGTACATCCCCGAAATATCTCCTGACCGATCTTCAAAAGTAAAGGCGATAAACATTTTTCCATTACGATCTTGCCGTTTTTCAGCCACTTTAATTAAAACATATGTTTCAAACTGTTCGTTTTCTGGTATATCATAGATACGATTGTAATCCATGTAAACCCCTCTCTAGATTTCTTGTTTAGCAACGTGTGCTAATCCGTCCATATTTGGTTGATCTGTCGTTAGTAAAATAATTTGATTATCTACCCCACGATCAGCTAGAAAACGATAAACATTTTCTAAATGACCATCATCTAAGTGAGCAAAAGCTTCATCAATAAAAATTGGTAATTGAATTTGACCTAATTGCGCATTCAAGAAGGCAAAACGTAAAGCAATGAACATTAACGCTTTTTCACCACGAGATAATTGTTCAACTGGCAACCATTTATCGTCACTCGTATGGATTGTCATACCACTATCCGTGTATTGCAATTTATCAAATCGGCCATCAGTTAAATCGTGAATATAACGAACGGCTTGTCCCATAACCAAGCTATTAGCATCACCTGTCTCACCCATAGTCGCTTCTTCAAATACTTGAATAGCTACTTTTCTGGCCGCCCATTCGACGGCTGCATTTAATGCTTCAGATGCGAGTGCTTCATCCTGAGCACTTAACTCTTCCAGTTGTCCAGCATTTGCTAATCGTTTCATTTCAGAACGTGATTGAGATAAACGATCTGTTCGCATGGCAATTTCTTCGTTTAGAGCTTTAATTTCATCTCTTTTTTCCATTAATTGCTCATCAACAGATTCATCGGCTTCGATATATGATAGTAAACTTAAATCTAAATGATTAGCTAAAATAGTAAAACGTTTTTGTTTTTCCAACATTTGTTGTTGCTTGTCGGCTTTAGCTTCTAACTCATCAGCATTTTGCACATCATAGTCTTCCAATATTTGTCGTTGTCTTTCTTCTAACTGTTTAATTTGTTCATCAATACGATCAATTTTTTCTTTACTTTCTTGAGCAGCAAAGTCTTGGTAAGTTTTATTAGCACGTGCTTCTCGCCATGCTAAATAATCATTTTCAAATTGATGATAAATAGCTGCTTCAGATAAATGATTATCTGAAAGGGTTGCTTTATAATCTTCCCACTGATCTTTCGCAGAATCGGTGAAACTATCATTATCTAATAATAATTCCATTTGACTAATTTCTTTATTTAATTGATCAATTTGAGTTACGTAATTATCTTCTAACCATACTTTAGAATTAATCGATTCTGTGGCTCCATATTGTTGAGCTAATTCATCTAATTGTTTCTCAAATGTTTGATATTCTGCTTCGACATCATTGTTTTCAGGACGTGGAGCCACTGAGATAGCATTTTCTAATTGTTGCCGTTCGTCTTTGATATCGATAAAGTCTAACTCATAAGCTTTTAAATCATTACGATACTCTTTTTTATTTTTTTGTGTCAATGACATGCCAATTAGTGCAAAGATAATACCTAACGCAATTCCAGCGATGGCAACGGGGATTAGCCCATTTCCACTAGCAGCTAAGGCGACAATTAAAATAATGATACCTAGAATACCAAAAACAATTCCTAGGTAAACCACCCATGACATTCCAGGTGCCCCTGAAGCACGAAGTTCATTATATTCCTTACGTAATTGTTTCTCTTCATCATTTAAATCATTTAATGCTTGTTTATCTTCTGAGTAAGGTCCTGACTCATTTTCCAATAAAGCTTGACGATTTTGAATTTTTCGATATTCTTTTTGCCATTTTTCACGTTCATCATCAGGCAATTCATTTGGTAGCTCTTCATCATTGTCAGCACCTAATCGTTTCAATAATTGATCTTTTTCATAACGTTTTTTGACTAATTCTTCACTGACATCTGCATTTTGATTGAGATGGTTACGATAAGCTTTTGATTGAGCATACATAACATCAAGATTTTCTGGATGCGCACTTATCCAGTTAACACCCGCTTCGGTTCCTTGTGACATCTCATTAGCTTGGCTTTGTTTATCTACTTGATTAGTGACTGTTTTAGGTTGTAATTCTTGACGCTCATCATTTAAACGTTGTATGCGGTCACTAACTTGTCGCCATTTTTGAATCACTTCAGAATTATTTTCCGCAAAATCAAATCCTTGGAGTTCTTGATCTAGAGAAATATACTCATTTAAAGAATTTTCTTGGCCATGAGCTAATTCAAGTTGAATTTCTTCAGAACTAGCCATTTCATGTTCATGACGTAATGCA
Organism: Aerococcus suis; assembly: GCF_900176325.1. Taxonomy (GTDB): domain Bacteria; phylum Bacillota; class Bacilli; order Lactobacillales; family Aerococcaceae; genus Aerococcus; species Aerococcus suis. The sequence continues at coordinate 8,427 of NZ_FWXK01000003.1, read as the reverse complement.
TCAAGTGCATCAATATCTTCCGCCTGTTGATGTTCATATTCATAATATTGATCTTCATCTTGTTTAGCATCGTTAATTTGTTGATTATTATGTGCTAAACGATCTAGTTGTTGATTTAACACAGGATTTTTTCCATTTGGTTTATAAATTTTTTCAGCTTCGCTTTGTAAGTTTGGCGTAATTTTGCTTAATACTTGACGACCACTTACTCCTAAACTGACTAAACTTTTCGCAAAGTCTTCTTCACTTTCCCAGACGAAATCCATTAAGTCGGCTTCTGAAAAACCAAAGTAATTTAAATAATCTGCTTTAGATAAGCCGTTCAATAAATCAGAAAAATCATTGACTTGTACCCGATCTTTATCATTATCACGCTTCATATATAATAATTGTTTCCCATTTTTGCGGGTACGTTCAATCATAACATCGCCATACTTAGTTTCAGTTAAATATAAACGGCCCCCAAAATGATTTTCAGGATTAATGTCATAATCTCTTTGATGTTTACGACGTAGATTAGGAAAACCAAAAAGAACACTTAATACAAAACTCATTAAGGTCGATTTACCTGACCCATTACGTCCTGAAATCACATTTAACTGAGGTTGCAAATGAACCGTTTTATCAATCCAATGACCATATCCAAAAATTTCAATTTTCGTAATTTTCATTATTTACCCTCTCCGTTGTTCTTGATTATAATTTGCTTGCTCTGTCACAATCAATGTTCTCACACGACTAAGGACACGTTGTTTAAACGCTTCATTATCAATTCGAGGTCGTAAGAATTTTTGCCATTGGTCTTTATTATTTAAGTCTGCTAGTACAGTATCCAAATGATCATCTTCACTATATTTAGCATAAGCTTTTTTCAAAGATTCATTAAATGCTCGTGAAGGAGACCAATCCGTATCGCTAGTAATTTGCATTGCTAAGTCAGCTAAGTAAATTTTCTCTGTTCGATTATTATTTTGATTACTTAAACTCCATCTTAGCTGTTCACGTAATTCATCTCTATATTCATTCCACCAATAAAGCGTTTCTTGATCATTATTCGATTTAAATATTAACCGTGAAATCACATTAACGCCTTCTCTTTTAGCATACATAACATGCTCGTGAAGAACGCGTTCAATCGCATCTCGTAAAGTCTCTAGACTTGTAATCTTAGGTAATGGATTAATTGTTGAAATAAATTGCCAGTCGCTTGTTTCAACAAATTCATACTGAGGGGCTTCCCCTTTTTTAATTGAGACTAATAAAGCTCCTTTAGGCCCTTGCTCTTTAAAACTACTTCCTTGAAGATTACCAGGATAAAGCATTGGAGGATTAGCGCTCAATTGTTGTCTTAGATGAATATGACCTAAAGCCCAATAATCATAACCTTTTTCTCTCAATTCACTAATTGTAAAGGGCGCATAACGATTTTGTGAATCATTCTTTGCTTGTTCACCGTGATATAAACCAATATGGAAGTCGACGTTAGCGTCTCGTTGTGGAAATTCAGGTACCATACTATGATCAATCCAACGAGACATATAGCTAAATCCGCTAATTGCAACAACTTCCCCTGTTTTTAATGTTTCACGAATTGTTTCGACTTCTTCTCCAAAAGTATAAACGTTATCAGGCAATGCTAACCGATGTTTAGCATCCTTAATATAATCGTGATTTCCGTAAATCATATATACTAAGATGTCATGATCACTTAATCGTTTCATTCCTTCATTAAAGCGAAATTGTGCTTGTAATGATGCACGTTCTCCATTAAAAATATCTCCCGAAATTAATAGAAAATCGATTTTCTCATTAATTGCAATATCGATTAAACGCTCAAAACTGTCTTCAGTGGCATGATTTAATTGTTTGTATAATTCTTCGTTTTGTGAAGCAATATGATGAAATGTTTGATCTAGATGTAAATCAGCAGCATGCATAAAACGAACCATAGTCATCTCTCCTTAACTGCGTAGGTTATCATTATTATTCTAACATATTTAAAAGATATGCCGTATCTAACAACTTACGTTTCATGAAAATTTCATGTCTAGTTATCCCAGTATAGCGCGAATCACTATTTTTTTCTTTAAGTATTTTCACTTTTACAAGATTTTTATTATTTACTCACTAATTTATCCATAAAAAAAGCTGGATACAAGATCCAGCTTCTATCGATATGTCAAATCATTAATTTTCTTTCGTTTCGTTTGCTGCTTGATAAACTTCACGAATTGGACGAGTAACCGCAACATTAATATCTTCAATTAATTGATTTAGTTCTTTTTCTTTATCTAATAATTGAGAAATAATATCATTGGCTTCCATGTCTTTTTGAAGTTGTTGTGCTTTTTTAATTTCATCTTCAGACATTTCTTGTCCCATTTGAACTTTCATTTGAATTTCGCCTTGTAAACCACGAAAATCATTGTATAGTTTATTCGCTTCTTCATCGTTAGCTACAGCTTGCATAGCTTCTAGTAATCCTTTATAAACATCTTGTTCGCGAATTTCTTTCTCTAGATCATTAATCGTATCATAAATATTTGCCATCATAACACTCCTTTTCAATAGGCATAATATAACATATTATGCTAAGAATTTAAAATGTAAGCAAGCAAAAAGGCAGTTGATAGTAACCAACTGCCTTTTAAATTATGCTGCCTCATCATTATTACCAAATAATTGGTTAAAGAAGTCTCGTCCGCCGTCAATAATTCGATCGATAACGCCAGGTTCAGATGACTCATCGCTATTAGAGTCATCATTAGATTGCGATTCACTTGCTTCAGATTGCGACCGACGCTCTTCATATAGTTTCTTGGCTGACTCAATATCAAATGGTGTTTGTGGACTAACAGAAACAACATTATCCATAATATACCCTGCTAACTCATGGGATGTCGTTGGTGATCCCGTCCATAAGTAGTGATCAGCTGTTGTTTCGTCGAAACCAGTCCAAGTCGTTAATACAAAGTCAGGTGTATAAGCGACTTGCCATTGGTCACTAGAGCCGTCTGTCTGTGCATCATCAACTGAAAGCTCGACCGTACCAGTCTTACCAGCTAATTCAATACCATCTGGCTCAATTGTTGCACCCGTTCCGCCTTCATCATAAGTTGTCAATAGAATACTCGTCATTTCATCAGCAACTGCTTTTGATGTTGCTTCGTCTTGTTTAGGTTGTTGTTCATCAACGACTACATTGCCATCTTGATCGACAATTTTAGTAATGAAAAATCCTTCAGAACGTACGCCTTCATTAGCAAATGCGGTGTAGGCACTAGCCATTTGTAGTGGCGTTACCCCTTTGTTTAAACCTCCTAATGCACTAGATAGGTTCATATCATCATCAGTGTAAGGAATTCCAAACCCATCTAATGTTTTCATCGTCTTATCAACACCTAATTTATTCATTAACCATACAGCTGAAGTATTTTTACTTTTCGCTACCGCATCCCAGAGAAGAATGTCTCCTTGTGTTTGATAATCCGCATTTTGTGGTGTGTAATCATCTGAGCCATATGATTTCACTTCATCAGGTAAAACATCATCTGCATGATAACCGTTTTCTAAAGCCGTCGTATACACATTGAGTGGCTTAATTGCTGAAGCAGGTTGTCTATGCATTTGAGTCGCTCGATTAAATCCTCTGAATGAGTGCTCTCCTGTTCCTCCTACAGTAGCCATCACGCCACCTGTTTTAGGATTCAAAATAACAGTAGCACTCTGGGCAGTATCCCCATTAGGAGCCGTTGGAAAAAGATCAGGTTGATCATAAACCTCTTGCACTTTACTTTGATAATTAGGGTCTAGATTGGTATAAATTCGATACCCTTTATTCATCAAATCTTCTTCAGAGATTCCAAACTTATTAATCGCTTCCTCTATTACAGCGTCAAAATAATAAGGATAACGATAACTATCAGACTCAATAGGATTGTTTTCTTGAGGCATTCCGGTATTTATAGCCACATTTGCCTCGTCTTGACTAATAAATTGATTATCAACCATTAGCTGTAGCACCATATTTCGGCGATCCAGTGCTACATCATAATCATCAACTGGATTATAAACAGATGGTCCTTTAACAGCTCCGGCTAATACTGCTGCTTCAGAAAGTTCTAAATCACTAGCTGGTTTTCCAAAATATTTTTGACTAGCGTCTTCAATTCCATATACTCCATTACCGAAGTAACTATTATTCAAATACATTTCCAAAATCTGATCTTTTGAATAATGTTTTTCAACCTCTAGTGCTAGGAAAAACTCTTTGAATTTACGTAGTAACGTCTGGTCACTTGTTAAAAAGGCATTTTTAACTAATTGCTGCGTAATAGTAGAACCACCACCGACAATCTGTCCACCATTCAAAATATAACCAACACTCGCTCTACCAATCCCCATAATATCAAAACCCGGATGATCATAGAAACGCCGATCCTCAGTTGAAAGTAGCGCTTTTTGCATCGGCTCACTTACTTTGTCTAAAGTCACATAGGTCCCATTATCATCAGAAAGCTCACCAGCTTGTTCACCGTCTTTATCATAGATTTCTGTTGTAATTTGTAATTGTTCTTGCAAGGAACCAACATCAACTGATTTTGCGCGAATAATAAGATATCCTTCAAAAACAAACGTCACCGCTAATACGGTTAAAATTATCCATCGCGTTAAATGCCACTGTTTCCATTGATGTTTAAATTTTTCAAAAAAAGTCATCTCTTCCCATGACTTCTCTTCAAACTTTCTTGCTTGTCGTTTTTCTTGTGTCATTTTATAAAACCTACTTTATTTGGTTGAATTTAATATCATTTTACCAAAATTTCTATCATTTACCTCAAGCTTTAGTATGATTTAATATTAACTTAAACTGATTAAGGCTGGGATTAATCCCAGCCTCCTATCGTTTTAATCTAGTTTGTCATGCTCATAATGATGCGTTAAATCTAAATTAGGGAATCCTTGTTGCCGTAAAGCTTCATAAATAACAATTGCGGCAGTGTTTGATAAATTTAAGCTTCTAACATGCGTATCATCCATTGGTAATCGTAAACATTTCTCCTCGTTTTCCCGCATAAAAGCCTCAGGTAAACCCGTTGTCTCTTTGCCAAATAGGAAAAAAATGTCTTCATCCGTTGCTGACAAATCGACATCTGAATACGTTTGATGGGAAAATTTTGAAATTAAATAGAGGCGACGATTCCCTAGAAATTCCATAAACTCAGGTAAAGAATCATGATAAGTAATTTTGACGTGCTCCCAATAATCAAGACCAGCGCGTTTTAGCATTTTATCATCTGTTTTAAAACCTAATGGTCGAATTAAGTGTAATTCAGTATCAGTTGCGGCACAAGTTCTAGAAATATTACCTGTATTAGCAGGAATCTCAGGTTCAAACAATACAATATGATTAGTCATAAATTCCATTCTCTCCATTCTAAACCAATTCTAATTTAAAGAGAATTAGTAAATTCACTTAGAAATTATAGCACGCAGAAATTGATAAGTATACCTTTCACGTATCAACAAAAAGACGCGAAGCAATTTTTTACTTCGCGCAACCTAATTTCAAATAAATGACTTGGTTACGTTAGTCACACGAGATACTAGCATATTTTTCAGCCATTTGGATCACTACTCTTTTCTATTCTTCGGTTGGAATGTTTTCAAAATAGAATATCATAGGACACCGCCTTTCATAGTATCTTATAGACAGAAAAATCACGTGGAGAACCCCACGTGATCAATATGTTTATATAGGAAAAATATAATGGCTGCTATTTTATCCAAAAATGGTTTAATCAAAAATCGCCACATCATAATTCCTCCTAAACTTTCTCTCTACAAATTAAGTATAGCACGATTTACAAAAAAGTAATGTCAGAAAGGTTTAGTCAATAGAATAAAAGTTTTATGACTCCCATATTATCCATTGACTATATTTACAAACCCTTCCATAAGTTCCTGATTTTCAGTTGGCCAAAAATACAAGTAATTATTTTCATTTCCTTGATTTTGCTCTGTATATAAAATATTAGGTTCACCATTTCTTAAAACAAAGAGATAAACATGGTGTGGGCCATTTTGGTTAACTTGAGTATCATCACTGTATACAGCTACTACCGCATAGTCGGCTTCAGATTGTCCATCTTTTGACCACTCCAAGTCTAACGGCGAAACGGTTTCATTATATTCAGGTTGGCCTAAAACTGGTTGCATTTGCATATTGTCCCCTTTTAATATGCCATCAGGAATTTTAACACCATATAAATCAGCATTTTTACCAGGAGCATATTGGGTGTACTCCTGACCCATATCTTGCTCCCAACGATGAATAAACTCATCTAATTGTTCTGATTTACTATCATTCCATAACTCCATATTTTCTTCCTTATCTTCTCCATCGTTTAAGGAATTATCTTCTGAATTTTGCTCTTTCTCGTTATCAACTTCATTAGAAGATTCACTCACTACTTCCGTATTCGACTCATGGTGTTCGTTCTCATTTATTTCCTTATTATTTTGACACCCTATTAATAATAAACTGACGATAATAAGTAGGATAGCTTTCATGTTTTACCTCCAATTTTTTCTTTTCATCAAATAAAATATCACATACCAACCCAATGGCATAGTATAATCATCACATATCTAACAAAAGTTTATTGAAGTGAATTCATTTAATTTGAATGATATACTGAAACACAATTGTAGATATTAATATAATTTAGGTGGTGATTAGATGAATATAATCTATTGCTACTTTTACAAATATAAAAAGGAGAATATGTTAGATAAAAGCGACGCTAAAGACTCCAGTGAAGAGAAATAGCCATATAGCTTGTAAGTAGGAGCAAATCGCTCCCGCTAATCATATGATATCTAACATTTAATACTATGACTAAACTTTTACTTTTTTTTATAGCAACTATTTTAACTTTTTTAATTATAAAGGATTGAAAGAAATAGATGAGAATCGCAGCACAACAGCTACTGAATGCTAGTGAAGACTTTACACAAAAATTGCGATAAAAAAAGATAGAAATGTTGTATTAACAACATTTCTATCTTTTTAACACTCATATATATGTAATGCCGGTGGCCGGGGTCGAACCGGCACGCCCTAAACGGGCACAGGATTTTGAGTCCAGCGCGTCTGCCAATTCCGCCACACCGGCTTATTAAAAGAAATAAGGCGGTAGTCGGATTTGAACCGGCGATCAAGGTTTTGCAGACCCGTGCCTTACCACTTGGCTATACCGCCATTATATAAAAAAAACTGGGATAGCTGGATTCGAACCAGCGCATGACAGAGTCAAAGTCTGTTGCCTTACCGCTTGGCTATATCCCAATAAAAGGGCGATTGATGGGAATCGAACCCACGAATGTCGGTGCCACAAACCGATGCGTTAACCACTTCGCCACAATCGCCATAATAATATTTAACAGGGACAGTAGGAATCGAACCCACATCGACGGTTTTGGAGACCGTAGTTCTGCCGTTAAACTATGTCCCTATTGCTTCCAAAACTAATAATTAATGGAGGGAGAAGGATTTGAACCTTCGAACCCGAAGGAACGGATTTACAGTCCGCTGCGTTTGGCCACTTCGCTATCCCTCCATAATGGTCCGAGACAGAGTCGAACTGCCGACACCGTGAGCTTCAATCACGTGCTCTACCAACTGAGCTATCGGACCAAAAGGTCAAAACATATATACACCTTACGGTCCCGACGGGAATCGAACCCGCGATCTCCTCCGTGACAGGGAGGCGTGATAACCGCTACACTACGGGACCAACGTTAAATGGAGAATGAGGGGTTCGAACCCCCGACATCCTGCTTGTAAGGCAGACGCTCTCCCAGCTGAGCTAATTCTCCAATAAACAATGACCCGTACGGGACTCGAACCCGTGTTACCGCCGTGAAAGGGCGGTGTCTTAACCGCTTGACCAACGGGCCAACTCATTATTATTTATAATACGGAGAGTAAGGGATTCGAACCCTTGAAACAGTTTCCTGTTTACACGATTTCCAATCGTGCTCCTTCGGCCTCTCGGACAACTCTCCAAGAAACAGCTCAAAGAATATACTCCATTTAAACTCCGCAAGTAGGACTCGAACCTACGACATCTTGATTAACAGTCAAGCGCTACTACCAACTGAGCTATTGCGGAATAATAATCATTGCACGGCGACGTCCTAGTCTCACAGGGGGAAACCCCCAACTACATTCGGCGCTAAGAAGCTTAACTACTGTGTTCGAGATGGGAACAGGTGTGACCTTCTTGCCATCGTCACCGCACAATTCATATTATATTGAGCATTATTCGCTCAAAACTGAATACTACAAGTTTTCCCTTTAACCATATCATACAACTTACCTTCTTTGGATAAGTCCTCGACTCATTAGTACTGGTCCGCTCC
>NZ_FWXK01000002.1 GCF_900176325.1 Aerococcus suis | reverse complement strand
GTTGTAGTCACAGATAAAGCCCCCTCTATTACAAGTGCCTTTAAGAAACTAAAAGAATACGGCGGCTTTTATCAAGGGACAGAACATCGTACCATTAAATACCTGAATAATTTGATTGAACAAGACCATCGTCCAGTAAAGAGACGCAATAAATTCTATCGAAGTTTACGCACTGCCTCTACCACGATTAAAGGCATGGAAGCCATTCGAGGATTATATAAGAAAACCCGAAAAGAAGGCACTCTCTTCGGGTTTTCGGTCTGTACTGAAATCAAGGTATTATTGGGAATCCCAGCTTAAATCATAGATACCGTAAGGGATTTTATTCTTTATTTAAAACTTTGCAACAGAACACTTTATGTACATAAAGTGTGGGCTCGCCGAGGGGTCTTGCAGACGGCTATTCGGTTCTTTTTAGCCGAGTATCAGCGCACCCTTATGGTGCAATCATCTGAATTTAATAGAGAAGCCTAGCGTCTATTAAGAAATGATTTTCTTGATGCGCGTCAATTTTTTTGAGGTAGGGGGCCTTTATACTAAATTCAGTAAAGGAAAAGGAGGCATCAAAGGAAGCCATTTTAAACGAACCAAAATTATAGGAGGAATAGATCATGACTAAAAATAAAGCGTCTCAAGAAAGAACACCCCAAGAAAGATTGCAAGAAGAACAAGAACACAAGGAACATGTCCATAATACAAAAATTAATGCAGCGGCCATTTCGGATCATCTTTTAGGGAACATGCATACTTTACATGTGAAATTGCACCAATATCACTGGTATGTAAATGGCGCTAATTTCTTCACCCTGCATGAAAAATTTGAAGAATTGTATAATCAAAACGAAGAATGGTTCGACAAACTAGCAGAACGCTTGATTACTTCCGGTCATAAACCGGCTTCAACCACCGCTGAATTTGAAGAATATTCCATGCTTTCAGAAGATGCCATCAATAAATATGCTCAAGCAGAAGACATGGTTGAAAATATTATCGAAGATTTCAGACGTACCCGTGAATTAACGATTCGTGCTATTCGTTTAGCACAAGATGAGGGTGACGATGCTTTAGAAGATACACTGATTGCTTTTAAAAATGACTTAGATAAAAACATTTGGATGCTACAAGCGTTCATTGGCAAAGAGGCATTGGAAGATGACGATGCGTTTGATGAGGATGAAGATTAGGTTTTTCGGAAACATACATTTAAAAATTAAAGATTTTAGGATTGGGACTCTTTCCAGCTCCTATTTTTGGCCGCTAAAAAGACTTTTCTTGATGAGTGTCAATTTTTTGAGCTAGGAGCCTTTATACTAAATATAGGAAAGTTAAAAAAGAACAGTAAACTGATAAAGGAGAAGAACGAAATGACTTAATGCACCCAACCACATGTAGCAGGAGACCACTCAGCTTGTATCCGTTTAGTCCCGATATTCAATCATTTGGAGGAAAGCGCGATGGATCGCATCGCTGGAAAAGCTCACACGAAGCACTATCAAAAAGGGGAGTTTCTGTTTCGCTCGCAAGAAAAAGATGATGCCTTGTATATTGTGAATCGCGGAAAAGTCCGCATCTATCGCTTGTCTGATTCTGGTAAAGAGCAACTAGTGCGTATTTTGAATCCGGGTGACTTTACGGGAGAATGGACGTTGTTCAATCCTGATGTTGTGCACGAGGAATACGCAGAAGCTACTCGAGATACGTCTGTCTGCATGATTCAACAACATGATGTACAAGAGTTTCTAAAAGAGTATCCTGCAATTTCGTTAAAGTTGCTAGGAGAGATGTCGCAGCGGTTAGAAAGATCTGCACGTCAAACCGCACAAGTAGCCGTGGAGAGTGTCATTACCCGTTTAGTTTTGTTTTTGGCAGAAAATGTGGAACCTGAAATGGGCAACTCTCCCACCATCACCCTGCCGATGGCAAAGAAGGACATTGCTTCCTATTTAGGAACGACACCTGAGACCATCAGTCGCAAATTTGGAGAATTGGAGAACGAGGGATTGATTCAACAGCTGTCTGGGAAAAGGATCAAGATTCAGGATTTAGATGATTTATTGCTTTACAGCGAATAATCGGACACGGAAAAGTGGCGTATTACGAAGCGAGTGACCAGGGAGCTAAAAGTGTATTCACTGTTTGGTTTCCATGGAGCTTAGCCAGAATCTTGTTCAGCATCACCATGACTATAATGACGTGAAAAATTGAAGAAATGGAGCAAATGGTACCTACTACCATCCAACTTTTTTATACGAGTCATTGTGGAGTTTGTTGGGCTTTATCCTCATCGTCACTATACGGAACCGAAAACAGCTTTTGCGTCAAGAAGAAGTCGCTTTGAGTGACGTTTTGTGGTACTTAGTGGATCGGTTCTTCATTGAAGGTATGCGAACGAACAGTTTATGGATTAGCGAGTGGATCCGCGTTTCGCAAGCCTTGTCTCTGACCCTGTTTATTGGCGCGATTGTAGTATGGTTTATACGCAGACAAGATTATCCACTAATTTCTTATTATTCTGATGACAATAAGGGGCAGAAAAAGACTATTAAGATGGTGAATTGAGCAAAAAGATAAAAAGAAGTGCCGAACTTGATATGCGTCAATTTTCGTTTGCTAAAAGTGAGCTATATTACAGTTGTAAAGAGGAAAAGGCAGTGTTCATTAATCTGCTGCCGATAAAATAAAAATACATAAAGGAGATAGGAATTATGGAAAAAGCTATATTGCAATTAGAAACGTTGTCTTGTCCAAGTTGTATGCAAAAAATTGAAGGTGCCGTAAAATCAGTTAACGGTGTTGATAAAGACAGCATTAAAGTATTATTCAACTCCAGCAAAGTCAAAACCAATTTTGATTCAGCTGTCACTTCGATTGAAGAGATTCAAAAAGCTATCGAAAACGTAGGCTATCCGGTCCTTAAAGCAAAAGCCAAGGCCGCTTAACAGATTAAATGAACTAGGCAATTCTGGAAGAAAAGCTATTTTTTCAGGATTGCTTTTTTTGTTGCAATCCGATTTAAGGTGCTTAGAAACAATAAAAGAGAACTTCTTAAACTTGATGTCAGTCAATTAATTACTTAGGCAATTATCTTATATTGTGTTTATCAATAAGAGAGAAATTAAATTTGGAGGGAAAAAGCATGCAACAATATATATTAAGTAAGAAAAATGTTATCACCGTCATCAGTGGATTGTTCATCGTACTCGGTTTCTTCAGTCACTTTGTTTTAGAAAACGTAGGACTTTCAGAGTGGGCTTTGATCATCGCCTCTGTCTTTGGGATTATGCCAATTGCCATTCAATCGTTTCAAGCAATGAAAGTCAAAGTCATCAGTATTGATGTCTTAGTCAGTATTGCAGCGATTGGTGCGCTTTTTATTCAAAATTATGAAGAATCGGCTATTGTCACATTCTTATTCTTATTCGGACACTACTTGGAACAACGAACATTGAATCAAACGCGATCTGCTATCAAAGAATTGACTGAAATGGCACCCGAAAACGCCTTGAAACAAATGGATAATGGCGAATTTGAAGAAGTAGACGTGGATGATATAGATGAAGGGGATATCTTACTCGTTAAAACGGGTGCGAAAGTGCCAGTAGATGGCATAGTCCTTACGGGTGAAGGGCATATCAATGAAGCTAGCATTACAGGTGAAGCTGTTCCGGTCAATAAGCAAGCTGATGCAGAAGTTTTTGCAGGAACTATTTTAGAAAACGGAACGATTCAAATCAGAGCTGACCGAGTTGGTGAGGACACCACATTTGGAAAAATTATTGAACTCGTGGAAGAAGCACAAGATTCTAAATCCGAAGCGGAACGGTTCATTGATCGCTTTTCTAAATACTACACACCAGCTGTCTTGGTTCTGGCAATTGTTGTATGGGCGTTCAGTCAAAATATTGAGTTAGCAATCACCATCTTAGTTCTAGGTTGCCCAGGCGCATTAGTTATCGGAGTGCCTGTCTCAAACGTTGCCGGTATTGGGAATGGTGCTCGTAACGGTGTTCTTTTAAAAGGGAGTGAAGTCATTCAAGACTTCAGCAATGTGGATACAATTGTATTTGATAAGACAGGTACTTTAACTGTCGGAAACCCAACCGTTGCAGCGACTGAACTGTATGAAAAAGATTCTACTGAAACGCTTGGCTATCTGGCCAGTGTGGAACGGGAATCAGATCATCCATTAGCAAAAGCGGTCTTAAATCAAATTGGAGAAACAGACTTTTATCCTGTTGAAGAAACTGAAGTCGTGAAAGGCGGCGGCATCGTTTCAAGTATAGCTGGACATAAAGTGGTTGTTGGGAATGTGGCCTTGATGAAAAAAGAAAATGTCACTCTCAGCAAAAAAGTGCAAAAAGATGTCAAACGGTTTGAACAACAAGGGAACTCTCTCGTTTTGACAGCGGTCGACGATGAATTAAAAGCACTGATGGGTATTCGCGATCAAGTTCGTCCGGGTGTGAAAGCTAATTTGCAGGAATTAAAAGACTTGGGCGTAAAAAATCTAGTTGTTCTTTCAGGAGATAACCAAGGAACCGTGGATGTGGTCGCCGGCGAACTTGGTTTGACCGAAGCTCACGGCCATATGTTGCCGGAAGACAAATCGGCTTATATCGGAAAACTTCAACAACGTGGTCAAATTGTAGCCTTTGTTGGAGATGGCGTTAACGATAGTCCGTCCTTAGCTTTAGCAGACATTGGAATCGCAATGGGAAGCGGAACGGACGTAGCGATTGAAACATCCGATGTCGTTTTAATGAACTCGAACTTTAGCAACTTGCCTCACGCATTAGGATTAGTAAAAGCCACCGCAAATAATATGAAACAAAATATCGTGATTGCAGTTGGCGTAGTGTTGGTCTTGTTGACCAGCGTCTTCTTCAGCGAATGGATGAATATGTCTATCGGAATGTTGGTTCATGAAGGTAGTATCTTGGTGGTAATTTTCAATGGCATGAGATTAATGAAGTATCAGTTGAAAGGTCGAAAAGAATAAAAAGAAGTATCAGCACCTACAGAGAAAGTAAAAATATCTTAAGAATGAATTAGAAGAGGCTGAGACAATAGTCCATCCTTGAAGCGATAATAGATTAAAAAAACGAAAAAGCATTGATTACTGAAGCAAATGAGGAGTCACTAAGTATCACTTAGAATGCTTCAACTGTAGTTGCTAAAAAAGATTACGTGGCTTACTCATCGAGTTGAATTATCAAATTGCTTTGTATAGTGAAGAGTTCGTTTATACTGATATTCAGACAAGCGATTCTGACAAAATCCCCTAACATAGTTAACGATGTCAGTTAAAGATGGGCAAGGAACTCCTAATCAACTAGATAAAATATTCGATTTCTACGTAAATCCAAAACGTGATGCTGCGATGTCAGATAGCGAACTACGTGAGTTAGTTTTAGCAATGGCTTTAGAAAAAGGTCTAGTGAATACGTTAGATCTTTCTTCAAAAGTTGAAGCTGAGAATGAAGAACCAGTCGCAAATAATTCAGAACAACGTCAGGCAATTTAATCAGTAAAGACAATTTCATATAATGTTTTTGATACCAGATGGTCAATGACTGTCTGGTATTTTTTTGTTTGTTATCTTGAAGGGTAGGGTGGGATGAAAGTAAGTTCGAGCGAATGTCATCGTGACACCATGCCAATTTTTCTTGTCCTCATCTAGGCCATTACCTTCGGTTACGCCAAAATTATTTCAAGCGACTTGTCAAAAAAATGCCTTCTAAATTTAGAATGATAGGCTAAGCTTCATCATTTTTTTCGTCCTCAATCTTAAAGGGGGTAGGCTAGGCTCCATCAAAAAACTTCTATTTATATCAGAAGCTTGGCCAAGGATTTGTAAAAAATTCTTGTATTCATACCAAAAGCCTAGGCAAGGTTTTGAGAAAAAATCTTGCCTTCACTCCAAAGGGGCAGGCTAGGCTTCAGGCAAAATTCTTCAAAAATTTTCAAAGGCATGGGTAGGCCTTTTCAAAAATCTACCTAACCAAAGTGTAAGCCCTAAAGGAAAAAGATACTTTTTCACAAACTTTTTGTTGTTACAAGTCGCTCCAAAAGCCTATGAAATCAAGGTTTAAACTGCATCAAGAAACTGCAAAAAGTGGTGCAATAGTGTAACAACTTGTAACAAGAAAATGATAAAAATGCACCATTTTCCCTTATGCTCTTCCACCCTTTTTCAGCAATCACAAAGTATGCCTAGCTTATCTAGTAAAGCCTAGCAAGGTCAAACGGATAAAAAGTATCTTTATATAGGCGAGCCTTCAAAGGTCATGGGCGCAAATTAAAGGAGAGATTTTAAAGGGTCGGCAAGATGATTAAGCAGAAAAAAGGAAAGTTAGGCAGTCAGGCCTTGAATCATTTTAAGGAGGATCAAGGGAGGTTGTACGAGTTCGGTTTGAGTTTTAAAAGGGATCATGCAAAGGAAGTATGGGACCAGTTAAAATTTAAAGGGGACCATGCAAGGGAAGTATGGAATCAGTTAGAATCTAAAAGGGGTCATGCAATTGAAAGAAATATATATGTCTGGAAGATTATTAATCTATTTATATACGCCTGAAGTTATTTCCAATCTTGAAAATGTATTTCAATCTAAATATGCTGAAAGAATAGAAAATGAAAGTAATCCTTAAAAATAAAAATGCCGTGTAAAGCTCATATTTGCTCTGTGTGGCATTTTCAAACACACTAGTATGTATATATTCAAATATATTTGAAAAACTCTCTATATTGACCTACACATCCAAAAAATATAGAGAATCATTTACTAACTTAATTAATTCTCCATAACCACATTAAAAACCGTATTCATAAGTTAAGACTAATGAACATGGATTAATAAACGCTACCTAATCACTTTTTGCCATATTCATTTCTTATAACTATAGGTTGCAACATAAATCTTAACGAAAGATATGGGCTTGACTGAACTTGTAAAAGAAGTACTTTAAAAACAATTAAAATTAGTGGGCATTAATAAGGGATTTATAGGTGATCTAAGGGATAATTTGTTGTCTTTGGTTTCTAAATTAATCTACGTGTTTATTATGGAATCGCTTTTTAAATATTGATGAGATAATAAAAACAACGATAAGTCTTCATTTGTAATTGATAAAAATCAAAGTGTTTGACAATGATAAGGGGTAATGATAAGCTACATGTAAATTCATTTAACTACATTTGTAAACAAAGGTGGTATTACCAAAAGGAGAGAAATCGTATGAAAAAAACAATTATAAGTAGTCTTTTATCTGTAGCATTATTAAGTTCTTATCCTCTAGTGAATAAGGTAGGCGCGAATACACTTGATGATGTAGATAATGCTGCTCAAACTGGCTCGAAAACGGTGGCTAGCGAAACAACGGATAAATCTCAAACAGGCCACGAAGGTATGGAACATGATGAATCTGGGGAAATTCCAGAAGGATTGGCAGAAGCAGAAAATCCAACTTATCCAGAAGGAAGCGAAGTAACGATTCAAACCGATCACATGCCAGGAATGATGGGAGCTACAGGTGAGGTTGTAGGTGCCTTTGATTCAATTGCCTATGAAATCACCTATAACGATACCAAAACAGGAGAGGAAATCGCCAATCACAAATGGGTTGTACACGAGGAAGTTGAAAATGCCCAAGACGAGCCTTACCAAGCAGGTGACGAAGTCGTTCTAGAAGCTGACCATATGCCCGGTATGCAAGGGGCGACCGCAACTATTGATTCGGCAGAAGACACCACTGTTTATATGGTCACGTACACGGATACAGAAACAGACGATACTGTTGAAAATCATAAATGGCTAATAGAAGAAGAATTAGGGGAAGAAGTACAAGACTCAAGCCAATTTTGGAGAGCGCGTACAGTAGAAGAAGTACAAGCAGATGTTTCCCAATACGATACATTAGAAGAACTTAAAAATTACGAAGTGGTTTGGGGAGATACTCTCTGGGCGATTTCTCAAAGTACTAATTTTTCAGTAGACGATTTAACTGAAGCATTTAATATTAAAAACGCTGATTTAATATTTGCTAACTACACACTTGAAAATCAACCATCATTAGAAGATAGCTATGAGAACCAGATAATTAGCGAGTCCAAAAAAACAAGAGATATGGATAATATGGGAGATATGGATAATATGGGAGATATGAAGCATGATGAGTCGGGAGAAATTCCAGAAGGCTTGGAAGAAGCTGAAAATCCGATGTACGAAGTAGGAGAATCTGTTATTCTTCAGCGCGATCATATGCCTGGAATGGAAGGTGCCGAAGCAACTGTTTCTGGCGTATTTGCTACGACGGCTTATGAAGTTTCTTTCAATCCAACCAATGGTGGAGAACGAGAGGAAAATCATCGCTGGGTTATCCACGAAGACATTTCTGAGTCAACCAAAGGCGCATTTGAACCTGGAGAAGAAGTGACATTAGAAGCCGACCATATGGAAGGTATGGAAGGAGCAACTGCAATAATTGATGACGCTGTAACTACGAATGTTTATATGGTGGATTACCAACCAACAGATGGCGGAGCAGTTGTTCGTAATCATAAATGGTTTGTTGAAGAAGAATTAGCTCAATAATCACTAGTGGTACATTAAAATACCTACCAAACTTAAAGTTTAAGAAATGCTAAAAAAGGACGGATACTTATGAATAAATACCTAAAATTTGCCCTCATGATTTTAACTTCAACAGTCATTATGTACTTTCTAATGTTTGTGAATGTCAATGAATTTGCGCACATTTACTTGAGTCAAACCCGTGTTTATATGGCTATTTTGATGGGCGCAGTCATGGCTATCATTATGATGGGTTTTATGTGGAAAATGTATGATAATAAAAAATTAAACGCCGTTATAATGGGGCTTTCAGTCTTACTCGTGCTGGGATCGTTTGGGCTTATTCAAAACCAAGTTGGCGTAGACGATACTGCTTGGATGAGAGCCATGATTCCACACCACTCTACCGCTATTATGACTAGTGAAAATGCCAATCTCACAGATTCACGAGTACAGCAATTAAGCGAAGAAATTATACAAGCACAAGAAGAAGAAATTGCTGAGATGGAACAATTAATTGAAGATATAGAAGAAAACGGCGAAGAATAAACATTCAATAAATTTAAAAAGTAAAAAGATCCCTATACACAAGAAGTCTATGATAACTTCCGTGTGTATAGGTTTTTTTCTATTTTTCCGCTTTTTCTCAATTTTTGATTTCCTAAATACGATAAACAATTAAATTGCTCAATAGTGTTCATCATATTTAGAAAATATAATTTTAAAAATAAGGAATTATAAAATCAATAAAAGTAAATCAATGGTAACCTTATAATTAGTATTGGGTAAAGATAGGAAAACAAAGGCAATAATAGCTGGTTACATTTATTAAAAAAGAGGCTGGGACAAAAGGTCTCTCAAAAAAATACACTCCCAAAACTATGAACTTTTTTGTTCAGTAGTGGGAGTGTATTTTTCTATATCTTTATAAAAATAAACGAAAGTGGGGCTACTTTTTTCGCAAAAGTAGTTTTGTCCCAGCCTCAAAAGCTTTCTTTTTTTGTTATCTCGTATTCAAAAGTTAAAACTTTGAACATATCTTTTCTAATATAGGTCAATCAAAATAAGGGAGTCTCATCAAATACACTTCTTAAATATTCGACCTTAGATAACGAGGGTATTTTCCTGTCTTTTGGATATATCTTCTTTCGATGAAAAGACAACAAAAAAAAGACTTATGCATATCACTGTAGAGGCCCCCAAAAGTTAGACCAAAAATCTAACTTTTGGGGGTTTATTTTTATGGTAAAATAGTAGCCATAAGACATCCCTCTTTCGTATGTGTTGTGTGGTAACTACATTTTACCAAAGAGAGGTGTCTTTTTGTGTACATTTTTGATAGTTAAGTCTTTAGAACATCGTTATATCAAAGGATTAAACAGATTTTTTAACTGCGAAAGTTGAGGTATGATGTGTTAAAATATAATAAAGATAAGCAATGATGACAAGTAAGGAGAGATTTTATCATGGGATTATTTAGTCATCTTCAAGCCAATCAGCATCTATTAAATAAACAAGAGTTAATACATTTAAACTATATGATGGATAAAGAAAATTTTTCTTTATTAAAGAATAGTACATTGAAAGAACTAGCAGACAGACTCTATGTCTCGCCGAATACGATTGTCAGAATGGCTAAAAAATTGGACTATCGTGGGTATACTGAATTAAAATTAGCTATTGAAACGGAACATAATAAGAGTAGTTTTTTGAAAAAAGGGAACCGGCTAAAACTTATTGATCAAATGAACCGAACAGAGGAGTTATTGAGTTCGAGTACAGTAAAAGAAGTATTACGATTAATTTTAGCTGCTAATCATATTTACTTTTTTAGTTGTGGACCTTCTAAGTTTCCTTGCGAGGAAATGAAAGAGAAATTAAGAATATTAGGTTTTGAGTCGTCTCTTTATTATGAGCCTCATGTGATGAGACAACGAGCTGAAAAACTGAAAGAAAATGATTTAGTATTTG
Organism: Aerococcus suis; assembly: GCF_900176325.1. Lineage (GTDB taxonomy): Bacteria > Bacillota > Bacilli > Lactobacillales > Aerococcaceae > Aerococcus > Aerococcus suis. The sequence continues at coordinate 343,312 of NZ_FWXK01000002.1, read as the reverse complement.
TAGTAAGTCTAAGTGGTGAGACTAAAACCCCCTTAGATGCGGCTCGTTTAGTTAAACTGACTAAGGCAAAGATGATTTCGATTACAGGATTTTCTCAAAATTCAATTTCTCAGATAGCTGATGTTACTATGTATACTTTTTATGACAAATTAACTTACGCCGATATGGATGTTTCTTCTAGATTAGGTATTTATTATGTATTAAATTATATTTTTGAAGAATTAGCACCGTTGTGTTGAGTAACACAACGGTGTTTTTTTTTATTTTATGGGTGTTGTTGATATAGAGTCATCAAAAAAGCGTTTTTTTGATTAAAAATTGTATAGACTAGGATTATCAAATGAAACGGAGTGATTCGAATGAAAAAAAAGAATAATATTGTTATTGTTGGAGGAGGATCTACTTGGTCTCCAGGAATTTTAAAAGCTTTGACAAGACATCAAGATATCTTTCCTTTTGATAAAATAACTTTGTATGATATTAATGAAAAAAGACAAGAAGTTATTGGGAAATTTGGTGAGATTTTATTTAGGGAGGAAACACCAGATATAGAGTTTACCTATACAACTGATAAGGAAGAAGCTTTTAGAGATGTTGATTTTGTTTTCTGTCAAATGCGTACGGGTGGTTATCCAATGCGTGAAAAAGATGAAAAAATTCCTTTGTCTATGGATCTTATTGGACAAGAAACATGTGGACCAGGTGGGTTTGCTTATGGAATGAGATCAATTAGAGACATGATAGAATTAGTTGAAGATGTTCGTAAATTAAGTCCAAAAGCATGGATTTTAAATTACACAAATCCAGCGGCTATTGTTGCCCATGCATTAAATATGGTGTTCCCAGATGATAAACGTATTTTAAATATTTGTGATCAGCCCGTCAATCTATTGCGTTCGTTTGGACGTTTAATCAATCGTGATTTTAACGAATTTGAACCAACTTATTTTGGATTGAACCATTTTGGTTGGTTCACACATGTGTATGATAAAGAAGGAAATGATTTATTACCTGAAATCAAAAATTATACGATTAAGAATGGCTTCTTACCTGTTGATGCAGAACAACGTGATCAATCATGGCTAGATACTTATGCTATGGTGGAAGATATGATTAAAGACTTTCCAGATTATCTACCAAATACTTACTTACAGTATTATTTATATCCTGAATACAAGTTATCTACATTAGATCCTAATTATACACGAGCTAATGAGGTAATGGATGGACGTGAAAAACGTGTGTTTGAAGAGTGTGAGAGAATTGCTCAGGTTGGAACAGCAAAAGACTCCCATATTGTTCATAATGATGCCCACGGAGATATGATTGTTGAAGTTGCAGCTTCTATCTATGGTAATTTAAGAAAAACCTTTATTGTGATTGTTCCAAATAATGGGATTGTTTCTAATTTACCAAATGATTTAATGATTGAAGTCGCAGCATCATTAGGTGCTAATGGACCACAACCATACGCAGTAGGTGAAATAGGTACTTTTTACAAAGGATTAATCGAAGGCCAATATGCTTACGAAAAATTAACATGTGAAGCTTATTTAGAAAAATCATATACAAAAGCATTACAAGCTTTAACTTTAAATAGAACTATAGGAGATGCTAAAAAAGCTAGAAATATTTTAGATGCTTTAATTGAAGCAAATGTAGATTACTGGCCAGAATTAAAATAATAAGAGGGGGCTTTAAGCTCCTTCTTATTATTTAGTACAAGTAAATGAAAGCGATTTTTTGGGAGGGAAATAATAATGATAAAAGAGAAGATTTTAGAATCATTTCAGAAATTAGGAAAAGTTTTAATGGCTCCAGTGTTGATTTTACCGATATCAGGTATTTTAGTTGGCGTAGGAAGTGCTTTTTCCAATCCTAACTTAATTAAATCAGTTCCATTTTTAGGCAGTACTTTCTTCGTCTATTTATTTAGTTTGATGAAGGACGCTGGAAATGTAGTTAATAATAATATTCCTGTTATCTTTGCTATTTCAATTGCGTATGGTTTTGCTAAATCCGAGAAAGGAACAGCTGCTTTAGCTAGCTTTTTAGGTTACATGACGCTCAACACTGTGATGGGTTCTTTCTTGGTCTTAAAGGGAACCATTGATCCCGATAATTTATTAACAGGTCAGCGGAGTATTTTAGAAGTTCTAACTTTAGATACCGGAGTTTTTGGAGGTATTATCATTGGACTTTTAGTCAGTTACTTACATAATAAATATTATAAAATTGAACTACCATCTGTTATTTCACTATTTAATGGGACACGTTTTATTCCAGCTATTACTATTATTGCTTCTTCTTTTGTTGGTTTAATAATGGCATTTGTTTTTCCACCAATTCAAAATGCTTTGGGGACTATGTCTGAATTTATCGTGTCAACTGGATCTTTAGGATCTTTTGTCTATGGAACATCAGAACGTTTACTACTACCATTTGGTTTACATCATTTTATTTATTTACCGTTTTTCTTTACTAGTTTGGGTGGTGTAGAGGAGATTGGCGGTCAAGTAGTGGAAGGTGCGGTTAATATTTATAATGCTATTTTAAATACGCCAGGGGCAAACTTTGATATTAGTGTTAGCCGTTTTTTAATGAATGGAAAAGTAATCTTTGCGATGTTTGGATTACCGGGAGCTGCGTTAGCTATGTATAAAACAGCTCTACCAGCTAACAAGAAAAAAGTTGCATCCTTAATGATAGCTGCAGTTATTCCTTGTGCTTTAATGGGAATTAGTGAACCTTTAGAGTATAGTTTTTTATTTGTAGCACCGATATTATTTGGTATTCATGCAATTTTATCAGGAGTCGCTTACCTATTAACTTATATAGTATCATTTAACGTAGTTGGTTCTGCTTCATTTGGGGGACCATTTATGTCGCTTATTTTTAACGGAATTATGGGGGCGGATAAAGGTTCTAACTGGTTATGGGTGATACCTTTAGGTGCTTTATATTTTTGTTTATATTATTTTATTTTTAAATTTGCCATTATTAAATGGAATTTAAAAACTCCAGGTAGAGAAGTAGAGGATGTTGTTATTTCTGGTACTGTTGAAAATACTACAGATTCTAAAGAGCTTTTAGAAGCGATCATTGTTGCTGTCGGTGGTAAAGATAATATTGAGAAAGTAGATGCTTGTTTTACACGTTTGAGAATAACTTTAAAAGAGCCAAGTAAAGTTGAATCAAGTACTCATTTCACGGAAAAACTAGGGGCAAATGGTGTTGTTAATGTTCCATCTGGTATCCAAATTATTTATGGTAACAAAGCAGCAGTCTATAAGACAGAAATGAGAGAATTACTAGAAATGGAGTAATTGTTTCTTTGAAGGGAAGATAAAGTGTGAATTTATTTAAAAAATTTAAAAAGAAGACGAACCAATTAACCCTACATAGCGTAAATACAGGGGTATTTGTTCCAATTACAGAAGTGAAAGATGATGTGTTTTCTCAGAAAATGTTAGGGGATGGTTTTGCTATTAGACCTAATATAAAAGAGGTATATTCACCGATTAGTGGTAGAAGCATTTAGAGGGTCAGGATACCCTGATATGCCAGAGTTAGAACTGGCTCCTCATTTAGATTGGTATAAAGATGTAGATATACGTAAAGAATACAATTGAGTTATATAATATCTGTAGAATCGAATAAACTAAAAAGCATTTTAAGACTGTTTCGTGGAGAGTCATCCACTCGGAGATTCGAAACTGCCTTAAAATGCTTTTTTTTACTATTTTAAATATCGATAGAGTGTAGCTTTACTAATACCAGTCATTTCCGTAATTTCTTTTACACTATATTCCTGACTGTCATATAGTTTCACTGCTCTTTCAATATCTCGTTGATTAACGCGTGGGCGACCACCTTTTCTACCTCTAGCCCGCGCGCTTTTTAAACCTTCTTTCGTACGCTCTACAATCAAATCACGCTCAAACTGACTGAATGCTTGGAAAACGGTCATCATTAAGCGTCCTTGGGGTGTACTAGTATCGAAGTTTTCTTTCAGACTTACAAGCTTCACTTTATGCTCTTCAAAGTAAGTAACGAGATCAATTAAATCTTTAGTACTACGACCTAGACGCGAGAAACTTTCCACTATAACTGTGTCTCCAGGACGTATCTTATCCTTTAGTCGGTTCAGCTGAGGCCGATCGGATTTTGTTCCAGTCATTTTTTCAGTAAGGATCTCATTGCAATTTTGCTCATTGAGTAAATCTAGTTGTCGGTTTAACTCTTGTGATCGTGTACTCACTCTAGCATAGCCATATATATATCCATTCATAAAACTCATCCTTTTTTTTGATTTTATTGTATCATAAATGGTGGTTAAAGATTCATACATAAAGAGAAAAGTTTTGATACTGAAAAGGACTACTTTTTTAGTAAAAAAATAGTCCTTAAAAATCGTATCATAATCGATTGTTTTTGAGACAAAGTAATTTATAAAAAATATGCCTCTAACGTTTTTAGAACGTTAAAGGCATATTAACTTCAGACAGTTATTACTATACCCTAGATTTATGGGTTTTGATAGAATTAATTAGATTTTAATAAACGAAGTCCATTCAGAATAACGACCAACGTACTTCCTTCATGAATAATGACACTGATTGCTATATCTGTTAGACCTAATAAACTCACTACAACTAAAAAGGCTACGATTGCCATTGAAAAAAGGATGTTTTGCCATATGACACGATTCATTTTAGAAGAAATTCCATGAGCTTTAACCAATTTAGATAAGTCATCCTGCATTAAAACTAAATCAGACACCTCTACTGCTACATCGGTTCCGTCTCCCATGGCAATCCCTACATTTGCATTCACAAGGGCTGGGGCATCATTTACACCATCACCCACCATTGCTGTTACGCCGTATTTCTCTTTTTGCTCGTCTATAATTCGAGATTTATCTTCTGGCATGACATTCGCGATTACTTCATCTATTCCTAATTGTTCAGCAACTGCTTTTCCTGTCATTTCTGAGTCGCCAGTGATTAGAGTGGTGTGTATGCCTTGTTCTTTAAAGTATTTAATAGTTTCTTTTGCATGTTCACTTGGAACGTCCATGAGAGCTATAAGTCCAATGACATTCTCATCTTCTGCTACATATACGACTGTCTTACCTTCTGATGCCCACTCATTATTTAAACGAATATATTCATTTGCAACCTCGTCAAATGAAGTTGGTTTTCCGATCCGATAATTTTTGCCGTTGTAATCTCCTGTCAACCCTTTACCAATCTGATTTTCTACTTCAATAGTCAGTTGATTTTTTTGTTCAAACTTTCTTAGAATGGCATCTGCTAAGGGGTGATTGGATTCTTTTTCAAGAGCTACCACGATATCAATCATATTTTCTTCGTTCACGGAATCAGCAAAATAATAATTGGTTACTTCAGGTTTTCCTTTGGTCAAAGTTCCGGTCTTATCAAATGCAATGGCTTGAGTATCGGCTAATTGAGACAGGTAAGAACTACCTTTTGAAAGGACGCCTTTTTTGGCCAAGTTAGAAGTCGTCGATAAAGTTACCGATACAGTAGCTGCTGCTAAAGCACAGGGTGAAGCTGCCACTAAAAGGACCAATCCTCTATAGATACTTTGTGACCATGTCCAGTCTAGGAGAAAAGGAGCCAATAACATGAATAACGGAATGGCAATTAAAACAACTGTAACGTATTTCGGTTCAAATTTTTGGATTATACTCGCAGCTTTTGTTTGGTTGTCTTGGTTCTGGTTTACTAACTGTAAAATTTTTGAAAATACTGTATCTTTATTTTCTTTAGTGACTTCCATTGTGAAAGTACCTGTTCCATTGATTGTACTTCCGAAAACGTCGTCTCCTTTGGACTTCTCTTTTGGGATACTTTCTCCATTAATAGACGACTCATCAATGGACGTAGAGCCTGACAAAATGACGCCATCAATGGGGACTTGATCGCCATTCAATACTTGAAGTTGATCTCCCACTTTTAATTCACTGACGTCAACATTTTTTGTACTGCCATCAGGCTGGATTAACCGGGCAGTCGTTGGATTCATTTCGAGTAATTTCGTGATTTCTCGTTTACTTCTTCCTTCAGCGTAATCTTCCAGGAAATGTGCGCCTGAAAAAATGAGAATCAACAACGTTCCTTCCCAAAAATTCCCTATCGCTGAAGCTCCTATAGCCGCTAATCCCATTAAAATATGAGAATTAGGCGTAAACTTATTATTTGCTTTTGTATTCTCAATTGTCTCTCCAAGACCTTCCAGAACAATGACATGATAGCCCGCACTAATTGTGGCGAGTGAGAACATGATGTTTTTAATTAATTGATATTCTCCACTTAAGAACAATGCAACAATTGCCAATGCCAAACCAATAAAGTATAGAATAATAGGCATCTTCCCGTGATTGTGATCATGGTCGTGGTTATGTTTCTCTTTTTCCTGTGAATGTTGCTCTTTGGTAGTTTCCATTTCTATCACCTTTCTATTAAATTTCTTTGATTTTTGTTGACTTTTTTTGTGCCTTGCAAATTCTGAGCTCGTTTGTTTGCTTAAGTAAGGCAAGGATTCATATGGTTTGGGCTTATCCAGTCTCCATCTCCTTTTATTTGTAAATCGGAATGATTCTGTAAACATATGAATTTACATTCATATGTTTACAGAATCATATTAACTCACTGTATGAATTTTGTCAAGACAAGATGCTTCTTATTCAAATGGACTACTATTGCTGATACAAAAGTCTTAATTTTGTCTATAAACAAAAAACTAGCATCGTTTTACTCACGTGGTATTATATATATGAATGGAAAATCATGTGAGAGGAATAAGAGCATATGGATACATCAACAACTTCGCCAATCAATAAAGAGAAGATCCAATCAATAAGCAAAGTATTCAAAGTGATTAGTGACCCTACACGCTTGTCAATTCTCTTTCTTTTACAGAAAGAAGAGCTCAGTGTTGGAAACATTGTGCTTGCATTGGATATGGAACAGTCCGCGATTTCACACCAACTAAAAATATTGAAAGATTCACGTTTAGTGAAGGCAAGAAGAGAAGGGAAAAGCATGGTTTACAGTCTTGATGATCTTCATGTTTTCAGTATTCTCGAACAAGTCTTAACTCATATCAATGAACAAGAACAATAAAAGCTAATAAGGTATAAAACTAAATGGAGGTTTTTAAAATTTCAAAGTCAGAGAAACAAGAAAATCACTCGCACCAAAATCAACCGAATAAGAATATTAAAATTGCTTTTTTCACCAACTTTATTTTTTCCATGATTGAATTTTTCTTTGGGGCTCTTTTCAATAGTGTGTCAATTATGTCCGACGCCGTTCATGATTTAGGAGATTCCATTTCTATTGGATTCGCTTGGTTTTTCCAGGGGTACTCAGAAAAGCAGCAAGATGAACAGTTCACTTTTGGTTATAACCGCTTTTCATTATTAGGGGCGTTGATAACTGGAGTAGTACTGATCGGCGGCTCATTTTTTATGATTTACCGAAGTATCCCACATTTGATTGATCCGCAACCGGTTAATTACAGTGGCATGTTTTGGCTTTCACTCGTGGCTATTGGATTGAATGGATATGCGGCTTGGATTCTAAGCAAAGGGTCGTCTAAAAACGAAGGCATGTTGAACCTGCATATGCTAGAAGATGTATTAGGGTGGATTGGGGTCTTGGTTGTGAGTATCGTAATGAACTTTACCGAGGCTTATCGATTGGATCCAATCTTATCGATTTTGATAGCACTCTATATCCTCTATAAAACTGTACCTGAATTTTTCAGTACAATAAAAATTTTATTGAACGGTTCGCCGGAAAATGTAAACGTAGAGAACCTGGCGAACTCCATTAACAATATTCCTGCTGTAAAGGACCTCTCTCATTTTCACATTTGGTCACTGGACGGAGAAGAAAATGCCCTTATCGTTACGGTTCTTATAGACTCTTCCGATATAAACAAGACTAGGGAAATCAAAGAAGAAATTGCAGAGCTTGCTCATACATCGGGTGTAAAGGATCATATCACAATAGAAATAACTACAAGTAAAGACGAACTGGAAAAAGGGTATGCTTATGGCAGTTAAAGTATTTATATATTGAAAAAAGGACTATTTTAAATCGAGTAGGAGACTAGCCATTAATGGCTAGTCTCCTACTCGATTTATTAGTGCAAAGCATCCCTTAAATTTAATGCAAAATAAAATTACAATTTACACTTAATTGGCTTTTTTTATTTAATTTATCGGTTTCATAACTTATTGTTTTTGATACTGAAATTATAGAGAAAAAATAGAGTTTTTTTCTGATTTAACAATCTAATATAGATCCTGAATAATTCATACTTTTCGTTGAAACATGTGCCAACTGCCTAACGGCAGCTTAAATTTACTTTTTCATTTTCACCTGAAGGTTGGCATGAAAAAATCAAACACACTCAACTAGCCGATGCGATTCTGGATCGAATCAAGCACAATTCTCATCAAATCATAGTTGATGGTGAAGTATCCATGCGAGAGCGTCACGGTTTGGAGGGCATGAAATGATTCCTATTGAAGTTGAAACTCGTATCGCTCTTTTTTTATTTTCGACGATACCTTCCAGAAGATATCGATTTAAATCTACCTCGTTACTCCTACCTTATTACTTAGAGGACGAAAAGCAGCCTTCGGCTGATGAAATGGTTAATTTAGCCACTAAGTTCCTTGAACAAGCTATGAAGGAATACGAATAATCTATTAATTTATTTTAAGATGAAAAACAGAGCTCATATTGGGCTCTGTTTTGATTAATTTCTTATTCTCTTCAATCAATTAGCGGAATGGACGACAACTTTCGCATTCAGTGGACGACTATTCCGCATTTACTGGACGAAACTAGTCGCCGTGCTCACTTATTTTTTATTATACCACCGATACTATTCGTCAGAATATCCTCAGATTCATTGAGCTCGATAATAATCGGTGTCGTATTCATAGTTCCCTAGGACATAATAATTCCGTTGAGTTGGAGCGGTATCATGCATCATCAAGCCAGTGTGTCCATGATATTTTCCTTTTTGCAACTCAAAATAGTATGTGCTGTGGATCTAGTTTCTTTTTACTTCGGTGAACGGTTAATTTTGTTTGCCAGCATGTAATAACGTGTCCCCTTATACGACCTCGATCACTACTGACACCAGCACCCGGTTTTTGATCTCTTTATAAAGACTTTTGTCCTTAGTATCAATGAACGTGATAAATCGCTCAAAGTGCTGGAATCTAAGGATTTCTAGGTATCGTCCCGACGTATCGAAACCACGCACTCTATGTGTGTTGTAGCTTAGCTATCGATGCAAAATAATATGTGAAGTGGGAAGTTTAAAGGTTTCATCTATTTTTTCTTGAGTCTCCCCAGAAGAAGAGTGCCACAGTTCCTGGACCGGTATGTGAACCTATTGTAGTTCCAACATTATTTATTTCAACCTTGTTCTTCAAGTTGGGAAATGATTCCTCGATTAATCTCGCGACTTCTTGAGCTTCAGAATTAAAAGCAGAATGAGATATATAACATTTATCAGAATATTCAAGACCTTTAATAGCATGATTTTTCATTTTATCTACAATTAAACTAATTACACGTCTCTTACCTCTTACTTTTTGTTGAGGAGTTAATTTTCCATTTTCATCCATATTTAACAATGGACAGATTTTAAATGTTGTTCCAACAAATCCAGATGTCTTTGAGATTCTTCCTCCTTTAACATAAAAAGATAAATCAGTCGAAAAAAACCAATGATGTAGATTCAGTTTGTTATTTTCTACCCAGTCATACAACTGTTCAAGTGTGTATCCGTCGTCCCTTAGATCTGCCAGTTTATCCATCAATAAACCATAACCAGACGATGCCGCAAGAGAGTCAACGATGTATATTTTTCGATCCGGATATTCCGCTTCCAATAGTTGCTTTGCTGCACACGCTGAATTATATACTCCAGATAATCCTGAAGACAGTGATACGTGTAAAATATCCTTCCCTTCTTTCAGAAACGAAGAAAAGTAATCTACAAACTCTCCTACATTTACTTGTGATGTTTTCGTCTCAGCCCCATTACTCATTGCTTTATAAAAATCGTCATATGAAATCGACTTACCAAGATCATCTTTATATTCTTTTCCATCTACCATAAAATGAAAACAAACATAATTTATACCACGACTGTTGAAGTGCTTTTCTGTTAAGTCTGCAGTCGAACAACAACTTAAAATAAATTCTGACATCATCTTACCTCTTTTCTCTTCTCACATTAGCCTTTAATGAAATAATTGAATCCATTTGCAGAAAGTTCAGAAAGCTTAACTGAAATCTCATCAATAGACACGTTCTGATTGTTTCTAAACCAAGTTTGATATACAGCTATAATCCCAGCTATTGTATAGTCAATGATCATATCTTTATCAATCTCGTCCAAATCAGCAAACATGGTTTTATTCCTCTTGATTATTTCCTTAAGTTTTTTCCTGAATAATTCATACTTTTCGTTGAAACATGTGCCAACTGCCTAACGGCAGCTTAAATTTACTTTTTCATTTTCACCTGTTAAGTGATGAAAAAAGAACCCCATTCTGATATGGTAAAGGTGTCTAAACTAACCATAAGAAAGGAATTCTCTTCATGATTAGCTTACACAAAAACCAGGTAAAATTCAATTCAAACATCATCATTTCGCATACAGGTGGTCGCTTATCGAGTGATTCGGGTTTAGTCTTAGTTAAAGAAGTAATGGATACCTTCAAGTTTTCTGATTTGGCAAAATCACTTCTGGACATTAAAGATAACCGTGCTTACTACACGCATGATAATTTAGCGATATTAGAACAGCTCATTATGCAATTGATTGCTGGTTATTCGGCAGACTCGTCAGCTAATCTGTTACGACAGGATCCAGTCTTTCAAATGGTGTTAGGCAGAAAACAATTAGCCTCACAATCGTCTACAAGGGAGAAGTATGCCTTCAAACAAACAAGAGAATCGTAAGAAGGTTCATTTAGTTAAAATCTACTTCGAGAACGCACTATTTTGTAGAAAAATTCCTAATTTTTCCAAGAACGATTAATTTATTCAAGAAACCAGCTTAAATTATAGAGCTATGAATTATTCAGGATAGATTCTAGTTAGTTAATAGAGTAACAAGTCAGAGATTGTGTAGTTTCTTGGTCGAATTAATTATCACAAGTAAGTTGAAATAAGAGAAGCCAATAAAAATGCCAAGAGGCTAGGAAACATTTACAAATCGGCGCTATAAACATTCACACATTTGTTATAATAGATGCATAGTATTTAATTATGTACTTTAAACAATAAAAGTGATGACATTAAATTATATTTGGAGGATTTTACATGACTAAGGGAACAGCAACAGAACTATATCAAGCATTATGGAATTCAGCAGATGTATTACGTTCAAAAATGGACGCTAGTGAGTATAAGAACTATTTACTTGGATTGATTTTCTACAAATATTTATCAGATACGATGCTAGTGCATTCATCGGAAATGTTAGAAGAAAAAACAGAAAATTTAGATGAAGCTTTAGATATGTACCGTGAAGCTTATGCGGATGATGAATTTAGCGAAGAGTTTCAATCTGCATTGGTTTATGAAATGTCCTATCGAATTAAACCAGAATTAACATTCTCTGCTTTGATGGAAGAAATCAATAACCATACATTCCAACGTGAACACCTACAACAAGGTTTACGTGATATTGAACAATCGTCAAACGTGTTTGAAGATTTATTCGAAGATATTGATTTAAACTCTAAAAAATTAGGTGCTACACCACAAAAACAAAACGATACGATTTCTCAAGTTATGAAAGCTTTAGACAATTTAAACTTGGCTAATTATGACGGGGATGCATTAGGAGATGCCTATGAATACCTTATCGGACAGTTTGCGGAGGACTCAGGTAAGAAAGCTGGGGAGTTCTACACGCCGTCCCAGGTGTCTACCCTTATGACCCGCATCGCTTTGGCAAATAAAGAAGATAAGAAAGGTTTAACCGTCTATGACCCAACCATGGGTTCAGGATCATTACTATTAAATGCGGCTAAATATTCAAATGAAGCGTCAACAATTCGTTATTTCGGTCAAGAATTAAACACGTCAACTTATAACCTAGCTCGTATGAATATGTTCCTACATGACGTAGATCCAGAAAATCAAACTTTACGTAATGGGGATACCTTAGATGTGGACTGGCCACAAGATGAACCTACAAACTTTGATGCTGTATTGATGAACCCACCTTATTCAGCAAAATGGTCAGCAGCTAAAGGTTTCTTAGACGACCCACGTTTTGCTTCTTACGGAGTATTACCGCCAAAATCAAAAGCCGACTTCGCATTCTTACTACATGGTTACTTCCACTTGAAGAATGATGGGAAAATGGCCATTGTCCTCCCACATGGTGTACTATTCCGTGGTGGTGCTGAAGGTAAAATCCGTAAAGCATTACTGGAACAAGGCGCAATTGATACAGTTATTGGCTTACCAGCAAACATCTTCTTCAATACAAGTATTCCAACAACGGTTGTTATTCTGAAGAAAAACCGTGATAGTCGTGATGTGCTATTCATTGATGCTTCAAATGAATTTACTAAAGCAAAAAATCAAAATAAATTAGAAGAAAAGCATTTAGATAAAATCTACGAAACTTATTTAAAACGTGAAGATATAGAGAAATACGCACATGTTGCGACATATGAAGAAATTGAAGAAAATGATTTCAACCTAAATATCCCACGCTATGTCGATACATTTGAAGAAGCTGAACCAATTGATGTTGTGGCTTTAAAAGACGAAATGAAACAAACTGATCAAGAAATTGAAGCAGTTTCTAAAGAACTTTTAGCGATGGTTGATGATTTAGAGGTAACAGATGATACCAAAGACATCATTGATGCATTGAAGGAGGTCTTGAGATAATGAGTATAAACAAAGACTCACAGAAAGCACCGAATCTTCGGTTTAAAGGCTTTACTGATGATTGGGAACAGCGTAAGTTGGGAGAAGTATCTGATGTGAGAGATGGAACACATGCTTCGCCAAAATATGTTAACCAAGGGCATCCGATGGTGACATCAAAAAATTTAACCAGTTCGGGTTTAGATATGACAGATGTATCGTTCTTAACTGATGAAGATTTTAATGAGATTAATAAGAGATCTAAAGTTAGTATCGGCGATATTTTATTTGGAATGATTGGAACTATCGGTAATCCAGTAATTGTTGATAGAGCTGACTTTGCAATTAAAAATGTGGCGCTAATTAAAGAAAAAAGTTATAACCCTATAATGAATAGGTGGTTACTACAATATCTTAAATCTCCATCTTTTAATCGGTTTATTCAGAAAGAAAATGCTGGAGGAACTCAAAAATTTATAGCGCTTGGTCTAATTCGTGATATGATTTTGAAAGTTCCTGGATTAGAAGAACAACAAAAAATTGGCACATTTTTAAGACAGATAGATAATACTATCACTCTTCACCAGCGTAAGTTAGACCAATTAAAACAACTAAAAGAAGCGTTGTTACAGCAAATGTTCCCTGGTAAAGGCGAAACGGTGCCGAAATTACGGTTTGCTGGGTTTGAAGGGGATTGGGAAGAGTGGAAGTTAAAAGATGTATCAGAAATGTATGACAATTTGCGAGTTCCAGTTACCGCATCTGATAGGATTCCAGGAGAAACACCCTATTACGGTGCAAATGGGATACAAGATTACGTTAAAGACTACACCCACATTGGAGAATTTGTCTTAATAGCAGAGGATGGTGCAAACGATCTTGTAAATTATCCAGTACACTATGTTACTGGTGAGGTTTGGGTGAATAATCATGCACATGTAATAAGCGCTATGGAAGGAAAGTTAGATAATTTATTTTTAGTTTCTCGTCTTAAATCAATGAACTTTATTCCTTGGTTAGTGGGAGGAGGCAGAGCAAAATTAAATGGTGATGTTCTAAAGAAATTACCGATTATTATTCCACATTTAGAAGAACAACAAAAGATTGGTTCTTTCTTTAAACACTTAGATAACACTATCTCCGGTCATCAACGTAAATTAGATCAATTACAAAATATGAAACAAGTCTTGCTACAAAACATGTTTATATAATCATATAAATCACCTTCGCTATATTCAGTTCACTTTGATAAAGAGTATTGATGTAGCGAAGGTATTTGTATAAAAATCATTATAAAGGAGTGTGTAATGTGAAAAGCTTTGAATTAGAAAGCGAAATGGAAGATAAGCTGATAGACCAGCTTATAAACGGTGAATCTCAATGGACTTATCGGCCAGATTTAAGAAACGAAGAAGCATTATGGGATAATTTCCGCAAAATTCTGACTCGTAATAATAAGGATAAATTAAATGACGTCCCGTTAACGGATAAGGAGTTTGAACAAGTAAAAACGCAATTAAACTTTGGGTCATTTTATCGTGCTGCTGAATGGTTAAAAGGGGAAAATGGCATTGCACAAGTCCTTGTACAACGTGAAGATGCGAAATTAGGAAAAGTTTCCTTAACGGTCTTCAAATCACAAGATATTTCTGGTGGGATTTCCGTTTATGAAGTGATTAATCAGTATGCGTCAAGTAAACGTGATGAACAAGACCGAAACCGCCGTTTTGATGTCACTTTATTGATTAATGGATTACCTTTAATTCAGATTGAATTGAAAAATCGTTCAGAAGGGTATATGGCAGCCTTTGAACAAATCAAGAAATACTCAAACGAAGGTAAATATACAGGTATCTTTTCAATGCTTCAAATGTTTGTGGTCACAAATGGGGTAGATACGAAGTATATCGCAGCAGCTGATGGCCAACATATTAATAAAGAGTTCTTAACTTCATGGGTAGATAAAAATAACAATAGAGTCAATAACTATTTAGGTTTTGCCAAAGAAGTGCTATCTATTCCACAAGGTCATAAAATGATTACCGAGTTCTCTGTGTTAGATGCTGACCATAAAGCCATTATTTTACTTAGACCTTATCAAATTCATGCGATCTTAGCAGTAGAGCAAGCCGTACGACAACGTCAGTCTGGTTACGTATGGCATACAACAGGTTCTGGTAAAACACTTACGTCTTATAAAGTGGCCAGAAACTTATTGAGAAGTCCTGCTTTAGATAAAACGATATTTATCGTAGACCGAATTGACCTTGACCAACAAACGGGTACTGCCTTTAAATCTTATGCAATGAATGACGTTGTAGAAGTGAATGATACGGATAACGTATCCGATTTGGTGCGAAAATTAACCGCTAATGACCGTGACTTAGTGATTACAACGATACAAAAATTAAATTATGTCATGAAACGTTACGGTGACAAAGAAGATGACCGTATCGCAAAGAAATTACGCAATTTAAACATAGGGTTCGTTGTAGATGAGTGTCACCGTGCTGTGACCCCTAAAAAACAACAAGAAATTACGAAGTTCTTCCCTAAATCACTTTGGTATGGCTTTACTGGAACCCCAATATTTGCGGAAAATGCGAGAGATGAATTTGGGGATATGCCACGTACAACAGAAGAACAGTATGGCCCACGTCTGCATGAATATACGGTAAAAGAAGCTATTCATGATAAAGCCGTACTCGGTTTCCAAGTTGAATATATTAATACACTTGAAAAGAACTCTATTGTAGATTATTTTGACCAATCCGGTATCGATATAGATGGGTTGAGTGAACAAGAAATAGAAGCTAAATTACCTAGAGAAGCTTATGAAAACGATGAACACAAGCTAAAAGTCATTGACCAAATCGTTAATTACTCAAGACATAAATTCAAACTTACTCGTGGCCCAGGGAATACCTATAGTGCGATTTTAACCACACGTTCTATTCCTGATGCACAACGCTATTATGAGCTGTTTAATGAAGTAAAAGAAGGTAAATCAAGCGTTAAGATAAGTGAAAAAACAAAGAGTCTAGTATCAGACTTCCCAAAAGTAGCGGTGACTTATTCTTTAAACGAAACAGAAGAAACTTCTTTTGAACGTCAATCACAATATAAACAAATTATTCAAGATTATAATGAAACGTTCAATACACATTATGACCTAGAACAGGTTAGAGCTTTTAACCAAGACATTAATAATCGCTTAGCACGGAAAAGAGATATATACCGTACACGTAGTGAACAATTAGATATTGTGATTGTGGTTGATCGTCTATTAACTGGATTCGATTCACCTTCAACAGCGATTTTATTCATGGATAGACCACCCGCAAAGCCACACCATTTAATTCAAGCTTTCTCACGGACAAACCGTATCTACGACAAGGATAAACAATACGGCCAAATTATGACTTTCCAATATCCAATTCAGTATCAAGAAGCGGTCGAAAATGCCTTTATTCTGTATTCGAACGGTGGAGAGAGCGCCATACAGGCGCCAGGGTGGAATGAGTCATACGGACGCTTCCAGGACGCTTATGAGCGTTTAATTTCTGTTGCGCCTAGCCCAGAGAGCATTGATGTCAATGATGATGTTGATACCCTCAAACTCTTTGTGAAAGCTTATCAAGAATTTGATAAAAGCTTAGGCGCTATCCAAGTATATTCAGAGTTTGACGAAGATGTGTTTGAACAACAATACAACTTACGTCCTGAAGTCATAGAGTCCTACCATGGTAAGTATGAGAACGCCTTAGAAAAAATTAGAGAACAAATCGATGAAGATGAAGAAGATGACTTAACGATTGACTTCGATTATCAGTTGTCTGAAGTAGGCAAGCAACAAATTGATTACGAATACTTAATGCTGTTAATGCAAACGATCGTAAATGAACCTGATAGTCAAAATCGTATCAAACGCATTGTTGACGCTGAAGCTTACTTAACGAAGTTTAAAGATAATAACCCTAAATTAGGTGAAATTATTGAAGATATCTTCTCTACTATTAAGGATGGTAATGAGCTAGCACAAGCAGAAAATACGCTTAATGTATCGAGTGAAATCGAAAAACGTATTGATGAGCGTATTGATTATTTAGTACAAAACTTATCCGAAAACCTTTATGTTCAGCCTGATGATTTGTATTATCTGATTGAAAATTACAAACCAGAAAAATCAGGTAAACAAACTGGTGAGAGTAATCTCCTTGAGAATATGGATAAAGATCGTTACCTAGAAGAAAATCGGGAGAAAGTACAGAAAAAATTCAGAGTGAAAAAATTCGCTAAACAAGAGTATACCGATGTAATCGAAAGCGAAATACTCCCGTTAACGAACAAAAACTTCTAAAAATGAATAGCAAAGAAGAGGCTGGGACAAAAGGTCTCTCAAAAAAACACACTCCCACTATGAACTTTTTTGTTCAATAGTGAGAGTGTGTTTTTCTAGATCTTTATAAAACAAATGAAAGTAGTTTTGTCCCAGCCACTTTTCGTGTCGGATAAATGGCCCGCAATCTACATAATTGAGTGGTCTTTGATTTTCCTATTATCTTTTACACAATTATATGGACTTTATCAATAATAAGAGAGGTTAAATTCTCTCAAAAATAAGGAGGATTGATTTATGATATATATATAGACCATTTAGAAAAAGAAATAGGGGATAAAGTTTTATTCGCTATAAAAAAATTGACGATTAATGTAAATGATAAAATTGGCTTAATTGGCAATAATGGAGTTGGGAAAACAAGTCTTTTAAGAATCCTATCGGGTCACGATACAGAATATTTTGGCTATATAGACATACAAACAAATATTGCTTATTTACTCGACGGGGAGGAAGAATTAGAGTTTTCCGAAGAAGACTATTTAAAAGCTGAAGTAGACAATCAGGCAAATAACAGTCCAGGAGAATCTCAAAGACTGAAACTAACTAAACTTCTTTCAAATAAATCTGCTTTTTTGTTAGTAGATGAACCTACATCTCATTTAGATATAAAGCAAAAAGAAAAATTAATAGAGAGCTTGAGAAATAGAAAATTAGGTTTCATACTTATTTCTCATGACCGTGATCTTATCAATCAGACTTGTAATAAGATTAACGACGAAATCTATTTCAACATGAAATTAGTCATCAAATAGAAGCAGAACGTCAGTATCGGAAGAAAGAATCATCTAAGGAAAAACCATCATTGCTAATGACAATCTTTACTATTCTTATAGCTTTATCAGTTATTGTCGGGTTAATTCAAATTTTATTCTCTCTTTAAAATGGTTTAGCAACTAATAGAATTAATAATTTTGGAGGAATATCTCGTCCTTTAAAATGGTACTTGAAAAAAAGACGAACCCACGATATAATGTAGTAGTTATCTTTTGTTCTTGGGATAGCTCAGTTGGATAGAGCAACGGTCTTCTAAACCGTAGGTCGTGGGTTCGAATCCCACTCTCAAGATAGGTAAAAACCTTATCATATTAACGTTTATGACGTTGGTATGATAAGGTTTTTTGATTAGAATTAGAAAGTTGTCATAAAAGGCGACTATAAATTATCTATTTTAGATTATCAAGTGTTTAAAGTTAATAATTTTACAATTAAGACTGATACAACTATTTATATTAAATAATTAAATTCTTTTTAAAGTATCCGAGTTGAAATCAGGAAACAGTCATTCTATGGTAAAATAAAGAAAACAAAAGAGACGAGGAGATTTTATGAAAAAATATTATAAAGTTTTATTAGCTACTGTAGCCACTATTACTTTAGCTGCTTGTAGTCCATCGCAAGACGATGTTTCTTATAAAGACAGTGATGAAAAATCTGGTCAAGTTGAACCTATTGTTGAAGAAAAAGATGATCAAACAAAATTAAATCAAGATTCTAGTTCAGAGAAGTCTGATTCTTCCAAAGATGAAAATTCAGAAGAGTCAGAGTCGACTGATTCAGAATCTACTTCTTCTGAAAGTGAAACAAACGGTGAATTCACACCTGAAGAAGAGTCCATTATTCAAACCCCAATGCCAGAATCAACAGGCCAAGAACGCGCAATTAGTTCTAGCGAAGTCGATAGTTCAGAGAGCGATACGGTTAATGAAGAATCTGCAGCTGAAGAATCAACCGATGATACTCAAGGATTTGATAATTCACGTGCCGAAGAATTATTAAATGAAGCTGCACCACTAATTCACGAAGCTTCTGGAAATATGTTTAAAGGCAATAGTTACGTTTTTACACCAATTTTACTTAATGATAATTTAGTCCAAATTGAAGTTCATAAACAAAGCCCAAATGACCAAGAACAAATGAACTTGATTACCATTTACCGTTATGATAGCGAACATGGTCATTTAATGGAACAAAATGTTGTTAATGCGGATTGGTCTAATGTCACACCAAAAGAATAGATTCTTTAGTGAAGGCCAGGATGTTGTTTCCTGGCCTTTTTTAGATTGCTTGATAAATCTGAATTTTTAAATAAACAATAGTAGCGAAACCTTGAATAGTTTCATATAATAAAAGGGTTAGATGAAAAAGATTACGACTTTAGTTATCGCTTTTTCATAAATGAGAAGTGAAAGAGGTTTCTAGATATGAACATAAAAAAGATTAAAGATAATCTTCCCGTTTTTATGGAGAGTGTAACCCAAGCGAATGTAGCTGGTAGTGCTGCAGAAATGACGTATTATTTATTATTAGCATTATTTCCAGTTTTATTATTAGTTGCTAATATTATCCCTTTATTGCCAATTGATTCTGCAATGATTATCGATCTAATTGCACAATTTTTACCAGAGCAAATTGAACCTTTAATTTTACCTACTTTACAGGACTTTTTAAATTCAGCTAACCCACAAGTCATCTCGGTTGGGTTTATCTTGTCAATTTGGTCAGCATCTGTGGCATTCAATACGTTACAAAATGTATTGAATCGTGTTTATGCAGTCGAAAATACGAATAATTTTATTGTAACACGCTTACTGTCCTTCTTATTAGCTATGGCATTAGTCATCGGTGTTGGTGCTGTCAGCATGATCTTCGTTTTTGGACAGTCAATTTTGGACTTCTTAGGTGGATTTTTCCCTATTCCTTCCGAATTGATTAGCCTATTTACGAGTTTACGATGGCCAGCGTTATTAATTGTTTTATTCTTAATGCTTATGTATATCTATCAAATTATTCCTAAACACCATTATGCGATTATTTATAATATTCCTGGAGCAATTTTATCTTCATTATTAATGTTATTACTAAGTAGTTTCTTTAGCTTATATGTGACTTATTTTGGTGGGTCGTCAGTAAGTAATGGGACGATTGGCGTTTTCATTGTTTTAATGTTGTATCTATATTTTTCTAGTATCGTGTTAATTGTTGGTGCTTTAGTTAATCGAATGTTTTATATCATGAAAAATTTAGAATTTGTAAAAGAGAAGTCACAAAAAACGACACAATATTTTTCAGAAAATTATACTAATATTTATCATGATGATGTGTATCGTGGTCATTTAACACGAAAAGACTTACTTGAGGAGGAATAAGATTGGAAAAACAACGTACCTCCAATCAAAGAACAAAACCAAATAAAAAAAGCAATCAACGAATTGATTATACAATTTTAACCGTAGTTATTATTTTGGCCTTACTAAGTATCGGAATGATATTTTCAACCACTTATTTACAATTCTCAACCGGTTCGTTAACGCCAACTATCATGCAGTCTGTATGGTATATTATTGGTTTTGGACTTTTGGCGATTACAATGCGAATTGATCGTCAGACATTATATGATTTTGCGGTTGTGAGTTATTTTATCGGTATTATATTACTGATTCTTGTATTGTTTTTCTATGATAGGGAATTAGCGATAACTAATGGGGCGAAGTCATGGTTTACTATTGGTCCAATATCATTTCAACCGTCTGAAATTATGAAAATTGCGTATATTTTATTAATGGGACGTCTCGTCCATCAATATAATGAGGACGCTAGAATTGATGGTTTAGAGGCAATGCATCGCAAGGAACGGATGCGTTATGATTTTTCCTTTTTAATGAAATTGTTATCATGGACGCTACCGCCACTATTACTAGTTATTTTACAAAATGACTTAGGGACAACGTTAGTTTTCTTAGTGATGTTTATTGGCGTTGTATTTGTTTCTGGCATTACTTGGCACATTATTACTCCTGCGTTCCTAATTGGGATATTTATAGCTGTCTTTGTTCTATTATTAGTTATTTATAATCGTGATATTTTAGAATTCTTTGGTTTTCAATCTTATCAATTTGCTCGTATTGATTCATGGCTAAACCCATTTGGAAATACAGCGAATGAGAGTTATCAATTAGCTCAAAGTTTAAAAGCGATAGGGTCAGGTGGCATTATCGGTAAAGGAATTGGAAACTTTGAAGTATATGTACCTGTACGTGAATCTGATATGATATTTGCGACAATTGGGGAAAATTTTGGATTTATAGGCGGCGCACTCGTCATTTTGCTTTATTTTATTTTAATTTATCAAATGATTGCAGTGAGTTATCAAACACATGATGCGTTTTATGCGACGATTGTTGCTGGTATTGTTATGATGTTAACATTCCATATTGTAGAAAATATTGGAATGTCTGTTGGATTACTACCATTAACTGGTATTCCACTTCCGTTTATTTCAATGGGAGGGACTTCATTAGTTAACAATATGTTATCTGTTGGAATTATCTTATCCATTGAGTATCATGAACATTCAACCAAAGAAGAATTAGAAAAAAGTTGGATTATTCGTGGCGTTCGTCATCTTAATCGTTTAGTTCCACAACAAGTTATGAAAAAAATATAAGCTATAGACTGGTGAAGAGCCAGTCTTTTTTTGTGCCATAAGCGAATTATTCGGAAGTAATTATATATATGGTAAAGAAAGCGTTTTTTATTTGGAAGTTTTTGCTTATTTAGTGAATGTAACTGCATACAATTAATATAAACACGAACGATATAAAAAAATGTGTATTTAACATTCGCTAAAACTATAGATTTTTATCAAAAAATACGCTATAGTATAAGAGTAAAATAAACGAGTTTATGTGGGAGGAATATTCATGATGAATAAGAAAATTTTCCGTATGGGTCTAGTAGGATTAAGTGCTGTAACATTATTAGCGGCTTGTGGTAATGGCAATGATTCTGGAGATTCTAATTCTGGTGGCGACTCTGATACTAAAGTTGCTTTCTTAACTGACCAAGGTGGAGTCGATGACCGTTCATTTAACCAATCAGGATGGGAAGGTCTTAAATCTTGGGGAGAAGACAATAATCTCGAACAAGGACAAGGTTATGAAGTATTCCAAGGTAAAAGTGATGCTGATTATACACCAAATATTGATCAAGCCATTTCAAGTGGATACAACGTAGTTGCAGGTGTTGGATTTAAATTAAAACCAGCAATTGAAGAAGCTGCTTCACGTAATCAAGATACAAACTTTATTATTGTCGATGAAGAGATTAAAGATCAAGAAAATGTGGCTTCAGCTACATTCCGTGATCAAGAATCAGCATACTTAGCAGGTATTGCTGCTGCACACACAACTGAAACAAATAAAGTTGGATTTATTGGTGGAGTTAAAGGTCAAGTTATTGGTGAATTCGAAGCTGGATTTAAAGCCGGAGTGGAAGCTGGTGCTAAAGAGTTAGATAAAGACATTGAAGTCATTACTCAATACGCAGAAGCATTTGATGCACCTGACAAAGGTAAATCTATTGCTAATGGTATGTATGGCCAAGATGCAGATATTATTTATGCTGCAGCTGGTGGTACTGGAAATGGATTATTCCAAGAAGCTAAAGCGATTAATGAAGCTGGCGATAAAAAAGTTTGGGTAATTGGTGTTGACCGTGATCAAGAAGATGAAGGTAAATATACGTTAGATGGAAAAGAAGAAAACTTTACACTAACATCAACAGTTAAAAATGTTGGGGAATCAATTGTTGACTTAGTTGAAAAAGCTCAAGATGGCGAATTTCCTGGTGGCGAAACCGTTGAATATGGTTTAGAAAATGATGGTGTTGGTATTACAGATGGTCAGTTATCTGATGAAGCAAAATCTGCAATTGAAGATGCCAAAGAAGGCATTAAAAATGGTGACATTGAAGTACCAACTGAACCATAAAAATAATTAGCAGAAAAATTTTAGGAGTGAAAAAATGTCAAATAGCAACGTGATTGAAATGCGCAATATCACAAAAATTTTCAACTCGTTTAAAGCTAATGATAATATCAACCTTGATTTAAAAAAAGGTGAAATTCATGCTTTACTAGGTGAGAATGGTGCAGGAAAATCCACGTTGATGAATATTCTGTCCGGATTGTTGGAACCAACATCTGGACAGATTTTCATTAATGGGGAACCTGTCACTCTAGACGGACCAAAATCAGCCAATGATTATGGTATTGGAATGGTTCATCA
This sequence comes from Aerococcus suis, assembly GCF_900176325.1. GTDB lineage: Bacteria > Bacillota > Bacilli > Lactobacillales > Aerococcaceae > Aerococcus > Aerococcus suis. The sequence goes on along the minus strand of NZ_FWXK01000002.1, from coordinate 319,886 downwards.
ACATTTTATGTTAATCGATGCCTTCACCGTTACTGAAAATATCATTTTAGGAAGTGAAACAACTAATGGTGGACGCTTAGATATCGCAACAGCAGAGGAAGAGATTAAACAGTTGTCGGATACTTATCAATTGGATATTGATCCTAAAGCAAAAGTTCAAGATATATCTGTTGGGATGCAACAACGGGTTGAAATTTTAAAAACGTTGTATCGTGGTTCAGAAATTTTAATCTTTGATGAACCAACTGCTGTCCTAACACCACAAGAGATTGATGAATTAATGAATATTTTACGTTCTTTAGCAAAAGAAGGTAAAGCAATTATTTTAATTACCCATAAACTCGATGAAATTAAAGCGGTCGCTGATCGATGCACGATTATAAGACGGGGAAAAAGTATTGAAACTGTTCCTGTTGCTGATGTTACTAGCCAACAACTAGCCAATATGATGGTTGGTGAGGAAGTATCCTTCAAACAAGATAAAGCGCCTGCTCATATTGGTCAAACAATTATCAGTATGAAAGATTTAAACGTTAAGGAAAATCGGGGAGTATTGGCGGTAAAAGATTTTTCACTTGATTTAAAGGCAGGAGAAATTGTCGGTTTGGCTGGAATTGATGGCAATGGACAATCAGAATTAGTTCAAGCATTAGCTGGTTTACGGTCAGTTGAGTCAGGAACCATTACGTTTAATGAGCAAGATGTAACGAATGCTAAACCTCGTCAATTAACTGAAGCTGGATTAGCTCATATTCCAGAGGATCGTCAAAAATATGGTTCGATATTAGAAATGAGTGTTACTGAAAATCTGTCGTTACCAACTTACTATCGTAAACCAAATAGTAAAGGTGGTATTTTGCAAAAAGAAACTATGCGTCAAAAAGCTGAGGAAATGATTCATAATTTTGACGTTCGAACAACGAGTGTTGATAATACGATGGGCTCATTATCTGGTGGTAACCAACAAAAAGTGATTATCGCTCGTGAACTTGATCGAGATGCTGATTTTATTATTGCCGCTCAGCCAACTCGTGGGTTAGATGTTGGAGCTATTGCCAATATTCATAAACGGTTAATTGCTGAACGTGATAAAGGAAAAGCTGTTTTACTAATTAGTTTTGAATTAGATGAAATTTTAAATTTATCTGATCGCATTGCCGTTATTCATGATGGTAGTGTGGCAGGTATTTTAACACCTGAAGAAACGAATAAAGAAGAATTAGGTTTATTGATGGCTGGTTCTTCTCGACGTAAAGCAGCAGAGGAAAGTCATATGAAAGGAGCTGAACGCAGTGAATAGTCAACGACAACAGATGCGAAAAATTGCAGTTCCGATAATTGCAGTTATACTAGGACTATTAGCGGGAGCCTTAATTATGCTCATTTTTGGCTACCAACCAATAGCAGGATATGGTTCTTTATTAAAAGGTGCTTTTGGTTCTATGCGATCATTTGGAGAAGTATTAAGACAAGCGACCCCACTTATTTTCACAGCTATTGGATTTATGGTAGCTAGTTCGGCTGGCTTCTTCAATATTGGATTGTCAGGTCAAGCGTTAGCAGGATGGGTGGCTTCTATTTGGATGGCTTTGGCTTTTCCTGATTTACCTAAAGCTATTTTACTACCTGCTTGTATTTTAGTTGGAGCATTAGCGGGCGCTATTGCTGCCTTTGTTCCTGGTTTTTTAAGAGCTTTCTTTGGGACTAGTGAAGTTATTGTCACTATTATGATGAATTATATCATTTTGTACTCTAGTACTTATATTTTACAAAATGTGTGGCCAGAAGCTTATCGAACCTCAGTGGACTCATCGATTATGGTATCTGAAAATGCTAGTTTAAGAGTTCTTGGGTTATCTCAATTATTTGGTGGCTCTCGAGTAAATATGGGATTAATTCTCGCACTGATTGCTTTAGTGATTATTTGGGTTATTATTCGGAAAACAACCTTAGGATTTGAAATCCGAGCCGTTGGACTTAATCCGTTTGCTTCTGAAAATGCAGGGATGAGTAGTAAACGAACGATTATTATATCTATGATTCTTTCTGGTGTGTTTGCTGGTTTGGGAGGAGTTGTTGAAGGATTAGGAACTTATCAAAACTTCTTCGTACAGACCACAAACTTATCTATTGGATTTGATGGAATGGCTGTTAGTTTATTAGGTGCAGGTGCACCAATTGGTATCTTATTAGCCGCCATTTTATTTAGTGCATTACAAATTGGTGGTTTGAATATGCAAACAGGTGCAGGGGTACCGTTTGAAATTGTAAGTATTATCATCGCCTTAATTTTATTATTTGTAGCTATTAGCTATCTTGTTGAGAAAGGACTAGACAAAGTAACTAGTCTTCATAAAGATCATGATCAAAAGAGTTCTTCACAAGGGACAGCTAAAGATGAAGGAGGCATAGATTAATGGATACAGTGAGTTTAATTTCTTTAATTGTTACTTCAACTTTAGTTTATTCCACGCCATTAGTATTAACGGCTATCGGCGGAACTTTCTCTGAACGTGGAGGGATTGTTAATGTCGGTTTAGAAGGAACCATGGTAATTGGTGCCTTCATTGGTATCGTGTTTAACTTAACGTTTGCTGATGCTTTAGGTGATTGGACGCCTATTTTAGGGATTATTTTAGGTGGCCTTGTGGGTGTGCTTTATGCTGCCATTCACGCTTATGCTACTGTCAAAGCACGGGCAGATCATATCATTTCAGGAACGGTTTTAAATTTAATGGCTCCCGCACTCGGTGTCTTCTTAACTAAAGTTATTTTTGATGGTAAAGGACAAACTGATAATATTAGTGAAACAATTGGATATGCATCAGTACCGCTATTAGAAAAAATTCCAGTTATTGGAGATATTTTCTTCAATCACACGTTTGTTTTTGCCTATGTCGCTATTATATTAGGGGCATTAGCAACGTTTGTTATCTATAATACTCGCTATGGTTTACGTTTGCGGTCAGTTGGAGAAAATCCTCAGGCGGCTGATACATTAGGGATTAATGTCGATAACTATCGAATTTCAGGAGTCTTACTTTCAGGACTTTTTGCTGGTATGGGTGGAGCGTTATTCGCCCAATCGATTTCTGGTAGTTTTTCAATTGGAACCATTGCAGGTCAAGGATTTATGGCGTTAGCAGCTATGATATTTGGTAAATGGCATCCTATGGGAGCTACATTTGCTGCTTTCTTCTTTGGTTTTGCACAAAGTTTAAGTATCATAGGTGGACAATTACCAGTTATTAATGAAATTCCATCGGTTTACTTACAAATTCTTCCGTACTTGATTACAATTGTTGTCCTCGTTGCTTTCTTAGGAAAAGCATCAGGGCCTAAAGCTGGAGGAACAAATTATATCAAAGCAAAATAATCCATTTGTTTTTAGTCTGGAACGTTCGGTTCCAGACTTTTTTATACTTATGAGTAGGAAAATTTACCGCTTTCAAAATATATAATAAATTAACTAAGGATTAGTATGTGGATTGATTAAAGAAAGTAGGTGAAGAGTTGATAGAGCTAGCGAACATTGAAAAGTCATTTGGTGATAAGAAAATTTTAAAAGGAATTAATTTATCAGTTGATGAAGGTGATGTGGTCGCCTTAATTGGACCTAGTGAAACTGGAAAAACAACATTGTTGAGACCATTAATTTTTTGGAGAAAGCAGATAAAGGTACCATTCAAATTGCTGATCAAGTTCTAGATGTTAACCAAGCAAAAGAATCAGAAATTATTGATTTGAGACGGAAAACAGCGATGGTTTTTCAAAATTATAGTTTATTTAAAAATAAAACGTTATTGGAAAACGTCATGGAAGGGTAGTTATTGTTCAAGGAATTGATAAAAGTGAAGCTGAATCAATAGCTAAAGCAGAAATTGAACGTGTTGGGTTAGGACATAAATTGGATGCTTATCCTAAGGAAATTTCAGGTGGTCAGCAACAACGAATTAGTATTGCTAGAGCACTTGCCTTAAAACCACAAGTATTGCTTTTAGATGAGCCAACATCGTCGTTAGACCCTGAAACTTCCGTTGAGGTTCTTAAAATCTTAAAAGAAGTGGCTAAATCAGGAATTACGATGATAATTGCGACCCATGAAATGGCTTTTGCTGAGAATGTATCGAATCGAGTAGTGTTTATGGAAGATGGTTATATTATTGAAGATGGAAGTCCAGATCAAATCTTTAACCATGCCCATGAACAACGAACCATCGATTTTGTTCAAGAAATTTCTAGGGATATATTTGAAGAAGGAGAATAAAATGTTTAAAAAGAAAAGTTTGTTAGCAGCAGGTATGGCTTTAATTCTCGCTGCATGCGGACAAGGTGGAGAATCTAGTGAAGAATCTAGTAGTAATCCAGATGCTAAAGAAGTGACAGTAGCTGTAGAAAATTCATCAAAACCTCTAAGTTTTACAGATGATTCTGGAGAACTAACTGGATATGAAGTAGAGACAATTAAAGCACTTGATGAAGTGGTTGATGATTATAACTTCAATATTGAAAGTGCCGATGCAGAAGGAACTCAAGTTGGTTTAGATACTGGAAAATATCAAATGATGGGTGGAGGTTTATATAAAACCAAGGAACGGGAAGATTTATACCTATTTCCTGACGAAAATTCTGGTGCAAGCATTATCCGAATTTACAAACGAAAAGATGATGATTCTATTAAAACACTAGATGATTTAACAGATAAAAAAGTCCATCCAGTCACTCCAAATGGAGGAATTTTCAATTTATTAACAGAATATAATGAAGACCATCCAGATAAAAAAATTGATATTCAACTAGGCGAAAGTGGCGATTTTGCTCAACAATTCCAAGCGATTGACGAACGAAAATAAGATGCAGTTGTTATCCCTTCAAATATTGGAGCGAACGATATTATTGATGAATTAGATTTAAACGTTGAACCGGTTGAGGAACCTGTACGAGTTAATCCAACATATTTTGTTCTTGCTCCTGATCAAGAAGATTTAAAGACAGCTGTTGATGAAGGAATTAAAGAATTAAAAGAAAACGGTCGGTTAAAAGAATTGTCTGAAAAATGGTATGGAGAAGATATGTTCCAATATGAAATAACTGAATCATAATTAACATAAAGAACTGTGTTCCTCATCACAGTTCGGAAATAAAATATTAAATAAGTTGGGGTGAGCGTGTGAATATACAATTTATATTCAGAATATTTCCAATATTGTTGAAATATTTACCGACTACTCTTTATATTTTTATTATTTCAGCAATTTTAGGACTATTACTAACAAGTATTGTGACTGTATTAAGGTTAAAACGAATACCTTTGATTGATAAAATGTTAAAAATGTACGTGTCGTTTATGCGAAGTACACCAGGAATTATTCATATCTTTATGATTTATTATGGATTGCCGGTACTTCTGAGAGTGATAGGTATTAATATTGATCAAACTAGTCGAATGACATATTCGATTATTGCTCTAGTATTGTTTAACGGAGCTTTTATTTCAGAAATTTTACGTCCAGGTTATTTAGCAGTTTCCAAAGACCAGTTTGAAGCTGGAGAAAGTGTTGGGATGACCAAATGGCAAGTTCATAAGCAAATTATTATTCCTCAAATGATACCGACTATCCTACCAAGCTTATCTAATGCTCTTGTTGATTTACTACAAGATACTTCGTTGTTATATCTAATTGGATTAGTAGATATGATGGGAGAAGCAGAAATCATCATCTCTAATAATTACGGGGTTAACCAAATGGAAGTATATCTAGTCATTGGATTAATTTATTGGGGACTATGTTCTCTTATCGATTGGATTACTCAAAAAATGGAAAATCGAATGATAGAGTACTTGTAGATTGGAGGATAAAAAGTGGTTTTTACACCTGAAGTTATATGGGAAACTTTTTTAATGGTTCTTACTGCAGTTCCTAGAACGCTTCTCTTAGCAGTGGTGATTTTATTTTTTGGTATTATTTTAGGTTTGCTTATCGCAATCTTGAAAAGAAAACAACTTCCTGGTTTGACTACAGTTTTAAATATTTTTATATCATACATGCGTGGTGTTCCCTTAATTATTCATTTACTCATTTTACAGTTTATTGCCTGAAGCTGGAGCATCATTATTATCTATTTTTGGTATTACGACAGATCCTAATAATTTTCCCAGTGTATTAATAGTATTGATAACCTATATTGCCTTGGATACAGCGATTGAAGCACAAAATATTTATGGTGCTTTTCAATCAATTGATTATAGGCAAATAGAAGCGGGATATTCAATAGGGTTTACAAGAAAGCAAAATTATCAACGCATTATAATTCCACAATTAATTGCTACCGTAACTCCATTATTCTTAAATAGCTTCTTAAAGATGATTAAAGCATTATCTTTAGCTTTTACGGTTGGAGTCGTTGATATAGTAGCTACAGCTCGATACGCTGCAGCACTAAATTATCGTTACTTTGAATCCTATATAGCGGCAGCTCTAGTTTATTGGTTATTATGTGGAATTTTACAATTTATTTTTTGCAAGATTGAAAAAAGAATGCAATTTAATTAGGAGGAAATTATGAAGAAACAAGATGTTATCAAACAAGTTCTAAATGGCGAAACTCCAGATTATATTCCGTTTTCTTTTTGGAGTCATTATCCAGACATTGATCGTGATCCAGAAAAAATTGCTGAACAGACATTTAAAAACTTCAAACGATTTAACTTGGATTGGATAAAAACATTAAATAATGGAATGTACACAGTAGAAGACTATGGGGTGACAATTGATCACGAACCGGTTAAAACTGGAGGGATGTCTGAAATAGTTAGTACACCAATTCAATCGGCTGAAGATTGGAAAAAGTTACCTGAAGTTACTATTGAGTCTAAAGCTTTAGCTCGTGAACTAAAATATTTGGAGCTTCTATTAAAAAAAGTAAATGGGGAAGCGCCTATTATTATGACCATTTTTAGTCCATTAACGATTGCGCATAAGCTTTCAAAAGGAAAGGTTCTAGATCATATTGCAGAAGGAAATGGTAATTTAGTAAAACATGCTCTCGATAAAATTGCTACAACGCATGCTCAGTTAGCACACAGAGCTATTGAATTAGGAGCTGACGGTATTTATTTTGCGACACAATTAGCTGACTTTGATAAAACAACGCAACCGATTTATGAAGAATACGGGTTACCGTTTGATAAAAAAGTGATTTCTGGTGCTGAGCAAGGATGGTTAAACGTTGTTCATTTACATGGATCAAATATAATGACAGATTTCATTGGTGAATTTCCGGTACAAGTCGTTAATTGGCATGTTGGAGAATCACAACCTGATATTAAAAAAGGGCAAGAGCAAGCCGAAGCTCCTGTAATGGGTGGATTAAAACGTTTAGATATCACTGAAGATAACTTAGAGGCTTTAGAAAATCAAATTAAAGATGCGATAACGCAACTAGAAGGTAAAAATTTACTTTTATCTCCTGCTTGCATGATTCCACTACCTTTTAAATCTAAAAATATTGACAAAATTATTGAAATGAAACAAACTGTTGAAAAAGAGGTTCTAGGTTAATCATAAACTAATTATTTTTAGTAATAATGGTTCATGGTCTAATTATTGTCTGATTAGGTATTAATTTGACTTTCTTTAGAATTAGGGAAATGGTATAATAATAAAAACAATCAAAGTACTATTTGAAAAAATAGTACTTTTTATAATCTCAGAGGGGGAATTTTTATGGATTTAAAACAGTTGGTTGCTGATGCAATTGATCAGTCATTAGACTTAGACTTATTGAAAGATGAAATTTATGATGTGTTAGAAGTACCTCGTCACGAAGGACATGGTGATGTGGCATTTCCATGTTTTGTATTGGCTAAACAACTCCGAAAATCCCCAAATGCGATTGCTGAAGAATTAGCAGAAAATATTTCTGGTGAAGGTATTGGCTCAGTAGAAGTTGCTGGACCTTACATTAACTTCTTCTTAGATCAAGAATTAGTAACAGAAGATATCTTAAAAGAAATTTATTCTCAAGGTGATGAATTCGGTCAACTACATATTGGTAAAGGTGAAAACGTTACAATCGATATGTCTAGTCCGAATATTGCGAAACCAATGTCAATGGGACATCTTCGTTCTACTGTTATTGGTAATGCGATTGCGAATATTGAAGCAAAAGTTGGTTTCAATCCTATCCGTATTAACCACTTAGGTGACTGGGGAACACAATTTGGTAAATTAATTGTTGCCTATAAACGTTGGGGTAGTGAAGAAGCCGTTAAAGCTGATCCAATTGCTTCATTACTTGAATATTACGTTAAATTCCATGAAGAAGCTGACAAAGATGATTCATTAAACGATGAAGGTCGTCATTGGTTTAAAAAATTGGAAGATGGCGATCCAGAAGCCGTCAAATTATGGAAATGGTTTAAAGATGAATCCTTAAAAGAATTTAACCGTATTTATGATAAATTGGGGGTTAAATTTGACTATTATACTGGTGAAGCTTTCTATAATGATAGACTTCAAGGAATCGTAGATGAATTAGATGAAAAAGGCCTATTAGAGAAAAACCAAGGAGCTACTATTGTTAACTTGGATGAATTTGATTTAAATCCAGCATTAATCTTAAAATCTGATGGTGCTTCTCTATATATTACGCGTGATTTAGCTACAGCTGAATATCGTAAAGAAACATTTGATTTTGCCGAATCTATCTATGCAGTTGGTAATGAACAAAGCTATCACTTTAAACAATTGAAAGCTGTATTACAACGTGCAGGTCATGATTGGCAAGAACAAATGCACCATATTCCATTCGGTTTAATCACTGCAGGTGGTAAAAAATTATCGACACGTAAAGGTAATGTTATTTTACTTGAAGACGTGCTTAATGATGCCGTTGAACTAGCTAAAGAACAAATTGAAAGTAAAAACCCTGACTTACCAAATAAAGATGAAGTAGCTCATCAAGTTGGTGTCGGTGCGGTTATTTTCCATGACTTGAAAAATGATCGTCTAAATACTTTTGACTTCGTTCTTGAAGAAGTTGTTCAATTTGAAGGGGAAACGGGTCCTTACGTTCAATATGCTAATGCCCGTGCACATTCTATTTTACGTAAAGCTGGTTTCGATGGCAGCAAAGCAACTGATAACCAAGAATTTAAATTAACTGATGATGTAGCATTCTCAGTAGTTAAAGAATTGAATCAATTCCCAAGTATTGTTGAGAAAGCATACATGACTTATGAACCTTCAGTTATTGCTAAATATGTGATTGGTTTAGCTCAAAGCTTTAACCGTTACTATGCACATACACGTATTTTAAATGAAGATAGCGAATTACAATCTCGTTTATCATTAGTCTATGCGGTTACAAAAGTATTAGAAGAAGGTTTAGCATTACTAGGTGTTGAAGCACCTCAAGAAATGTAATTGACAGATAAAAAGGAGTTAGTTTTAAAACTAACTCCTTTTTTTTGTGTCTTGTGGACGATAAATCCCTAATTCTGCTTCATGAAGCATATTTTTAGCACTAAGAATGATAAATAAAAATAGAAAAGCTGTTTGAATCCAAAAGATAGGTAAATCAGTTAATCCATGGACTAATACGACAGCAATAAAACTACAAATTAAAGCTAATCGTCTGCGTAATTGAGGAAATTGACGCATTTTGTTAAGTATTTTAGCAAAAGGATAAAAGGCGACAGTTAATAATCCTGAACCAATAATGCCATAACTTAATAACGTATCAAGAACAATATTATGAGCATGCTGAGTATATTTTTCACCATAGTCCTGCCAAATATTCATAAATGTTAATGGGCCTTGTCCAAACCAAATATTATCTTTAAGACCTTTCACAGCAACATCCCAAATAACAAATCGATCCTCAAAGGCATATAAAATATCATCCATACGAGGTAATAAATTTAAAAAATATAAGATGGTGAGTAGGACACAGGCACCTAAAAATGAATAAATGGCCGTTTGTTTAAAACCATCAACATAAAGGAAGACAAACACTGCAGCTACGACAACTAGCAATGCTGTACGACTCCCAGTAAAGAATAATGCCGTTAAATTACATAAAGTAATAAATATAAAAGCGAGTCGTTTTCGCCATTTTGATGTTTTAAAAAATTTATAAAATCCAATCATAATAAAAAATTCTAACATCATGGCGTAGTAGTTAGGATTAAAAAAGGTTGCTTCGACGCGATTGCGGTGCATACGTCCCATTGCTTTTGAAATAAAGGTATAATCCCATTCAGGAATATAATTAAAATGTTCTAAAAAAGCAAAAATAAAAACTACAAACGAGCTAATTAAAGCGATATTTAGTAATTCTTCAAAGTAATAGGGTTTAATGGTTGTTTGATAATAATAGAAATAAAAAATAAGTAAAATAAATGCAAAACTAATGCCTATTCCTACATAATTTTGGTAAATGATTGAAATTAATATAGAGTAAGCAACAAATACCCATAAATAGGGGGAAGCATTCTGTCGGCTATCGATGCGACGAAACGCTCCTAAAGAAGCAAGAATAATGCATTCAACGATAAATACGATCACTGTTATATAAAATGGAAAAAAATTACTGACAAATAAAATCGCCAATAATGTACGATTTAAATGCCAAGTCACATCCATTAATTGATTTTCTTCAGTCAAAGGGGATCCTCCCATTATTCAATATGTCTTTTATCATTATAGCAATAATCTGATGAGAAAACGCTATATCTCTAAAAAATTTATGAGAAATTTAGAATCAAGCATAAATTTAGAGGCTAAAATAGGGGCATGATATAATAAAGCTATAAGGAGTGGTGTTATGAAGGATTTAAAATGGATAGGCCTGGATGCACAGACATTTAGACCTTATCAACATTGGAAAAATACCGGGTCAGTCGGAGAATGTGGTTCCTATGTTAGTGCGGTACTTGCTCATTATTTGGTAAAACGTGATACTAATAATGATTTATCCCTTTCAACCTTGTTAAAGGGATTAAAAGGTCCAATTGATCATTGGCCACTACATAAAGGCTCTTATGTGTGGAATTTGTCGTTCAGTTTAAATTATTTATTAAAACCTGCAGGCTATCAAGCACATTATGGTCTACTGACTGAAAAGAAAGTACCGGAATTAATTAAAGCAGGCAAAGGACCGGTAATTGTCGGAACAACAAGTATCTTAGGATCAGCTTACGGTAATCACTGGGTGCTGGTTTATGCGTATGCTTATGACGAAGAGGGTAATTTATATTACCATGCGTACGATAATCATGGAAAATATCAAGCGATAATCCCAGCTAAAGAAACCATTGGCTATGTATATGTTAGTGAAATTATTTCAGACACAACCCAACGGTCACAAATTCCGGTAACGACAATTAAACAGGAACCTGTTCATTTTGTTATGAATTCACAATTTGTAGCACCATCAAAAAAATAGAAAGAGGGACGTTATGCAAACATACGATTTTATAGCTATAGGTGGCGGAAGTGCTGGTATTGCTAGCGCTAACCGAGCAGCAGAATACGGAAAAAAAGCATTGATCATCGAAGAAAAGGCTGTTGGAGGTACTTGTGTTAATGTCGGTTGTGTTCCTAAAAAAATAATGTGGTATGGCTCTCAACTGAATGAAGATATTAAACGGTTTGGTCCAGAATACGGAATTCAAGTTGATAATCAAACATTAGACTTTGAAACATTACGCAAAAGTCGTGAAGCGTATATTGATCGTGTTCATAACTCATACTTTTCAGGATTTGAAAGCCGGGGAACAGATTTTGTCGAAGGTCATGCTAATTTTATCGATAATCATATCGTCGAAGTGAATGGGGAACAATACTACGGTGAGCATATTGCAGTAGTTACTGGTGGACGTGCTCGTTTATTGGACATTCCAGGTATCGAACATGTGGATGTTTCTGATGATTTTTTTGCTTGGGAAACGTTACCTAAATCAGTTGTATTAATCGGAGCAGGTTATATCGCTGTTGAGCTAGCGGGTGTTTTAAACGGATTAGGTGTTGAAACTACCCTAGCTGTTCGTAAAGAACGCCCATTACGTGATTATGAACCGACAATCATCGATGCCTTAACTGAAGAAATGCAAGCAGCAGGTGTGAAAATTTTAACGCATCATAATGTAGCTGAAATTGTTAAGAACAATGATGACCAATTAACGGTTAATTTCCAAGAAGGCGATAGTCTAACGGCTGAAAAAGTGATTTATGCGATTGGACGTGAACCTAATACTGATAAATTGGCCATTGAGAATACAGATATTGCGTTAGACGATAAAGGTTTCATTAAAGTTAACGACTATCATGAAACGAATGTACCAGGCGTTTATGCTTTCGGAGATGTTATTGGTAAGGTAGAATTGACCCCTGTAGCTATCAAAGCAGGGCGTACGTTAAGTGATCATCTATTTAATGGAGCAGATAAATTTTATATCGATTATGATATGATTCCGACTGTTATCTTTAGTCATCCACCAATTGGCGTGATGGGGTATACAGAAGCTCAAGCCAAAGAAAAATTTGGAGCAGACAAAGTAAAAACCTATGAATCAAGTTTTGCTGACATGTATTCAGCTGCTACCTCTAATCGGCGAACAGTTAAAATGAAATTAGTTGTTGTTGGCGATGAAGAGCGTGTTGTCGGTTTACATGGTATCGGCTTTGGTATGGATGAAATCTTACAAGGATTTGCAGTTGCTATTAATATGGGAGCAACTAAAGCACAATTTGATCAAACAATTGCGATTCACCCGACTGGTGCTGAAGAGTTTGTCACGATGAAATAAGTGTATTTTTAAATGAAGAGATAAAAAAACGAGCGAGTTCAAACTCGCTCGTTTTACTTTATCCTCTGAAATTATTTTTTACTTTTCGTTTTTGATTGAGCTTTTTCAGCATAACCAGTAGCGCGTAAAATAGCTTTAATAATTTCGGTGTAAACAATAATTGAAGCGGCAGCTAAGATAACGACTGTCCACATCGTCACAGAGTTAGGATCGCCTACTAAGTGGTTGGTACCAAAGGCGTTATTTAATCCTGGAACAAAGACAGTAATTAACATTAAGACGGTTGAAGCTAACACTCCAATATTTAACCATTTGTTACCAAATGGATTCGTTGCAAATAGTGATTTGAAGACAGACTTAGAGTTGTATGCGTGGAACAATTGGATGAAGGCTAAGGTTAAGAATGCCATAGCTTCAGCATCAACATGTTCGACTTGCATGATATGTTGTGCATACCAATAAACGAATAAGGTAATGCCACCTTCATATAACCCTTGATAAATGATTGATGCGAGGACACCACCAGAAAGTAAGTCAGTTTTACGACCACGTGGATCATGTTCCATAACATCAGATTCTGCGTCTTCAAGACCTAACGCAATAGCAGGGAAAGTATCTGTTACTAGGTTAATCCATAAAATATGAATAGGTTCTAAAATCTGCCAGTCTAACATTGTAGCGAAGAATAAGGTCATTACTTCACCTAAGTTAGCAGAAAGCAAGAATTGAACAGCTTTTTGAATATTTGAGAAGACTTTACGACCTTCTTCAACAGCTGTAACGATAGTTGCAAAGTTATCATCTGCTAATACCATGTCTGAAGCACCTTTAGATACTTCTGTACCAGTAATTCCCATACCAATACCGATATCTGATTGTTTTAATGAAGGAGCGTCGTTAACCCCATCACCAGTCATCGCAACAACTTTATCATGTGATTGCCAAGCTTCAACAATGCGCACTTTATGTTGTGGGGATACACGAGCATAAACAGAATAATGTTCAACTTTTTCAGCTAATTCTTCATCAGATAACTCATCTAAATGAGCACCAGTGGTTACTGAAGAATCGTCGCCTTCGTCAATAATACCTAAACGAGCGGCAATTGCGGCTGCGGTATCTTTGTGGTCACCAGTAATCATAACTGTACGGATTCCAGCACCTTTTGCTTTAGTAATCGCTTCTTTAGCTTCTGGACGTTCAGGGTCGATTTCACCAATAAGTCCAGCAAATACTAAATCATTTTCCAAGGTTTCTGAATCATAATTAGCAGGTTCTTCATCATAATATTTGAATGCCATTGCTAAAACGCGAAGTGCTTGTGTCGCCATAGAATGGTTAGTATCAAGTAATTTTTCGCGGACATCTTCCGTTAATTCTTTAATTTCACCGTTATCATAATAGTAGTTACAGTTTGAAATTAAAACATCAGGAGCACCTTTAGTCATTGACACATAAGGAGCTTGATCTTTAAATGCTTCAGAAGTTGGATGGAACGTAGATGACATTTTACGAGTAGAGTCGAATGGAACTTCCCCTAAACGTGGTTGAGTTTCCAAGACTTCACGGACATCAAATCCTTTATCAAATCCAAATTGAATCATAGCTGTCTCAGTTGGATCACCAGCTAATTCACCGTTAGAATTAATGTTTGTGTCATTTGCCATGTTCATAATTCTAAAGACTGGTTCATTGAAATCAATATCTTCAGCGGCATCATGCATTTCACCGTTGTAGAAAACTTTTTCAATGGTCATTTTGTTTTGAGTTAGTGTCCCTGTTTTATCAGAACAAATAACTTCAGTACCACCTAGTGTTTCGACAGCAGGTAATTTACGTACCAATGCATTTCTGTCAGACATTTTTTGTGTCCCTAGAGCTAAAATAATAGTCGTAATAGCAGGTAGACCTTCAGGAAGCGCAGCAACAGCAATTGAAATAGCTGTTAATAGCATTTCAACCCACTCACGTCCATTAAATAAACCAATCACAAAAATAAAGACGGCAATCGCAACGATCGCGTAAGTTAAGAATTTCGTTAAACTGTCTAAGTTTTCTTGAAGTGGAGTGGTTTTACCTTCTGCTCCTTCTAGCATTTCGGCAATATTACCAACTTCGGTATCCATTCCTGTACCAGTGACAATCCCTTGACCACGACCGTAAGTCACATTAGTACTTGAAAAAGCCATATTTGTACGGTCACCAATACCTGCATCTTCAGCAACTAAATCTAGTTCTTTAGTAACAGGAACTGATTCACCGGTAAGGGCAGCTTCTTCGATTTGTAATGAAGTTGCTTTAAATAAACGAAGGTCAGCTGGGACCACATCTCCGGCTTCAAGAACAACGACATCTCCTGGGACAATTTCTCTGGAATCAATTGCCACCTGTTCACCATCACGGATAACCGTTGCTTTTGGTGAAGACATTTCTTTTAATGCGTTGATAGCGTCTTCGGCTTTATTTTCTTGAATAACCCCTAAAATGGCATTAATTAATACAACAGCAAGAATAATAATAGCGTCAACTAAACCTTCGCTACCTTCTAAGGCAACAGATAGACCTGCTGCAATTAGAAGAATAATAATCATTAGGTCTTTAAACTGATCAATGAATTTTTGAAGCGTCGATTTTTGTTCGCCTTCACGGATTTCATTTGCTCCGTATTTATCAAGACGTTGTTTTGCTTCTTGCGCTGATAATCCTTGCTCAGAGGAATCTAGCGTTTGTTTAACAGAATCAATGTCTTGAGCAAAAAACTTTTGCTGATTTAAATCAGACATTCTATTCACTCCTTTTAATAATTTTTCTCCGTTCGTTTTCATAAAAAAAGACTTATGACTACTATAGAAGAACAGTAGCCATAAGTCTCACCATTTCAAATAGTACCAGTAGCTATCGTCTACCTGTCTGTTGATACTATCACGACTAGAGCCGCTGATTACTCCCTTATGGAAAACGAATTTCGATAAGCTAATTATAGCGAAGAATAATTTTTAAAGCAACTTATTCGATATATATTTCTAATCAAATTGGACACTTTATGGAGGAATATAGTATATTTAATATCTAAGAAAGGATGACAAGTTTGAATAAAGAATTGATTGATCAAATTAGCCAACAGTTAACCTATTCAACGAAGCAGTTGACGACGGTTTTAAATTTATTAGAGGAAGGAAATACGGTTCCCTTTATTGCACGATATCGTAAAGAAATGACGGGGTCTTTGGATGAGCTTCAAATTCGTGAAATTCAAGAAACGTATGACTACACTAATAATTTAGAAGAGCGTAAAGAAACGGTTTTGAATGCCATTGCGGAACAAGACAAACTAACTCCTGAGTTAGAAAAAGACATTAAATCAGCGACTGTTATGCAAAGAGTGGAAGACCTTTATGCACCGTACAAACAAAAAAGACGGACAAAAGCCACAATTGCAAAAGAAAATGGATTAGAACCATTAGCCACATGGTTGTTTTCAGGACCAAAAACAGGTAACGTCAAAAAAGAGGCCGCTAACTATATAAATGATGATATTGCGAATGTAAATGAAGCGTTAGCTGGAGCTCACGAAATTATGTGTGAATGGTTAGCTGATGATGCGTCTAACCGAGAATGGTTAAGACAATATCTTTATCAAAATGGAAAATTAGAAACGTCAAAACGTGCGAAAGCTGAAGATGATAAAGGTATCTATAAAATATATTATGACTTTTCACTACCTATGAAGCAGTTAAAGCCTTATCAAGTTTTAGCTATTAACCGTGGGGTGAAGCAAAAGGTACTGACAACTAAAGTTCAATATGACGAGTTCGATGTGCTTACTCATTTTGTGAATCGCTATATAGAAGGTCATCCGATTAGTGTCAAACAAATTCAAGATGCTATCCAAGATTCATTAAATCGGTTTTTAATTCCGGCAGCGAGTCGAGACATTCATTCCGAATTAACTGAAGAAGCGGAAGCTCATGCTATTGCCAATTTTGCTGATAACTTAGGACACCTATTAATGCAACCTCCTGTCAAAGGGAAAACAGTTCTTGGACTAGATCCTGCTTTCCGAACAGGATGTAAATTAGCAGTAGTCGATGAAACTGGACAGGTGTTAACTAAAACAGTGATTTATCCGCATCAACCGGTGAATAAAGTTGACCAAGCGAAGACAATTGTTCGTGACTTAGTTAATGAATTTTCAATTGATTTAGTCGCTATTGGAAATGGGACCGCTAGTCGAGAATCAGAACGTTTTATTGCTGATTTAATCCAAGAAGATCAAATGGATTTAGCGTATAGTATTGTTAATGAATCAGGGGCCTCTGTCTATTCAGCTAGTGCCATTGCCCGGGAAGAATTTCCTGATTATAACGTGGAAGAACGTTCTGCTGTAAGTATCGCTCGACGCTTACAAGATCCTTTAGCGGAACTGGTTAAAATTGAACCTAAAGCGATTGGAGTTGGCCAATACCAACATGATGTTTCGCAAAAACAATTAAGCAACCGATTAGACTTTACTGTTGAAACGGTAGTAAACCGTGTAGGTGTTGATATAAACACAGCCAGTGCACCTTTATTAGAACATATTGCGGGGTTAACGAAAACAGTAGCTAAGAATATTGTTTTATACCGTAATGAAAATGGCCAATTTACTTCTAGAGATCAACTAAAAAAAGTAAAACAAATGGGACCGAAAAAATATGAACAATCAGCCGGGTTTTTAAGAGTGCCAAAAGGGGACAATATTTTAGATAATACGGGAATTCACCCAGAAAATTATGAATTTGTTAAACAACTACTAAACGATTTAGAGATTAATATTAGTGATGTGAATTCTGAAGAAAATATTGCAACGTTGAAACAATTAAATCACTCAGAAGTTGCTCAAAAATATGGTGTTGGTGAAGAAACAGTTTCCGATATTTTATCTAGTTTAATGGCACCAGGACGAGATCCACGTGATGAAGTTGCTAGTCCAGTTTTAAGATCTGATGTCTTAGCGATTAGTGATTTAAAAGAAGGCATGCAATTACAAGGAACTGTTCGAAATGTTGTTGACTTTGGTGCCTTTGTTGATATTGGCGTTAAGCAAGATGGATTAGTGCATATTTCGCGAATGAGTCGTAAATTTGTCAAAAATCCATTAGATATTGTTTCAGTAGGTGACATTATTGATGTTTGGGTGCAAGAAGTCGATAAAGAGCGAGGACGAATTGGTTTAAGTATGAT
Organism: Aerococcus suis; assembly: GCF_900176325.1. GTDB lineage: Bacteria > Bacillota > Bacilli > Lactobacillales > Aerococcaceae > Aerococcus > Aerococcus suis. The sequence continues at coordinate 301,849 of NZ_FWXK01000002.1, read as the reverse complement.
TCCGTTAGGTGAATAATGACAAATAAAGAATTACAAAGCCTAGTTGAAAACATTTCTCAGAACTATTTTCAGTTACCATTTCGGCACAAAGCACAATGGAATTCGCGTTTGCGAACCACTGGCGGACGTTATCATTTAAAAACGCATAATTTAGATTTTAATCCCAAACTATTACACGATTTTGATAACGATATTTTAATAGGTATTATCAAACATGAATTATGTCATTATCACTTACATCTGAGTGGTAAAGGGTATCAGCATAAAGATAAGGACTTTAAAATGCTATTGAAGAAAGTAAACGGATTACGCTATTGCCCACGATTTTCTGATACCAATTATCGGTTAATTTATCAATGTAAGGGATGCGGCATAAAAGTTTATCGACAACGACAATTAGATACGCACAAATATATTTGTAAAAAATGTCATCACCATTTTGAATTAATTTATAAAAGGAATCGTGATTAATAAAGGTTTATATGAAGGTGGTTTCAAGTCTAAAATAGATAAATACATCTATTGGCAATAATGGCTTCTGTAGAGCAGATACATTCTGCTTTACAGAAGTCTTTTTTGATATAGGTGAAAAGAAAGAATATAAAATAAACATGATACGAGATTCATTTGCGTTAATCAAATAGCAGCAAATTATAAATCCCAATTTTGAGAATTAAATGAATTCAAAAATAAGAGAGATTTTTAATGCCGAACATGCTACGTGGCTCTAGAGGCTTTTCTAAGGGGTATAGAAATTAAAAAATCAATAGTTTGTAAAGAGTATTTTTACTTTTTTGAATTCCTAACACTGTTAGGATAAAATAAACCTAACAGCATTAGGAAGTGAGGAGAAAACTATGGGACGTAAAGGATTAAACAAAGAAGTCATCATTAATGCAGTGGTGGACATCATCGAAGCGAATGGATAGGAGAATTTTTCTATTATAATGAGTTATGATGAAAAAGCTTACACGAAAAACAGAAAACGGAGGCTCTAGTAAAATGAAAATTGAACAAAATGTTCCTGAAAGCTATTTAACATCTCGTGCTGGTGAAAAAGTCCTCGGGAAAGCTGGGTTAATCGCCTTCCCTGAATCCACCGAAGATGTACAAGAAATTGTTAAACGCGCGAATGAAGAAGGCGTCCACATCGTGCCAATCGGTACCCAGACAGGCTTAACGAGTGCAGCCTACCCTAAAGACGAAGCATGGCTCGTTAGTACCAAAGAAATGAACAAAATTATTTCAATGGACGAAGAAATATTAACGTTAAATGTTGAACCCGGTGTGCGTTTGATCGATATCATTGAATACTTAGAAGACACACCTTACTTCTACGCACCTGACCCTGGTGAAAAAACAGCAACTGTCGCTGGTACAGCTAGCACAAACGCTGGTGGTATGCGTGCGATCCGTTATGGGGTGACACGTGATAACATTCGCGGTTTTGATGTGGTATTAGCTAATGGTGACGCTATCCACTGTGGTAGTTTAAACAACAAAGATGCTTCTGGTTACGACTTAAAAGATTTATTCATCGGCGCAGAAGGTACTTTAGGTATTATTACTAACTTCCAATTAAAGATTACCCCACGTCCACGTCTCGAAAAATCCATCTTGATTGGTTATGAAAACGTCACAGAGTTAGCACCGACAGTCGGCAACATCTTGAAATCAACACTTCGTCCTGTTGCGCTTGAATTACTCGAGAAAAAAGGTGTGGAACTTTCTGAACAGTTAGTAAAAGAAACTGTTCCTGAAGTCCCTGGTAACGCACATTTATTAGTGACACTTGCCGGAAATAACGAGCATGACCTCGCAGCGCAGATTGAAGAATTACTCTCAATTGCTCGGAAGAACCATGCGCTTGAACACAAAGTACTTGAAGAGGAAGAACACGTCAGAACGTGGAAAGTACGTGATAATATCTTAAACGGTATCGATGCTGCTGCAAGTTGGAAGATGTACGACCCATGTGTACCGACTAACCACTTTACAGATTTAGTGGCTGAATCCAAGAAACTCGGTGAAGAGCTCAACATCGATAGCGCATACTTTGGACATGCTGGGGATGGTAACATTCATATCTGTGTGCTTCAAAATGACTACGCTGATGATGAATGGGAAGAATTACTTGAAAAATATGAAGACCGTCTCTACGACATGATTCGTGATTTCGGTGGTTTACCTTCTGCTGAACATGGTATCGGACGTGAGAAGAAACCTTACTTCAAGCGTTTCCACAACGAAGCTTACGATCGTGCATTAACAGCGATCAAAAACGCTTTGGATCCTAAAGGCATTTTCAACCCCGGTGTAACATACACTGAGGATTAAAAATTATTTAACACTGTTTCACTTTAATTTATACCTCAAGGGCACTGTATGGTGCCCCTTTTTTATGTCTTTGATAAAAGGCAAATAAAAAAGCAGCACTGACATGCTGCTATTATCATTAATCAAAGTCATCTAATTGATTAAAACTATCTAAGTGATAGTGACCATCCTGGTAACGGACGATAGAGACGCTACCCTTATCTAAGAATGTATTCAGTGAAAATTCCGGAATCAATTCATGAAGCATATTGCGAATGGTCATCCCATGACTAACAATTAATACATTTTGATCTGACTCACGATGACGTTGTGTCACTTTAATAAGCCCTTGTTCAACGCGTGTCCAGAAACTCAAGAAATCTTCAGCTTCATGTTCTGGATCTAATGCGTGGAATGCATCCACTTGGCGTCTCACACGCTCATTATCAGTCATGGTCGCTTCATCAAAATGTTCTTTGGCAAATATAGCCATATCATTCCAAATAGACATGGCATCAAGTCCTTCTAAACTACCGAAATATTCTTCTCGGAATGCTGGTAATTTAGTAATTTCAATATTTGGATCCGTCTGTTGATTTTGCGCTAGAATGATTTTAGCGGTCTCTACTGTTCGGCTCAAATCACTTGTGTACACTGCAGAAAATGGAACATTTTTGAGTGCTTGCCTTGTTTGTTCGAGAGATGTTTTCCCTTCTTCTGTTAGTAACGCATCTGACCATCCTTGCATGCGGTTATAACGATTTAAAATCGTTTCACCGTGACGCATAAAATATAATTTGACACCTTTGATTGGATATAATTATTCCTCTCGAAATATCGATAGAATGAAGCAAGCTATTCAAACATCGGTCGTTTACAGCATTAGTGTTGCTATATGCGGAACAATACTTTTACTATTTGGTGCTGCACCAATAGTTCAGTTTTTATCAAGGATCCACAAACTGTACAGTTTGGACAGACATTTCTAAGAATTATCTGTCTTGCTTGTATCACTACGGTGATTAATTTTATGGTTATTACGATTTTTCAAGCTACGGGGGGAAAAAGACAACCTATCATTCTGTCATTACTTAGAAAAGGGACTTTGGATGTCTTTTTTATGGTCTTGTTTAATAGTATATTCGGGATATTCGGCATTGCGTGGGCAACACCTGTTGCAGATGGAATAGCTTTTATCATCTCGTTGATTTTGATTATTCCGTACTTAAGAAATTTGGAATAGCATTCATTGATTTTTCAATCTATCGTTTCACATTGGCAATCAATGAATAAGCCACTAGAAAAAGTTTGAAAATTTTGTAAGAAAAAAGGATATCCTATAATTGGATATCCTAGTAAATCAATTGATAAGTTATTTTTCTCAAAACAGTAAGCATTGTTACTTTTTAAAGACTAGCGATTCTTAATGAAATGGTTCAATGCGAACAGTGGGACTTGAACCCACACGAGATTTCTCTCACTACCCCCTCAAGATAGCGCGTCTGCCGATTCCGCCATGCTCGCTTATTTTCATAAGAATTATCATATGCTAAATAAATAAATTTGTCAATCGTTAGAAAATAAGACTAAAGAGAATAAATTCAATTAATACATTAGTAAAAAATGCGCCAAGTATTATATAAAATAATGGAATAACGCGTTGATTTGAATATGGTGTAAAACTTACGACAGCCGCCATATTAAGGATGACAAGTTGAATAATTAATAAGAATAGAATAACGACAAAAAATAATAGCGGTGCTAATAATGCCATTAATAAGCCGATAAAACTTAAGGTTAAACTGAATACGTTCATCCCCATAAATTCGCTTAACCAAATAGCCGAATCAGTCTCTTCTTTATAAATAATTTTTTTAAAACAATGAATAACAACCGGTAACAACCATAATGAAATCACTAAGAAAAAGAATGTTTTGATAGCAAATAACCAAGGTGTGAATGTAAACGACACATTTGGTAATATGGAAATGTTGGCAAACCAATCGTAACGAGAAACAAAATAATTCGCAACTGCGGTTAAACTAATGGTATTAAACAAACTAATCAATAGGATAGTTGTTAACCCATGAAAAGAATTATTCGCTTGTGGATGAGCAAATTCAGGGAAAGGTTGTTTTAAATATGCCTTAACATAGCTTAAGTATCTTGAAAAATAATTTTTAGTGTAGTGCTTTTTTTGACCTCGGCGTTGGGTAACTGGTTCGTTTTCTTTTACCTCTTTTTGAGGACGCTTTTTAACCCAAGTAAACCATGATTTACTTTGACGCATGTTGTCAAACCTTCTCTCTATATAATAATGCTCATGAAAAATCATAAGCCAATAGTAAGCATAGCTAAGAATAATTGATAATTCAAGGTTTTTTAGAGTAATTTAATCAAAGCTTTTGTTAAGTGATTCTTCATCCGTTATAATAAGTATAATAGGAAGAAAAGGAGGAATGAAACATGCGTTTAGATCATGTTTGTATTCGTGTTCAAGATTTAGATGAATCAATGAAATTTTATAATGAAGCTTTTGGTTATGAAGTAGCTGAAAAGAAAGATTATCCAGATGATGAGTTTACTCTTGTGTATATGGAATTACCTAGTGGTGGTGTTCAATTAGAATTAACATACAATTATAATCACGGACCATATGAAATTGGTGATGGTTATGGTCATATTGCTATCGCAGTTGATGATCTTGAAAAACTTCATAAAGAACAAGAAGCTAAAGGGCTTAATGTGACAGAATTAAAAGGATTACCAGGAGAAGATCCTCATTACTATTTTGCTATCGACCCTGATGGTTATAAAATTGAAGTTATCCGGGAAAAATAAACGATTTTAAATGTTACTCACCACAATTTGTGGTGAGTTTTTTATTGTTTCTTAAAAACAAGTATGCTAGAATAGCTGTTATGCGATGAGGCGACATACACAGCATCAAATAAGTCTGTGTAGTGGAAATAGAGAGTATCAGACATTTAATTGTCAACACAGGAAGTGGATACTTGGCCGGTTGCTAATGTGAATAGCGAAGGCCCATTGTCTAGGGAACGACTAAGATTTAGTTCTTAGTCGTTTTTTTTGTATATAAAAAAGCAAGCAATTATTTGCTTGCTTTAACTTATCTAGCGAATGAAACCGAAGGCGATGATAACGATAATTCCTAAAATAATTCGATACCATCCAAACACTTTAAAGTCATTTTGTTGGATATAACGTAACAATAGTTTAATTGTTATGACTGAAACAACAAAGGCAACTAACATACCTAAGAATAGAATGAAGTATTCATACCCTGTAAAACGGAAACCATCCATTAAGGCTTTAACTAATTTTAATCCGCTAGCTCCAAACATAATTGGAATACTCATAAAGAAGCTAAAGTCAGCGGCAACTGGTCGAGATGTTCCTAAGATTGTTGCACCTAAAATAGAAGATCCAGAACGGGATGTTCCTGGCACAAGAGATAACGTTTGGAATAAACCAATATATAACGCTTTTTTATAAGTTAACTCTTGCATTGAATGTGTACTCGGAGTCCGATGTTCATTACGATTTTCTACGACAATGAAAGCAATCCCATAAACGATAAGAGCAACTGCTACTACAAACCAATTCATTAAATGGGCTTCCATCCAATCATCTAATAGTAATCCAAAGATCGCAGCTGGGACACAACCTACAGCAACTTTAAACCAAGTATTCCAAGTTTGTGTTTTTTCTTGGGAGGACTTTTTGGGACTAAACGGATTTAAACGATCAAAATAAATCCAGATAACCGCTAAGATTGCTCCAAGTTGGATGACAACCAAAAAGATATCCCAAAAGTCTTGTCTTAAGTTTAATTGCATAAATTCTTCTACTAAAATCATATGACCAGTACTACTGATAGGTAACCATTCTGTAATTCCTTCAATGATACCAATGAATATGATTTTTAAAATTTCAATCATCCATTCATTCCTCTCTAAAAGTAAACTAGTACATATTATAGCCTAAAGTATGGTTGAAATATAGTTATTGAAGATTATTTTATTTGCTGACCTGAGATTTTAAGAAAAAATAAAAAGTCAGGTAAAAACAATTATCTATAAATTTTAAAATCTCTTACTTTACAGTTCCAAGAACTGTGATAATATAGACGTAGCTAAGGATGGTGAAATAATGTTTGATTTCTTAAAACGTAAGAAAAAAGAGGAAGAAACAGTTAGTGCAGATGCACCAAAACAAGATGTCTATGCTGTAGCTAACGGTGATTTTGTTGCAATTGATATGATTAATGATCCTGTTTTCTCTCAAAAAATGATGGGAGATGGATTTGGTGTTGACCCTGAAACGGGTGAAATTTATGCACCAATTGCTGGGACAGTTATGAGTATCTTCCCAACAAAACATGCTGTTTACATTAAAACGGATTCTGACTTAGAAGTTCTCGTTCATATGGGAATTGATACGGTGGAACTGGAAGGTGCGCCATTCTCAATTGAAGTTGAAGAAGGCCAACAAGTCGGTAAAGGCGATAAAATTGCTCATGTTGATTTAGATGCATTAAAAGAAGCAGATAAAGAAACAACTATTGTCGTTATCTTTACTAATATGAATGATGTTTCTGAATTATCTTTTACAGCAGAAGGGAAAGTAGCTGCTGGGGATAAAGTAGGAACAGTTTCTGCAAATCAATAATCCTGTATTAAGAAATTAAGAGGTCGGATAGTTATCCGGCCTCTCTTTTCATTTATCCATTTAAAGGTTCCACGCAAACAATTTCATCAATAGGGGCTTCATCAATATAGTTAAGACGGCCTGTTTCTTTATTTCGTTGAAATAGAGTAACTTTATTTTCTTTTTGGTGACCAACTAGAATAAAGGTTTCATCCTGTGAAAAATTAAAATCACGAGGAAAATCAGCATGGGTTGCTACTGTTTCAATGGGGTAAAGGGTTAATCCATCATTAGAAATACGATAACTACTAATAGAGTTATGCCCGCGATTAGAGACATAAAGATGACGAGCATCTTTAGTTAGGCGAATGGCTGAACTTGAGTTAAATTCTTCATAATCAGTCGGAATAGTGATTTGAGAATTACCAGCAGTAATCGTTCCATCTTCATTTAACTGTAATACTGTCACTGAATAGTCGAGTTCTCCTACTAAATAAGCGATAGGAAGGGAAGGGTGAAACGCTAAATGTCTAGGTCCAGTTCCTGGTGCTGCATGAAGGACAGCGACTTCTTCTAATGTATTATCATTTGTTAGTTGATAAGTATGTACCTCATCAGTCCCTAAATCACAAGAATAAATATAATCTGTTGTTGGGGCTTTTTTTATAAAGTGCGCATGGGCTTGATCCTGATTTTCATGAGGTCCACTTCCTTCATGGGTAACAATGTCAGTTAATGACATCATGCCATTCTCGTCTAAAGTCACAACTGCCACTTTACCATGATGATAGTCTGATAAATAAAGGTTATTATTATCTTCATCATAAGAAATATAACAACCATTCCCAGGGAAGACAGGAAGATGTTGTTTAAGTTCTGCCTGACCATTTTCCAATCGATAATGGCTGACACCAGGCTCTCCGTGAGCTTCTGATAAGGTGTAGAGATGGTGATTATCACGACTTAAGGCAAAATAAGTGGGATTTTTTTCTTCAATTAATTGATAATTATCGATAATTTGTTGAGTATCTTCATCAATGGTTACGATATGTAATCCTCGATTTGATTGACGAGTATATCCTCCCAAAAGCATCTGACTCATTTAATCATCCTTTCCAAATCATTAGTTATTTCTATTCTATATTATATTTGAAATGAAACAATTTATCAGTAAATAAATCGACTTATGCTAAAATAATAGAGAGGTGATGTTATGTCGCAAGAATCAAAGAATAAACTCAAGAATTCTTGGTTTTATCACTTAATGGTTGATAATAAATATATTAATATTTTATATATCTTAATAATAGTTGCCGTTCTTATTTTTTTGTTTGCTGTTATTTCGCCAATTTTTAAACCAGTTTGGACATTTATACAAATTGTCTCCTTACCTATCATTTTGGCAGCTGTTTTTTATTATTTAACGATTCCATTAGTCAATTGGTTGTGTAATAAAGGAATTCGACGTCTTTATGGGGCATGGATTGTCCTGCTATTTATTGCTTTAATTCTGTTTCTGCTTTCGTTATTAATTCCTGACTTGATTGATCAAGGACAGAGCTTTATTAGAGACTGGCAAACAATTTGGCAAGCTTATCGTGAAGAAGTGAATCAATTCTTGCCGACTGGGTGGCAGTCTGAAGTGCAATCATTCGTGAATGATTTTATGCATAATTATCAGTTAGAAAATTTTAATTGGCAAAGTATTCTTAATCGTACGGTGAATAGTATCGGATCTTTTGTTGGGGTATTATCGCGAATTATTATTGCGATTTTTACTGCACCAATTATTTTATTTTATATGTTAAAAGAAGGCGACAAATTACCTGCAAAAATTGCTAGCTTTTTACCGATAAAAGTACGTCAAAAATCGTTAACGTTACTGACTGAAATGAACGAGCAGATTAGTCAATATATTCGTGGCCAAATTCTAGTCGCTATTTCTGTCGCCATTATGTTTGTGATTGGTTATAACATTATTGGCCTTCAGTATGGAGCCGTGATTGGGGTTGCTGCAGGATTTTTAAATATTATTCCTTATTTAGGATCATTTCTTGGAATGATTCCAGCCATTATTATTGCGATTGTATCTGGACCAAGTATGATTTTAAAAGTAGCGATTGTTTTTGCAATCGAGCAAACAATTGAGAGCCGAGTGATTTCTCCACAAATTTTAGGAAGTAATTTAGAGATTCATCCGATTACTATTATGCTACTCTTAATTACAGGAGGTAATATGTTCGGAGTACTTGGCGTAATTGTGATTATTCCAGTTTACGCCGTGTTAAAAGTGATTTTTATTCATTTATTTGAATGGTATCAACGAGTATCAGGTCTATACGATGAAGCGGATATTTTACCAGAAAGTAATAAAGACAATTAAATCATATCTAGATAAAGATTTCCTATTATAAAGCAAAGTGAGACTTTATAATAGGAATCTTTAATTTTTATTATTAAGAGAAGGAGATGCATATGTTACGAATCATAAAACAAATTCCTAAACGACAAATTCTATTATGTGTAGTGTTTGTTGTATTACAGGCGTTTGGTGAATTAATGTTACCAACTATGACTGCTCGTATTGTTAACGAAGGAGTGGCTCAAGGTAATATTCAGGCGATTTTATCAATTGGCGCCTTAATGATGGGAGCAACTTTGTTAGTGCTACTAGTGGCTTTTGGGAATGCCTATGTAGCAGCCAAAGCCAGTCATAATTTAGGGCGGCAATTAAGAAATCAAATTTACGAAAAAGTTCTCTATTTTTCAAAAGATGTGATGGATGAATTTGGAGCAGCATCGTTGATTACTAGAAGTTCAAGTGACATTGTTCAATTGGAAGTAGCTATTATGATGGTACTGCGAATTGTTATTTTATCACCTGCGATGTTAACGACAGCTGTAGTTATGGCTGTCATAACCAGTCCTCATCTAAGTACGATTTTTCTAGCAACGACACCAATATTAATTATTGCTATCGGTCTAATTTTAAAACGGGTAACGCCATTATTCCAATCAATGCAGAAAAAAGTAGATAAATTAAATTTAATTTTTAGAGAAGGATTAACCGGTATTCGAGTGATTCGTGCCTTTAATCGTAGTGATTATGAGGCGAATCGTTTTGCTGAAGCCAATCATGATTATACCAACACCTCAATCAAGATTAATGTCACCATGGCAGCGTTAATGCCTATTATGGTGATTGTTTTAAGCTTAACGAATGTGTTGTCTAATTGGTTTGGTGCACAATTAGTCGCAAACGGAACAATTCAGGTTGGAGTTATCGTTTCATTTGTGAACTATTCGTCAATTATCATGTTCTCATTTATTATTTTTACTTTTATTTTTATTATGATTCCTAGAGCGCAAGTTTCAGCAAACCGTATTAATGAAGTGATGGATGCTGAAAATACTATCAAGAATCCTGAAAATCCAACATTAGTAGAGAACCTCGGAACAGGCGAAGTCGTTTTAAATAATGTAAGCTATCAATTTGCCGGAGCTGAGAAAGAAGTACTGACAGATATTAGCTTTGCCATTCATCCTGGTGAAACAGTAGCCATAATTGGGGGAACAGGTGTTGGTAAGTCGACTATTGCTCATTTAATTATGCGATTATACGATGTCACATCTGGCGAAATTAAAATTAATGGAGTTGATATTCGAGCTATCTCGTTAGCCAATTTACGGGATCTAATTGGATACGTGCCACAAAAAGCTAATTTGTTTCAAGGTACTGTTCGAGATAATTTACGATATGGGAATAAGGATGCAAGTGATGAAGAAATGTGGCGTGCTTTAGAAATTGCTCAAGCAGATGATTTTATCCATGAATTACACGGCGGTCTTGATGGTCGCGTCGAAAAAGGGGGAAATAATTTCTCTGGAGGACAAAAACAACGCTTATCTATTGCACGAGCCATTATGAAGCAAGCCAATATTTATATTTTTGATGATTCTTTTTCAGCATTGGATTATGCGACTGATGCTAAATTAAGACAAGCATTACAACCTATTACTGAACAAGCAGCTACTCTAATTATTGCTCAGCGTGTCAATACGATTCGTGATGCTGATCGCATTATCGTTCTTGATGATGGAAAAATTGTCGGTGTTGGTACTCATGATGAACTGCTTGATAATAAAGTGTATAGAGAAATTGCTGAATCACAAACGAAGGAAGGTGAATAGATTGGCTAAGGAGGAAAAAGTTAAAACCGCTTCACATACGGGTCATTATAAAGTCGATGACTTTTGGGGAACCATTAAACGTTTAGGCATCTATTTGTCTTATCGAAAATGGGGATTTTTACTTGTTGCCTTTGTTTCAATTACGGCAACTATTTTTCAGACACTATCTCCCCAAGTATTAGGTCAAGCAACGACCATTATTTACGAAGGTATCAATCAAGGACGTCAATTAGTTAATGGACAAATGCGTTATCCGATTGATTTCGACGCTTTAAAAAGAGTGATTATGATAGTGGTTGTGATGTATATTGTGAGTGCTACTTTTCGCTATTTACAAGGATTCTTTTTGAGCAAATTAGCTGCTCGTGTGATTCGTGATATTAGACAGGACATGCGTGATAAATTAAATCGTTTATCTATTAAAACGGTTGATCGTATTCCAAATGGCGAAATACTAAGTCGAGCAGTCAATGATATGGAAAACGTTGCGATGTCTTTGCAACAGACAATTGCTCAATTGTTAATGAGTACCACTATTTTTATTGGGACCGTTTATATGATGTTTTCAATTAGTCCATTATTATCTGTATTAGGTATTTCATCCGCACTACTAGGTTTTGTAATAATTGCAGTTATTACGCCTAAATCACAAAAACAGTTTGCTTTGCAACAGAAACTACAAGGCCAATTGAATGGTTATATCGAGGAAAATTATGCGGGACAATTAGAAAACAAAGCATTTAATCAAGAAGAAGCCAAATTAGCTATCTTTAAAGATAAATCACAAGAATATTATGAAGCTTCTTGGAAAGCACAATTGTTATCCGGATTATTAACGCCGCTTATGAATGTTGCTAAAAGTATCGGTTATGTTCTTGTTGCTGTAGTAGGTGGGATTAAAGTAGCCAATGGGAGTTTACCATTAGGGGACGTCCAAGCTATGTTACAATACGCCAATATGCTTTCTCAGCCATTAAAACAAACAGCTCAAATGGTGAACCAAATTCAACGGATGACAACAAGTGCTGAACGCATCTTTGCATTTTTAGATATGGATGAAATGGAAAATCCATCTTCACAATTACCTGTACTAGATACGGATGATAAGATGACGTTTGATCATGTTCAATTTGGTTATGAACCTGGAGAAGAAAATCTATTAATGACTGATTTTAATTTAAAAGTTAAGCCAGGGGAAATGATTGCAATCGTTGGTCCTACCGGGGCTGGAAAATCAACATTAATCAATTTAATTGAGCGATTCTATGAAGTATCAGGTGGAAGTATTAAATTAGAGGGGAAAGACATTCGTGATTATGATAAAGAAACGTTACGTAATCGAATGGGAATGGTGCTACAAGATACTTGGCTATTTAAAGGAACGATTCGCGAAAATATTAAATATGGTGCTCATAGAGAGGTTAACGATAAAGAAATGGTTGAGGCAGCTCAGTTAGCTCATGCCGATACATTTATTCGTAAATTACCACATGGCTATGACACCATTATTAATGAAGACGCATCGAATATTTCCCAAGGGCAACGTCAGTTATTAACGATTACTCGGGCGTTTATCTCTGATCCTGAAATCTTAATTTTAGATGAAGCTACCTCAAGTATTGATACACGGACGGAAATCCTTATTCAACGAGCGATGGCGAAGTTACGTCATGGTCGGACAAGTTTTGTGGTTGCCCATCGATTAAGTACGATTAAAGATGCGGATCAAATTATTGTGTTGTCGCATGGCGAAGTTTTAGAAACGGGAACACATGAAAGTTTATTAAATCAACAAGGATTTTATTACGATCTCTATCAGTCTCAATTTTCTAATGCAAGTGAATAACGTTGTGATAAATAGGAGGGAAGTGCGATTAGCTTCCCTCCTATTTCTTAGCTTATAAATTGTTGACATGATAAAATAAGTATTAGATTGAGGAGGTATATTATGCAAACAGAAATTGCTAATTTTAATTTTTATAATCCTACTCGTATTCTATTTGGGAAAAATCAAATTGAAGCGATGGATGCTTATATTCCACAAAATGCTAAGGTACTTATAACATACGGTGGAGGAAGTGCTAAACGATTTGGAACGATTGATCGTGTCGTTGAGGCATTAGGTAATCGGAAATGGGATACCTTTAGTGGCATTGAAGCTAATCCTCATTTTGAAACACTAATGCAAGCAGTCGAAAAAGTGAAAGAAGAAAATTTTGACTTTATTATTGCAGTCGGTGGAGGATCTGTCATTGATGGGACCAAATTTATTGCTGCTGCTTCAGTGTTTCCTGGTGATCCAATTGACATCTTTGGGCAAGGAATTGGGGCCGGAAAACCAATTGAAGAGGCACTACCTTTCGGAACGGTTTTAACCTTACCAGCGACATCATCTGAAATGAATAGCGGGGCAGTTATTACTTTTGAAGAACTAAAAGCTAAAGTAAGCTTCAGTTCTGAAAAAACATTCCCTAAGTTTTCTGTTTTAGAGCCAGAAATTACTTATACGCTACCTGATCGTCAATTACGTAATGGTTTAACAGATACATTCATTCATTTACTTGAAGATTATCTAACGTATCCAGTTGATGCGCGGTTACAAGATGCGTGGTCTGAAGCATCATTACGTGAAATCATTAAGTTAGCACCTGAATTAAATGCTGACAATTATGATTATAGTGTGCGAGCAAATTATATGTGGATTTGCACGAACGGACTTAATAATATTTTACGACCAGGTGTACCAACCGATTGGGCGACTCATGAATTAGGCCACGAAATTACCGCTTTTAATAATACGGATCATGCTCGGACTTTAACGCCTGTCATGCTAGCGACGATGAAAGTTCGTAAAGAAGAAAAATACGAAAAATTAATTCAATATGCTGAAAATGTTTGGGGAATTACTGAAGCAAATGATGAGGAAAAAATCACATTAGCTATTGATAAAACAGCAGAATTCTTCCAATCAATTGAAATGCCAACAACTCTTGAAGAAATCGGTGTAAAAGAAGCAGATATTGATTATTTAGTGACGCAATTAGAAAAACATGATGATACAGCGCTAGGAGAAAATAATCAACAGACCTTAGATATTTCAAGAAAAATTTATGAGACGGCTCTAAATTAAAGAAACGGTCGCGATTGTTGTCGCGACCGTTTACTTTATTAATTGATACGTTTTTGCTGATTTTTAATAGCTAAATTAACTAAAGTTTTACCAAAATGATCATTTCGAACGAGCGCAGGACCGTGTAAGTAAGTTCCAAACGTATTTTTATACATGACACCTTCTGTTTTGTCCTCACCGTTATTACCAAATCCATTCGCTACAATACCTAATGGGTCAGTATTTTCACCTAAAAAAGTACGACCGTTATGATTTTCATAACCATAATAAGTTTGGTTAAAACGCTCATTATGCAATTCGATATCTCCAATAAAGCGAGAATTTTCTTGATTTAAGGTGTAATGATCTAGAATTCCTAGTCCTTCTAGACGTTCTCCACTCGCATTAATGTAATATTTTCCTAGTAGTTGAAATCCGCCACAAACACCCAGTAAAACACCATCATTTTCGATATATTGAGCGAGAGCACTTTTTTTAGTGGCTAAATCTTTAGCTACCAATTTTTGCTCATAGTCTTGCCCGCCACCGAATAAGACAAAATCATAAGCTGTTGGATCAAATGTATCATCAATTGAAACAAGCTCTGTGGTTGTTTGATAACCTAGTTCTTTGGCTAAATATTGGAACATTAAAAGATTTCCATTATCGCCATATGTATTCATTAAATTTCCGTATAAATGCGCAATCTTAATTTCTTGTGTCATTATTGCATTCTTTCCTTTACATATCCTTGATTAGCTAGCTCTTTACGAATATTAAGTAAAGCGGTATAAGTCGCTAAAATATATACTTTTTCTTGAGGTGATTGTCGAATAGCTTCAATTATTTTTGGAATCGTATCCAATGGAATTAATTGCTCATCGCTAAATCCGGCAACAGACATTCGTTTTTTCAAGTCGTTTACTCGTAATCCAGAAACGAAACCATTTTTTATATTTGAAAGTTCAGCTAATTCTTCAAAGTTACCATCCCAGATCCAACTAATATCTTGTCCGTCAGCGGGACGATCATTCAAAATCGTAATTAACGTGAAGTCTTCTTTTTCCAAAGCGACTAAATCAATGACTTGGTTTAAACCAACAGGATTTTTAATTAAGTTAATACGCACATCATGTTGGTCAATAGTCAATGCTTCTTGACGACCAAACATTCTTTGAGCACCTTTAAGGCCTTTATAGATATCTTCTTGACTAACATTCATAAAGCGACCAATAGTATAGGCAGCTAATGCATTATAAATATTATATAAACCGGCAACTGGAATATCATAGGTATAGCCATCCATTTGGAATTGAGCAGATTCAGGCGTCAACTCAAGTAATTGGTTAACTCCATAGTCTAGTTTTGGTCGTTTAAAGCCACAATTAGGACAGAAAAAGTCTCCTAAATTGCTATATGTAATGGAATGATAATGCAGAATATGCTCACATTCTGGGCAAATAACGCCATCGGTATTATTCTCAGCTAATTTATCAGTGGTTTGATCATCATTATAAAAGCCAAAATATTTCACTGGATTAGATAATGGTTTAGAAGAGAAAATCGGCGCATCACCATTCATTAGTAGAACCGTTTTAGGTGATTTTTTAGCTCCTTCTAAAATAAAGTTATAAGTGGTATAGATTTCTCCATATCGATCCATTTGATCACGGAAGATATTCGTTGTTAGGATAGCTAACGGTTTAATGTGTTCTGTAACATGACGTAAACTAGCTTCATCAACCTCAAGAACAGCTAGTTTTTTACCGTTATGTTTTTTGGCATCACGATAGTCAGAAATGAAACTTGAGATGATTCCTTGTAACATATTTGAACCAGAATCATTCGTCATTACATGAGGGTAAGCCTGTTTTAAGATGTTTACTGTTAAAGCAGTTGTCACGGATTTACCATTTGTCCCCGTAATGATAATCACATCATAATCTTTAGACAGATTAGTGAGTAATTGGGGATCGAAACGTTGAGCTAATTTTCCTGGTAGGCTAGTGCCTCCACTGGTCGTTCGTTTAAGGATGTTTTGAGTGGCTCGGCCAACTTGAGTAGCCAATGATGTTTTCAACGTCATACTGAAACCTCTTTCATCAAAAATATCGTTTTTTATCGTTAATAGTTTAACATAAAAATGGTTTTTCTCATTTAATCGTGCTGATAATTATAAAAAAATTTGTAACAATTGTAAAACCTGGGCCTCTGATTGACTTACTATAGGATAAAACGTAAAATAGATTATTGTGATATTCATGTAACAACAAATGTGTAGGAGAAGCGATATGGCCCAATTATTTTTTCGATATGGGGCAATGAATAGTGGTAAATCATTTGAAATCATTAAAGTTGCTCATAATTATGAAGAACAAAATAAAGATGTTCTCGTATTGACATCCGCAACGGATGATCGCGATGGGGTTGGAAATGTGACCAGTCGAGTAGGAGAACGTCGTGATGCAATTCCCATCGATGAAGAAATGAATATTTATGATCTTGTTGCTGGAGTTAAGAAACGACTTTATTGTGTATTAGTAGATGAAGCACAGTTTCTAAAACGTCATCATATTTATCAGTTAGCTCAAGTGGTTGATGAATTAAACATTCCAGTTATGGCATTTGGGCTAAAAAACGATTTTCAAAATCACTTATTCGAAGGTTCTAAATATCTATTACTTTTAGCCGATAAAATTGAAGAAGTAAAAACAATTTGTTGGTTCTGTGATAAAAAAGCAATTATGAATTTGCGGGTTCATGAAGGACAACCTGTTTATGATGGTGAACAAATTCAAGTGGGTGGGAATGAAGCTTATTTTCCAGTTTGCCGCAAACATTACCATCACCCACCTTTAAAAGACAACCAAATTTACATTGACCGATAAGAAAGAGGGATGACATGATATTTGATCAAGCGGAAACGTTCATTGCCCGTTATGAAGAAGTGGCGGAAATGATGAGCGATCCTGAAGTAATTAATGATAATCGGCGATTCCGAGAATTATCTAAAGAAGAAGCCGATTTACGTCTAAAAGTAGACGCCTTTAAAAAATACTTAAATGTGACATCGAATATTGAAGAGGCAGAAGAGGTTTTAAATGAAACTGATGATGCTGAAATGGAAGAATTGGCGAAAGAAGAGCTTCGTGAGCTTAAAGAAGAGAAAGAAAATCTTGAAGAAGAAATTCGTGTATTAATGATTCCCAAAGATCCTAATGATGATAAAAATATCATTATGGAAATTCGTGGAGCTGCCGGTGGTGACGAGGCGCAATTATTTGCTGGCGATTTATACAACATGTATAGCCATTATGCAGAATCTCAAGGATGGAAAACAGAAGTTGTTGAAGCAAGTGCTAATGATATTGGCGGATATAAAGAAATTATTTTACAAATTTCTGGAGAAAATGTGTACTCAAAATTGAAATTTGAATCTGGAGCGCATCGTGTTCAACGTGTGCCTGAAACAGAGTCTCAAGGTCGTGTCCATACGTCAACAGCAACAGTTGGGGTGATGCCTGAACTTGAAGATTTGGATTTTCAAATTGATGAATCTGATATTCGCGTAGATATTTATCATGCTTCTGGTGCTGGTGGTCAGCACGTCAATAAAACAGCATCAGCCGTTCGCATGACCCATGAACCGACAGGCGTTGTTGTTGCTATGCAAGATCAACGGTCACAACAACAAAACCGAGAAAAAGCAATGATGATTTTACGTTCACGTGTTTATGAAAAATTACAAGCTGAACAACAAAGCGAATATGATAGTAAACGGAAAAATCTAGTCGGTACTGGTGACCGATCAGAACGGATTCGTACTTATAACTATCCACAAAATCGTGTAACTGATCATCGGATTAATTTAACGATTCAAAAATTAGATCGCATTATTAGTGGAGAATTAGATGAAGTAATTGATGCTTTATTATTAGCTGATCAAGCAGAAAGACTTGAGGAACTAAATGAATCAAATATCTAATATCACCTACAAAGAAGCTCTTGATCGAGCTTCTTATTTTTTGACTAAGTATGATAAAGATGCCGAAATTGCTAAATTCTATTTATGGGACATGAACCAATGGACGTTAACGGATTGGATGACATACGCACAGAAGCTAATGCCCGAAGAACAACAAAAGGTATATTGTCAGGGGATAAAGCGGATAGCTCTGGATCATTACCCTTGGCAATATTTAGTTCATTCAGCGTGGTTTTATGGACGTCAGTTTTATGTTGATGAAGCGACCCTAATTCCCAGACAGGAAACAGAAGATTTAGTCCAATTAGCAAATCATCTTATTCGGAAACACGAATTAAATAAAGTTTTAGATATTGGGACTGGTAGCGGGATTATCGCCATTACATTGGCCCTTGAAAACTCTCATATAAAGATACATGCTAGTGACATTTCCCAGGAAGCCCTTTCTATTGCTCAAAAAAATGCGGCTAATTATGATACGAATATTGAATGGTGGCATAGCGATTTATGGGCTCAAATTCCTACTCAGAAGTTTGATTTAATTGTGACCAATCCGCCTTATATTTCTCAAACCGAACGACACTTGATGGGAGAAGATGTGAAACGCTATGAACCACAGACAGCCTTATTTGCTGATCATAATGGGCTGGCCTTTTATGAAAAGGTTAGTGCAAATTTAACGGATTACTTGTCAGCAGATGGATGGTTCCTTGCTGAAATTGGATTTCAACAAGGAGAAGATGTAAAACGGATCTTTACAGAAGCCATGCCAAATAGTGATATCTCTATTAGGAAAGATTATACTGGAAATGATCGAATACTCGTTGTTCACAACAAGGAGGAAGAGAATGACTGAAACATTTACGTTAAAAACATTAAAAAAAGCAGCTGAGTTGCTACAGTCTGGAGAACTTATCGCTTTTCCAACTGAAACGGTTTTTGGGTTAGGCGCAATTGCGAATAATGCTGAAGCTGTCAAAAAAGTTTATGAAGTGAAAGGGAGACCAAGTGATAATCCGCTCATTGTTCATATTAGTTATCCTGAGGCAATCTTTAATTTTGCTGAACTCACAGAGGAGCAAAAGCAACTTATCAATCAAATCATTAAAGCTTTTTGGCCAGGGCCATTAACTTTAGTCGTCCCGGTTAAACCAGGGATTTTTCCTGACGTAGTGACTGGAGGATTGAATACAGTTGGTATTCGCTTGCCTAATCATCGTTTTACCCAAAAATTGATTACAGAAACGGGATTTCCATTAGTTGGACCTTCAGCTAACAAATCTGGAAAACCTAGTCCGACAAGTGTCGATCATGTCTTACATGATTTTGATGGTGAAATTGCTGGTGTGCTTGATTCTGAACCTAGTCAAATTGGTGTTGAGTCTACAGTTCTTGATGTCAGTGATCCTCATCATGTGCAAATTTTGCGTCCAGGATACGTGACACGTGAAATGTTAGAATCAGCGATTCCTAATCTAAGGGTTTCTCAAGTGTCATTAACAGATTTAGAAACTAGTGAGCGGCCAAAATCGCCGGGAATGAAATATCGTCATTATAGTCCTAATCAACCCGTTATCGCGATTGAAAAAGATCAGCTATTAGATTATGTTAAACATCATACGGACGAGCAAATTGGAGTAGCAGCAAACGATAAACTACTAGAGAATCTTCCGGACAATTGCCATACCTTTAAATTAGGAAATGATATTCAATCAGCAATGCATCACTTATTTGAAGCGTTGCGGTATTTTGATAGCAATCCTGAAATTGATAAAATTGTGGTTGAATTGTATCCAGACGCATCAGAAAATGGCGCTTATCGTAATCGATTATTGAAAGCTAGTTCACAAACAATTGAAAAATAGGTGGTCACACTTTGGAATCGTTTGTGCTAAGATAAAAAGAGCTAAAAGAATATTTGCTCAAATAGCTGACATTAGATACAATGAAATCAACGCAAATTAGGCAAAGAAAAGGAGTTTATTATGAGTAATTTACATGTTATCGATCATCCACTAGTACAACATAAAATGGCTATGTTAAGAGACAAAAACTTAGGAACTAAAGATTTTCGCGATTTAGTTAACGAAATTACGGTCTTTTTAGGATACGAAGTCACAAGAGATTTACCACAAGAAGAAGTTGAAATTGAAACACCAATGGGTAAAGCTAAACAAAAAATGATTACTGGTAAAAAGTTAGCAATTGCGCCAATTTTACGTGCTGGTTTAGGTATGGTTGATGGAATGTTACGTTTAATTCCTGCCGCTCGTGTTGGACACATTGGAATGTATCGTGACCACGAAACATTAGAACCACAAGAATATTTCTTTAAAATGCCTACAGATATTAGTGAACGTCAAGTTATCGTTGTGGATCCAATGTTAGCAACAGGTGGATCTGCTATGATGGCAATTGACTCATTAGTTAAACGTGGAGTAGACCCAGAACATATTAAATTTGTTTGCTTAGTTTCTTGTCCTGAAGGTGTGAAAGCTCTTGAAGAAGCTTACCCACAAATTGATATTTATACAGCAGCTTTAGATGAAGGATTAAATGAAGATAGTTATATTGTTCCTGGATTAGGGGATGCAGGAGACCGTTTATTCGGAACGCTATAAGAAAAATAAGAGGTGATCACAAAAAATGATTGAAAATATGGTGGTTAAAGGTGGCACTCCTTTAAAAGGGGCTGTCCAAGTTGATGGCGCTAAAAATGCGGTGCTTCCCATTTTAGCAGCAACACTTTTAGCCAGTGAAGGAACAAGCAAGGTGACGAATGCTCCACTGTTATCAGATGTCTATACGATGAATGATGTCTTACGTCATTTTCGCGCATCTGTGGATTTTTCCGAATCTGAAAATGAAATTATCATTGATGCAAGTGGTGACCTATTAACAGAAGCACCTTTTGAATTAGTGAGTAAAATGCGTGCTTCAGTCGTTGTTATGGGGCCATTATTAGCACGTTTTGGGCATGTCAAAGTTGCGATGCCAGGAGGTTGTGCAATTGGCTCTCGACCTATTGATTTACATATTAAAGGTTTTGAAGCTTTAGGGGCTGAAGTAGTTACGACAGCAGGTTATGTTGAAGCAACGGCTAGCCAACTTAAAGGTGCTCATATTTACATGGATTTCCCTAGTGTTGGTGCAACCCAAAATATTATGATGGCAGCTGTACTAGCTGAAGGAACAACAGTCATCGAAAATGTTGCTAGAGAACCTGAAATTGTCGATTTGGCAAACTTTTTAAATCGAATGGGAGCTAATGTACTAGGAGCAGGAACTGATACAATTAAAATTAAAGGTGTCGATAAACTGATTGCTACTGACCATTATGTCATCCCAGACCGCATTGAAGCAGGAACATTTATGGTTGCAGCAGCCGTTACTCAAGGTGATGTGTTAATAAAAGATGCTTTGCCTGAGCATAATTTACCATTAATTTCTAAATTAAAAGAAATGGGTGTAGAGATTAATGAAGAAGATGATGGCCTCCATGTCATTGGACCAAAACAATTGTTAGCTACTAATGTGCGAACACTACCTTATCCAGGTTTTCCAACTGATATGCAAGCTCAATTTACAGTTGCGCAAGTATTAGCGGAAGGTACCTCTGAGATGGAAGAAACGGTATTTGAAAATCGATTTATGCATTTAGAAGAATTGAGACGGATGAATGCTCAGTTTACGATCGCTGGAGATACGGCATCTATTACAGGACCTGCCGATTTACAAGGTGCAGCCGTCCAAGGAACAGACTTACGCGCAGCAGCCGCTTTGATTATTGCCGGTCTTGTCGCTAAAGGAGTTACGAAAGTTGGGCGTCTTGAGTATTTAGACCGCGGATATCATCATTTTGAAGATAAACTAGTCGCTCTCGGAGCAAATGTGAAACGAATAGACGTAGAAGGTAAATCAGATGAAGAAATTGCAACAATCATGGAGAACTAGTACCGATTATGTCACGACAACGGTTAGCCAATGGAAGACATGGCAAAAAATATTAGTGATAGTTATTGCTTTATTCTTTTTATTTATTATCGGATTATTTATTGGCTATAGCCAAAGTAGTGATGAACCATTTTTTCATATTTTAAATCCAGTGAAATGGCGTCATATTTTCCAATTTATTTTTGTATAAAAAGCGTATGCAATGGACATTATACTAACCCCCAAAAGTTATTCTTTTATAATAAGCTTTTGGGGGATTTATTTATCAAAAATGATTTGACGAAGTCTGAAATAGATAGCAAAAAAGCTATTAGCAGATTGTCGCTAATAGCTAGTAGTTTAATTCTCTCGCTTAAAGTATGGGAGCACACAATATTTTAGTTGTCTCTTATAACAAAGTCATTAGATTTATTTTGCTCATATTAGTCTCAACAATTCTCAAGTTTTTTAAAAACCCTAATAAATCAACATTTATAAGTGTTTTTATTACGCTTGATATGGTAAAATACACCCGGAGGGAATCGAACCCCCATTATAAGAACCGGAATCTTATGTGATATCCATTACACTACGGGTGCAAGTAATCAATACGAATATTATAGCGAATTTTACTTAATGAATCAAGAGTGATTTTAGTATTATCTAAGAGGTTGTATTTGACCATGTCTGACCTTGATGGTATTATCACTTTGTAGCTAAAAGGAGGAAATTGAATGAACTTAGTACCAACTGTAATCGAACAATCTGCACGTGGGGAACGTGCTTATGATATTTATTCTCGTCTGTTAAAAGATCGTATTATTATGTTAAGCGGTCAAATTAATGATGAAGTTGCTAATTCAGTAATTTCGCAATTACTGTTTCTTGACGCCCAAGATCCAGAGAAAGATATTTTTATCTATGTTAATTCTCCAGGTGGATCAGTTACAGCCGGAATGGCTATTTACGACACAATGAACTTTGTCAAAGCGGATGTCCAAACTATTGTAATGGGTATGGCTGCATCAATGGGTTCATTCTTAGCCACAGCTGGGACTAAAGGGAAACGTTTTGCTTTACCAAATGCTGAAATAATGATTCACCAACCATTAGGCGGTGCTCAAGGTCAAGCCACAGAAATTGAAATTGCTGCTCGTCATATTTTGAAAACGAAAGAAAAATTAAATCAAATTTTATCTGAACGTACCGGTCAACCACTAGAAGTCATTGAAAAAGATACGGACCGTGATAATTACATGACAGCAGAAGAAGCAAAAGAATACGGATTAATTGATGAAGTAATGGTGTCAAGTAAAGACTTAAATCAATAGATAGTTAATAAGTCATAGTATGATAGGAATGAAAGCATTCCTTGTACTATGACTTTTTTATTTCGAATAAGTAAAAACATGCAAATAGATGCAATTTAAGGAATCATTTCACAAGAAAAGGAGATTACATTTGCAGTAAGTTATCGAACCTGCTATAATACAAATTGTAAGGAAATATTGATTTTATATTTTTTTACCATCAGGTGGTCGTTTTTAGACACATTGGACAATGAACGTCCAGATGCAAGGGAGTGTAATCATGGATCACACATTAGAACAAATTAGTGAAGTGGTTCCGGAGTTACTTCCTATCTATTTACGACGCATTGATATATTGCATTGGATTCATTGCAAAGGTCCAATTGGTCGTAAACAATTGGCAGAAAAATTAAATATGACGGAGCGTCCGTTACGAACAGAGTCAGAGTTTTTAAAACGTCAGCAATTTATCTATTCTACGTCAAGTGGAATGAAATTGACCCCAAAAGGAGAAGAAGCGTTACTAAACGCTCAAGCCATTTGGAAAAAACAAACGTCTGTTTATGAACAAGAGATGCTCTTAAAACAAACTCTAAGTATTAAGGAAGCAAAAATAGTTTCTGGTAATGCGGATTATAGTGATTATCGAAGCCATGAAATGGGACTTCAAGTCTCAAATTATTTAAATCAACAGTTAGACTTGGGTCATCATATAATTGCTATTACTGGTGGTACGACCATGCTAGATATTGCGAAAAACTTTTCTAAAGGGTTATCTCATGGTCGACACTTTACAGTGGTAGCTGCTCGTGGTGGATTTGGTGATCAGCTTGCTGCTCAAGCAAACACGATTTCCGATATCTTAGCTCATCAATTAAATGGCGCTAATATGTCATTATATACGCCTGAAAAGGTTAGTGAAGAAACGTATCGTTTGTTGTTGACAGAACCTTCTATTCAAGAAACGTTAACAGCACTTAATCAGGCTGATGTCTTATTATTCAGTGTTGGTGATGCGTTGACGATGGCAAAACGTCGTGGATTAGATGATAATGAGATTAATCAAATTCGTGAAGGCAAAGCAGTTGGTGAAGCATTCGGTTGCTTCTATAATGAAGAAGGAGAAATTGTTTATCGCTTACCTCGTATTGGAATGCAATTAAAAGATTTAGAGCATATTGAACTTCCAATATTAATTGCAGGAGGCGCGTCGAAAGCAGAAGCAATTAAAGCTTTTGCGAAACTTGCACCTAAACAATTAGTATTATTTACTGATAAAGGTGCCTCAACTAAGGTTTTATATGGGGAATCCCATTAAAATAAATTTTTTATATTCCATAAGGAGGAATTTTTAAATGGCAGTAAAAGTAGCAATCAATGGTTTTGGACGTATCGGACGTTTAGCATTACGTCGTATCTTAGATACAAATTCTGAATTAGAGGTTGTAGCAGTTAACGACTTAACAGATAACGAAAACTTAGCGTACTTATTAAAATATGATACTGCACACGGACGTTTCCCTTACTCAGTAGAGTTAAGCGACAACGGATTCGTAGTAGATGGTAAAGAAATTAAATCTTATGAAGAAAAAGATGCTAGCAAATTACCATGGGGCGAATTAGATATCGATATCGTTCTAGAATGTACTGGTTTCTACACTTCTGGTGAAAAATCTCAAGCACACATTGATGCTGGTGCCAAACGTGTATTAATTTCTGCACCTGCTAAAGATGCTGATACTAAAATGGTTGTTTACGGTGTAAACGAAGATACTATTTCAGCTGACGACAAAATTATTTCAGCTGCATCTTGTACAACAAACTCTTTAGCTCCTGTAGTTAAAGTATTACAAGACAACTTTGGTATTAAAACTGGTAACATGGTAACAGTTCATGCTTACACTGCAACTCAATCAACTCAAGACTCACCAAATGCTAAATCATTCCGTTCAGGACGTGCTGCTGGTCAAAACATTATCCCAGCTTCAACTGGTGCTGCAAAAGCTATCGGTCGCGTTGTACCTGAAGTTAATGGTTTATTAGATGGTAGTGCATTACGTGTACCAACAGTTACAGGTTCTCACACAATTATGTACTCATTATTAAACAAAAACACTTCTGTTGAAGAAATCAACAAAGCAATGAAAGACGCTTCAACTGATTCATTTGCTTACAATGAAGACGAAATCGTTTCATCTGACATCATTGGATACCCATCAGGTTCAATCTTTGATGCAACATTAACTGAAATCCAAGAAGCTGAAGATGGATCTCAATTAGTTAAAACTGTTGCATGGTACGATAACGAATCTGGTTTCGTTGGTAACATGGTTCGCTTATTAGAAAAATTTGCTGCACTATAATTTTAAATAGACAGCTTAATCTGTAATAACGGGCGGGAAGCTTCGCGCTTCTCGCCAATTTTTTTAAAAGCGCCTATTAAGGAGATGTTTACATATGAAAAAAACTGTTGAAGATATTCAAATTAAAGATCAAACGGTTTTAATGCGTGCTGACTTCAACGTCCCATTAAAAGATGGTGAAATTACAGACGATAACCGTATTGTACAAGCACTTCCAACAATTAAATATATTTTATCTGAAGGTGGAAAATTAGTTCTTTTCTCACATTTAGGAAAAGTAAAAGAAGAAGCCGATAAAGAAAAATTAACGTTACGCCCTGTTGCTGAACGTTTGACTGAATTATTAGGACAAGAAGTTACTTTTGTTCCTGAAACACGTGGTGAAAAATTAGAATCAGCAATCAAAGCGTTAAATCCAGGAGAAGTCTTATTATTCGAAAACACTCGTTTCGAAGATTTAGATGGTAAAAAAGAAAGTAAAAATGACCCTGAATTAGGTAAATACTGGGCATCATTAGGTGATGTCTTCGTTAATGACGCTTTTGGTACAGCTCACCGTTCACACGCATCTAACGTTGGTATTTCAGCTAACTTAGAAGCTGTTGCTGGTTACTTACTTGAAAAAGAACTTAAATTCTTAGGCGATGCTGTAAATGATCCAGAACGTCCATTTGTTGCTATCTTAGGTGGCGCAAAAGTTTCTGATAAAATTAATGTTATCAAATCATTATTAAGCAAAGCTGATAAAGTTCTTATTGGTGGCGGAATGGCTTATACATTCTATAAAGCAAAAGGATATAACGTTGGTAATTCTTTACTTGAAGAAGACCGCGTTGAATTAGCTAAAAACTTAATGGAAGAAGCTGGAGATAAATTATTATTACCAGTTGATAATGTGGTTGCTGACGACTTTTCTAACGATGCTAACTCTAAAGTTGTCCCAGCTGACGAAATCCCAGATGGTTGGGAAGGTCTCGACGTAGGTCCAGCGACAGTTGAAAAATATGCTAAAGAACTTGAAAAAGCTAAAACTGTTGTTTGGAACGGTCCTATGGGCGTTTTCGAATTTGAAAACTTTGCCAAAGGAACTATCGGTGTATGTGAAGCTATCGCTAATATCGACGGTGCGACAACAATCATCGGTGGTGGTGACTCTGCTGCAGCCGCTCAAAGCTTAGGTTATGGTGATAAATTCAGCCATATCTCTACAGGTGGCGGTGCTTCATTAGAATTCTTAGAAGGAAATGAATTGCCAGCAGTTGCTGCTTTAGATAATAAATAATTTATATTTTTTTGAAAGGATGAGAAGATGCGTCAAACATTAATTGCCGGTAACTGGAAAATGAATAAAACACCAGATGAAGGTGTGGACTTTATCAATGAATTAAAAGCTAATTTCCCAGAAACTGACGCAGAAGTACTAATTACTCCAACTGCTGTAGGAATCCAACCTATGCAAGTTGCAGCTAAAGGTTCAGATATTCAAATTGGGGCTCAAAACTCCCACTTTGAAAACAGCGGTGCATTCACAGGAGAAATTAGTCCTGAAACATTAAGTGCGATGGGTGTACCTTATGTTATTATCGGACACTCTGAACGTCGTGAAATTTTCCATGAAACTGACGAAGATGTTAATAAAAAAGCTAAAGCTATCTTAGATCATGGAATGACACCTATTATCTGTGTTGGTGAAAGTCTAGAAACTCGTGAAGAAGGAAAAGACCAAGAATGGGTTGCTGGACAAGTTAAAGCGGCACTTAAAGATTTATCAAGTGAAGACGCTGCAAAAGTGGTTATTGCTTATGAACCAATCTGGGCAATCGGTACCGGTAAAACAGCTTCAGCAGACGATGCTGAAAAAATGATTGCACATATTCGTGACATTTTATTCGAAGCTGTTGGTGAAGAAGCTAGCCAAGCTATCCGTATTTTATACGGTGGTTCTGTAAAACCTGCTAATGTAGCTGAATTATTAGAAAAAGAAAATATTGACGGTGCTTTAGTTGGTGGCGCAAGCTTAGAAGTCGATTCATATATTGGATTATTAACTGGAGGCGCAAAATAAATGAAAAAGTCACCTGTTGCTATCATCATTCTTGATGGTTTTGGTTGGCGTAAAGAAAACTATGGTAACGCAGTAAACCAAGCGAAGAAACCAAATTTTGATCGTTATTGGAACGAATTTCCACATGCCACAATGAAAGCATCTGGATTAGATGTCGGATTACCAGACGGTCAAATGGGTAACTCAGAAGTTGGACATACCAATATTGGTGCTGGACGAATCGTTTATCAAAGTTTAACACGTATTGACAAAGCAATTGCTGATGGTGATTTCTTAGAAAATGAAGCGTTAAACTCTGCTTATAATCATACATTAGATAATCAATCAGCATTACACATTTTTGGTTTATTATCTGATGGAGGGGTTCACTCACATATCAACCATATTAAAGCGATTATTCGTGATGCTAAGAAAAAAGGTGTTAGAAAATTATTCTTACATGCTTTCTTAGATGGTCGTGACGTTGACCCACATGCTGCTCCAGGATATATTGAAGATGTCGAAAATACGATGGAAGAAGTTGGCTTAGGTCAAATCGCTTCTGTATCTGGTCGTTATTACGCTATGGACCGTGACAATCGTTGGGAACGTGTTGAAAAAGCTTATGATGTTATCTTTAATGGTAAAGGTAAAACAGCTTTATCTGCACAAAAAGTTGTGGAAGATAGCTATGCTGACGGCGTCACTGATGAATTTGTTATTCCTGCCGTTATAACAAATGAAGAAGGCGAAGAAGTTGGACTCGTTCAAGATAATGATGCCATTATTTTTGCTAACTTCCGTCCAGACCGTGCTATTCAATTATCATCAGCTACAACAGCCATCGATTGGGATAATTTTGATCGTCAAAGTGTTCCTGAAAATATTAAATTTGTAACGATGACAAAATATAATGATGATATTCCAGCTGAAATTGCATTCCCACCACTACCATTGAAAAACGTTATTGGTGAAGTTCTTTCAAATGCTGGTTTAAATCAATTACGTATTGCTGAAACTGAAAAATATCCACATGTTACGTTCTTTATGAATGGTGGTAGCAATACTGAATTTACTGGTGAAAAACGTATTTTAATTAATTCACCTAAAGTCGCTACTTATGACTTAAAACCAGAAATGTCAGCATACGAAGTAACTGATGCGTTAGTTGATGAAATTGAAAACGATCGTCAAGATGCGATTATTTTGAACTTCGCTAACCCGGATATGGTTGGTCATTCTGGTGACTTAGATGCAACAATTAAAGCTATTGAAGCCGTAGATGAATGTCTAGGTCGTGTCGTTGATGCGATTACCGAAAAAGATGGTCATGCGATTATTTTTGCCGACCATGGTAATGCTGATACTGAGTTAAATGAAGATGGTTCACCTAACACAGCTCATACAACGGTTCCAGTTCCAGTCATTGTAACGAAAAAAGGTGTTACTTTACGTACAGATGGCCGTTTAGCTGATGTTGCGCCAACAATGCTAGATTTATTAAATATTGACAAACCTGAAGAAATGACAGGAAATAGTTTAATTAAATAGTGTTAAATTAGTTAATAAATAATTTAAAAATTAAAACCTAAAAGGAGAGAGATTATGTCTGCAATTATCGATATTTATGCACGTGAGGTATTAGATTCTCGCGGTAACCCTACAATTGAAGCTGAAGTTTATACTGAATTAGGTGGTTTCGGCCGCGGTATGGTTCCTTCAGGTGCTTCTACTGGTGAACACGAAGCTGTTGAATTACGTGATGGCGATAAAGAACGTTACTCTGGTAAAGGTGTTCAAAAAGCTGTAGATAACGTTAACGATGTCATTGCTGAAGCATTAATTGGCTTCGATGTTCGTGACCAAATTGGTGTCGATAAAGCAATGATTGAATTAGATGGAACAGCTAACAAAGGTAAATTAGGTGCCAACGCAATTTTAGCAATTTCTATTGCTGTTGCTCGTGCTGCTGCTGATGAATTAGATATTCCGTTATACAACTACTTAGGCGGATTCAACGCTAAAGTATTACCAACTCCAATGATGAACATTGTAAACGGTGGTTCACACTCTGACGCACCAATTGCCTTCCAAGAATTTATGATTGTTCCAGCTGGAGCTCCTTCATTTAAAGAAGCTTTACGTTGGGGTGCAGAAGTATTCCACGCATTAAAAGGTTTACTTTCTGAACGTGGTTTAGAAACTTCAGTTGGTGACGAAGGTGGATTTGCTCCTCGCTTTGAAGGTACTGAAGATGGTGTTGAAACAATCATCAAAGCTATCGAAAAAGCTGGTTATAAACCAGGCGAAGACATTTTCTTAGGATTCGACGTTGCTTCTTCAGAATTCTATGAAGATGGTGTATACGACTACACTAAATTCGAAGGCGAAAACGGTGCTAAACGTAACGCTGAAGAACAAGTTCAATATCTTGAAGGATTAGTTGACAAATATCCAATTATCACTATCGAAGATGGTATGGATGAAAACGACTGGGATGGATGGCAATTACTTACTGAACGTTTAGGTGATAAAGTTCAATTAGTAGGTGACGACTTATTCGTAACAAATACTGAAATCTTAGAACGTGGTATTGAAAAACATGTTGGTAACTCAATCTTAATCAAAGTTAACCAAATCGGTTCATTAACTGAAACATTCAACGCTATTGAAATGGCTAAACGTGCTGGATATACTGCAGTTGTTTCACACCGTTCTGGTGAAACTGAAGATGCAACAATTTCTGACATTGCTGTAGCTACAAACGCTGGTCAAATTAAAACAGGTTCATTAAGCCGTACAGACCGTATTGCTAAATACAACCAATTATTACGTATTGAAGATGAATTAGGCGAATTAGCTGAATACCAAGGATTAAAAGCTTTCTATAACCTTGAAAATCCTGGAAAATAAGAATATAAAAAACTAGAAGAATTCTAGGTTTAATCGCTCAGGCGGTCCGTTTAAAACGGACCGCTTTTTTATTTCTATATTTTTCGAAGCAATAGCTATTTTTTTAAAGTTTCTAATGGTTACCATTTCCGATTGTGATGTCACATGGGAACAAGATCTGAAAATTGGTGACCTGAGTATGATATAACACCATATTAGTCCTGTGAAGGCTTTATGAGCTCGTAAACCCATATAAAAGGATATATGTACCTGTCAACTTGTTTTAAGCGTTTGATAGCGAATTTTAAGAGTAATCCGTTACCCTACAGGACGAGAGGTTAAAGTTGTGACTACATCTGTGCAATTTCATGATGAATTGCCGGACTGGAAGCTCACTCCTTATATAGGTGAACATACAGATGAATGACTGAATTAGGATACAATGAACGAGAGATTCAATTCATGTGTTAAAATGGTTGACTTAATAGTAAACGAATACACATCTGATGTCTTCCAACTTATTAGATAGCCTTTTTAGATTATCTAATAATTTTTTAAGTAAACGGTTTATATGAAAGGTTTTGTTATTCAATTGCCTTTATTATTTTGATGGCTTTGAATGCCAAA
This sequence comes from Aerococcus suis, assembly GCF_900176325.1. Taxonomy (GTDB): domain Bacteria; phylum Bacillota; class Bacilli; order Lactobacillales; family Aerococcaceae; genus Aerococcus; species Aerococcus suis. Next base: position 270,408 of record NZ_FWXK01000002.1, on the reverse strand, counting down.
CGATTGAAAGAAATTAAGCCAACACATTTGTTTAAAGGGAGCGTTATTGGAGCAATTTTATTCCTGGCGTACTTCTTGCAAACAACTGGTTTAGAGTTTACGACGACTTCGAAAAACTCTTTCTTAACAGCTGTAAATGTGGTGTTGGTTCCATTTATCTCATGGATCATTATCAAAAAGCCATTATCTAAAAATACTTTATTAGGAGCATTTATTTCGTTATTAGGGATTGCCTTTACGTCGTTTGCTGGGTCAGATGCTAGTGGACAGTTAGCATTTAACATTGGTGATGAGATTTCTTTAGTTGGTGCCATCTTCTTTGGGGCACACATTTTCTACACAGACCATTATGGAGGTAAAATGGAAAACTGCATGGTCATGGTTATTCAAATGGGGGTAGCAGCCTTATTAAGTTGGATTGCCGTTCTATTTACCGGGGAAACACAATTTGACTTTAGTTTTGAAGCATTGTTACCAATTTTATATATCGGTATTATCGCGACTTTAGTCGGATATGGTATTCAAACAGCTTCTCAAAAACATACAACGAGTGGTCAATCAGCGGTTATTTTATCTACTGAAGCGTTCTTTGGTATGATTGCAGCTATTCTCCTATTAAATGAACCTGTTTTACCAACGATGGTAATTGGTGGAATATTAATCTTCTTAGGAATTTTAGCAGTTGAATTACAGCCATTAAAAAGAATAACTGCTTTAAATTGAATAAACTAAATGAGACTAGATTTAAGACCTAGTCTTTTTTGATAATTAATTATCATATAGAGAATATTAATTATCATCATTTACTAATTTTATCAACTGGTAATAAAAAGTTATCATTAGATGAATACGCATGTATCCCTATAGCTACTATATTTAAATTAAAATGATAAAAATGAGAATTTTCCCATAATTATATTGACACCTGATATTTATTCTTATAGAATCTTAATAAGCTAGAAATTATTAAAAAAGCAGGAGGGATTCTCATGAAGAAAGGTTACTTATTAAAAACGACTGCTGTGGTTGGACTTTCAGCATTTCTATTAGCTGCTTGTGGAAACTCAGGTAATGGTGAAGGTGGAAGTAATGAAGGAACAACATTAAATTGGACAACATCAGGTGAATTACCAACAATGGATACAACAATGGCAACTGATAATATCAGCTTCACAGCAATGGAAGCCGTAAATGAAGGATTATATCGTCAAACCCAAGAAGGAGAATACGAATTAGCACTTCTTGCTGAAGAACCTGAAATCTCCGAAGATGGGAATACATATACTTATAAACTGAAAGATAATGCGGTATGGTCCAATGGAGATCCTATCACTGCTAACGATTTTGTTTTTGCATGGCAACGGTTAGTTAACCCTGACCAAGGGGCAACATATTCTTATTTATTAGATGGAATTGTTGAAAATGCGAGCGAAATTATTGCCGGAGATAAAGATCCTAGTGAATTAGGTGTTAAAGCCATTGATGATCACACATTAGAAGTTAAATATGCTAAGCCAGTTCCTTATATTGAAGGATTGTTAGCAATGGCTCCGTTATATCCGTTAAATGAAAAATACGTTAACGAAAAGGGCGATGCTTACGGAACAACTGCTGAAAATGTTTTATACAATGGCCCATATGTATTAGAAGGTTGGGATGGCACAAATCTTAACTGGACAATGAAGAAAAATGATCAATATTGGGATAAAGATGCTGTTAAAACAGATGTGATCAATTGGCAAGTTATTAAAGAGAACTCAACAGCTCTAAACTTATTTGACTCTGGAGAAATTGATTATACAACAGTTGGTGGTGAATACGCACAAACACGTCAAGACGATCCAAACTTAGCAAGTTCTCCTGAATCAACAATTGCTTACATTAAAATGAATCAAGAACGTGATGGTAAAGAAACACCATTAGCAAATAAAAATATTCGCCACGGTATCGCTCAAGCTATTGACAAAGATTCTTATGTAGATGATGTTCTTCAAAATGGATCAGTAAAAGCTGACTACTTTGTTCCAAAAGATTTAGCAAGTGATCCTAATGGTGGTGAAGACTTCCGTAAAGAAAATGGTAGTGATTTATTACCTTATGATTTAGAAGCCGCTCAAGAAGCCTTTAAACAAGGTTTAGAAGAAATTGGGGAAGACAACATTTCTCTAGAATTATTAACAGACGATACTGAAGGCGCAAAACGTAGTGCTGAATACTTACAAGGTCAGTTACAAGAAAATCTTGATGGCTTAAATGTTGAAATTAAAGCTGTACCATTTAAATCACGTATTGCTGCTGATGATAAACAAGATTATGATTTACAAATTGCTCTTTGGAGCGCTGACTATGCAGACCCAATTAACTATCTAGAATTATTCCAAACAGATGGACCAAACAATAAGTCTGGTTATTCTAACCCACAATATGATGAATTAATTAAAGCATCATTGAATGAAACGGAAAAACTAGATGAACGTTGGGACAACTTAAAAGAAGCAGAAAAAATGTTGCTTGATGATGCAGCAATTGCTCCGTTATATCAACGGTCTCAAGCATACTTACAAAACCCAAGCGTTAAAGATGTTGCTCGTAACCAAGTTGGAGCTAATGAAGGTTTCAAATGGGTAACAAAAGAATAGTAAACACCCGAATAAAAGGGCGGACCAAACAGTCCAGCCCTTTTATCTATTATAAAAATTGATAACGCTCTTATTACATACTTGGTTAAGAAAAATGCCATTTTTTATAAGCAATTTACAATAATTAATAACCTAAATATAGTAAAATAAGAGAAATATTAGAGACAAAAGGAGGAATAAGCTACCAATCATAAGAAATGGTCGAGGGCTCCAAGTCACCTTTCGTGATAATTCATTCGGTGTTGCTGATTTATCGATGGTATAGTCATTTTTTTTGAACGGACCATACTTTTTAAAGCTTGATGCAAATAAATCGAATGTTCCCGCTTTTAAAACCGCAGTGAATAAACCAATGATAAGTAGTGGCACGCATAAATAAAAGTAGGCATTACTTAACGCATGGGTTATCGCTAAATTATCTTGAATAAACGCCCAGATGATTGGAATTAAAATACCAATAGCTAAAAGAATTTTATAAAAAGGTTTTGTCATAAAATCAGTCCTTATACTTAGTCTTTAATAAATTATCATACTTATGGAGGTGAAGCAATTTATGAAATCATATGGCAAATATTTAGCAAAACGTGTTCTGTATATGGCCATTACACTATTCTTAATTGCGACAATAACATTCTTTCTAATGAAATTATTACCAGGTACGCCATTTACTAATGAAGACAAATTGTCTCCAGATCAAATTTATATTATGAATGAAAAATATGGATTAAACGATCCTGTCATCGTTCAATTCGGGCGTTATATTCTAGGATTGTTAACAGGAGACTTCGGTGTATCCTTCCAATTCAATAATACACCTGTTAGTCAACTGTTAGGTAATCGAATTGGTCCATCTTTCCAATTAGGTTTCCAAGCGATGTTCTTCGGAACGATTTTAGGGATTATCTTAGGTGTTGTTGCTGCGATGTTTAAAAATACTTGGGTCGACTCAACAGCTACTTTCGTCGCCATTATTGGTCGGTCAATTCCTTCTTTCGTATTTGCTGTTTTATTACAATTAGTATTTGCGGTGCAATTAAATTGGTTCCCAATTGCTTTATGGGATGGAACCATTATGGCAACAGTTTTACCTACTGTGGCGTTAATGATTTCACCAATATCAGATGCGAGTCGATTTGTACGGACAGAGATGGTGGATGTACTAAACGCTGACTATATTGAACTCGCTCGTGCTAAAGGATTAAGTAAGACAGCGGTTGCTTTTAAACACGGAGTACGTAATGCCTTGATTCCGTTATTAACGATTTTAGGTCCATTGTTAGTTGGGTTAATGACTGGATCAATGGTTGTCGAAAATATCTTTGCGATTCCTGGAATTGGTGAACAGTTTGTTAAATCAATTCAAACGAATGATTATCCAACCATCATGGGAATTACGATTATGTATTCATTCTTACTTTGCGCAATGTTATTAGTGGTTGATATTTTATACGGAATTGTTGACCCACGTATCCGTGTGAACTCAGAAGGGGGAAATTAAGATGGCAGAAATGAATCAAAACTATCCAGCCATTGCTGCTGATAAATTTCAACCAGTTACCGTAAAAGATACTAAAGAACGGGAACAGATTTCTGGTGAATCTCTAACCTTTATGCAAGATGCGTGGCGTCGATTGAAAAAAAATAAAGTGGCTATTGTCTCACTAGCCATTTTAATTATTGTGGCTATTATTGCTTTATTAGCACCAGTATTAGCACCACACGATTACGCTGCTCAAAATACGCAATTCGCTAATCTACCACCTAAAATTCCAGGACTAGAAAATCTATCTTGGTTTGACGGTATGGAAACAACGGCTGGCGGTACAACAGCTATTGATAAATATGCTCAAGCAGGTGTCCCTGAAGGGCAATACTTCTATTTAGGTACTGATGCTTTAGGACGTGACTTATTATCTCGAATTTTATATGGGACACGAGTTTCGCTATTTATTGGTTTTATCGCTGCGTTATTTAATCTAGTGATTGGGGTTCCTTATGGTATTATCTCAGGCTGGTGTGGCGGTCGTATTGATAATGTGATGATGCGTATTCTTGAAGTGTTATCAGGAGTTCCAAACTTAGTAGTTGTTATTTTAATGCTATTAATCTTAAAACCTGGTATTGGATCAATCATCATTGCGCTTGCATTAACTGAATGGATTTCTATGGCGCGGATTATTCGGGCGCAAACCTTAAAATTGAAAAACCAAGAATATATTTTAGCCGCACGAAGCTTAGGGGAATCACCTTTAAAAATAGCATTTAAACATATTTTACCTAACCTATCAGGAATGATTATTATTCAAACGGTATTCTCAATTCCGTCTGCTATCTTCTTCGAAGCGTTCTTAAGCTTCATCGGTTTAGGTATTCCAGCACCGTCAGCTTCACTTGGTACTTTAATTAATGATGGTTACAAAACATTCCGTTTCTTACCACACCTAATGTGGTATCCAGCTGGCGTTATTTGTGTCGTTATGGTGGCATTTAACATGTTAGCTAATGGATTACGGGATGCACTTGATCCAAAAACTAACGATTAGAAGGGAGCTTTAATATGCGTGATAAAATTTTAGAAGTGAAAGACCTACGTGTAAGCTTCCAAACCTACTCAGGTGAAGTTCAAGCTATTCGTGGCGTTAACTTTGACTTACGTAAAGGAGAAACTTTAGCAATTGTAGGGGAATCTGGTTCTGGAAAATCAGTTACCGTTCGTTCTTTAATGAAATTGTTAGCGAACAATGCCTTAATCAAAGGTGGCGAAATCAATTTCGACGGAAAAAATATTCTCGAACAATCTGATAAGCAAATACAAAAAATTCGTGGTAAAGATATCGCAATGATTTTCCAAGATCCAATGACATCATTGAATCCAGTTATCAAAATTGGAAAACAAATTGCTGAGCCGATTATATTGCACCAAGATAAAACGAAATCTGAAGCCTATCAACGGGCTGCGGAAATACTTGATTTAGTTGGTATTCCAAATGCTGAAAAACGAATGAATGATTATCCTCACCAATTTTCTGGTGGGCAACGTCAACGGATTGTAATTGCGATTGCACTAGCTTGCAACCCTAAAATTTTGATTGCTGATGAACCTACAACGGCACTTGACGTTACGATTCAAGCTCAAATTTTAGAGTTAATGAAAGAGCTGCAAGAAAAGATTGAAACATCTATTATTTTCATTACTCATGATTTAGGTGTTGTAGCGAATGTTGCTGATCGTGTTGCCGTAATGTATGCTGGTGAAATTGTTGAAGAAGGGGATGTCGATGAAATTTTCTATCACCCTCAACATCCATATACTTGGGGATTAATTGGGTCAATGCCTACATTGGATACAGAAGGAGAATTGATTTCAATTCCAGGAACACCTCCGGATTTACTAGATCCACCAAAAGGAGATGCTTTTGCTATTCGTTCTGACTATGCAATGGCTATTGATTTCGAAGAGAATCCACCAATGTTTGAAGTAACACCAACTCATCATGCCAAAACATGGTTACTTCATCCTGATGCCCCAGCTGTTAATCCGCCTGAAGAAATCAAACGCCGTTATGGTATTTACGAACAAATTCAACAAGGTGCTAACGTACATGCGAACCGTGAAGTATCTGAGGCAGATTCAAAACAAAATCCGGTGATGACGGGAAATGATCAAGAGAATCTAGTAAGCGAAGAAAAAGCTGTTACAAATGATAGCTATGAAAAACAAGTTGCAGCAACGGATATGGATCCCGCTGTTCATCAATCATTAGAAGAGGAGGATTTCAATGACTAAAGAAGTAAGACATCCTTTGTTGCAAGTGCATCATTTAAAACAATACTTTAATGAAGGTAGCAAACAAGAGGTTCGAGCAATTGATGATGTGTCATTTGACATCTATCCTGGTGAAACATTTGGTTTAGTTGGTGAATCAGGTTCTGGTAAAACAACGACAGGTCGGGCAATCATTCGTCTATATGATCCAACAGATGGTGAAATTATTTTTGAAGACAAAGATATTGCTGCATTAAAAAGTCGTCATGAAATGCTTGATTTCCGAAAAGATATTCAAATGATTTTCCAAGATCCATATGCCTCTCTTAACCCACGAATGAAAGTTCGTGATATTATTGCAGAAGGTTTGACTATTCATAAGCTAGTAAATAATGAAAAAGAGAAAGAAGCGCGTGTTAAAGAATTACTTGAAAAAGTAGGATTAAATCCTAATCATGCGTCTCGCTATCCGCATGAATTCTCTGGTGGGCAACGTCAACGGATAGGTATCGCTAGAGCGCTAGCAGTTAATCCTAAGATGATTGTAGCTGACGAACCAATTTCTGCACTTGACGTCTCTATTCAAGCTCAAGTCGTGAATTTATTGGAAGAATTACAAGAGGAATTTAATTTAACCTATCTCTTCATTGCCCATGACTTATCAATGGTGAAATATATCAGTGATCGTATTGCCGTTATGTATCATGGAAAAATCGTTGAGCTAGGCGATGCAGATGAGATTTATTTTAATGGACAACACCCTTATACGAAGAGTCTATTATCTGCTATTCCATTACCTGATCCGATGTATGAGCGGAAACGTCAACGTATAGCTTATAATCATGCGCCTTTTAAAGGTGATGAAACTATGCATGAAATTGCACCAGGTCATTACATATATTGTAGTGAAAATGAAGTGGCCCAATACAAAAAAGCCGCAAGCAAAGGAATTGAAAAAGAATAAATATAAAAAAGTCCACTATAAAAGTGGATTTTTTTATTTAGAGACGATGGAAAAATTGTGACTATGCATTGAGTATGTTATGATTAAGTGGAATTTAATTTTGGAGGCAATCAACGTGTATAATACATTATTAACAGCTATAATAATTGTCGCTATTCTCTTGATTTTAATCGTCGTTGTTCAACCCTCAAAAAATAATGCGGCTAGTAATTTAACAGGTGGTGCTGAGACATTATTTGGTAAAAATAAAAAAGCTCGTGGTTTTGAAGCGGTGTTAAATAAAATGACGATTATATTAGGTTTTATTTTTATGGTTTTAGCGTTAGCGTTAGCTAAACTGTCATCTTAATAAAGCAAAGAAGCGTGTTCACCCAGTGGACCGCTTTTTTAACATTATTCAGGAGGTTAAAATGAAGTTACCAGAACCATTTTTCTTTGAGGAAGGACCCCGTGCTGTCATCCTTTTTCATGCTTATACCGGCAGCTCAAATGATATGCGAATGTTAGGACGTGCGTTACAACGTGCAAACTACACTGTCTATTGTCCGCAATTTACAGGTCATGCCACAGGTAATGTTTTTGATCTGGTGTCACCAACAGAAGCAACAGATTGGGTTTCAGATGGATTAGCCGCTTACGACTTTCTTAAACAGAAAGGGTATCAACAGATTGTCCCGATTGGGTTATCTTTAGGCGGAATTATAGCTCCTAAAGTGGCATTAGAACGAGAAGTGATTGGTGTGGGGTCACTATGTTCTCCTATTATGGAATCAAATATGAAAAAAACCAATGTTCCTTATGAATTTTATCAATTTGCCAAGCAAGTTTTAACCTATCAGAAAAGAGATAATGTGAACGACTTACTACATCAACTTGAACCGAAAGTACAAGCCACAATGGCATCTCTGAATGACCTAACTGTGGATATTCGTAAAGAGTTAAAAAATTTTCAAAAGCCTTATTACATCGCTGAAGCTGGTTTAGATCAAATGGTTAGTCCTAATGCAGGGAAAAACTTACGAGATTATTTAACGGAAACACCTGTAGATTTAAATTCATTTGAAAAAAGTGGACATGTCGTAACAGTCGATAAACAACATCATGAGTTAGAAACATCAATTATTCGATTTTTAGATCAATTAGATTGGAAGTGAGATTATGAATCAACCGAGAATTGCTGAAGAGATTCTATCTGTTTTAGAATCATATCCTGAAGGAAAAACCTCTCAACAGTTGAGTCAAATCCTTGGTTATCATTCAGGAAAACAATTTGCTAAATTAGTCAAAATGATTGCACATTTAGAACAAGATAAGCAAATTAAAATTAATGATAATGGGGTTATTCAACTCGCTATTGAAGAAACAGTAGTCGAAGGCACTTTTTCACAAAATGATAAAGGGTTTGGTTTTGTTCGTCGCGACAACGAAAATCATGATATCTTTATTCCCCGAGGAAAAACAAATAGTGCGTTAAATGGCGATGTCGTGAAGGTAAAAATAACTAAACCTGAAGTTCCATGGGCGGATAAGTCTGCAGAAGGTATCATTATTGATGTTGTTGAACGCCAAGTGACACGATTGACGGGTGAGTTTACTGCTTTTGATGATAAATTAAAAAAAGAAACCGGTTATTATGGTGGCTTAAAACCGCAAAATAAAGGATTTGATAATTTAACTTGCTTTATTTCAGAAGATGGCTTACACCCAGTAACAGGTGAAATTGTTGTGGCTGAAATTAGTCAATATCCTACAGAGGATAAACCGCAACAAGTTATCGCTAATGTCGTCCAACAAATTGGCCATAAGGATGAACCTGGTGTCGATATTTTAGCTATTTTAAATATGTTTGATATTCCTCATGAATTTCCTCAAGAAGTCAAAGAGGCTGCAGACCGAGTACCTGAAACCATTTCTGATGATGATATGTCATCTAGAGAAGACTTACGTCAACTATTAACGATTACCATTGATGGTGACGACGCCAAGGATTTGGATGATGCCATTTCATTAACAGAACTTCCTTCAGGCAATATGGAACTAGGTGTACATATTGCCGATGTTTCTCATTATGTGACGGAAGGGTCACCTTTAGATAAAGAAGCCTATGAACGAGGAACCAGTGTTTATTTAACGGATCGGGTAGTTCCAATGTTACCTCAAAGACTGTCAAATGGAATTTGTTCACTACATCCTAATGTCGATCGATTAACATTAAGCTGCTTGATGGAAGTGACTAGGGATGGCCAAGTCATTAATCATCAAATCAAACCAACCGTTATTAATTCGGACTATCGTATGACCTATCATGATGTGAATGCTATGCTAGAAAATAATGACGAACAATTGATTGCTAAATATCAAGATATTTATCCAATGCTTCAAAAAATGGAAAAATTACATCATACGCTTTATCATTTGAGAGAAGCGAGAGGTGCAATTAATTTCGATACGAACGAAGCGGAAATTGAAGTCGATGAACAAGGAAAACCGGTAGCCATTCATGTTCGTGAACGTGGAGTTGGTGAGCGGATGATTGAATCTTTTATGCTATTAGCCAATGAAACGGTTGCGCGTCATTATACCGAAGAACTCGTTCCTTTTATTTACCGTGTTCATGAGCATCCTGATACTGACCGGTTACAACGGTTTCTAGAGTTTATTACGACTTTCGGAATTGTTGCTAAAGGGACTAAAGATGAAATGAAACCGAAATATTTACAACAAATTCTTCAAACAGTCGAAGATGAAACCTATGCACCAGTAGTAAAAATGATGTTATTACGTAGCATGCAACAAGCTAAATATGATGTGACGCCTATTGGACACTATGGTTTAGCAGCCACGGATTATACGCATTTTACATCACCTATTCGTCGCTACCCAGACTTAATTGTTCATCGTTTAATTCATTATTATAGCAATCATCAATTAAGTAAAAAACAAGAAGCTAAACAAACAACTAAACTATCGGAAATTGCGGACCACTCTTCAGAGATGGAACGTCGCAGTGTCGATGCTGAACGTGAAACAGATAGCCTGAAAAAAACGGAATATATGCAAGATAAAATTGGCATGATATTTGATGGTTACGTTAGCTCCATTACAGGTTTTGGTATGTTTGTGGAATTAGATAATACAGTTGAAGGTCTTGTACATATTTCAACCATTAAAGATGACTATTATAATTATGTCGAACGTCAATTGGTCTTGATTGGTGAACGAACAGGAAATACTTTCCATATTGGAGATTCGGTAAAAGTCCGCTTAGTCAAAGCAGATGTTGATACTCGAGAAATTGATTTTGAATTAGTTCAAGATGATACAAAGACTAAAAAACGGCATAAAAAGTCTCCGCGAAAAGCTCAGCAAAAGAATAACCAACGCAAACGTGGAAAAAATAAAAAAGGCCAACGAAAATATCAATCTAATTACCGTCGTCAAAAAGGGCATGGTAAAAAGAATCGTAAAAGAAAACATAAAAAATAGAAAGAAGGATAATTATGGCCAAACATAAACAAAAAGACCAAAATGTCCTCGCGCGAAATCGAAAAGCAAATCATGATTATACGATTTTAGATACTATTGAATGTGGATTAGTATTAAAAGGAACTGAAATTAAATCGATTAGAGCTGGACGAATGAACTTAAAAGATGGTTTTGCTCGAATCGAAAAAGGTGAAGTATGGCTTTATAATGTCCATATCAGTCCTTTTAAAGAAGGAAATATTTTCAATCATGACCCGCTTCGTCAACGTAAATTGTTATTGAAACAACGCGAAATAAATAAATTGACCAAACAAGTGACACAAGATGGTGTGACTTTAGTTCCACTGAAAGTATATATCAAACGTGGAGTCGCTAAAGTTCTAATCGGTATTGCTAAAGGTAAAAAACAACATGATAAACGACAAGCCTTGAAAGAAAAAACGATGAAACGTGAAGCACAGCGAGCAATGCATTATTAAAAAAGACGTTACAGTTAAAATGGTTTAACCAAATTTAACTGTAACGTCTTTCATTTTATTCTTTATGATGGTTATGCATTTGACGATATTTAAGTGGCGTTAAGCCGGTATGCCGTTTAAAGATTTTAGAAAAATAAGATTGAGAAGAAAAACCAACTGAAAGTGAGATTTCTGCTACTGTAATGTCTGAATGACTTAATAAATACTTCGCTTGCTTTATCCTAAAAGCGATTAAATATTCAATTGGAGACATTCCTGTATGATTTTTAAACATATGAACGAGATAATATTTATTAATATTAGCCACTTCAGCTAATTTATCTAGTGTCATATTTTGTTCATAATGACTGTGAATATAATCAATGGTGCGTTCGACTTTATGTTGGCTAGTTGATGATTGATTGAGTTGTTGAGGAGATATCGAATCGGATTGATTGAAATATTTCACAATAATTAAAGCGGTTAAAATTTGGCAAACTGCCGCATCATTGCGATCATTTTCTTCAACTAATTCCGTTAAATAGTTTTTTAACAGTGGGGAAGTGGTTGATAAATCTTGATTGAATTGAAAATTAAGATAACGCTTATTAATATCAAAAGTTAAAACAGTCGCTTCGGTATTTTGACCATTAGCTGAAACATAAGCAGTATTTTCTCGATTAATAAAAGCAAAATGGTTGATTGTTAAATTCGTATTTGCCTCATTTTGGCTTACAGAAACTGAGCCTTCTGTTATATAAATTAAAGACACGGTTTGATAATTATTTTCCGACTTATTGGCGGCTAGATGTTTTTGAGTAAAATTTTTGAACATTTCAATCGTTGCAAAATGAATATTCATACGAAAAATTTCATTCCGTGAAATATTTAACGAATCCATATCACTCACCACTCCATCGCTAAGCTTTAAATAATTATAACATAACCATTGTATAAATTATTAATGAAAGAACATTTTTGTATTATTTTTAAAGATAATTGTTTAATCTTTTTTATTAATCCGTTTTCATTTATAATAAGTGAGACTTATGGCAGAGAAAGGATTAGAATAATGAATCATAATTTAAAATATTTAGAATTGTTATCACAAAATTTTCCTGATGTCGCAAGTGTCACTACTGAAATAATTAATTTAGAAGCTATTATGGCTTTACCGAAAGCAACGGAACACTTTCTAAGTGATTTACATGGAGAGTATGATGCCGTTTCTCATGTCTTAAGAAATGGCTCTGGAAATATTAAAGAAAAAATTCGGGAAGTCTTTCAAAATCAACTCACTAAAGAGGAAATGAATCGTTTAGCAACGATTATTTACTATCCAGAAAGAAAACTGCAATTAATTCTTCGAGAAATGGTCGATCCGATTCAGCAAAAACAATTTTTACGGCAAACAATTGCTCAGTTGGTGGAACTCGGACAATTTGTTGTCTCTAAATATACTCGCTCTAAAGTTCGTAAAGCAATGCCTCAAGATATGGCCTATATTATGGAAGAGTTATTATTCAAAGATTCAATATTGACGAATAAAGAAAATTATTATCGTGATATTATTGAGAATGTGATTCAATTAAATGCTTCACAGCGATTAATTAGTGCCTTTTCTGAATTAATTCAAGAATTAGTTGTCGATCATATCCATATTTTAGGAGATATTTATGATCGTGGTCCAGCTCCTGATAAAATTATTGACTTACTGATGCAAAAAAAATCGCTTGATATTCAATGGGGAAATCACGATATTATTTGGATGGGAGCAGCGAGTGGATCTAAGGTATTAATGGCGAACGTTTTAAGAATTTGTGCACGCTATGATAATTTAGAAATCATTGAAGACGCTTATGGTATTTCACTACGTCCTTTAATGACATTTGCGGAAAAAAGCATATGCCTCTTCTGATTTAACGGGTTTTATGCCTAAACTCTCACCTGAGACGGACCACTTACCAGAGGAAACCAAGCAAATTGCTAGAATGCATCAAGCAATAGCTATTATTCAATTCAAATTAGAAAAGCAAGTTATTGATCGTCACCCAGAATTTAATACGTCAGACCGCTTATTATTAGACCATATTGACTATAAAGAAAAAACGGTTGAAATTAATGGCAAACATTATCCTTTAGAAAACACCTCATTCCCAACAGTTAATCCTGATAATCCTTATCAATTAACCGAAGAAGAGGAATATGTGCTCGATCGTTTACAAATGGCTTTTTTAGGTTCAGAGCGTTTACAAAAACATATTGCGTTCTTATTTGCTAAGGGGAATTTATATAAAATCTATAATGAGAACCTTCTTTATCATGGGTGTATGCCTATGAATTCTGATGGCAGTTTTATGGAGGTCGCCATTGACGGAGAAGTATTATCAGGGCGTGCTTTATTCGATAAATTTGAACAGATTGTCTGTATGGCGTATCGAAACCGAGGATTAGAAGAAAATCGCTATCTCGATTATGTCTGGTATTTGTGGCAAGGAGAAGGGTCTTCTCTATTTGGAAAAGAAAAAATGACGACTTTTGAACGATACTATGTAGCTGATAAAGCCACTCATGAAGAATATAAAAATATTTATTATGACTATCGAAATGAACAGAAATATGTTGAACGCATTTTAATGGAATTTGGTGTAGATCCAAAACATGGGCATATTGTCAACGGACATACGCCAGTGAAAGAACGTAAAGGCGAAAATCCAATTAAAGCTAATGGAAAAATGCTAGTCATTGATGGTGGGTACAGCAAAGCTTATCAACCGACGACAGGATTAGCAGGATATACATTATTATATAATTCATTTGGTATGCAACTAGTGACACACCAACCATTTACAAACATTGATGAAGCAGTATCTGAAGAAATTGATATTGTATCTACTAGACGTGTTGTTGATCAAGAGCTTGAGCGTATGACCGTTAGACAGACAGATGTTGGTGTAGAATTAGAAAAACAGGTTGCTGATTTAAAAGAGTTATTAAATGCGTATGAACATGGTATAATAAAACCGTATATTAAATAAAAGAAAGGGGTGAGACCATGGCAAAAGGTGTCACAATTTACTTTATGCGCCATGCCCAAACCTATTTGAATAAATACAATCGAATGCAAGGATGGGCAGACGCTCCGTTGACTGACAAAGGAGTAGAAGATGTTCGCCAGTCTGCACGTGGCCTTGCCGATGTTGATTTTCAAGCAGTATATACGAGTGACTTACAACGAACAGTGCAAACCGCTGAAATTGTATTAGAAGAAAATCATTATGCTGATAAAAATTTACGCATCGAAAAAAGACCGGAATTTAGAGAAGTATTCTTTGGTAGTTTAGAAGGGTTGCCAGCTGCAGACATTTGGAATCAAATCGGTCAAAATGTGAATAATGACGAAGATAGTTATTCAGGTTTAATTGCTGATGACGCCGTTAAAAGAGAACTCAATTTTCTACATGATTTAGATCCTTATCATGATGCGGAAGATTTTATGAATTTTTGGATGCGTGTTGAATTAGGATTGATTGATGTGATTACAAAACATCGGGAATCAGATAAAACGATTCTAATCGTCAGCCATGGAATGACAATTCGGAATATGATTCATGAATTAATTCCTGATTTTCAAATTGATAGTTTGCTAGATAACGCCAGCGTATCAATTGTTCGTTATGAAGACGGACAATACCATTTAGAAGCTTATAACCAAACAGAGCATTTCAAAACAGACTAAAAAAACTTATCCCTAGTAAAAAGGGATAAGTTTTTTTGCTTTAATGATCGCTATGTTCAATAATTTTTCGATAACGGTAAATAGTAGGCTCTGATACTTTCAAAATTTTAGCGACTTGCGTAACAGCACCTTTTAATTGGAAAACACCTTTACGTTCCAATGTTCGAATAATTTCTAAACGAGCCTCCTGAGTAAGAGAAACATTATCATTGATTAGACTCGGATCAATGTATTCATGAATAATATCTTGAACATTTTCAGATAAAATTTCGGTAAAATCATCGGTTTCTTTCTCAGTAGAATGACCTAGTAATTCTTTGGCTATCATTTTTTTAGGTAAATGCAGCATCTTAATCATTGATTCAGCTAATTCAAGTTGTCCAGAATAGTCCATATTAATACAAACCATTCCTTCTAATTGATTATCCGTTTTAATAAAGAAAGTAGCACCTTGTAAAATTTTACCGGTATTAGTCACTGTTTTATAACTGGTAACATAATCTTTTTCCAAATAATCTTTGGATTCAATTAACTCAAGAGCGAATTTAGTTAATGGTGAATTTTCTGTCCGGCCACTAAGTTGGCCATTCACAATTGTTTCAATCCACACATTCTTTTCTTCGATGACATGTAGAACAATTTCAAATTGTTCACCCATGACTTCACCTAAAAAAGCAACAAGACTTTTATAAGTTGCCAGTCTTTCTGGACTCATAATTTTTCCTCCTCTAGTGTTAGCGAGCTAACACTTAAAATCGTAATGATTACCTCCATCATAATCTAGGTTAAGAGAAAAATCAAAGTGATTTCTAAAGAAAAAATAAAGATTTGTTTATAAAAGCGGTTTCAAATAATAAAAAGATGAGAATTGTGTCTGAATGGTAGACAATAAAAAAGCAAGTGAAAACTTGCTTTGAATTAGTTATAAATATGGACATATTCATCAATATCTTTAAAATTAACGATAGTTTTTTCTTCACAGATCTCTCGCATTTCGTTATCAGAATAATCCCAATAGATATCGACAACGGCTGAATTATTTAATAGTTTTTCAATAATTCCTTGCATATCATGCTCTCTGAATGTGAAGCGAATTTCATCACCAATTTCAGGACGAATAGATTCTTTAACTTGATTAATCACTTCAATCGCTTCGTTATATGATAAATCAAGTAAGTTGGCAATTCGAGATTTACTAGTGCCCCGACGTAATTCGGTTTTAACTAATGATTGTGTATTCGATGATAACTGACTTGCCATTATATTTCCTCTCCCTTTATTATCAATGTCTTATGTCATAACTCTATTATAGCACAAATTAGGAAAAGAGTTTACTTAGACCGTTTCATAGGAGAAATGGTGATATAATAGTCTATTTTGTTATAATACAGATTCAAATTTGCATTAATAATAAAAACACGGTATACTTATAGTTAGTCATAATTCGGGGGTGTTCATGGATTCGACAGGCATTCCCCGGGGTTCAACTACTATTCGAAGAGACAGCTTCGTAAAAATGTCACAGTAAATCTTAACTGACAAACAAGATAATCAAACTTTAGCTTTAGCTGCCTAAAAACAGCGAGCTAAGATCCGCCTAGTATCGCCCATGTATTAGTAACGGGTCCTATTGAAGTGGGATACGTCCCTAGCTTCCGTCTGGAGCGAAGGAAAGAGTTTAATCAGACAGGCAATCTAGATGTGTTTGTTTATTCACCGCTAGTGCGCTCGATGAGCAATAAACTATAATAGTAAACGTTGGACAGCCGGCATGTCTGGACAGGGGTTCAAATCCCCTCACCTCCATAGAGACATTATAATGGGTGTCAAAAAGCGTTAAAAACGTTGATATAACAACGATTCCACAAGAATCGATACTCAACGATTTTGAAGTTTTGTATGTCGGAACATACAACATTACATACAACATTTAAGCAAAAAATCTAACGCCCATTATCATATTGATGAGGGCCGTCCTAAATGATAGGGCGGTTTTTTTATTGTCAAATTTCACAAGCGAAGCAGAAAAAGGCACTATAACTTTATCTGCATATGTGTACTAATACAGTCAAAAAAATAAAATTCCCCTGCATCTCGCCACACATAAAAAGGCATAAGAGAATGCTAGGGGATAATAAAAAACGTTAAAACGATTGACTAGTAAAATTAGCTCTTGTGACTGTCCTACTTGAGCTGATAAAAATCATACTAGAAATTGCATTAACGCTTCTCAAATAAAATCTAAGGGGTTGGGGACAACCTAACCTCTCTACAACAGTTTACCATGTGTGAGGGGATTTTTTTGAAATTTAACCTTTCCATTTCCTTTTTGTTAATACTAGTAGAGGTTACAGACAAACCTCTTGTAATAATTGGTCAAATTCTCTTACGTCAACGTTTCGTTCTAAGTTAATTTTGATAACGCCGACTTTTGTCCATAAGTGAACTTCAGAGGTTAGATCAATAGTTCCAGCATTTTCCGTTGACCACATATGGATACTTTTATAGGGAAGACTATATATTTCTTTCTTTTTACCTGTTAAGCCTTGAGAATCAATAACAATGAGACGTTTAGTTGTGAATGTCGCCGAATCTCGAATCGTTTTATAAGATTTGATTGCTGATTCATCGTCTCTTAGATTGTCTAAAATTTCTTGAGGCGTTTCAATTTCCTCGTCAAAAATCCAATCTGCAAAATGTTCAAGTGGCATTTATATTCCTCCTAAGTAAATTCTGTATTTTTTAAATAATGATGGAGCGCTTATTTTTTTGAAAGTCATTGAAGTTATAAAAGTTTTAGTATATTCCTCTTCAACACCTTTTATATTAGTAATGTCACAATTATTTGTGAGTATTTTTAGTTACCATTTCATATACTGTTGGGGTTCCTGTCGCATGAAAAATTCGTATTGAGTACAATTGCTTTTAATAATTAATTGCCTCAAAAAGGTTGATTATGGGTTAAAAGAATTCACGGATCCATGACTTTCTTTTGATGATTTATTTTTTGTAAAGCTCTTATTAAAAGTATTCGCAGTATCAAAAGCAGTTCGATATAACTCTAAGCTTTGTTTTGCGATTTCTTCGTTAGACCCTTCAAATCTATGAGAAGAACCGACTGCCAAGGCGAATTCTTGAGCGTTAATTGGGTTATACATAAAAGCCACCTCCATAGTAAAATTATCATCAGTATATCACAATATCTGTTGAAAATAAGTTTATAAAGTAAAAGCTAACGGCTATGCCATTGGTTATGGAGTAGATGATTGTTGAGGAAATAATGGATTATATATGAAATCGTTTAAAGAAAAAAGAGATGAATATTATACATATGTTACGAAGAAATAAGATGGTAGGATAGTTTAAGCTAATCCTTTTTTATATGTAATAAATCATAAACCTTACATTGATCATAAAAATTATATTCATCCAGTTGGTTATTTAAAAAATTGCGAAGGCTATCTAAAAAATTCATTTAATTTATTCTTTTAAAATTTATAAAAAGGTATGAATTTGACATATGCTTTAACTATGATAAAGTGAACGTAATAATGAAATCGCTTACCATAATGTTTGGGATTTTTTAGTCATAGAAGATTTATATGACTAAAAAAATAATTATTGAGAGTATGGCAGTGTTAGCTATTTTCTCTATACTATTAATGGGAGTTACAAATATTGTTGTATATGTAAAAGAGACTACTAAGTCTGTTGACAAAATGAACAGAAACATCAAAAGACGGAAAAAGAATATTACGAGCATCTAGGATATAACGTTCATGATTTTGGATCTTATGAAAATCTACAAAAGCATGCAGATACAACCAATAGTAATATTGATAATGAAGAACCAACTGTGTCACTCCGTTTGGCTAGTAGTACTGTTGTCTTCATAGGTGGTGTTCTTGTTGGGTATGTTGTATATGGAGTTGCCACTAATCTATCAGGATAAAGTGTAGGAGATTATATATCGGATGGTATTGATTTGAGGTTGATCAATTTCAATAGTACTAGAATTATATTATTTGAGGTGAGTCTATGAAAGAAAGTAATAGAAAAAATATTATGATTTGGGTTGTTATTTTTATTATTGGTTTATTGATTGGCTTGTTTTGGCGAACAATTTTTTTAAACTGATTCGAATTTATAAAAAAGAGTGATTATTGAAATAACCTCCTTAAAGTAGGCACTTGAAAAAAGTAAAACTGTTTTAAGGAGGCATTTCGTCTAGCTATTTCTTTTTTATATCCAGAAATAAGAATTAAATGTACAATATACCATCAAATTAGATTACGTCAAAATCATTGTAGAATCACTATACCAATTGATCCATTCCTTATGGTTATGGGATTTAGCCGCTACAAATTTTATTAAATATTGTGACAGTGACTTGAAAATCCATTAAATATAGAAAAATAATTAAAATGCATCGGAAGGTATGATTATGTGAGTAAGTTATATATTAGTTCTGTCAGATAGGTTTCTAAAAATGCAGCAATTACGAATAATGGTAACGCGATTGAAAAATATACTTTAAATAAATTACTTAAAGCAAGTCTAAAGGAATAATTTGTTTTTTTTATATTTCCTAAAGAAATTACATATTTTTCTGATGATTGCACGATTTAATTTGTATAAGCAACTAACTATAAAACACATGGCAAGTATTTCCAGTAAAGTATGGGGTAATGAAGAAATGACCATAATAGTGCCTTTATAAAAACTGAGGTGAATTGCGAAACCAAATGCTACACCTGAAATAATACTTGTAAAAATCATATTTAAAGCATATAAAAATGGTATAGGTATTAGAAAAAGAAATAGCATCTGCCAAGGAATTTGAACTCCATTATGCATTATGTACTTCCATACTTTGTTCAATCCTTGAGAGTTGTTAAGAGTAGACGGCACGTAATTTGATAAACTTGTAAAAATATCAATTGATGGGTTAAATATGATTGATAAAATAAAACTTATTAAGAAAAGAGCAACTGCTATTGAAAATATTTTTAATGATCTTTTGAAATAATTTTGGTTATTAGTATATGACATAAATACTCCCGTTTTTAATAGATTCTTGATTTATATTAAAAATATTATTTTGATTATAGTATAACAAAATACAATGAAGCATTTGCAACAAGTTATTTAATAGATTTCAATTCTTTATAATCGTCCTAAATATCGTATTGGCGAGTTTCCCCTAAATTATGGAGGAGATTATTGTCAAAAATGATTTCAATTTTTGGGAATTTATAAAGAAAACTTTAACGCTTATAAATAAAATGATGTATTAGTTGCAATTTTGAAAGTATGATAAATAAGAAGTAACAATATTGCTTTTGATTATTAATGAAAGGGTTACCATGGACAAAGAAAATATGAACATATCTTTCATTAGGTCTCTTAGTTATCTATATATTCCTACTTTTATTTTTTTATTTTCTCGTGCTTTTTTCAAAAATATCGATATTGTTTTTACAGGTCTATTTTTAACTGTTATAACAATTTCTAGTTTTTCTTCTTACTATTTAGTCAACAAAGGATTTGACAATATATCCTCAAATACATTAATTATTAAAGTCATACCTTTAACTTTAATAATATCTATCACATTGGGGATATTATTAAATATACTTGTATAATAAATATCGATTCTGTAAGGTATAAAAATGTTTTACTATTATGAATTGAAAGACTGTTCCCATAGTGGAATGATAATTAGGAAGAACAAAGAGAATAGAAGAGAGCATTATTATAATAAGAAAAGTAAGAATTGGGAACCCATAGGGATTATGATTCGCTATTTTTGGCCAGAATCAGATACTTTTGAAATGTATGAAGAACTATCTGAAGAAGAAGTATTACGAATGATAAAGGATGAAAAAAGATTATTTACATTAATCATAAGTGATATTTTGTTGATTAATGTAATATTAAAAGTTAAATAATTTTAGCTTTGTGTAGAGTTTTTTCCTTTCAGGGATTAGTAGATATTCTAGAGTAATAAAAATAAGTACTGGAGAAAATTTTAATATTCTTAGAGATTTTAAAGATAAAAATCTATTGAGCATGTTGAAAAAGGGTAGCTTAAACTACCCGAATAGTATTATTCAATTATTTTTTATTATCTCTAATTTTAAAAAAATAAATTAATAGTAAAAATCCTGTGATGATATAAACCATAATAAAATCTTTTTCTCGTAATATCTTACGGGTAACTTTTGATCATAATCTATTTGTTTTTTAATTGGGACTGATATGTTTAGTTCTAAAAATTTTCTTCTTAGTACTAATAATATTCATTACTCATTCTTATTCACTGGTAGTATTTCATTTAAATAGTTGATACTACTACTGCATAATATATCTTAATCAACTTTGAAAACATACAACACGAGTATATGCACCATAAACACAAAGATAGCTTCTTTTGTCATTTAATAAGTGTTAGATACACATAAGTAATATAGAAATATTCAGTTTTTCAGTATTCAAAACAATTAATATTAGATCATTTACGTTGTCTAGCTTACGTTCGATTAATAAGTTGTTTTCCGTCAACAGTTTCTGTATCTAACTATTTCTCCTCCTTAAAAGTATTTTAATCGATAGGTAGTGAACTTAACAAGCATTATATCTATCCAACTTTTTTACTTTTCTAAATAATTAGTGTAAAGGTTAATTTAACCAACCCCTTATAAACTATAACGATATTTAAAGGCTGCCGCCTCTGTATCTTCTTTAAATTATGATAAGATGGAAAATAAGTAGAGCAATCTATAAAGAAGGTGATCGTATGAGTCAAACCATTCCATTTCCTAATCAAGATAAGAAGTTAATTCGTCAAGCGATTGAAGCTTACGACAATGAGAAATTCGAAATAACTTGTGGATATCTAGAACAAGCAAAGGTTATGAGCCAAGATGATAGAGAGTTTATCGGTGATGTGATTAAGATATTACTTGAGAATGATTTCGTTTCCGAAGCCATTGACTTAAGTCAAAAAGCCGATGACTGGCACTTCCATCATCTTCAAGTTGATGAACCTTCAGAAAAATTTTCATTCCAAGAATTAGTTGCGAACCAATGCCAAGATAAAAAGAATCAGCTACGTGATATTTTATTAAGCAAAGAAAAGGGAGCGATTCTTCCGGAAGTTGTTATCGAAACAATTTTATCTAACGAACTTAATGAAGATAGCGAAATATCTCCTATTTCTGACACCGAATTTTATACTATCTTAGGCCGTTTATTAAGTTTCCAGCCGGTATCATTAATGGAGCAACAATCTCTTGTCACGTATTTGCAGACTCATGCCAATGAATTACCGTTGTCACAATGGCAACTCTTAATTGAAAATGCGCCACGCTTGCTTCGTGTGGACTTGATCTCGTTATATAAGCAGACACATACAGAGTCCCTTACCGTCTCAGTGAAGAACTTAGAGAATCAATCTGAAACAATGAAGCTTCAAGAGTTGACGAGTTTAGAGAATACATCATTTTTTAATTCTGGATTGAAATGGATTGATAAATCCTACGGCGAAAATAGTTTGTTAAGAGAAGCCCTTATTAATCAATGGGGAATGTTATGTGCCATTATTTATCCATTTTATGATGAGCTGTTGTTGGATGAAGAAGAGGTGTTAAGGTTGATAGCAAATCCAGATGACAAGCATCGGTTGGCAGAGCTATCAGCTGATCAACTTCAGCAGTGGCAAATCATTATCAAAGAATGGTTATCAATAGTAGGAAGTGATTAAAATGATACGTTTGGCCATTGATGGAGCGGTGCAAAATCAATTTGGAAAAGCAGCGGTTGGTATTTTATGGATAGAAGACAAGCAACAAACGCCTTACAAATTTCCACTACAAGTAGAAATGGATAATCATGAAGCGGAATTTTGGGCACTTCTCATTGCTCTAGAGTTGTTAAAAAAGCAAGATAAAACGACAGAATGGATTATGTGTCAAAGTGATTCTAAAACGATGGTGGAAGCCGTTAATAGACGCTTTCATCCCAATAAAAAGTATCATCGTTTAGCCTTAAACGTCCAAAATCAGTTAAAAGAATTCCCTAATTTTCAATTAAATTGGGTGAGCGAAAATCAGAATAAAGGTGCTGATCAATTAGCGAAGCAAGCATTGCATCAAATAGTTGGCTAGAAGAGTTCTTAGGTGAGCTCTTTTTTTGTAACTAATTGATTAAACGCTTATAAAGGAGTAAGATATTAGCAGTAAGAAGGAGGGAATACGTTTATGGTCAAAGAAAATGATAAAAGTGGAATGAAAACTCCGTTAACCATTGGAGCAACAGCTTTAGCTTTAAGTTTATTTTTAGGAAATCAGGTAGATCATGTCGAGGCAGCTGAAAGTACGCTGCCAAATAACCAGTCAGCTGTCGAGTTAACTAATAATGGTGAAGAAGCAGTTGACGAATCAGGGATTGATCAGCCGGTAGAAAGTGATATTCCTGAGGATGAAAGTCAGACGGAAGCTCAAGACATTGTTGAAGATAATGAAGGTATCAAAGACGTTAACGATTATCAACAAACAGTAACGGATAATGGCAATGAAAGTCAATTTGTTAAGGCAGACAATAATAATCAACCTCAAATGGAAAATTATGCAGAATCTTATGGTGTAGAAGCTAAAGAGCATGTGGATTATTTATCTAATAATATCGGCCAACGTGTTTCTGGAACTGATAATGAATTAAAAGCCAAAGACTATATTGCAAATGAATTTAAAAAATATGGGTATCAAGTTGAGGAGCAACCATTTACCTTTGAACATAAGGGCCAAACAATTACCTCTCATAATATCATCGCTTATCATCCTGAAGTGACATCTAGTGATCAAGTGATTGTAGGGGCGCATTATGATTCCGTAGCTGATAATGGCTCAAAAGGGGCCGATGATAACGCTTCAGGTATCGGTGTCATGTTAGAAACGGCTCATCGCTTATTCGAACAAAATTTAAATGTTCCAGTACGCTTTATTGCCTTTGGTGGTGAAGAAATGGGATTACAAGGTTCCAAAGCATATGTTAACCAAATGTCTGAGGATGAAAGACGCCATACCTTAGGAATGATTAACCTAGATAGCTTAATTGGTGGCGATTATCCTTATCTTTATGCTGGGCTAAGTGGCGATACTTATTTAGCATATTTAGGGTTATCTTTAGCGAAAGCGATGCAGTTACCGATTCAAACGAGTCCAGGTTTAAATCCTGAATATCCAGCTGGCCGTACTGGTGATTGGAGTGACCATGCGCCATTTAAAGATATTGGAATTCCAGTTGCGTATTTAGAAAGCACTAATTGGGGAATTGGTGACTTAGATGGTTATAATCAAACCGTTGCTGCGGGTCCAATTATGCATACTGAACGTGATAATTTAGCATACCTAGAAGACAAATTTCCAGGTCGAGTTGAAGAACGCTTAATGCAACACGCTAAACTGTTGTATCATATGCTACTAAACTTACCGACTGCTGAAGGGAATCATCCATACCGTGATAACAAAATTGCACAGTTAAAAGAGGAACTAAAAAATCTTGAAACCAATCATCAAGGTTTAACGCCATCATTAATAACGCAAATTCATCAATTAATGGATACATTGAATCACTCTGACTATTATTTAAGTGATTATGCGTTACAAGTGGCTCAATTGGCACAACTGACAACAGAAAAAGGAACATCAGTAGTTTCTATGAATACAGACTATCAACCGATGATTCCTTCGTTTATAGGTGATGTTCCAATAGTTGAAGCATCTGAATGGGAAAACGCCCAATTGTCTGAACAGACAATAACAAAAGCCTCTAATTCTCAAGCATTACCACAGACCGGTGTGACGACATTAGATACGATATTAGAAGCTTCAGCATTGTTTGGTATTGGGGGGTTACTTGTCGTCAATCGTAAAAAAACAAAATAAAGTTAGCTCATTATAAAAAAACAATTATTTATCTGTGCGATGATTCATAAAGGACGCACAGAAAAAGAGAGATAGTTATAGAACTACCTCTCTTTTTTGATGATATGTAAGATTTACCGCAATGAAACAGTATTTTAAAATAATTACTGACGGCGTTTACGTTCGCCCCAAAATTGGAATAAATCGGTTCGCAATGACCCGTTGTATAGTTTTCGACGTTTGGTTGCTTTTTCACCATAGTATTCTTCAAACGCTAAATCGCTGGTTAAAATATATTTACTCCACGTTTTTAATGGACGGTAAACGTCTCCCATTTGACGATAAAGATTATGAATATACTCTTCATCATTTAAACGTTGCCCATAAGGAGGGTTGCTGACAATAATGCCGAAATCTTTATCGGTAGTAAAATCTTTCACTTGCATTTGTTTAAAGGTAATTTGATCGTCAACTCCAGCAGCCTCAGCATTTCTCTTGGCGATTTCAATCATGCGATGGTCAATATCGCAACCCATAATATCTAACTGAATCTCTTGGTTGATGGCTTTCTTAGCTACAATTCGTTCGTTTTGATATTCATCAGCTTGGAAGATATCCCAATCTTCACTGACAAATTTTCGGAATAATCCGGGGGCAATATTTTTCCCCATGAGTGCAGCTTCAATTAATAAGGTACCAGAACCACAAGTTGGATCGAGTAGAGGTTTATCAGGGAACCATGTTGTTAGTTTCATAATCGCAGCGGCCATATTTTCTTTAAGTGGAGCGCCACCTTTTTCTTGTCGGTACCCTCGTTTAAATAGGCTTGATCCACTGGTATCAATAGTAATTAGAGCGGTATCTTTTAATAAACTGACTTCAATTGGATACAGGTGACCTGTTTCAGGTAAACGGCCACGACGATGATAGACGCTTGATAAACGATCAACAATGGCTTTTTTGACCATTTTTTGGCAGTTAGGAACAGAATGCAATTTTGATTTTACGGATTTACCAGCAACCGGAAATTCAGCATCCATTGGAAGAATGGTTTCCCAAGGAAGTGCTTTCGTTTTTTCATATAAGTCATCAAACGTTTTGGCGGTGAATTCACCCATAATAATTTTGACCCGGTCGGCGGTTCTTAGTTGTAAATTAGTTTTGGCAATATCTTGGGTGGTTCCATCAAAGCGAACCCGACCATTTTCGACTTCACGGTCATAGCCTAAATCTTTTAATTCTCTGCCAACTAAACCTTCGATTCCGCTAGCAGCAGTAGCTAATAGTTGATAAGTGGTCATTAATTTACCTCCTTAAGTCTAAACAAAAAGGCTGGGAGCGAATCCCAGCCAGCTCCTGATGTAAATTTCGATAAGCCATGTTCTGTTCCCTAATTATGCAGGATCATAATTAGTTTGGTAATCATCTATCTCTGTATAACAGTTTGACGTTGGTTCATTTTCCATTGTCAAATGCCCCGACCAAAGTTTGGGTTGCTCACTCGTGGGGTTTACCGCGTTCCATTTAACTACTTTCATAGTTAACTCGTTTCTGTGGCACTTTCAAGTTGACTCATGCATAGGCTTAAACCCTTAGCATTTTTAACTGCCGTCTAAGCTCTAGCTTATGACTTCACTAGACACGAACACTACAAACGTCGCAGTTTGTGTGAGCATGGACTTTCCTCAGATAGTAAGGACTATCCGCAATTACCTGAAATTTACAATTAATAATCATAGCACAATGCTAATCTTTTTCATAGACTACAGTATCAGAAACTTCACTTTCATTAGAACTTTCGTCATGGGAACTTGTTTGTGAACGTGTTTGAGTTCCAAATACTGCTTTTTCTAATTTAGATAGTCGACGTAAAATATCATAATTTGTTGTGCCAACAGATGGTGCGTGAGTCGCTTGTTTATTTTTATCTGTTGATTCATTAGTTGTTTTTTTATTACTTGTTTGATGTTTCAAACGTTCGACTTCATTTCTTAAATATGCGAGTTCTTTTTCGTAAGATTCATAATCCCGAATAATTAAATCAAGAAATTCATCGACTTCTTCAGTATTAAATCCTCGTAAAGCTGGTTTAAATTCTTTTTGTAAAATATCTTTAGTTGTTAAATTACGCTCAGCCATTGGTACACCCCATTAAAATAATTGTCTGAGGCATATTATAACATATTGAAGGGATTTAAGCTTTAAAAAAGGCTTAAATCTGTAACATAATCGTAAAATAATTGTCTTATTTGAAATAAGATTAATTTTTTCAAGAAAAGAATCGCAAAATAAATAAAATCAATTGTTAAAATATTTACGTACCGTTAGAATAGGGTACAAACAACTCTGTTATGAAAGAAAATGAGGAGAACCGATGACAAACGATATAGTGACTTATATAAAAAATGAGCTAAATAAACAACAATTAACTTATCCATGGAAAATGTCTGTTCATAAAGAAATTCAATCCATCTATCTTTTCTTTTATTTGCCAATTGGTGAAGATAAAAAGTATCAAGTCATTTTTCATTTGGATGGATTAAGTGATCAAGTAACTACGATGTCCAAAAAAATCATTGTTCCGTTATTTAATGTAACAAAAGGAGCAGAGGAAGGTTATTTAAATCTAGTATTACTAGGTATTCATAAAACATTACAAGATGTTGCTTTACAGATAGAAGAAGTTGACAATCAGCGTCGTGTTGAAGTGATTCCAACTTGGCCAAATGAAGAACTCATTCAAATGAAAGATACACGCTCTAGTATTAATCGCTACAATACTAAAAAATTACATTGGGAGGCGTAATCATGGAATGGTTAGAATTATTAATCGAAGTTGATGATTATGCAGAGGAAATTGTGAGTGAATACTTATGGTTACTTGGCTCAACAGGGGTTTCTATCAAAGATAGAAGTGATTTTGAGAACCTTCCAGATGATGGTTTTGGAACTGTCAAAGGGGAAATCAATGAATCACAATATAGCCAACATCCAATTGTACTCGGGTATTTTGATGCGAACAGTGCTATCGATGGTATTATCTATGAACTCGAGTCTTATATTAATCAATATAATCAAGTGAATAAAGAGCAACCGATTACTTTATATCGTATGCAGTCTGAACAAATAAAAAGTCAAGATTGGGAGAATAAGTGGAAAGAATATTATCAACCCATTCAAATGACACGTTATATGAGTATTATTCCAGTATGGGAATCTTATACACCCGAATCTAAAGCAAATATTTGTATTTATTTAGATCCAGGCATGGCTTTTGGGACGGGGTCTCATCCGACAACCGAATTAATGCTTATTTTTCTTGAAGTGGTTATGAAAACCAATGATTTAGTAATTGATGTTGGAACAGGATCAGGTATTTTAGCGATTGCCGCTTACAAATTAGGGGCAAAAAAAGTATGGGCATATGAATATGATCATTCAGTTATTGAGACAGCGCGTGAAAATATTCGCATAAACACGAATTCTACTGATATTGATGTCATTGAGAATGATAAATTGAATGGCGTTAATCGTCAGGTAAATGTCATCAGTGCTAATATTTTAGCAGATATTTTAGAACCTCTAATTCCTCAAGCTTACGATAATCTAGTTCCTGACGGAGCGTTACTGTTATCAGGAATCTATTATGATAAAGTGGATGAGATTAAACAGGCGTTAATTAATCATGATTTTCGAATTGAGCAAATTTTACAACGTGGTGAATGGTTTGCCATCTATGCACGTAAAGGGAGAGAAAATCGATGCAAAGATACTTTATAGATAATCCCATCACCGATGAAACCACTGAAGTGACGTTAACGGGAAATGATCATCATCATATTTCGCGAGTGATGCGGATGACACCCAATCAAAAAATATATATCGTCGGCTCTAATCATCAAGCTGCAATTTTACAAATAACAGCAATTTCAGAGGAAGAGGTTATTGGTGAAATCGTTGACCTCGTAACGACTGATGTTGAATTGCCGGTTGAAGTGATTCTATACATTGGATTACCTAAAGGAGATAAGTTAGAACTGATTGCTCAAAAAGCAACTGAGCTTGGAGTGACAGCGATTGTCCCAGTGACAACTAAACATGCAATCACTAAGTGGGATAATAAGAAAGCTACCAAAAAAATTGCGCGACTTCAGAAGATTTGCCAAGCTGCTGCGGAACAATCCCATCGTACAGTGGTTCCTTATGTCTACGACTTACATTCTTTAAAAGATGTGGTTGAACGAGTGGATGATCATGAACATTTTGTCGTAGCTTACGAAGAAACTGCGAAATCTGGCGAAAATAAGTTACTTAAAAATATGTTAATGGAAATTGATATGGGAGACTCCATTGGCGCCTTTTTTGGTCCTGAAGGTGGTATCCATCCCGAAGAAGTCAATCAGCTATTAAATGCTGGAGATCATGTTAAAACATGTAGTTTAGGACCGAGAATATTGAGAGCGGAAACGGCACCACTATATTTACTCAGTGCAATCTCATATGCTACTGAACTCTAGTTTATTTGTTGTTCGTACAGTTGTTAGTGTTAAGATTCATGATATAATACGTTTAATTTATGGAAAGGGGTGACAATATGCCAAGTAATAAAAATTATACGAAGCAAGATGTTTTAAAGATGTGCGAAGAGTATATGGCAGAAGAAAAATTGGCTATTGTTATAAAAGCTAGCGATTTTGCTGAGCGTGCCCATAGAGATCAGATGCGAAAATCAGGGGAACCTTATTTTATGCACCCGGTTCAAGTTGCAGGTATCTTAGCTGAATTACAAATGGATTCTGACACTGTATCGACAGGCTTTTTACATGATGTCGTGGAAGATACAGGGATATCTCTAGATGATATAGCTTACCATTTCTCTCCAACCATTGCGCAACTAGTGGATGGTGTCACTAAATTAGGGAAGTTTAGCTTTAAGTCTCACGAAGAACAGTTAGCTGAAAACCATCGGAAAATGCTATTAGCAATGGCAAATGACTTACGTGTTATTATGGTGAAATTAGCCGATCGTCTGCATAATATGCGGACACTGAAATATCACCGTAAAGAGAAACAAATTAGTATTTCTAGGGAGACAATGGAAATTTACGCTCCTTTAGCTGATCGTTTAGGGATTAGTCAAATTAAGTGGGAATTAGAAGATATTTCATTACGGTATTTAGATCCTGAAGCGTATTATTCAATTGTGCAATTAATTGACTCTAAGCGGAATGAGCGTGACCGTATCATTCAAAAAACAATTGAACAATTAGAAGCCCATGTATCCGATGTTGTGACTGGTGAATTTGAGATTTACGGACGACCTAAACATATTTATTCTATCTATCGTAAAATGAAGGATCAAAATAAAGATTTCAGTCAAATTTATGATTTGTTAGCGATTCGGGTTGTCGTAGATTCGATTAAAGATTGCTATGCTGTTCTAGGGATTATCCATACCAATTGGAAACCATTGCCTGGGCGCTTTAAAGACTATATTGCGATGCCCAAAGCCAATCTCTATCAATCATTACATACCACTATTTTAGGGGATTTTGGCATGCCAGTTGAAATTCAAATTCGGACGTTTGAAATGCATGAAATTGCCGAATATGGGGTAGCTGCTCACTGGGCTTACAAAATGGGTGAAACGGAAAAAGTTTCCGATAACCCATTACAGCCACAGTTAGATTGGTTTAACCAAATAGAAGAACTACAAAATGAATCTAATGACGCAACGGACTTTATGCAGTCAGTCAAAGAAGATATTTTTAAAGATAAAGTCTATGTTTTCACTCCAAGAGGCGATGTTACGGAACTTCCTTATGGTTCCGTTCCTCTAGATTTTGCTTATTCTATCCATTCTGAAGTAGGGAATAAAACGATTGGAGCTAAAGTTAATGGACGCATTGAACCATTGAACTACCAATTAAAAACTGGCGATATCGTAGAAATCTTAACGTCTAAAAACTCTGCTGGGCCAAGTCGTGATTGGGTTAATCTTGTGACGACGAGTCGGGCACGAAATAAAATCAAACGATTTTTCAAATTACAAGATCGTGATGAAAATATTGAAAAAGGGCGTCAAATGGTAGAAACGGCCGTTCATGATTTAGGCTTTAGTTTTAAAGAACTTTATACTAAAGAAACGGAAAGGCATTTATTAGAACGGTTTAATTTCGCTTCAACAGAAGATTTATTTGCTGCAGTTGGATTTGGTGAATTATCAACAACAGCCGTCGCTAATCGGATGACTGATAAAGTTCGACGGAAAAAAGCAGAAGAGCAAAAGAAAGTTCCAATTGAAGAAACATTAAAAGAAAAATCTGAAGAAACAGAAAAAGTGAAGAGCCAAAATCAAAAAATGACTGTGCGCCATAAAAATGGTGTGGTGGTTGAAGGCGCAGATAACCTATTGATTCGTTTGGCTCATTGTTGTAATCCTGTTCCTGGTGACGATATTGTTGGATACATTACAAAAGGACGAGGAATTTCAATTCATCGCCGTGATTGTAATAATGTCAAAAAAACGGATGACAGCGCAAGTCGCTTAATCGACGTTGAATGGGAAGATACTGCCGCTTCAGATCCAGATGTTAATTATGATGTTGAGATTGAATTGATTGCTTTTGAACGTAGTGGCTTACTAAATGAAGTGCTTCAAGTGATTACGCCATTGACGAAACAGATTTCAACCATTAACGGGAATGTATCTCATGATTCGTCAACGGTAAAAATCAAATTGAAGTTACTCATTCAAAATATAAGTCAATTAGATAAAATTATTGATAAAATCAAAAATATTCCCGATGTTTATGAAGTTTATAGAACATTATCATAGGAGGTTTTTATGCGTATCATTATCCAACGGGTAACTGACGCACATGTGTCGATTAATAATGAAGAAGTCGGTCGCATTGGCAAAGGTTTTGTTCTTTTAGTGGGAGTTCATGACTCAGACACTGAAGAAACTGTCGATTATATGGCAAAAAAAGTTGCCCATATGCGAATTTTTGACGATAACGATGGCAAGATGAATTGGGCGCTCGACAAAGTATCTGGAGATATCCTTTCAATTTCTCAATTTACATTGTATGGTCGTACTAAAAAAGGAAATCGTCCAAGTTTTGTAGATGCAGCTAATCCTGAACATGGTGATAACATGTATCAACTATTAAATAAAAAATTACGTGATGACTATGGTCTAAAAGTTGAAACAGGTCAATTTGGTGCTGATATGCAAGTCAGCTTAACTAATGACGGACCGGTAACCATAATTTTAGATTCAGATGAATAATTTATAACGAGAAGAGCTCTTCCTATATCTTTAAGGAAGAGCTCTTTTTAAATGAATTTTATTCGTAATTAAAGTAGACCAGTAATCCATCAACAACAGTTTCAGCAACATTATTATGATATTCTTCTTGAGTAAACGTTGCGACGTCAGATGGATTACTCATATAACCAAGTTCAAGTAAGACAGCAGGAGTATCGTTTTCCCTTAACACTTGGAAATCTCCAAAGCGAATGCCGTTACTAGGTAGTGGTAACTGTTCTAACATTTGTGGTTGAATATATTGAGCTAATTTTAATGATTCGTCATTATAATAATAAGCGGTTGTTCCGGATGAAGTGACAGTTTCTTGTGAGTCGTAATGTAAACTAATAAACGCATCAGCCTGTAAATCATTCGCCATATCAGGACGATCGGCTAAAGAGACGGTATCATCAGCTTCTCGAGTCAGGTGAACTTCAGCACCAGCATCTTCTAATGCTTGTTTTAAAGCTTTGGCAGTTTGTAATGTGACTTCTTTTTCTTGAGTGACATCACTTAGTGCACCAGGATCTTCGCCCCCATGTCCAGGGTCAATGACTATCACTTTACCATTAAGCGCATCTTTATCATTTACATTTTCAGCAATCTCTTTCATAGCTTGACTATTTGATTCAGCTAACCAGTTAGCTAGATAACCTTCACGCCCATCTTCCAATGCTACTTTATAATAAGCCCCTTCTTGACCAATGTAGGTGAGGATATCATTAGCGCTTGTTTTATCAATCACAGCACTTCCTGTTTCAGCGGTTTCACGGATATTAGCACCTTCTGTGGTAGGAATCACTGTATATTGGCCACTATTTTTTAAATTCTCTTGTAATTTTAATGTTTCATCAGTTGGACCAGTTGAATGGGTAAGTTCACCAGGCGTAATTTCAATTGCTTCTTGAGCAATCCATCCTGTTCCTTCAGAAGTTTGAACTTGAACCCAACCATCAATTTGGTGAACGATTTGTAGCTTATCATTTTTTTCGACTTGTCCTGCAACATCGGAGTTCTCTGTGTTATCAGTATATAAAGTAGCTGTGTCATCTAAGACAGTTGCAATAAAAGATGAGGAATCAGCAAACTCTTTGGAATCAATTAACCACTTAGGTACCCATCCGCTAGAATCATCATCAGTCAGCAAGATTTGTAACCAATCCCCATTTTCGGCCATTACGTGATAATGGGTGCCTTGTTCAATCTGTTTATCAATGTCATAGGTGATTCCGGGCCCTTTCCGCATATTAACAACTGTTGGTTGCAAAGTTTTTTCCGCGGCTTTATTTACTCGATAAAGCCCAATACCAAAGATACTTAAGCTGATAATCAGCACAAGTAAATAAATAAAGTATTGCGCTTTATGTTGAATAATTTCTTCTCGCCATTTTTTCAGCATAAGTATCGCTCCTTATCGTAATTAGTTTACATTTATCCCTTTAAAAGTGCAATAACATGATTCCTATCTTGACAATAAAATCACTTTAATATACGCTATATGAAGATAAAACCCACGATAGAGAAAGAGATAACGATAACTTAATAAAGAGAAGGTCTGGTTGGTGAAAAGACTTTAAGTTTAGTTATTGAGACACTCTTGAGGTGAATAAAGAAATTTATTCCGTAACACGCGTTAAGTGCAAAGCAGCATGATGCTGAAATTAAGGTGGTACCACGACTAATTCGTCCTTATTCTATATGATTTATAGAATAGGGGCTTTTTTAATATAAAAGGAGGGGTTTATATGATTCAAAAGCCGAAAGGAACAGTTGATATTTTGCCTGGACAAGTCGAAACATGGCAATATATTGAACAAACAGCCCGAGATATTTTACATCGTTATCGCTTTTTTGAAATTCGTACACCTTTATTCGAAAGCTATGATTTATTTTCACGAGGAGTAGGAGAAACGACAGATGTTGTCACTAAAGAAATGTATGACTTCCATGATAAAGGGGATCGTCACATTGCTCTAAAACCTGAAGGAACAGCACCGATTGTTCGTGCTTACGTAGAAAATAAATTATTTGGTCCTGAACATGTCAAACCATATAAAGTTTATTATATGGGATCAATGTTCCGTTATGAACGACCACAAAGCGGTAGACAACGCCAATTTAATCAATTGGGAGTAGAAGTTTTTGGTGGTGAATCAGCAGAAACAGACGTTGAAACAATTGCATTAGCTATTGATATTTTAAATGCTTTAAAAGTTTCTGATTTTAAATTAGTAATTAATTCATTAGGTACGCCAGAAACTCGTAAAGAATATCGTGATAAGTTGGTTGCATATTTGGAACCCTATTTTGATGAGTTAAGCGAGGATTCAAAATCCCGTTTATATCAAAATCCACTACGCGTTTTAGACAGTAAAGATGCTCGAGATATTGAGATTGTTGCTGATGCGCCAAGTATTTTAGATAGCTTATCAGAGGAATCACAAAAACGTTTTGAAGATGTTCAACAGTTATTAACGGCATTAGACATTCCGTTTGAAATTGATTCTAATATGGTTCGTGGGTTAGATTATTATCAAGAAACCATTTTTGAAATTATGACTAATGAAGAAACATATGGTACAGAAACGACCATTTGTGGTGGTGGTAACTATAATGGCCTTGTTGCTGAATTATCCGATGGTAAACAACAAGTACCTGGTTTTGGATTTGCGATTGGGATGGAACGTTTGATTTTATTAATGGAATCCCAAGGTATTTCTGTACCAGCACAACATCCATTAGATGTCTATGTCGTTAATTTTGGTGAAGAAACCACCGCAGCAGCTACTCAAGTTATGCAGAAAGTACGTCATGCAGGATATAGCTGTGACCGTGACTTCTTTAATCGGAAGCCACGAAAACAATTTAAAGAAGCTGATAAATTAGCAGCTGACTTAGTAATTACGATTGGACAAGATGAAATTGATCATGACGAAATTCAAGTTAAAAATATGGCAACAGGAGAACAAAATGCCTTTCCATTACAACAATTTTTAACGGATTTTGGTTCAATTTATCAACAAATGACAAATTAAAAGGGAGATATGAATGAAACGAACAGTATATTGTGGACAAGTTAGTGACGAACATGTAGGACAAGAGTTAACCCTTAAAGGTTGGGTACAAAAACGTCGGGATTTAGGTGGCGTTATCTTTGTTGACTTACGCGATAGAGAAGGTATCGTACAAGTGGTTTTCAATGTTGATAATTTAGGTGATCAATTCCCTGAAGCTGAGCGTTTACGTTCAGAATATGTCATTGAAGTCACTGGTGAATTGGTTCTTCGTGATGAAGATTTAATTAATCCTAAGATCAAAACTGGGAAATATGAATTAATGGTTAAAGAATTGACGATTTTAAATACTAGTCAAACACCACCATTCCCAGTTGAAGATGATATTGATGTTAATGATGAGACACGAATGAAATATCGTTATATTGATTTACGTCGTCCAAAAATGGCTAATAATATGAAACTTCGTCATGAGGTAGTTAGCACCATTCATCGTTATTTAGATGACCAAGCGTTTATCGAAGTCGAAACACCATACTTAACTAAATCAACACCAGAAGGCGCTCGTGACTATTTGGTACCTTCACGTGTTCATGCTGGTGAATTTTATGCACTACCACAATCACCACAACTATTTAAACAATTGTTAATGTCAGCAGGAATGGATCGTTACTATCAAATCGTTCGTTGCTTCCGTGACGAAGACTTACGTGGTGACCGTCAACCTGAATTTACGCAAGTCGATTTAGAAACAACCTTCTTATCTCAAGAAGAAATTCGTGACTTAGTTGAAAATATGTTGAAAGCTATTATGAAACGCGTTAAAAATCTTGACATGACAGAGGACTTCCCAGTGATGTCTTATGACGAAGCGATGTCACGGTATGGTACGGATAAACCTGATACTCGCTTTGGGTTAGAACTTGTTGATATTTCAGATATTGTTGATCAATATTCATTCAAAGTCTTTAATCAAGCTGTTGACAATGGTGGAATTGTTAAAGCCATTAATGTTAAAGGTGCAGGAGACAATTATTCACGTAAAGACCTTGATGGTTTAACTGACTTCGCAAGCTCTTATGGTGCTAAAGGGGTTGCTTGGATTAAAGTGACGGATGATGGTCTATCTGGTCCAATTGGTAAATTCTTTAAAGATAATCCTGAGCCATTAATGGATCGCTTAAATGCTGAATCTGGAGATATTCTAGCATTTGTCGCTGATAAACCAGCTGTCGTTAACCAATCATTAGCAGAAATTCGTTTGAAATTTGGTCGTGAATTAGACTTAATGGATAAAAATCAATTTAATTTCTTATGGGTAGTTAACTGGCCATTATTAGAATATGATCCAGAAGCAAAACGTTATAATGCGATGCACCATCCATTCACAATGCCAAATGAGGAAGATATTGATAAACTTGTTGATCAACCTGAAGATGTTTATGCGCAAGCCTATGATATTGTTCTTAACGGATATGAAGTTGGTGGCGGTTCATTACGTATTTATCAAAAAGATATTCAAATGCAAATGCTTAAAGCATTAGGATTTACTGAAGAAAGTGCGCAAGAACAATTTGGTTTCTTATTAGATGCTCTAGATTACGGTTTCCCACCACACGGAGGATTAGCATTAGGTTTAGACCGTTTAGTTATGTTACTAGCTGGTGAAGAAAATATTCGTGAAGTGATTGCCTTCCCTAAAAATGGTCGTGCATTTGATCCATTGACTCAAGCACCAAGTGAAGTGTCATTTGATCAATTAAATGAGTTATCTCTACAAGTTACTAAAATTGATGTCGATTAATTAATAAGGAAAATACATTGAGATTAGCCGGGACGTATGTTCCGGCTTTACTTTCAGATGGAGGCTACTATGAAAAAGAAATGGCTAGTCATTATTTTTGCTGTAATTTTACTGATTTTAGGTGTTCTCGGTAAAGAGCTTACACAACAAAAACAACAAGACGTTATGGTGGATTGGTTTGCTAATAATGAAATTAATTCTTTATCTACTAAAGAATTACGTTCAGGTAGTAGTGATAGTGAAATTGTTGTTTTATCAATTAAAGGAACAATTCAAGGCGGTAATAACAACAGCTTATCTGCTATGAGTGAAGGCTATAATCATGAAAAAACGTTACAAGTAATCGAACAAATTAAAGAAGATGAAAATATTAAAGGATTAGTTTTAGCCGTCGATTCTCCAGGAGGAACGACTTATCATAGTGCTGAATTGAAAAATAAATTAAATGATTTAAAAGCAGCACGAGATATTCTAATTTATGTATCGATGGGGACCACAGCAGCTAGTGGTGGTTACATGATTTCAGCTGAAGCAGATAAAATCTATGCTAATAAAGAAACAGTGACAGGGTCTATAGGTGTCATTATGCAAATGCCTAATTATCATGAATTTCTTGATGAACATGGTATCAAGATGACAACTTATAAATCAGGTGATCATAAAGATATGGGGTCACCATTTAAAGATGCGAATAAAGAAGAGCAAAAAATATTTGAATCAATGATTGATGAATCTTATGAGGACTTTGTTTCTGTAGTTGCTGATGGTAGAGGAATGTCCAAAAATGAAGTGAAAGAATTAGCTGATGGACGTGTTTATTCTGGACAACAAGCAAAAGATAATGGGTTAGTAGATAGTATCGGGAATCAAGATGATACGATTGACGCTATGATGGGCGATAATGATCTCTCATCCGCTAGAGTTGTCGATGTGACACCTAATAAAGAGCAAGATTTCTTCTCCCAACTATTTAGTAATGTTCAACAATTCATCTCTCTAACAGGTAGAACAGATAGTACAGCTAATGACTTAAAAGCTATTGATCATATGATTAAGGATGCTAAAGCACCACAACTCTATTATTTATATGGAGGTGGAGAAAATGCGATTTAAAAAGAAATCAAAAGAGACATCTTCAGCAGTTGAAGCGCCACCACAACTAACAGCTAGAGTGTTTCATGGTAATTTGGAAAAAGAAGAAAGTCGTCAACGTCACGAGTGGCAGTTTGCTAATAGAAAATATAAAAAATCAGCATTTCGACTCTTTGATGAAAACCGTCAAAATATTCAACGCTCCATTACATCTGGATTTAGTCGACAAATCTATGGTGGGTTTTGGATTCGTTTGTTAGCTTATAGTTTTGATTGGATGATTGTTCAATTATTGATTTTTTTATGTGTTGGTATTATCGATTTTTTCCTGTCTGAGCCTTTAGTGGTAACATCATCAGTTATGGATTATCTTGTCCGTACATTTATTTTGATCATTTATTTTACTATCAGCTCCTATGTGTTTAATGGTCAAACATTAGGGAAAATATTATGTGATTTGCAGGTAATAAATGATAATGAAACGCGATTATCAATGAAGACATGTTTTATTCGGGAAGGATTAGGCAAGTTTATTTTATCAACCATTCCACTATTAGGAATCGTCGTTATTTTTACGCCCAAAAGGGAAAGTTTTATTGATTTATTTATGGATACAAATGTTATTGCGTTAAAACAATTTCGTTTAATAATGACTGAAGAACCATTTTGAGGAGGATATTGAATGCTAATTGGATCTCACGTGTCAATGAAAGGAAAACAGATGTTTAAAGGATCAGTTGCCGAAGCAGCAAGTTATGGAAGCACAGCTTTAATGATTTATACTGGCGCTCCCCAGAATACCAGACGTAAAAAGGTAGAAGACATGAATATTGAAGCTGGTCAGGCTTTGATGAAAGAACAGGGAATTAAAGAAGTTGTCGTTCATGCTCCTTATATTATTAACTTAGCAAATACGACAAAACCTGGCTATATGGATTTTGCTGTTGGATTTTTACGTGATGAAATCGAAAGAGCAACTGCTTTAGGAGCCAAACAAATTACTATGCATCCAGGTGCGCATGTTGGAGCTGGTGTTGAAGTTGCCACCAAACAACTGATTAAAGGATTAAATGAAGCATTGATTGGAGATGAAATTCCTCAAATTGCTCTAGAAACAATGGCAGGAAAAGGAACCGAAATAGGACGCTCTTTTGAAGAATTAGCAGATATTATTTCAGGAGTTACCCATAACGATCGCTTATCAGTGACATTGGATACC
This sequence comes from Aerococcus suis, assembly GCF_900176325.1. Taxonomy (GTDB): domain Bacteria; phylum Bacillota; class Bacilli; order Lactobacillales; family Aerococcaceae; genus Aerococcus; species Aerococcus suis. The sequence continues at coordinate 230,986 of NZ_FWXK01000002.1, read as the reverse complement.
TGTCATACAAATGATGCAGGGTACAATATTCGTGAGGATTTTGATGGGGTATTAGCTGATTTTGATCGTATTATCGGATTAGATCGGTTAAAGGTTATTCATGTGAATGATTCTAAAAATGAACAAGGGTCTCATAAAGACCGACACGCTAATATTGGCGAAGGTACGATTGGATTTGAGGCATTAAATAAAGTGGTTCATCATCCTCAACTGACTGAATTGCCGAAAATTTTAGAAACGCCTTGGGTTCAAATTGGAGAAGACAAGAAAAACAAAAAACCACCTTATCAATTTGAAATTGACATGTTTAGAAAAGAAAACTATAACCCAAATTTAATTGAAGATATTATCAATCAATAGAAAATAGGGAGTTTGAAGACTCCCTATTTTTTTATAGTTGATTATTTTTTTGTAAAAACATAAGAACCAGTGTAGCGGTTTCTTCAATACTACGATCAGCAACGTTAATAATTGGACAATTCAATTTGGCGTAAATGTCATTCGCATAGTCAAGTTCCTCATGAATTCTAGAATCATCAGAGTAGATATTAGGGTCTTCAATTCCATAGCTCCGTAACCGTTCACGCCGAAACTTATTCAGAACATTAACGTCATTTGTTAAGCCAATAATTTTATCTGGATTGATGTCATAAATAACGTCAGGTAAGGTTGACTCGGGAAGTAACGGCAAGTTTGCCACCTTATATCCTAAGTTTGCTAAATACATACTTAATGGTGTTTTACTTGTACGTGAAACACCTAATAAAACGATATCTGCTTCTTCAAAGCGATTAGGATGTTGCCCATCATCATTTAAAACAGCGAATTCAAGCGCTTCAATTCGTTGATAATAATGGTCATCTAATTGATGCCTAATTCCTGGCTTCTGACTAGGTGCTTTATCTAAACGTTTTTCCATATCGAATAGAATATCCGCCAAAATATTTTGATAGAATAACCCCTTATCTGCACAAAAATCTTTAGCATATTGATGCATTTCTTGATTAATTAAGGTCGCAATAACCCCACTATGATAATCTTCGGCATCGTGTAAGGCTTCGATTAAACTATCTTTATCTTGAATAAATGGATATAGTTCGGAATGCAATGGAGCATTAGGAAATTGAACATTTGCACTGTGATAAACATCTTGTACTAGAGAACCTACAGCGTCGGAAATGAGTATGTAATCGATATCTGATGTGGTTTTATGGTGTGATTCTGACATATTTTCTCCTCCTTTTGTTTATTTTAGCATGTTAGAGACAAGTTTTTTCTATTTCAGGTAAAAATTTGTTAAAATGGAGGTGATTGTGGGGGATACAATATGAATTTTGTTGAAGAATCAATGAAAACATTAAACGATCATGGTTATAAATATACGCGACGTCGGGCAGATATGTTGTCTGTCTTTGATGAGGATCAAGAACATTTTTTAACAGCAAAAGTTGTTCAACAGCGGTTAAATCAATGTTACCCAGGAATGAGTTTTGATACCATTTATCGAAACTTAAAACTTTTCGAAGACTATCATTTATTAGAATCTAGTGAAGTTAATGGCGAAATGGTATTTCGTAAACATTGTGATCCGCAAATAGGGCATCACCACCACTTTATTTGTACAAATTGTGGTCGTACCGTTTCATTAGATATGTGTCCATTAGATTATTTTGAAGCTCAATTGCCAGGTTTTGAGATTAAAGATCATAAATTTGAGTTACAAGGGTTGTGTGACCGTTGTGCAAAAAAGGCATAAAATAATTATTGACGATAAAGTTTATTATCTATATAATGGTAGAGAACATTTTTTCAGCAATGGAAGAATGATTTGTAGTAACGAGGGGAGGGAAATTCATGTCTAAAACAGTAGTTCGTAAAAACGAATCGTTAGATGATGCTCTTCGTCGCTTCAAACGTTCAGTTTCTAAATCAGGTACTATCCAAGAAGCACGTAAACGTGAATTCTACGAAAAGCCTTCAGTAAGACGTAAGAAAAAATCTGAAGCAGCACGTAAACGTAAATTCTAGTTTAGTGTGCATTTTAGGTAATAATGAACAACTTTGAAGTGGTGAAGTTATTACCTACTAAATATTATACGAAAGGTGCGGATGCCATGGTGTCTGCGCCTTTTTTATATTTTTGAACTTATGTTGTCTTTGACAGCCAACCTCTCGTTTTTTATCTTAAGGTTTGCTATACTTACCATAGAATATAAAGGAGGCATTTACATTTGACCGAATCGACTGTAACTAAAGATTATCAATTTTCAAATCCTGAACATGCAATGGCTCTATATGGAACGCAAGATAAAAATATTGCTTTATTGGAGAAAGCCTTTAATGTGACCATTCACACGCGTAGTGTCGGATTGTCCGTTTCAGGAACTGAAGAAAGTACTTCCCAGGTCATTCATCTTTATCAAGAATTAGAAGCCTTATTAACTACAGGAATTAACATTGAGCAACGAGATATTGTAACGGCTATAAAAATGGCTAAAAATGGTACCTTAGACTATTTTCTAAACTTATATGAAGAAGAAATTGGTCGAACTTATGAAGGAAAACCTATTCGGGCAAAAAATTTTGGTCAAAAGCAATATTTAAATGCTGTTCGCAGTCATTCTGTAACATTTGGGGTTGGACCTGCAGGAACTGGGAAAACTTTTTTAGCAGTGGTCATGGCAATTCAAGCGTTAAAACGAGGACAAGTAAGTCGTATTATTTTAACGAGACCAGCTGTAGAAGCTGGCGAGAGTTTAGGCTTTCTACCAGGGGACTTAAAGGAAAAAGTGGATCCTTATTTACGTCCAATTTATGATGCCTTATATACGATTTATGGTAAAGAACATACTGAGCGCTTAATTGAACGTGGTGTTATTGAAATTGCTCCTTTAGCTTATATGCGAGGTCGGACGTTAGAAGACGCATTTGTTATTCTTGATGAAGCTCAAAATACAACAAATGCTCAAATGAAAATGTTTCTCACTCGTTTAGGATTTGGGTCTAAAATGATTGTTAATGGGGACGTGACACAGATTGATTTACCTCGTGGAGCTAAATCTGGATTGATGGATGCCATGAACAAATTGCGAGATATCTCTGATATTGCGATGATTAAATTTGATGCTGATGATGTCGTTCGACATCCTGTCGTTTCCGCCATTATCAATGCTTACGATGAAGAAGAGAGGTAGCTAATGCTTGATTTAACTTTTATTGATGAAACATCTCATCTAGATGATGACAATCAACAACTAATCGAACGCTTATTGGCGTTTGCTACAGATTATTTAGAACTAGATCGAATTGTAACAGTTTCTGTATCGATTATTGATGATCAAAAAATTCAACAACTAAATCGTGATTACCGTGATAAGAATCAATCCACTGATGTTTTAAGTTTTGCTATTCAAGATGAAGTACCAGAAGAATTGCCGATTCATGGGTTTGAAGATATGCCTCTAGAGTTAGGAGATATCTTTATTTCATTGGATACCGCTAAGCGTCAAGCCAAAGAGTATGGACATAGTGTCAATCGAGAACTTGGCTTTTTAGCTCTGCACGGGTTCCTTCACCTAAACGGCTACGACCATATGACAGATGAAGATGAAGCTGAGATGTTTGGCTTACAGAAAGCGATTTTAGATGCTTATGGTCTTACCAGAGAATAAACAAAAAACTGATAAGAATCGGTCTTATCTTGAGTCATTTCAATTTGCGTTTGAAGGTATTCGATTTGCTTTTAAACAAGAACGAAATTTACGTTTTCATTTTTTTACCTTAATCATTATTTCACTGGCTGGGTGGTTTTTTTCAATTAGTCGAATGGAATGGCTAGTGTTGATTTTAACCTTTGCCCTGGTCATATTAATGGAGATGGCAAATACCATTGCAGAATGGACAATTGATTTAATCACGAATCACCAATATCATATTATCGCAAAATATGTAAAAGATGTGGCTGCTGGAGCGGTATTAATTGCAACGATTTTCGCTGTGATTATTGGTGCAATTATATTTATTCCTAAAATATTAGAATGGTTATAGAGAGAGGCATAACGTGCAAGAAGAAAAATTTAAATCAGGTTTTGTAGCGATTGTAGGAAGACCAAATGTTGGGAAATCTACTTTATTGAATCAGATGGTCGGGCAAAAAGTGGCCATTATGAGTGATAAAGCACAAACGACTCGTAACAAAATTCAAGCGGTATATACAACAGAAGAAGTGCAAATTGTCTTTATAGATACTCCAGGAATTCATAAACCACATCATGAATTAGGAGAATTTATGGTTAAAAGTGCTTTTCAAGCATTAGCAGAAGTAGAGGCAATCGTGATGTTAGTTAATGTCGAAGAACCCATTGGCCCTGGGGACCGATTTGTGATGGATAAAATTAGTCAATATGACACACCAAAATATTTAGGCGTTAACAAAATAGATAAAGTAACGCCTGATGCTTTGATGGATTATCTTCAAACCATTCCAAATCAAGAATTATTTGAGGAGATTTATCCTATTTCAGCTTTACAAGGCAATAATGTGTCTAATTTATTGTCACGATTATCTGCTGCTATGCCAGAAGGACCACAATATTATCCAAGTGACCAAATTAGTGATCATCCTGAATATTTTGTCGTATCTGAGTTAATTCGGGAACAAATTCTTCATCGAACACGGGAGGAGGTTCCCCATTCGATTGCTGTAACGATTGATAAAATGCAAGTCGATGAACACGATAAAATTCACGTTTACGCTAATATTATTGTTGAGCGTAAGAGTCAGAAAGGCATTATTATTGGTAAAGGCGGAAAAATGTTAAAAGCTATCGGAACGGATGCCCGGAAAGAAATTGAGAAGTTATTAGGTTCTAAAGTTTATTTAGAATTATGGGTAAAAATTGAACGTGATTGGCGAGATAAACAACGTATGTTGCAAAATTTTGGTTACCGAGAAGACGATTATTAGATTTGAGGGGTTGTATGTCTGATAACACTTATTATCAACAATTTGATGGCATCATCCTATCTATACGTAAATATAAAGAGAATGATCGCTTAATAAAGATTTTTACACGTGAATATGGAAAACTAATGTTTTTTGTTCGCCAAGGAAATAAGCCGAATAATAAACTACGTCAAATTAGTTTTCCATTCTTACAAGCTCAATTTATAGGAAAAATAAATCAAGATGGGTTGTCATTTTTGAACGATTACGGAAATGCTCAATTTCCTAAACGGGCGATGGCTGATATTGAAGCAAATGCCTATGCGACTCATTTATGTGCATTGGTTGATGCAAGTATGGAAGATAGAGAAGTTGATGATCATTTATTTACATTGCTTCAAACCGCTCTAGGTAGATTGGAAGCAGGGTATGACCCTGTGATTATTAGCAATATCTTTGAAATTCAAATTTTACCTAAATTTGGAATTAGCTTACAACTTCAACATTGTGCTATTTGTGGTCAAGTGAATCGACCGATGGATTTCTCGGTTAGTTTTTCTGGATTAATTTGTGACCAGCATTATTATCGTGATGAACATCGGATGCACTGGCATCCTCGTGCCGCTTATTTTATACAACTCTTTCAATCCATTGTTCTGGATAAAGTAAAAACCATTCATATGTCTAAAGAAACGAAATGTATGATTCGTGAAGCTATTGATTCGTTATATGAAGAGTATGTAGGAATTCGGTTACGTAGTCGGTCGTTTATTAGCCAATTAGAAAATTTAGAAAATCCGCTTGACGATAAAGAAGAAAATCAGTATAGTAATCATTGATATTTGTGTTGACAGTAAGTAGTAAATAGGAAGTATTATTTAAGCGAGGCTGAATGGTGAAAGCAGCTATAATGTACCTATTGAAGGCATGCTTGAGCAATGAATGAAGTGCTAGAATCATCTAGAAGTAGGGTGGAACCGCGAATTAAATCGTCCCTATGTGTATTTAAAGTACACATAGGGACTTTTTTATTTTTTTAAGGAGTGAATATAATGGCGAATGCACATAAAACATTACAAGATATGATTATGACGTTGCAAAATTTTTGGGCTAAGCAAGGGTGTTTAGTACTTAATGCTTATGATACTGAAAAAGGTGCGGGAACGATGAGTCCGTATACCTTCCTTCGCGCTATTGGCCCAGAACCATGGAATGCTTGTTATGTTGAACCGTCAAGACGTCCAGCAGACGGACGTTATGGACAAAATCCGAATCGTTTATACCAACATCATCAATTTCAAGTAGTTATGAAACCAAATCCTGATAATATTCAAGAATTATATATTGAAAGTCTAAAAGAATTAGGAATTGATCCATTAGCGCATGACATTCGCTTTGTCGAAGATAACTGGGAAAATCCTTCCCTAGGATGTGCTGGACTAGGTTGGGAAGTTTGGTTAGATGGAATGGAAATCACTCAATTTACCTATTTCCAACAAGTTGGTGGTTTAGATTGTCATCCAGTCACTTCTGAATTGACATATGGTATTGAACGGTTAGCTTCTTACCTACAAGAAGTAGACTCTGTTTATGATTTAGAATGGGTTGAAGGCGTTAAATATGGTGAAATTTTTAATCAACCAGAATATGAACATTCTGTTTATGCGTTTGAAAACTCTAATACTGACATGCTATTTGAAGCTTTTGACCAATATGAAGCAGAAGCGCTTGCTCAAATTGATGCCGGTTTAGTTCATCCAGCTTATGATTATATTTTAAAATGTTCACACAGTTTTAACTTACTTGATGCACGTGGGGTTATCTCAGTAACTGACCGAGCAGCATACTTGGCTCGTATTCGTAACATGGCGCGTAAAGTAGCCAAAATGTTTGTTGCTAAACGAAAAGAGCTCAAATACCCATTATTATCAAGAGAACAAGCCAATCAATTATTAGAGGAGGAAGCATAATGACAAAAAACATGTATTTATTAGAGATTGGACTTGAAGAAGTACCAGCCAAATATGTTCAGCAAGCCAGTCAACAATTAGAAAACTTAGTTGAAGACTATCTACAAGAAAATCGTTTAGCTTATGAAACAGTAACGGTTTATGCGACTCCTCGTCGTTTTGCTATTGAAATTAATGGTGTCGCAGACCAACAAGAGGATTTAACAGAAGTTGCCAAAGGTCCCGCTAAGCGTATAGCCGTTGATGAAAACGGTGAGTGGACTAAAGCAGCTCAAGGTTTTGCTCGTGGTAAAGGAATGTCTGTTGATGATATTTACTTTGAAGAAGTTAAAGGGGAACCTTATGTTCATTTAAAAGTAGAAACACCAGGAAAATCAGCCGAAAAAGTATTAGTTAATTTACATCAAGTGATTTCTAAAATGCATTTCCCTGTATCCATGCATTGGGGAGATAGTGATTTTAAATTTATTCGCCCAATTCATTGGTTTGTATCGTTATTTAATAATGATGTACTTGAATTTACTTTTTTAGGGATTACTGCTGGTCGTATGACGAGAGGTCATCGCTATTTAGGAAAACAAGCGATAGAATTAGCTACAGCTAGCGAATACGTTGATGCGTTACGGGATGAATATGTGTTAGTAGACCAAACGGAACGTAAAAATGTCATTAAAGATCAAATCGAAACACTTGCATCTTCTAATAATTATCAAATTGCTATTGATAATGAATTATTAGAAGAAGTGACCCAAATTGTTGAATATCCAACAGCGTTTATCGGTGATTTTGATGAAAAATACCTAGAATTGCCAGATGAAGTGTTAATCACGTCAATGAAAAACCACCAACGCTACTTCTATGTAAAAGATACTAATAATCAATTAGTCGCAAAATTTGTAGCTGTTCGTAATGGGAATGACCGACAATTAGACAATGTCCGTAGAGGAAACCAAAAAGTGTTAACTGCACGTTTAGAGGATGGACTATTCTTCGTTAATGAAGATAAAAAACATTCAATCGATGAATATGCCAAACGATTAGAAAATGTGAAATTCCATGCTGAAATTGGAACCATGGCTGAAAAAATGCAGCGTGTGGGTGAGATTGCAACGATTTTATATCAAAAATGGCAAGAAATATCACCAATGAATGGATTATCAAAAGCGGATGATAAAATTAAGCGTACAGCTGAAATTTATAAATTTGACTTAGTGACTGGTATCGTTGACGAATTTAGTGAATTACAAGGAATTATGGGAGAAAAATATGCAGTTGCAGCTGGCGAAAATCAAGATGTTGCTCAAGCCATTAGAGAGCACTATCTTCCAGTTGGTCAAGATTCCGAATTACCAACATCATCATTGGGAATCTTATTTGCCGTTGCTGACAAACTTGATACCATTATTTCTTTCTTTAATATTGGTCGCGTACCATCTGGATCTAATGATCCGTTTGCTTTACGCCGTCAAATGATTGGTATTGTGGCTATTATTAAGGATTATCAACTTCCATTTGATTGGCAAGATGATTTAACAATGATTTTAGATACCGTCTACAACCAAGGGAATAATCCATCATTGATTGCTGACTTACAACAATTCCTAAACGACCGTTTGAAACAAGTTTTACAAAATAATCACTTCCCATACGATGTTATTGACGCCGTTTTAAATGCCAATAATCACGATGTCAACCATACGATTAATTCAGCTGAGGCTTTAAATGAAATGAGTCAACAAGCTCATTTTAAAGAAAGTGTTGAAGCATGGAATCGTGTCTTGAATTTAGGTAAAAAAGCGGATGAGCTAGGGGTTGCGAATATTCAAGTGGATGAAAATATGTTATCATCAACTAGTGAACAAACATTATATCGGGCAATTACCGAATTAAACTTAAATGGACAACCCGCACATGATTTAGAAGAATTAGTACAATTAGCAACGCCAATTGCTAAATTCTTTGACGAAAATATGGTATTTACAGATGATGAAATGATGAGAAATAATCGCTTAGCGATGTTGAATCAAATTGCACAGTCTGTTTTAACAATTGCTGATACAAATAAATTGCAAATTAAATAGATGAGATAAGGAGGGGAACGATGCAAACATTTTTTGATTACGCCAAAATCTGGGTAAAAGCCGGAAAAGGTGGCGATGGCATGGTTGCCTTCTTACGTGAAAAATATCGTCCAGATGGCGGTCCAGCTGGTGGTGATGGTGGTCAAGGCGGTAGTGTTGTTTTTCGCGTAGATGAAGGTTTAAGAACTTTAATGGACTTCCGATATAATCGCCATTTTAAAGCAAAACCAGGCGAAAATGGGATGCCAAAAGGAAAATATGGTAAAGGCGCTGACGACATGATTGTTGCCATTCCACCTGGAACAGTCGTTAGAGATTTTGATACCGGACAATTGATTGGCGATTTAACTGAAGAAGGTGACGAGGTCGTCGTGGCTAAAGGTGGTAGAGGCGGCCGAGGAAATATTAAATTTGCAACTCACCGCAATCCGGCACCTGAAATTGCTGAAAATGGGGAACCTGGCGAAGAGCGGACGTTACAGTTGGAATTAAAACTAATTGCGGATGCCGGTTTAGTGGGATTTCCTTCAGTTGGGAAATCAACACTATTGTCAACGGTAACAGCCGCTCGTCCTAAAATCGGTGATTATCACTTTACAACAATTACGCCTAATTTAGGTGTTGTTGATACGAGAAATAATGAGTCTTTCGTTTTAGCTGATTTACCTGGGCTAATCGAGGGGGCTGCTGATGGTGTCGGTCTAGGATTCCAATTTTTACGTCATGTTGAACGAACTAAAGTTATCTTACATGTTGTTGACATGGGTGGTTTTGAAAATCGTGATCCATTTGACGACTACGTCAAAATTAATGAAGAATTAATGAAATATGACGAAACGCTGATGGAACGGCCAACCATCATAGTTGCCAATAAGATGGATATTCCAGAGGCAGAACTTTATATCGAAGAATTCAAAACAAAATTAGCTACTTATTTTGCTGAAAATTATCCATCATTAGAATTACCTCTAATTTATCCGATTTCCGCTTACACTAAAGTAGGATTAGACGATTTAATGACTAAAACTGGGGAATTAATCCGTGAAGAAGAAGCTCGTCGTGCATTATTAGCTGAAGAAGAGGCTGATAAAGAAGTGGTTTATGACTTGCCTGAAACGGATGAAGAGCCTGCATTTACTGTGTCTAAGGATCCAGATGGTATGTATGTTCTAAGCGGACAAAAAATTGAAAAAATGTTTAAAATGGCTAATTTAGAATACGATGAATCAGCCTTAAGATTTGCTCGGCAATTACGTCGACTAGGGGTTGATGAAGCCTTATTAGCAAATGGAGCTGAAGATGGAGATATTGTCCGTATTTTAGACTATGAATTTGAATTTAAAATATAGATAATAAAAAGGTGTTGAATAAGTAATTGAGCGAAAGAGGCCGGGAGTGGATATCCCAGCCCCTTTCGCTTTATAGAGTAAGAAGGATGGTAGGTCATGAAGTTACACTTTTTAGGAACAGGTGCGGGTGTACCTAGTAAACCACGAAACGTCTCAAGCTTAATGTTGAAGCTTCTTGATGAAAGCAATGAAATGTGGATGTTTGATTGTGGAGAAGCAACTCAACAACAAATTTTGCGAACAACTTTAAAACCGCGAAAAGTCAGTAAAATTTTTATTACACATTTGCATGGCGATCATGTTTATGGCTTACCTGGTTTTTTAAGTAGTCGAAGTTTTCAAGGTGGAGATGAAAAACTCACTATTTACGGACCAAAAGGTATAAAAAACTATATTGAAACAAGTTTAAAAATTACGGGAACAACCTTAGGCTACCCCCTAGAAATTATTGAACTTGATAAAAAAGGGGTTGCTTTTGAGAATAAACAATATCGAGTAACGTATGATACATTAGTGCATGCCGTTCCCACGTACGGTTTTCGTATTGAAGAAAGTGATCATCCGGGAGAACTTTTAGTCGATAAAGCACATGAAGCTGGCGTTCCTAATGGGCCATTATTAGGTCGATTAAAGAATCGAGAAACGATAACTCTTGAAGACGGCACTGTTTTGGACGGTAATGATTTTATCGGAGAAGACAAACCTGGTAGACGAGTAACGATTTTAGGAGATACGAGATACTGCACACAGGCTGTCAATTTAGCTCAAGATGTTGATGTGTTAGTCCATGAAGCCACTTTTGAAGCTGGAGAAGAGAAAATGGCGCGTAATTATTACCATTCAACTGCTGCTCAAGCGGCTCAATTGGCCCATAAAGCTCATGTAAAACAGCTATACTTAAATCATATTTCAGCTCGCTACGTAGGAAATAAAGCGAAGCAATTGCAGAAAGATGCTCGTCTAATTTTTAAATCAACAGATATTGTTTACGACTTTGATGAGTTTGAAATTGAGTAGGTGATAACATGAATTGGACAAGTATAACAGGAGCAAGTAGCGGTATCGGTAAATCATATGCGTTATTAGCAGCTGAAGAAGGAAGACGTTTAGTGTTGTCTGGACGCGATGAAGATAGATTACAAGAAACAAAATTAGCTTGTTTAACTGCTGGAGCATCTGATGTTAAAACAATCATTTGCGATTATAGTAATTTGGACGATATCGAAAAATTTATACAGTTTCATCAAGAAGTAGGGCCTATTGAGCGATTCGTTTCCTGTGCAGGCTTTGGTCGCTTTGCGAATGTATTAGAGCATGATAATGCACATATGCAAAAAATGCTACAAGTTAATCTCATAGCAACGATGTTAACCGTTAAAGAGATGGCGTTACTAATGTTAAATCAAAATTTAGATCATGGGGAGATTGGTGTCATTACATCAGTAGCAGGAAAAATTTTCACACCAAAATCAGGATTTTATGCAGCTAGTAAAGCAGGATTACATGGATTCTGTAAAGCATTAGCCCAAGATTTATGGGATACACCAATTACAGTAACCTCGATTTTGCCTGGCCCAACGGATACGGCTTTCTTTAACCATGAAGCGAATGGTCAAGCTTATTTTGAGCACGTCAAACAGTTTGCGACGACACCTGAAAAGGTAGCGAAAAAAATGCATAAAGCATTAGCAAAAGGGCGAACGGAAATCACGGTTCCTGCCTATTATGAGGGAATTTATCGTTTAATACAGTTATTCCCTGAAACTGGGGCAAAGGTTATTCATTCCTTTTATGCTTTAGGAAATTATCGGTAGAAAGGATTTCAAATGTTTAAATCAACTTATGATTGGCAAGTAACCAATCTAACGGATGAGGATTTAGCAAACATCTCACATTTTGCTGATGAATTAGAACAAAATCAGTTGGTTATTAAAATCCTATATCTCAGAGGATATAGTACGCTAGACAAATTAAATGCATTGTTTTCTGAACAATCAGAATTAAATGACCCATTTTTAATGCATGATATGAAAAAAATGATTAATCGTTTACAAACAGCGGTTGAAAATAATGAGCACATATTAGTATATGGAGATTATGATGCTGATGGGATTACTAGTACAAGCATTATGTATGAAGCATTAGAGATGATAGGTGCTCAAGTGACGTATTATGTTCCTAATCGTTTTGAAGATGGTTACGGCCCTAATCTTGATATTTATAAATATTTTATTAATCAGGGAATCCAGTTAATTGTCACAGTTGATAATGGTGTCGCTGGATTTGAAGCGATTGAATATGCAATGGATGAAGGGGTAGATGTCCTTGTCACTGACCATCATGAAATTCAAGAAACGCTACCAAAAGCATATAGTATTGTGCATCCTAGACACCCTGAAGGCAATTATCCTTTTGGCGAGTTAGCTGGAGCAGGCGTTGCCTTTAAAGTTGTTCAAGCGTTACTAGGAGAAGTGCCGATTGAATTTCTTGACTTAGCAGCTATTGGAACGGTTGCTGATTTGGTGAGTCTAACAGGTGAGAACCGGCAATTAGTCACCGCTGGATTGCAACAGTTACAGCATACCGAACGTCTTGGCTTACAAATGTTTTTTGAAAAAGAACATGTAGATACGACATCAATTAATGAGGAAACAATTGGTTTTGTTATCGCTCCTCGATTAAATGCACTGGGCCGAATGGGAGATCCTACACCTGGTGTTAAATTGTTAACTAGTTTTGATAGCGATGAGATTATGAACTATCTTGAATTAATTGAGGAAACCAATAATTTACGTAAAGCTGAAGTTGAACGTATAAGTAATGATGTTGACCAAAAATTACAGTCACTTCAAGATATACCTCCAATCATCGTTTTAAGTGATTCGAACTGGCATCAAGGTGTCTTAGGCATTGTAGCTTCTCGGGTGGTAGAAAAATATCATCGGCCAACCATTTTATTAGCGAAATTAGAAGCAGAGTCAGTCTACAAAGGATCTGCTCGTTCAATAACTGGTATTGATATGTTTGCCTTGCTGACAGATGTCAAACAGTATGCGAAAGCTTTTGGTGGTCATGAAATGGCTGCTGGTATGACAATAACAGAGGATCAATATTCACAGTGGGCTGATCACCTACTAAACGCAATGTCTTCTTATGAGTCAATAATTAATGCTAAGGAGCCTTTAGAGGTAACAACTGAAATTAATCTTGATCAAGTATCATTAACTCAGATTAAAGCATTAAAAACCTTACAACCTTTTGGAACAGATTGGGCCAAACCCCGTTTTCTATTAAAAAATATCGATATCCAGTCAGCTCGTCGATTAGGAAAAGATAAACAAACCTTGAAATTGATGTTAACGAACAACCAAGAGGATTCAGTAGCAGCCATTGGGTTTAAAAAAGGGGAATGGATGGATCAACTGTCAACTGATGCACCAATTGATTTGGTCGTTGAATTATCAATTAATCATTGGAATGGCGTCGATACGCCACAAGTCATCATTCAAGATATTTTACAAGTGGCACCAGCATTATATGATTTGCGTCAGTCGACCAGTCGTCAACGAATATTTTCAATAGAGAATGCTTTATATGTCTGCGATAATCCCCAGTATCTAGAGGCTTATACGCGAGAAATTCCTAGTTCCAGTGAATGGCGCTTAACGAGTGATGCTGAATTGGAATCTGTAGCAGCAACAAAAGAAAATCTTGTAATTTTTGATTGTATTTTAGCTATTGATAAAATTAAGCAAGTTATTAAAAATTCAGCGGTAGCAAATATTTATCTATTTGCCTATACTGCTCATTCAGCTTATCTTTCTGGTATGCCAACAAGAGAGGATTTTGCGAAGTTATTCAAATATTTAAATTCGCATCCCGATATTCCGTTGAAAGGTCAAGAAGCGAAACTAGCTAAATTTTTAAATCTTCCACCTTATCGTTTCCAAAAAATGATGCAAACATTTGTTGAGCTAGGTATTGTAAAATGGGAAAATAACCATTGCTTGATTCAACCTATCAGTGAAAAGAAAGATTTATTAGCTAGTGATACAATGAAAAAATTTCATTCCCAAATAACAGCTGAGCGTTTTTTATTGTATAATGATAGTGAAGAAATAAAAGAGTATTTTTTTCAGGAGGAAAAATCATGAACTATGAAGACTATATTGCCGATGTTCCCAACTTTCCAGAAGAGGGGGTAACATTTCGTGATATCACTCCATTAATGGCAGATGGACCAGCATTTCGTTCCGCACTTAAAGACATTGCTGATTTTGCGCGTGACAAAGAAGTTGATGTTATTGTCGGTCCAGAAGCTCGTGGATTTATTGTCGGATGTCCAGTTGCGTATGAACTGGAGATAGGCTTTGTCCCAGCACGTAAAAAAGGAAAACTACCACGTCCGACTAAAACAATTGACTACGGTTTAGAGTATGGAAAATCAACCCTACAAATTCATGAAGATGCTATTAAACCTGGTCAACGGGTATTAATTGTAGATGACCTACTAGCAACTGGTGGAACCATTAAAGCAACCATTGATTTAGTGGAATCATTCGGTGCAGAAGTGGTAGGAGCAGCTTTTCTAATTGAATTAGAAGAATTTGCAGCGCGTGATAAAATAAGTGACTATGATGTTTTTACGATTTTAAAATATTAATTGCTGTGTAAGCAGTGACATAAAAACTCATTAGTAGTTGTGCGAAGAACTTTTTAAATAAACGATAAAAAAACGCTACAAATAAATGTAGCGTTTTTTAGTTTATAGAATATTTTCTCTAAATAAGCTGACAACTTTACCCAAAATATGGACATGATTTAAAATAATAGGTTCCATGGTATCATTTTCAGGTTGTAGACGATAATGATTGTCTTCTCGATAAAAGGTTTTACATGTTGCTTCTTCTTCATCAGTCATTGCAATGACGATTTCACCATTATTAGCACTTGTTTGCTGACGAACAATGACATAGTCACCATCAAAAATACCTGCATTAATCATTGATTCCCCACGAATTTTTAACATAAATAATTCAGCGTCAGTATTAGCTAAGGACGGGGGAATAGGGAAGGTATCTTCAATATTTTGTACAGCAGTAATTGGTTCACCAGCCGTAACAGTTCCGACAATTGGAATGCCTTCAGGTTTAACATTTAATGCAGCTAATCCTTTTTGAGTAATTTCCATCGCCCGAGGTTTCGTTGGATCTTTAAATAAATAACCATTTGCCTCTAATCGACTAATATGTCCATGTACAGTCGATGGAGAAGATAAATGAACTTCTTGGCATATTTCACGAACTGTTGGGGGATAACCTTGTTCTGTCACACTTTCGTAGATGAATTGTAAAATCTCTTGTTGACGAGCTTTCATATGAATCGCTCCTTCTCGTTTTTTTTATTATAGCACTTATGTTTGCAAAGTACAAACGCATGTTCGCTACTAACGATTAGGGGTTACAAATACTGTTTGTTGATTAAAATAATTAACAAAACCAGGTTTCGCACCATTAGGTTTTTTCACATCTTTTACTTGAGTGTAATCAACGGGTACATTAGTGGATTGGGCATATTTTGAATATTTAGCGGCAAGTTGAGCGGCTTCAACAATGTCTTCGTCACTAGGATTATCAGTCATTAAAATCACATGACTACCCGGAATGTCTTTTGTATGGAACCAATAATGATTTTTATTCGCTTTACGCATGGTTAATTCATCATTTTGACGATTGTTTCGTCCAACCAAGATTGATGTACCAGATTGTGTTGTAAAATGACGAGGTTTTAACCGTTTATTTTTATGACTACGTTTTTGCTTTTGTTTTTTTAAATAACCTTCATGAATCAGTTCATCTTTAATTTCATTTAACTCTTGGGGTTCAGCTAACTGAATTTGAGTGTCAACAGACTCCAAATAACTTAATTCGGCTTTGGTTTTAGCCATTTGCTCATGAATATGAGTAATAGAATCCGTTAGTTTATTATATTTATGGAAGTAATGTTGGGCATTTTGAGACGGTGTTAAAGTCGGGTCCAATGCAATGGTTAAAGGTTTATCGTCATCGTAGTAGTTATTAACGGTAATCTCTGATTGCCCTTTAGTCATTTGATAAAGATAAGTTGTTAATAATTCACCACGTAATTGATAAGCATCTGCTTGTTGAGATTTATTCAAGTCGTCTTGAAGCCGATTTAACTTATGTTTATTTTTTTTGATTTCTCTTGAAACAACGGTTACTAGCTGACTTCCTACTTGCTTAATATGATCTTGTTTTGCTTTTGTTTCAAAGTAAGCTTGTAATAAATCACTTAATGAAGGAAAGGTTGATTTATCTCCAGAAAGTGTTTGGAATGGAAATGGCGTAAAGAATGTTTTACCCTCATCGTTAATGGTAAGAGTTGGTTGAAGATGATCAAATCGAGTTAAAAAAGCTTCTAAACCACGTAACCGGTCATTCTCACCTTTCATCATAGATAAAATTTCCTTAGCACTGTCACGGCCAATGCCCATATAATATTTTTGTAGATCTTTTGCAGATAAGTCATCTAAACTGGGCAGAGCATTAGGTAAAAAGGATGCTTTCCATGGATTGACTTGATTACCTTGAGGTGGAAGTTGATACTGAGCACCAGGTAATAACGTTCTAAAAGAGTTTTGATAAATAGGAACGTGTTTAATACAATCAATAATGCTATTATCAGCTGATAATAAAAAGATATTACTATGTCTTCCCATCAATTCAATAATGATTTGTTGTTCTTCAAAGTCTCCAATTTCATTTTTTCGTTCTAAATTAAAACAAATAATACGGTCATTTTCATATTGTTGAATAGATAAGATGCGATTTCCTTCGACAAATTTTCTTAAGACCATACAGAAATTAGGTGGGGTGTCGGGATTAACATAATTTTCGTTAGTAATTTGTACCCGAGCAAATTGAGAATGAACGGATAACAATAACTTATAATTTTTACGATTGGCGCGAATTGTTAAAATCACTTCTTCATCATAAGGTTGTTGAATTTTATGAATTCGGCTATCTTGAAATTGACGATTCAATTCTTGAACTAAAGCATGTGTAAATAAACCATCTAGAGACATGATAACGCCACCTTTCTAAGCGGCTATTATAACAAATTAACAGAATTCAGGCAAAAAGTGTTAATTGTCTGAATATTGGTTGTCAAAAAAAGATTATCATGATACACTTCTGTTAAATACAAAGAGTTAGGAGCGAATCATATGATACATTTCACACAATCCACTGTATACTGGCAAAGCCACATAGAGTAGTTGTGTTTATGTTAACCCATAGATACAACATCAGTTTTTTCTGAGCTGTATCTATGTGGAAAATTCGCATGATATCGTCCGCATAGATTACTTACAAAAGTAACTATGGGGGCTTTTTTTATAGTTAAGCTTCCCATCAGCTCAGCATTGGGAAGCTTTTTTAGTAGGAGGAAACATTATGAAAAAATGGACAACACTCGGATATCTATTGACTATTTGTTTATTTGCTATATTTCTCGGAATGCCAAAAATTTTAGTATCACGGGATACTCAAATCGCAACAGAAGATTATCATGTGAAAGCTGTAAATGAAACGATTCATATTGGATTATTGCAGTTTATAGCTCATCCAGCCTTAGATGATATTAGACAAGGAATATATGATGGATTAGGGGAACGTGGTTATGTAGATGATGAGAATATAAAAATCGATTACCAAAATGGTCAAGGTGATCAAAGTAATCTGAAGATGTTAGCTGAAGATATGATGAATGCAAATAATCAATTACTGGTCGGCTTGGCGACACCAGCTGCCCAAGCCTTAAACCAAGCAAGTAATAACCGTCTCCCTTTAGTAATGGCTGGCGTAACAGACCCAGTTGATGCTGGATTAGTGAAATCACTAGATCAACCTGGCCGCAACGTGTCAGGGACCTCTGACTTATCTCCAGTCAGTGAGCAATTAGATTTGATTCAAAAAATCCTACCAGATATTAAAACGTTAGGTATTTTATATAATAGCTCAGAAACCAACGCTGAAGTATCTGTACGTGCTGTTAAAGCAGAGGCTGAAAAACGAGGAATTACAATTAAAGAAGCAACTATTTCACAAACAAATGATTTGGCTCAAGTTGGGGAAAAGTTAGCAGCTAATGTAGAAGCGATTTATGTTCCGAATGACAATACCATTGCTAGTGCCATGCCAACACTAATTGGCATCACTGATGAAAAACAAGTGCCTGTATTTCCAGCCGTCGATACCATGGTTAGTGCTGGAGGACTGGCTACAGTAGGGGTTAATCAGTATCAAATTGGACGTGATACAGCTAATATCATTGCAGATGCTATTGAAGGAGCAGATTTGTCACAGTATGCCATTGTCAATACAGAAAAAACCGATATGATTATAAATCCCAACCAGGCTGAACGTTTGAATTTGGATTTACCGAAAGAAGTTAGCGAAAATGCGAAGACCGTTGAAGGAGGTAATTAAATGGATTTAATGATTAGTGCTATCGCTCAGGGACTTGTTTGGGCGGTTATGGGATTAGGTATTTTTATTAGTTTTAGGATTTTGAATCGAGCCGATTTAACGGCTGAAGGGACATTTACCTTAGGGGCGGCTATCGGAGCGCAATTACTATCTTTTAATATTCATCCAGTACTCGCATTATTCCTTAGTTTTATCGGTGGTATGGCTGCTGGATCGTTAACTGGGTTATTAGTGACAAAATTAAAAATTGATTCATTACTAGCTGGTATTATTACCATGACGGGACTTTATTCGATTAATTTAAAAATTATGGGAACCGCTAATTTAAATTTATCGAATGTGACGTCGTTAAAAACATTATTTTCAAATTTAAATTTACCACGAAATATCGATACAATTATTATTGGTATTCTTATTTGTTTAATCATTGTATTGGGCTTATATTTCTTTTTACAAACTGAAGTTGGCCAAAGTATGATTGCAACTGGAGATAATCCTAAAATGGCTAGGTCATTAGGAATCGATACGAACGAGATGCTCATGCTAGGGTACATGATGGCCAACGGATTGATAGCTGTTTCTGGTTATTTAGTCGCTACCGATAATGGATTTACGGATATTAGCATGGGGATAGGATCTACTGTTATTGCATTGGCTTCAATTATTATTGGGGAAGTGTTAATTCGCAATGTTACGATGCTTAAACGTTTAGTTACCATTGTTGTCGGATCAATTACTTATCGCTTATTGTTAACCGTCGTGTTGTTGCTTAATTTTGATCCCAATGATTTTAAATTTTTCTCAGCACTAATTGTTGCCTTATGTTTAGCATTACCGAGACTTCGAACGTTAGTTTCAGTGAAAAAATAGGGGGATTACCATGAGTCTATTAAAAATTGAAAATATTGTTAAAACATTCCATGCTCATACGCCAGATGCTCATCAGGCATTAAACCATTTATCGTTAACTGTTGAAGCAGGAGATTTTATCACCTTGGTTGGTGGGAATGGTGCAGGAAAATCCACATTATTAAATGCAATAGCTGGAACTTTTACTGTTGACGAGGGGATTATCTATTTACATAATGAAGACATTACTTACTTAGATGAGACGAGTCGAGCATCTCATATTGCACGTGTTTTTCAAGAACCTCGCCAAGGGACTGCTCCACGAATGACAGTAGCAGAGAACTTAGCATTAGCCCAACATCGGGGAGAAAAACGTCGGTTTAGACGCTCCATAACAGCAACTGATCGCCAAAAGTTTTCTGAAGCATTAGAAACGTTCAATCTTGACTTAGAAAATCGTTTAGATGCAGAAATTGGCTTACTTTCCGGCGGGCAACGTCAAGCCATTTCATTATTAATGGCAACTTTAAAACAGCCTGAACTTTTACTATTAGATGAACATACTGCCGCTTTGGATCCACGAACAGATAAGCAAATTTTATCTCTTAGTGACCAAATTATTCGTGAACAGAATTTAACAGGCATTATGATTACGCATAATTTACAAGATGCCATTGATTATGGAAATCGCATGCTAGTCTTACATCAAGGGCAACTTGTTCGTGAATTTTCTGGAGCAGAAAAAAAAGCCTTAACACCAACCGACTTGTACACTTATTTAGAAGAAGTTCAATCTTAGAAAGAGGCTAAAGAGTAGATTTTTAAATAAAAAAGCAGGGGATAAGAGTATTTATATCCCCTGTTTTCTATGAAAGTTATGATGACATTAGTCATTTAATTTTTATACGAGTTGTTTCAATTTATCAGGACGAAAACCATTAAACGGTTCTAAACCATCAGCCATGACAACAGGTAATGATTGAAATCCTAAGTCACGAACTTCATTTAATGCTTCATCTGAAGCAGTAACGTCTTTTTCTTGGTATGGAATATCTTTATCATTTAAAAAACGTTTTGTGAAGTTACATTGTGTGCAATTTGGTTTTGAATAAACAGTTACCATTTATTTTCCTCCTTGAAGTTAATCTATCTATATATTGGGTGGATAAAAAAGTGATAAACACAATATATAGCGGTTTTAAGTAAATGTCAAGTGAGAAAATTGATTACTTTTTTGAAACCGGTTGTTTTGTTTTATTTTATGTTTCACATTTTTTTGCTATAATCTTAATAATCCAAAAGAGAGAAGGACAATTATGGACACAATGACTTATATTAAAGAAACAAAAGAACTTTGGCAAGAAAAATATGCGAATGAGCCAGAATTTTTACAAGCATTGACGGAATTTGTCGATTCTATTGCCCCGGTTTTAGAAGAGCACCCAGAATATATTGAAAATAATATTTTACAATTACTTGCTATTCCAGAGCGTATTATTACTTTCCGCGTACCATGGGTGGATGATAATCACCGCGTCCATGTTAATACCGGTTATCGGGTACAATTTAATTCAACATTAGGTCCATATAAAGGTGGATTACGGTTTCACCCAACGGTAAATCAAAGTATTTTGAAATTTTTAGGTTTTGAACAAATTTTTAAAAATGCCCTTACCAGTTTACCAATTGGTGGTGGTAAAGGTGGTAGCGATTTTGATCCAAAAGGGAAATCAGACCACGAAATTATGCGCTTCTGTCAAAGTTTTATGACGGAATTACAAAAATATATTGGTCCCAATATGGATATTCCAGCTGGCGATATTGGTGTTGGTGGCCGTGAAGTTGGTTACTTATTTGGACAATATAAACGTTTAAGAGGCTTCGAAAACGGAACAATTACTGGAAAACCATTAGGATTTGGTGGTAGTTTAGCTCGTACACAAGCAACAGGCTATGGCGCTGTATATTTTATTCAAGAAATGCTACAAACGAAAGATGAAGAATTGGCTGATAAGCGTGTTCTTGTTTCAGGTGCTGGTAATGTTGCAACTTATGCTGTTGAAAAACTACAAGAATTAGGTGCAATAGTAGTTTCAGTTTCTGATTCAAACGGATTCATTATTGATGAAAATGGCATTGATGTTGCCTTATTAAAAGACGTGAAAGAAAATCGTCGTGAACGTTTAACAGTATATGCAAATGAAAAAGCAAGTGCAAAATATTTTGAAGGATCTGTTTGGAATCATGATATTCAAGCAGATTTAGCCTTACCTTGTGCTACTCAAAATGAAGTCGATGAAAATGGTGCTGAGCAGCTAGTCGCTAATGGGGTACGGTTTATTTCAGAAGGAGCAAATATGCCGTTAACTGCAGAAGCAACTGAATATTTATTAGCCCATGATGTTTATATTGGACCAGCCAAAGCAGCCAATGCGGGTGGTGTTGCCGTTTCCGCGTTAGAAATGTCTCAAAACTCTCAACGATTATCATGGGATTTTGATGCTGTTGATACGCAATTGCATGAGATTATGGTGGATATTTATCAAGCAGCCTCTAATGCCGCTCAAAAATATGGTTATGGAGATAATTTAATCAAAGGGGCTAATATTGCAGCCTTTATAAAAATTGCTGATGCTATGGTAATGCAAGGAATTGTTTAAAAAGAGGCGTCATCATGAAAACACAATTAATTACCCGAGCCTTTCTCACTCAACTTATTCCTGAACGTGACCAGGATTCTTATAAAAATCAATTTGGACATGTGGTTTTGGTAGGTGGTAATGAACAAATGGGGGGCGCCATTCAAATGGCAGCACGAGGAAGTGTAAATGCTGGTGCGGGATTAACCACCATCTTATCCGATAAAAGTAACAA
Organism: Aerococcus suis; assembly: GCF_900176325.1. Lineage (GTDB taxonomy): Bacteria > Bacillota > Bacilli > Lactobacillales > Aerococcaceae > Aerococcus > Aerococcus suis. Next base: position 208,408 of record NZ_FWXK01000002.1, on the reverse strand, counting down.
AACAGCCATTCATACAGTTTTACCAGAAGCGATGTTTATGGATTGGAATTTATACTTTGATACGTTAGTTCCCCATTTAAATAAAGCCACAGTGATTGTAATTGGTCCTGGGTTTGGATTAAATCCCACTCGATTTGATCAATATATGATGTATTTGGAAGAAACAAAGGAATCTAAAATCGTAGTTATTGATGCAGATGCGCTAACTCAATTAGCTAAAGATGTCGATAAATATGCTAAACAACTTGAAAAGCATCAGGTTATCTTGACTCCACATTTAGGAGAATGGCAGAAATTATCACAACAACAAATAGCTGACTATGATGACCGTAATATTCAACATTGGGTAGAAAAATATGACTTCCATCTTGTTTTAAAATCACATCAAACACGAATTTTTATTCCTCAGACGGATACTATTTTGATAAATACTTTTGGTAATCCCGGAATGAGTATTGGTGGAATGGGCGATACTTTAGCAGGAATATTAGGAGGTGTAACTGCTCAAATCACTCATTTGAGCAGTGCGATTCCGTTGGCGGTAGGATTGCATAGTTTAGCTGCCGATAAAATTTATGAAACACATTACGTAGTAAAACCGACTGAAGTCAGTGATTATCTCCCCAAATTAATGAATCAATTACTTGACTAGAATTAAAGGTTGAGTCTGGCTCAGCCTTTTTTATTTTAAGATAAGAGAAAGTCAGGTAATGTATGCTAAGATATTGGGGAGCATATGAGGGAGGTTAGTATGCGAGTTAAAGATTATTTATTAAAAAACAAATGGAAAAGTTTATTGGCATTCTTAGCAAAAATATTTGAAGCATTACTTGAATTACTTATCCCTTTAGTCGTTGCACGTTTAATTAATGATGGATTAAATGCTAACAATATGACTGAAGTATGGCGAAATGGCGGGTTATTGATTCTTCTCCCGTTAATTGGTTACGTCAGTGCGCTGTATTGTCAATGGCAAGCGTCTAATGCTTCACAACAAGTTGGTACTGAATTACGTTCAGCACTATTCCATAAAGTACAGTCAGTGGATATGAGTCAACTTGACCAATTTGGAAAAGGGTCTATTATTCATCGAATCACTAACGATACGCAAAATTTGCAATTAGCAATTGCCTTAATTTTACGTTTAGGATCAAGGTTGCCTATCTTATTAATCGGATCGATTGTCATGGCTTTCAATGTGAGTCCTAAAATGGCTCCCATTTTTATTATTACGGGGTTAGTGATTGGCGGTTTATTGGTTTTCGTTACGTTAAAAACGAATCAGCAAAATAAATCCGTTCAAACGAATACAGAGCGGATTGCCCAAAAAAGTCGGGAAAATTTAAATGGTGTTCGCGATATTCGAGCCTTTTCCAATCAACAAGCAGAGATAAAAGCATTTACTAGTCATAACCAACAAACATTTTATCAACAAATTAAAATGGGAAGTCTTCAGTCAATCGCTAATCCCATTTCATTATTATTAATTAATTTGAGTATCAGTTTAATCCTATATCTAGGCGCGCAACAAATTAGTAGTGGCTATTTATTACAAGGAGATGTGGTTGCTTTAGTTAATTATATGAATATTATCCTGTTAGCATTAAATGTACTAGTTAATATACTGATGGCTTTTACAAAAGGAATTACGGCAATTGGTCGTTTAGACGAAATTCTGGCGATTCAACCCACCCATTTGACCGAAAAACGGATAGAGTCATTGTCGTCTCCAATAACCATAGAAGCGAAAGATTTAGGATTTGCTTATGGTCAGTACTTAGCGTTATCTGATTTAAATTTTACGATTAACCCATACGATTTTTTTGCCATTATCGGGGGAACAGGTGCAGGGAAATCGACATTGGTTCAATTATTGATGGGTTTTGTTTCTCCAACAGAAGGCATGTTATCTATCAATGATTCCTCAATCACTAGCTATGATAGAGAAACGTTACGTGATAAATTAGCATTTGTTCCTCAAGAAAATCGGTTATTTCAAGGAACACTAAGAGAAAATTTAGTAATGGGAAATGAAAATTGCTCTGACGACTTTATTTGGCATTGTTTAGAAGTAGCGCAGGCAAAAGATTTCATTGTTCAAGATGAACGTGGCTTAGATCAACCGGTTTTAGCGCTAGGACGAAATTTTTCAGGAGGTCAAAAGCAACGCTTAACAATCGCTCGAGCATTAATTGCTGAACCTGATGTTCTTATCTTAGATGATGCGACAAGTGCTTTGGATTTTGCGACTGAAAAACAACTGCTGCAGGAATTAAAGGAAATGCCAATAACGATGATATTAATTACTCAAAGAGTAAATAGTATTCGAAATGCTGATCGTATTTTAGTTCTTGATCATGGAAAGCAAGTTGGTCTAGGTCAACATCAAGATTTGCTTGATTCTAGCACAGTTTACCAAGAAATCTATGCGTTACAGAATAAGGAGGGTAATAATGAATAAGCAAACTTTAACCTTTCTATGGCGCTATTTAAAAAGTAAATCACTATTGCTGTTGGCATTGTTAGTAAGTTCATTATTCGCCGTTGTTTGCCAAATCTTTATTCCTTTAGTTATTGGGATTGCAACGGACCAACTTTTTGATCCTCAAGCGATTCAATGGACACAGTTAATTCAAACGATTATATGGCTAATTATCCTAGCCATAATGTATATGTTAGCCCAATATTTATTAGAGCGTTTAGCCAATAACATTGCATATCAGTTAATGTATGATCTTCGTCAAGAAATGTTTCAAAAGATTCATCAACTACCTTTAAGTTATTTAGATAGCCATTCACATGGGGACTTAGTGAGTCGTTTAGTTAACGATGTGGATTTAATTGGGACGGGATTTATTCAAAGTTTTAAAAACCTGTTTACTGCTATTTCATTAGTGGTCGGAATTTTGGTAATGATGTTATTATTAAATATTAAAGTTGCGTTAATCATTCTTATTTTTACACCTATTTCTGTCTTAGTTTCATCCATTATAGCTAATCGGACATATAAATATTTTCAAAAGCAAATGAATCTCCGTGGTGATTTAAATGCCTACGTGGAGGAAATGACTATTATGCAGTCTGAAGTACGCGGATTTAATTATCAAAGCGATACCCAAGCACAGTTAGATCAAATGAATCAAGAGCTACATAAAAGTGGCGTGGTGTCACAATTTTATGGTGCCCTCATAAATCCTACTTCTCGTATCATTAATGCTTTAATTTATGCGGGGATTGGCTTATTTGGAGCTTTTGAAGTGATGAATGGTCACTTGTCGGTCGGAATCTTTACGAGTGTTTTAAACTATGCCAAACAATTTTCTAAACCATTTGATGATATTTCGTCAATTATTAATGAATTACAAACAGCTCTAGCTGCTTCACAGCGAATTGAACACTTTTTATCAGCTGAAATAAGCGAGAAAGAGGAAGCAACAAATTCGTCAATAACTTTTAATGGAGAGATTGTTTTTGATAATGTTGCCTTTTCTTATCAACCTAATAAGCCGTTAATTCGTGAATTTAATTTAGAAGTTTCTGCGGGAGAAACAGTTGCTATTGTCGGTCCCACTGGCGCAGGAAAGTCAACACTGATTAATTTATTAATGCGATTTTATTCAGTTGATCGAGGGGAAATTTTCTATGATCACCTTCCTAGCCAACAGCTAAGTCTATCAACAACTCGGCAAGCCTTTGGAATGGTGTTACAAGACCCATGGATTTTTGCTGGCACCGTTCATGACAACATCGCCTATGGTAACCCAAAAGCCACTCGTGAAGAAGTTGTGGCAGTTGCTAAGCAAGCTCAATTAGATCCAATGATTCAACAAATGGATGACCAATATGATACTTGGTTAGATGAAGATGGGGCTAATTTATCCAATGGTCAGAAACAGCTAATATGTATTGCTCGTATTATGTTAACTCATCCTGAGATGCTTATTCTCGATGAAGCAACCAGTGCAATTGATGTAAAAACAGAAGCAGCAATCCAAGAGAATTTCGACCAATTGATGGAAAATCGAACATCATTTATCGTTGCTCATCGACTAGCAACGATACAATCAGCGGATATGATTCTCTATATGGCTGATGGAGCAGTAAAAGAACAAGGGACTCACCAAGAATTACTTGCTCGTCAAGGAGATTATGCTAAATTATATAATAGTCAATTTAATATCTAATAAAAAGTCCACCCTTATCAGAAAAGAAAGGGTGGACTTTTTTATTGATGTTGGAAAATCGTTGGTAAATCCCATGGGGTAATGATTCCCATTAAATTATCTGGTTGAATATCATTTGGTTGATTACTCATTAATAATACAGGTAAGTCGTTGTGCTGTAATAATTCAAGTAAGCGATCATCAATTTTAAAAATTGGAAAATCTGGGGAAATGATATTTTGTTTTGTTAACGGTTTGGATTTATTATGTTTTAGTATCTCTTCACATGAAATGTTTTCAAGATTTACTGTTTCTAAGTCGACTTGAGCTAACCAATGGGTAATCGTTTGTGCAGATAATATTCCTATTAATTGCTGATGACGGAACACTGGATATTGGGAATAGCGTTCACTAGCAATTCGATTTAATGCTTCTTGCAATGACAAATCGTGATTAAAATAAGTCACTGATTTAGTAAAATAATCAGCTGTTTGTGGCCCGTTCAGTTTTTCGATAATCGATTTTAATAATGCTATTGTTGACGAACTAGGAATGGCAACTTCTTCATGTGACGCTATTTTTTCATGGACAATAAGATTTCGTAAGGAACGAATCGCATCCAGGTCCAACTGATGAGCAGAGATAATAGGATGCTTTTTCGCTAATTGTTGTACGGCACTCGCGAAGGCAACATCCTGATCATTTAAAAGTTTTTTTAGTAAACGATGTAAATGATTGAAATCTGCTAAAAAAGTTGTGACGGCTTGGGAATCAGTCATTATCGTAAGAACTCCTTTTGACATTTTTGGCTAGAGAAGTGATGAATTCAAAAAAGTCGTCGTGATGAACATCGTAAACTAATTGGATAGGGCGTCCGCTTATATCTTGATAAGTACGACCTTGTGAAACGCCATGAGTCACCACTTTTCCGTTCACTGTTTGATGCATCGCTAAGTTGGAATTTAAAGCATAAGCAACGGTTAAAACATCCCATAAGAAATAGGTGGAATTGGTTTGAATAAAGGCCATAGGTGGAACGAGTGAATATGCTTGACCAAGAAAGTCTATACCAGGGAACTCTCGGTCTTGTGCCCAATCAAATCTAATGGTGTTCGTTAATGGGACTTTATTCGTGCTCTCTAATCCAACCATCGTAATATCAATATTACTTTGCCAAACAATAGCAACTGCCTCTGGATCCCAAAAAGCATTCCATTCTGCTGTTCCATCATGATGAGGTTCTTGGACATTCCCCTCAGCTAAAAAAGTTCCACCCATCCAATACAGGTGGTTTACCTTATCTTGTAACGATGGATTCGTCTTTAAAACGGACGCAAGGTCGGTCAACGGTCCAACAAAAACTAAATCAATTGGCTCATCAGAATCTTTCAACAGATGAGTTAGATGTTCATGTGCTGGAAGTTCAATCATCGATGATTGATGGGTATAATGATTATTTAAAATGGGAAGTGCGTCAATCGTAAAGGCATGTTCTCGCCAAGCTTGTGGGAATGGATTTCTTGGTCTAGATGTTGATTCAGCCACAGGAATCATTTGATGATGGCCAAATTGTTCAATGATTTTTAAACTAGCAGATAGTGCAGGTTCAACATAGCAATCACCATTGACGACGCCGACCCCAACAAGTTCAATGTTTGGATCTTGCAAAAGTAAAAATAGTCCAACTAAGTCGTCAACACCACCATCATGGTTATAATAAATTTTTCGCATCGTGCACACCTCGTTTTTTCTTAAGTATAGCGAATTTTTTTCGTATCGTCACTTCTAGGTTAGAAAAAGTTAAGGATTTATTAATATAATGCACGCTATTGATTTATAATAATACGCATTATATAATGTCGATAGTTCGAAAAAAGACGTCATAAAAGGAGTAGACGCAACATGGGAAAACAAGTGTATAGTTTTCATGAAGGTAATCAAGATATGCGGGAATTACTAGGAGGCAAAGGAGCAAATTTAGCTGAAATGACGCGACTTGGTTTGCCAATTCCAGCGGGATTTACCATTACAACTGAAGCATGTATGGCTTACTTAACTAACCATAAAAAATGGGACGCTGAATTACAAGCTGAAATCGATCAACATATTGAGCAATTAGAGAATGAAACCGGAAAGTCATTCAATTCACCACATCACTTATTATTAGTCTCTGTTCGTAGTGGGGCAAAACAATCCATGCCTGGAATGATGGATACGATTTTAAATCTTGGTTTAAATGACAAGACGGTAGAGAGTTTAGCTACCGAAACGAATAATCCAACTTTTGCCTATGACTGTTATCGTCGGCTCATCCAAATGTATGGGAATGTTGTTAATGGGATTCCAAGTTATTTATTTGAAGATGAATTAAGCCAAGTCAAAAAGCAACAAGGTATTCAAAATGACACAGACATGAAAGCATCCGATTGGCAGCTGGTCATTGCGATTTATAAGGATCTTTATCACCAACAAACAGAACGTGATTTTCCCCAAAACCCAAAAGAACAGTTATATGGAGCTATTGAAGCGGTGTTTAGTTCTTGGAATAATGAGCGTGCCAAAGTTTACCGCCAGTTGAATAATATCCCTAATGACTTAGGAACAGCCGTAAACATTCAAGAAATGGTCTATGGAAATAGTGGAAATCAATCAGGAACAGGTGTCGCCTTTACTCGTCATCCGGCTACGGGAAAACCAGGTATTTTTGGTGAATATCTAATAAATGCCCAAGGGGAAGATGTTGTGGCTGGCATTCGAACACCAAAACCCGTTAGTGACTTAGCTCAAGCAATGCCAGAAATCTATCAACAATTTGTTTCTCTAGCTGAAAAACTTGAAAAGCATTATAAAGATATGCAAGATATTGAATTTACTATCGAAAATGAGAAACTATTCTTTCTACAAACGCGTAATGGAAAACGAACAGCTAAAGCAGCTTTTCAAATTGCTGTCGATTTAGTTGAAGAAGGTATTATCTCTAAAGAAGAAGCTGTCATGCAAATCGAGCCAAAGTCAGTTGATAAATTATTGCATCCATCATTCGATCAAGAGGCTATAGATAGTGCCGAAATTCTTACGAATGTCGGATTACCTGCTAGTCCAGGTGCTGCTAGCGGTCGAATTTATTTCGATGCTGAAATGGCTAAGGAACGTGCTGAAGCTGGTGAAAAAGTGATTCTATTCCGTCAAGAAACCTCTCCAGAAGATATCAACGGGATGGTGGTTAGTGAAGCTATCGTCACAAGTCGTGGTGGTATGACGTCTCATGCGGCCGTCGTTGCGCGTGGAATGGGATGTTGCTGTGTCGTTGGTTGTCAGGAGCTTGACATTGATGAAAAAAATAAACAGGTGACTATTTTTGACGAAGTGTTAATTGAAGGGGATGAAGTGTCTGTTGATGGAACAAAAGGGGTTATCTATCGAGGTAAAATTCCAACAGTACCTTCAACTTCAGATGACGCTTTCCAAAAATTAATGGCTTGGGCAAAAGAAATTTCTCGTTTAGATGTGCGAATGAATGCTGAAACGATTAATGATATTCGTATGGGATTAAACTTTAATCCTGATGGGATTGGATTAGTTCGGACCGAGCATATGTTTTTTGCTCCTGAACGTTTGAGAGAAATGCGTCGATTTATTTTGTCTCAGCATGCTTATGATCAAAAAGCTGCCTTGGATAAGATTTTACGGTACCAAATTGAAGACTTTAAAGCCATCTATCAAGAAATGCAAAGTCATCCGGTGGTCATTCGTTTATTAGATCCGCCATTCCATGAATTTCTTCCTGCTGGTAATCGTGATATGCAGATGGTTGCTAACCAAATGAATTTAACAATTAACCAACTACAAGCACGAATTGAAGAACTCACCGAAGTTAATCCAATGTTAGGACATCGTGGCTGTCGTTTAGCCATTTCATATCCTGATTTATATAAAATGCAAGTGGAAGCTATTATTCGTGCCGCGATTAAGATGAAACAATCAGGTGTTCGTGTGAAACCAGAGATAATGATTCCTTTAGTGGGTATGAAAGAAGAACTTACGCGAATTAAAGAAGACATCATGGCACATATAGAAAATATTTTAATTGAAAATAAAACTTATATTGCGTATAGTGTTGGTACGATGTTAGAAGTACCTAGAGCTTGTTTTATTGCTGATGAATTAAGCGAACAGGCTGATTTCTTTAGTTTCGGAACAAATGATTTAACACAAATGGTTTATGGTTTTTCACGAGACGATGCTGGAAAATTTATTAATCATTATTTAAGTCAAAATATCTTACCTTTTGATCCTTTCCAAACGATTGACCGAGATGGTGTGGGAGAGTTAGTTAAAATTGCTGTTAAAAAAGCTCGTCAAACAAATCCTAATATTAAAATTGGGGTGTGTGGTGAATTAGGCGGAGACCCAGATTCTATTGCTTTCTTTACTGAAGTTGGATTAGATTACGTCTCATGTTCACCATTCCGTGTACCAGTGGCTCAATTAGCAGCTGCTCAAAGTACTATTCAACAAACAACTTAAATATAGGAGGTGGAAATATGGAACTGAGCGAACGCCAAGAGCAAATTATTCAGATTGTAAAAAATAATGAACCAATTAGCGGACAACACATTGCTGAAAAATTAGCTTTAACCAAATCCACCTTACGTAGTGACTTAGCTGTTTTGACCATGACAGGAATTTTAGAAGCCAAGCCAAAAGTGGGCTATTATTATTCAGGGTTGGAAGCTGAGCCGTTTACCAATCAAACGCTATTTGAAACAACTGTTGGCGAAGTAATGATTCCTCCAGTGGTTGTTCACCAAGACTTAAAAATTAAAGATGCCATTACCCATCTTTTTATGTATGATTCTGGATCTTTATATGTGGTCGATAAGGAAACACAAGAACTCATTGGGATTATATCTAGAAAAGATTTATTAAGAAGTGCGGTAATTGGAAATCAAGGGGAATCACCCGTTGCTATTATTATGACACGCATGCCTAATGTTTATCGAACGGTAAGGGAGACGAGTGCTTTTGAAGCGGCACAATTGCTTCAATTACATCAAGTCGATTCTCTTCCAGTGATGAAAGATAAAAATAGTTTAGAAGTCATTGGTAAAATTTCTAAAACGAATTTACTTGAATTCTTTATCGACACATTAAAAGAACAATCGTAAAAGGAGGGGCAAACGTTTTGACAGCATTAAAAATTTTTATTTTATCAGATGCCGTTGGTGAGACTGGGCAGCGAGTCGTACAAGCAACCTTAGCGCAATTTCCGATGATTGAACATCCTGAAATCAAGCGGTACCCATTTATTGATTCTGCTGATGAAATAAGAGGCATCCTATCTGATGCCAAAAAGGAACAAGCTATTGTTGTAACAACCATCGTTAATAGTGATTTGAATCAATTAGTTAATGACTATAGCCAAAAATACCAAATTCCTTATATAGACTATATGTCAAATATGCTACAACTTATTAGTCAAAAAACGGGCTATGAGCCTGTTTACCAAAGTGGCGCAATGCACGAATTAGATAAAGAATATTTTGAACGAGTAGCGGCTATTGAATTTGCAGTTAAATATGATGATGGGAAATCAGCGGCTGGCTTCACTAAAGCAGATATCGTAATCCTTGGCGTTTCGCGAACTTCTAAAACACCTTTAAGTATGTATTTAGCTAATAAAGCTTATAAGGTTGCTAATTTACCATTGATACCTGATGTTGCTTTACCTGAACAATTATTCCAAGTTGAGCGACACCGTATTTTTGGCTTGACTGCCAGTCCAGATTATATTTTTAATATTCGTCAGGAACGTTTACGAATGATGGGTCTAGACACTACTTCTCAATATAGTGATTATGAACGGATATGCGAAGAATTATCATATGCTGAGGAGTTATATGCTAGACTCGGAGCAACGGTCATTAATGTCGAAAATCGCTCGATTGAAGAAACGGCTCAATTAATTGAACAAATTTGGCAACGATAAAAATTGAAAGGCAGACGATGATTGAATGAAAGTCTGCCTTTTTAATTATCGGTTTATTTTGCTGATTATTTAAGCTATATTTAAATTAATACAATATAAGGAGAGAAAAGTCATGAATCAAGAAACTGTTAATTATTTAAATGAGCAAGGCATTATTAAACCTGAAATAGGACTTATTTTAGGATCCGGATTAGGGGACTTAGTAGAAGAATTTGAAAATCCGATTGCGGTTCCTTATCAAGACATTCCTGATTTTCCTGTTTCAACTGTTGCAGGGCATGCTGGTCAGTTAGTATATGGGAAGTTAGCCAACCGACAAGTTATCGCTTTGCAAGGACGGTTCCATTATTATGAAGGCTATGATTTACAAACGGTTACTTATCCTGTTCGTGTATTTAAAGAATTAGGGGTAGAAAAATTAATCGTTACGAACGCTGCTGGCGGAATTAATCCAGACTTTAATGTGGGAGACTTGATGATAATAACTGATCATATTAATTTATCAGGTGCCAATCCTTTAATGGGACCGAATATTGATGAACATGGTCCACGATTTGTTGATATGAGTGATGCGTATAGTAAACGTGCGCAAAATATTTTACATGACATTAGTCAGTCACAAGGTATTCCATTACAAGAAGGAGTTTATACTTGGTTTAGTGGTCCAACCTATGAAACACCTGCAGAAATTCGCTTTGCTCGAACTATTGGGGGAGACGCTGCAGGAATGTCAACAGCACCAGAAACCATTGTCGCAAAACATTGTGGTATGGAAGTTGCCGGATTATCATGTATTACTAATATGGCAGCAGGGATGCAAGAATCCTTAAACCATGAAGAAGTTGTTGAAGTGACTAAAAAAGCCAATCAAAAATTCCGTTTAGTAGTAAAAGAATTGATTCGTCAATTTTAAACCTTAATACATAGAACTAAAAGACCATTACTATTCTGTATTTGAATGGTAGTGGTCTTTTTCTATGCAAAAATGATTGAATTTAATTATTTATGATTGTTTTAATCATGAAATCATGATAGAATCGTGTAAGAGGTGATGGAAGTGCTTACGGAGGAGAGACGGGCAGCGATTCGCTCCCTATTAGATCAGAAAGACTCCATTTCTGTTAAAGATTTAGTTGATGAGTTGAATAGTTCAGAAGCGACAATCCGCCGAGATTTAAAACATTTAGAAGATCGTGGTGTCTTGACTCGTGTTCATGGAGGAGCAATTAATAAGCCAACTTATGCCGTTGAAGCAATCATCGGTGACAAATTGACCCAAAATACTGACGCCAAAAAGAGAATTGGGCAATTTGCCAGTCAGATTGTTCAATCTGGAGATACTATTTTTCTAGATGCAGGAACGACAACACGAGAAATGATTGCCTATTTACCAACGGATATATTGGTGGTAACTAACAGCCTTTCATTAGCGACATTATTGGATCATCGAAAAATTGAAACGATTATTTTAGGTGGCCGAATTAAACATCAAACAGATGCTATTATTGGAGCATGTGTCTTGGAACAATTACGTCAATATCAATTTAAACATGTTTTTCTTGGAATTAACGGAATTGACGCCACATTTGGGTTAACAACTCCTGATGTAGAAGAAGCCGCTATTAAAAAAACAGCCATTCAGCAAGGTGTGAATGTCTATATACTTGCTGATCATACAAAATTTGATCAAGTCACTTTTGCACAAATTGATCAAATTGATAGTGGAACAATCATTACTGATCAAAAAAATAATTATGCCCAATTTGGAGCTCAAATGAAAGTGGTGAATTAAGTGATATATACAATAACGTTTAATCCAGCCATTGATTTGGTTTATCAATTAGACAATCAACTACAACCTGGAGAATTAAATCGTTCACAATCTGAACAAGTTGTTGCAGGTGGAAAAGGAATAAACATTTCCGTATTACTACATAAACTTGGAATTAAGAGCACAGCAACTGGTTTTGTTGGTGGTTTTACTGGACAATATATTATTAATGTCTTAGAAAACCGACAAATACCCACTCATTTTATTTCGGTAGATGGAATTACCCGAATTAATGCAAAAATTAATGATAATGAAATGACAGAAGTCAATGGTTCTGGACCAGCAATTACTCCAGATAATATGCAGTCATTATTAACGTATTTAAATACTCATTTAACGGATGCCGATACGATTTTCTTAGCAGGAAATAAGGGTAATGGAATGTCTGCAGATGATTATATTGCAGTATCTAAACTTGCAAATCGTAATGGAGCCAAACTAATTATTGACTCTAATACCGATTTATTAACCTCTTGTTTAACTCATCAGCCATTCATGGTTAAACCTAATAAAGATGAACTAAGCGATATTTTTGGTGTTGAAATTAAAACAGACCATGATGTTATTCATTATGCTAAGGAGCTTCAACAAATGGGCGCTCGTAATGTTCTCGTATCAATGGGTGGTGAAGGATCATTATTATTAACCGTCAATAATGAGGTGTATAAAGCATCAGTTCCAGAGGGAGAAGTTATTAATCCAACTGGTGCAGGCGATTCAATGTTGGCAGGATTTATGGCTAAATATATTGAAACCGAAGATTACCAAACGAGTTTACAATTAGCTGCAGCATGTGGTAGTGCGACAGCTTTTAGTACGGGTATTGCAAGTCGTTCGCTTATTAATTCATTAATTGACCAAATTAAAATTACTAAAAAAGGAGACTAATTATGCAACTATCAGAATTATTTCACCATGAATTAATGATTCTCGATTTACCAACTCATGAGAAATCTGAAACATTAACTTATTTAGCTAATCAATTTAAAGAATATGGCGGAGTAACTAATGTTCAGGCCTTTAATGATGCTCTAGAGAATAGAGAATCGCAATCAACAACTGGTGTCGGAGATGAAATTGCGATTCCACACGCCCAAGAGGCATCTATTAAGGAACCAGCAATTATTTTTGGTCGAAGCCAAGAGGGGATTGAATGGGATTCCTTTGATGGTCAACCAGCTAAACTTATTTTTATGATTGCTGCCCCTGAAGGTGGATCTAACGAACATTTAACGGCACTGGCGAAATTGTCATCAGTATTAATGAATCCGGAAGTAAAAGCACAACTACTCACTGCTAAATCAACAGAAGAAGTTTTAGCCCTCATCCAATCCCATGATGAGCCAGAAGCTGAATCAAATGAAGAGGAAGCAGTAATAACTTCAACAGAAGAAGATGACCAACCTTATTTAGTGGCAGTTACAGCTTGTCCAACTGGTATCGCACATACCTATATGGCAGAAGAAAAATTAAAACAAGCAGCTGAAAACCAGCATGTCACTATTAAAGTCGAAACTAATGGACAAACGGGAGTTGGTAATCGGCTAAGTAAAACTGATATTGAAAAAGCAGATGCTGTCATTGTTGCAGCTGATCGTAAAGTAGAGATGACTCGTTTTGACGGTAAGCAAATTATTATTGTGCCAGTAGCTGATGGTATTAATAAAGCCGACCAATTGATAGAAAAAGCAATTAATGGACAAACAAAAACGTTCCATGCAGAACAACATGAAGAAGTGAATGATGACGATAATGAAAATGAATCACTAGGGCGTCAAATCTATAAACATTTAATGAATGGTGTTTCACATATGTTGCCGTTCGTTGTTGCTGGAGGATTATTAATTGCTGTTTCATTCTTCTGGGGAATCAATTCAGCCGATCCTACTGACCCAACATATAGTGAAGCTGCTCATATGATTAAAACGTTAGGGGATTTATCGTTCGCTATGATGTTACCTGTTTTGGCAGGATTTATCGGTCGTTCAATTGCTGATACTCCTGGGCTAGTCATTGGTATGATGGGAGGCGTATTTGCTGATCCAACGAAACTATCCGCTTTTAGTCAAGAAGGGATATTTGCTGATGCCACAGCTTCAGGATTCTTAGGCGCATTAGTCGCTGGATTCCTTGCCGGTGGTATTGTTTGGTTATTGAAACGCGCATTTGCTTGGTTGCCAAAATCACTAGAGGGTATGAAACCAATTTTTATTTATCCTGTTCTCGGTGTGTTAATTATGGGACTAGTAATGATGCTTGTTATTAACAAGCCATTAGGTTCAGTCACTGTTGCTCTAACAGAATTTTTAGCTGGCATTCCAACTGAATGGAATATCGTCTTAGGATTTGTTGCCGCTGCTATGATGTCAATTGATATGGGTGGTCCAATTAATAAGGCCGCTTATGTCACTGGTACAGCCTTAGTCACTCAAGCTGCTGGAGATGGTTCTAATGTTATGGCAGCTGTTATGATTGGTGGGATGGTTCCACCACTTGCTATTGCCTTATCAGCAACTATCAATAAAAACTTATGGCCAAAAGCTCAACGTAATAGTGCACTTATTAACTATGTTATGGGAGCAGCCTTTATTACAGAAGGAGCCATTCCATTTGCAGCAACGAATCCGTTAAAAGTTATTCCTTCATTAGCTATCGGATCAGGTGTAGCTGGAGCACTTTCGATGTTATTTGGCTCCGTAAGTTATGTTCCACATGGGGGTGTTTTCGCAATGCTCGCTGGTGGAGTCTCTCATCCAATGATGTATGCTCTTGCTTGGATTATTGGGGGCGTTGTTGGTGCTATCTTACTTAATATCTTAGTTCGCGAGAAAAAATAATAGTGAAAGCAGTTTTGGCTCTTTGCCAATGCTGCTTTTTTTGTTAAATTAAAGTTATTATTTAATGGATGTGAAAACTAATGGCAACTTTAATTGAAGTAGCGAACCAAGCAGGCGTTTCTAAAAGTACAGTTTCAAGGTATTTTAATAATGGTCAAGTGAGTGAGCAAGCAAGAAATAAGATAGAAGCCGCTATTAAACAAACAGGGTATCAACCCAATATGATGGCAAGAAGTTTAAAAGCGACCTCTAGCCATCTTATTGGTGTGATTATTCCGCGATTTGAATCTCCAGCTGTCGGACAAATGTTAAAAGGCATCGACAAAATCGCCACGCAATATCACCAGCAATTATTAATTATTAATACCAATCAAGATGTTAAACGCGAGTTACAAGCTTTAGATACACTAGCTAGCCAACGAGTAGATGGGATTGTTAATTTAACCCAAAATCAAGCAGATACTTTACTTCAAAAGCAACTAAAACTGGATATCCCTCAAATTATCATGGGGCAACCTTATCAGGAACTGTCTTATGTCGCATTTGATGACTATCAGTCGGGAGCCCAACTTACTGAGGCAATCGCAGAAAAGGGACATCAAAAAATCACTTATATAGGCGTAGACGAAACAGATTACGCTGTCGGACAATTAAGAAAACAGGGAGTCTTATCAATCGCTATCGTCAATGACACTTCATTTACGAGAGGACACGGTCATTAGCTATGATGGAGAATTTTTAAAATTATCCCATGGAAAAAGTGGGTATGGACGAAAAGAAAGATATGTTGCGATATCCGATTTATCTCAATTACAAATTTTTTCTGATTATTCTTCACTAGAAATATTTATTAATGATGGGAAGCGGTCATGTCGTCTAGACTATACCCAGAAAAAGGCGAAGATAGTATTCAATTCAAAAGTCAAAGACCAGCTGACTTAACTTTCTGGTCCTTAACTCATACGTAATAAATAACCCACGTTATAAGTAACGTGGGTTATTTTCTATCCTTTTTTGGGGTGTTTTTCAACGATATCGTTATGCTCTTTTAGAGCTTCTTCACCTTTTGCAGTTAATTTGTAACCGCAAATACTTAATTCTTGAGCATAATCTTTTTTAGGAATCAATTTGATAATTTTAGCTATCATCTCTTGTTTATTTAATTTAGAATAACCTTTAATCTGATGTTTTTTTAATATTGATTTGAGCTGTGGTAAAGTATGCCAAGATAAATTTTCATCTGGGTTTAATCGACGGATAAATGTTCGTTTCTCCAACACGTTCAATCGTTCATAACCATCGATTCCATAATGATATTCAAAATATTGAGGAAGAATTGAATCCGTATGTAGAGTATTAAATCCAACCCGCCATAATAAAATAATATCTCCAGGAAATAACCCATCATTAAATGTTTCCATCATTTTTTTAGGGACAATATACTGACGGTCGGTCTCAACTGTATCTAACCACTTTTTTAAATCACGATGTGGAGATAGAAAGGGACGATTAGGATAGTCTTGATAGATAGTATCGAAAGCCTCGATTTCTTCTGCAGACTGTTTGACGGTTATATTTGATCGATGAAAAGACATTAACCCCATAAAAGTGACTCCTTTATTTTAATAAGATAAGCTATGAGTTGACAAAAAAAGTATTTTACCCTAATATTAGGATGTTTGTAAACCTATATTATCCTTTAATTCTGTCCCGAGAGGCAAGAAAGTTATATTATTTTAATTAAGAATAATATAACTTTTGATGAATTGGTTATCCCCAAGTTCAGGAAAGGAAGAAAAATGAACGAATTATTTATTGCTTTAGATTTTCACAACGAGACTGATTTATGGTATTTCATAGATAAATTCAAAAATCAGCCAGCAGCCTTTAAAATTGGAATGTCTCAATTTTATATGTCAGGACCTGATATCGTCAACCAATTGCACGATATGGGGCATAAGATTTTTTTAGATTTAAAATGTCATGATATTCCGAATACGGTGAAGTTGGCCACTCAACAATTAAGTAAATTACCGGTAGAATTAGTAACGGTTCACACTTTAGGTGGTCAAAAAATGTTAGAAGCTGCCATGGAAGGGGTAGCAGCTGGGCCTTATTCTCCTAAAGTATTAGGAATTACACAATTAACATCATCAGATCAAGAGATGTTGAATCAACAAATGCAAATCAAAGGAAGCATTGAAGATTCAGTGATTCATTTGGCCCAATTGGCTCAAAAAAGTGGATTAGATGGTGTCGTATCCTCTGCACTTGAAACGCCAGCTATTAAACAGGCAACAAATCACCAATTATTATCGTTAACGCCTGGCATTCGAATGACATTAGAACAATCAGGCGATCAAACCAGAGTAGCAACTCCCGAACAAGCACGACTAAATGGTGCTGATTATATTGTAGTTGGTCGACCAATTACGCAAGCAAATAATCCCGTTGCAGCTTATCAAGAATTTCTAAAACAATGGCAAGGAGAGTAATCATGACACAAACATTTTCAGATACAAATGAATTAACAATTTCAAATAAAGTAGCAAAAATTTTAATTGATAAAAAAGCAGTAATTTTAAGTCCAGATGATCCATTTACGTGGGCAAGTGGTATAAAAAGTCCTATTTATTGTGATAATCGTCAATTATTAAGTTATCCTAATGAACGTAAATATGTTGCCCAAGCCTTAGCAATGAAAATCAAAAAATACTATCCCAATACAACAGTCATTGCTGGAACTGCAACAGCAGGTATACCACATGCTGCACTAGTTGCTGATATCCTGGATTTACCAATGATTTATGTGCGTGGTAAAGCGAAAGATCACGGTCGAAAAACACAGATTGAAGGAAAATTAGAATCAACTGATAATGTTGTTTTAATTGATGATTTAATTTCCACTGGTGGTAGCGTTTTGAAAGCTGCTGAAGTGGTTGAAGAAGTTGCTTCTGTGGTAGGGGTTGTCGCTATTTTTACCTATGAATTGCAAAAAGCGCGGTCTAACTTTGAAGCAGCTAAGACTTCATTACATATTTTAACAAACTTCAGTGAGTTACTAGAAGTTGCCGAAGATAACAATTATCTATCTAATCGAGAAATTGATAGTGTCAAAAAATGGCGACAAGAAAGTTTTCAATAATAAAAAGGACCTAAGAGATAATGAGATACTCTTAGGTCTTTTTCATTGCATTAAGCTTTAAAATCAAAACTTTCGCCTAATCCTTTTTCTAATGCTCGTTGGTATACTTCATTAGCAACGGCAATATCAACAGCACCGATACCAATTGGAATACATAAGGTGATTTCGTCAGAAATATCACCAATTGATTTCTTCTCATTGGCTAATTCACCAAGAGTAGCAAAAATATCTTCTTCATTCATTTTGCCTTCAGCGTTTAAATGTTTTAAAGCACCACGGTGTAAAGCTTGGCCAGGGTGATCAACAATAATTTTATCTGCTTTTAAAGCGACTTCATCAGGAATTTCTTGGAATGAACCTAATGGGAAAATAATGGTTCCTGGTTTAATCCATTCTGTTTCAATCAAAGGCTCATTAGCAGATGTCACAGTAATCACCACATCACAACTAGCGGGTTCACTTTGATCGTCAGCAACAATAATTTCACCTTTAATTTCTGATTCCATTTCGGCTTTGAACTTCTCAGCATGTTCTCTGGTTCGATTCCAAATCACTAATTTTTCAATATCAAAAATTTCATTGATTGCTTCAGTATTTTTATGTGCTTGCATACCTGCACCATAAATCCCAACAGTAATAGCAGAATCTTTTACCAAGTATGAAAGAGCAGTTGCAGTTTGTGAACCTGTCCGCATATTCGTAATTTCAGTGCCATCCATTACAGCTAAAAAATCACCCATTTGAGCATCAAGAAGGGTAATCAAACCATTAATAAATGGTAAGCCTGCTTCTTTACGTTTACCAGCAAATCCACTTACCCATTTTAAACCAGCCATATCTTGCCATCCAATATAGGCAGGCATAGCATTAGCGAAACCTTCATAATTAGGATAGTTTCCTGTTTCGCCAAGATCTAAAGTCAGTTTAGTTGGATTAATAACGGTGCCATCATTTAGTCCTTTGTAAACATTATCTGTCAAGCGAATATAATCGGCCATCGTCATTAAATCTTTGACCGTGCTTTCGGTAATTAATAAAGTCGGTTTTTGACTCATTCTGTCGTCATTCCCTTTTATAGTGTTTACTGTCATTATACACGAACAAATTCATCCGTTTAAAGAAAAGTTGTTTTATAACAGCTAAATGAAATGTTTCTGTAACATTAAAGAAATATTTAAGAAATGTTAAAGGTTAATGCAAAGTAATTGTAATATTTAGTGACCATAGTACAATAAAAGTAAAGATAAGGCTTTCAAAAATGGAGGGGTTTAGATGACTGTCCAAAAAAATCATCAATTCGTTTACTTAAGTTTAATGACAGGATTATTATCTACAGCTGCTCTAGCAACTGTTGCACCTCAAGTTAATGCAACTGAAGTGTCAACTACTGATACCGAGACACGTCAACCGATTATTTATACCGTTAAAACTGGTGATAATCTATACCGGTTAGCGATTAATCATGGATTAACACTTGATCAATTAAAAACATTAAATAGCTTAACATCCGATGATTTACAAATTGGCGATGAATTGATTATCGGTTACGAAACTGAGCCAAAAGCTGAAAATCCATTGCCAAAAACTGAAACTGATGCCACTAATCAAGATAATATCACTTACTATCCAACACTTGATGAGGCTATTAAAGTAGCCAAAGCATCTTATGATTATAATATCCATGAAACTTGGAAAGTAGATTGGACAGAAAAAGGTTATATCGTTACCTTAGTGCCTAAAGAGGAAACAACTAGCGAAGCGGCTGATTCACCTTCTGAACAGTCTCAACCTGAAGATAATCAAACTTACTATGCGACACTAGATGAAGCCATTAATGCAGCCAAAACAGAATTCGATTCAAAAAAATATGCTAACTGGAAAGTTGACTGGACAGAAAAAGGCTATGTGACTGAATTTATTCCAAAAGTGGCAACTGAAAACCACCAACCAGCAGTTGAAGCTTGGAACAAAACGGAATCACAATCTACAGAAGATAGTGTTTACTATGACACTTTAGATGAGGCAATCGAGGTAGCTAAACAAACTTTCGATGCTAAAAGCTATGATAATTGGCAAGTAGATTGGACAAAAAATGGGTATTTCATCACATATCTTCCTAAAGCTTCTAACAATAACCTAGGAAATGATAATAACAATACATCAATTGATGAGCCAGAACGTCCTGAGGTTTTTAATGTCAATTATTTTAATGATTTATACCAAGCCATTTCTGAAGCCAAACGTAACTTTGATGCCACTCAATATAAAAATTGGCGGGTTGATTGGACCGAACAAGGCTATAAAGTTTGCTATATTCCTAAATCAGTAGCTGAAATTAGAAAAAGCTTACAATCAGACACTATAAACAAACCAAACGAAAATGTTCCGTCTCATCAATATTTTAGTGATTTAAATCAAGCGATAGACCAAGCCAAACGAACCCTACAAGATAAACAAGCCAGCAACTGGCAAGTTAATTGGACACCAAATGGCTACGTGATTGAATATTTATAAACAGTGAAAAAGAAGGATGAAAAATCCTTCTTTTTTCTTGACAATTTTAAACTACAAATGTAAACTTTAATTAGATATAATTACATTTGTAGACGAAGGAGATGCTACGTATGAGAAAATCACCAAAAGAGCATATTTCTGAAGCAGAATGGGAAGTCATGCGTGTTGTCTGGGCTAATCAGCCTGTTGATAGTAAAACGATTATTACCATTCTAGATGAAAAGTTGACTTGGAAACCTTCCACTGTTAAAACATTACTTAAACGTTTAGTGGATAAACAATTTTTAATGACAGAAAAAAACGGCAGAGGTTATTTATATCACGCCAATTATCTTGAAAAAAATATTATCGATGACAATATCGAAGAATTATTATCAAGAGTGTGTGATAAAGATGAAGCCTATCTTGTACAATCGATGATCAAACACGCTAAATTATCAAAATTAGATCTTCGATTCTTAATTGACCAATTGAAAAAAGATATAGATGAAGCACCCGAAGAAATTACTTGTCAGTGTTTACCTGGTCAATGTACATGTCGACATCATTAGAAAGGAGACGTTAAATAATGACTAAATCATTCGATGTGATGGGCATGCATTGCGCCTCATGTGCCCAATCTATAGAAAAAGAAGTGAATAAGCTTGCTGGTGTTGAAGGAGCAGCGGTTAATCTTGCTAATGAAAAATTAACGGTAGAATACAAAGATGATTCCGTTACAGACGAAATGGTTAGCCAAGCTGTCGAACAAGCGGGATATGAATTGGTCATACCCACAATGACCCAATGGTTTAATATTTACGGTATGCATTGTGCCTCATGTGCCCAAACTATCGAACAAGCAGTTACCAAACTTACTGGCGTACAATCAGTCGTGGTGAATTTAGCTTCCGAAAATATGAAAGTGACGTACCAACCGGAGCTAGTCACCAATAAGACGATTAAAGATATTGTAGCCGATAGTGGCTATGAGGCAAAAGAAAAAGAAACGAATCCGCAATTAACTAACGACCAATCTGATTACAAACAAAAAGAAATAAACCAATATAAAAAACGTGTGATTTGGTCAGCTATCTTTGCCATTCCGTTATTATATATTGCTATGGGACCAATGATTCATTTACCAATTCCATCAATTATTCATCCAAATACGCATCCAGCTGTTTTTGCTCTAATTCAGTTATTATTGACCACACCCATCATGATAATTAATCATGATTACTTCAGTGTCGGTTTTAAAACATTATTTAAAGGACATCCTAATATGGATACATTAGTTGCCTTAGGATCAAGTGCAGCTTATGGCTGGAGCATTTTTAGTTTATGGAATTTATATCAGGGTGATCTTCATTTTCTTCATCAACTATATTTTGAATCAGCTGGTGTCATTTTAACCTTAATAACCTTAGGAAATTATTTCGAAGCTATCTCAAAAGGTCGATCATCAGAAGCTATTAAAAAATTGCTTGATTTAGCACCTGATACCGCATTAGTGGTAACTGATCATGGGGTTGAAGAACGTGAAGTGTCAAGTGTATCCGTCGGTGAGACGATACGAGTAAAACCCGGTGAAAAAATACCGGTTGATGGTCGTATTGTATCCGGAACTTCAAGTGTCGATGAATCAATGCTGACTGGTGAAAGTTTACCCGTTAAAAAATCAGTCGGTGATAATGTGGTAGGAGCCAGCATCAATCAGAATGGTACATTTGACTATCAAGCGACTAAAGTAGGAGATGATACAGCTTTAGCACAAATTGTTCATTTAGTTGAAGAAGCGCAAGGTTCTAAGGCACCTATTGCTAAGCTTGCTGATAAAATTTCAGGGATTTTTGTACCAACTGTTATTGTGTTATCAATTTTATCTTCTCTCGCATGGTATTTTATTGGTAATCAATCAATAGCCTTTTCACTAACAATAGCGATTGCGGTTTTAGTTATTGCCTGTCCATGTGCTTTAGGATTAGCTACGCCAATGGCAATTATGGTAGGTACTGGAAAAGGTGCTGAAAATGGCATACTGATTAAAAGTGCCGAAGCTCTAGAAATAACAGGAAAAATCGATCATGTCATCTTAGATAAGACGGGAACAATTACCCAAGGAGAACCAAGTGTCACTAATGTGATTGCTAGTCCTTCTATTTCCAAAGATGAACTCATTGAAATAGCGGTTTCTGCCGAACAAGGCTCTGAACATCCTTTAGCGAATGCTATTACAACATACGGAGAAGCACATCATATTCAACAAAAAGCGCTCGATTATTTTGAAGCGATTACTGGAAAAGGGATTATGGCAAAAATTGATGACAATATGTATTATTTTGGTAATGAGTATTTAATGACCAGTCAACATCTTCAAATTAATGACTGGGAAGAAACAGTGGCTTCACTAGCTAATGAGGGGAAAACACCAATGTATTTAGCGAATGAAGAAATAATTCTAGGGATTATCGCAGTAGCTGATCCTATTAAACCATCAAGTAAACAGGCTATTGAACAATTACATCAACAAAAAATTCCAGTAACAATGATAACAGGAGATAATACTCAGACTGCTCAAGCAATTGCTAAGCAAGTGGGTATTGATCATGTACGTAGTGAAGTTCTTCCAGAAGATAAGGCGACGGAAGTACAGGCCATTCGCGAAGAAGGACTCACTGTTGCCATGGTAGGGGATGGTATTAATGATGCGCCAGCCTTAGCCACAGCTGACATTGGAATGGCAATAGGTTCAGGAACCGATGTTGCAATTGAATCCGCAAATATTGTCTTAATGAATGATGATTTAGAGGATGTTTCCCATGCGATTGCTTTAAGTCGTGCGACACTAAAAAATATTCGCGAAAATCTATTCTGGGCATTTGCTTATAATACAATAGGAATTCCGGTTGCAATGGGAATTTTATATTTATTTGGCGGACCTTTAATGAATCCAATGTTTGCTGCCGCTGCCATGAGTCTTAGTTCAGTATCTGTCGTCTTAAATGCATTGCGACTTAAAAAGTTTCATTCAAAAAGCAAATAATTAATTGGGCAGAGAGCGTTCTCTGCCTTTTTTGATGGTAAATATTGCAGGAAATATAAAATTTTGATAGGATAGACAGGTTAATGATGCAATAAGGAGGCGTGCCAACATGGAACACAGTTTTTGGCGAGAATTACCGAAACCTTTTTTTGTTTTAGCACCTATGGAAGATGTTACGGATGTTGCTTTCCGACATGTCGTAAAAGCAGCCGCTGCACCTGACGTTTTTTTTACAGAATTTACAAATGCTGAAAGTTATAATCATCCCGATGGCCAAATCAGTGTACGTGGTAGATTAGCTTTTACAGAAGATGAAAAACCACTTGTTGCACATATTTGGGGAGACCAACCTGAACATTTTAAAAATATGGCAATGGATATGGCGGATCGAGGCTTTAGTGGCATGGATTTAAATATGGGATGCCCCGTTCAAAATGTTGTTCGTCACGGTCGTGGGTCAGGTTTGATTAATCATCGTGATACAGCAGTAAAACTTATCCAAGCAACCAAAGAAGCTCCGTTACCAGTTAGTGTCAAAACGCGTCTTGGCTTTAATAAATTAGAAGATATGAAGACATGGCTCCCACTCGTTTTGGAACAAAATATTGAAAATTTATCGATTCATTTAAGAACACGCAAAGAAATGAGTAATTATGATGCGCATTGGGATTTGATTCCTGAGATTGTTAAGATGCGTGATGATATCGCTCCAAATACGTTATTAACCATTAATGGTGATATTCCCAACCGTCAAGTCGGCCTTGAATTAGCAGATAAATATGGCGTAGATGGTATTATGATTGGACGCGGAATTTTTCATAACCCATTCGCTTTTGAAAAAGAGCCAAGAGAGCATGGCCCCGAAGAATTACTTGACCTATTCAGATTACATCTCGATTTATTTGATCAATACGAAGCCGATATTCAACGGCCATTCAAAAGTTTGCGTCGATCATTTAAAATTTATATTCGCAATATCAAACATGCGTCTCAATTGCGTCAAGCTTTAATGCAAGCTGAAACGAGTGATGAAGCTCGCGAGTTATTAGATAAATTTCAACAAGAGTATTTATAATAAATAAAATATTGCCAATGATAAGAGGGATGATAATGATGAACTTACCTTCAGTTACAGACGTTTATGATTTTTGGTTTAATGAGCTTGAAGCACAAGACCACTTCACTAAAAATCCGTCATTAGATACAAAAATTAAAGATCGTTTTGAACCATTATGGCAAGCAGCAAAGAACGGCGAACTTTGGTCATGGCGTCAAAGCACAACAGGGCGCTTAGCAGAGATTATTGTTCTTGATCAATTTTCACGAAATATGTATCGAAATCAAGCAAAGGCATTTCAACAAGATGCATTAGCTTTAGTTCTTGCTCAGGAATTATATAATAATCCGCAATTTAATCAATTAACTAAAGAAGAGAAACAATTTACTTGTTTACCTTTTATGCATAGTGAATCATTAACAGTTCACGAGCAATGGACGATTCCGATTTATCAAAAGCATCTACCAGATATTATGTCAATTGAAGAAGCACATTACCAACAATTAAAACAATTTGGACGCTACCCTTTCCGCAATGACGCCTTAAATCGGCCTTCAACTAATGAAGAACAGGAATTTATGCGTCATCATGATAATTTTTAATAATACTATCTAAGCATCTGAAGACACTTCAGATGCTTTTTATTTGCAAATAGAAGGTTACATCTCTTAATCTAATTGACGATAAAAGCGGACGATAGATGATAAGATTCTATGCCTGCTTTTGTTGCTGATGTTTCAATTTACAATTAATTTCAAAAATTAATAACTTATGCCATAATGACGAGTGAGAATTGCGAATTTACTAAATTTATCTTATGCTATTAGTATTACATTAGTAACCTGAGATGCGTGCGATGAATCCATTACTGATAATCAAATTATTGTTGACAAACGAATAACCAAAAGTTATATTAGATAATGGACAAATCGTGATAAACGCGATAATTTAAGGAGGAAATTCAAAGATGGCAGTACCAAAAAGAAAAACATCTAAATCAAGAAAAAGAAAACGTATGACACATTATAAATTAGGTAACGCACCTATTTATAAAGATCCAGAAACTGGTGAATACCGTCGTCGTCATCACGTTGCTGCTGACGGAACTTACAAAGGCCGTCAAGTAATCAACAAAGAAGAAAATTAATTAATGAAGGTTGGGTAAATGCCCAACCTTTTTTTCTTTTAGTATTGACCGATAAAGATAATATCGTTATACTAAACGAGCAATTCAAAATCATTACGATTTAATGAAAGGATATTATCATTTATGCGAATTCCAATTACAATCGTTAGTGGGTTTTTAGGAGCTGGTAAAACAACGCTTATTAATTCCGTTTTAAGTGACGACTCTATTAATAAAGAAGAAGTTATCGTTATTGAAAATGAAATTGGTGATATTAGTGTTGATCATGAACTATTAATAGAATCAGTTGAAGAAGTTTACGAATTAAACCAAGGATGCATTTGTTGCAATCTTCGCTCTGATTTATTAGCTATTCTACAAAAAATCCGTAAGCTTCAAAAAGAAGAAGTCTGGAATTTAAAACATATTATTATAGAAACAACCGGAATTGCTGATCCTAGACCAATCGTTCAATCTATCAATGCTATGGCTGGTCCTTATGGTTTCTACTATGTTGATGCCATTTATAGTGTTATTGATAGTGTGAATTATCCATCAATTAGTCAACAATATGCTGAAGTCGAACAGCAAATTGTTTTTGCTAACCGAATTTATTTGTCGAAAAGTAACAGTGGCAAAGAAAACGACTTAATTCAATCGATTAAAACGATCAATCCGTTTGCAGAATTTACCTATTTTAATCTAGATGATCGGATTCAACCTAAAGACTTTTTTGATCAACACTTATATCGTCAAACAGACAAAATTAAACCATTAACAGATGAAGAAATTGAAGAATTAACAAGCGAACATCATCATCATGACCACCACCATCATAATCATCATGGAATTAGCACTCAATATTTAGCAACAGATGTTCCGTTAAGCCGTCGTTATTTCTTAATTTTCTTACAGTGGTTACTAATGAATAATATGCAATCGCTTTATCGATATAAAGGTTTCTTCCATTTAAATGATACGGAGAATCCTTTTATTCTCCAAGGAGTAGGAGAGCACTATCAAATTGAGCCCACAGGTGGTTTAGAGAAAGAAGGAACTCAGCTAGTCTTGATTGGAAAAGATATGGATCAAATTGAAATTAAACATGCCTTTGATGATTTAATTTCATATTCACGTCAAGAAAATAATCAATAAAGTATAAATATTGTGAAATAACTGAACAAACTCCTGCTACCCAGATAGTAAATCTGGGTTTTTTTGATAAAAAAGAAAGAAATATAAGCAAACCAATTGCGGAAAGTACTTGCGTTATGTATAATAGCGTTACCAAAGAATAAAGGAGGTTTTTCACAAATGGAGAGAGCAAGTGGTGTATTAATGCACATCACATCACTTCCTAATCGCTATGGGATTGGTTCATTTGGTGAAATCGCTTACAAATTTGTTGATTTCTTAACGGAAACGAAGCAAACTTATTGGCAAATTTTACCATTAACGACGACAAGTTATGGAGATTCACCTTACCAATCTTTCTCAGCATTTGCTGGTAATACTCATTTAATCGATTTAGACCAATTGATTGCTGATGGATTATTAGTAGAAGACGATGTTGAGAGTTTAGCGGAAGGGAATAATTTAGATACAATCGACTACGCGAAAGTATTCCGCGAAAGGCGACCTGTTTTAGAAAAAGCGGTCAAAGCGTTCATTGACCAAGGTAAAAAACAATCGAAAGATTACCAAGATTTTTTAACGACAGAGAATGAATGGTTACAACCATTTGTCGAATACATGAGTATAAAAGAGAACTTTGCTTTAAAAGCGTGGTACGAATGGCCAGATGAGTACAAGTTTTATAATACAGACATTGTTAATGCTTATTTAGCTGATCATCCATTCCTAGCTGATTATCATCGTATCACGCAATTTTTATTTTATAAGCAATGGTTACGGTTGAAACAATATGCGAATGATCATCATATTCAAATTATTGGTGATATGCCTATTTATGTTTCAGCAGATAGTGTCGAAATGTGGCGAACACCAGAAATGTTTAAAGTAGATGAAAATCTCAATCCGATTGATGTCTCTGGATGTCCACCAGATGCCTTTACCTCAGAGGGTCAATATTGGGGCAATCCTATTTATGATTGGGAGTATATGGCAGAGAATAACTATAGCTGGTGGATTAAGCGAATTAAAGCAAGTTTAAACTTATATGATGTGGTTCGAATCGATCATTTCCGCGGCTTTGAATCTTATTGGGCAATTCCATTTGGTTCGCCAACCGCTGCATATGGTCGTTGGGAAAAAGGTCCAGATTATGCTTTATTTGAAGCCATCCATAAAGCTTTAGGAGACGTTAATATCATTGCAGAAGATTTAGGCTTTATGACTGATGAAGTTATCGAATTGAGAGAGAAAACCGGCTTCCCAGGAATGAAAATTTTACAGTTTGGTTTCTCAAATGATCCGGAAAATACGGATTTACCACATTATTATACTGAAAATACGATTGCCTATGTTGGTACGCATGATAACGAAACAGCTGAAGGATGGTATATGGATAGTGCCGACAGTAATCAGCAAAAACAAGCGGACAACTATTTACATCGTCATCCTGGCGAAAGTATTTCATACGCGATGAATCGTGGAATTGCTGAATCCGTTAGTCATTTAGCGATTTATCAAATGCAAGACTTGTTACATCTAGACAATCGCGCTCGCATGAATATTCCATCTACGATTGGAAATAATTGGAAATGGCGAATGCGTACAGATGCTATCACACCTTTTATAAAGAATGAATTGCTTTATCTAACCGAAACTTATTATCGAATGAATAATAAAATGAATTAAAAGGAGGACATATGACAATCTTACAACCATTAGCCCAGCAACACTTTAATCGTTCGCTTGATGAATTATCAAATCAAGAAGTCTATCAGTTATTAGTTCAATTAATTCAAGAGCGCGCAAAAGATTTACCACTTTTTGAAGGTAAGAAAAAAGTTTATTACGTTTCAGCAGAATTTTTAATTGGAAAGCTTTTATCAAATAATTTACTTAACCTAGGAATTTTTGATGAAGTGAAAGCCGAATTAGAAGATGCTGATTTTACTTTAGAAGAAATTGAAGCTGAAGAAAATGAACCATCATTAGGTAACGGAGGACTTGGGCGTTTAGCTGCTTGCTTTATTGACTCAATTGCTTCTTTAGGATTACCTGGAGATGGTGTTGGTTTAAATTATCATTTTGGTTTATTCCAACAATATTTTAAACATAATTCACAATTTTATAAACCAGATGAATGGTTACCAGGAACGAATTTCTTAACGAAATCATCTCTTCAATTTGAAGTACCATTTACTGACTTTACCTTAACCTCTACGTTATACGATATTGAGGTTTTAGGTTATCAACAATCTGGTCGTAATCGCCTACGTTTATTTGACTTAGATTCTGTTGACCCAGAAATTATTGAACCAGGAACCATTTCTTTTGATAAAGAAAAAATTGCTGAAAACTTAACCCTATTCTTATATCCTGATGATTCAGATGCTGAAGGGGAAAAATTACGCGTTTTCCAACAATATTTCATGGTATCAAATGCGGCACAATTATTAATTCAAGAAGCGATTGAACGCGGAAGTAATGTTCATGACTTAGCTGATTACGCAGTCGTTCAAATTAATGATACACATCCAACATTAATTATTCCTGAGTTAGTTCGCTTATTAACAACAGAGCATGAGATTTCGTTCGATGAAGCAGTTGAAATTACTCAAAATGTCGTGGCATTTACCAACCATACAATTTTAGCTGAAGCATTGGAAACATGGCCTATGTCATATATCGAAGCAGTAACTTCAGATGTTGCAGCCATTATCCGTCAATTAGATGAACGATTTAAAGCTGAACATCCACAACCAGCTTCTATTCAAATTATTGATGATAATGATACGGTGCATATGGCATCATTAGCCATTAATTATGGTTTCTCTACTAATGGGGTATCACAATTACATACAGATATTTTGAAAGAGTCAACATTAAAAGACTTCTATGAATTATATCCAGACCAATTCCATGGATTAACAAATGGTATCACATTCCGTCGTTGGTTAATGATGGCTAACCCAGGCCTATCAACACTCCTTGATGAAACGATTGGAAAAGATTGGCGCAAAGATAGTGATTTAAGTGCATTAGAACAGTTTAAAGATGATGATGCTTTCTTAGCTAAATTAGCAGATGTTAAACAAGTGAATAAAGAGGCTTTAAATCAATTCTTACAAGCTAATCAAGATGTGACAATTAACACCAATAGTATTGTTGATGTTCAAGTGAAACGAATTCATGAATATAAACGTCAACAAATGCTAGCTCTATATATTATCTATAAATACTTTGCAATTAAAGGCGGCCAAAAACCAGAAACACCAATTACAATAATTTTTGGTGGAAAAGCCGCTCCCGCTTACACAATTGCTCAAGATATTATTCATTTAATTTTAAACTTAAGCGAATTAATTGCGAATGACCCAGAAGTTAGCCCGTACTTACAAGTTGTATTCGTAGAAAATTACAATGTAACAGCTGGTACTTATCTATTTACGGCTGCTGATATTTCTGAGCAAATTTCATTAGCATCTAAAGAAGCTTCAGGAACCGGTAATATGAAATTTATGGTGAATGGTGCGGTTACATTAATGACTTGGGATGGTGCGAATATTGAAATCGCTGAACATGCTGGTTTAGATAATGTTTATAGTTTTGGTCGTGAAGCTCAAGAAATCGTTAAATTATACGATACCGATGGATATAATGCAGCTGAATATTATGAACATGACACTATTAAACCATTAGTTGACTTTATTGTTAGCGATGAAATGTTAGCTATCGGTGATGAAGAAAAATTACGTCGTCTTTATAATGACATCATCAATAAAGACTACTTCATGGCCTTAATTGACTTAGAAGCCTTTATCGATGTCAAAGAAAAAATGTATGCAGACTACACGAATCAAAAAGCTTGGCGCCAAAAAGCATTGATGAATATCGCAAATGCTGGTTTCTTCAGCTCAGATCGTGTAATCAAAGAATATAACGAACAAATTTGGCACTTAGATTAATAGGTGGAGGATTATGATGAAGAAAATTTTTAGCTTCGAATTTTGGCAAAAATTCGGTAAAGCCTTAATGAGTGTTATTGCGGTTATGCCGGCCGCGGGTATTATGATTAGTTTAGGATCTGCCATTCCATTAATTGCACCTGATGCAGCGCTTCTAGCGCAAATTGGGGATATCATTTCTCAAATTGGTTGGGCAATTATTGGTAACTTACATATCTTATTTGCTGTTGCCATTGGTGGTTCATGGGCAAAAGAACGTGCTGGTGGGGCTTTTGCCGCTTTAATTGCATTTATTTTAATTAACCGTCTAACTGGAGCATTTTTCGGTGTTAGCGCTGATATGTTAGCTGATGAAGCTGCTACGGTTACTAGTTTATTCGGACAAGAATTAAACGTATCAACTTACTTTGTTTCTGTATTAGAAGCACCTGCTCTTAATATGGGGGTATTCGTTGGTATTATTGCTGGTTTCCTTGGAGCATTAGCTTATAACAAATATTATAATTACCGGAAATTGCCTGAAGTATTGGCATTCTTCAACGGAAAACGATTTGTGCCATTTGTGGTTATTTTATGGTCAATTATCGCTGCCGGAATCTTATCAATTGTTTGGCCATTTATCCAAGGAGGAATTAACTCATTTGGTATTTGGTTAGCAAACTCTCAAGACCAAGCACCTTTCTTAGCACCATTCTTATATGGATTCTTAGAACGTCTATTGCTTCCATTCGGATTACACCATATGCTAACTATTCCTGTTAACTATACTTCTATGGGAGCCACTTATGTCATCCAAACAGGTGCCGACATGGGAACAACTGTTTATGGACAAGACCCATTATGGTTAGCTTGGGTTCAAGACTTAGCAAGCTTCCGTGGCTCAGGCAATATGTCAGCTTATAATGAATTAATTTCTACGGTAACACCTGCTCGTTTCAAAGTAGGACAAATGATTGGTACGACAGGTATTTTAATTGGTATTGCTTATGCAATGTACCGTAATGTAGACGAAGATAAAAAACACGCGTATAAATCAATGTTCCTATCAACAGGGGCAGCAGTTATTTTAACTGGGGTTTCAGAACCAATTGAATTTATGTTCATGTTTGTCGCAATGCCACTTTACTTAGTTTATGCTGTTATCCAAGGATTGGCATTTGCTATTGTCGATTTAATTCCAATTCGTGTTCACTCATTCGGAGCCATTGAATTCTTATCTCGTATTCCGTTATCATTAAGTGCTGGATTAGGACAAGATTTAATTAACTTTGTTCTAGTAACTATTGCTTTCGGAATCGTGACTTATTTCATTGCTAACTTTATGATTCGTCGTTTCGATTACGGAACACCTGGACGTAAAGGTAACTATGAAGACTTTAATATGCAAACAAAAGATGATAAGCACTCAGGCGAAACCGTTGATGCTGATAAACAAGTAACAAATATCATTCATTTATTAGGTGGTAAAGACAACATCGAATCGGTTGATGCTTGTATGACGCGTTTACGTGTTGATGTTAAAGATTCATCATTAGTTCACGGTAAAGAAGACTGGCAAAAAGCTGGCGCTAAAAACTTACTGGTTAAAAATAGTGGGGTACAGGCTGTTTATGGTCCAAAAGCTGATATCTTAATGAATGATATTAATGATGTCCTTGACTCTGGCCAAGCAATTCCACCATTAGATTTAGATAATGATACGGCCTCTGTTGAAACAACTTCCGCATCAGAAACAACAGCCATTGAAGAATTTTATAGTCCTGCTGAAGGAACAGCGATGTCAATTGAAAATGTTGCCGATGATGTTTTCTCTCAAAAAATGATGGGTGATGGCTTTGCTGTTGAACCAACTTCAGGTGAAATTGTAGCACCAGTTAAAGGTGAAGTCATTCAAGTTTTCCATACAAAACATGCGATTGGTATCAAAACCGACAACGGTAGTGATATTTTAGTTCATATGGGATTAGACACCGTTGAACTAGAAGGTAAACCATTTGAAGTATCCGTAAAACAAGGGGATATCGTTGATGGTGGATCACCACTAGCTGTTATGGATATCGATGCTGTTAATGCAGCTGGTAAAGAAGCAACAATTGTTGTTGCTTTAACGAACAATGACAATAAAGATGCCATTGCTCTTGAAACAACCGGAAAAGTCTCAAAAGGACAAAAATTAGGAGAATTCGAGGGTTAATATGCAACTCTTAACATTGAATACACATTCTTGGCAAGAAGAAAACCAAGAAGAAAAAATGGAATCTATCGTAGCCGCTATCCTCAATTGGGATAGCGACTATATTTGCTTTCAAGAGGCCAATCAACGACATGATGCTGAAGTAGCCACGGAACTTCCTGGTTATCTGGAAGTCGAGAAACAATTTAATGTTCCTGTTAAAAAAGATAATTTCATCAAAATAATTGCTGAAAAATTGCTAGCAGCTGGCTCAACTTATTATTGGTCTTGGGTACCAATTAATATTGCCTTTGATCAATATGATGAAGGCGTCGGAATCTTAGCTAAAAAGCCATTTCAGCCACATGATCTTGCACTTTCTGAAATACAAGATTTCAATAATTATCGGACGCGTCATGCCTTGTTAGCTGAATTTGATCACTTGATTCTTATTTCGACTCACTTTTCATGGTGGTACGATGATAAGGAAGACCTTGCTTTTGCTCATGAATGGCAACAAGTCATGCCTTATTTAAAAACAGATAAGCCAAGTCTAATTGCAGGTGATTTTAACAACCCGGCGAATGAAAAAGACATGGGCTACGATTATATTCAAAAAACAATGCCAACCTTACATGATTCCTGGCATAGTGCAAAACAAACGAGTGGTGACATCACTATGGGGGGAGAAATTGACGGTTGGATTGGCCAAGCAGAAGGTAAGCGAATCGACTTTATTTTTGGTAATGAAACTATTCATTTCGATAGCCATGAAGTCGTATTTAGTCCTAACCATCCGCCAATTGTTAGTGATCATTATGGGATTCATGCTGTTTTTAGCATTATATAAATCGTTTAAAAAGGAAAGTTCAAATCGAACTTTCCTTTTTTGTTTGCTTATCGAGATATTTATAGCGCTTCCAATTAAAAATTCGTATAATAAGAAGTAACTAACAATATATAGAAGGAAGTTGACAGTTTGCTACAATTGATATATTTTATCATTATTTTTTTTAGCGACATGTATTGGCTTTCTATGCGGAATTGGTGGAGGAGTTATTATCAAACCCGCATTAGATGCACTAAATGTTCATTCTCTATCTACTATTGGGTTGTATCCAGCAAGCGCCTTATTTACGATGTCAATGGTTTCTCTCTATAAACAATTAAACCAAAAAGAATCGGTATTTTTAACTACGACTCATTTCTTATCTTTAGGGACTGGGGGAATAATAGGAGGATTTTTTGGTAATCATCTTTTTGATTCATTGTTGACTTATTTTGCTAATGAACAAGTTGTTAACCTCATCCAAATTATTACGATGATTATTTTACTAAGTACGGCTGTCGTTTATACTGAATATTTCCGACACCTAACACTTAACTGGAGACCTCAGCCTATTATATTATTTGGTTTAACCTTTATTCTTGGTGGCTTAAGTGCTTTATTAAGTATTGGTGGAGGTCCAATTAATGTTTTTGTCTTTATGTTAGTCTTTGGTTTAAACACTAAGGAAGCAGGAATATATTCATTAATGACTATTTTGTTTTCGCAAGCAATTAAAGTCTTAGTTGCTATTATTAGTGGGGCATGGTTAACAGTAGATTTCTCATTTATTTTATTCATTATACCAGCAGCCATTTTAGGAGGATTTGTTGGAAGTTTATTAAAAAAACAGATGAGCATTCATCATGCGAAAATCATTTATCAATTAGTCACCATTGGAATTATTTTACAGAATGTTTGGAATGGGATACAGTTAATTCATTAAAGTAATCATAAAATGGCAAAATTTCTCGAAAAAATTAACGAATATGGTTTAACCCGATGAATCATTTGTGTTAAACTATTCCGGCTATGCATACAACATATATAATTAAATAGAAGGAAGGTCAGTGGACATATGCAAAAATTTATTCATTATTTTACACCATGGGAGCTTGGATTATGGTCGGTCTCAATTTTTGCTATTGTTCTTTCGGCTATTGTATTTGATATGCAATCCCCTGTAGCAACAATTGCTTCATTAATTGGTGCGACGAGTATTATTCTCGGTGCAAAAGGTAATCCATACGGGAAACTATTAATGGTCATTTTTAGTATCATTTATGGGTACGTTTCTTGGACAACTCAATATTACGGTGAAATGATTACATATTTAGGAATGACATTACCGATGGAGTTATTTGCTTTTATTTCTTGGATACGAAATCCGTTTGAGAAAGGTGCTGTAGAGGTAAAAGTAAATAAAATTAGTGGAAAAGAAATCTTTTGGACGACAATCACGGCCATTATCGTATCTTTTATTTTCTATCCTATTTTAGCATTCTTTAATACTGATAATTTAATCATGAGTACCGTTTCTATTGGTACAAGTTTCTTGGCAGTCTTCTTCTCTGCAAGACGTAGTGAATTAGCGCCTTTAGGATATGCTTTTAATGATGTTGTTCTTATTGTTTTATGGATTATGGCATCATTTGAAGATATTAACTATGTTGGCATGGTCATTTGTTTCTTCATCTTCTTAATCAACGATGTCAATGCTTATATCTCTTGGTTAAGAATGCGTAGACGTCAAGAGTATCGGCAACAAATGCAGCACCAAGCAACCGATATTTTATAATCATATTTATACAAAAAGACGATGAGTTACTAGTCATCGTCTTTTTGTATTCGTTAATTATTCTTCTTGATATCCAGGAATAATAATTTTCTTCAATTCAGTAATAAATAGTTCAGCAATCGGATTTAAAATATGCAAATTATTGGTTATATAGCCAATTTCAATATACTCATCGGAGTCAATTGGACGGGCAACAATATCTTGCCCATTTAATTCATTATTAATAATACCTGAACTGATCGTATAACCATTTAAACCAATGATGAGGTTAAATATAGTTCCTCGGTCACTCACAATAATGGACTTGTCGGTGTCATAATCACCTAATACCTCTTCCCAATAGTAAAAAGAATTATGTGTCCCTTGTTCAAAGTTTAATCGAGGATAGGGTTTAAGATCGGTAAGGGTGATAGTTTTCTTATTAATTAACGGGTGATTGCGATATAAAAACACATGTGGTTTGTTAAAAACTAACGAATGGAATGTCAAATTATTATCCGCAATATGATTTTCGATGACGCGACGATTATATCTAGATTTATATAATATGCCTATCTCAGATTTTAAATTAGCGACATCATCGATTACCTCATAGGTTCGCATCTCTTTTAACGTGGCTTGGTATTTATCCGTATCTAATGATAATAATAAGTTAACGAAAGCGTCAACAACAAAAGGGTAGTGCTGAGAGGCAACAGAGAAAATTTGCTTAGGTTGTTCTTTTGTCGTATAACGACGTTTCATTAAATCGATTTGTTCAAGTACTTGATTCGCATATTGGAGAAATTCTTCACCATCACTTGTTAATGAAATTCCTGTAGAGGTACGGGTGAAGAGTATCACGCCTAAGGTTTCTTCAAGTTTTTTCATTGCATTTGAAATTGATGGTTGCGAAATATAAAGTTTTTCGGCTGCGTGAGTCAATGATTCTTCTTTCGCGACGGTTACAAAGTATTCGAGATCTTCAATCCGCATAATGTTGCCTCCTCTATTTTCTTTATTTTAGCACATATCTTCGGTAAAAATAGCTAATTTGTTAATAAATCAAAATAATTACGATTTATTATTGACATTTTATGGTACCTTCTTTATCGTTAAACGTAACCATTACGATTATATGTCGTATAAATCATATAAAAGGAGTTTCATTATGAAGAAATTATTACTTTTTTCCTTATCGTCAGTATTATTGTTAGGTGCTTGTGGTCAGATGACTAATGATGATAAAGATAATCAACATAACACAACAACTGAACAAGCAAAGAATGACCATCATAAAGAAAATCATGAAAGTGATGGTCATAATCATCAAAACCATAATCACGAGGACCACGATATCGAAGTAACAGTAGATACTGTAGTTGATAAGGAAGACGATCATTATATTGTCGCTCACGGTGATCATTATCATGAAGTGCCGATTAGTAACGTTTCAAAAGATGATCGTCAAAAAATTGATGAAAACTTAAAAGCTCATCCTAACCTAAAAAAAGAACATGAGAAAAAACAAGAAATCCAAGCGGGAAAT
Source organism: Aerococcus suis (assembly GCF_900176325.1). GTDB lineage: Bacteria > Bacillota > Bacilli > Lactobacillales > Aerococcaceae > Aerococcus > Aerococcus suis. The sequence continues at coordinate 171,300 of NZ_FWXK01000002.1, read as the reverse complement.
TTTGAAGATGCTGAAGTCTCTGATCGTGAACTCTCTGATTGGGAAGGGGATTGGCAATCCGTCTATCCTTATTTAGAAGATGGCACCTTAGACCCCGTAATGGAAATGAAAGCGTTAGAATCTGATGGTAAAAAAGATGCTGACGAGTATAAAGATTACTATGAAACAGGGTATAAAACCGATGTGAAATCAATTAAAATCCATGGTGATGAAATTACCTTTATTAAAAACGATGGCTCCGAGGTAATGGGGAAATATAAAGCAGACGGTTATGAAGTTCTTCATTATGAAGCTGGAAACAAAGGGGTACGTCAAAAATTCACTAAAGTTGGTGGAGACGATGAGGCTTATCAATCCGTTCAATTCTCCGACCATAATATTGGTCCGACAGACGATGTGATGCACTTCCATCTCTATTTCAGCAATGACTCTCACGATGAATTATTAAAAGGAATAGATAACTGGCCAACATATTATCCTCAAAGCTGGAATGGTGATCAGATTTTAGAAGATCAACTTCATCATTAATTTTCTTTCCTTAATGAAATTGAGATATTCTCCCTAATTAATGATGATTGATAATAGATGACATCTTCGTATGGCGTCGCTTAGACGATGATTATTCATCGTCTTTTTTTATTTCCAAAATAATATTCGTTGCTTTTTGTTTTCTTATTAGAGTATAATACAGCTACCTCTTTTTTTGAAAAGGGTTACATAGCGCTCCTTTTAGGATTTTCCAAGCGCTAAAAACACAGTTATAGGAGAATAAATATGGAAAAACAACCCAATCGGTGGCTTATCTTAGCCGCAGCAATTTTTATCAATATTTCATTAGGAGCAGGTTACATGTGGTCCCTGTTTCAAGGGCCTTTGCAACAAGCGCATGGCTGGACTGACAATATTTCCTGGGCATATAGTATTTCATTCGCAATGGTTCCCATTTCAATGATTATTTTTGGTCCAAAAGTTGATCAAATCGGTGGTAAAAAAATCGTATTTTTATCGGGAGTATTATTTGGAATTGGAATGATTGCAACAGGATTTATTACACAGCAATCCTTTTTCAAATTAATGGGGAGCGTCCTATTACTTATTATTATTATCTGCTCATTTTTTATGGAAAAAGCTCCTGAACAGTCTTCTACCACTATAATCTCATCAAGTACTGATCAGACACCCAAAGTGATGCTTAAAACCCAAAAATTTTGGTTATTATGGTTAATCTATACATTAGCGACTACTGGAGGAATGATGCTAATCGGCCACGCTGCTGGAATTGTCACTGAATATTCCCTAGGTAACGCTGCTGTTATTATTATGCTATGTGCCGCTTTTAATACTGGTTGACGAGTGATTTGGGGAATCGTTTCCGATAAAATCGGACGCTATCTCACTGTCATTGCGATGTTTATAACGAATGCATTCGGACTTATTTTACTAACGTTCAATGTTCAATTAGGCGCTGTACTTGGGGTCGTTGGGATGTTAGCCATTTACTTCTCATTTGGAGGGTTTCTTGGTGCTTTTCCAGGAATTACAGCCGGAAACTGGGGAACTAAAAACTCCGGAGCTAACTATGGATGGATGTTTACCGCTTATGGGATTTCAGCCATCTTAGGACCACAAATTGCAACGATTACAGGCTATGGAGCCGCATTTATCATATCCGCACTAATGTGTGCAATTGGTATCGGGTTAATGGCTCTATTTATCAAACAACAACCCAAATCTTAATCAATTCGAAGATAAGCAGACTTCATAATGAAAGGTCTGCTTTTTTAAAGTGTTATTTTCATCAGCACTATGTCTATTTTTCCATTTTTTGGTTTTTAATGATTTTAATAACCAAAAAATTATATCAACTATGTTATATTAATAGCGGTCACATAACAATTTAGGAGGTATTCGATGAAAAAATGGATTAAGTTAGGGATGTTGATGTTAGTTTGCTTAAGCTTAGGGGCATGTACTCAAACTAAGACGTCTCATCAAGATGAATCAAATACAAATGATGCTCGTCACTATAAGATAGGAGTAGTTTCTGACCGTGCCAAAGAAATTTGGAACTTTGCACTAAAAGATTTAGAAGCTGAGGGCGAAATTGATGTTGATGTCATTACTTTTGATGACGTCGTTCAACCCAATACAGCCCTCGCTGAAGGTGAAATTGATGCTAACGCTTTCCAATACTACACTTTTTTATACGATTATATGCAAGATTCTGGTAATAATCAGTTATATCCAATGGGTTATTTATCCGCAGAACCATCAGGTATTTGGGTAATCGATAGCATTGAATCCAAAGAAGATATTCCTGAACACGCTAAAATCGCTATTCAAAATGATCCTGTCAATACAGGCAATGCCATTAAAATGCTCGCCGATAATGGATTGGTCACCTTAAAAGATGATGCACAACTTGTTCCAACCGAGGAAGACATCGAATCTACTTATCGAGACTTAGAACTTGTGTCAATGGATTATGGTGCTGTTCCGCGTGCTTTAGGTGATTGTGAACTCATCTTATCTGTTTCAACACCAGTAACAGAATCAGGCATTAAATTAGAAGATGCTTTAGTCTTCCAAAGCGGTGAAGACGCTAGTTCTCTAACACGATTAAATTTTGTCGTTCAAGAAAAAGATAAGGATAATAAAGATTTACAAAAAATTCTTAAAGCGTATCAACGCCAAGAAGTGGTCGATTACGCAAATGAAACGGGGCCTGGAGATTTTTATGGTGCATGGGATAATGATGATATTCCATACGACGATATGCAAGAATATATTAATTTTGTAGTAGAAAACCATTAATATTTTATGAGGGTGATAGGCAAACCTATCACTCTTTGTTATTAATATTTCAAAAGCAATGCAAATAAATCCATCACAATGCATAAATAATCATCACATGAAACGGCTTCTCTATATATAATTTACAGCATACGCAGTCCTGGAGTATAGTAATAGCGGTTACAAAATATATTTAGGAGGTTATTTGATGAAGAAATGTCTCAAATGGGTTTTAGCTGCTTTGAGTATTTTATTGTTAGTAGGTTGTGGCAATCAAAACAAAAACGGCGGTGACGATGCAAATAGTGACGAGCCAAGACATTATAAAATTGGTGTCGTTTCTGATCGTGCCAAAGAAATTTGGGAATTTGCATTAGAAGACTTAGAAAAAGAAGGCGATATTGATGTAGAAATCGTCAAATTTGATGATTTCATTCAACCAAATAAAGCCTTATCAGAAGGTGAAATTGATGCCAACGCCTATCAATATTACACTTTCTTATATGACTATTTACAAGACTCTGGTAATAAAGATGAACTTTATCCAATGGGTTACTTATCTGCTGAGCCTCTAGGAATTTGGACAGTTGATGGTATTAATTCTAAAGAAGATATTCCAGAGAATGCTCAAATCGCAATTTTAAACGATCCCGTTAACACAGGAAATGCGTTAAAATTATTGGATGAAAATGGTTTAATCAAATTAAAAGATGATGCTCCATTAGTGCCAACCGAAGAAGATATCGAATCAACATATAAAAATCTAGAACTTGTCCCAATGGATTATGGAGCTGTTCCTCGTGCTTTAGGTGATGTAGAAATGATTCTTGCCGGATCAACTTCAGTTACCGAATCTGGTATTGATCTCGATGACGCCATGATTTTAGAAGACATGGAAAACTCAAATCCGATGTTACGATTAAATTTTGTTGTACGTAAAGAAGATAAAGATAATAAAGACTTACAAAAAATCTTAGATGCTTACCAACGTCAAGAAGTCATTGATTATGCAAATGAAACAGGTGCTGGTGATTTCTATGGTGCGTGGGATAACGATGATGTGCCATCTGAAGATATGCAAGAATATGCAGATTATATGGAAAGTCACCAAAATAATGATTAATTGCCCTTTATGAAGTTAGAGCCGTGTGAAATCACACGGTTTTTTGTATAGAAGGAGAGAAAAAAACATGCAATCATTTCAATCAATTGACGCAACAACATGTGCACAGTGGATAAAACAAGGAAAACTAACACCTGTTGAAGCCGTTAAAATAGCTATTGACCAAGTAAAAAAATATAATGAAAGATTCCATGCTGTCGTTCACTTGTATGAAGAAGACGCGATTAAACAAGCTAAATCATTATCTAATTTAGAAGCGCCATTCGCGGGAGTACCTATTTTACTTAAAGATGCTGGTCACGATTACGCTGGCCATCCGTCAACGTCATCCTCGCAATTGTTTAAAAATCAAATTGCAACGAAAAATAGTCATTATGTTGATCAAATTATAAAAGCAGGATTTATTATTATTGGCCATACCAATGCACCTGAATTCGCATTAAAATTTGTTAGTGATTCTGCTTTATATGGAACGGTCCCCAATCCCGTAAATCCAAAATATCATGCTGGTGGCTCTAGTGGGGGATCAGCAGCTGCTGTACAACTCGGTATGGTACCTATTGCAGCGGCCTCTGATGGAGGTGGATCCATTCGCATCCCTGCTTCTTTTTCTGGTCTGGTTGGTTTCAAACCAACACGTGGAGCGATGCCAACAGGACCGGGCTCTTATCGGTCGTGGGGTGGAGCTGCTATTGATTTTGCCTTAACAAAATCTATTCAAGATACTGAAAACTTTCTGTTAGCTATGCAGCTCCCTCATCAAGATGCCTCAGCATTTAAAGTACCTCCATTAATTGCTGATGACGTCCGCAATTATGAAGATAATATCAACGATTTAAATATTGCTTACACTGTTGATCCATTTATTGACGAAACACCGAGTGACGACGCTGTTCAAGCCGTAGAAAAAACCGTTAACTATTTACAAAATCACGGTTTCTCAGTTACCGAAGTCCATCCAAATATTAATGGACTGAAAGATTACCTTCCCGGTTACTATAAAATGAATGCCAGCGAACAACAAAAAATGTTCCAACAAATCAAAAAACAACGCGGAAAAGCGATTCAACCAGATGAGGTCGAACCATTATCCTATTTATTAGCTATCTATGGGGAAAAGATTCCGGCTTGGGAATATTCTGAAGTATTCGATGAATGGGATAACTTAGCTAATCAAATGCAACAGTTACATGAAACGTATGATGCATTAATACAACCAGCCACAGCGAAGGCAGCACCTTCATTATCAGAGGATTTGTATTATTTAGAAATGCTTCCTCCAATCGAAACTTGGAAAGATCTTAATAAGGAAACCTTAGGAGACTTAATTATTGAATCGCTTAAATCAGGAACATATTATTCTCCGTATGCTTATATTTATAATTTGACTGGACAACCAGCTATTAGTTTACCCGTACATTCTACCTCTGAGGGATTACCAATAGGGGTGATGATATCGGCAAGACAATCTCAAGATGCTAAAATATTAGCGTTATCTAAGTGGTTAGAAAAGCATCGATTATTTGAATATTATTGAGGTATAACACCAAATACAAACTGTTACGATTTTTATCAAATACAAAAATTGTTTTTGTTATTTTTATTCACAAATCTTTAATTTCTACGATTTCCATTTTAAATAATTAGTTTTTTATCACCCTTAACCTCTTTGAAATACTATTAAAACAGCATTTTCCTGTTATTAGCAAAAGGTAAAAGAAAATAATAATTTTCCATTAAAATACAATTGTTGTTCTTTTATCTGTTATAATAGAAAACACTTAACTGTTACATTGCAAAATAATTTGAACTGTTCGAAGAATGTGTTATTATTTGTCACTGTAGAATTTAAACATATCTTAACAAGGAGGACATCTTTTTTTATGAGTGAAAACATGATTTCAGCATCATCTGCAATGCTTAATGTTTTAAAAACATGGGGCGTAGATACTATTTACGGTATCCCTTCAGGAACATTAGGTTCATTAATGGATGCTTTAGCTGAAGATGACGACATCCGTTTCTTACAAGTACGTCACGAAGAAGTGGGTGCTTTAGCAGCTGTAATGCAAAACAAATTCGGTGGACCTTTAGGAGTTGCTGTTGGTTCTGGTGGACCTGGTGCTACTCACTTAATTAATGGTGTTTACGATGCCGCTATGGACAACACACCATTCTTAGCAATCCAAGGTTCTCGTCCAAACGACGAATTAAACTTAGATGCATTCCAAGAATTAAACCAAAACCCAATGTACTCAGGAATTGCTGTTTACAACAAACGTGTTGCTTATCCAGAACAATTACCAAAAGTAATTGACGAAGCTGCTCGTGCTGCTGTAACACGTAAAGGACCTGCTGTTGTTGAAATCCCAGTAAACTTCGGTTGGGTAGAAATCCCTGAAGATTCTTACTATGGTTCAGGCGAATACCAACGTGATTACATTGCTTCAGCATTAAATGAAGAAGATATCGACCAAGCAGTTGAAATCTTAAATAATGCTGAACGTCCAGTTATTTATTCTGGTATTGGTGCTAATGAACATGGAGACTTAGTTTCTAAATTAGCTCAAAAAATCAAAGCGCCTATCATTACAACTGGTAAAAACTTCGACTCATTTAACTATGATGACGAAGCATTAACTGGATCTGCTTACCGTGTTGGTTGGAAACCAGCTAATGAAGTTGTATTTGAAGCTGATACTGTATTATTCTTAGGTTCAAACTTCCCATTCGCAGAAACTTACCAAGCATTTAAAAATGTTGATAAATTTATCCAAGTTGATATCGATCCACATAAACTTGGTAAACGTAACGCTTTAGATGCATCTATCTTAGGTGACGCTGGTGAAGCTGCACAAGCTATCTACGACAAAGTAGATGCTGTTGAAGAATCAGCATGGTGGAATGCTAATATTAAAAATAATAAAAACTGGCGTGAATACATGGATAAATTAGAACAAAAAACTGAAGGTGACCTTCAATTATACCAAGTATATAACGCTATTAACAACCATGCCGACGAAGACGCTATTTACTCAATTGATGTTGGTAACTCAACTCAAACATCAATTCGTCACTTACACATGAATCCTAAAAACATGTGGCGTACAAGTCCATTATTTGCGACAATGGGAATTGCTTTACCAGGTGGTATTGCTGCTAAAAAAGATAACCCAAATCGTCAAGTATGGAACATCATGGGTGACGGTGCGTTCAACATGACATATCCAGATGTTGTAACTAACGTTCAATATGACTTACCAGTTATTAACGTTGTCTTCTCAAATACTGAATATGCCTTCATTAAAAATAAATATGAGGACACTAACAAACATTTATTCGGTACTGATTTCATTGATGTTGACTACGCTAAAATTGGTGAAGCTCAAGGCGCTGTAGGTTATACAGTTAACCGTATCGAAGATATGGATGAAGTAATGCGTAAAGCTGTAGAAGATAACAAAGCTGGTAAAACAGTTGTTGTTGACGCTAAAATTACTCCAGATCGTCCAATTCCAGTTGAAGTCTTAGAATTAGACCCTAAAGTTTCTTCAGAAGAAGATATCAAAGCCTTCAAAGAAAAATATGAAGCTGAAGACTTAGTGCCATTCCGTCTATTCCTAGAAGAAGAAGGATTAGAATCACGCGCTATTAAATAATAGCTAGCTGTTAAAAAGTCCCTTACATAATAAATGTAGGGGATTTTTTGTATATTAAAAATTATTCGAGCAGAGGGATTGCATTTATCGATAAAATCCGTTATCCTATTTATTAATAAATAAATGACATTGAAGAGAAAGTAACTTATTAAATGATTAACAGAAAGTCCGGATGTTGAGAAAGGACAATCAAGCGTAAGTGAACGTGCACTCTGAGTCATTTAATTGTGCAAGCAGTTAAATCGGTTGATTACCGTTAACCAATCGTTTATCGCAATTTGATAGACACTGAGGTTTCGACATAAGAAGGGTGGAACCGCGACTAGCATCGCCCCTTTAATCACTTTTTTGGTGATTAAAGGGGCGATGTTTTTTTAAAAGGAGTTTTTTAATGAGACGTAAACCTATTATCGGGGTAACGAGCAGTGAAAATACGTTATTTGAAACAGATAATTTTGCTGGCGTACCTGCTTCATATACATTAAGTACAATAACCAATGCCATCATTCAAGCTGGTGGTATTCCTATGATTATTCCAATTCACGAGTCAGATATGACAGATGACTATGTTCATGCGATTGATGGACTAGTTTTATCTGGAGGCGTAGATGTTAATCCAGAATTTTATGGAGAACAGCCGGCTGAAAATTTAGCAGCTACGGATCCGGCCCGTGATGCTCGCGAATTTAAATTAATTAAAGCAGCTACACAACAACATAAACCGATATTAGGAATCTGTCGCGGTATGCAAATTATGAATGTCTATATGGGCGGCACACTCATTCAAGACATTAATAGCCATCAAGAACAAACGCTTGCACATGAATTACTAGATGATATGGAAAAACAAGTTCACGGAGTAGCTGTTGAAAAACACTCCCGTTTCTATCATTTATTAGCAAATATTCACGATGTCAATTCGGTTCATCATCAAGCCATTAAAAAATTAGGCAAACATCTGAAAGTGGCTGCGACTGCCTATGATGGCGTTATTGAAGCAATTGAATCAGTTGATGAAAATATTGACTTTTTTGGCGTCCAATTTCATCCAGAAAGTCTCGTGAATGAGTTTCCTGAATATCTAACAATTTTTGAAGACATTGTTGAACGAGCAACTCATTCAACAAACATTCGTTTTGTCGCTAACAAAACCTTAAAACATGTTCATGAGTAAAAACTTTCATTATTTCTAGCAAAAAACAGCGTTTCCCAATCAGAACAGGAAACGCTGTTTATTTATGCTTAAGCTAATGTTGTAATGTTCACTTCTAATTGACTAGTTGCTTCTAAGGCGACGGGTACCGCAATTAAATCAAAATCACTCGCCCAATTTCCAATTAATTGTACTCCTAATGATAACCCATTATCATCGGACCACATTGGGATATTAATTGCTGGATGACCAGTGAAATTCCATAACATAGTATACGGTGTTCGCCAGTAATAGTGATCACAAGTTGCTTCCACAACTTCCCATTGTTTTGATAATGAATCATTAGGTAGTTGTTTATTATCAATTGCTTTTACGATATTTTCAGGTACCGGGACATCCGCTTGATCAATTGATAAATCAACGGGCTCAACAATATAACCTAAGTTTTGTAGCACTTTAATTGCATGATTTAAAGCTGCTTTTGCTGATTGAGAGACATTATCATTCATAAAGCTATCGGTCGTGTAACCAATTTTTATTTTACTTTGATTTTGTTCAGGTAAAACATTTTTAGAGCTATCACCAAAGCGAGGACGTTGAATAATCTTTAAATAATCCGCTAAATCACGAGTCGTTTGGGTTAATACAGAATAAGTAGATAAATGATTTATAGGACGAAGAGAACCAGGGCCAGCTAAAATGCGGTCACGTGTTGGTTTTAATCCAATTAGCCCAGCATCTGAAGCCGGTACTCGTACAGATCCACCAGCATCTGATCCAGCAGCAATAGGGACTAATCCCGCTTTTACAGCTGCTGCAGATCCTCCTGATGAACCTCCTGCATTAGGTGTGGTATCGTTCGGTAATACGACGGAGCCATAGTAGGGGGAATCACTGACTGTTTTTAATCCAAATTCAGGGGTATTTGGCCGGCCAACAAAAATAAAACCCGCCGATTCAATTGCTTGCATATCAGCACTTGTCACCGTTTTTTTATCATCTTTAAACCATTCACACCCTGAAGACATTACGGTGTCAGCTACCATAAATCCCAAATCTTTAATCAGTAGGGGAACACCATAAAATGGTGGCAGTTCTTCTCGCTCTGCAACTGACATCGCCTTAATTTTCTCTGTCATTTCTTTAGCTTTTTGACGAGCTTTATCATAAAAAGGAATCGCCATTTCATGTAAGGTTGGTTGTGCCTTTTCTAAGGCTGAAATGGTATCTTACATTAATGAAGAAGGAGTCAATTCTCCTTGACGAATTTGACGTGCATAATAGGTTGCATCTTTTAAATCTGTCATTTTATATTACCTTCTTTTATCAATATTTCTATACTTCCATCGTATCACTTTTTCCTAATAAAATCTTACATTGTCAATTTTCTAATTATCCGCTATGCTATAGCTAATATACCAGGAAGGATGATTGATAATGACCAAAATATATCTCGCTAGTTCTAATTTTAAACCATTTCATGCCGATTGGATCAAACGCGCTAAAACGGCTCTAACAGACAATCCGACTGTTGATATTGTACATAATCCATGGGACCACCAATATAAAAACGTCTCATTTGATGATACCACTGGATTATTTGGATCATTGGAATGGCAACTAAAAACCTACCAAAATGATAAAAACGCCATGGGTAGTTCTGATATCGGTGTTTATTTAATAGACGTCGATGAACAAGATGAAGGGTTAAATATGGAACTTGGATTTATGACAGCTCTTCATAAACCCAACATCCTTGTTTTCCTCTCCCACAGTGACACACTAGATAAAGAATTTCATGTTAATCTAATGATTGCACAAGCAGGAACTTACTTCATCCACGATGATATTGAAGCTTTACGTGACTACGATTTTAGTTGCGTCCCAAGTAATCTAGTTGAAGATATGGGAGACCAATTCAAAGTGATTTAACCAATAGAAAAGAGGGCTGTTCGTCTGAACAACCCTCCATGAGTGACCGTTAAACGGTCACTTTTTTATTTAATTAGTCTGAATATTTATCAAAGTATCCTTTAATGTAGATAATTGGTGTTCCTTTGTCACCTGAACCTGAAGTTAAGTCAGATAATGAACCTAATAGGTCAGTAATTTGACGAGGAGTTGTCCCAATACCTTCTGCTTCGTCAACTTGAGCACGTTTATGTGAAGAAATGTATTCAGAGATAGCATTTTGTAATTCTTCACCACGTAAGTCGTCGAATTTACTATCAGCTAAATATTTTAATTTAACTTCTTCAGGAGTACCTGATAAGCCTTCCGTATAAGCTGGTGAAACGATAGGGTCAGCTAATTCCCAAATATGGCTTTGTGGGTCTTTGAAAGCTCCATCACCATAAATCATCACTTCAACGGTTTTACCTGTTTCTTCTTTTAGACGTTTTTGAACATCTTGAACTAATTCTTCACCATTAATAGGGAATAATTTAATTCGTTCGTCTGAAGAAAGGTTAGAACCTAATAAACCAAAGTCTGGGTTATATCCTGAACCGTCAACTGATTCCGTCATAATTTCATCTAAAGTGACTGCTTTGTTAGCACCAGCAGCTAATAGACGACGTTGTGTACGTTTACGCGTATGGATATCCGCAGCAATCACGTCTTTTGTATAGTCTAAGATAGCTTTTGGTTGGTTAGCTAAAATGATTTCACATTCAGCATTTTCAGCTTCAACCGTTTCACGATAAATTTTCAAGTAGTCAGCACCAGTGAATGGATGTTTTAATTCTTGGAATTTGTCATAAGCTTCTTCTTCCGTTAAAACATCTGACCATGGGTTAATTCCTAATTCATCTAATTGTTCAATTAGCATTAATGGATTACCCACTTCATCAGAAGGGTAACTTAATTGGATGACAACTTTTTTAGCTGCACGTGCGATTGCTTTTAACATAGATTGGAATCTGTTACGACTAGTAATTGGGAATACAACACCAATTGTGTCGTCTGTAACTTTATTCGCAATATCTTTAGCAATTGCGTCAATTGTTGCATAGTTTCCTTGTGAACGGGCTACAATAGATTCAGTAATGGTAACAATGTCACGGTCCTCAATAGGGAATTCCGCGCTTTGAGAAGCATTTAAGACAGTATCTACAATGATAGAGGCTAAATCTTCTCCCTCGTTAATAATAGGTGCTCTAAGTCCACGAGCGACTGTTCCAACTGTTCTAACCATATTATGATTATCCCTTCTATATTTGAAAATTTAAGTAATACAACAGCTATGATTTGGATCAAATGACCTAGGTCTCAAATCACGTTCGCTATTTTACCACACCCCAAGATCGAATAAAAGCACAAATAAACGAAAAAAGGGGTGAAAGCGGTTATTAATTTTTGGTGAATTAGAGAGAATATCATCTTTTTGAAATTAACTAGCTTTATCGTATAAAAATTTTACTCGTATAATTTATTTTCCATTCAAATAGATTTTATTGCAAACAGTCTGTTGACATATTAGATAATAAAAAGCCTTAATAAGGCTTTTTATTAAAATTATTCGCTTAATTGACTAATTGCATATTCAGCTTGCTCTGGGGTAAATTGACTGCCATATTCAGAAACTAATTGGTCATATAAAGCACTATCAGACATCGGAGTATTCTCTTGATATGATTCTGCTGCTTCGACTGCCTCTTTATTGTAATCAACATCAACATTTTCTAAAGCATATTGCGCTGCTTCTTCTGGATATTGTCCTCCATACTCTGATGTTAATTGCTGATATAGTCCAGCTTCTGAGAATGGCATATTATCAACATAATTTTGTGCTTCTCTTAAAGCATTTTTATGTTCTCTTGGAACATCATCTTCTTCATTAGAAGATTTTTCCTCTTGGCTTTCATCGGAAGAGCTAGAGTTTTCTTTGTCTGCTTCTTTTTGGTTAGCATTTTCTTCAGTTTGTGGATCGTTAGAAGCTGAATCATCTCCACCATTTAAAGCCCCAATTACAATACCTAGTAAAACGATGGCTCCAATCACTATTAATACAGTTTTTAGGCATCCGCCACGCTTCTTAATTTCGTTACCATTTTCATCATAATATTTCTTCGCCATTTCATCTTCCTCCAAATAAATAGTTTTATTTCCCTGCTTCATATAATTTTATATTTTTTAAATCATAATTGTATAATTAATTTACTCAAATATTGAAAAGAAGTCGCCTAAACTCAGCTAATGTTTATAGTCACTCCTTTTAGAATCACCTCCATCATTTAGAAGAGAATCAACATGCATTTACAATTATCGGTTTATTAATTTGGTGGCTTAAAAAATTGAAAACAATCGCAATTAAGTTTACCTTTACATATATAGATAAAAAGCAAAAAGTCAGATTTAATTATAATCTGACTTTTTTACTTCAGGCTTTCTGAAACATATTGACTTCTGTAATCTTTCAAATCTATTCCCACTAGTGTGATAATAGAATTTGGATATTTTTGTTGGATACTATGATACGCGCTTGGTTTAGGAAAGATATGATAGTCTTCTAATGCTAACCCTAACACTTCAATAGCCATTTCATAAGCTTGATTAATAGTATCACCTTCTGTCATAGCTTCAGGTATTTCAGGAAATCTTACCATATAACCATTGTCGACTTTTTTAAATATAGCAGGGTATACAACCATAATGATACTCCTTTTTTGATTTTAGTGTTGAACATTTATATTTTAGTGGTTAAGTTTATTTGATTTCACTTTATCATATATTGTTATGACAATGACAAAAGCGATGACAACGATTAAAATAATCACAAGTATTGTAGTTAAAGTAGACATATTATAAACCTCCTAATGTTTATGATATAATAGAAAACACTAGAAGGAAGTCATTCTTCCTAGCGTAAGAAGTATTATTTTTTATTTACTTCTTTTTCATTTTTAATTTTTAAGGACTTAGCCTGATGTATGAATAGCTCAGCTTCAGCTAAGTTCTTTTATTGTTCTAACAAATTAAATTTTGCTTATTATAACATATCTCTAAATTTAATATGAGTTGTTCCTTTACCATTTGTTTATTTGATATAATTGAATACAACATGAATTAATCTTGCACTAGCAGGAGTGATCCGAGAATTATTTTTAAATAACTCCTGGATGAATAATAAGACCCGCATTAGCGGGTGACTAATACAACTTCATGATAAGGGATATAAAGTATGGGAAAGAATAATAAAACTTTTGTTGAAAAAATACCTTTTAGTAAAGAATCGTTAGTTCAATTTCGACAAAGTTACACAAATGATCCGAGCGAAAAAAGTAGATATTTACTCGATTATCCAACTGTTTACATTGCTAATGATAAATATAGAGGCAAGTACTCTGTTTATGTAGGTGAAACAACTGATATTTATAGAAGAACCATTGAACATATGGAGATTGATAATGCCACTCGCGATGAATGGAATTTATTTAATAATAGTGATAATTCATCATTATATATAATTGGAAATGAATTTTTTAATAAGTCATTAACGTTAGATATTGAAAATCGTTTGATGATGTATTTAACAAGTATAGATAATGTCTCTACCATTTACAATCGACGAACAAATGAGCAGGGTGATTATTATACTTCGGAAAAATTAGAAACTATTTTTTCCTCGATATGGCGAAAATTAGTTAATGACAATGCGGAATTATTTCCTATCGAGCGCCATATTAAGGATAAGGCATTATTTAAGGCTTCACCATTCCATAAATTAACTAATGAACAAAAGCGGACAAAAGAGTTGATTAAAGAATATGTTATCGATTGCTTAATTAGTTATGATGGAAAGAATAAACTTATACTTGTAGATGGTGAAGCAGGGTCAGGGAAGACAGTATTATTAAGTAGTTTATTTTACGATTTATTTCAAAACTTTTCTTCTCAAAATACAATTAGTAAATTAAGTCATCTTGATAATTACTTATTAGTTAATCACGATGAACAATTTCATATTTGCCTCGAAATTGCTAAAAAATTAGGTATCGTCACTAAAAGACACCCTAAACGCGTGAGCAAACCTACCACATTTATTAATAATCGATCAACAAGTGAGTTAGCAGATATTACTTTAATTGATGAAGGACATTTACTTTGGACACAAGGAAAACAATCCTATCGTGGTCAAAATCAACTTTTTGATATTATTAAACGGAGTAAAGTAACGATATTAGTATTTGATAAAAATCAGATTCTTCAAGGAAACCAATATTGGAGTAATGAACAATTAGCAAATCTTTATAGCAATGCTGATCGAACAATTAATTTAACTAATCAAATGAGAATTAATTCAAACAAGAAAACTGTTGAATGGATTAGAAATCTTGTTGATTATCGGTCAATTAGCAATATTCCTAAGGATGATATTTTTGAATTGAAGATATTTGATTCCCCAAATACACTGAAAAAAGCTATATTCGAAAAAAATAAACATCAAGAAAACGGTATATTACGAATGATTGCCACGTACGATTGGGAATTCTCAAGTAAATCGTCACATGAATATTTATGGTTAGTTAAAGAAAAAGGTTTTTCGATGCCTTGGAATAACCAATTAAAAGCCAAAAAAGGTGAAAGCAAGCTATCATGGCCAGAACGCTCAAATACCATTTATGAGGTAGGTTCTACATACACTGTACAAGGCCTTGATTTAAACTATGCTGGACTCATTATAGGTCCATCTGTTAAATATCGGAATGGTAAAATTCAATTCGATAAAACGAAAAGTAAAAGTAAAAACGCGACGAATAAACGTCAATTAGGAGATAAAAAGATTGATAATTCAGCAAATTTTCTAAAAAATGAGTTAAATGTCTTATTAACACGAGGTGTCAATGGATTGTATATTTACGCTGTAGATAACGAACTGCAAAATATGTTATTAAAAGCTCAAAAAGGAGAATTATAATGACTAAAGAGATTAAAGAACTAACTGATAAGATTAATCAATTTCGCGATGAACGTGATTGGCGACATTTTCATCAAGAGAAAGATTTAGCCATTTCAATAAGTTTAGAGGCAAATGAGTTGCTAGAGTTATTTCAATGGCAGTCGTCAAAAGAAACTTTAGCAACTGAAATGGACAATCTAAAGGATGAATTAGCTGATGTATTAATTTATTCAATAATGCTAGCTGATAATCTGGATTTAAATATTGCGGATATTATTGAATCAAAACTACAAAAGAATGTTGAAAAATATCCTGTTGAGAAAGCTAAGGGCAATCATAAAAAATATACAGAACTATAAGCAAGTTACTTAAGTTAAAATACTAAAAAGTAACTCATGTAAAAATTTGGTTAAACACCCTCAAATTAAGCTTTTGCACCTATGTCCACTAATCACTATTAGCAGACATAGAACAACGTTTTAAAACAACCTCTTATAAATAACTAACAATATTCATGTTATTTTTATTATTTTCGTTTATTAATATAATTATAGCCACCAGAATTTTTCTGATGGCTTTTTTATTACTAAATATTTATGATTATCTATATGTTGGATCATCTTCATCGCTAAAATCGTCAATATTAAATGTTTCCGTATCAGCAATAAGTGTGGCTAAATCTTCAGAGGATTTTAAACGATTATCTTGAATCATATCTTCAACTAACTGTGACGACATATTTTTATCAGCATCTAAGTCTTGGGCATAAATTTCTGTTGTTCGCACACTTGAATGCCGTAACATTTTTTGCGTTTCTCGCAAGTTTCCACCATTAATCAAACTTAAAGTAGCTGCTGTATGTCGCAAACTATGTGGTGTAATTTTTGCTGATTTGATACCTACTGCTTGATATGCCTTAGTAATAATTCTCGAAATGGTCCGTGTTGACATTCTACCGCCTTTATTACGATTTCCATGAGATGCAAATAAAGGTGCTAACTCAGTATTTATCATCACGCCTTCTTCTTCACGAGCATTGGTATAATCTCTAACCACTTCTTTCGTATGACGAGGTAATATGACAAAATCATCACGTTCGCGATGACCTTTACCTTGCACGTAAATAACCGTATTAGCGCCACGCCGTTGAATATCTTCATAATTTGCTCGGCTCAGCTCTATAAGTCGTAACCCCGTCGTAATGGCTAACAGAATCATCGCATAATCCCGTTTTCCTGTCACTGTATCAGCACCAGCTTTTAAATAATCCAATAGACGATTGACATCTTCGATATCTAATGCGTCTTTAGCATGTCCGTGTGGCACAGGAATTTTACTTTCCGATTGTTTTATTATATTGTCATATAATCCTTCACGTTCTAACCATTTAAAAAATTGATTCAGCATATTTCGGTATGAACGAATCGTACGGTCTTTATAGCGAAAATGATCAATCGCACGTCGCTCCTCGGCAGACAATTTATCATAGTCAATCTGATTAATTGCTAGAAAAGTCTCTTTAGGATGATTAATTAAATCATCAAAATACCGTTCTGCGTCATGATATGTCGGATTCGAGATGTGATGAACCGATAAATATTTAAAAAATGGTTGAATATTCCGTAAATAACTTTCTCGAGTTTTTGCTTGTTTTTGATTAAGATATTTTTGATACCCCTCATAAAATTTCTGAGCATCAAACCTTAATTGATTCGTTGACATCATCCATTGACCCCTTCATCAGAGTTTATGTTAATTATTATAACAAAAGAGATAGGAGACGTGTATTTCATTTCCACCTCCCCTACTCTTTTTATTAATTAACTTTAAAAATATAAAAAGAGTTGGTTTAAACCAACTCTTAACCGAAATATTGTTTAACTATTTATATATTTAGAAATTATGCCATTGAGTCGCAATATCTGAATCGTACTCGCTATTTAGCATCGCAATTAATTTGATGCGCGCTTGTGTTCCATTTAACCGTCCTTCATCAAAAATACAGCCTGCTTGTGCAAGTGCGGCTCCCCCACCTTCACCATCATACAAGCTGACAACACCACCTGTGTAAGCGCGGGAAACAACGACAACGGGAATATTTTTTTCTAACGCTTTATGTACTGCAGGAACAGCTTCAGGGAAAATTTGACCAGCTCCTAATGACTCAATAACTAACCCATCACATCCATTATCGACTAAATAATTTAGGTAATTAGCATTAAAGTCTAGCGCCATACGAATAACATGAACATCCCGAGTAAATGGCTGACTTAAATCAATTGCGAAGTGTGGTTGACGACGTTTATTAACAAAATAAGACACTTTACCATCATATAACACACCTAGAATAGTATTTAAATATGAAGTAAAGGCGTGAAGACCAATACTATTTTTCTTCGTTGCGCCATGAGCAGGGATGATAACTTGATCAAAGACAATTAGAACTCCTTGTCCGCGACTATCAGGATGTGAAGCAGTTAAAACAGCGTCCCGAATATTTGAATGCCCATCAAATCCTAAATCCTCAATACTTAATTGACTACCAGTAAAGACAATAGGCGTATCGGTATCAAAAATTAAATCCATCATATACGCTGTTTCTTCCATCGTATCTGTACCATGTGTTAAAACGATACCATCGACACCTTCATCTAATACGTTTTGAATAGCTTTGGCAATGTCTCTTAAATCCTCTAACGTCATTTCAGAGCTATCAATGCTTTTTACTTCCTTAACATCTATATCGACATCTAAATGCTCTAAATTAGCATTTTCAAGTAACTCATCACCTGTCATAGCTCCCGCCTTCAGTCGACCTGTCTCTGGATCATGCATGGACATAATCGTTCCACCTAAATTAATTAAAGCAATATTTTTTGTCATTTTAAAAACTCCTCCAATCCTAACTTCTGTCAAGTTAGAAAATATCACATCTCTATTTTATCATAGCTTTTTAGAATGCGCTTTAATAATGTCTCTATCATAAATAAAAAGGCCAAGGAACCCTTGACCTTAATAGTGTATTAAAATGGACCGTAATTAATAAGTTGGGCAACGATAATGAAAATAATACTTACAATGGCAAGAATAATCATTAATGGAATATAAAATTTTGCCCAGTCTTGCCACTTCACTTTAGAAATATCTAAAGTCGCCATAAACGTTCCTGATGTTGGATAGAATGGTTTAGCCACACCATCACCTAAAACATAACCTAAAACAGAAACTTGTTGGTTTAAACCAACCATACGAGCTAGTGGCGAAATAATCGGCATAGTAACGACTGCTTTACCTGATCCGGAAGGTACGAAAAAGGCAAATAAAGCAATAAAAATAAAGATAGCCAAAGCACTAAGCATTAATGGCAAGTTTTGAAGAAAATTACCAAAATAATAAACGATCGTGTCTAAAATTTTCGCTTCTTGCATAATAACAGAAATACCTGTAGCAACACCAATCAAGATTGAACCACTCATGACACCGATAGCACCGTCGACAAAACCATCAACAATGTCATCTCCGCCCATGCCACCTACTAAACCAGCAACAGTTCCAAGCAGCACAAATGCTCCAGCCATTTCAATCATGCCCCAGCCTTGAATAATAACAAGAGCAAGAATAACAGCAAATAGCACAATAGCAACAATACCTACCCATTTTTGCTGTTTAGACATCTCATGCGTATCATCAGTATTGGCTTCTGATTCTTTTAATGCACCGATACGTACCGCCTCTTTAGTAGCAGCTTCAGGGTCTGTTTGAATAGATTTTGCATAACGCATTGTATAAATTGTACAGATAATAAATAATACAATAAATAAAATACCACGTAGCCATACTCCAGAAAACATTGGTAACCCTGTAATTTGATGTGAAACCCCAACATTGAATGGGTTAGTCATTGAAGACATAACACCCACAATATGGGTAGATAAGATAACTACCGCTGTGGCCGTTAAATTATTAAATCCTAGACTAATCATTAGTGGAAGGATAATGGGGATATAAACCATTGATAGTTCTTCTGTACCGATGAATGTAGCAATAGCACCTAATACAAACATTAAAATTGGAATAACCCAAACACCATTGTTAGCAAACCGTTGTGAAAGGTTGTATATCGCAATATCGATAACCCCAGTTTTTTTGATCACTTCTAATGAACCAGAAATAATAAGCGTAAAAGCGATAACAGTAGCCGCGTCAACCATCCCTTTTGGAAATGCTGACCAGAAACCTAAAAACCCAACTGGATTTTGGTCAACAAAGTTAAATTGATTAGGATCTGCAACTTCCTGCCCTGTTTCTAACGTCAATGTTCCAAATTTACCTGCTGGAACAATGTACGTCAAGACTGTCACAAACAATAAGAGGAAAAATAAAATAACTAGCGCACTAGGCATTTTAAATTTCTTTTTCTTTTCAGACATACACGTCTTCCTTTCCAAAAAATTTTATCATCCTTTATTATATAAGACTTATGCACAGATAAAAAGGTAAAGTTTATAATTGTTTATACAATTAACTTATTATTATTTTCTGCAAATAAATATATTCTCTTTATTTATACTAAAGAAAATATATTAGTTTTCCGAAACCGTAAATACTCACCCTGATAACTATTTAAACACTTTAGCTTTATTCTTCCCAGCCATAAGTTTCTAAGTCGTGATATTTTTTTGCTGTTCTAGAAACAAAAGGATTCCCTTTAATATAAAAACGAAGTGGGGCTTCTGTCCACTTTCCTTTATTTGGAATGCCGATTCTCGGACCTGATATAATCTCTAAAGGTTGGCGTCTTCCTTCTTCACTTATTTGCAACCGTCCTTCTGTCGCTAAGGTACCATAATCTGCCATTGTCACCCCTAATGCTTGCGTTAATTTCCCCGGTCCATTTGTCCATTCTAATTGAGGTTTATTTCCTCTATTTTTAGCCATCGTATCCTTCCCCTCTATTGGCTGGATTGCACGAATAAGCACACCCTCAGGATTACCGTTTTCCTTTGTAGATATATTAATCATCGTATGTTGCATCATCTGATGAATATAAAAAGTTCCAGCTGGCGCATATAAAGCCTCCACTCTCTTAGACTGATGTCCATGATAAGTATGGGCTGCTTGATCTTTTTCACCTAAATACGCTTCTGTTTCTACAATCCAACCACTTCGTCGTTTCCCGTTTTGAGTATAACTTAATACGCACCCCAATAGTTGCTTAGCAATATCCGTTGTTTCTAATAATGGATTCATGAAAAATTCTGGCATAAAATTCCTCCTATAAATAAATACCATCAAAAAAGGTCGAGACTATTCTCGACCTTTTTAATGACTTTGTCTATTAACTAATATAAGACTATAAAACCATAAGGTAAATCATTGCTGCAATGACTGCACCAATAATAGGACCAACAATTGGAATCCATGAATAGCCCCAATCTGAATCGCCTTTGTTTGCAATTGGTAACACTGCGTGAGCAATGCGTGGACCTAGGTCACGAGCAGGGTTCAGTGCATAACCAGTTGTTCCACCTAGAGACATACCAATTGAAGTAATGATAATACCAACCACCATAGGGCCTACTCCTGAAACAATTTTGTTAGGATCCATAGCCATGATACCCATTACTAAAACGGCTGTTCCGATAATTTCAGATACTAAGTTCCAACCGGTTGAACGGATAGCAGGACCAGTACTGAAGATACCTAAGATTGCTTCAGAATCAGGCGTTTCTTTAAAGTGCGGATAGTAGTTTAACCATACAACTAACGCTCCTAAAAATGCTCCAATCATTTGACCAGCAATATAAGGAACCACTTCAGCCCATGGGAAAGTACCATTAATCGCAAATGCTAATGTGACTGCAGGGTTTAAATGTGCTAATGAAAGAAAACCTGAAACATAAACTCCCATTGTTACAGCTAGACCCCACCCAAGTGTGATAAGTAACCAACCAGTGTCTTGAGCTTTAGATTTATTCAAAGTGACACCAGCAACAACGCCATCACCAAGTAAGACAAGGACAAAAGTCCCAATTAGTTCACCAATAAAACCTTGCATCACAGTTCCTCCTCTTAGTCTTTCAAGTAAGCAAGACTCGTTTCTTTAATTTGTGCTTCTAGCTCTTCTTTTTGAGCTGAAGCTTCTTCATCACTTAAACCTAGATGTTCTTGAATAATTTGAGCGACAGCATCTTTAATTTTTTGCATACGGTCAAATTGGAATAATAGGAATGTTGTCCGGCGTTCAAAGAAGTCTAGTGGTGAATAAACCATTTCTTCTTCTAATGCATAAACTAATCCAAGGGCAACTGATAATTGAATATCGTATTTTTCCGCATATTTTTCTGCTTCTGGGAAGTAGCGTAAAACATTACTCATATTAGATCCATACACTTTTGCTAGACGTTTAGCATCAGCATATTTTAATCCACGTGAAGCACCTAAATTAGCAAATGATTCAATTGATTCTTCAACACGTGTAGGGTCAAACTGACCACCTGAAACAGGGTATGTTTTAGATTTAACTAAAGTATATTTTTTATCATTATTTTCTTCTAAAATAGCGATAATTTGTTTCATCGCACCTTCAGCCATTTTACGGTAATCAGTAATTTTACCACCAGCTAAAGTAATTAAACCTGTTTCACTAATTGATAAATCAGAACCACGTGATACGGAAGAAGGTCCACCATCTCCACGTTCAGACGTATTTGAAGCGACATCAGCTAACATATCTTCTACAGTGTCACGTTCTAATTCATTATGATTATATTTTTCAAAGGCGTCAGCTAATTCATCAAATGTTGTGTTTGATAAACGGCCACTATCGCCACCATTATAGTCGGAAGCATTGTTACCATCGATTAATGGACGTAAACCAGCCCAACTTGTTTCAATATCATCTAACGTAATATTTGCTTTAGGGAAACGACGGTTAACAACACGTAATAAGTAATCTACGTCATCTTGACTTACGGTTGGTTTTTCAAAGTCGCCATCGTAATCCGTATCAGTTGTACCGAAGTAAGTTTTTTCTTCACGAGGGATAACGAAAACCATCCGACCATCTTGTTCCCCGCTATCGAAGTAAGTTGGTTGGTTAACTTTGATTTTACTGTTATCAACCGTTAAGTGAACCCCTTTAGTTGGACGCATTTGAGATGGGTAATCTTTTTTCTCGTCAAGATCACGAATAGTGTCACTCCAAGGACCAGTAGTGTTAATAACTAATTGTGTTTTGATAGTAAATTTATCACCAGTTAATGCGTCTTCTACTTCAACACCATTGATTTTATCGCCATCATAAGTGAAACCAATTGCTTTGGCATGACTTAACATATCTGCACCGTCAGCATTCGCTTGTTTAATATTTTCAATGGTTAAACGAGAGTCATTGTTATTGAAGTCTAAGTAGACACCACCACAAATTAGACCATCTTCCATAACACCTGGTTGTTTTTGGATAACTTCTTCTTTGCTTAACATTTTGTTAGCAAATTTAGAGTTTTTTACTCCAGCTAGTGAGTCATATAAATCCATAGCGACTTGTAGACGGAATGGATTAAAAGTCACATCTTCTTCATCATATAACGGCATTAACATTGGGTCTGGTTGTGGAATATGTGGTGCAATTTGTTGAACAACTGCACGTTCTGTAACCGTATCAGCAACAACTTCAATGTCGAATTGTTTTAAGTAACGAATACCACCGTGAACTAATTTAGTTGAACGTGAACTTGTTCCTTCTGAGAAGTCTTGCATTTCAATTAAAGCGGTTTTAACACCACTTGCAGCGGCTTGAATCGCTACCCCTGCACCAGTAATTCCTCCACCGATGATAACAAGTTCATAATCATCTGATTTTAAATTATTTTTAATATCTTCACGATCTTTAAATGAGAATTTTGGCATTTATATTCTTCCTTTCTATTATTCGTGATCAGGAATTTCCCGGTCAACTTCTGCAAAAACTTGTGTTGCTTTCACTGCTTGTTTCCAACCACGATATAGAATCTCTTTACGCGTATCATTCATTTGTGGTTGGTAACTTTGGCCATCTGTTTGCATCTCTTTAATTTCATCGATATCTTTCCAGAAACCAATCGCTAAACCAGCTAAGTAAGCAGCACCTAAAGCAGTTGTTTCTAAATTAGCTGCTCGTTCAATTTCGATACCAGTAATATCAGATTGGAACTGCATTAAATAATCATTCATTGCTGCTCCACCATCCACTTTTAATAATGGAATATCAATACCGGTGTCACGTGCCATTGTATCAGTAACATCACGAACTTGGTAGGCAATTGATTGTAAAGTTGCTTTAACAAAGTCAGCACGTGTGGTTCCACGAGTTAAACCAAAGATAGATCCACGCGCTTCAGAGTTCCAATATGGTGCTCCTAAACCTGTAAACGCTGGCACAATATAAACTTCATCTTCATTATCAGATTTATGCGCTAACTCTTCACTTTCAGCTGCATCTTTAATCATTTCTAATCCATCACGAACCCATTGAATAGCAGATCCAGCAATAAATATAGAACCTTCTAAGGCATAAGTGACTTCATCACCAATGACAAAACCAACTGTTGTTAATAAGTTATTTTTAGATAATTGCACTTCATTACCAGCATTCATCACGATAAATGAACCGGTTCCATAAGTTGATTTTACCATACCTTTTTCGGTAGCTAATTGACCAAATAAGGCTGCTTGTTGGTCACCAGCAAGACCCGTAATTGGTACTTCTTGGCCGAAGAAATGATAATTTTTCGACGTTCCATAATTTTCTGAGTTAGAAACAAGTTCTGGCAACATTACTTTTGGAATATCTAAGATATCTAAAATTTCGTCATCCCATTCTAATGTTTCTAAATTCATTAGCATCGTACGTGATGCATTAGAATAATCGGTGATATGACGTTCGCCGCCAGTTAATTTCCATACTAACCATGTTTCAATGGTACCGAATAACAATTCCCCATTTTCAGCACGTTCTTGCGCACCATCCACACGGTCTAAAATCCAACGAATTTTTGTAGCTGAGAAATATGGGTCGAGAACTAACCCTGTTTTTTTACGAATTAGTTCTTCATGTCCTTGATTTTTCAATGATTCGACAATAGGAGCCGTTTGACGTGATTGCCATACAATCGCGTTATAAATCGGTTTACCCGTTTCTTTGTCCCAAATAACTGTTGTTTCACGTTGGTTAGTAATCCCAATACCAGCAATACTAGCGGGATCAATACCGCCATTGATAAGTGCTCCGGCAATAACTGATTGCACGGAAATCCAAATATCATTAGCGTTATGTTCTACCCACCCTGACTTTGGAAAAATTTGTT
Source organism: Aerococcus suis (assembly GCF_900176325.1). Taxonomy (GTDB): domain Bacteria; phylum Bacillota; class Bacilli; order Lactobacillales; family Aerococcaceae; genus Aerococcus; species Aerococcus suis. The sequence goes on along the minus strand of NZ_FWXK01000002.1, from coordinate 146,324 downwards.
CAAATTCTTTTTGACTACTTGCAACAGTCTCCCCTGCGTGATTATAAATAACTGCACGGGAGCTTGTCGTTCCCTGGTCAATCGCCATTATATATTTTTTTTCTTCCGACACTTTAATACCCTCCTTATTGAATACGCTTTCCATATTACGACCTAACTTTACCATGACCCTTAAGCGTTTTCAATTACTTTCACTCACGAAAAACAAGCCTTATTTTTGAATAAATTAATCAAAATCATTAAAAATGTTGGTATATCAATCTTTTTAAGCTATATCATTAAACACATAGTCATCAACAAAATTTAATTAACTGATGATTTAGTACAATAAATGTACTTTAATACACTATGATGACTATTTTTAAGAGAATATAAAAAGGATGAAGCAATACACTTCACCCTACAAATACAATTTTGTATGCAATTATTTGCTAAATTTTTCGCCAAGAAGTAGGAGATAATAGGACTAGCATTGGATAGATTTCTAATCGCCCCATTATCATTCCGAAACTCATGATAATTTTGGAAAATCCATTTAATTGAACATAATCTTCTGAAGGTCCAAGCAAATCTAAACTTCCCCCAATATTACTTAATGTCGCAATAGTAGCACTAAAGGCACTAGAAAAATTACTTGTATCAAAACTTAAAATGATAAGTAGTACCACAAACATTAATAGATAGGTCATTAAATAGAAGGCAATCCCTCGCTGCTCCCGATTACCAAGCGCACGACCATTAAAAGTAATGGAAACTACTCGATTAGGCGACACAATTTTTCTCAATTCCTGACGGATTGATTTCAAGAAAATACCTATTCGAATGACTTTAAGTCCTGAAGTAGTCGATCCTGACATCGCACCTGTAAACATTAACACTAGTAATATAATATGAGTCGTTACAGGCCACTTTAATAAATCAAGATTGGTATAGGCAGTTGTTGACATGACTGATGTCACATTAAAGAAAACATCACCAATCATTACTCCTAAATTATCGTACAGCGGTAGTAAGGTAAATGCGATAATCGCACAACTGACTCCAATAATCATTAAATACCATTTCAACTCTTCATCACGTAAGACATCTCGCACTTTACCAATCACAATTAAATAGAAGAAGTTAAAATTCATCCCAAAAATCATCATTGCAAAGGCCAAGACGGTTTCTACATATTGAGAATTATAATGACCAATAGAGGCGGGATAAATATTAAATCCACCCGTCCCAGCAACTCCCATCGCAAGAAGCATGGCTTCAAACCATGGAACATCTCCCCATCGTAGTAATAGTGTTACTACAAATGTCAAGAAAATATAGACACCATATAAAATTAAAATCGAATGACTCACACGTGATTCAATTTTACTCTGATTCGGTCCTGGAAGCTCAGCTCGCATAACATGAACCCCTTTAGCGCCAAAATTGGGAATAATGTACATTAAAAAGATGAGCATCCCCATTCCACCAATTAATAAGGTAAAACTGCGCCAAAACATTAGGGCTTCTGGAAGTGCTGTTAGGCTCTCGCTTAAGACGCTAGCGCCTGTTGTTGTAAAACCCGAAACTGATTCAAAAATGGCGTCAATTGGTGATTTAACTGCACCACTTAAATAAAAAGGTAATGCACCAAAAACCCCATAAGTTATCCAAGATAATGCGACTAATGCATACCCTTCACGAGAGAAAAATAACGCATTTTTGGGCATTTTATAAGATAGTGCATACCCTACCGCTAAACATAATAAAATACTAACAAAGAAAGCATACATCATTTTGGCATCATTTTGATAAATAAAACCAACAAACACTGGAATTGTCATTAAAATGCCTAAAACCATTAATAAACGACCAATAAGAAAGCGAATAAATGCCCAATTCATTTATTTCACCTTTCTTTTTAAAATATCTTTAATTTCAAGAATATTTTTGTGATTATTGATAATCAATACATGGTCATCTGGCTGAAGCTCATCAAATCCCGTTGGTAAAATGACTTCTCCGTCACGAATAATAATTCCTATCACAATATGATCTTTTAGTGGTAAATCCTTAATTGGAGTTCCACAGATAGGACTATCCTCCGCTAATCGAAATTCTAATGCTTCTGTTTTTTCATTTCCTAACCGTGCATAGTTTTCTAAGTAGCCTCCTCGCTCTTTTCGTAAAGAACGTACCCCACGAATAACCGCATCAGATATCGAAATACGAGGAGACAGAATAGCATCTAATTGGCTCGCATCAAGTAAATCAGTTAAGCCCACACGATTCACTTTCGTAATTGTTTTTGTAACTCCCTCTCGATGCGCAAATAAGGAAACCATAATATTTTCTTCATCACTATTGGTTAGTGATAGCGATAATTCAAAATTATAAATTCGTTGTTCCCGTAAAAAAATTTGATCCGTTCCATCCCCGACAATCACTTCTGCCATTGGGAGGCGACTGGCAATGACTTTTGCTCGATCTTCATCACGTTCTATAATTCGTGTTCGAATTCCTCTAGCATGCAACGCCGGAACGAGATAGTGGTTTACACGACTTCCCCCAATAATTAAGGCTGTTCGATAGCGTTGATGGGCTTTATGGCCTGCAAGTTCACAAAACTGATTTAACACTTTCTTAGGCGCAAATAAATCCACTTGATCCTTCGCTTGGAGTGTCGTATCCCCACTAGGGATAATCGTTTCATCACCGCGCTCAATAACAACCATAACTAAATCTGGTATCTTTTGACGAATATCACTTACCGCCATACCATCCGGAAAACTATCTGCCAATATGCGAACTTTTACTAATTGGACGCGGTTATGATAAAACGGTTCGACATTACTAGCTGATGGAAAGTCAATCACATGTAAGATATCATTAGCGGCTTCTCTGTCCTGATTAATGATTAAATCGATATCAAATTTTTGTTTGATAAAACTTTCATTATCCGTAAATTCTCGATTTCGTGCGCGAATAATTGTATATTCAGCCCCAAGGTTTTTGGCTAACATTGCAGAAATCACATTCACTTCATCAGACGGGGTTGCAGAAATAACTACTTTAGCTTGTGTCACTCCAGCATCTTTTAACACATTAATATCGGTACCAATCCCAGTTACACCTTTAATATCAATCTCATCAATTAATCGATTTAATACATCTGGATTTTTATCAATTAGGGTAATCTGATGTCCCTCGTCATTTAAATCCTCAATTATTTTCTGACCTAGTTTGCCACCACCAATAACAATAACTTCCATTCATTCCCCTACTTTCTCCCATAATCCGTTTCATTATAACACCCTCTATCGGTTCATTGAAAGATAGGAGATAATTTAGACAAATAAAAAAGCTGAGCTAGCTTTTGCTAACTCAGCATTATCTTGGCTGTTATCCTTCAATTTTTGCTGTTAAAACGGGCACCACTTGTTTTTTACGTGACACAACACCAGGCATTGGTAATTGAGAATCGTTGACTTCTGCATCGAAAGCTTGGCCAACATAAGGAAGCAGCTCTTCTTTACCGACAACTAAACCTTCTGAATCATTCGTTAAAATATTTGTCACAATTAATAAGAAAGTATCATAACCATTATCGATACTTAACCCTTGCATTTTTTCCAACATTTCATCTTTACGGTTTAACACGTCATCAATATCGACAACATTGATTTGACCAATGCGAACTTTGTAATCACCCATATCGAATGATTTAGCATCACCATCGACAATTTCTTCAGCATCTTTGTTATCAACATTAGTACCTGATTTTAGAAGAGCGATACCATAATCATCTAAGTTAACTCCTGCTAATTCAGCTAATTTAGCGGCTACTTCTTTGTCACGATCAGTTGTTGTTGGTGATTTTAATAATAACGTATCAGAAATAATCGCAGATAACATTAATCCCGCTAATTTTTCAGGAATATCAATTCCTGCTTCTTGGAACAAGCCATATAAGATTGTTTGAGTACATCCAAATGGACGCGCTAAATAAAAAATGGGATCAGCCGTTTCGAAATTCGCTATCCGATGATGATCGACTACAGAATGGATACTTACTTTGTCACGATCATCAACTGATTGTTGTGCTTCATTATGGTCTACTAGGGCAACAATATCTGTTTCATCAGCTACAGTTATCACAACACGAGGAGCTTCATAACCAAATTGGTCTAGCGCATAAGCTGTTTCTTCATTTGCTTCTCCTAAAGCAACTGGTTCTGCTTCTACACCTTGTTCAGATAATAAATAAGCATAAGCGATAGCTGATGTAATGGCATCAGTATCTGGATTTTTATGACCAAAAACTAAGACTTTACTCACGTAATCTCCTTCTTTCTATTTGATTAAGTTTATTTTAGCATATTGACTTATGAATTAAAATTCCTCATGTTCCTCTGGATCTTGGTTGGCTAGACGGCCATCTGCCCGTGAATAACTAGAAATAGTGGCTAATTCTTCATCTGTTAACTCAAAGTCAAAAACATCAAAGTTTTCAGCTAGTCGTTCTGGTTTAGAAGATTTTGGAATAGCCATCACTCCACGTTGTAAATGCCAACGCAAAATGACTTGTGCAGGCGTTTTTCCATATTTTTGAGCAATAGTTACGATTTTTGGTAATTCTAATACAGATTCTGCTACTTTCTCATTGGCGCGACCTAAAGGACACCATGCTTGCGTAATAATTCCTTGCGATTGATGGTAAGCTAATAATTCTGCTTGTTCAAAATAAGGATGCAATTCAATTTGGTTTAAAACGGGTTTTTCGCCTGTTTCTTCAATTAAACGTTCAATATAATCTTGAGTAAAATTGCTAACCCCAATTTCTTTTACCCAACCACGTTTTTTAGCTTCAATCAAAGCTTTCCAAGCATCAACATATTGGTCTTGTTTAGGATTTGGCCAATGAATTAAATATAAATCAAAATAATTTAATCCGGTCCGATAAAGAGACTCTTCAATCGTCGTTAATGCTGACTCATAATCATGATAACGTCCAGGTAATTTTGAAGCGACTTGGATATCTTCACGATTAACAGATGATTGACGAATAGCTTCACCTACTGTTCCTTCATTTTCATAATTATAAGCGGTATCTAAATAGCGATAACCTATTTCAAGAGCAGCAGCAATCGCATCGACACCCATTTTCCCTCTTAGTTTATAGGTTCCCATACCTAATTGTGGAATTTGAAAGTCATTATATGCAGTATACATCGGTATTGACATCTAACCTTCTCCTTTATAAATGTTTCTTCTATAAATGCATTATAGCAGTAAACCCATAATGACGTAAAACATGATAACTTATTAATCAATCTCAATAGTTTCTAAGTCAAATAAAGGTGTCACACGTTGAACTTCCCCTAGTTTACTTTCATCAATCATTTTGGATCCATTACTGTAACGTTCACCTATTGGAATATCTACCGCTTTAAAAGTTTGTTGAGAGCCTTGACTACCGATTACTTCAAAAGTTTGTTGACTATCCCATACTTTTTGAACACTCACTAAACGATGAGGATGAGTTTTTAATTCTTTTAGGCTCGTTAGTCCTCGTTTCGCACGACCTAATTGATTGATGTCAGACCATTTTAACCGTTTCATATGTCCCCGTTGAGTCACCATTAAGACTTGATGATTAGGCTGAGGCATCGCTTCAAACACCATATTAACGACAAAATCGTCTTTCTTAAGATTTACCGACTTGACCCCTTTAGCACGCGTACCGACTTCATTAATTTCTGAAATCGGATAACGTAATGTAAAACCAAAGTGCGTAAAAATAATAACTTCGCCTACTTTATCATCCGTATCGTGAGGCACGAGATAGACATTGACAACTTCATCTTGATCATTCGATAATTTCATCGCCATCCCCGCTTTGTTACGATGGCCGCGGAATGATTGAAACTCACTTAATTGGGTTTGTTTAATCATTCCAGCTTTCGTAGCTAATACTAGCTTATCTTGAGAGGATTCTTGATACGGATATACTGCTAAAATAAATTCATCCGCTGCTAGAGGAATCCGTTGAGATAAATGCTCACCCATATCTTTCCAGCGAATATCTTGTAATTCATGAACGGGTTGGAAAATATATTGACCTTTACTTGTTAAAATAACTAACTGATCCAATGTTGAGTGTGTATGAACATAGATTGGTTGATCACCATCACGTAATCCTAGCTCAGTCATTCCACTAGATTTTACCGATCTTAAACTTGTTCGTTTGATATAGCCTAGGCGAGTTACGACTGTCATCACCGTTTCTTCACTAATCAATAGTTCTTTTTCAATCACAATCTTATCAACTGTGGCTTGAATTTCAGTACGTCGTGGTGTTGCATAAGCTTTTTTGATACCCTTAAGTTCATTTTTCATCACACTAAATAGGACGTAATCATCATTTAAAATAGCTTGATAGGAAGCAATTTGCTCATTTAAGTCTAAGCGTTCATTTTGTAAGTCCGTAATATCCGTATTAGTTAAACGATAAAGTTGTAAACTGACAATAGCTTCAGCTTGAGCTTCAGTAAAATCATACTGTGACACTAAATTACGTTTTGCATCTGCTTTGTTTTCTGAATCACGAATCGTATGAATAACATCATCTAAAATTGATAACGCCTTAACCAATCCTTCAACAATATGTAATCGCCGTTGCGCTTTTTCCAAATCAAATGCTGTCCGTTGACGAATAATCGTATAACGATGGTTGATATATGCTTGTAAAATATCTTTTAACCCTAGTTGCTCTGGACGTTGGTCATGGATAGCTACCATATTAAAATTATAATTCACTTGTAAGTCAGAATTCTTATAGAAATATTGTAATATGGCTTCAGCATTCGCATCTTTTTTGAGTTCCACAACAATTCTTAACCCATTACGGTCACTTTCATCGCGAACCTCTGAGATGCCATCAATTCCTTTACTTAACCGTAGCTCATCCATTCTTCGAACTAAAGTGGCTTTATTCACTTCAAATGGAATTTCGGTGATGACAATTTGATGTTTACCACCTCGTAACGTTTCCATATTATGACGCGAACGAACAACTACTTTCCCACGTCCAGTTTGGTAAGCTTTTTTCAGTTCTTTTTCTCCCTGAACAATCGCACCAGTAGGAAAATCTGGTCCTTTTACAAAAGTCATTAACTTATCTAATGAAGCATTAGGATGGTCAATTAAATAGGTGGTTGCATCAACAACTTCCCCTAAATTATGCGTAGGAATTTCTGTCGCATATCCAGCTGAAATTCCTGAAGCCCCGTTGACCAATAAGTTAGGAAAACCTGCTGGTAAAACAGTGGGTTCTTCGGTTGTATCATCGAAATTTAACATCGTTTCTACAGTATTTTTATCTAAATCACGTAATAATTCATCCGCGATTTTGGATAATCGTGCCTCAGTGTATCGCATCGCGGCTGCTGAGTCACCATCCATTGACCCATTATTTCCATGCATTTCGATTAAGACATCACGGTTTTTCCACTCTTGGCTCATCCGTACCATCGCTTCATAGACTGAGCTATCGCCATGGGGATGATAGTTACCAATAACATTACCTACTGTTTTAGCAGATTTACGAAAATTGTTAGTAGAAACATTTCCTTCTTGAAACATCGCATAAAGGATCCGTCGTTGAACAGGCTTTAGCCCATCTCGAACATCAGGTAACGCACGATCTTGAATAATATATTTGGAATAACGTCCGAAGCGATCCCCCATAACCTCTTCTAAACTTAATTCTTGAATATCTATCATGATTCCATATCTCCTTCGTCAAATAGGCTCATTTGATTCGCTGATGTTTGTTCGCTTAATATCGTATCAGCTTTTTGACGTAATTGTTCTTCGCCTTCACCATTTGCTTGATCATCCGTCACATTTTCTAATAAGTTATCTGAATCATCCATAGTAAAAGCAACGTTTGATTCAATCCATTTCCGTCTTGGAGGCACTTTATTACCCATTAAAACGGAAACGCGTTTTTCAGCTAGGCTTAAGTCATTTAACGTTACACGCACCAATGTTCGCGATTCTGGATTCATAGTCGTTTCCCAAAGCTGATCCGCATTCATTTCACCGAGACCTTTATACCGTTGAAGGGTATACCCTTTTCCCATTGTTTTAGTCACGTCTGCCAACTCTTCATCTGTCCAAGCATAAGCGACTTTTTCTTTTTTTCCTTTACCACGAGATAATTTATATAACGGTGGCATTGCCAAATACACTTTACCTGCTTCTACTAGAGGACGCATATACCGATAAAAGAAGGTTAAAAGTAATACTTGAATGTGAGCACCATCTGTATCGGCATCTGTCATAATAATTACCTTATCGTAATTTGCATCCTCAATATCAAATTCAGGGCCAATTCCAGCACCAATCGTATAAATAATGGTATTTAACTCTTCATTTTTCAAAATATCTTGAATATTTGCTTTTTCAGTATTTAACACTTTACCACGTAAAGGTAAAATGGCTTGAAATTTACGATCACGACCTTGTTTTGCAGACCCTCCTGCAGAGTCTCCTTCGACTAGGAATAGCTCATTTTTTTTCGCATTTCGTCCTTGAGCTGGCGTTAATTTCCCTGATAAAATCGTTTCTTTTCCTTTTTTCTTAGTACCCGTTCGACTTTCTTCACGAGCTTTACGGGCAGCATCTCGAGCCTCCCGAGCTTTTAATGCTTTTCGAACTAACATTTGAGCGGTTTCACCGTTCTCAATTAGAAAAACAGATAGGCGACTATTCACTAATGCTTCCGTTGCTGGACGTGCTTTTGGTGTCCCCAATTTTCCTTTTGTTTGGCCTTCAAATTGTAGGTATTCTTCAGGAATACGGACAGATAAGACAGCTGTATATCCTTCCCTAACATCTGTTCCTTCTAGATTTTTTTCTTTTGGTTTCAACAACTCTACTTTTCTCGCATATTCATTAAATGCTTTGGTTAGCCCTGTTCGCATCCCTGATTCATGCGTTCCACCATCAGCTGTTCTCACATTGTTGACAAATGATAGGACTGTCTCGGAATAGCCATCGTTATATTGAAAAGCAATTTCAATTTCAAAATCATTTTCCGTTCCTTTAAAGAAGACAATATCATGCAATGTGTCTTTGTCTTCATTTAAATAGGCCACAAATTCTTTAATTCCTTCTTCAAAGTGGAAGGTATCTTCTTCATCGGTGTTTTCATCTTTAAAATGAATCGTTAAATCTTTCAGTAAGAAAGCAGATTCTCTGAGATGTTCACGAATTGTTTGTGCATCAAATTGTGCTCGTCCAAATACTTCTTGGCTAGGTTTAAATGTCACCGTAGTCCCGGTTTTACGACCTTTATACGTTGTCGTCTTCGGTTTATTAGGATGACCACCATTAGTAAATTTCTGTTCGTAACATTTCCCATCGCGGCGAACAGAAACCGTCATCCACTCAGAAAGTGCGTTAACAACACTTGAACCGACACCATGAAGTCCACCAGAGGTTTTATAGCCACTACCGCCAAATTTCCCCCCGGCGTGTAGCACCGTTAAAATCACTTCAACAGTTGGTCGACCGCTTGCATGTTGTCCAATTGGCATCCCACGACCATTGTCTTCAACGGTTACACTACCATCTGTATGTAAGGTAACCCAAATATTGTCACAATATCCAGAAAGAGCCTCATCTATTGAATTGTCAACAATCTCGTAAATCAAATGATGTAACCCATGAGTATCTGTTGACCCAATATACATACCAGGTCGTTTACGGACTGCTTCCAATCCCTCTAAAACTTGGATAGATTGTTCATTATATTCTTGATTTTTTGGCTTTTCCATCTCAACAACCCCTTCTACTCAATCTTAATTATCATACTTTACTTTTAATATTTTCACAACACATCTAAGCTTGTATCTAAATCAGTAGGCGTTTTCCATTTCAATCTGATATAATTAGACTAATATTTTAAGAAAGGAGTAAGCATATGCTAAATCTGTTATTATTTATTTTTGCTTACCTTCTTGGTTCCATTCCATTCGGTCTGGTACTTGGAAAATCACTTTTTAACGTTGACTTGCGACAAGTTGGATCAGGGAATATTGGCACCACAAATGCTTTTCGCGGCTTGGGACCTAAAGGTGGTTTACTCGTCTTTCTCTGTGACATGTTAAAAGGTGGCATCCCTGTCTTAATTGGTATGTTATCGCCCTTTACTTGGCATCCCTTATTATTTGGTGCAGGCGCTGTTTTAGGTCATGTATACCCTATCTATTTAAAATTTAAAGGAGGGAAAGCTATTGCTACCAGTTTTGGTATAGTCTTTGCTTTTGACCCCTTGTTCGCGATTTTAGCGATTTCATCTTTTTTCGTCATCCTATACTTTAGTCGAATGGTTAGCTTAGCTAGTATCTTATCTATCTTCTTTGCTATTTTAATTAGCTTCTTCTGGCACGACTGGGTATTAACAATTGTAACAGCTATTATTTGGATTGTGGTTGTTATTCGCCATAAGGAAAATATTCAGCGTATTAAAGCAGGAACAGAATCAAAAATTCCCTTTGGATATCATCATAAGCGTTAACTACTGCTAACGTAAGAAAAGGCCGGAATATTTATTCCGACCTTTTTAATTATAGATGCAATTGATGCTGTAGTAAGGTTAACGTATGTTCATCGTTAATATTGATATGTGTGCCTTTCATACCTAAAGATCGTGATTGAATGACCCCTGCGCTTTCAAGTTTACGTAAGGCGTTTACAATGACAGAACGGGTTATCCCAACTTCTTCAGCGATTTTAGAAGCCGTAATCCGAAATACCGGTTCTGTTTGTCCATCAAAAATAGTTCTCAGTGCCATTAATTCCGAGTAACTCAATGAATTAACAGCCAATTCCACTAAGTGTTGTCGTCTAGATTGCTCAGATTGACGATCACGATTTAAATGCTCCATTTCCAATGCTAACAAGCTAGCGATATATTCAGCTAAAATCATATCATCAACATTAAATTGCGCATCAGGACGAGCGAGAATTAAATAACCAATTTTTATATCAGCCGCAAAAATTGGAATAATCGCGGTTTTACCTTCAGAAAACTGTTGGCGATATTCTGTCGCGAAAATCGTTCGATCATCATCAATAGCAATATTATCGATTGTCTGGTTAATAGCAGCTAGCCCATGCATATAGGTTTCATCTAATTGATGATTAGCCAGCATTTGATTCGTACGTTCGCTATTAATAAAATCGAACGTAGAATAAAAGCCCAATAACTCTCCAATTTCACTAACTAAATAAGCATTAGCATTTAAGATTTGGCCTAAAACTCTAATTAATGGCTGAAACGGAAATTCTGACATTTTATCATTAGAGACGATATCCTCACGTTTCACGATTTCTTTAATTTGTCGAATCTTAGCTAAAATGTCACTTTCCATACTTAAATACCTCCATAATTTTGATACATAAAATAAAAAATAATGAAAAATAACGCTTTGAAATATTTAGACGTCAAGTGTCTCATCATCTAATCAACGGCTAACCTATTTCAAAAGCGTATTAAAAACCCTCTTATATAGCATACTAAAGATACCATACTCATAAGAGGGCTGCAATTATTTGCAAAAATATTTTAATGCTTCGTCATTTTAAGCTTGTTGGCTTGATTTCACTTCATTTTCTTTATAGTCACAGTTAGAACAGATTACTTGTTTACTACCGCGTTTTTTCTTCTCTACTAAGTAGTGTTGACATTTTGGACATTCCCGACCAACCGGTTTATTCCAATCAACGAAATCACAATCAGGGTAACGACTACAACCAAAGAATAAGCGATTTTTCTTCGATTTACGTTCCACAACTTCTCCTTTTCCACAAGTTGGACATTTCACACCAATCTCTTTTACAATGGCTTCTGTATGTCGACAATCAGGGAAATTAGAACAAGCATAAAACTTACCATAGCGCCCTAATTTAATCACCATATCATGATCGCATTCAGGACATTTAAATCCAGCAGGTTCATCTTTAATAACGACTTTATCCATCTTATCCCAAGCTGTATCCAATTCTTTAGAAAATGGTTGGTAGAATGAATCGATGACATCTACCCAAGCTTTCTTATCGGTTTCAATCTCGTCTAATTCAGACTCTAAATCAGCAGTAAACTGAGTATCGACAATATCTGGGAAGAAATCGGTAATTAAATCATTAACAATTTCTCCTAACTCAGTCGGTTCGAAACGTTTTGCTTCAAGTTTCACGTAATACCGTTTGATTAACGTTTCAATAGTTGGTGAATACGTCGATGGACGACCAACACCTTGCTCCTCTAACGTTTTAATTAGACTTGCTTCAGTATAACGAGCTGGCGGTTGCGTAAAGTGTTGACTAGGTTCAATATCTTTACTTTTAACCATTTCACCATTTTTTAATGCTGGTAAAATATTATCCTTATTATTCGCCTCTTTATATACTTTTTGATAACCAGGGAATTTAATTTTAGATCCATTTGCCCGGAAAGTGGCCTCATTTTGGACTAAATCACAAGCTACTGTATCGTAAACAGCTGGTGCCATTTGACTAGCCATAAAGCGTGACCAAATTAATGAATAAAGTTTCATTTGATCTTTCGTCAAGTACTTTTCAATCGATTCTGGTGTTCGACTGATATTAGATGGACGAATCGCCTCATGAGCATCTTGAGCGCCACTCGCTTGTTTATCATTTTTACGATGGCCTAAATAATCTTTTCCATAATTAGCCTCAATAAATGCTTGGGCTTGATTTTTGGCACTTTGACTAATCCGTGTAGAATCCGTACGCATATAAGTGATCAGTCCTTCAGCCGCCCCACGACCGACTTTAATCCCTTCGTAGAGTTGTTGAGCAACCATCATAGTTTTCCGACTACGGAAATTAATTTTTTTCGCTGCTTCTTGTTGCATAGAGGATGTCGTAAACGGTTTAGAAGGAAAACGGCGCCGTTCTTTTTCGGTCACATTTTGAACTTCAAAGTCTCGGGTTTTAATTTCTTGCATAAATTCTTTTACATCGTCTTCATTTTTTAAATCCAGTTTTTTCCCTTTATATTTTGAAACACTGGCAGTAAATGTCTTCCGATTTTTTAGAAATTTTCCTTCAACTGTCCAATATTCTTCTGGTTTAAACGCGCGAATTTCTTTTTCACGCTGAATAATCATATGTAAAGCAACCGATTGAACACGTCCTGCTGATAACCCTTTTTTTACCTTTTTCCATAGCATTGGTGATAAATTATACCCAACTAATCGATCAAGAACACGTCTTGCCTGTTGAGCATCAACTAAGTCCATATCAATAGGACGAGGATGTTTAATCGCTTCTTTAACGGCGTCTTTCGTAATTTCGTTATAAGTTACCCGAATATTATCTGTTGGGTCTAGTTTTAATAAATGGGCCAAATGCCAAGCAATTGCCTCTCCTTCACGGTCCGGGTCACTAGCGATATAAATTTTTTCAGCTTTATTTGCGTATTTTTTTAATTCTTTAATTAAAGGGCCTTTTCCACGAATGGAAATATAATGAGGTTCATAGTCATTATCGATATCAATGCCCATTTTACTCTTAGGCAAATCTCGTAAATGTCCTTTAGATGCGACAACTTTATAATTTCTTCCGAGATATTTTTCAATCGTTTTGGCTTTCGTTGGTGATTCAACGATAACTAAATATTTATATGCCAACGATAAGCTCCTTTCTATCTGTTGCGGTTATTAAATCGCTATACATGATATTCTAAGGAGTCTCGTTTGTCAAACATAATATTTAAATCATTCACTGACAACGTTAAATTATCTCACGTGATAATTCCTTCCAAATCTTCAATAATATCCTTTGCACTTAGCACAGACTTAGCTCCTAATTGGATTAATTGATTACAGCCCTCACTCGTTTCTGAAAAAATATTTCCAGGCACACTATAAACATTGCGATTCTCTTGTAAGGCGTAATTGGCTGTAATTAAACTCCCCGAGCGAATTTTCGCTTCAATAACGCATGTCCCCATAGACAAACCAGCAATAACCCGATTTCGAAAAGGAAAATGCCATCGTTTGACTCCAGATAGATTCGGTAATGGACTGACAAGTAGGTGATGCGTCGCAATTTGATGCTGAAGGGATTTATTCTGCTTAGGGTAAGCCGTCAATAGTCCCGTTCCAATCACACCAATTGTTTGGCCTTGATTTTTGATGCATGTTTGATGAGCCATCGCATCACATCCGCAAGCTAAACCACTAACAATTGTAAAATAACGACTTAAAGCTGGCATCAATTGTGTCATCACTTGTTGCCCATACTCGCTCATTTTACGGCTACCAACAATGGCTAGTGAGGGTGTCTTTAATAACGAATGGTTTCCTTTGGTAAATAAAACGGGTGGTGGGTGGTAAATTTCTTTTAATTGTTCCGGATACTCATTATCTATTATAGTGATAGGATTAATTCCTTCTTTTTGATATAGTTCTCGAAAAAATTCTACCGAATATTGCTGTAAAAATTGGCTTAATGTTTGATGCTTTTGAGTTAATTGCCAAATACCATGTTCATCTACTCCCTGATCCTCAATGTTTAGTTGACTCAATTCTTCATAGGTTAATTGACCATATTCAGACAAATAAATAAGTTGCTCTCTGGGAGTTAAATTTAATATCGCTGGTTCAAACATAAAAAGCACTCCTTTCGTACCTATAAATACGAAAAAAATGCTTCTATTATAAATAAGCCTTAACTGGAGCAAACGAACATCTATGAATAGGACATGGGCCATATTTTTTTAGTCCCTCTAAATGCTCTTTGGTCCCGTATCCAGCATTGTGTTCAAAACCATAGCCTGGATACTGCTCAGCATATTGTGCCATTAATTCATCACGCTTTTCTTTAGCATAAATACTGGCTGCTGCAATACTATATACCGTCGCATCTCCTTTAATAATGCTTTCTTGCGGAAGATGGGAAATTGAGTCTAAATGGACGGCATCAATTAACACATAATCAGGTGTAGATGTTAGCCGTTTTAGCGCTAATGTCATCGCTTGCTTCGTTGCTTCTAAAATATTAACTTGATCAATTATTTGTGCTGACTGACCAGCGACAGCGTAACTAATGGCATATTTTTCGATATCTGCCACCAGTGATTGACGTTTGGCATGAGATAACTGCTTTGAATCATTGAAATAAGCTTCTGGCATATCAGCGGGAAGAATCACTGCTCCAGCAACGACAGGCCCCGCTAATGGCCCCCGACCGACTTCATCTACCCCGGCAATTAATTGATACCCTTCTTGGTGGAGTATCTTTTCTTTTTGTCGAAGTTGCAAAATATGCTGATGAATCCGCGCCTGTTCTTGTTGACGTTTCTCATATTGTTTTAAAGCGACTTGTACCCCTTTACGTTCATCATGGTATAAATCTTCTAACCATTTATTATCGATGGAGGTCTCTTCAAGTAGTCGCTGTTTAACTTCAGCTATTGTTGGTCGCTTACTCATCCATCATCGCTCCATCATTATAATCTTCCACTCGATCCAAAGTGATTGGACCTAATTTACCGTCTTGTAAGTCTTTAATCATTCGTTCACTAGCTTTTTCATAATCATCAATAAAGCCCATTTTCTGAGTTAATGTCATCAATAACTCTGGATAAGGAGGATTCATTTCCTCAGGAGAAATAGCATACTGATTAGGAATATAGTCTGGGTAATAGTGTCCTAAAAAGTCTAGAGCATATAAAGCAGCATCGTCTTTATAAAAATGAGTTTCTTTAATAGCTCCAGTTAGTGCTAGCCGAGTTGCCACTTCCTTATCCTCAAATTTTGGCCATAAAATACCTGGCGTATCTAAAAGCTCAAAATTTTTATCAATACGAATCCATTGTTGGCCTTTAGTCACTCCTGGTTTATTACCTACTGCCGCTTTTTTTTGCTTCGTAAATTGATTAATAAATGTTGATTTGCCAACATTAGGTATCCCTATAATCATCAATCGAATGGCTTTATGTTTAAGCCCTTTATTCAACCATTTTTGTCGAATAGGGGCTGTATATTCTGCCAATTCTTTTTTGAACGTTTTCATAGCTTTAGGTTGTTTACTATTTAAGGTCATAACTGTCGTTTGATCATTAGTTAAATGCTTTTTCCAAGCATGGATTTGTTTACTATCAGCTAAATCGACTTTATTCAATACAATAATATGCGGCTTATTCGCAATTATTTTTTCAAGCATAGGATTTTTGCTACTCTCAGGAATACGTGCATCACGTAATTCAATTACGACATCAACTTTCTTCAAGTTTTCTTGAACTTCTTTTTTAGCTTTAGCCATATGTCCTGGATACCATTGAATAGTTGCCACTATGATTCCTCCTCTTAATTGCTTTCAATTTATTGATTATAGCATGTCTACAACAACTTCGCGAACATCAAAAAAAGCCGATAGAAATCGTCTATCGACTTTTTATTAATCTAAGTTAAACTACTCGACTTTACCAAATTTAGAGAAAGGCCAGATTCTTACCCAACTAATCCCATCAACATCATCCTCTTTAATAAAACCAAAATACCGACCATCTTTGGAAACTGGACGATTATCTCCTAAGACGAATAATTCTCCTTCAGGTACTTTATGTTCACCTGTTAATTCATCTAAAGTGAAATCTGGTGTCACTTTTTGATTAGGATTGGCTGCTTTTAAATCATTCAAATAGTTTTCTTCTACAGGTTCATCATTTAAATACAATTGATTGTTTTTATATTCCACCGTATCGCCTGGCAATCCAATAACCCGTTTGACAAAATCGCTGCCGCTCCCTTCAGGATCAGGAAAAATAACAATGTCGGAGTGATCAATCTCACCATCGACTTTTGCCAAGAAACGATCGCCATCTTGCATCGTCGGATACATAGAATCTCCATCAACTTTTACTTGATAAAAGAAGTATGTTTTTACTACCCAAAAAACTGCAAGAGCAATAATCACTGAAAATAAAATTGAAAATGTTTCACTAAAAAAACGTTTCATTATAACGCCTACCTTTTATTCTTTTTCCATAAGTTTTTTAGCTCTGTCTAATTGCGTATCATTATTTTTAATTTTTACTTGGACTTGACGAACAAGTTCTGTTCCCGTCTCAGCATCCACTTCTCCGTTAGAATCAAGATTAGACTCCGCTTGAAATTCTTTCACTGTCTGAGTCATTTGACTAGAAAACTGATCCGTAACAAATTCATCATCTAAATAGTCTAACGCATTCAAGATATGCGCGATATTTTCAATACTTTCTGATTGGTCGCCTTCTCGATAAGTTTTAGTCGTGTCAATAAGAGATAGGTGAGCATAATCCGGTAACTCAACTTTTTCAGTTGGTTGAACCCCTTTTTCATTAATCCAGTGTCCATCAGGAGTTAGCCAACGAGCAATGGTTAATTTTAGTTCCGACTCTTTATCGACTGGTAATACGGATTGGACGGTTCCTTTACCAAATGTTTGGGTCCCAATCACTGGAATATTAGCTGACTCTTTTAAAGCCCCTGCTAGTATTTCTGAAGCACTCGCACTACCTTCGTCAACTAACAAGGATACGGGTTCATCAACTCTGAAATTACCGTAATCCTCAGATGAAGCTTTTATTACCTCTGGATCTTCCCCATTTTCTTGGACTTTCACTATTGTATCCCCATCATTCAAGAATATATTCGCAATTTGCAACACACTAGGTAGTAGTCCACCTGGATTGCCACGGACATCGAGAATAAATCGATTAGCGCCTTCTTTACGTAAATCTTTGATAGCTGTGACAACTTCTTTATACGTTGGTTCTGAAAAATTAGTAATCTGAATATACCCTATCGATGAGTTATCAAGTAACTCACTATGAACGGTTTCAATAGGAACTTCTCCACGTTTAACAGTCAAATCTTGTACGTTACCAGCACGTTCGATGGTTAATTTTACCGTTGATCCGGCTTTTCCACGAATTTTATCTACTGCTTCTTGAACAGTAAATCCTTCGAGCGATTTTCCATCAACTTTTAAAATATAATCATTGGCTTTTAATCCTGCTTTTTCGGCTGGAGAATCCTTAATTGGACTCACTACTTTAATTTTGTCACCATCTTGCATGACCTCTGCACCAATACCCTCAAATGAGCCATCAATTGTTTGATCTAAATTATCTCTCGCACTATCTTGCAAAAATTGTGAATAAGGATCTTGGATGGATTCAGTCATTCCGTTAATCGCACCAGAAACCAAATCTTTTCCGTTAATATCTTCAAAATACTGATCATTGATAACTCGGTAAGTATTATTCAAACGTCGAATATCACGACTCGATAAAACAGAACGATCATTGAGAATCCCATCCCATGGAAGACGACCCGTCAAATATAAATTTGTTCCAAGGAATGTCATAAAAACCGTCAATAATATAATCACGAGGATACCAATTAAAGTTCTCCAAATAGATGATTTAGGCTCCGTCGCTTGACGTTTCTTATCCTTAGCTTTTTTTTGATTAAATAGATAAGGCTTTCTAAATTGATGATTTGTTGTTTTTGACGTTTCTTCACTATCGTTAGTCATAGACTTCCTTCTCTCTTACTTTTTACTCACTATATTTTTGCCACATGTCATCAAACGCCTGCACATAATGAGTATAGCGGCTATTTAGTTCAATATAATCACTAACTTCTTGGAAATCATGTGACGATTTGGGGAAATCCGTATCTCTAAAAATAAGCTCAGCTAAGGCAGCTTCTGGATCACTATCAATTTTATTCGCATTTCTCAATGTTTGTGAAAAATGATAAAAAGAGCGTGTCATTTAATTTCCTCCCCGCTGTTGATTAATTTGTTCAATCACTAAGTCAACTGGTAACGATAATTTCATACTAATTTCATCAGATGATAAGTCCACTTTACCTCCCATAACCGTAAATCCAACAGTTTGAGATAATTGATCGAGTCTAATAACTAAACGTTGGTCTTTAGGATAGACATCTAATGGCACATCATCTGGTAAAGTTAGTTGAAAAGCAGTTAATACACTCCGAATAGGTAAATCCAAATCCGCTAGCGAAATATCTTTGACTGCTAAACTAATATTACCATCATCGTCAACTTGAGGGTCTGCTGTCATCTCATAGGCTACTTGACGATTCAAGACCGTTAACTCACCCGTTAAATGGACAGCATCATCAATAAATACTTGATAAGGCACATCATTACCACCGATTGCTGCTTCAACTAGGCCATTAAAAGAAGTAGTACTTAAGTCTGCTTGTCCATTTATCGTCTCTTCTTGTACAGGAAAATTAACAGGCTCCCTATCACTCTCTGGCAAAGTATAAAATGTCCACAAACCTATAGCTACTAAAATAAGAATGACCCCACTTAATAGCAGGAAGGCCCATTTCCAAAGAAAACTTACTTTCTTCATTAGTCATCTCCTTTATTTCGTTGATAAAATTTAAATTGAAATGGATAGGGATTTTTTTCATCTGTTTCACCAATTATTTCACGATAACAGTAAAATCCACTTAAATCTGGGTTAAAAACTGTATCTCCGTCAAAATTCGCATCAATTTCTGTAACTCTCAATTCATCGAGATGCGACCAAAATAGGCGATATATCTCCGCACCCCCAATGATATAAATATCTTCTTTTTTCCCTCGTTCGATAATCGCCTCAATATCTTGGGTTTGGCGAACGTTATCATATTCACTCACACCAGGAAGAAGTTCTTTCTGACGAGTTAAAATAATATTTTCTCTTTTTGGTAACGGACGATAGTCAAATCCTTCAAACGTTTTCCGACCCATAACAATCGGATGATTTCCCGTTTGTTTTTTGAAAAATGCTAAGTCTTTTGGTAGGTGCCAAGGCATTTTTTTATTTTTTCCAATAACGCCATTACGAGCATGTGCCCAAATTGCAATTAACATCTATTTCCCTCCTTATACAGCAACTGATGCTTTAATTGCGGAGTGTGATTTATAATCTTTAACTTTAATATCTTTATTCTCTAATGCCATCATAGATTTGCCATTATTTGCAATTTCTAGCGTTGGCAATGGGTAAGGGTCACGATTCAATTGTTCTTTAACTTGCTCAATATGATTGCTATAAATATGTAAATCACCGAAAGTATGAATAAATTCTCCAACTTCTAATCCAACTTCACGAGCTAATAAGTGCGTCAACAACGCATAACTTGCAATATTGAAAGGAACACCTAAAAAAGCATCACCTGGCCGTTGATACAACTGACAACTTAATTTCCCGTCTTTGACGTAAAATTGACTGAGTGTATGACAGGGAGGAAGCGCCATATTAGGGACATCTTCAGGATTCCAAGCTGAAAGAATGATTCGTCTAGAATCCGGGGTTTCTCTCAATTGTTTAATAATATTTCCAATTTGATCAATAGTGCCTCCATCACGTGTTGGCCATGCTCGCCATTGTTTTCCATACACGTCACCGAGTTCGCCATATTTTTCTGCGAACTTATCATCGGTTAAAATCCGTTCACAAAATTCAGATTTTACTTCTTGATAAACTTTTTTAAATTCAGGGTCTTGCTCAGCCCTCAATCCAAAATCTGTCATATCTGGCCCTTGGTAGTCTGAACTTGACACCCAATTTTCAAATGCCCATTCATCCCAAATATGATTCTTATGTTCTAGCAAATAACGAATGTTAGTATCCCCACGTAAAAACCATAGGAGCTCTGAACGAATTAAACTAAAGGGAACTTTTTTAGTCGTCAGAAGCGGAAAACCTTTTTCTAAATCGAAACGCATTTGGTAACCAAAAACCGAGTAAGTCCCTACTCCAGTTCGATCATGCTTTGGTGAGCCATTTTCTAAAATATGATGTAATAACTCTAAATATTGTGTCGTCATAATTTCCTCCTATAGAGACAATTCAGATAAGTATTCCCAATATTCCATTTTTTGCAGCAAATCATGCTCTTTGCTTTCTTTTTCTTTTTGCAACTCACTTAATTTGCTGAAATCGTTACCATTTTCTGACATTTCGTTATCAATTTCGGCAATCGCCATTTCTAACTGATCAATTTCATCCTCAATAGTCTCCCAATCCTTTTTCTCAGCATAGGTCATCCGTTTTTTATCATTCGTTTTGTTCTCATCTTTAGGTTTAGATTGAGTTACACTTTCTTTATTCTTTGTTTTATGATTGGTTTTATTTGAATGTTCGGACGGCTTATTATCAATTGCTTCGCGATAGTGACTATAATTGCCATAAAATAATCTCGCTTCGTGCTTAGATTTAGTTAAAATTAATAATCTATCTACCACTTTATTTAAAAAATAACGGTCATGGCTAACTGTAATAACCGCCCCAGGGAAAGTTTCTAAATAATCTTCTAAAACTGTTAACGTATCAATATCTAAATCATTTGTTGGTTCATCTAAAAAGAGAACATTAGGACGTTCCATTAATAGCTTAAGTAAATAAAGACGTTTCTTTTCTCCTCCTGATAGTTGTTCAATTAACATCCCATGAGTTTCACGAGGAAATAGAAATTGTTCAAGCATTTGAGAAGCACTCATTTTTCGACCATCCGTATATTCATACTCTTGCGCGACTTCTTGGATAAAGGAAATCATTCGCTTGTCTTCAGGTAAATCTGCTGGTATTTGACGGAAATAAGCAATTCGTACGGTTTCACCTAATTCTACAGTTCCTGCTTTAGGGGGTAATAATCCTGCCATAGTATTAAGAAGCGTCGTTTTTCCAGCGCCATTATCTCCAATAATCCCCATTCGTTCATCATTTTGAATGAGTAAATTGATATCTTTCACTAAGGTATTGTTATCATAGCCAACTGAAACGTGATCTAAAGTAATGACTTTTTTCCCTAGTCGTTGTTGTTCAAAATCTAACGTTACATTATTATTTTTCGCTTTAGGCTGATTAACATCTGCTTTTAAGTCTTCAAAACGATTAATGCGTGCTTGTTGTTTAGTCGTACGAGCTTTAGCTCCTTTACGCATCCAAGCTAACTCGCTTTTATAAAGTTTTTTTTGTTTTTCCTGAGTCGCAGCAGCAATTTCTTCTTCATGCGCTCGTTTTTCCAAATATGCTTGATAGTTCCCTTCATATTCCCGCATATCTCCCCGATTTAACGCTAATATGCGATCCGCAATTTGATCTAAGAAATAGCGATCGTGGGTTACAGCTAAAACTGATTTTTTATAATTTTTAATATAATTTTGTAACCATTCCACCATATCAAAATCCAAATGGTTCGTAGGTTCATCCATTAATAATAAATCAGGATCATCAATTAATACTTTTGCTAAATTAATTCGCTTACGTTGTCCCCCACTTAATTCATGAATAGGCTGCATGACATCAGTAATTCCTAATTTAGATAAAATGGTTCGAATTTTAGTATCTAAAGTCCAACCATCTCGTTGATTCATATCTGTTTCCAAATCTTGATATCGTTTAATAGCTGCTTCTGATTCTGGGTTAAGATTTAAGTCAAGTATCGCTTGTTCATATTCTCCTACCAGTTTCACCAAAGGACTATCGCTTTCATAGATAGCTTCAAATATCGTTTGGTTAGGATCTAAATCTGCTTCTTGTGGCACATAGCCTATTGAGAAATCACGAGGCATTTCTACCTTTCCTGAATCAAACGTATCTTTACCTGAAATAATTTCTAACAATGTACTTTTCCCTGAACCATTCGTTCCAATTAAACCAATGTGCTCACCTTCACGAATTAAAAAAGATACATCAGCTAAAAGCTGTTTGATTCCAAATGTCTTATTCCATGCTATTGCTTTGTAATCTCTCATTTAAACGCCTCACATTTCTATAGTTATGCTTATTTTAGCATACAAAGACCTTGGATAAAATAAACGACACTGGTCTTTAAAAGATTTTAGAGTGAGTAAAAAAGGCTGGGAAATCCCAGCCTTTCTTTTGAATGTTTAATCTTTTTTAGTTAACTATTAGAGAAAATCTTTATACAATTGACTTCCTTGAATACCATTGTTATTGGCGTATTTTCCAGATGAATAAGTATCAAATTCGCCGTCAATCGTATGATAATAAATTTGACAAATCTCTACACCACTATATATACGAATTGGTTGCAAACAATGCATTTCCAATGTCCAATAACCGTTAAATCCAACATCACCAAATCCTGCTGTTACATGGATATATAATCCTAAGCGTCCAACCGAAGAACGGCCTTCAAGCATAGGAACAAACCGACTCGTTCGCGTATATTCCTGCGTACGTGCCAAATATAATTTTCCTGGTTCTAGAACATAACCTTCTTCAGGAATATGAATGTGTTTAACTGTTGGCTCTTTTTTCATGTCTAAGACTTTATCTTCATAGACAACTAATTCATCACTTAAAGTTAGATTATAACTATTCGGATTCACTTGCTTAGGATTAAAGGGCTCAATTTCAATCCCATCTCCTTGTAATTCAGTAATCCGTTTTCCTGATAATATCATTATTTATACCTTATACCAATTAAGGCATTTTAGTTCCTGTCGCATTGTCTTTAGTAATTTCAGTGATACCACCCATGTATGGAACAAGCGGTTCAGGGATTTTTACTGTTCCATCAGCTGTTTGATAGTTTTCTAAGATAGCTGCTACAGTACGGCCAACCGCTAAACCTGAACCATTTAAAGTATGAACTAATTCTGGTTTACCATCTGCATTACGGAAACGGATTTTAGCACGACGAGCTTGGAAATCAACACAGTTTGAGCAAGAAGAGATTTCACGATAAGTATCTTGCGCTGGAATCCATACTTCAACGTCGTAAGTTTTCGCAGCTGAGAATCCCATATCTCCTGTACATAAAGTAATGACACGGTGAGGTAAATCTAATTTACGTAAAATGTTTTCAGCATTGTCTGTCATTTTTTCTAATTCATCGTAAGAATTTTCTGGCATTGCAAATTTAACCATTTCAACTTTATGGAATTGATGTAAACGAATCAATCCACGTGTGTCACGTCCAGCTGAACCCGCTTCTGAACGGAAACATGGTGAAAATGCAGTGAAATAAATTGGTAATTGTTCACCAGGAATAATTTCATTAGCATAGAAGTTAGTTAGTGGTACTTCAGCTGTTGGAATTAATGTTAAATCACGTTCTTCATCATCCATTTTAAAGACATCTTCTTTAAATTTAGGATATTGACCAGTACCATACATTGTTTTGTCATTTACAAGATAT
The DNA here is from genome assembly GCF_900176325.1 of Aerococcus suis. Lineage (GTDB taxonomy): Bacteria > Bacillota > Bacilli > Lactobacillales > Aerococcaceae > Aerococcus > Aerococcus suis. Next base: position 122,055 of record NZ_FWXK01000002.1, on the reverse strand, counting down.
GGTGTAAGTAATTCTTGGTAACCTTCTTTTTGATGTTCATCTAACATAAAGTTAAATACTGCACGTTCTAAACGAGCACCAAGACCTTTATAATACAAGAAACGTGTACCAGAAACTTTTGCTCCACGTTCAAAGTCTAAAATACCTAACTCTTTCCCAATTTCGTAGTGAGCTTTTGGTGTAAAATCAAATTCTTTAGGTTGTCCCCAACGACGAACTTCAACGTTTTCATCCTCGTCTTCACCAACAGGAACAGATTCATGAGCAATGTTTGGAATACGTGCCATTGTATATTCCACTTTTTCATCTAATTCTCGAATTTGATTGTCCAACTCAGTAATTTGATTACCGACTTCTTTCATTTGCGCAATCTTATCATCAGCATTAGCTTTTTCTCGTTTTAAATTAGCAATTTCTTTTGATACTTCATTACGTTCATTTTTTAATTGTTCTGTTTGTGCAATCAATTCACGACGTTTTTCATCATTTGCTTTCACTTCTTCGATTTCAGCTTTATCAACGCCACGAACTGCTAATTTTTCAACGAGTTGATCAAAATTTTGACGAATTTCTTTAATATCTATCATAATTTCTTCCTCCTAAAATACAAAAAAACCATTTCATCGCTTCCAATTCCTTGGAAGGGACGAAATGGTTATTACAAACATAATTATCCGCGGTACCACCCTAATTTAAGTCATAGTCATTGACTTACACTCATAGTTAACGGCTGATACCGGAGCTCCTTCACCAATATTGGCTTACAGAGTCAGCTAGTTATGCGGATTCACAATCTCTTAGGCTTATTCTCACCATCCATAAGCTCTCTGAACTAAAAGGCTTTGTTACTGCTCATGACTAAGCTTTTATCTATTAACTATATTGTAATAGTTTTCTTATAAAAGTCAAAGGTTATTTTAAAAATAAATGATATTATTTTTTAATTATTACTCTAAAAGCTATTATAACAGTCTTTTACTACTTTATATTTTTATTATAGGTACCCAATCAGATTAAAATATTAACGTATCAAATAATTATCATTGCTTTTTTAACCGTTTTCAGATTTAATATTAGTAAAGAGAAAAAGGATGATTTTATGAATCAAGAAAAAATTTCAGAAAGTGCTAAAAAGCAATCGCCTCTTATTTTAGGAATTATGCGTATGCATGAAAAAAGTGTGGGAGATGCTCAAAACATTATTGAAACGGCAGTTGATAATGGGATTACGATGTTTGACTCGGCTGATATTTATGGCGAAGGTGAATCAGATAAAACTTTTGGTCAATCTTTAAAACAGTCGTCTTTAAATCGTGAAGATTTATTTATTCAAAGTAAAGGTGGCATCATTACAAAAAAAATGGGCGGCCCCCGCTATGATTTCAGTAAAGATCACATCATCGAATCTGTTGAAGGAACACTTAAACGTTTGAGAATAGATTATTTAGATGCATTTCTTCTACATCGTCCGGATCCTTTAATGCAAGTGGATGAAATTGCCGAAGCCTTCTTCCATTTACGTCATGATGGTAAAGTAAACAGTTTTGGCGTTTCAAACTTTGGTCAAAATCAAATTGCCCTTTTACAAGCTGGTACCATTGAACCCTTGCAATATAATCAATTACAGTTTGGATTAATGCATGCGGATATGGTTGCTCAAGAAGTGACGGTTAACACTGATTATCCAGAAGGTCAAAACGCTACTGGTAATAGTGGACTATTAGCATATTGTCAGCAACAACAAATTCGCATCCAAGCTTGGTCTCCATTTCAATATGGTTTAATTTCAGGTAGCTTTATTGACCATCCTGATTTCCCAGAAGTTAATGAAAAACTAGCTGAATTAGCAAATAAATATCAAGTGGGGAAAAATGCGATTGCTGCCGCATGGATTCTTAAACATCCTGCACATATTCAAGTCATCACTGGTACAATGTCTCCAGACCATCTAAAAGATACAGCTAAAGCATTGACAGTGAATTTAACGAATCAAGAATGGTATGATCTTTATTTATCAGCTGGATATCCATTACCATAAAACATTGACACTATTAAAAAAACTTGGAGGTTAGCATGATACTAATCTCCAAGTTTTTTGTATTAATTAAATGATTAATTATCTTCGTCCATATCGAGAATGGCCATAAAAGCTTCTTGAGGAACTTCGACAGATCCTACTGCTTTCATTCGTTTTTTACCTTCTTTTTGTTTATTTAGAAGTTTTTGTCGACGAGTAACATCTCCACCATACAGTTTAGCTGTGACATCTTTTCGTAAGGACTTGATATTTGTTCGTGCAATAATCTTTTGTCCAATAGCAGCTTGGATAGGAACTTCAAATTGTTGACGCGGAATGACTTCTTTTAATTTACGAACCAGATTTTTTCCACGGTCATACGCAAAATCACGATGAACAATAATACTTAAAGCATCCACGACTTCATTATTTAATAAAATATCTAACTTCACTAGATTTGATGGGCGATAACCAATAATTTCATAATCTAATGATGCATATCCTTTAGTATGGGATTTCAATTGATCAAAGAAATCAAAGACGATTTCAGATAATGGAATTTCATAAATCACATTGACACGAATATCATCCAAATATTGCATCGTAACGAAATTACCTCTTTTTTTCTGTGATAATTCCATAACTGCACCAACAAATTCTTGAGGTACCATAATTTCAGCCTTAACATATGGTTCCTCTACTGATTCGATATTCGTATTATCCGGCATTTCAGAAGGATTATCGACTTCTACCCAGGAACCATCTGTTTTTTGAACATGATAAATTACGGATGGTGAGGTTGCAATTAAATTCAAATTAAATTCACGTTCCAAACGTTCTTGAATCACATCCATGTGTAGTAATCCTAAGAACCCACAGCGATAGCCAAATCCTAATGCTTGTGACGTTTCTGCTTCAAACTCCAAACTGGCATCATTCAATTGTAATTTTTCTAAAGCATCTCTTAAATCACCGTAATCAGAAGAGTCTACAGGATAAATCCCACAATACACCATTGGATTCATTTGTCGATATTGTTCCAATGGTTCAGTGGCCGGATTATCAGCTAAAGTAATCGTATCCCCCACACGAGTATCTTGGATATCTTTTATACTTGCTGTCACATAACCAACATCCCCAGCCATTAAGTAATCTCTAGGAATCGGTTTTGGTGACATAATTCCCAATTCAACTACTTCATATGTCTTTCCATTACTCATAATTTGGATAGTGTCCCCTGGATGGATGACACCATTTTGTACTCGAATACTTAAGACGACTCCACGATAAGGATCATAAACTGAGTCAAAAATTAAAGCTTGTACAGGACCTTCTAAGTCACCTGTTGGAGCTGGAACTTTTTCAACAATTTGTTCTAATAAATCATCAATCCCAATATTAGCTTTTGCACTTGCTAACACGGCATCATCAGCTTCGATACCAATGACATCTTCAATTTCTTCCTGAACCGCTTCTGGATTAGCAGCCGGTAAATCAATTTTGTTTATGACTGGTAAAATTTCTAAATCATTCTCTAAAGCTAAGTACACATTAGCTAACGTTTGTGCTTCAATCCCTTGCGCAGCATCTACTACTAATACAGCCCCTTCACAGGCAGCTAGCGAACGTGAGACTTCATAAGAAAAGTCGACGTGCCCTGGGGTATCTATTAAATGGAAGATGTAACGTTCGCCATCTTTGGCAGTATATTCCAATTCAATAGCGTTTAATTTAATTGTAATTCCGCGTTCTTGCTCTAAATCCATGGAGTCAAGCATTTGATCACGCATTTCCCGTTCAGATACGGTTCCCGTATTTTGTAAAATACGATCGGCAAGTGTCGATTTCCCGTGGTCAATATGTGCCACAATCGAAAAATTTCTAATTCTTTCTTGTCGTTGTTTCATTTCTTCGATATTCATAGATATAAGCTCCTTCTTGTTTAACAGACCTCATTATAGCAAAGCCTTGAGATAATAACAATTCTCTAACCAATGTCTCTTACTATCTATAAAAAAAGAGACTAGGAAAGTCTCCTAATCTCTTAATAATTTTTAATTTCATCTAGTCAGTCTTTAAATGCACGTTTTAATTTATCAAAAAAGTTGCGTTCCTCTTCAGTCACATTATCACCTGTTGCTTCAGCAAATTGGCGAAGCGCTTTTCGTTGTCCATCATTTAGATTTTTAGGTGTCATAACTTTTACTGTGACTCGTTGATCACCATTAGAAGAACCATTCAATTTAGGTGCTCCTTTTCCTTTCAATCGAAAAGTTTCACCTGTTTGAGTCCCGGCAGGAACTTTCATACTAACTTTACCATGAACGGTTGGCACTTCTACCTCATCACCTAATGCGGCTTGAGCAAAGTTTATTGGCAACGTAAAGTAAATTTCTGATCCTTTACGTTTAAACATGTCACTACTTTTTACGCGGAAAACAACATATAAATCACCTGCAGGACCATTATTATAGCCTTCATTACCTTGACCAGAAAGGCGTATTGATTGACCATCTTCTACACCAGCTGGCACTTTCACTTTTACTTTATGATTTACAGCTTCGCGTCCTTTTCCATGACAATGCGTACATTCGTCTTCGATCACTTCACCTGATCCATTACAATCTGGACACGTTGTTTGCGTACTCATACGACCTAAAGGTGTATTACGTGTTTGATTAACCACTCCACGTCCTCCACAAGTAGAACATGTTTTTGGTGAAGTTCCTGGTTTTGCTCCTGTCCCATGACAGTAATGACAATCTTGTTCTCTTCTGAAACTAATATGCTCTGTTTTACCAAAAATAGCTTCTTCAAAGTTTAAATCCATTGTATATTGTAAATCATCACCAGGACGAGGCGCATTCGGATCGCGACGGCGTTGTTGGCCAAAGCCACCGAAGCCACTACCCCCACCAAAGAAGGTATCAAAAATGTCTTCGAAGCCACCAGAATATTGTTGATACTGGCCACCGCCATTACCGAAGCCACCAAAGCCACCAGCACCACCTGTTGATCCAAATTGGTCGTACTGTTTCCGTTTTTGTTCGTCACCTAAAATTTCATAAGCATCAGAAATTTCTTTAAATTTTTGTTCTGCATCATCACTATCGTTTAAATCAGGATGGTATTTTTTAGATAATTTACGATAGGCTTTTTTAATCTCAGCTTGACTGGCATCTTTAGAGACACCTAGTACGTCATAAGGATTTTTATCTGCCATAACAAGCTCCCTTCTTTAGTTTAAATTCACATAAAAAGTAAGCAGTTGGCCTTACCAAAGTAGATCATCCTTGAAATCACTAGCTTTTGATAAGGACCAACCGCCAACTAATTGTCTATTTCAGACGATTGATATGACGTTTCAGTCTATCTTATTTGTCGTCGTCATCCATTTCTTCAAAGTCTGCATCAACAACATCATCGTCATCTGAAGTATTATCATTTGATGAATCGCCTTCAGCATTGGCTTGTTCTTGTTGTGCTTGTTCGTATAATTTAACAGATAATTCTTGAACAACTTGACTCAATTCTTCTTTTTTATCTTTCATTTTGTCAAGGTCATTATCTTCTTGAGCTTGTTTCAATTCATCTTTCAAGTTGTTTGCTTTGTCAAGTTCTGCTTGATCAACTTTTCCATCTAATTCTTTCGTTGTTTTTTCAACTTGGAAGATAAGTTGTTCAACTTCATTACGTAAATCAGCTTCTTCTTTACGTTTTTTATCTTCTTCAGCGTTTGCTTCAGCATCTTTCATCATACGATCAATTTCGTCATCTGATAAACCAGAGTTAGATTGGATAGTAATTGCTTGTTCTTTACCTGTACCTAAATCTTTTGCTTTAACATTAACAATACCGTTTTTATCGATATCAAATGAAACTTCGATTTGAGGAACACCACGTGGAGCAGCAGGAATATCAGTTAATTGGAAACGACCTAATGTTTTGTTATCAGCGGCCATTGAACGTTCACCTTGTAACACATGGATATCAACAGCTGGTTGATTATCAGCAGCAGTTGAGAATACTTGTGATTTAGAAGTTGGGATAGTCGTATTACGTTCAATCAATGGTGTAGATACGCCACCCATTGTTTCAATACCTAATGTTAATGGTGTTACGTCAAGTAATACAACGTCTTTAACATCACCTGAAATAACACCGCCTTGAATAGCTGCACCCATAGCAACCACTTCGTCAGGGTTTACAGAACGGTTAGGGTCTTTACCTGTTTCGCTTTTAACTAAATCAACTACGGCTGGAATACGAGTTGATCCACCAACTAAAATAACTTCATCAATATCTGATTTGTTTAGACCAGCATCAGATAATGCTTGTTGAACAGGTTTTTTCGTTCTTTGAATTAAGTCATCAGTTAACTCTTCAAATTTAGCACGAGTTAATGTTGTTTCTAAGTGTAATGGACCATTTTCGCCAGCTGTAATGAACGGTAAGCTAATTTGAGTTGAAGTAACTCCAGATAAGTCTTTTTTCGCTTTTTCAGCAGCGTCTTTAAGACGTTGTAATGCCATTTTATCTTGTGATAAGTCAATACCGTTTTCTTGTTTAAATTCTGATACTAAGTAGTCAACGATTTTATTGTCAAAGTCGTCCCCACCAAGTTTGTTATCACCAGCAGTTGATAATACGTCGAAGACACCGTCACCTAATTCTAGGATTGAAACGTCAAATGTACCACCACCAAGGTCAAATACTAAGACATTTTCTTCAGCATCTGTATTATCTAAACCATAAGCTAAAGCAGCTGCAGTTGGTTCGTTAACAATACGGTCAACATCTAGACCAGCAATTTTACCAGCGTCTTTTGTTGCTTGACGTTCTGCGTCGTTGAAATAAGCTGGAACTGTAATAACTGCATTTGTCACTTTATCACCTAAGTAATCTTCAGCATATGATTTTAAGTGTTGTAAAATCATAGCAGAAACTTCTTGAGGTGTATAAGATTTACCTTCAATATCTACTTTATATCCATCTTCACCCATATGACGTTTAATTGATGCAATGGTATTAGGGTTAGTTACCATTGAACGTTTTGCAACTTCCCCAACTTGACGTTCACCATTTTTGAATGACACAACAGATGGTGTTGTACGGTTACCTTCTGGGTTTGGAATAATTTTTGCTTCTCCACCTTCTAATACAGAAACAGCAGAGTTTGTTGTACCTAAGTCAATACCGATAATTTTAGCCATAACTTAAAACATCCTTTCAATTAATAGTTTATGTTAAAAATGAATTTTCTTAAAATTTTGTGATTATTGAGCAATAATAACCATTGCTGGGCGTAATACTCGATCTTTAATCATATAACCTTTTTGATAAACTTCCACAATTTCTTCATCTTCTTGATCATCAGATTTTGGTACTGATGATACAGATTGGTGGAAGTTTGGATCGAAGATTTCACCTAACGGATTCACTTCTTCAATTCCCTCAGAAGCTAACGCTTGAATTAGGCTAGATTGAACCATTTCAACACCTTTTTTCAAGTTTTCACTAGCATCGCCTTCTACTTCAATAGCTAATGCCCGTTCAAGATTATCTAACACTGGTAAAATGTCGTTTGCTAGTGATTGAGAACGGTATTTAGCTAAATCTTGTCGTTCATTTTGAAAACGGCGACGCATATTTTGAATTTCGGCAGATAAACGAACAATTTGATCATCTTTTTCTGCTAATTCATTTTTTAATTGTTTAACCTCTGAGGCATCCTCTTTTTTATTTTCTTCTGAATTTTCAACAGTTTCTTGAGTGGATTCAACATTTTCTGTTGTTTTTTCCTCTTTCTCTGTCTTTTGTTCTTCTGTTGTTGGTTCTTGATTTTCTTTATCCACCAGCAAACCCTCCTATAATTTTGATTGGTAATCATCTAAAAATCGATTCAATTCAGAACGAATACCATGTACTAACTGAACCATTTTCAGATACGGCATATTTTCAGGTCCTAAAACCGCAAATATTAAGTCATGATCGTTTTGATCTGTTCCAATATTAGCAGTCATTAAACTCATATTTTCAAGTTTAGGTTGTTCTAGTTCCTTACCGATACGCACTTGAATACCTTTATTTCGCTCACTCATTAAGTCAATTAATAATTGATGATTATTCAGAACTTCATTCAAAGAGTGAATTTCTTTGAAGTCCTCGCTTGAACTTAGTTGTTGGTAGAGTAATTGTCTACCACTGATAACTAGCCGCTCACCATCAATTTTTTTAACTAAATGGTTAACTAAGGAGCGATTATTTGGATGTTTATCCAAGTTCATAATATCAATTGTTTCTGTTTGCAATCGTTGAATGACAGTAGAAAGCGGTAATTGAAGCATTTCCGCATTAATGACATTCACTAACTCTTCGAGCGTATCCCATGAGACTTGCTTAGGAATCGTAAATACGAAATCCTCTACTCTACCGAGATGGGTAATTAAAATTGCCATCCCGCGATCTCTGGTTAGCTGAACAATTTTAAAACCAGCTAATCGTTGGGTCAAAGCTTCCGGTCCTAAAGCCATCACCACGTTTTGTGATAACAGCGCTAATGTTTCCGCCGACTTCGTGATGATGTCTTCCAATTCAGCATATGGATCACTAAAAATTTCATGAACCATTTCTTGTTCAGTATCTGTTAAACCTGAATCAATTAAACCACCATATTTCGGCATAATATGATTAATATAATACCGATAACCAGCTTCAACCGGAATACGACCGGATGATGAATGCGTCTTACTAATTAAATCCAACGCTTCTAATCTAGCCATTTCATTCCGTACTGTTGCCGAACTTGCTTCAATCGTTGGCATCTTAGCCAAAGTTTTCGATCCCACAGGTTCTTCATAAGTCGTATAGTGATCAATAATTGCTTGAAGGATTAACATCTGTCGGTCAGTCAACATTTGTATCACCTCACTTTTAGCACTTGAACAGCTCGACTGCTAACACCATTATAATATCATGGTCTGATACTTAAGTCAACAATAGTCAAAGTATTTTTTGACCTTATTTTACTTTTATAAATAAGCAGTAAAAACGCTGATATGACAGTCTTTGTTTGCTATTATTGAGGCTCTTTTGTGAAATATATCATCAAATATCTAAATTTATTTTGCGAATAGAAGAATGATTTTCTACTTTTTCAAGACAAAATAAAAAGATTGAAGTTTCCTTCAATCTCCTTATTAGTGTTTTTTATTGATAAGGATAATAATTTTCGAAAAATGCTCGGGTGTCAATTTCATCCTGTTGCATTTGTTCAATGAGTGCTTCTTTTGAAGAAAATTTCTCTTCACCTCGTAATCGTTTATGCCAATAGACCTTCACTGTTTCGCCATATATATCTAAGCTATAATCCAAGAGATGAATTTCTACTGTCTTTTCACGATTATCACCAAAAGTAATATTATATCCTATCGATGCCATGCCTGGATAAAGCTCCTCGTTGATTAAACATTCCACCACATATACCCCAACTTTTGGCATCACATGTGAATCATCGATTAGCAAATTGGCAGTGGGATAACCAAGTTCTCGTCCTCTTTTTTCACCGTGAATAACTAATCCCATTAAGAAATATGGATAGCCTAATTGATCATTAGCAAATGTGACATCGCCTTTCCCAATTAAGGCTTCTCTAATTTGTGTTGTTCCCACTTTGTGCCCTTCCATAGCTACTTTAGGAACTTCGATAATTCGAAAGCGATCTCTAGCATAGTCGTTCAATAATGTCATATTTGCTGTATCTTTAGGGCCATATGTATAATCAAAACCGGCGACTACTGTTTGAGCTTGTAATCCAACCAAATATTGATCAACAAATAATTGCGGGGCTAATTTAGCAAAAGCACTTGTTAATTGAACAACATAAAGAATATCTACCCCATAATATGCCATCAACTCTTCTTTTTCAGATAAATCTGTCAAATACTGTAGCTCTTTTGGGTGCCATTCTTGAAACATAAATTTAGGTGAAATATTAAATGTCATAGCAGCTAACGGAAGTCCACGTTTTGATGCTTCACGTTTAGCTGTTTGTAAAACTGCTTGATGCCCCTTATGCACACCATCAAAAAAACCCAGGGCTAATACTATCGGACCTTGATAAATATCTTGTGTGTCAATTGGATGATGTAATTGTCTAACTTCCATCTGTCGTCCCTTCTCGATTAAAACATTTTCTTAGGCTTAACTTTATTTTCTTTCGTTGGATGTGGCCCATATAAACCGATAATTTGGTTATCAATTTGAGCTGCTACGATTGGCTCATCACTTAAGTCCTTAGGTAATTGGTCTTTATCAATTACGGCACCATTTCTAATTAATTTTATTAAATGAGCTGGCACTTCCCAAGTCGGATATTGATTTAATACACGATCAATTGACCATACATATTGGTTAATTGAACCATCTGTAACGGCTTGTTTAACTTCTGCCAATGTCAAGCATTCATTCTTACTAAATGGTGAACTTCCTGTTCGGGTTAATTTGATCATTGTTGCTGGAACACCTAATGATTCACCTAAATTTGAAGCAAGTGTGCGGATATAAGTTCCTTTTCCACAAACCACTTCAAATTTAAATCGTTGGACATGCTTTTCATTGTCATACTCTACAGAAGAGGTTCGCTTAAATTGATGAATTTCAACTTGCCGTGTCGGTCTCTCAACAGTTTCATTTGCTCGCGCATACTCATACAATCGTCTACCATTTACTTTTACGGCTGAATACATTGGTGGTATTTGAGTAATTATTCCTTTGAATTCTTGCATTTTTTGATCAATGACTTCTGATGGAATCGGTTGATCAATAGCCAATTCATCAATGATTTTTCCATCTAAATCTTCCGTCTCAGTTGCAAATCCTAACGTAATTTCACCCACATATGTTTTGGTTTTATCCATTATTAAATCAACTAATTTGGTGCCTTTACCAAGGCATAATGGAAGAACACCATCCACATTAGGATCTAAAGTCCCTGTATGACCTATTTTTTTCATATGTAAGATTTTTCGTGCTTTAAATACACAATCGTGACTAGTTAAGCCTTTTTCCTTCCACAAAGGTAAAATGCCATCCAAATTTTGCATGTTATCACCTAACTTTTTCGTAAATCGTTATTAGCATATCATTTTTTCAATCGTGACGCACGTATATTTCGTTACGCAAACACGGTAGAAAGGCAAAAATAAAAGAAGTTGAGAAAAACTCAACTTCTTTCTTAATTGTCTTATTTTTCCTCGCGATGCAATTGATTAATTAATTCATCGATTCGGTTACCATAAGCAATTGACTCGTCGTAAGTAAAATAAATTTCAGGTGTTTTATAAATTTGCAAACGACTGCCAATTTCACTACGGATTAAGCCTTTTGCTTTTTCTAAACCTGTTTTCGCATCATTTCGATCTGATTCATTATCAGATAAGACGGTATAGTATATCGTTGCTTGTTGTAAGTCACCCGTTACATCAACATCTGTAATTGTGACTCCTTCAACACGCGGATCACGCACTTTACGTTGTAGAATGTCATTGACATCACGTAAAATTTCTTGTGCCACGCGTTCGGCTCTAAATTTTGCCATGACAAACCTCCTATTGTTTTACTTCTACCATATGGAAGGCTTCAATAATATCATCTACTTGAATATCATTGTAATTTTCAATCATTAAACCACATTCATAGCCTTTGTCAACTCGTTTGGCATCATCTTTAAAACGTTTCAATGAAGCTAATTGTCCTTCGTAAATAACAATATTATCACGAATGACACGAACACCACTGTTCCGTTCGATATAGCCATCTAATACGTATGAACCACCAATAGTTCCGACTTTAGAAACTTTATAGGTTTCACGTACTTGTACTGTACCAGTCACTTCTTCAACATATTCAGGATCAAGTAGACCTTTCATTGCCGTTTCAATTTCATCAATAACGTTATAAATAACGTTGTGAAGACGAATATCAACGCCATCTGCTTCAGCTTGTTCACGAGCTTGTGGTGTTGGACGAACATTAAAACCAACGATGATAGCGCCAGATGCTTGTGCTAACGAGATATCTGCTTCATTAATTGCTCCAACGGCACTATGAACGATATCAATTTTGACACCTTCAACTTCAATCTTTTGTAAACTTGCTGATAAGGCTTCAGCTGATCCTTGGACATCTGCTTTAATAATAACTGCTACAGATTTTAGTTGTCCTTCTTGTAACGTTTCAAATAAGTTATCTAAAGTAACATGATGAGTCATTTGACGACGTTCTTCTTGCGCACGAGATGCTCTCTCTTCACCAATGCTACGAGCTGTTTTTTCATCTTCGAAGACAACAAAACGATCTCCAGCTTCTGGACTTTCTTGTAATCCGGTAATTTCGACTGGTGTTGATGGCCCGGCAGATTTAATCCGTTTACCACTATCATCTGACATTACCCGAACACGACCGTGAGTATTACCAACTACTAATGAATCGCCAGTTTTTAGCGTTCCGTGTTGTACAAGTAAAGTCGCAATGGCTCCTTTAGAAGAATCTAAACGTGCTTCAATCACAGATCCTAATGCCAAACGATTAGGTTGTGCTTTATATTCCTCAACATCGGCAATTAATAGAATCATTTCTAATAATTCATCAACGTTTTGACCAAATTTGGCAGAAATTTCGACAAAGATGGTATCTCCACCCCAGTCTTCAGAAATTAATCCATATTCGGATAATTCTTGCATAACTTTTTGTGGGTTTGCCGTTGGTTTATCAATTTTATTAACTGCGACAATTATTGGGACTTCAGCTGCTTTCGCATGGTTAATAGCTTCCACCGTTTGTGGCATGACACCATCATCGGCTGCTACTACAATAACAACAATATCTGTAACATCTGCCCCACGTGCCCGCATTGTCGTAAATGCTGCGTGGCCAGGTGTATCTAGGAACGTGATTAACCGATCATCAGAAGCTACTTGATATGCTCCAATATGTTGAGTAATACCACCTGCTTCACCTTCAGTTACATTTGCATGACGCAAATAATCAAGTAAGGTTGTTTTACCATGGTCAACATGACCCATAATCGTCACAACTGGTGGACGACTTTCTAAATGTTCTGTTTGATTTTTAGCATCTTCAAAGTAATGTTCAAAATCAGATGGGTCAATGACAACTTCTTGTTTAGCTTCAATACCATATTCAGCTAAAATAATTTCAACTTCATCTGAACCTAATGATTGATTTTGATTTGTAGGTACACCCATCATAAATAAATCTTTAACTAATTTAGCTGGTTCTTTATGAATTTTTTTAGCTAATTCAGCAACAGTAATTCCCTCTTTATAAACTACTTTATCAGGTGCTGGTTTATGTTTTGGTTGAGAATTTTGGTCATTCTCTTTTTGATCATGAGAATGATTTTTTTCATGTTTTTTATCTTTATGCCCTTTTTTATGCGGTTTTTGTTTATTATCCGCTTTTTTATTTTTACCTTTATGTTTGTTTTTCTTAGCTTCTTTTTTAGTCTCTTTTTGTGATTCTTTTTCTGCTGATTGATCAGGTGCTGATTGTTCTTTTTTAGCACTCATATAATCTGTCAATTGTTTTTCTTCTGCTTCATTCATAGTCGCCATATGACTACTAAAATCAAGCCCAGCAGCTTGAGCTAAGTCTAAAACTTCCTTACTTGTTTTATCGATTTCTTTTGCAAATTCGTAGACACGTTTTTTAGACATGCCATCACCATCCTTAATTGTGCTATTGTTTCATATGATTTTCGCTCCTGTATCACACATTATTTACTCAAAAAACTTTGAGCAAATCCTTTATCTGTTAAACATACGACTGTTCGTTTCTTTCCTAACGCTTGACTTAAATCGTACTGTGTATAATTTTCAATTAGTTGAATATCATAATAGGAACATTTGTTACGTATTTTCTTTTGTGTTGCTGCCCCACAATCAGCTGCTAACAATACAACCTTTGCTTGCTTTTGTTTAATAGCTGTTAATACTTGTGGTTCTCCACTGACTAGTTTACCAGCAGCTTGAGCTAATCCCAATAAATTCAGTTTTTTATTCATTAGCAAATAACTCTTGGCGGGCCTTTTGGTGAGCAACATATGCTTTCAATTCTTCATAAAATTCATCACTAATGGTCACATTTAAATGACGATCTAAGAGGTGCTTATCCCATGCTTTTTGAACCATTTCTGGATTTAGAGAGATATAAGCACCGCGTCCGTTTTGCTTACCACTTGGATCAATTTCGACGTTTCCTTCCGGTGTACGGACGATGCGAACGAGTTCCTTTTTAGGAAACATCTCATTCGCAATGACACATTTACGCATTGGAATTTTGCGCTGTTTCATTCCAATCCCTCCTAGTCGATATCCTTATCAAGGTCTGGATTATCGTAAGCAGCTACTAAATCATCATATGATTGTTCTGAATCATTATCAAACTCATCAATGACGTCTTCGACATCTTCAGGATCGTAGTTTCCTTCAGAAATATCTTCATTATCTAACATTGCTTCTACTTCGTTTTCACTTGCATCTTCAATGGCTTCAACTTCATCTGCCACATCTACTAATGATTCTTCAGGAACATCTTCCGCAACATTTGCAGCATCTTCTGCTGACTCTTCTTTTAAATCTTCAGCTGGGAAGAAAAGATCTTGATACTCATCAGTTAATTGATACTCAGCAAAATCGGATTCCGATTTAATATCAATCTTGTGATTGGTTAGTTTCGCTGCTAAACGAGCATTTTGACCTCGTTTTCCAATTGCTAATGATAAATGATTGTCAGGAACAACAACGATGCATGATTTTTCATTTGGAACAAAATGAACATCAAGTACCTCAGCTGGGTTCAATGCATTACTAATGAAAACAGCAGGGTCTTCATTCCACTCAATAATATCCATGTTTTCATTTTTTAATTCATTGACAACAGCTTGAACACGTTGACCACGTGGACCAACACACGTACCTACTGGGTCAATATTTGGATCATTTGAATAGACAGCTACTTTTGAACGATCTCCTGCCTCACGAGCAATTGATTTAATTTCCACCGTACCATCATAAATTTCTGGAACTTCTTGTTCAAATAATCGTTTTAATAAATTAGGATGACTGCGGCTGACATAAATTTGTGGGCCTTTCGTCGTATTTTCTACTCGTTCAATATACACTTGAATACGGTCATGAG
Organism: Aerococcus suis; assembly: GCF_900176325.1. Lineage (GTDB taxonomy): Bacteria > Bacillota > Bacilli > Lactobacillales > Aerococcaceae > Aerococcus > Aerococcus suis. Next base: position 106,817 of record NZ_FWXK01000002.1, on the reverse strand, counting down.
CTTGGAACGTTTCACCTGGAATTTGTCCTTCAGGAGTTAATACCGCTTCAATTTTACCTAAATTAACGTAAACATAACGGCGGTCTTGACGTTCAACAACTCCTGATAACAAATCATCTTCATAGTCAATAAACTCTTCATAAATAATGCTACGTTCTGCTTCACGAACTCGTTGCATAACCACTTGTTTTGCTGTTTGAGCAGCAATCCGACCAAAATCAGACGGTGTCACTTCAAATTTAATCGTATCCCCAATTTCATAAGCTGGGTTAATTTTATGGGCATCTTCAAGTGATACTTCTAATTGTGAGTCTAGAACCATATCAACAACTTCTTTTATAGCAAAAATTTTAAAATTCCCTTTTTTCTCATCAAAGACAACTTCAACATTTTGTGCTTGTTGATAATTTCGTTTATAAGCTGTAATCAAAGCTGTTTCCAAAGCATCAACCACAACTTCAGGTGAAATCCCTTTTTCTTCTTGAAGAATATCTAAAGCATTTAGTAATTCTTTACTCATTATCTTCCCTCTTTCTACAACTCAATCGCTAAGCGAATTAAAGAAACTTGTGATTTTGGAATCTCTACTGATTGACGGCGCGTTTTTACTTTTTTCTCAATAACGTAGTAATCATCATTCGCTTCGAGTAAACGACCTTGAATGTCTTTTTCACCATCAATTGATTGATAAAATGATGCGTATACCCATTTACCAATCGCCGCTTCAACGTCAGCAGCTGTTTTTAATGGCCGTTCAGCTCCAGGAGAGGAAACTTCTAGATAATAGGCACCTTTAATGATGCTATCAGCCGTTTCATCAATGACTTCAGAAACGTGTTCACTTGCTGAAACACAGTCTTCCAAAGTTACGCCACCTGGTTTATCAATATATATCCGTAAATACCAAGCTTTTCCTTCTTTAACATATTCAATGTCATAAAGCGTATAGCCTAATTCAGTTAATGTTGGTTCGATTAACGGCTTGATTTGCTCCACTATTTTTGCCATATTATCCTCCATTTCATTCTTTAGATACTTAATTCATGAAAAAGAGTGAGCGTCCCCGCTCACTCTCATGTGGTCATTAATCAGTTAATAATATATCACATTAACACCTAACGTGCAAGATATCCATCTCTTAGTCCGCTTCGTAAAGCCCTGTTGTTTGATTGACACCCATCGTGAACAATAAGCCTTTTCCTTTTGCACGAATATCTAATTCCTTAACAATATTGTCAGAGATAGTTTTTGTTTTATCACCATCGACAACCATTAGTACAACTTCTTTCTCAGGTTCAATATTCACATGAAAGAGTTTAGAGACTTCACGTGATCCTGTGCCTCGACCATGTAAAATAGTTGCTCCTCGAGCGCCTGCTTCTCTACCTGCCGCCACAACATCGTCTCCAAATTCACGATCAACAATCGTTATAATCACTTGATGATCCGCCATATTTTCCTCACTTTCTTGAAATTGATAGTCTTTTCCATGGTTACCGATCAAACTAGTTGCTGCTAAAGAGAACAAAACGCCTTGTCCATGCTTGTCCATATGCAGACGTTTTGAAATCAATTGATGCAGTGAATCTTCAAGTTCATTCGGGACAATCGTCAGAATAACTTCATTCCGTCGATCATGAAGACCTAGAATATTCATGACTTTATTGCCAATTGTTCCTAGTCCTCGTAACACGGTTCCACCTGTTGATCCACCGTCTTTACATGCTTGTAAAAATTTACTTCCTTGGCCGTCTTTAACAATACCAAGTAATACTACTGGATAATCCACCGTGCATCTCCTTTCCCAATTAATCCATACCTACTTTACGAGTTCTCAATTTAAAAATCAATCCTAATATTTGTACCATAATAATAGGGGTCATGGCAACCATTGCAATCACACCAAATCCATCGACCAAGACATCTGCTTGAGGTAAAGTGTCCGCTACTCCTTGTGAGAAGGCTAATATAAACGTTGCGGTCATTGGACCACTAGCGACGCCACCAGCATCAAAGGAAAGACCAGTAAATAAATCTGGAACGAAGAAAGCGAGTATCAATGCAATAGAAAAACCAGGTAATAAAAAGTGCCATAATTGTAACCCTGGAATCATAATTCGTAACATTGAGAATGTTAATGCTAATCCAACACCAATGGATAACGCTCCCATCAATAACTTACTATTGATATATCCACCAGTGACATCTTCAACTTGCTCACCTAGAACATGAACAGCAGGTTCAGCTAAAACGACTACTAATCCCATCACTAGCGCAATAATTGGTAACAAGTTTTGGTGATCATTAGCTAACTCTGTTGCTAAAAATCTTCCCATGTCCATAAAGCCTTGATTAACACCAATTAGGAAAACGGTTAATCCAAGTAACGTATAGACAACCCCTTTAAAAATATCTTTTAATCGTTGCTTTGATATTTTAAGTGAAAGGTAATTAATAATTAGAAAAATAACTAAAATTGGCGCTAAAGCAATGAGAGATTCAAATAATGTCTCCCCAATAGCATGAATAAAAGGTGAAAAAATTCCTTCAGTATATTGATAAGCATCCCCTGAACCTTGGAATCCACCTTTTTGAATTAATGACAGTAATAATACGGCTAGAATAGGTCCTGTACTCATCGCACCAACTAACCCAAACGAATCATCACTCGCACTGGCTCCCCCTTTACTATTAGAAACACTCGCTCCAATAGCTAGTATAAAAGGAGTAGTTAAGGCACCAGTTGTTGCTCCAGAAGCATCAAACGCCATAGCCATAAATTCATTTGTGGAAAGTAATGCCAAAACGGCAATTAAGGCATAAATAATTAAGAAAAAGTATTTAATACCAAAACTTTTAATTAATCGTAGAACACCTAGGGCAATCATTAATCCAACTCCTATTGAAACAATGCCGACAATAAACGTTTCTGAAAACGTTCCTCCTGTCGCATCGGCTATCTGCCCACCCAAAATGAGCAAATCGGGTTCTGCAACTGTCGCTGCAAATCCTACCAAAAAGGCGATGAACATAACAATACTATTACGAGTTTGGGTACTCATAAACCGACCTAAATTATCTCCAATTAGTTGCATCCCAACATCGATACCAAATAGAAAAATAGTCAACCCAAAAATTAATAAGATAGCTCCGATAATAAAACGAAGCATCATATCTTGGGCAACGTCGACAATTGTGAAAGATAACAGCATCACAATAATCACAATAGGTAAAACCGATGATAAGACTTCTTTAAACTTATCAACCAGTAAATCCATTAAACTCCTCCTTTTTTTTATTTTTGCTTCAAAATAAACAAAAATTGTCTGACATCTCTTCTATTTTATAATAGATTGCAATTATTGTAAATTTATTGCAATAACTGGCATTACTAGTAAAACAAAAAAGAGATATTGGATCTTCCCAATATCTCTTAAACAATCATTTTTAAAAATCAAATAAACTTAATTGATTTTGATCAGGTAAATTATCTAGCATATGTTGTTCACTCATATATTCTATTAATGACTTAGATACTTTGCCCCGTTTTTGTAAATCTTCTTTAGATAAGAATGGCGACTCTTCTCTGGCTTTGACAATTTGTTTGGCAACATTATTTCCTAAACCATCTACGGCACGGAATGGCGCTAATAGTGTATGATCATCTATAATTTCAAACGCCATAGCATCAGATTTTTCCACATCAACCATTTTCATCTCGATACCACGTTCTTGCATTTCGTTTACAATCTCTAAAATAACTAATGTTTGTTTCTCTTTATTGCTAGCGTCATTCCCTTTGTTACGAATCTCTTCAATTCGTGCTTTAGTAGCTTGTAATCCGTTTGTCATTGCTTCAAGATCGAAGTCAGTTGCACGAACACTTAAAAAGGCACAATAATACCAAATGGGATGATGAACTTTAAACCACGCAACACGCATAGCATTCAAAACATAAGCTGCCGCATGAGCTTTAGGGAACATATATTTAATTTTTTCACAGGATTCTAGGTACCATTCTGGAACATCATGTTCTCGCATAATCGCTTTATGTTCATCTGATAATCCTTTACCTTTCCGAACTTTTTCCATAATTTGGAACGCATCCGATTCAGGTAAATTTTTATGCAATAAATACACCATAATATCGTCACGACAGCCTATGACTTCAGATAATGGTAGCCCTTTTTCTCGAACTAAAACTTCAGCATTACCTAACCACACGTCCGTTCCATGTGACAAACCTGAAATTTGTAATAATTCAGCAAACGTAGTTGGTTTAGTTGCTTCTAACATTTGACGCGTAAAACCTGTCCCAAATTCAGGGATTCCCAATGTCCCTGTTTTAGAATAAATTTGTTCAGGCGTCACACCTAAGATTTCAGTACCATTGAATAATTCATAGACAGAAGGATCATCTACTGGGATGTCGGTTGGGGCAATGCCTGATAAATCTTGTAATTTCCGAATCATTGTAGGATCATCGTGCCCTAGAATATCAAGTTTTAACACATTGTCATGAATAGAATGGAAATCAAAGTGAGTCGTTCGCCACTCAGCACTTTGATCATCGGCCGGATATTGAATTGGGGTAAAATCATAAACATCCATATATTCAGGAATAACGATAATACCTCCTGGATGTTGTCCAGTTGTCCGTTTTACACCAGTAGCACCTTGCGCTAAAAATTCTTTCTCCGTTTTACGTAAATTTAAGTTGTTATCACGATCATAACCTAAGACATATCCAAAAGCCGTTTTTTCAGCAACAGTACCAATTGTTCCTGCCCTAAAGACTTTATCCTCTCCGAAAAGAACTTTAGTATAAGCGTGCGCTCTCGGTTGATATTCCCCTGAGAAGTTCAAATCAATATCGGGAACTTTATCGCCTTTAAATCCTAAGAAGGTTTCAAATGGAATATCATGACCGTCCTTATTCATTTTAGTCCCGCAATGTGGGCATTCTTTATCTGGCAAATCAAATCCAGATCCGACACTTCCATCCGTAAAGAACTCACTATGATGACATTCGGGGCATACATAATGAGGAGCTAATGGATTAACTTCTGTAATTCCCATCATAGTGGCTACAAAGGATGAACCAACAGATCCCCGACTACCTACGATATAACCATCATCATTAGATTTCTTCACTAATTTTTGTGAAATCAAATAAATAACAGAAAAACCATTACCAATAATAGATGACAATTCTTTTTTCAATCGTTTTTCAATAATTTCAGGGAGATTCTCTCCATAAATACTTTTAGCTTTCTCATAACTCATCTCAGTAATTTGTTCTTCTGACCCCTCGATACTAGGAGTATACAATTTATCTTTTAGTGGTTCGATGGGTTCAATGAGATTCGCAATTTTTTGTGAATTTTCAACAACTAATTGATGAGCCATTTCTTCCCCTAAGAAAGCAAAATCGTTTAGCATTTCATCAGTTGACCGAAAATGAGCCTCAGGAAAATATTTCGTTCGATTTGATTTAATCGAATGAATCAATATTTCACGATATGGTTTATCTTCCGGATTTAAATAGTGAACGTTACCAGTAGCAACAACTGGGCGATCAACTTCTTCTCCGACAGAAATCAACTCACGCATAATATTTTCTAATGTTTCTTCATCATTAATTAGCTCATCTTTTATTAACGGTTCATAAATTCCCTTAGGCATGATTTCTAGATAATCATAGAAACTAGCTTTATTGATTGCTTCCTGACGCCCTTTTTGCATAAGAGCTTCAAAAACCTCTCCTTCTGAACAAGCTGAACCTATCAATAAATTTTTACGCGATTTATTTAATAAAGAACGTGGAATTCTTGGTGTCCGATAATAATAAGTAACATTCGAAGCCGAAATTAATTTAAAGAGATCTTTTAATCCATCTTGGTTTTTAGCAATAATTGTGGCATGAAACGGACGCGTTCGTTTATAGGCGTCACCTTCTCCGACCCGTTTATTCAAATCTTTATGGTTCGTAATATCATGTTCACTAGCCGCTTCTTTTAAGAAAATCCAGCATAACGCACCAGTTGTTTCTGAGTCGTACACTGCCCGGTGATGTTGTTCAAGAGCGACATTATAATGTTTAGCTAAAGTATTTAATCGATGGGATTTCATCTGTGGATGCAAGAACCGTGACAATTCCAAAGTATCAATCACTGGATTTTCAGCTTTTGGAATATTTAGACGTTTATACGTCGCATTCAAAAATCCCATATCAAAACTCGCATTATGGGCCACCAAAATGGTGCCATCTGTCCAATCTTTAAATGATTGCATTACCTCTTCAACCGGTTTAGCATCTTGCACCATCGCATCAGTAATTCCAGTTAAATTAATAGTGGTGCTACTTAAAGGATGACCAGGATTAATAAATTCCTCAAATTGATCAATAACATTTCCACGATGCATTTTTACTGCTGCTAATTCAATAATTTGATCATAGACAGCAGATAACCCCGTCGTTTCCACGTCAAAAACAACATAAGTTGCATCTTCGAGTTCAATATCACTCGGATTATAGGCAATTGGAACACCGTCATCAACAACATTCGCTTCAACACCATAAATCATTTTTAATCCCGTATCTTTAGCTGCCTGACTCGCTTCAGGAAAGGCTTGTAATGCGGAATGGTCGGTAACGGCTATTGCTTCATGCCCCCAAGCTTTGGCTTGATTGGCATAGTCAGTAATTGAATTGGTCGCATCTAACATACTCATATTAGTATGTAAATGCAGTTCAACTCGTTTTTCGCCTTTTGGAGCTGTATCTTGACGTTTTTCCTTGTGAATTTCTTCAAAACTATTCGCTGTAACAACCAAATCACGCTCAAATTGGTCATCCATTTTGATGTCCCCTTTAACGCGTAACCACATACCGGTTTTTATAGCAGCAAATATCGCTTTGTCTTGATCATTTTTAGAGAACATTTGAACGATAAAGGCTGACGTATAATCTGATAGTTTCATTTTTAAAATTTGACGACCCGTACGTAATTGTTTGATTTCAACTTCGAAAACAACCCCTTCCATAACCGCTTGACGTTGTTCTTCGACGTAACTGCTCATTGGTCGTAAACGTTCATCATGAGGGACTGGTTTCCCAATCGCAACTTTATTAACTTTTGGTAATACATCCGCTTCTTTTTGTTTTGGTGCTTCATGTTGACGTTTATTAGCAGCTTTTGCTATCTCTTGTTGTGCTTCCATTAAATGGTCTTGACGTGCCTGAAAATTATCTTGACGATCATTAGCTGTATCAACGTCCACCACTACTTCAAAAGGTAATACAGGGAAGCCCGCCATTTGATAATTTTGTTTGACTACCGCTATATAGTTTTTTTCAATGACTTGTTTCACCTGATCATTATCACAACGAATAATAAACTGATTATTTTCATACGTTGGTAATTGATTTTTAAAAATTTGGTTAGTTAACCCATTTGAAATATTGGACCGTTTAATAATGATAGGCCAATAATCATAAACTTCTTCTGGATTAACTGGGAGTTCTTCGCTCACAATGACTCGCATATGGGCACGTCCCGGTTGAAAATCATTCGCTAATCGTTCCTCTAGTTCCTTAAATAATGGTGCCGGAAGACGACGTTCGAAACTTAAATCAAACTGCCATACTCGCGATTGTGTATGTACTGTCACATTTTTGATTTCGCCTTTTTGGAATATTTCATGGTTAGGCGACCAATTTAATTGTTTTAATAATACTTGAAAAGCCTCAGCATGAGAATTTGCCATATTTTCCTCCTTAATTAAGTAAAATAGGGACCAATCAAATGGCCCCTTATTGTCGCACATAACATTTAACTGAAGAAACGTAAAATATCATTCCATGTCACAGCAATCATTAGAATGAACACAAGAACGACACCTATCACGTTAATATAACCTTCTACCCTCGGACTTAATGGTTTTCCTCGAATAAGTTCAATTATATTTAGGACGAGTTTACCTCCATCTAAAGCAGGAATTGGTAATAAATTGACAATTCCTAAATTAACACTTAAGGCACCTAACCAAGAGAGTAATCCAGTGACGCCTAAACTAACCACTTGAGACGTCGCTTGATACATATAAACAGGACCTCCAAAGTTATTAATATCAAAGCCTGTTTTAAACATAGATATTAACACCGCAAAAACTGCAGCTACAATTTGCCAAGCTAATACAAAGCCATTTCCTATTACCTTAATTGGATTTAACGTTCGTTTAGGCATAACACCAATTTTAGCGACTTTTTTATTTTCACCAGCATCGACACCTTCTGGCGTAAGTTGCAAGTCACGCGTTTGATTATCACGTTTAATCGTCACTGTAATTTTCTCGTCACTATGAGGTTCAATGGCTTTACCCATAGCCTCAAAGCTTAAAATATTTTCATCATTAATCGCAATAATTTCATCATCCGCTTTAATCCCACTCTCGGCAGCTGGTGAATTGGGTTGAACGTCACCAATAATATTACTATTAGTTGGAACGCCTCCTTGAACGAAACCTAAGATAATAAACGCAACAATGGCTAAAATAAAATTATTCATAGGTCCAGCAAAATTTGTCATTAAACGATGACCAATACTTGCTGATTGATATTGTCGATGTCTTGGAGCGACTTTTAATTTAGTCCCATCAGGTTCGATAAAAAAAGCTTTTTCACTGACTGAGAATCGTCTAGGCTGACTTTCACCGAAAGGGATTCCTTCTATAAACATTTGATCTTCTAAATCCGCATCAATAACTTCTAAAGGTAATCCAGAAAAGTTTTGTTCTTCTTCAACAGTCGAGATAGATTGAACCGTCTCATTTTTATCCGTCTCAATCACGACTTGCATGCCTTTAGCTAAACTATCCTCAGTTTCTTCCAATCCAGCCATACGGACGTAACCACCTATTGGTAACAACCGTATCGTATAAGTTGTTTCGTCTCCTTCATAATGATAAATTTTAGGACCCATACCAATAGCAAACTCACGAACTAAAATTCCTGCGCGTTTAGCAAAAAAGTAATGACCAAATTCATGCACAATCACTATTATGGAAAAAATTAAAATAAATGCGATTATCGCTTGCATAACGATTCCTCACTTCTAAAAGAATGAAATAATAAAATAGAACATTGGTAATGCGATTAGCATGTTATCAAAACGATCTAACAAACCACCATGTCCTGGTAAAATCGTTCCGCTATCTTTCACACCATATGCTCGCTTGATTCCTGATTCTACCAAATCACCTAGTTGCCCTATAATACCAATTAACGTCACTAAAATAATATTTTGTAATAAGCTAATACCAAAGAAATTATCAAAGTATAAAATGATACTACTTAAAATAAAAGCACCAACGATACCTCCAATTGATCCTTCGATGGTTTTATTCGGTGATATTTCAGGTGCCAATTTATTTTTCCCGATTAACCGGCCAACAATATAGGCAAAGCTATCATTTCCCCATATGATGACTAAAACAAAGAGTAACGGTAGTAAGCCGTAGTTACGAGTTTCAATTAAAAAATGATAACCGCGACCTACATATAAAGCAGCTAAAGATAATGTCCCCGCTTGTTCAAATTTCACTCGATCAGGAACAAACACTGAAATAAAAAGTAATATCATAGCTCCTGCATAAAAAAGAATCATTTGATTGATTTCATTAGAAAATAAAGTTAAAACGCGACTAGGAAGAATGACTAATACCATAATAATAACCGTTACTAAAGTTTCAAACCGCCATAATGGTTGTCCAACAACTCGTAGTAACTCTAACAAGGTAATAATTCCCATTACCATTACTAATAATTCAAAAGGCAATCCTCCAATAAATAATAGTGGAAGAAAGATAGCCAAGGCAACAATCGCTGTAATTACACGTTGAAACATATTGTCACCTCCCTATTCATCGGTTTCAATTTGTTCTCCAGTTTTCCCATATCGCCGTTGCCGATGTTGATATTCTCCAATACAAGCTTTGAATACCTCTTCATCAAAATCTGGCCATTTAGTATCGACAAACAACATTTCACTATAAGCTAGCTCCCATAGGAGATAATTGCTTAAACGAACTTCTCCACTTGAACGAATCAAAAAGTCAGGGTCTGATAACTCACCTAGATGACCAGTTGCTAGATGTTTTGCGAATAACGCTTCATCAATTTGTTCAGTCGTTAATTTTCCTGACTGAACATCATCGACGATTGCTTTGGTTGCTTCAACGATGTCATGGCGGCTCCCATAATTGAATGCGACATTCACAATTAAACCAGTATTATCATGGGTTTTTTCAATCGCATTTTTTATATATTTTTGGGTTACTTTAGGAACGCCATCTAATGACCCAGTTAAGCGAACTTGTACATTATTTTTCATTAAATCGGGTAATACATCATCGTTTAATGATTTCGGTAAAGTCATTAAATAATTCACTTCACTTAGTGGGCGTTTCCAGTTTTCAGTTGAAAAAGCATAAGCCGTCACAACTTTAACTCCCATTTTATGGGCTGCAATCGCCACTCGACGTAATGCCATTAACCCTTCATAATGGCCTTCTGTCCGTTTCTTGCCACGTTCTTGAGCCCATCGTCCATTACCATCCATAATCACAGCAACGTGCTTTGGTACTGATAGATTTTCATTAAAAGTATACTTAGCTTTCATATTTTTCCCTCCGAAAATACTCTTTTCATTGTATCAAAGAATAGGCTCAAAACATACTCATTTACTAAATTTTAACGCATTTGCATGATTAGACAAAAGAAAAAGGAACCTAACTCACCTGTTAGATTCCTTCGACAAGCATAGATTATTAAACATTTAAAATTTCATTTTCTTTTGCTTGTGCTAATTCTTCCATATTTGCAATAGAAGCATCCGTTAATTTTTGAATATCATCTTCATAGCTACGAACATCATCTTCAGTAATTTCTTTAGCTTTTTGAGCTTTTTTTACTTCATCGATGGCATCACGACGAATATTACGAACCGCAACTTTACCATCTTCTAAGTTTTTATTTACACGTTTTGTCAATTCTTGGCGACGTTCTTGAGTTAAAGCTGGGATTGTCAAACGAATAACTGATCCATCATTTGTTGGTGGAATACCTAAATCTGACATTTGAATTGCTTTATCAATTTCACCTAATGATCCTTTATCATAAGGGGTAATCATTAACATACGAGGTTCAGGGGTAGAGATGGTTGCTAATTGATTTAACGGAGTAGGAACTCCATAATATTCCACATTAATACCATCTAATAGGCTGGCATTGGCAACCCCTGCACGAATACGATTTAATTCGCGTTGAAGAGACTCTTCACTTTTAGCCATTCGTGCTTTTGTATCTTTTAAAATTGTGTCAATTGCCATATTATGACTCCTTATCTGTAATTGTTGTTCCGATATCTTCTCCGAGAACAACGCGTTTAATATTGCCAGACTCGTTTAAATTAAAGACAACCAATGGAATATGATTATCCATACTTAATGAGCTAGCAGTTGAATCCATTACTTGTAATCCTTTTTGAATAATATCTAAATGCGTTAGATTGCTATATTTTTCAGCTGTTTCATCACTACGAGGATCAGCTGAATAAACGCCATCAACGCCATTTTTGGCCATTAAAATCACATTCGCCTCAATTTCAGCAGCTCGTAAAGCAGATGTGGTATCGGTAGAGAAGTATGGATTACCTGTTCCGGCAGCGAAAATCACGACACGTCCTTTTTCTAGATGACGTTCGGCTTTGCGTCGAATATACGGCTCAGCAATTTGACGCATCTCAATTGAGGTTTGCACACGAGTGGGAACGCCTATATTTTCTAAGACGTCTTGTAAGCCCAACGCATTCATAATTGTCGCTAACATTCCCATATAATCAGCTTGGGCACGTTCCATACCCATTTCTTCACCAGTAACGCCACGCCAAATGTTTCCACCACCACATACAATAGCGATTTCAACACCTAAATCATGAACATCTTTTATTTCTTGGGCGACATTTTTCATTGTATCCGGGTCAATACCAAAACCTTTTGGTCCAGCTAAGGCTTCACCACTTAATTTTAGTACGACACGCTTATATTTTGGTTCTACCATATGATAACTCCTTACAAAAAAGGTTGGGAACGGTCATTCATCCCCAACCTTACTATTGAATGAATGTCTCATCCATTAATCTAATGAAATTATTTACCCATTTGACTTGCTACTTCGTCTGCAAAGTTTTCTTCACGTTTTTCCATACCTTCGCCGACTTCGTAACGTACAAATTGTTCAACTTTAGTGTCTTTAGATGCGGCAAATTCACCAACAGTTTGACTGTCATCTAGTAAGAATTTTTGATCAACTAAGCAAATTTCTGCAAAGTATTTTTTCAAACGTCCAGCAATCATTTTTTCAACGATTTTTTCTGGTTTACCTTCATTTAAAGCTTGTTCAGTTAATACTTGTTTTTCATGTTCACGTTTTTCTTCAGGAACATCGTCTTCATTTAAGTATTGAGGTTTCATACCACCAACGTGCATAGCAACTTGTTGAGCAACTTCATCATTGTTACCATCAAGTAATACTAATACAGAAATACGTCCACCTTGGTGAACATATTCACCGAATGATTGATCGTCTGATTTAGTAATTGTTTCAAAACGACGTAATGAAATTTTTTCTCCGATAACTGAAGTCGCTTCTTTTAAGAAGTTTTGTAATGATTTACCATCCATATCAATTTCATATGCGGCTTCTAAGTCAGCAGGTTTATTAACTAAGATTGCATTCGCAATTTTATCTAAAACATCGATAAATTGATCGTTTTTAGCAACAAAGTCAGTTTCTGAGTTTACTTCAACGATTGCTGCATCATTACCATCGATAGCAACTTTAGTTAATCCTTCAGCAGCGATACGGTTAGCTTTTTTGTCGGCTTTTGCTAAACCATTTTCACGTAAGTAGTCAACTGCTTTATCCATGTCACCGTCAACTGCAACTAAAGCTTTTTTCGCTTCCATCATTCCAACGCCTGTACGATCACGTAATTCTTTAACTTCTTTAGCTGATACTGCCATTTGCATTCATTCCTCCTAGAATCTTCATGTCTTAATAAAAGGCTATCCCATAAGTAAAGCTTCCTAGCTCCTAATACTTATCAGATAGCCAACTACTTAAGTCTTATTTTACGCTATTCGCGTATATACTTCAACTATGGTATCGCTTATTCTTCTACTTCTGAAGCGTCATCTAAAACAGCATCTGATTCAAAGTCTTCAGCTGTAATTGGTGCTTCCTCTTCTTCTTGAGCCCCTTGTTGACCTTCGATAACAGCGTCTGCCATTGTAGCTGATAATAATTTAACCGCACGAATAGCATCGTCATTTGAAGGGATAACAAAATCTACATCATCTGGGTCACAGTTAGTATCTACCATAGCAACTACAGGGATGTTTAATTTGCGAGCTTCAGCAATAGCGATAGCTTCTTTGCGTGGGTCGACAACGAACATAACATCAGGAATACGTGGCATTTCTTTAATACCACCTAATGATTTTTCTAAACGTTCGCGTTTTTTCATTAAGTCCATAACTTCTTTTTTAGGTAAAACATCAAATGTTCCGTCTTCTTCCATACGGTCGATGTCTTTAAGGTAAGCAATACGTTTTTGGATTGTTTCCCAGTTAGTTAACGTACCACCTAACCAACGATGGTTAACATAGTATTGACCAGCACGTTTTGCTTCATCAGCAATAGATTCTTGTGCTTGTTTTTTAGTACCTACGAATAAAACAACACCATCATTTTCAGCAACTTGACGAACATAGTTATAAGCTTTATCAACTAATTTAACAGTTTGTTGTAAGTCGATAATGTAGATTCCATTACGTTCTGTGAAAATGTAAGGAGCCATTTTAGGGTCCCAACGGCGTGTTTGGTGTCCAAAGTGAACACCTGCTTCTAATAATTGTTTCATGCTAATTACTGACATGTAAATTCCTCCATTTGGTTTATTTTCCGCCGCTACTTCTAAAAAACGCCACTCAATCATTGAGCACCTTGCGTTTTCATCCGTAACGTGTGAATTAGCTGTGCATGCGCACCCAATTAACTTACCATAAGACAAGTTAATTTGCAAGTTAATTTTTAATTCCTATAATTTGTTGTAAATCTTCCAGGCTTAATGATTGATTGATTCCTGATTCTCCCTCGGTAAAGACTTCATCGAATAGAATTCTTTTCTCTTCTTGTAGCTCAGCAATCCGTTGTTCGATTGTTCCCTCGGTAATAAAACGATATACCCGCACATCGTTCGTTTGTCCAATTCGATGAGCGCGTCCAATAGCTTGTTCTTCTACCGCAGGATTCCACCATAAATCATATAAAAATACCGTATCAGCCCCGGTTAAGTTTAATCCAACCCCACCGGCACGTAAAGAAATTAAGAACACTTGACGCTCTTGGCGATTAAATGCCGTCACTTGCTCTTGGCGAACTTGTTTTTTAGTCTGACCTGTTATTTTATAGTAAGCAATAGATTGGTCCTCTAAATAGTTTCCAATAATATCTAGCATACTGGTAAATTGAGAAAAGACCAGAACGGATTTCCCCGCATCTAAAGCTCTATCTAATGTTTCTTTAAAGTATTCAAATTTACCTGATGTTCCTGAGTAATCACTATCTATTAATTGTGGATGGCAGCATATTTGACGAAGTCGAGTAATTCCTGCTAATAAATCCATTTGAATATTAGATAACTGACTCGCTTGATCCATTTTATTCTTAATATCTTCCAAATAAGCCAAATAAATATTTTTTTGTTTAGCGTCAAGTGAAGCGTAGCGATCAGACACTTCTTTATCTGGTAAGTCCAATTGAACGTCTTGTTTAGTCCGTCTTAAAACAAATGGCGCTGTTAATTGTCTGATGTCACTCGTTGACAAATTTTGAAAAGTTTTAGCATCAGGCAATAATCCAGGAAGAATAATTCGCATCATGGCCCAAAATTCACTTAGATTATTTTCTAACGGTGTTCCTGATAATCCAATTCGCATTCCCGCTTTTTGTTTAGCTACTGATTGATATAATAATGTCCGCTCATTTTTTATTGCTTGGGCCTCATCTAAAATAAGCACATCAAAAAAGTCATCCTTGTAGGCTTCTTGATCATTTCGATAACTTTGATAAGACGTTAACATAATATTTCCAGCATTTTCACGTAACGTTTCGCGCTCTTCAATTGAACCATCAATAACAGTTACTGGAATTTTAGGAGCGAAGCGATTAAATTCATGCTTCCAATTATACAATACGGAAGCTGGCGTAATAATCAGACATTTTAACTTCTGATTGGAATTCCAAGCATCTAAAACATACCCAATCGTTTGGACAGTTTTCCCTAGTCCCATCTCATCCGCTAATAAGCCTCCTAGTTGGTATCGACTCAAAGCTTTTAACCACTTAACTGCCTCTAGTTGATAATGGGATAATGTCGTCTTCAAACCAGCTAAATCCACATCAATATAATCATTATAATGAATAATTTCATCATAAAATCGTTGAAAGTCAGCTTGATCTTGAAGCTCACTAGCGAATCGCAATGTTTGATAAATTGGAATTTTATCGCCTGACTTAACTTCCCCATTTTGCTGATAAAGATGTTGAACTAATTCTTCTTGCTCTTCAGGTAAAACATTTGAAACATCTACAATGCGACCATCACTCAATTGATAGTAAGTTTCACGGTTAACAATTGCTTCTAATATTCGGTCAACTTCTTGTGACTCTACATCTTCAATATTAAAATTAATGGTCAAATAACGATTAGTCGTTCCACGATTTAGTTCAAGTTCTCCATTAAGCTCATGCTCATCTAGTCCTGCTAACTTATCTTTGAATGTCCATTGCCAACCGTGTGGTAATGAATGCGTCAATTTTTTAATAAAGTGAACCGCTTCAGTTACTGATGGAAATTTTTGTGAATAGTGATTATTCTCATATGAAAAATGCAAACGATTCATCCAACGTTCACGTTTTATTTCGGTCGTCACATCTCGTAATATAATGGGGTCTTCATCACTTATTGTTAATTGATGAGGTCGATATGCTACTTGAGTCCCATAATGATGAATCAATTCAACTTGCAATGTTTGCTGTGTTAAATCAGCAATAAGTTCTGTCACTAATTTCTCTTGTTGTATATTTACTATTTCAGCAAAATTAATTTCTGGTTGAATTTTTCGGAATAAATATCCAAAATTCATAATCAATTCTTTTGCCTGATCAATATCTATTTCAAGTTCAAATTGATGCTCAACAATTTGGTTATACAACGCACTCATTGCTTGAAAGTCTTGTTTAGTTAAGCCAACCTGGTACACCTCTTGATTGATTGCAACAATTCCATAATGTTTAAACCAATGAATATTCGGATTAAATTTAAATATTATCTTTTGATTTTGTTTAGAAATTGTAAGAAAATTTGATGGCTGCTGACGATTAAAATGAACACTTTCATTATCAATCAACCATTGCAATTCAAATGGCGTATCCTCGTGATAAGTTAATAACGTTTGAATTTGTTCACGGTTTAAATAATAACGTTGTTTCAAGTGACGACTATCAGGGGTGTGAAGAGATTTCATATGTTTTTCTCGATCAAACATATAAGATTGTGCGAGCTGGCTAAGAAATTCATAGGTTGCTTTAGAAAAGGTTACAGGACTTAACCAAATAGTCTCTCTTTCACGATTAGGAAGAGTATATAATCCATGATTTTCTAAACAATTGAAAAACTCTGACAAATCAGATACGTAATATTGGCGATGATAACCAATTTTTAACCTTAAATAAAAAATATTGGAAAAGTCTGTTTGATAATATTGTGTTCCTTCGTTTTGGACTTCAACAACAATATTTAATGGAGAAAGCTGTGGTGCTTCAATCGTTTCATCAGGTTCTCCTAAAATATCTTGTTTAAACTCTTCCATTAAAACCGTCATTAAGGCATCTTCATCCGCTGTTTCTGGGAATCTTTTTAGTTCATTATTGAATTTAAAAACTCGTGTCATATCCAACTCACGTAAAAAAAGCTCAGTCGCCACTGTATGCCGGCAATACCCTTTTTTCTCCCAAACGTCACATTGACAGACATCTTCTTCTTTACCCGTACCATCTAAAATGACTTTATACGTTTTATCATCCACGACTTCTGAGCGCCAGACCGTTTCTGTTTCATCTGGAACCAATTTTATAATTCGTTCATCATTTACTAACTGATGCGCCTCATCAATAATTTTACTTGAAATACTCCACTTCATGACTACACCCCATTGTTTAGCGTTTTCAGTATTCTACTATTATAACATAAGTCATCTTTTGACACCTAAATCAGCGTTTTAAAAAAGAAGATGGCAAAAACCATCTTCTTTAAAGATTGGATTATTCGGTTCGTAAAGCAGTTACCGGATCTTTTTTCGCAGCTGAACGAGCGGGATACAGACCACCAATGACTGTAATAATGGTTGCTAATACAATAAGAGCAATGACTGCTTTCCAACCTAAGTAGGCTGATATTTCTGGATGGTTAAAGACATGATGAATCACATAATTAGCTGTAAAAATCACTAAATAAGAAATTCCCACACCGACAGCTCCAGAAGTAATTCCAATTAATAAGTTTTCAGCAACAAACATTGTTGTCGTATTTCGTTTGCTTGCCCCTAAAGCACGTAATACACCGATTTCTTTCGTTCGTTCTTGAACAGAAATATAAGTAATAATGCCAATCATAATCGCTGATACAATTAATGAAATAGACACGAATCCGATTAAAACATAAGCAATAACATTAATAATAGAGGCGATGGAAGTCGTTAATAAACCGACAAAATCCGTATAGGTAATTTCTTTTCCGTCTTTCGCTTCATCATTATACCGCTCAATAGCATCAGATAATTGATCTTTTTGATCAAATGAATCGGTATAGATATCTATACTTTCAGGTTGATCATCATGAATAGCACCAAAGTTTTTCATATTGTCTTCATAATTATAATCGGCTAATTCATCATGATAAACTTGGATGAAATCGTCTTTAGATGCTTGATTATCCACCCATTCGTCAAATAATCCAATGAGTGGACTATTCTTAACATCATCTTCCTCATCATCCGCTTGTAACATAGATAAATCCATAGCATTGGCGGAATCATTAGCTGTATGATTAGCCTCTTCATTGTCACCTACATACTTGAAATAAGCCATAACTTTTTCAGTATCAGTAAGGTTTTCTAAGTAATCCTTCCCTTGTTCTGCTTTTTCATTATCATCTTTCGCTTCAAACGGTAATCCAGTCAAAACATTTGTGTCAACATTTTCTGACTGTTGCTTAACAACGGAACTATTATTTGTCACTTGCTTAAATTCATCTGTTAAATCTGACGTATAAGCAATTGGCCCTCTAACAGGACCAGCTGAATCGGTTTCTTTAGGTGCAATAATCCCACTGATTTCTAATTCAATACCATCTGATTTTATTTTATCTTTATTGGGTAACTCGTCCTCGCGTTCAAAAGTTTGATTTGATTGTTTCGTATAATTCATCGCTTCAGGATAGAGATAATATTTATGTCCTATCACTTCATCACTACTATAGCGTGGCCCTTTAACCTCATCTCCTGAATCAATCGTCGAGTTCAAATCATCATACTCGCTTTTTGTCATTAAACCAATCGAAACCGCATCTTCAGGTAATAATGAATAATCAGGAAGTAAAATTAACACCACTTGATTTGCTTGAGATGGCCATTGACCATCTACTAAATCATAGGTATCTTTAATCATCGGACTAATAACCGCATCACTTGATGATGTTAATTGATTAAAGTATTTTCCATTTTCATCCTGGTTAGTAAAGTCAAATGAAAACTGATTACTTTGCTTATCATCATCCATGACCGTATCAGTATCAATCCACTGATTATCTTCATCTTCAGTAAATGCCTTAAATTTTAATGGATAGGTATAATTCACACCATTTTTCCCAATAGCTTCTTGGATACCGTTATCCTTCTCTAAAAATGATTTAAATGATTTTAAATCATTCTCCTGCAACCCTGCATTAAATTGTTGTTCAGCTTCTAATCCCATCGTTGAGATACGGACATCACTAAATCCTTTGTTAGCTTCTTCTTCAAACTCTTTCGAAAAAGATTCCCCCATATTAACAAAGGAAGAAATATCCATTTCTTCTGAATTAATAGTTAAAGGGTATGAAGCTAACGTGTCTTCTTGAACATCAGTAATATACTGACTGACACCATTCGTTAACGCTAAAATAAGGGCAATTCCAATAATCCCTATCGAACCCGCAAAAGCAGTTAATAGTGTTCGTGCTTTTTTGTCCCATAAATTATTAAAACTCAATCCTAAAGCCGTCAAAAATGACATTCCTGACTGTTTTTTAGGGGGATTACCTGCTAAATGCTGCTTGATTTCATAAGGGTCTGAGTCAGCAGTGATGACCCCATCATGAAGCTGAACAATCCGAGTAGAATAATTATGAGCCAGTTCAGGATCATGGGTTACCATAATGACTAATCGGTCTTTAGCCACCTGTTGTAATAAATCCATAATTGCTGTCGACGTCTTAGAATCAAGTGCTCCAGTCGGTTCATCAGCTAAGATTATTTCAGGATCATTGACTAGAGCTCTCGCAATTGCAACCCGTTGCATTTGTCCTCCCGACAACTGATTAGGCTTTTTGTGAATATGGTCACCCAACCCAACCTCTTCTAAAGCTTTGGTTGCTTTAGTTTTTTGCTCGCTTTTTGATAAGCCACCTAGCTTTAGAGCTAAAATAACATTATTCAGCACTGATTGATGGGGAATTAAATTATAAGATTGGAAAACAAAACCGATGGAGTAATTACGATAGGTATCCCAATCACGATTAGAATAATCTTTTGTTGATTGACCATCAATCAGTAAATCCCCACTATCATATTGATCCAAACCACCAATAATATTTAATAATGTTGTTTTCCCTGATCCTGATGGTCCCAAAATAGAAACAAATTCATTTTGACGGAAGGAAAGAGAGACATCATCTAATGCTTTCTGAGTAAAATTACCTGTCGTATATGATTTCGCAATATTTTTTAACTCTAACATTTATTTAGCCTTTCTAGCTTCATACTCTGCACGCATTTTTTCAACATCATAAGTATACTCGGGATCTAATTGCGCATCATTTTCAGCAAATGATTCAGCAATTTCTTGACTAACTATTTTCATATCATCTTTTGTTAAACGTTTTCCGTCAGGAAGAGCAATGGGTTTTCCTACCCGACATTTCACCCGATTCGCTTTTTTGTGACTAAAAAGACCAGAAATTTTAATTGGTCCTTGATAAGTGACCGGTAATAAGTCAACATTACCCATTTTGGCAATTTTTCCTGATCCTGGTTTAATTTCATCAGAAAATCGTGAGCCAGTTGGGAAAATTCCCACATGCTTGTCTCCGTCTTTTAATACTCGAACAGCATTTTTTATTGTACTGACACCTGGTTTATCACGATCAACAGGGATAACATTTACTGAATTGAAAACCCAAGACATAAATTTATTACTAAACAACTCTTTTTTTCCAATATAAGCGACTTGCTTAGGATAAAGTGCTTTAGCGATAATAATAGGATCCAGCAGACTGCGATGAGGAGCCACTACGACATATGTCGCATCTGGGTTATAATCTTCATGATATTCAAAATGTCCCTTCCCATTGACGATGCGAATGAGGCCACGAATTATCCAAAGTAAAAATTTATATAACATAGGTCACCTTCTATTCATCTTTTTGGTAAGTTTGTAATTGATACATATCGTGATAAGTTCCTCCAGCTGCAATCAATTCATCATGAGTTCCTGACTCAATAATTTCACCATGTCGTAAAACTAAAATTTTATCCGCATCTTTAATCGTTGAGAGACGATGAGCAATAATAATCGTTGTTCGACCACGACGCATATTATCTAAACCAGATTGAATTTTTTGTTCAGTAGCGGTATCAATATTAGCTGTCGCTTCATCTAAGATTAATATTTTAGGTTCGCGAATAATCGTTCGCGCAAAACTAATTAATTGATTTTGCCCCGTAGAAAACGCATCTCCACCTTCAATGACTCGAGCATGGTAATTACCGTCAATCGCACGAATAAAGTCATCAGCTTTTACGAACTGAGCAGCTGCTTGAATATATTCATCATTATAATCTTTATGCAGTGTAATATTATTCGCAATATCTCCATAAAACATAAAACTATCTTGTAAAACTAATCCCATTTTAGCACGTAATTCTTCAATTGGAATCTCTTTAATGTCATGACCGTCAATCATTACCTTACCATGAGAAAACTCATAAAACCGCATAAGAACATTAATAATTGATGACTTACCTGATCCAGTTTGGCCAACTAATGCTAGAGTTTGACCGGGTTTAACATCAAAATTAATATTTTTTAATACAGATTTTTCACCATCATATGAGAATGATAGATCTCGAACACTAATTTCTCCGTCAGTGATATGAGCACTTGCTCCAGGTAAAGACGTAGGCGCCATTTCTTGGTAATTTAAAACTTCTTTAATTCGTGAACCGGAAACAATGCCATCTTGGAAAATACTTAAACTATCAATCATTTGACCTAAAGGATGGAAGAATGATTTAGAATAAGAAGTAAACGCATAGATAACTCCGATTTCAACAGAAGCATCTATGATTTGCTGACGACCTAAAACAAATAATACTAAAGCAAGTGCTGAAGCCTCAATTAGATTAATTGCTGGCATTAAAAGTAGAGCATCCATTTTAAACATTGCTTTTCTAGCAACGACATATTCTTGATTCACCGTATCAAATTCTGCCATCATTCGTTTTTCTTG
Organism: Aerococcus suis; assembly: GCF_900176325.1. Taxonomy (GTDB): domain Bacteria; phylum Bacillota; class Bacilli; order Lactobacillales; family Aerococcaceae; genus Aerococcus; species Aerococcus suis. The sequence goes on along the minus strand of NZ_FWXK01000002.1, from coordinate 84,864 downwards.
AGCAAATGCTTGAATAATATTTATACCAGAAATCGACTCACTTAGTCGTGCATTTAATCGACTTAAGGATTCCCGCATTTGACTATAAATACGCGTACTATAGCGTTGATAAATATAGACTAACAATAAAATAATTGGTAGAAAAGCGGTAAACATTAACGCTAATTCCCAATCAAGAGTAAACATAGCAATACCCACAGCGATAACGTTAAACAAACCATTAAAAAGATTTAGGAAAACGTTCCAAAATTCAATAATTGTTTCAGTATCATTGGTTACTCTAGAAACAACGGTCCCATTGGGTACCTGATCAAAATAACGCATTCCAAGCTTAATAACATGATCAAATAATGTATCCCTAATATCTCCTACTGTTCGTTCCGAAGCCATTTGAAACAAATAATTTTGTACATATTCAAAAATAGATTTCAAAATGGTCAGTACTAAATAAAATAAGCTCACCCGGATGGTAATCATCAAAGTCGCATTACCCATTCGCAAGTAATTATCCATATATTGTTGAATAACAACAGGTAAGTAAGCTGCAATTCCGCTGACACCAGCCATAGCGATAAAAGACATTAAAAATTGTCCTCGATAGCCCTTCGTAAAAGCTATCAACATTTTAAAAATTTGCCACTGCTCTTTTAAAGAGAAAGAGGTTTTAGTTGTTGTTGTTTTCATCACTAATTTCCTCCTCACCTAACTTAGCTTGTAACTGTTGTTTATTATAGGTTTCTCGATACCAACCTGACTGATTAACAAGTTGACTATGAGTTCCTCTTTGAGAAACTTGACCATTATCCATCACAATTATTTCTTTAGCATGCATTACAGAACTTAAACGATGAGCCGCAATAATTGTGGTTTGTTCGTTTCGATAAGTTTTCAAATTAGCTAAAATACGTTCTTCAGTTTGTGCATCCACAGCAGACAAGGCATCATCTAAAATAAGATACTCTGGCTCCACCGCTAAAGCGCGAGCAATTGAGATCCGTTGTTTCTGTCCACCTGATAAAGAAACGCCTCGTTCCCCAACTTCAGTATCATAGCCTTCAGGAAATGACATAATATCATCATGAATATCTGCCAATTTAGCATACTTCTCAACTTCAGACTGTGGCAATTCTGGATTTGAAAACCGAATATTATCCCGAATAGTCGTTGAAAATAAGAAATTATCTTGTGGAACATATCCAAAAGCTTGTGACAGAGCTTGCAGTTGGTAATTTCGTAAATCAACGCCTCCATAAGTTATTTGGCCTTGATAATTATCGTATTGGCGGAGCATCAATTTAAACAACGTGGTTTTCCCACTACCAGTTTTACCGACAACTCCTAATGTTTCTCCAACTGGCAAATCAAAGTGAACGTTCTGAATATGATCGTCGCCATCTCCATCTGGATAAGCAAAATCTTCAATAGCAAAATGAATATCACCTGATACGGGACCTGATAAAGCATCTTCCTTTTCAACGACTGCTGACGTTTCTTCTAATAAGGCAGCGACACGGTCCCAACTCGCACTACCACGTTCTAGAGTGTTAACTAAATTACCTACAGCCAGTAATGGCCACGTCATATTTCCTAAATAAGAAAAGTAAGCAACCAAATCCCCAATTGAAATTCGTCCAGATTGGACAAAGAATGTCCCGACAAATAAAGTTAAAACATACGTTAAACCAATAATAATTTGATTAATTGGGTTATACCCAGATTCCAGAGTATAAACTTTTTTATTTGCTCGAATGATACCTTGAACATCATCCTGAAAATCTTGATTGAACTCTTTCTCTTCCCCAAAAGCTTTAACCACTTTCATTCCAGAGACAGTTTCTTGTACGCGATCATTTAGTCGTGAAAATGCTTCTAATGATTTTTTATAACTTCGATTCATTCGTTGCCCTAAATAACGCGAACTAATAATTAGTAATGGGAAAGGAATAATCGTTAATACTGTTAATTTCCAATCAATTAGGACTAGCATCGAGAAAATAGTAATGGCACTGATTGAAATGGAATCTGTTAGGGTCAAGATCCCACCACCTGCAACAAATCGTAAGGCAGCTAAGTCGTTAGTCGCATGAGCCATCAAATCTCCGGTACGATATTTATGGAAAAATGTATTATCCATTTGCGTAAAATGATGAAATAAGCGATTACGCATAATAGACTCTAGAATCGTTGAATTTCCAAAGATAGCCGAGCGCCATCCAAAACGTAAAACATACATAATTAATCCAAAAACTAAAATAATCCCAACTTGCATAAGAAGGGTTGACATTGTTAATTGTCCGCTAGCCATTTGGTCAATCACATTACCAACAATTTTAGGTGTGGCTGCCGTTAAAATGGCGCAAGTAATCAGAGCAGTTACACCAAAGAGATAAGACTTCCATCTTAGTTTGAAAAACCAACTCAGTTTTTTAAATATTGAAAACATAGTTTTCACCCCTCCAAGAAGAAAAATAAAGCCGAAACACAGGGTCTCGGCTTAAAAGATTTTATTATTTACGTTTATTTCCTACACTACGCATTGATTGCGAAATTTGACGAACACGTTTAGCTGATGGCTTTTGCCCCATTTGTGCCATCATTGCTCGTATCATATCTTCTGAAATTGGTGGGTTTTCTTCAAAATATTTAATCATATATTTACGTGAAATGAAGAATCCCGCAACCATGCCTAAAATAAATGTAATGATTGCAACAAAAATCCATGCTCCAGTAGTCATTCAAAATCCCCTCTCTATTCTATCACCATATCATTCTACTAAATTCATTCCTGTTTTGCAAAGCAATTATTAAATTTACGTGAGAAAACTTTTTTATATCTCATGACGTAAATTTTCTAATATACTTTGATACGTGTAAGGTAAATCAGCTTCAAAAGTCATTAATTCACCAGAACGTGGATGATTTAAAGTGAGTTGATACGCATGTAATAACTGACCATTTGTTGTAAAAAACTGCTGCTTATGATCTCTAGAATATAATGGGTCATCAGCGACGGGATGATTGATAAATTGTAAATGGACACGGATTTGATGAGTCCGTCCAGTTGCTAACGATAGTTCAAGTAGCGTAAATTGATTAAAGCGTTCCAATACTTTGAAATAAGTTAATGCTTGGCGCCCTTCAGGATGCCCTTCATAGCGTAAGCGATCAACAGGATGACGTTTTATAGGCACGTTGATTTGACCAGATTCCTCTGCTATATCACCATAAACTAGCGCCATATATTTTCGCGACATCGAATGATTAGACACTTGATTAGTCAAATTCTCTAAAGCAAGTTCTGTTTTAGCAACGACTAAAAGTCCTGAAGTATCTTTATCAATACGATGAACAATTCCGGGGCGATATTCACCATTCGGGCTATCCGCTAACTGCTCGTGGTGTTTTAACACATGGTCGAGTAATCCATTCACTAAAGTATGATTCAAATGATTAGGTGATGGATGTACGACTAAATTTTGCGGCTTATTGACAACAATAATATCCGTATCTTCATAGACAATATCTAAATCCATAGGTTCTGGAGATAATAATGGCGTGTCCTGACTCTCTTTTGGAAGACAAACTTCAATTTTGTCTCCTTCTATCACTTTATAACTACTTTTTTCTTGTTGTTGATTTACAGTGACAAACCCCTTTTTTATCCACTCTTTGATTGTCGTTCGACTTTCACTAATAGTTTCATCTGTCAAGAATCGATCCAGACGCTGACCTTGAGCATTAAGACTGACCTTATATTTCATTCACTTTCCTCCAATTCATGATTTCCAAAGAAAACGTAGAAAATGAGTAATATAACACCAATAGTAAGTGCGACATCAGCAATATTAAAAATTGGAAAATTAATGAATTTTAATCGAAACATATCAATCACATAATTTAAATGTAGACGATCGATAAAATTCCCAATCGCGCCTCCTATTAGGAAACTTAGAGCAGTTCGCAAGAGAACATGTTGTTTTCCATCTGTATGTAGCATATAAAATAATCCAATAATAACAACAACCGTTATAATATAAAATAACCACATTTGACCGCTTAAAATTCCCCAAGCTGCGCCATCGTTTTGAATATAGAATAGCGATAAGATATTATCAATAATAGATTGATCAGTATATAACGGTAAATTAGATACTGTCCACCATTTAACAAGTTGATCTAATAAAACAAGTCCAAATATAAGCACATACTGAATAATCATATTTTTGTTCCTATAATGCATTGCGCACCGCTTCCTTAGCTAATTGATCTGCTTGTTCATTATAATAGTCACCCGTGTGTGCTGCTACCTTTTCAAAATGAATCGTCAAGTTTTGAGCATGTTTTTGCATAAATTGCTGATAATATTGAGTGGCAGATTTATTTGCTCGCCAGTCGCCAGTCGCCCATTTAGCGATTCCGGCATAATCGTGGTAAATAATAATACTAGGAGCTTCAATCTTTTCCGCAATTGACACAGCACGCATAGCTCCTAAAAGTTCACCCGCAACATTACGCATAACAATCAAATCAGCTTCCGTACCACTACCTTGGAAGGTCGTTTCCTGATTTTGATAAATAATCACCCCACCATAACCATAACGTTTAAGCCTTTGATCATAACTACCATCCACATATACGACTAAGGCATCTTCTTTCGTCATAGATGTTTGTTGTTGATGATTTTGAAGGGAATTGGTTTGATTTAAATACGTTTGTGCTTCTGATTTGGTTTTGAAACTTTTAAATTCCGCGCCTTTAAAACCACTCACTTGCTTTTGACATTCAGGCCATGAGGTAAAAATTCCTTTTTGGCGACCTTTGCGGACAGCATAATACTTCATTAATGATTCACCTCTCATATCATTTATTCAGCAAAAAAGAGTGAGACCAAATCAGTCTCACTCTTCTATATTAAGCGGGTGACGAGAATCGAACTCGCGACAACAGCTTGGAAGGCTGTAGTTTTACCACTAAACTACACCCGCATGTGCTATAACATATTTCCTAACGACAAAATATATTATAGCACGGGTATTTATAAAAATGCAAGCCCTAAATATAAAAATTTTTAACTGTATCTAAGCTAATAAGAACTTTTTTGGTTACTGGTCGCCCCCAAATCGCTTCTAAAGCTTTAGCATACAATGAAATTTGTGTTTCATATCGCTCTCTTAACGTTTTTTCTTGCTGACCAGGATTTAAATAATTAAGGCGGTCAGTTTTGAAATCATATAAAATAATATGATCTGATTTTAAAATAAAGCCATCGATCGTTCCATGAACTAATAATCGGTCTTCTAGCCCTGTTTCATCAAAAATTTCATTAGCAGGTAACATCAAAGAAAAACTTTCTTCACGATATAAATCGTGATGTTCGCGTAATAAAAGCTGTCCCATATCGGTGGCAAAAAAAGCGGCCAAGTTATCGAAGTCAATCGCTGTTTCTAATTTTTGATTCACTACCCCTTTTTTAGCTAACTGCGTAAATAAATTACGGAGCGAATCAGTCGTAGGCATCGTGTCTAAAGGCACGCGTTGCATTAATAAATGAGTAGCTGTCCCAATCGCTTGAGGTGTTGCTACTTTAATTGCTTTCTGAATAAATTGGGGCCCTTCAAACGTATCACTCGTATAACGCATACTATTTTGCTTTTGAATTTGAAAAGGCGTCAATTCCTCTTCATCAGGATCTTGCATCAGTCGTTTTAATTCACTAACCGATTGATAACTAGTTGTTTTAATCGCTTGTCTATATGCATATTTCCAATTCACATCTGGAAGGTTATCGATATCAATATCAAGCATTTGCAGGTTAATATCGTTATCGACCTCTGACTCGACTGTACTAGTGTTATGCCTTTTACTTAATGATTCTTCATTCACAACTTCAATTTTAAGAAGATTAGTTAGTTCTTTGGACGGTAAAATAGGAATATCTAACACATGATTCACATTTTGACTATTCTTATGCCTTAAAATAGCGGGCATTATCCAATCTGCTAAAGATTGAGCGTTTAAGCGATTAGTAGACGGAATCAACTCGTCTTCACTCACCATATTACCCCAAACAGTCACTGCTTTATCCCAATCTTTTACTTTACCAACTAAAATAAGCTTCTGTTCTGCTCTTGTTAGGGCAACGTAAAGTTTACGCATCTCTTCGGCTAAGAGTTGTTGCTTCTCTTCGATTTTAGCTAGTTGGAATAAAGGATCCTGGTAACTCACTTGTTTACTTAGATTATTAATTTCTACCCCTAGTCCAATGGCATCACTTGCTATATATGGCTGTTTAACATCCTCAGTATTAAATTTTTGTGTGAAATTTAAATAAAAGACGACTGGAAATTCCAATCCTTTTGACGCATGAACTGTCATCACTGAGACATTATTCATGTCTTCATCAATAACCTGAGGTGTTTCTAAATCGTTATCTTGAGAGAGAATAGCCTCTACAAATTGGATAAATTGAAACAATCCTTTGAATCCTGAATTCTCAAAATTAACAGCTCTTTGATATAAACCATGTAAATTACGCTGCCGTTGTTCCCCATTAGGCATTCCACTAACATATGTTAAAAATCCAGTATCCAAATAAATCTGCCAAATTAACTCTGAGATGGCATGATCTCTCGCCATATTCCGCCAATTCTCTAGCCAATAATCAAATTGTTTTAATTTCTTGGCCAAATTATCTTCTAAATCTGCTTGCTCAAGATAAGCTAGAAACGCTTGATAATAAGACCCATTTTGATTAGCTAATCGAATGTTAGCTAATTCAGGTTCGCTCAAATTAAGAATAGGTGATCGTAAAACCGAAGCTAACGGAATATCTTGATCAGGATTATCAACGAGACGTAAAACATTTAACATAACCAACATTTCAATCCGTTGAAAATAGTTGGTGGATTTATCTAAATGTAACGGAATATGATATGTTTCAAATACTTTCTCAATATCCAAATAACGTGTTCTTGAACTTGCTAAAATAACAATATCCCTATAAGTAATCGGACGCATTTGTTTGAGGGTTTTATCGTAAATTTTAAATTTGTGTTGAATCATTCGCTTAATCTTTTGCGCCATTAAGGTGATTTCCCCTTCATCACCTGTAAAATTACTTGAAGATGAATCCTTTTCTCCTTTTTCTGAATAGCGATTATCGTCATCTTCTGACGTCGATTCATACATCAACACTTCTGTATTAAATTGATTGGTTTCACCTTTAAAATCTTTGAACCCATTGACTAAAGCAGCGGTATCATCATAAGTAATTTGACCGACTGTTTTATCCATTATTTGTCGAAAAATGTAATTCGTAAATTGCAACACATTATTCCGACTACGGAAATTTTCAGCTAAAATGATGCGATTTCCATTCTCTCCATCAGCATAATCTTCGAATTTTTGAATAAATAATTGAGGCTCAGCGAAACGAAAACGATAAATACTTTGTTTAACATCTCCAACCATGAACATATTATTACCACGTGAAATGGTCGTTAAAATGGCTTCCTGTAACGCATTCACGTCTTGGTACTCATCAATCAATATTTCTTCAAAGAGCGATTGATAATATATTTTTGCTTCACTAACAGTCTCACCCGCTTGATTTTTAGAAGGTGACGTTAAAATCTGATACGTATATCCTTCAATATCAGAGAAATCCATAACAGCATCTTTTCGCTTTTGTTCTTCCATCTTAGATAAGAAACGTATCAGTACCTGAATCGTTGCTTTGGCGATTTGATATGCTTCATGATGAAATTGCGTCTGAGTTGCATCATTAAACGCTAAATATTTGGGAACTATTTTTTTATTGAAATCATCCTTGATTGCTTTGAATCTATCAGCGTATTCTTTGTATATATCCTTTTCTTCATCCGTTAGCCCTTTTTTGCTGACGCTCGTTTTAATTGGGAGTTTGCTATGAGCTAAGTCAAAAGCTTGTTGATAACTAACTTGTAATAGCTGTTTAATTTGATTGAATCGTTCGATTATACTGTCGATATCATCACTTAACTTTTTAAATGGGTCGGCTTCAGCAGTTGGTAATTGTTGTTTTAATTGGAAGAGGCGATTCTTTAGTCGCTCAATTTCACTCAATACCATCGGCTGGATATAATCTTGAAATAATTGTGAGTCACCGAACGTTTCATTGCCATCGTATAAGTGAAGCAATTCCTCTAACCATTGTTTTGGATTCGCATGAACCCTAGCTTTGTCATATAGTGAATATACTAAATCATCGACCGCTTTATCGCTCTGCCCATTGGAAAAATTATTATGGACAATCAGATAATCCTCGTCTCCTACAGCTAGCCATTCTTCTTTTAATTGTTGCCATACCTTTTGCCGTTGTAATGAAATTTCTGTTTTATCCGTTAACAAACGATAAACCGGATCAAGGTCTATTAGATAATAAAATCGTAAAATCACTTGACGACAAAAAGCGTCAATAGTTGAAATATCAGCTTCTGGTAATGATTGTATTTGTTGAATATAGAATCGTTGTTTTCCCGTATCAGAGGTCTGATTGACTAAGTTTCTTAATTCTTTTTCTAGACGTTCTTTCATTTCACCAGCTGCTCGCTCAGTAAAAGTAACGACTAGCAGCCGTTTGATACTAACACCTTTTTTTATCTTAGCAATAATTCGTTGGACTAAAACACTCGTTTTCCCTGAACCAGCAGAAGCTGACAATAGTAAATTATGTCCATCTTCGTGAATAGCCTGCCACTGATTGTCAGTAAATAATGATTGCGGATCGCGTTTTGGAATGTTACTCATTATCTTCTTCTCCTTCCTGTAAGTCTTTTTTGACCTGTTTAAAGAATTCTGATTTATTCTTCAAATCAGTCTCTTCTCGATAAGGTTGTTCTGGTTCAGTGACATCAAATAATGAGACCGAACGATAAGGAGCTGTTTTTGATAATGTAAAGTTATCATCCTTGAACGGTTCCAATTGAATATATCCTGATTTTATCTTCGTTGCTGTTTGTTGAATTCTTTCTTTAACAAATGCCAACATTAACTGAAATTCTTCATCACTTAATTGATAACTATTTTTCTTATTAAACGTATCCTTTTGGGTTAGTTCGGCATGATAAACTTGAGATTTTCGTTTTGTATTAAACGACTCATCTACTGCTTTTAATAAGTCAATATCCCCTAGCACATAACCAGATAATTGATAACGTTTCTGAACCGAATCTGTAACTTTTTTATCCCACTCACTTTGCGTTTTTATTGTTTGTTTGGCTAAATTGATATTTTGATAGAAAGCTCCAAACGGTAATACATCCTTAGACAATGTCGCTTGATATAAGTTCAATGCGACAGCTAAATAAGTATATAATTGTAATTGACGACCGGTATAAATCTTACTAAAGTCAACTTTAACATTATGATTCGATTTATAATCAACAATTTGCAGATATGTTTTTCCTTCATAATCCACTTTGTCGATACGGTCAATTTTCCCCCGCAAATCAATTGTATCCCCATCAGGTAGTAACAACTGATAAGCGTAACTTCTGTCAAACCCAAAGGCTTTTTCAGTTTCAATTGTATTAAACTCGGTATCTTTTTGTTGTTGCTCGATTTGTTTTAATAATTGCCATAATTTTAAATCCATTCGTTGGCCCAATTGGTTCATAATTTGCGAGCTTGTTAAAATGGTAAATTCGGGATGCATGTCAATTTGTTTTAACTCACTAAACGCAATTTCAGCGTATTTTTTTAATTCTTGTTCGGTTAATGACCCTAGATTAAGTTGGTCCTTTTGAACCATTTTGACAACATAGTCAAGGACCGCGTGATAATACGTCCCCGTTTCTAACGGAGATAAGGTAAAAATATCTCTTTCATTTAACCGTAACCCATAACGCATAAAGAAGCTAAACGGATCACGATTGTACATTTCTAGTTGAGAAATGGATAATCTTAAATGCTGACCATACAATTCTTTTGCTAAACTTGAAGGTAAGTTGACAACTTTATTTTTATAATCTGTACTATGTAACAAATGATTCAAACCTTGGCGATTAGATACTTTCTCTGTAATCTGACTGAGCAACTGATGCCATTTCGGAGAAAGAATCACTTGTTCTTCCTGTGATTGACGCTTAGCTTGGATGAAAGCATCTAATTGCGATTGCCATCCACCAAATGTTTGTGTTGATAAATCACTCGTCACTTTTTTGATTGGAAGGTTACACTCTGTTACTAACCAATTAATATATGGAGAAGCTTCGGCTAACGCATCATTTTCGTCATTAAAAGGATAGCTTAAAAAAAGATGTTCCGAAGCAGACAAAAAGCCTTTATAAGCTAAAAATTTTTCATCATTCCTTTTTATTTTAGCGGATGGTGATAATTTTTGATTCCAGTTTAAACGTGGCTCAAGTAATTCACGATCTTCTTGAGTCATTAATGAGGAATCCGTAAAGGTTTTAGGTAACGCTCCTTTTGTCAAACCAACTATAAAAGTGACTTTCTTTTGGTTCAATCGTGGTCTATCTAATGTTGAAATGGTAACGCTGTCCATTGTTGGTGGGACAATACTAAATTTTGCTTCTTGAAATGCAGTCGTTAATAAGTCAAAAAATTGAGAAGGATGAAATGGTTCTTTTTCAAACAGTTGTACATATTCATCCAATATAGTAACAAAGGTTTGCCATGCTTGTTCATGATGACGGGCGCCTTGTAAATCGCCTTCAGCTAATTGGTCATCCCGCCACGTGCCTAATCTCTCAGCCACATGATTGGAAGATAAGAATCGATAAAATTGTGTCAGAATAGATAATGTATCTGACTCAGTATCCCAAGAATCAAATAAAGGTTGTAATGTTTGCGCTAAAAATAGGCGAATCCGATTACTCTCAATTTCAAGATGTTGTTCAGCTTCTGTTTGAATAACCTCTCCATCCTCATTAATTCGCCGAAATTGCCAAGACTGACGTTTATTCCACCAAAATTTACCTTCGTATCCATTTTTCAAAACAATATTTTCAACACGATCAATAAGTTCTCGGTATTCTCTTCCTGTTAGCGGATGCTCAGCTGATGTTTGCCATTGCTTAGGAACTAAAAGTTCACTACGTAATAAATTGAAAACATCTTGATACCGCCAATTATATTGATAAATATTATAAATAGCGGTTAACATCCGATACAATGGGTGGCGATCCATTGTTTCTTGCTCATCTAAAAAGTACGGCGTCTTATTTCTCTCTAGAGCAGGAATTAAGCTATTTTGATATAACGCTGTATCGCGCATTAATACTTGAATATCTTGATATCGATAATTATTTTTTGAAACTAATTGATGAATACGATTAGCTACTTCGTTAGCTTCAATATACGTGGTCTCTGCCTTGAAAAGATGAACCACATCTTCTAACTCCGCTTGAGTTGACTGATCAATCACTTGTTTACCTTGACTTAGATTGTCGTGCTGCATCAATTGATCTAATCTTTTAATTCCTGGATGATATTGACAAACGGTCGATCCATAGATGTCCTGGTTTACTGGAATTCCTTGTTCTTTAGCAAAATGATACATTTCATAGTAAATCGTGCCGGTAGCAATAAAGACATCGTCCCATTGAGGCGCATGATCAATAAAAGGCTGATCTAAGGTTAAAATAAGATGCATTTTAGGAACTTTAGTTAACAAAGCGCCTAAAACACGTTTTTCTCCGGCATTAAACCGCTTAAAGCCATCAACAACCACCATAATATGTTCCAAATCAAGCCCTTGTATTTGTTGAAATAAATCATCGTAAATTGTACTTTTAGAAATCTTTTGATTTGCTAACCAATTTTCATAATAAGCATAGATTTGATGTAGCTCACTTAATTTATTTTTCTGGCTAGCTATCAATAATGAGTCATCACCATCTGAGTCAGTAATTGTTGATAACGTTTCACTCGAAATATTGCCATTTATGAGTTCATTAAATAGATCTTTTAATTTTTGCATAAAGCCAATCCGATTAACTTCTCCACGATAAACCGTTAAATCGTCTTTTAAATATGACAATACTTTTTGAATAACCATCATTTGCCCGACATCAGATAAATGACGACTCTCTTGATAATCCGTTTGCTGCGCTAAAAACCAGGCTAAACGTCTAAAGCTATAGACGTTTAGCCGCATCATAGCAACTTCATCTTGTTGAGATGTTAGCTCTTCAATATGGTTTAGAACAAACATTTCCATTTCAAACTTCATATGTTCAGGCGTTAAATAAAATACCCGATTTTTGGTTGATTCGCCTAAAAATTTTAGGATATCTTCAAAGACTTTCTCACGTCCTGAGTTGGTCTCCTGAATTAATGTAAATTGTAAACTCATCCCATATTCCTTTCTAAGATTAAGTCACTATGAAGTCCGGTTTATAACTTATAGTGTGTTATAGTCACGTGACGCTTCAACGATGCCAACGATAACCTGAGCCGCTTTTTCCATCGTTTGTAAACTGACATATTCAAAGCGACCATGCATATTTTCTCCGCCAGCAAATATATTAGGCGTTGGTAAGCCATTAAATGTTAAGGTAGAGCCATCTGTTCCTCCGCGAACAGCTGCTGTGTCAGGTTCAATACCAATTTTTTCAAAAGCTTGTTTAGCTAATGTTATCGGACGGAAATCATTTTTAATCACATCACCCATATTATAGTATTGATCCGTTATTGAAACCGCAATCACTTCGCGACCAAATTCATTATTAATTTGGTCAGCCGTTGTTTGGAATAAGCGTTTACGTTCTTCAAATTTTTCACGACTATGGTCACGAATAATGTATTCTCCCGTTGCTGATTCCACATTACCATTTAAATCAAGTAAATGATAAAAGCCTTCTCGACCACTCGTTTTCTCAGGTCGATCTGATTGCGGTAACGCTTGATGGAAATCAATCGCAACTTGTAACGCATTAATCATCGTTCCTTTTGCCGTTCCCGGATGAACATTTTTACCTGTTACCACAAATTTTGCTTGAGCGCCATTAAATGTTTCAAATTGTAATTCCCCTAGTGGACCTCCGTCCATTGTATACGCAAAATCTGCATCAAAACGTTCAACATTAAAACGTGAAGCGCCGATACCAATTTCTTCATCGGGACCAAATGCTACTTTAATATCGCCATGTTTTATTTCTGGATGTGCCATTAAATACGTAATAGCAGTCACAATTTCAGCGATACCAGCTTTATCATCTGCACCTAATAGTGTCGTTCCATCAGTTGTGATTAATGTTTGTCCTTGATAATGATTCAAAGCTGGAAACTCTTCAGGAGTTAATTGGTAACCTGAATTTCCAAGAGAAATGTTCCCTCCTGGATAATCTTCAATAATTTGAGGACTCACATTTTTGCCATTAAAATCTGCTGTATCGACATGAGCAAAAAAGCCAATCGTTGGATAACTATGATCCTCATCATTACTTGGTAGAACGGCTGTCACATAAGCATCATCCTGATTAAATTGAATACTGGATAAGCCCATTTCTTCTAATGATTGTTTTAATTTTTTTAAAAACACGACTTGATTTTCTGAAGACGGAACGCTTTTAGAATTATCTGGATTTGATTGCGTATCTTCTTTTACATAAGCCAAAAATTTTTCTAACAATAAATCGGTATTAACGTCGTACATAATGTTTTCCTCCTTAATAAAATGTGAATGGATCAGTATTTAATTCACTTGGCATAATTGTCATTTGCCATTCATTGGCTTCTTGCCAGTCGCTAAATAATTGGGTTAATTTTGATTTACAAATACTTTCAAAGTGATGTCCAGGATCAATCGCATTCAACCCGTCTGCAATCATATCATGCCCCACATGATAGTAAATATCACCGGTAATAAATGTATCTGCGCCTTTAGCCAAGGCTTCAGGATAATATTTTCCACCATCACCACCTAATACCGCAACTCGTTTTACTAATCGCTTGTCATCAGCTAAAACGGCTCGCAAACCATTCACACCTGTTTTGTCTTTAATCAGTTGAATGTAATCTTCAATTGGCATCGGATCTTTTAAATTCCCAATTCGACCAATTCCAATCGGTTGGTTGAGATTCGCTAACTGAACCACATCGATTACGGGTTCTTCATAGGGATGTTTTTCGGTTATTAAGTCTACACATGCTTGCCACTCATCTTCTCGACATAAGAGACTATATAATGTCTCTTCAACTGTTTCATCAACATTTACAGCTCCGATAGTCGGATTGGCCCCAGATTCTGGTGTGAAGTGGCCTTGCCCATTTAATTCATAGTAAACGCCACTATAATTGCCAAACTTGCCATATCCAGCAGTGATTAATTCTTGATGGATTGAAGCAACAGATTCTGTTGGAATATAGGCATTAACTCGGTAATAACTAACATGAGTATGTGGAGACAATACTTCAATATCGTTAATTTGATAGAGATCAGCAAGCCAATCATTCATCCCCCCAGGTGCCGCATCCAAATTAGTATGCGCAGCATAAACGGCAATATTATTTTTTATCAGTTTAATATACATCGCTTGTTGCTGATCATCGGCATCTAATTTATCAGGTGCTTTGAAAATAGGTGGATGATGGGCAAATATAAAATCAATATTTTTTTCAATGGCTTCATCAACCACTTCTGGTCTAACATCTAAAGTAACCATCATCCGATGAATCACTTGTTTTCTTGAGCCAAAATGTAACCCTACCGGATCACCAGGTACTGCAAATTTTACTGGTGCATACTGTTCAAATTGATGAATAAAGTCACCGACTGTTATTTCTGTCATAATTATTCTGCCTCCAAACATTGCTTAATTTTGTTTCGATAATTGATCATTTCAGCCTTTTTAGTAAGCGATTCTTGATTGTTCGTTTCCTTAAAATGGCTTAAAATTTGGCCATATTGCTCATAGACATGTTGCCACTTTTCTTTAAAATCTTCTGGTGCTGTTCTTTTAGAAAATCTTCCAAATAATAATTCATCTTCCGTCCAAGAGGAAGGAGTTTCTGTTGGTTTTGCGACGATGATCTCATAATATTTATGATGCTCAGCTACTACAGTCTCTGCTACGATATCGTACTGATGATTAAGTAGCCACTTTCTTAAACCTGGTTCCCAAACATTAGGTTGTAACACTAACAATGGGAACTGGTTAAAATGTTGGTTATTTAATCCTCTCGCTAAGATTTCAGCAATTAATTTGCCACCCATTCCACAAATTGTTACGACATCAATTTGATCTTCTGGTTGAACCACTTCAAGCCCATCACCTAACCGAGCTTCAATATTAGTTGTTAGTTTCTGCTCAGAAATTTCTGTTATCGCAGATTGATAGGGACCTTCAACCACTTCACCTGCAATGGCATAATCAATAATTCCTTCCTTGACTAAGTAAACAGGAAGATAGGCATGATCGGAGCCAATATCTGCTAAACGGGCATCATTAGGAACAAATCGCGCAGCTGCTGCCAGTCGCTTGGATAATTGGTTAGCGTTCATCTCATCACTCTCTCATTTGTTTTATTGATTATTATAACAAACAGATATCCACTAGCGAAAAGAAATTACATGAACTTCAATAGTCTGAATCAGTTTTATTAGTTTTTTATAAAGAAGTATTTACATTTAACTTATTCAAGCGTATACTAATTTATGTTGTTTAATATGCCGGATTAGCTCAGTTGGTAGAGCATCGCATTCGTAATGCGGGGGTCACAGGTTCAAATCCTGCATCCGGCATTTTTGTTGTTGATATAGTAGTGATGTGAGTAGTACAGTGCAAAATTAATGCAAAAACATAAGAAAACTCAAAGGTTAATCACAAGCTAACAATAAAAGTCGCATTACTTGTAATAACCTTTGAGTGGACCATTGAGTGGGAAGTTTAAACTTCCCCTCTTAATATGGCTTAAGTATATCATGAAAAAAGTGTCATTCAAAGTTTATACCCATACTTTTTATTACCTTAATCAAAGCGTATAAAAAGATTCGTCCAGTAATGATTAAGACAAATAATCCAACACCTAAAAAGGCATTAATTAACCATCAAAACTGATTAAATGGTTCTCTAGACATAATAATTATTTCCAACATATGACTAATTAGTTTTCACCCACATTTACTTTATATATAATTGTGAAAGAGAGATATTCTAGTTCCCCTTGAAACAGAGTTCATCTGCGGTAGGAACGATGGATATCTCTTTTTTAATTTACCTGATTGTTTCCACTTTTGATAATTTCGAATGTTAGTAATGAAAAAGAGGTAAGCTAAACTTACCTCTTCTTCTTAATCTAAAAAGTCTTTTAATTGTTTTGAACGGGATGGATGGCGCAATTTACGTAGTGCTTTGGCTTCGATTTGACGAATCCGTTCCCGAGTAACACCAAATTGTTGTCCGACTTGTTCTAACGTTTTGGATTGTCCGTCTTCTAAACCAAAACGTAAACGTAAAACATTCTCTTCCCGATCGGTTAAGGTATCAAGTACCTCACTTAGTTGTTCTTTTAATAACTCTTGAGAGGTATGATCTTCAGGACTAGTTGCTTCTTGATCTTCAATGAAGTCGCCTAAATGGGAATCGTCTTCCTCACCAATTGGCGTTTCTAATGACACTGGTTCTTGAGCAATTTTTAGAATATTACGGACTTTTTCCGTTGGTAAGTCCATTTCAGCACCAATTTCTTCCGGTGTTGGTTCGCGACCTAAATCTTGTAATAATTGCCGTTGAATCCGGACTAATTTATTAATCGTTTCAACCATGTGAACCGGAATACGAATCGTACGTGCTTGATCGGCAATCGCCCGAGTAATCGCTTGACGAATCCACCAAGTAGCATATGTAGAGAACTTGAATCCTTTAGTGTAGTCAAATTTTTCCACAGCTTTCATTAGACCCATATTTCCTTCTTGAATAAGATCTAAGAAAGACATTCCCCGACCAACATAGCGTTTGGCAATCGAAACAACCAACCGTAAGTTGGCTTCGGCTAATTCTTGCTTAGCAACAGGATCCCCTTCTTCAATTCTTTTCGCTAGAGCAACCTCTTCATCAGCATTTAACAAATCCACTCGACCAATTTCTTTTAAATACATCCGAACGGGATCATTAATTTTTACATCAGAAGGAACTAAAGTATCATCTTTCGGTTTATCGTCTTCATTTTTTAATTGCCGTTTCGTTGGTCCACCATCGTCATCAACAACAGCGACACCTTTATCTTCAAAGTCGGAAATTAACTTATCAATTTGTTTATCGTCTAACATGTATTTATGAGCAATTTTATCACTAAGCTCTTTATAGTTAATTTGTCCTAAAGTTTTTTTCTCAGCAATTAATTTCTTTGTCGCTTGATTTAACGTTAGTCCGTCTACTTTTGCTTTACTCATGCAACCGACTCCTATCAATTTTTATTTTTCAATTGTTTCATTATTTCTATTTTTTTCATATTTAAATCACTTAATTGCGCAAAATCATCCAAAGATTTGGCAACGGCAAGTTGCTTATCTATTGCCGCCAATTGTTGATTTAAATCAGATTCTGTCACAATATGAAACACTAAATCACTAATCTCCCTCTCACTCACTTCTTTCGGTAAGTCAATTGTCATCGCTTCAACGACCTTACTTTGTTCTTCTTGACCCGTTAAAGTTTGTAAGAACTCTTCAGGATTGGGATTCTCATTAGCATTAACATATTCTTGCCATAATAAATAAATGGTTTCCATAATCGGTGTGTCAAAATGAAAATTTGTCACTAATTCTGGTAAAACATCAATCAACTCTTGATGATAAAATAAACGATTTAACAAAACTAATTCACTTTTTTGCGTCAAACTATAATTTTTTTCAGTTGGTTGATTTATTGTCTGATTAAAGGTTACTGGTGAATGACTGGTAATTTCACTGTTATTACTACCATTCTCAGGCATCGCAGCAAGTTGCTCATTCAGCACTTCTTCATTGATTCCAGTATCAGCAGAAATGTCATTAATAGCAACAGCCTGTTCAAGGGGACTCACTTGTTGATTAACCACTTGCAACATTTTATTTGTATAATCAACTTTCCCCTGATCATCATCTAAAGAATATAGTTGTTTATAATAATTGCGATAGAAGTGAATAATCGACACGCGCTGCTCTGATACAAATTGACGATAACGGTCGCCACCATAATGTTGAATAAACTCATCGGGATCCAATTGATTAGGAAATTGTAAAACCATCTGCTTCAATGATGGCTTTTCTTCATGAATCAATTCAATTGCTCGTTTTGTAGCTTTTTGACCAGGTTGATCGCCATCATAGGCGATGACTATTTGTTTCGTGTAATGATTCAGCTTTTGAATTTGTTCAGCTGTTAAACTCGTTCCCATTGAAGCAATACCATTTTTTAAGCCAATATTAGCCGCAGAAATGACATCCATAAATCCTTCATATAGAACGAATTCCTTCGCTTTGCGCACATCTTCTTTAGCAATATTTAAATTAAATAAAAATTCCCTTTTATGGAAAATATCTGTTTCAGGACTATTTAAATATTTTGGTTGTTGGTCATCTCCATCAGTAAATAAACGACCTGAAAAGCCGCAGACGTTTCCTCTTTCGTTCGATAGTGGAAAAACGATTCGTCCTCTAAAACGATCATGTAGTCGCTCTGATACACCACTAAAGACTCCCGAATTAAATAATTCATCATCTGTAAAACCCTGGTTTCTTAAAAAATTGGCAGTAATTTCACCATCATTAGGAGCCACACCAATGCGATAAGTACGAATAGTATCTAGTGATAATCCGCGTTTCTCTAAATAATCCATTCCAGATTGTCCAGCTTTGGTAGTTGTCAGGATATAATGATAATATTCTGTTAATTGCTGATGAATGGCTAATGATTTTTCTTGACTTTCCGTAAACATAGATTGTTTTGAGGATTGATTCAATTGATTCCAATCATAATCAGTCGATACATTCCCTAATTCAGCAACTTTTTTAACCGCTTCTGGGAAAGAGTAGCCCTCTAAATCCATTAGAAAGCGGTAAGCATTTCCTCCCCTACCGCAACTAAAACAATGAAAAATTTGCTTATTTTCACTGACTGAAAAAGAAGGTGTCCGTTCGTCATGAAAAGGACAAAATCCAAAATAGTTTTGCCCTCGTTTTTGTAAATCGACATATTGAGAAACAATATCTAATATATTCGTTTCTTCTCTAATATAATCAACAGTTTCTTCAGGAATTCGCTGTGCCATTATCACACCTACTTTTCAGCAAAACTCATTGTTAACTATATTAAAAATCACGGTATTTTGCAAGCTGAATCCTATTAGTCAAATGCACCTTGTAAAACGTCCGTTATAATTTCCCATGCCTCTTCACGACCTTCTTTTGTTTCTGCCGAAAAAGGTAATATTTGGTCAACCGTTTCTAAATTTAGTGTCCGATATATTTCACTCATATGTTTTGACCATTGACTTTTTTTCACTTTGTCGGTTTTTGTCGCAATGACAAAATAAGGGATATTATAATGAACAAAAAAATCTTTCATCGCAATATCATCTTTGGTTGGTTTATGTCTAAAGTCAACAATTAATAAAGCCAATTCTAAGTTTTCCCGTTCGCTAAAGTAAGTTTGCAGCATATTTGCCCATTTGCCTTTTTCTTTTTTGCTTACTTTCGCATATCCATAGCCAGGAACGTCTACAAAGTAAAACCAATCTTCAACTTGGTAATAATTTAATTGTTGTGTCTTACCTGGTTTACTTGATGTACGGGCTAATTTTTTTCGATTAATCATCGCGTTGATAAATGAACTTTTCCCCACATTAGATCGCCCAGCTAAAGCAATCTCAGGGATAAGAGGTTCTGGGTATTGTGCAGGTGATACCGCACTAACTAAAAACTCAACATTTTGTATATGCATAAGTCCTCCTCATTTTTCAATTAATCAAATGTAGAAAGGCTGGGATATATCCCAGCCTTATACACTCATTGCGTTCTAACCTTCTAAATGATTATCGTCAGCATCCAATAACTCTGGTTTTGCGTTCTCGTTAACGGTTTCTTCAGTAATAATAACTTTAGAAACATCATCACGTTCCGGAATCTCAAACATCACATCTAACATAGATTCTTCAATAATTGATCGTAATCCCCGTGCTCCTGTTTTACGATCTAATGCTTTTTGAGCAATAGCATCTAGAGCATCACTTGAAAATTCTAAGGTCACATCATCCATCGCTAGCAATTGTTGATATTGTTTAACCAGCGCATTTTTAGGACCTGTTAAAATTTGAACTAAATCTTCTTTCGTTAATTTACTTAAATTAGCCATTACAGGTAACCGACCAATAAATTCAGGAATTAAGCCAAAATTTTGTAAATCTTCTGGAATAGCATGGCTCAAAATAGAGTCTTGGTCATCAAATTTTTTGTTTTCATTAGCTTGACCAAAACCAATCACACGTTCTCCAAGGCGCTCTTTAATAATACTTTCAATACCATCAAAAGCACCGCCAACAATAAATAAAATATTGGTCGTATCAATTTGGATGAGTTCTTGATTAGGATGTTTCCGTCCACCTTGGGGAGGAACACTTGCTTCAGTTCCTTCTAAAATTTTAAGTAGTGCTTGTTGAACTCCTTCACCACTCACATCACGAGTAATTGAAACATTTTCAGATTTCCGTGCAATTTTATCAATTTCATCGACATAGATAATGCCTCGTTGGGCTCTTTCAACATCATAGTCAGCAGCTTGTAAAAGTTTCACTAGAATATTTTCAACATCTTCGCCAACATACCCTGCTTCTGTCAAAGTGGTTGCATCGGCAATTGCAAACGGCACATCAATAATTTTGGCTAAGGTTTGAGCAAGGTAAGTTTTACCTGAGCCAGTTGGACCAACTAATAAAATATTACTTTTTTGTAAATCGACATTCTCATCGTCTGCCACCTCATGACTGAGGTTTGCGTTAACACGTTTATAATGGTTATAAACGGCAACTGATAAGGATCGTTTTGCCATTTCCTGACCGATGACATAATCATTTAATATACGATAAATTTCAGTCGGCTTAGGTGGCTCCATCATTGGTTGATATTCTTGACTTTCATTATGTAATTCTTCATCAATTATTTCTTGACATAACGCGACACATTCATTGCAAATATACACTTCTGGCCCTGCAATTAATTTATCGACTTGTTCTTGAGACTTGCCACAAAAGGAACAGTGAATAGTTGTTGAATCATCATTATACATTCGGCAATTCTCCTTTCATTTCCGTTTTCCTATTTTTACAAAAAGAGAACTTGAAGTCAATTTTAACAACTCCAAGTTCTCCTCACATTTCATAATAAACTAAGATTAAACTTCTTTAGCTGATTTCGTAATCATGTCCATTGCTTTTTTCAATGCAATGTCATTTTGTAACATATCTTTGGTTACGACTTCGCGAACTTTATCTTCTTCCATATTATAAGTATCAGCTAATGATTTGATTTCATTTTCAACATCTTCGTCGTTAGCTTCAAGATTTTCATCAGCTACAATTTGTTCTAAAATTAAGTTTGTTTTCACACGAACATCTGCGTCTTCTTCAAAACGTTTATGTAAGTCTTCTTCAGATGTTCCTGTAATTTGATAGAATAATTCAGGAGAAATTCCTTGACGTTGCATTTCATTTAAGTAATGTTCCATTTGACGGTGAACTTCTTCGTGAACCATTGCTTCTGGAAGATCTTCAATTTCAGCATTTTCAACAGCTTTACGTAAAGCTTCTTCTTCTACTGCTTCAGTTGCTTGTGCTTCTTTATTTTCTTCAAGTTCTTTGCGATATTTTGCTTTAAGTTCGTCTAAAGTTTCCACTTCATCGTCAACATCTTTAGCAAATTCATCATCTAATTCAGGAACTTCTTTTTCTTTTACTTCATGAACTTTAACTTGGAAGACAACTGGTTGTCCAGCTAAGTCTTCTGCTGGGTAATCTTCAGGGAATGATAGTTTAACTTCAACTTCATCGCCTTCTTTAGCTCCGATTAATTGATCTTCAAAGCCTGGAATAAATGAATCAGATCCAAGTTCTAATGAGTAGTTATCAGCTTGTCCGCCTTCAAAAGCTTCACCATCTTTGAAGCCTTCGTAATCAATGACAACAGTGTCACCTTTTTCAGCTGGTTCTTCTTTAAGCACTAATTCGCTTAAACGACTTTGAGCTGCAGCTAAACGTTGGTCAACTTCTTCATCGGTAACTTCACGGTCTTGTTTAGAAACTTCTAAATCTTTGTATTCACCTAATTTAACAGCAGGTTTAGTAGCTACTTTTGCAGCAATTTTCCAGTCTTTTCCTTTTTGAATATCTTCAATATCAATTTGTGGTTGTGCAACAACATCAACGTCTGCTTCTTCAACAGCTTTTGGATATTCAACAGGTAATAATAAGTTTAAAGCATCTTCATAAAGACTAGCTTCTCCATACATTTGTGTAAACATTTTATATGTTACTTTACCTTTACGGAAACCTGGTAAAGCCACGTCTTTTTGGATTCGTTTGTAAGCTTGTTTCATAGCTTTTAAAGCTTTGTCATGTTCAATGGTAAAATGTAAAACACCTTCATTTGTCGCTGTTTTTTCAAAATTTACAGTCATTTAAATTCCCCTAACATACATTAATTAATTGAAATAGGATTACCTCAAGTCGTAATCCTCACATCATCACATATTACACTAAATATCCATCAATGTCTACCTTTGTTGCTCCACTCTACTGTTAATCCAATAATTTATTACATTTTGCTTAAAATCGTTCTCGTCATTTCTCTTATCTCCCCCAATTTGCTATAATAAGGTGATTTGAAAGGAGTTTCATATGCGTTATCCAAATGGTCATTCTTACCAGCCAACCTCGAAACGTCCTAAAAAACGAGTACAAGATAACTTTGCAAAACGAGGAATGCGTTTAGAGGATATGATAAACGCGGCTAACAATTGGTACAATTCAAAAGATTTAGCGGTTATTCATAAAAAACCGACCCCTATTCAAGTGGTTAAAGTTGACTACCCTAAGCGAAGTCGAGCAGTGATCAAAGAGGCTTACTATAGACAAGCTTCGACAACTGACTATAATGGTATATATAAAGGTTATTATATTGATTTTGAAGCGAAGCAGACCAATTTAGTCAAACATTTTCCGCTACGCAATATTCATGACCACCAAGTCAAACATATGGCTGCCTGTGATAAGCAAGGAGGAATCTGCTTTCTTTTGATATATTTCAAATCCCTTGATAGTTGTTATTTGTATCCTTTTTCTGAGTTGAAAATAGCTTGGGATAATTATCAAAACGGAGGAAAAAGTCAACTTTCTCTAGAACATATTCAACAGGTTAGCTACCCCGTTCAAAGTGGTTTTCGACCACGGCTCGATTATTTAAAAGCAGTCGATCAAATGCTGAATAGGTAAATAAAAAATAGAAAGAAGTGAGGAAATTGAGTCAACAACGTCATAGCCGACGTAGCAGTAAACAAAAAAGTAAAAAACGGTCATCTAAAGGATTACCAACTTGGCAAAAAGTCCTACTAGCCATTGGTGGGATGATTCTACTCGTTGGTTTAGTTTTAGGAGGTATTGGTGCTTACTGGATTTCCACCGCTCCCGAATTAACCGATAAAGATTTAACCGGAACTATTGCCTCTACAATTTATGATAAAGATGGCAATAAGGTGTATGAAACCTCCGCTAATGAACGAATTATTGTCGACGAAGATAGTATTTCTGAAGAGACATTTGATGCAGTAACTTCAATTGAAGACCGTCGTTTCTTATCTCACGGTGGATTTGACCTCAAACGAATCATTAGCTCTGCTATTGCTAACTTTAAAGCTGGAGGTATCTCCCAAGGTGGATCGACTTTAACGCAACAACTCGTTAAACTATCCGTTTTTTCAACAAAAGAATCTGATCAGACTTACAAACGAAAAGTTCAAGAAATTTGGTTAGCGACTCAACTTGAGGACCATTTGGATAAACAAGAAATTTTTGAATACTATATTAATAAAGTTTATATGGCAAATGGTATTTATGGTATGGGGACAGCCGCCGAAATCTACTATGGTAAACCTCTTAATGAATTAGCGCTAAATGAAATTGCTACTTTAGCTGGTATGCCTCAAGCTCCAATTTCATATGACCCGTACCATAATCCTGAACAAGCTGAAAAAAGACGTAACGACGTCTTACACGCCATGTTAACTAACGATAAAATTTCTCAAGATGAATATGATGGAGCTGTCGAAAAACCAATCGATGAAGGTTTAGAATCCTTAGAGGATTTCCAACAAACCGAAGATGAAAACAACCTCATGCTTGACTCTTATATTCAACAAGTTGCAGATGACGTTGACGCTGAAGGTTATGATCTATATACTGATGGTCTTGAAGTTTATACCCATCTAGATACGGATGCCCAAAAAAATGTTTATGAAACAATTAATGATAATGACGGACTATTATTCCCAGATGATAAATTACAAGCCGCTGCCTCAGTATTAGATACTGATACCGGTCATATCGTTGCCTTAGTTGGTGGCCGTCAATACAATGACATGCTTAGTCTTAACCGTGCAAGCGACTTAGAACGTTCCATTGGTTCAAGCATTAAACCATTCTCTGTTTACGGACCTGCAATTGAATTTTTAAACTATAGTACTGATTCTTCAGTTGTTGATGAAAAACATAAATATTCCTCAGGTATGGAAATTTACAACTGGGACCGTCAATACAAAGGAATGATGACCCTACGCCAAGCGTTAGTGGCTTCTCGAAATATCCCTGCCCTAAAAATTATCCAACAAATTGATGATGAAGTAGGTATGGAAAAAGTTGATGAATTCCTAAAAAATGTTGGTATTAATTTAAATAATGGTGACGGTATCTATGAATCTAATGCTTTAGGTGGCGAAGCCACACCATTAGTATTAAGTGCTGCTTATGCTACACTAGGTAATTATGGTCAATATAACGAACCAAAAGCTGTTGACCATTTTGTGACAACTGAAGGTGAAGAGATTTCCGTAAAAGGTAAATCTGAACAAGCTATGACCGATTCAACGGCTTATATGGTAACTGATATGCTTAAAGGAAGTTTCACTGATGGTACCCATGGTTTATTAGGGCCTTACCATACTAGTGGTCTAAATGAAGCGGGTAAATCAGGAACCACTAACTTCGACGATGACCAATTAGCTGAAATGGGGTTACCAGAAGATGCTGTACCAGATAGTTGGATGAGTGGTTACTCTACTGATTATGCGCTATCCATTTGGACAGGATATGATAATCCAACTGATACAAGTGAAAAAAATTATTTAATCGGTAGTGACCGGCAAATTGCTGGACAACTCTATCAAAGTATTATGGGATACTTAGCCAATAATAGTAGTAACGAAGATTGGCAACGCCCAGATTCTGTTCATGAAGTCCCATTAGAGTTTGGTGCCGTTCCAACTAAATTTGCCACATCAAGTACTCCGTCTTCACGGCGAATTACTGGTTTAGCAAATGATAAATTATATGATGATTATGTCAATAACCGTCAACAAACAGTCGAAACAACATCTTCTGTTCCAGCGGAATCAACTTCAGAATCATCTGATAATGAAATGTCTCATTCTAGTCAATCATCTCAACAACAGACATCTTCTTCTCAGTCCGAATCTATGACTGAGTCAGATAGTCAATCTGATGCTTCATCTGAAGTGGAGGAATCTTCCGAGCCAGCTACTGAACCTGAGCAACCAGAAGCACCGCAATCGGAAACTCCAGAACGACCAGAAGCACCGCAATCGGAAACTCCAGAACGACCAGAACAACCAGAGACACCAACGCCAAGTCCAGAAGTACCGGCTACAGAACAGCCTCAGCCTAATCGACGAAGTAACGCTAATACAAATCAACCGGTTAACTAACCCACCGTTAGTCATAAAAAGCGAGGAGTATCGTATTATGAATACTCCTCGCTTTATTATATAATGGAATTAAACGCTTAGCGGAGGTTTAATTATGTCGTACCAAACACTCAAATCTATCCCATCAATCGTTCCAGAACGTCCTTATGTTCCGACTTATTTATGGAAAACCACGCATCGACCAAAAGCAATTATTCATATTGTTCACGGCATGTCAGAACATGCGCAAAGATACCATAAGCTAGCTGAATATTTAACTAGCCAAGGCTATCATGTTGTCGCTCATGATCATTTGGGTCATGGCCCTTTAGCCAAAGAAAACAAACGGTTAGGTTATTTTGGCAGTCATGAAGCAGATAAATTAATGATTTCAGATATGCATAATGTTTATGAAGCTATCCATTACCAATTTCCAACCCTACCCTATTTTATTTTATCTCATAGTATGGGAAGCTACTTAACAAGAATCTATCTTGATCGTTATAGTTATGAAATCGATGGTGTTATGATGAGTGGCACAAATAGTTTTTCTCGTTTAATTGCTCTCGGTTCAAAATTAGCACCATTACTTAATCATTTTAATCCAAAAGCCTATAACTATGATATTCACCGCTTAATTTTCCAAACAGGTATTAACGAAGCTGCTGATGATAGTAATAAACTACAAAAACTCTGGCATGAAGATACAGCGCCAGATTTATCTGAGTGGCCGCTTACAGGGTTCGTCTTTACGAATAATGGTTTTGCAGAACTGATTAAAATGGTTACCAAAGCTACCCGTCCTGGCTGGCTAAAAAATATCAATCGTCAGATGCCTATTGCTGTTATTACTGGTCGAAATGATCCACTAGTCAACAAAGGGAAAGAAACGTATCGTCTAGCAAAAGAGTTCCAAAAACATCAATTCGCATCTGTAACCTTTTACATGTTTGAAAATAGAGGCCATGAAATTCTACTCTATGGTGGAGTCGAACCCGTTTTTCGTTATGTAAGTGAATGGTTTGATAACCAACTTTAATGATTATAATAGTATAAATGATAACCCCCAAAAGCTTTTTAAGTAAGATAGCTTTTGAGGGTTATTTTATTTATGATTATTATCCCAATCAATGGGTTCTTGATGATGGGCAATAAGTGCTTCATTTGCTTTAGAGAAAGGTGCAGAATCGAAGAATCCTCGATACGCTGATAACGGACTTGGGTGTGGCGCGCAGATAATGGTATGACGATTCGTATCAATTATTTTTTGTTTATTTTGAGCGGCTTTTCCCCATAAAATAAAAACGATATGTTCATTATTTTTGCTAATTTTTTTTAATATTTCATCTGTAAATTGCTCCCATCCCCAATTACGATGAGAATTGGCTTCATGTGCCGTAACGGTTAGCACAGTATTTAATAACAATACTCCCTGCTCCGCCCAACTGGATAAATCGCCATTTGAACTTGGGTTGATATGAATATCATGAGCACGTTCTTTAAAAATATTTTGTAGAGAAGGAGGCAATTTCACTCCAGGTTGGACTGAAAAGCTTAAGCCATTCGCCTGCCCTTCTCCATGATAAGGATCTTGACCTAAAATAACCACTTTCACATCTTCTGGTTTCATATAATTTAAAGCTGCAAAAACCTGTTGCTTTGGTGGATATACTGTCTTCATGTCATAAGCTGTCAAAACGATGGCGTCTAATTTTTTAAAAGTATCTCCTTCCAAAAAATCGGCAAGCAATTGTTGCCAAGATGGTGATAAATATTGTGATAAACTTTCCATTTAAATCCTCCTACTTAATTGGCATTATTCTAGTTGCCTACTCCTTCTTATGATAAACTTTAAGTAACTAAAGATAAAGGAGTACTACTATGCTTGAATTAATTGTCTCAGATATGGATGGGACATTACTGGACCGTAACGTTCATGTCCATCCTCAAAATGCCAAAATGTTGATGAAAACCTATAATATGGGAATTCCCTTTATCGTCAGTACTGGTCGTAATTTCACTGAAGCTAAAGCTCTATTAGATGAAGCTGGAATTCGTTGCCCAATCATTGGATTAAACGGTGCTATTTTATTTGGTCGTAACGGTGAAGTCGAATATGAAGTCGCTTTACCCGATGAGACAGCTAAAAATATTATTAAAAAAGGGACTGCTGAAGGCTATTATTTAGAAGCAATGACTTCTAAAAATGTTTATTCTAGCTCTAAAAAGGAACGTATATTAGGAATGACGGAACTCATTCATCGTCAA
The DNA here is from genome assembly GCF_900176325.1 of Aerococcus suis. Taxonomy (GTDB): domain Bacteria; phylum Bacillota; class Bacilli; order Lactobacillales; family Aerococcaceae; genus Aerococcus; species Aerococcus suis. Next base: position 56,644 of record NZ_FWXK01000002.1, on the reverse strand, counting down.
AATCCTGATCTATCTAGAGAAGAATGTCAACAACGTGCGACACAATCCCATGAGGTAAATGCGATTGAATATCGTGATGATTTACTCGATTTAATTGATAAAGATCACCAAAATATCTTAAAAATAACGGTCCTTCACGTCGACGGACAAAAAGTTTTAAACCCTCTTGCTGAAGAATTAAAAAATGAATTCAAAAACATCTATACAACGAGTTCCTTTGAAAATAATTTAGAAATCTCACGCCAAGGCGCAACGAAAGGCGATGCGATTAAAAAATATTGTGACGACCATGGTTATAATCTAGAAAATATTTTAACAGTTGGTGATAATTTTAATGATGTCACTATGCTAGAAATGGCTGGTTACTCATATGCTATGGGCAATGCTGAACCAGGAGTTAAAGACGTTGCAAAATATGAAACAGATACTAACTATAACGCCGGCGTTGCCAAAGCAATCGCTGATGCTTTAAAAAGAACACAGACAATTTAAATTAGAAAGGGTTTGACATGAAAGAACGTATCGGCTTAATTGACATTGGATCGAACTCTCTACGATTGGTTATTTTTCAAATTGAAGATAATCTATCAATCAAAGAAGTTCAAAATATCAAAATGCCTTCCAGAATATACCAATATATTGATGATGATAAAGTGATGAGCCAAGAAGGTATTGATGTTTTGTGCCATGTCTTGAAAGCCTTTAAACAGGAAACAGAAATTTATCAAACATCTCGTCTCTTACCAAAAGCTACCGCAGCCATTCGACAATCCAAAAATTGTCAGGATATTATCGATCAGGTGAAAGAACGCACGAATATTCAAATTGAGGTTGTTCCAGAGGAAATGGAAGCTTTCTATGGATTTAATGCCATTATCCACTCTATGACAACAACTGATGGCGTTTCTATTGACATTGGCGGTGGATCGACAGAAATTACTCTCTTCAAGGACAAAAAAATTATCGATTCACATTCATTCCCTTTTGGAGCTGTATCATTAAAAAATCAATTTTTTAAAAATACCGATCATAATGATGAAAAAGCCATTGAAAAAACAAGAGAATTTGTCAAGTCTGCCTTTAAGAAAAAAGATTTTATGAAGAAGACAAAATTACCAATTGTTGCCGTTGGTGGGTCTGCCCGGAATGTTGTTCGCGTCCATCAAACAGAAAATAATTATACAATGGCAGGACTTCATAATTACATCATGTCGCCTCAAGATATTACAGATACGTTGGATTTATTTACTGATTTATCTAGCAAAGAATTACGGAAGTTAGATGGTTTAAGTTCAGAACGTGCAGATATTATTATTCCAGCAACTATTGTATTTGATGAACTGATTCAATTTGTCCACGCCTCTCAATTTATTTTTAGTCAACGTGGATTGCGTGAAGGTATTTTATATGAATACATGGAAGAGGAATATCCCGATGCTTTCAATATCAATTACGTGCCGGAACAAACGATTGAACGTCTTACAGGACTATACGATGTTCGAATGACCAATGGCGCTCAACGGATGGTGAATGCGAATAAAATTTATCATGCGTTACACGAAAATGGTAATTTAGATTATAATGAGTATGAGTTAAAATTACTCAATTTTGGGGCCTATCTTTATTACTTAGGAGAAATGATTGAACCAGGAAATGCATCACAACATACGTTTTATCTCATTTCCAATTCGAACCTGAATGGTTTTAACCATAAAGAGCGTATTATGCTAGCAGTGTTAGCAAGTTATAAAAATAAAACCTTATTTAAAGAATACTTGCATAACTTTGGGGACTGGTTTAGCGATGATGAAATCACATACTTACAAAATACAGGAGGCTTGATAAAGTTCTCTGAATGTTTAAATGAAGCGAATACTAATCTCATTAAAGATATTGATTTAGTGAAGAAACAAAATCAAATTATCCTGCGTATTTTTTATACCGGAACATTAATTTCTGAGCTTCATCGGTCTGAAAGTCAGAAAAAACATTTAGAACGAATCATCGATGCAGACATTACGATTGAATTTATTAACGAGTCGTCTTATAAATTGATAAACTAACCCCAAAGCTATCAAGAAAGGATGGGTTCTATGACTAACAACTTAAAATTTGATTATGATAACCCTGATTATTATGATAACCGTGAAGTCTCATGGTTAGGATTTAACTATCGTGTGTTACAAGAAGCTGAAGATACTCGCAATCCCTTACTCGAACGTTTAGGATTCTTGGCTATCGGTAGTTCCAATCTAGATGAGTTCATGATGGTTCGTGTTGCTGGATTACAAGATCAACACTATATGGGTGCTAATTACGTTGATAGTAAAAAACAATGGTCACCAGATGAACAATTAGCAGAAGTGTCTCGTGTCAATAAAGCCAATGTCACTTATCAATACCAACTCTATTATCAATTAATTAAAGAATGTGAAGAACATAATATTCATTTTATTTCAATTCATGAAGCGTCACAAAAAGAATGGTCAAAAATAAAAGACTTTTACTATCAAGCGGTCTTTCCAACTTTAACGCCTTTAGGAATTGATGCTTATCGTCCATTCCCTAACTTAAATAATAAAGTCACACATCTTTTTGTTCATTTATATCGTAATGGAGAAGAACAGACAGCTATTGTCCCTATTCCACCACTTGTTAGTCGTTATTATCACTATCAAGAAAATAACCATCATTTCTTAGTACCAGTTGAAGAAATTATTCAAGCCTTTATTCATGATATGTTTAAAGGATACGAAATCACGAGTTCATTTTTCTTCAGAGTAACCCGTAATGCTGATTTGGATATTCATGAAGATGGTGCTGAAGACTTATTAGCTGTTATTGAAGATTATTTAATTAAGCGTCGTAATGGCCGTTCTGTTCGCTTAGAAGTCGATACTCGTACTAAACACCCCGAAGTATTGGCAGATGATATTGATTACTTAACTCGTCAACTCGAATTAAAAGAACGCGATGTCTACTTAATTAATGGTCCCCTTGATTTAACAGGACTAAATGAAGCCATTGATGACTTAGAAGCTTATTATCCAAATTTAACGTTTAATAAATTTACCCCTGTTTATCCTAAAGAGTTACAAGGCACAAATGTTTTCAAAGCAGCCGATAAAAAAGATTTGTTCTTCCATCATCCATACGATTCTTTCCAACCAATTGTTAAGTTTATCCAGGATGCTGCTAGTGACCCTGACACAATCGCAATCAAACAAACGTTATATCGAGTATCAAATAATTCGCCAATCGTCCAAGCTTTAAAAACAGCAGCTGAGCATGGTAAACAAGTCACCGTATTAGTCGAACTGAAAGCCCGCTTTGACGAAGAAAATAATGTCCAATGGGCAAAAGTGCTAGAAGAAGCCGGATGCCATGTCATTTACGGTAAAACACATCTTAAAACTCATAGTAAAATTGCCATGGTAATGAAACTAAAACATGGAAAACTAAAACGTTATGTCCATTTAGGAACTGGCAATTATAATGACAAAACCGCTCGAATTTATACCGATATGGGAATTATTACAACCAATGATAAAATCGCTCAAGATGCGACTGACTTTTTTAACTACTTAAGTGGGTACTCTAAACAACCTGAATATCATTATTTACATGTATCTCCTTTTGATATTAGGGATACCTATATGGAAGATATCGACCAAGAAATCAAGCAACATAAAAAATATGGTAATGGTCATATTATTGCCAAAATGAATTCACTAACTTCTAAACGTATTATTAAAAAACTTTATGAAGCAAGCCAGGCTGGCGTCAAAGTGGATTTAATTATTCGTGGAATTTGTTGCCTTAATCCAGGAATTCCTGGATTAAGCGAAAATATTCGTGTCATTAGTATCATTGGTCGCTTTTTAGAACACAGTCGTATCTACTGGTTTAATAATAATGGTGACGAAAAATTATTCTTATCATCAGCAGATATGATGACGCGTAATATGATTAAACGTGTTGAAATTGAATTTCCAATTTTAGATGCTGATATTCGTAAAGAGCTTAAAGCGATTTTAAATGTTTACCTTGATGATAATATTAAAGCGCGTTATAAGTTACCGAATAGTCATTATGCCTATGTACGTAACGATGACACCCCTGTTGATGCTCAAATGGTATTTGCCACTAAAGCTGAAATTGAACGCCAAGATCCGAGATCACTACAAACATCTCATAAAAAATGGCTAAATCGCATCCAAAGTCATCTCGCTACTAAAAAAAATAAATAACCTTATGAGTGTGCCTTAGACGACAAAATCTATTTGCCTCTAAGGCACTATTCATGTCATAATGGGGGTCAGTTTACAACACAGCCTTAAGGCAGAAAGAGGAAATAAATGTTAACAGTTAATGATGTCAGTCTTCATTTTTCTGACCGAAAGTTATATGACAATGTCAATCTCGCATTTTCTCCAGGAAATTGCTATGGAATTATCGGTGCAAATGGTGCTGGAAAATCAACCTTTTTAAATATCTTGTCAGGTAAAATTCAACCTTCAACTGGTACAGTCAGTAAAGATCCTGATGAACGTATTTCCGTATTAAGTCAGGACCATTTTGGTTTTGAAGAATTCACTGTATTAGATACGGTCATTATGGGAAATAAACGGTTATATGATATTAAACTGGAAAAGGATGCTATTTATGCAAAACCTGAATTTACCGAAGAGGACGGTGTTCGTGCAGGTGAATTAGAAGCAGAATTTGCTGAATTAAACGGTTGGGAAGCTGATGCTGAAGCGGCGCAATTATTAAAAGGTTTAAATATCGATGAATCGATGCATACGATGCAAATGAGCGAATTACGAGAAAAAGATAAAGTAAAGGTTTTACTTGCTCAAGCACTATTTGGCAATCCAGATATTTTACTTCTCGACGAACCGACTAATGGTTTAGATTCGAATGCCATTGAATGGCTAAGCGAATATATTATTAACTTCCCAAATACTGTCATTGTTGTCTCTCATGACCGCTACTTTTTAAATAAAGTGTGTACTCATATTTGTGATGTTGATTTTGGCAAAATTAAATTATATGTCGGAAATTACGATTTCTGGAAACAATCATCTGAATTAGCTGCTAAATTACAGGCGGATGCTAACGCTAAAAAAGAAGAAAAAATTAAAGAATTGCAAGAATTTATTGCTCGATTTTCAGCAAATGCTTCGAAATCGAAACAAGCAACCTCTCGTAAAAAAATGTTAGAAAAAATTGAATTAGATGATATCGAACCATCAAGTCGTAAGTATCCTTATGTTGGGTTTGAACCTGAAAGAGAAATTGGTAATGACGTTCTTAGTGTCGAAAATCTTTCCAAAACGATTGACGGTGTTAAGGTACTTGATAACATTACGTTTAACATCAGACCAGATGAGAAAGTAGCCTTTGAAAGTCGTAATGATATAGCGACAACAACCTTATTTAAAATTATTATGGGTGAAATGGAACCAGATAGTGGAACTTACAAATGGGGAGTCACCACTTCACAAAGTTATTTAGCCAGAGATAACTCTGAGGAATTTACAGCCAACAACCAAACGATTTTAGAATGGTTACGTCAATATGCGTCGCCAGAAGAACAAGATAATACGTTCTTGAGAAGTTTCCTTGGTCGGATGCTTTTCTCAGGAGAAGATGTTAATAAAGAAGTTTCCGTGCTATCAGGAGGCGAAAAGGTTCGGTGTATGTTATCTAAAATGATGCTCTCTAAGGCTAATGTATTGATTCTAGATGAGCCAACAAATCATTTAGATTTAGAGTCTATTTCCAGTTTAAACGACGGTCTGATTAAATTTAAAGAAGTAGTACTCTTTACATCTCATGACCGTGAATTTGTTGAAACCATCGCGAACCGTATTATCCATGTCAGTCCATCCGGAGTTGTCGATCGTATTAATACCACTTACAGCGATTACTTAAATGATAAGGATACGCAAAAACGCGTGAATCAATTATATTAATGCCTTTTATTTACAAAGATTTACAAAACATTTACTTTAAATCAATAGAGTCGCGTTATACTCTATTTATGGTAACAATTGCGGTTACCTTTCTGGCCCCACAGAAATGAAAAAAGCACCTGCCCCCAACAGGTGTTTTTTATTTTTATATTAAATTTATGTTCACTATTTTTTCATAAATACAATTGCTTTCCTTTACAACCTAAGTAACCGCGGTCTATAATAGCTTAAGCAATATTGTACAGAAAGGAAGGATGATATGGCCTATATTTGGAAATATGTTAAATCCTATAAAGGCTTATTAATTTTAGCTATATTAGGAAATTTAGGTTTTGTTTTAGTTACTTTAGGTCTACCTACCATGCTTGCTAGAATGATTGATGAAGGAATTTTAGTAGATAATGCCGATATTATTTGGCGTTATTTTTTCTTTATGGTTGGGTTAGCTCTAATTGGCTTAGTTGGACGTTTACTGACGATTTATACGTCCAGTAAAATCGTTAATTCAATGACGATGGAAATGCGAAACGATGCTTACCGAAAAATGCATCAACTATCGCATCATGAATTTCAAGAGTTAGGAGTTCCTTCATTAACGACTCGAATTTCTAGTGATGCTTTTATTTTATTACAATTTACTGATATGATTATACGTCAGGGATTTACCGCTCCGATGATGATTATTGTAAGTGTCATCATGATTATCAGGACATCCATTCGCTTAGGTTTGACGATTCTTCCTTTAGCACCCATTATTTTCATCACCGTTTTGTTAATCGCTCGAATTACCTTGCCAATTTCAGAACGTCAGCAGAACTTTCTAGATCGTATTAACCGAGTGCTTCGGGAATCAATCACTGGATTACGTGTTATTCGTGCCTTTAATCGAGAAGATTTTCAAGAAAATCGATTTGCTAAAGCAAATAATGCTTATCGTCAAGAATCAACTACCCTCTTTCGTTGGATGGCAGTAACGCCTGCATTATTCTCAATAATTGTCAACTTAGCTATTATTGCGATTATTTGGTTTGGTTCTGGATATATCGAAAATCAAACGATGCAAGTGGGTACAATCGTCGCTTTTATTGAGTATGTATTTCACGCGTTATTTAGCCTCATGCTATTCGCCAATATTTTTATGATTTATCCACGTGCTCAAGTGTCAGCTGAACGGTTAGAAGAAGTTCTTGAGACACCAATTTCTGTTCAAGAAAAACCAGAAACGGAACAACAAAATGATTCCGAAGAATACGGAACATTAGAGTTTCGTGATGTCGACTTTGCTTATCCGGATGCGGATAAACCGGTCCTTCAACATATCAATTTTAAAACGAAACCTGGTGATACCATTGCCTTTATTGGGTCTACCGGATCAGGAAAATCAACTATTGTTAAATTAATTCCCCGTTTTTATGATGTATCAAAGGGACAAATCTTAGTTGATGGTATTGATGTGCGTGATTATGGTCTTGACAAATTGCGACAAAAAATTGGCTATACGCCACAAAAGGCACTGTTATTTACTGGTGATATTGACGAAAATTTACGTTTTGGTAAATTTGATGCTAGTAAAGAAGATTTGGAGCATGCCACAATGATATCTCAAGCTCAAGAATTTATTCATCGACTTGAAAATCATTACCAAACTCACTTAGCTGAAGGTGGAAATAACCTATCAGGTGGTCAAAAACAACGCCTATCAATTGCTCGATCCATTATCGGTGGTCGCGAAATTTATATTTTTGATGATAGTTTTTCCGCTCTAGACTATAAAACAGACGCGGCATTACGTAAAGCATTAAAAGACGAAACGAAAGATGCCACTACTGTCATTGTCGCTCAACGTGTGGGGACCATTATGCATGCCGACCAAATTATCGTTTTAGATGAAGGACATGTGGCCGCTAAAGGCACGCATGAAGAATTACTTAAAAATTCACCACTCTACTATGAAATCGCGGCATCACAATTAAGTGAGGAGGAATTGCAACAATGAAATTTACGACAATTCTAAAACGCTTATGGGAATACTTACGAAATTACAAAGGTCAGTTCTCAATAGCTATGATTGCCACACTTGTTCAGAACTTTACCTCAGCAATTGAACCTATTGTCATCGGTTTAGCAATTACCGAGCTATCACATAATGTCGTTGATATCGTTAATGGCGTTCCTGATGCTGGAATTAATTACCCTTATATTGCCTGGGTACTTGTTCTTTATTTCATTCGTGGTTTAGGTTTCTTCGGTGGTCAATTTATTGCTCAGTTCACCTTAACCAATGTCGTTCAAAAAGCAATGTTTGACTTACGTAACGACATTTCAACTAAAGCTAGTCGTATTCCGGTATCATATTTTGATAATCATCAAACAGGTGATATTTTGGCGCGTATGACCAATGATGTCGATGCTATTACCAATGCTTTACAACAGTCGTTTATTCAAATGGTCACCGCCGTATTAGGTATCTCTTTTGCCGTTATTAGTATGTTAGTTCTAGACTGGAAGTTAGCTCTAATCTTAATTGCAACTATGCCACTGTCTTACGTACTTAGTCGATATATTCTAGGTCATTCACAAAAAGCTTTCCAAAAAAAAGCGGATGCCTTAGGAGATTTATTTGGATTCACACAAGAACAGTTAAGTGGATTCACGGAAATTAAAGTTTATGGTAAACAAGCGGACACTGTAAAAGAATTCGAAGCTAAAAATGCAGAACTTCGCGATAATGGTTTTAAAGCCAGCTTCATTTCTTCATTAATGATGCCAATTTTAAACTTCGTATCAAATTTTGCTTACGCAGTAGTCGCTATTTTTGGATCTTTTGCGGTTATTGCGGGGTCACTAACGGTCGGAAATTTACAAGCTTTTGTCCAATATGTTTGGCAAATTAATCAACCCATCCAAATGATGACGCAATTAAGTGGAGTGATTCAATCAGCATCTGCTGCTGGTACTCGTGTTTTCACTTTCTTAGATGAACCAGAAGAATATCAAGGTGAAATTACTGATAGCCTACCTGAAAAAGTAGCCGGTGAAGTGGTATTTGATCATGTTCAATTCGGCTACAATCCTGAAAGACCGCTAATGACTGACATTTCTTTCCATGTCAATCCAGGTGAAACAATTGCGGTTGTTGGTCCCACTGGTGCTGGTAAAACGACATTAATTAACCTTCTAATGCGTTTCTACGATGTCGATAAAGGAGCAATTAAAATTGACGGAGTTGATATTAAAAATACATCTCGGCATGATTTACGTAAACATTTTGGTATGGTATTACAAGATGCTTGGTTATACACAGACACCATTAGAGAAAATCTTCGCTTTGGGGATTTAGACGCTAATGACTATGAAGTTCAAGATGCCGCTGAAATTGCGAATGTCGATCACTTTATTAAGACACTCCCTGGTGGTTACGATATGGAAATTAATGAAGAAGCGAACAATATCTCATTAGGTCAAAAACAATTAATAACTATCGCTCGTGCGGTGCTCTCTAATCCTGATATTTTGATATTAGATGAAGCAACCTCATCAGTTGATACTCGCCTTGAACAGTTGATTCAAGAAGCGATGGATAAAGTGATGGAAGGTCGAACAAGCTTTGTGATTGCCCATCGGTTAAGTACGATTAAGAATGCCGATATGATACTCGTTATGCAAAATGGAAACATTACTGAGCATGGTAATCATGAGGAACTAATGGCTAAAGGTGGTTTCTACGCTGACTTATATAATAGTCAATTTGATGATCAAGACCCTGCCGATATACATATGAGCTATTAATCTTCCACTCCATTCCATTCAAATAATAAAAATGGACATAAATAAAGAGGAGGACGTCTCTAATCTTAAAGACGTTCTCCTCTTTTTTATCGTTAACTTTTATAAATTAGCTGAATCCGATTCGACTTCTAATCCTCGAGATTCTAAATTATAATTAATTGTATCTTGGAATAATTGATAGATTAATGACAATGTCGGTACTGACAATAGCATACCAGCAAATCCAAATAAGCCACCACCAATTGTCACAGCAAACATTACCCAAATTCCAGGTAAACCAACGGAATTACCGACAACACGTGGGTAAATGACATTTCCTTCAATTTGTTGGATAACAACGGTTAGAACAATAAACCAGATTCCTTGTTTGAAGCTTACAACAGCAATAAGAATAGCTCCAACAGCTCCCCCGATAATAGCACCAAAGATAGGAATCAATGCCATAACTCCAGTTAATACTGAAACAGATAAACGATATGGAAAACCGAAAATCCACATACTAATGTAAAACATTAAACCTAAAATAAAAGCTTCTACTACTTCACCAGAAATAAAGTTAGAAAAGACTTCGTTAGCTTTCTTACCAACATTAATAATATAATTTGCCCATTCTAAGCTAAATAATCCATAAATTGATTTTTTAAAGTGACGGGTTAACGTTTCTTTTCCTGATAAAATAAATACAGCAAATACAATGGCCACAAAAATATTAAATACTGAATTAATAATACCTGTGATTAACACCACAATCGATCCAAACGCGCCGCCTGCAACTGTTTGTGCCGCATTAATCGCTTGCGATTTAATGGTTTCAATATCTAACGGCATTTCCTCTAATACTCGCATAATTTCAGGATTTTTCGTAATAAAATCATTTATCCAATTAATCCATTTATTAATTTCTTGTGGAACAATACTAATAAACGATGATATTGTTTCTTGTAAATCTGGAAGAACCAAGAAAATTAAAAAGGATAGTACGAGAGTCACAATTAGAAAGCTAAATAAAATTCCTAACATTCGATACCAACTACGGTATTTACCTGTCCATTTTGTGACATACTTCTCAAAAATTCGCAAAGGAATATTTAAAACAAAAGCTAGCCCTGCACCAAGAATAAATGGTAATGTTAGAGCAAAAATCGTATTCCAACCATTACGTATCGCATCAAAATTATTAACTGCCCAAAATAGTAAAATCGCAGCTATAATAATTCCCATTATTTGTTTCGTTCGTTGTGTTGTTTTCATAGCACCCTCCTAATATTTTTTTAGCCATAATTCACTAATGCGATGATGAGCCTCTTTATGAATCACAATGTTCGCGTTGGGACGAGTCGGTAAAATGTATTCATGTAGATTGACCAAATTAATATCATGCCACACTTTAGTCGCATAAGCCATAGCCTCATCCTCAGACATTAAATTGAATTTATAGTAGTAATCACTTGGTGTGTTTCGCGCATTATTGACTAGCAATTTAAATCGTTCATAAAACCATTGCTCAATAATATCTTCATCTGCATTAATATAAATCGACAGATCAAAGAAATCACTTAGATAGATATTCGTATTGCTTGGAAATTGTAATACATTAATCCCCTCAAGAATAACGATATCTGGCTTATCCAAATATTGCATTTTATCTGGAATAATATCGTAAACTTTATGTGAATAGGTAGGGTATGGAATATGTTCATGCCCATTTTTAATTTCTTTGAGAAAATCAATCAAAGCTGGCATATTGTAACTATCGGGGAACCCTTTTTTATCCATTATCCCTTTTTCTTTCAAGATTTTATTAGGATATATAAACCCATCCGTCGTGGCTAATGCGACTTGTAACTCAGGATAAAATTGCGATAAGAAAATTTGTAATAACCGCGCAGCAGTACTCTTTCCGACTGCCACACTACCCGCAATACCAATAATAAACGGCGGCATTGACCGTTTAATACCTAAAAAATAATCCCGTTTATCTGTTAATAGTTTATAATTTTCTAAATAAACGCTAATTAATTCGGTAATAGGTTTATAGACTTCATAAGCATCTTGAGAGGTTAATTCGTCATTTAAAGAAGTAATTTTTTCCAGCTGTTCTTCACTAATCGTCACTTGTCGATGTGGCGATTCATTTGATAAATAGTCGTTCCACTCTTCACGATTGATGACATAATAATCTTTGTTTTCTATCATAATTCTAACCCACTATTTTCGCTCTTCCCATTGAACTTCAATCATACTATGCAATTCTCCTTGGTAATCTGTGATAGCATGTAACGTTGTTACTTCTCCACCCTTAGTGACCATCTCTGTATTGACAGTCACGGACTCCCCTAAAAGAGCCTCCTTATTGTAAGAAATTGTCACACGCTTCTCACGATATTTTTTAAACCATTCTAATCCTAACGCATTAGATAACCACCGAAAATAAACCGCATTATTCACGTGGCCATTCCCATCAATATCTAAAAATTGAACATAATATGTTTTTGTTTGTGATACAGAAGATAATGATTTCGGTAATCGGAGTTGCCGATATTTTGAACGTTGATTTGGAAGTTCATACCAGGACAAGAAAATATCAGGAGTTCTGGCAATTCGTCTCGTATCAAGATGTAATAATGAAAATGTGGTAATAACTTCAACTAGCAAATTCTCATGTTTATCTAAAATTTGGAATTTCCTAAACGTAAAAAATTGGTTAGCATCCGCTATTTCGGTTACAACACGAACACTTTCTGAAAATTTTGGTAATCGATGAATAGTCATTTGATTAGCAGTAATTATCCATCCAAGCTTGTGAGCTTCCATATATGTTCTCATATCTGCATATTGATGCTCATGAGCTTCAGAGGTACGCAACGTTAACTGGATTAAACCGGGTAACGTTATTTGACCAAATTGATTACATAAATCTGTCCAAATCGGCGTTTCGATTGTAAATGATTGCACCTAAATCTCCCCCTATTTATAGGCATCATTTTATCACATTAACTGATAAACCCTAACCTATAAATCATAACATATTAGAGAGTATTGGCGCCTAATAGCTATTATATTACTTAGTTATCATTACTATTAAGAGGAACTAATTGAGCGGAATCATTAAAGAAATATTTATATGATTGATACACAGCTAAACATGACGTAATCGTCCCTGTTGACATCATCATAAAATAAATAAGAATTTGATACATAATGGCACTCATTGGATTTAACCCTGCCATAATCATACCAGTCATCATTCCAGGCAATAGAACCAATCCTACTGTACGTGCTGTATCAATTGTTGGTTGTAAGGAGTCTTTAATGGCTTGTCGAATAATGGTTTTAGAAGCTAACTTCGGTGTTGCACCTAAAGCTAATCGTTCGTTCACGACTTGATACGAATGATTGTAAGCTTGATTTAAATTACGATAACTTAGCCCGATAACATTCATCCCATTACCAACTAGCATCCCATTGATTGGGATTAATTGTGAAGGCACAAAGTCAATAGCACCTGTCAATACTAAAATAACTAATGAGAAGATAACCCCTATCAATAAAGAAATCAGTGAAATTCGAAAAGCATGGGGAATCGCTTCAGCACGTCGTCTAGCGTTCCAAGCAGCATTAACGACCATAAATAAAATCACTAAGATAGTTACCCAACTTAGATTTAAATTAAAGATAAATGTCAAAACATAACCAACAATAATCAATTGAATAATCATTCGTGCCATTGAAATAATGATATCTTTATTTAAACCTAATTTTTCTTTATAGCTAATTCCCATTGCAACTAAAACTAAAGAAAAAGATAAAACCAAAGATGGGATGGATACAGAAATTGAATCCATTATAACTCCCTCCATTCTGCCGTATGATGTTCTAAGTGAATTTCCGCATCTGGTTGAATCAGTTCATCTTCAATATGACTGATCCACATAATAGTTTGTTGATGCTCTTTAGCATGGTTAACTAACCATTTCCAAACACTTTCCCGTAAGTCCTCATCTAATGCTGAAGAAATCTCATCAAGCAATAGCACTTCTGGTTCATACATAAAGTGCCGTATAAGCCCAACCCGTTGTCTTTCTCCTCCAGATAAATTTTTCACTGGTTGATTGAGTTCTAAATACTCTAGATGAAAATCTTTTAATAGTTGTTTGGCACGTTCGCTATCAAACGACTCATTACGTACTTCAGCAGGAAAACGTAAATTATCTTCAATCGTTTTGCCAAACAGTTGTGGCGTTTGCGTAATATAAGACACTTTTTTTCGATAATCCATAGGCGAAATTTCCTTAATATCTCGTCCTTGGTATTGTATTGTACCTGAATCTTTTGGTATAAGAAAGGCAATTAATTTTAGTAATGTACTTTTCCCAGAACCTGAAGCTCCAGTCACTCGAATTTTTTTTCCTTTAGGAATTGATAATTGAATATCATCTAATATCAATTCTTCCTGAGGTTTAAAAGCAACATTTTTTAATTGAATTAATGGTGCCTCCATCCACTCATCTCCTTTTATTAGAATGATTCTATTTTAACATAATAATGATATCATTTGGCTATGATGACTTATATCATAACCATTCCGATTCATAAGCAAGTGAGATAAATGTTTTTGTTTTGCCTAACCCTTTACATTGCTTTCAATCCATAATACGCTATAATATAACTAACTAAAAAAATGAGGGGTGCTTATGGAAATAACAGTTACCGATGCAGCACATCAATATGTTCAAGATGAAATGGGCTTAACTTCTGGTGATGGCTTAAAGTTTTCTAGTAAAGTCTATGGAAAAACACAAATTCATGAAGGTTTCTCAGTCGCTATTCATGTTGAGAAACCTAATGGTGACACACTAGCAAAAACTGAAAAAGATGGTATTACTTACTTCACCACCCCAGAAGATGACTGGTTTTTTGCCGGACATAATTTTCATGTTGACTTTGACTCAGATAAAGAAAATTTCATATACACATTTACTGATTAATTCTTAAGAGAGGATGAATGACATGGATGCTTTAAAAAATTTATTCTTAGCAGCTGTTGGAGGCACGACTTTAACTTATGAAACCGCTAACGATACGTTAGACCGTCTAGTTAAAAAAGGACAAATTTCTGTTGACGAAGGAAAAGTTTTAAGCCAAGATTTAAAACGAGCTGTAAAAGATAGACAACGTCACACCGCTGAATCTACAGTAGAATCAACCGAACTTAATGACTTAAAAGCTCAAGTAAATGACCTATCAATTAAAGTTGATAACTTAACTCAATTAGTCCAAAATCAAGATTCAGAAGACAATAATATTTAGTCTTTTCTTTCGCTGAAGCAAGCTTCTGAATGCTTGCTTCAGCTTTTTATTACCTAAGAAAAGAGGGAAAATGAATGGTTAGTCATAGAGAAAGATTTACAGAAATCGTTAGTGTATTAGGTAAGTATGGATTTGGACATATTTATAACACACACGTTAAACCAGAAAATAAAGACCAAAATCCTAAAAATTTACGCTTGGCTTTTGAAGAACTAGGCCCTAGCTTTATTAAAATTGGTCAGATTCTCTCAACTCGTAATGACATTTTACCACCTGAATATATTAGCGAGTTACAAAAACTCCAAGATAATACGTCCCCTTTATCCTATGACGTGATAGAAGAACTTGTACAACTTCATTTAAAACAACCGATTGACCATTTATTTTCAACCTTCAATAAAACACCATTAGCTAGTGCATCAATTGCTCAAATCCATCAAGCAACAATGCCTGATGGACGATCAGTCATTGTGAAAGTTCAGCGGCCTAATATTGAAAATGAATTAATCCGTGATTTAAATATCTTTATTCGCGTGATTGAACATATCCCTAATATTTTCTTAGGAATTATGGTGAATCCGGTTGAAATATTAAATGAGATTAAAAACCAAACCTTACAAGAAATTGACTTTGAAAATGAGGCTAAAAATGCGAAACGATTTATGATGTACAATAACAATCGTTCCGTTATTCAGGCGCCGCATCCTATTGATGAATTGACGACACAATACGTCATGGTGCAAGAATTTGTGGATGGTATTCGAATTAATCAAAAAGAGCAATTATTGAAAGCTGATTACGATTTAAACGATATTGCTGAAAAGTTAGTTTATTCCTTTCTTTTCCAAGTCTTTAAAGATGGATTTTATCACGCAGATCCGCATCCCGGAAATTTACTAATTAATGATGGCAAAATCTATTTTATTGATTTTGGCTTAATGGGCAAACTCTCACCATTAAATAAAAAAATTTTGATAGATACGTTAAAGGCGATTACCTTCAAAGATGTTGATGAGATTGCAAAATTACTCTTACAAGTATGTAAACAACATAAACCAATTGATCAAGTGGCTTTTTATCATGATATTCAATATCTATTTAATAAATACCTTACAAAAGGTTTTGCTGGATTAGAAGTCTCTGCTATCTTCCAAGATGTTTTACGTTTTGGGCATCAATATGGATTAACTTTTCCGTCTGAATTTATTCTATTGGAGAAAACCATTGTCATCATCCAAGGAGTCATTCAAAACTTGTCTCCAGACCTAGATTTTATGGCTGTTTTTCAAAGCTTTTTATTGACCGGAAATGTTATCGATTGGAAAGAACTTATATCTCCGGAACATTTATTAAGAAGTAGTTCCAGACAAGCACGGACACTTGCAAATATTCCACAAAAACTGGAAAAAACATTAGATCATATTAACAATGACCGGTTAAAAGTGACAATTGGTTTTAATAATATTGAACGTCGGATGACTGAAGTCAATCGGATGATTAATCGTGCCATTTCAAGTTTAATTCTGGCGGCATTAATTGTATCGTCTACGTTCATTATAACCACTGCTAGAACCCCTTCTGTTGAAAGTTTAGGGATTGCCTTTTTTATCGTCGCAAGTATTATTGGTTTAATTTTATTAATTTCTATTTTACGATCAAGCTGGCGTCCTTAACATTAATTACCTCATAAAATAAAAAGGAAGCAATCCTTTTAGATTGCTTCCTTTTCGTTATATCTGCTTGTTAACCCCAATAATCGAGTTCATTAGGATCTAAGCCAACTTTGCTAGCTTTGAAAACCGGTTCTTTACCCGCTTTACGTTGCTCATTATAATCAGCAACTGCTTTAATGGCTACATTTCCAATGAGTAAACATACTGGAATATTAATTAATGCCATGCCGGCCATAAGAATATCTGCGATTGTCCAAGCCATATCCATTGGTACTAATGCCCCAATAAAAATAACAGCGACACAAATAATATTAAAGATTAAAATAAAGTTTTTGCTTGGGCGTTTATTTTTATTTAAGAATGATAACGCTGGTTCACAATAGTATAGATTACCTAATAACGTCGTAAAGGAAAATAGAATCATTGCAATAGTAATGAATGAAGGACCAATTGAGCCGAAGTTTTGTGCCAACACTTCTTGAATAAATGGTGCACCTGCTAATTCTTCAGTTGGTTGGACATCTGTCACAATACACATCATAGCAGTAGCTGTACAGATTAATAACGTATCAATATATACAGACATAAATTGAACAAGTCCTTGTTTAACTGGGTGAGACACACCGGCTGATGCCGCTGCGTTAGGAGCAGACCCTACTCCAGCTTCATTTGAATATAATCCCCGTTTAATTCCGTAAATCATTGCTGATCCAGCTAATCCTCCACCAAATGAGCGAGCAGAGAATGCATCTTCAAAGATTAAACGTATGGCATTAGGCAATAAGTCAATATTCATTGCTAATACGATAATTGACATTAAAACATAAGCAATTCCCATAACAGGTACGATAATTTCAGTAATGCGAACAATCCGTTTACCCCCACCAAAAATAGCATAAGCAACAATAGCTGCTAAAATAGCACCGATAATATATGGTGTCGTTGATGGGTGATAAAAGTCGTAAACTGCAAATGTTGATTGTAAGTTATATGAAGCGAGTAAGTTAAATCCAAAGGCATACGTTAAAATTAAAAATAGAGCAAATAAACTAGCAATGCCACGATTTTTTAATGCGGATTCAATATAATATGCGGGACCACCATATGATTCTCCCGTTTCTTTATCTTTACGTTTATAAATTTGGGCAAGTGTTGATTCAATAAAGGCAGTGGCAGCACCAATAATTGCTAATAACCACATCCAAAAAGCGGCTCCAGGTCCCCCAAGAACAATAGCCGTTGACACTCCGACAATATTTCCAGTCCCAACACGTGAGGCAGTAGAAACAATTAGAGCTTGAAAAGAAGATACCCCGTTATCATCTTCAGGTTTTTCCATTAAAGCGCGGATAGCTTCTGGAACCATTCGAATTTGCACAAATTTGGTCCGAAAAGAAAAATAAATTCCTGCGACAGCCAACACAATAATTAATAATGGGTAATAGAGGAACCCATTAATGGCTTCTAAAAGTGATGCGAACATAACTTTCCTCCAAAAATATAAAATTTGATTTCATGTAAAGAAATCTATCATGTTGGATTTATTTTACACTAAAAATAACATGGTTGCAAAATTTGTTTTTATTTTTTCTTAAATATTTACAAAATCGCTAATATTATAAGAAAAAGATTGCATCATTTACTCCAAAAAATATCATCTTATGAAAAATTTTCACCATTATCTTAAAAAAGCACACCAAAATAAAAACCTAACGCTTTACGTTAGGTTTTTTTACATATTATTTTCGTCGATTTCGTTTAACAAATTTTTTGAGTGGTTGCCATTTTCTTCGTTTTGGTTTCTCATCATCAAATGACAATTCATCACTTTTGGCAACGATTTGTTTGACGTCTTCGTCATCTTTTCCACGTTTTAGTCGCATGTCAAATCGTTCTTTCATAATTCGTTTGACAGCTTTAGAATCTAACTCGCCACCTTCTGCTTCTTGCGTTGCAATTATCGCTAACACTTCAATATAACTCATAGCCAAGGCACTAGTAACCATTGCTGCGGTTAATCCAGAAATTGCACCTCCAGCAGCCGTTCCGACACCAGGTAAAAACTTCATCACATTACTGACTAACGTCCGTCCTAGATAGGTAGCTCCTCCAGTCCCTCCAATAGCACCAATAATTCCAATTAAAGTTGATTTATCTAATGAAATCCCAAAGATAGCTGTTATATGAGCTAACATTCCGAGTTGCATTGGAACCAAAACTGTTGCATCCGCAAACGGAATAGGAGTAAATCCTACACCAAATGTGGTTACCATATATTTTTTCGCCCAACTTTTCGCTGCCTGAACTTTACGTTCAATATCAACTTGTTGGGCATTGTTAAAAGCCTCATGACGATTTTCTGGAAGGACTGCAAATGATTGGTCAAGTAAGTCATCGAGTCCAAACGCATCAATTTGAATATCTTCACTAATCTTGTAATTTTTAGCCATGACATTAACGACTGAATAAATCGGTAAATTTAATGTTTCAATATACATTTTGAATTCTTTAGCTGGTTGGCCAATTGATTGTGTCAGTACAATAATGACAGGCGCTTGTTTAGCTAATGATTGAATAAAATCAATCTCCATCTCTTCTATACGAGAGCTACTAGCTGATAAACAATAATAAATGACATCTAAAGACTCGTTATTTTGTTTAAGGTTTTCTATGGCTTCTTTAATTTCTTCTGCTACTTGTTTTTGAACACTAGCGTCTAACTCCAAACCACGAGTATCAAATAACGTCATTGGTACGCCATCTTTAGAAATTCGACGTAAGTGCTGTGTAATTGGTTTTCCAACACCTGTTTCAACTAATCGTTCTCTAAATAGATGATTAATTAAAGTACTTTTTCCGACACCCGTTTTACCAACAACTAAAATATTTAATGGATCAATTTTATTAACTTCTTCCGTCGTTCTTTTCGTTAATTCATCAATCAATGAAAAATCTAAAGGTTTCTTCATATTATTCACCTTCCTTATTATTAGTTTATTATAGGCAACCTTGAGATTACAATGAAAAGTACTCCTACTCATTTTTTATGCTATAATTTCAATAAGTAAACGTTTAGGAGGAGATAGCATGGTAAATTCTATCGATGGCATATCAGTAAATCATTATTCCCGTAAATATCAAATTACGAATGAAGTGTTAAATGCGGTTACCCACGGGATTGGAACGATATTAGCCATTATCGGCACGGTTTTGTTAATTTTTAAAGCGATACAAAATGAGTCCCTTTTAGAAATTAATACTTATATTATTTATGGGGCTTCTATGTGCTTTTTATACTTAGCATCCACTCTTTATCATAGTTTTTCTTTCACTCGTATGGCACCTATTTTTAAAGTGATTGATCACTCAAGTATATTTTTATTGATTGCAGGAACCTACACCCCATTCTGTTTACTAGCAATCGGTGGAAAATTAGGTTGGTTTATTTGTATCAGTCAATGGATTATCGCTTTAGCCGGTGTTTTTATGAAAATATTTTTCTTGAAAGAAACAAAAAAATATTCTACCGCCCTTTATATTTTAATGGGATGGTTAGTTATTTTTGCTATCAAAGATGTGATTCTCAGTTTGGGAACTTGGGGGTCAATACTGCTTGTTCTAGGCGGAATCTTCTATACGGTTGGTACGATATTCTATGCTAATGCTCATAAACACTACTGGCACGTTATTTGGCATATTTTTGTTATTTTAGGTAGTATGGCAATGTACTTTTCAATTTACTATTTCGTTTAAAATAAAAGACTGGCTTAGCGCCAGTCTTTTAATCATTTTTCAACGTTCGTTTCACATGCATAAAACGTAAACGTCTCGCGAAATCTTTTTTTAATTGGACAAATTTACGACAATCAAGTAATACTTCATAAAGAACTGCTCGCTCTTCAAACTCTGCTCGTGATTGTGGTAATGGGGTTTCTTGGTAAGCGACTTCAACTTTTTTTAAATCTTCTTGTAAGCGAATCCCTGTATTTTTTTCGTGTAGTTTATCACTCGTATGATGGAGAAATTCTGCTAAAGCCTCATACTCCGGACTGGTTGCTCCCAATTCTCGTAAGCTCTCATCCATTTCATATAATAGCCGAGTTTGAGCTTCACGCATATCAAAATATTCTCGATAATAAAAATAATTATCGGTTAAGCGATTTTCCCCTTCTGTTTGAACAAGCGTAATGGCTTCGCGTAAGTGATCTTGTAAACTTACTAATGAAATTGACCCTTCATAAACAGCATCATCAGCTAATAAATAATCAGCAAATTCTGTCAAAATGGCCTTCATATCTTCTTCCACTTTTTCTTTGTAATTTTCAATTTGATCTAAGCGTTTTGGCTGATACAAGTTAACCAAAAATGCGACTCCCGTCCCAATAACTAACAGTAAAAATTCATTGAACATCCAGTCCACCGATACCGATTGTTCTTGCAGTAAGTGTGAAACTGCAACAGCACAAGGAGCTATGGCTTGATGAGAATTAAATTGAACAGTGATAGGATAAGTAATCAGTAAATAAAGCGCAAATATCCAAACATGAAATCCTAAAAATGAAAAAAGAACGCTGGCAATAATAAGACTTAATACCATTGTCAATGTAATTCTTTCAATATACTGAATGGTTGCTCGGTTAGTCTCAGCTAAGCTAAAAATTGCGATAATTCCAGCACTAATTTCATATTCTAATCCTACAATATTCGCAATAGTTACTGCCAAAAACGTAACCACAGCATATTTTGCTGCTTTAAGCAATGCTTCCATATAGATTCCCCCTCTTATTCTTTTATATTTTATCACATATTACTTGATATGATTAATCACTTCTATTAAATGATATTAACAGCAACTTTTTAGGAAATATGTTAAAATGAAACTAGTATATTGAACTAATTTTAAAAAGGAGAATGTTATGATTTACAAAGTAACTTATCAGGAATCTAAAACAGAGGTTCCACATCGTGAAGCTACCCATGCATTATATATTGAAGCAGATTCAGTTGTGGCTGTGCGTGAAATGATTGCTCAAAATACCCCCTACAATGTTGAATACATTCAACCTCTCGAAGGCGCACATCTTGAATATGAGAAAAAAAGTGAAGACTTCCACTTAACGGAGTTTTCTAACTAATGAAAGTTAATATAAAAAATAATGAGGTAGGTGTTTTTGCCGTCGGGGGACTCGGCGAAATTGGTAAAAACATGTACGCCGTTCAATTTCAAGACGAGATTATCGTCTTGGATGCCGGTGTTAAATTCCCAGAAGATGAACTCTTAGGAATTGATTATGTTATTCCCAACTATAGCTACCTTTTACAAAACAAAGATAAAATTAAAGCATTAGTTATTTCTCATGGTCACGAAGACCACATTGGAGGCATTCCTTTCTTTTTAAAACAAATCAATGTTCCAATTTATGCTGGTCGTTTGGCGATGGCTTTAATTCGTAACAAACTGGATGAACATGGTTTATTACGAGATGCTGAATTGCACGAGATTGATGAAGATGATGTCGTTAAATTTAGAAAAACGTCATTCAGTTTTTATTTAACTGCTCATTCCATTCCTGATGCAATGGGAATTGTGGTAAAAACCCCACCAGGAAATATTGTTTTTACGGGCGACTATAAGTTTGATTTTACACCTGTGGGTAAACCGGCTGATATTCACAAAATGGCTCGTCTAGGTGATGAAGGCGTTCTGTTAATGTTAGGAGATTCTACTAATGCAGAAATTCCAGAATTTACCAAATCAGAAAAAATTGTTGGTGAGTCATTACGTGACATTATCTTAGGTATTGAAGGAAGAATTATATTTGCCAGCTTTGCATCAAATATTTTCCGTCTAAGTCAGGCAATCGACGTCGCTATTAAAGCGGGACGTAAAGTGGCTGTATTCGGTCGGTCAATGGAAGCGGCGATTAAAAATGCTTGTGAATTAGGCTATATTAATGTGCCAGAAAATACCTTCATTGATGGCAAACAAATCAATAATTATCCAGCTGAAGAAGTCATGATTATGTGTACCGGTTCTCAAGGGGAACCAATGGCTGCATTAAGTCGAATCGCCAATGGTACGCATCGTCAAATCTCTATCCAGCCAGATGATACGGTTATTTTCTCTAGTTCACCGATTCCAGGTAATACGACGAGTGTTAACCGTTTAATTAACAATTTATTAGAAGCAGGAGCTGACGTTATTCATGGTAAAGTGAATAATGTGCATACTTCTGGACACGGCGGACAACAAGAAATGAAATTAATGTTGTCCTTATTGAAACCAAAATACTTTATGCCAGTGCACGGAGAATATCGGATGTTAAGTATTCAAGCTGGCTTAGCTCATCAAGTGGGTATCCCTAAAGACAATACCTTTGTTATGAAGAATGGTGACGTTCTTGCGTTAACCGCTGACAGCGCGCGTCGTGCAGGTTCGTTCCCTGCTAACGATGTCTATGTAGATGGAAAAGGTATTGGGGATATTGGAAATATTGTGTTACGAGATCGTCATAACTTATCTGAAGATGGGCTAGTTATTGCTGTGGTGACTATTGATTTTGATAATAATGAATTACTAGCTGGACCTGATATTGTTTCTCGTGGTTTTATTTACATGCGAGAATCCGGAGAACTCATTCAAGATGCTCAAAAAGTCATTAAAACCGCCGTTATTGGTCATTTAAATTCAGGTAATGAAGCAAGTGAAAAAATTCTTCGTGATAAAATGCAAAGTGCCTTACAACCCTTCTTATATAACCGAACAAAACGTCATCCAATGATTATGCCAGTTGTTCTTAGAGTATAAGAGGTAAATGATATAATATATATTAAAGGAGACAGATGGATCACTCATCTGCCTCCTTTTTAATATTCTAGTTATTATTCAATTAATTGATGCTGATAAGCATATATCGTTGCTTGCGTTCGGTCTTCAACTTGTAGTTTACTTAAAATATTTGAAACATGTGTTTTAACGGTTTTAAGAGAGATAAACAGTTCACTAGCGATTTCACTATTTGATTTTCCTTTAGCCACTAATTGCAAAACTTCAAATTCTCTCTTCGTTAAATCATCATGTAAATAATGTCGACTTTGTTCTAATTCATGATGGCGCAATTTTTCTGATACTTTAGGGGCAATCACTTGTTCATCATTAGCTGTTTTACGAATTGCCTGAGCAATTTCTGCTGCCGACGATGTTTTTAAAATATAACCATAGGCTCCTGCTTCAATGGCTGGATAAACTTTTTCATCATCGAGGAAACTCGTCACAATAAGAATTTTGGCTTCTGGCCATTCAGCCAAAATATTTTTAGAGGCTGTAATCCCATCACAACCATCCATCACCAAGTCCATTACAATCACATCAGGTCGGTATTTGATAGCTTTATGATATCCTTCTTCTCCATTGCTAGCCTGGGCTACGACCTCGATATCTTGTTGAGTCCCAAGATAAGTTGATACCCCTAATCTTACCATTTCATGATCGTCCACAATTAATACTCGTATCATAGTTCCTCCTATTTTGGTATCGCAATTTCAACAACGGTCCCTTCATCAGGTTCACTCATTATTTTGAAATTTCCTCCGAATTGTGTCACTCGCTCTTGGATATTTTTTAATCCATAACCACTCGTTGAGGATTGCCCATTAACCTTAAACCCTACACCATTATCAATAAAACGAATAATCGCATAACTTTGACGATTAAACAATTCGCATTCGATAACGGTTGCTTTAGCATGACGTAAACTATTAGAGAGTAATTCCTGAACAATTCTAAAAAGATTATCCTCAATTTCATGAGGTAAATTGACTGGATTCAATCGGGTTTCTAATGTCATCGCTACTTTAGTATCTAATTCTTTAAATAGCTGCTCAATGCCTTGGTCTAACGGTTTATCCATTAAATTTAACGGCCGTAAATGTAATAATAATGCTCGCATCTCTGCTTGCGCAAAATTAATCATCTGAACAACTTGACTAATTAAGTTTTGAGTTGCTTTTGGTAACTGTTCTTTTTCTTCTTCAATTGCCGATAAAACCATTGTCATCGCAAATAATTGTTGACTCACAGAATCATGTAACTCTCTAGCAATCCGTTGTCTCTCTTTTTTGACTATATAATCTTCACGTAAACCATTAACCTCTTGCTCTTGGAGTGCATGTTGCTGTTGAGTTTGCTGCCACTGGGAAATTTGCTGTTGTAAATCAACCAATAACGTTTTCGTTTGCTCAGGTAAATAATTTAATTCTTCTTTAACAGATGCTTCGTTCTCTTCCGAATGAAGCAGTTGAGTTAACACGCCTTGCAACGCTTTTTCTTCTTCTACTAAGTAGATTGAAAGAAGCGTTGATAAACTCAAAGCAATAATTAAAAACATGACGACTAAAAGTAATCCGCTATAAATACCTTGAACTAGTGTCAATGATCGAACAATATGAATGAATTGAGATGGGAACATTCCAAATAACACTAATAGTGTTATTATTTCACCAAACAAAATGGCGAAAAAAATCAGTAGTAAGCGTTTGATTCTCATAATTCAATCACCCGAATATCCCCTATTCCCATATATAAGTGAATGTTTAACTGTCTTGGTGCTTCAGCAAATTGCTTGGTCGTTAAAATCATTTGCTGGTTATTGAATATTTCTTCTTGCTGATTCCAATAAACACGTCCTCGATATTGATGAACATGTAACGCCACCCCGACTCCTTCAGGGATGACCAATTTTAATTGCCCTCCTATTTTTTGAATCACTAAAAAGTGTTCGCCTCGTGGAAT
Organism: Aerococcus suis; assembly: GCF_900176325.1. Classification (GTDB taxonomy): domain Bacteria; phylum Bacillota; class Bacilli; order Lactobacillales; family Aerococcaceae; genus Aerococcus; species Aerococcus suis. The sequence goes on along the minus strand of NZ_FWXK01000002.1, from coordinate 31,100 downwards.
TAATACTTGTCCAAAATCTAACAATGTCGATTGTATCCCACTCACAAGAGAAAAGTCATCCAAATGTTGCGGAGCTGGTTGACTGCCAAAAAAGTATTGCCATTTCAAAAATAGTGATTTATTCGCTTCTTGATTTTGAGAGTTTTGTAATGTATCTCTTTCGTTTAATATTTGAACATTTTCAACGCTTTGTGTTTTGGTGGGTGACATGATTAGCATTGCGCCAATGATAATTACTAATAAGCCAACCCAGGCCATATTAATTAAACCATATATAATAAAAAATATTGCTAGTGCACTAAGACATATAATGAAGGTTTGTCGTCGATGATAAGATGTACTTGGACGCGTAAGGATCCAATAAAAAAGACTACATCCAACAAAAATGGAAATAAAACTTTCAATATGCCAAGTAAAGCCACTAAATAAAATGAGAACTAAAATGATAATTAATAATTTCGTCCGCTTAGACATGGTTTCACCTCTATCCTACTTCTTATTATACATAATTTAATAGTTTTCACGTCCTGCTTAAGACCTATCTTACAATATAAATAAAAAACCCCCAAAAAGTGTACTAAAAATACACCTTTTTGGGGGAGCATATCATTTTAATTTAATCTTTTAAGCTTCTTCAACTTTCACGATTTTTACCTTCATCGTTCCACCTGGTGTTGTGATATCTACTTCATCACCTTCACGTTTTCCAATTAAGGCTTTTGCAATTGGAGATTCATTAGAAATTTTACCTTCTAATGGGTCAGCTTCAGCTTTACCAACAATTGAATACTCTTCTTCATCCCCATCAGGAAGTTCTTGGAAAGTCACTTTTCGTCCTAAGCTAACTTCATCCGCTTCATAATCTTCAGGATTAATAATTTCAGCATAACGAATCACATTTTCTAGTTTAGCAATTTGGCCTTCAACAAAAGCTTGTTCATCTTTTGCAGCTTCGTATTCTGAGTTTTCAGATAAATCACCATATGAACGAGCAATTTTAATTCGTTCAACAATTTCTTTTCTTTTAACAACTTTTAACTCATCTAATTCTTTTTCTATTTTTTCTAACCCTTCTTGGGTCATCGGATAAACTTCTTCAGTCATACTATTCTCCTAACTGTCTTTTATCAAAAATCAATAGCAATACAATATCAGATATTATTCTAAATTGCAATACGTTTTACTTTTTCTTATCTTCTAATATTGACTCAATTTTAGTCCGCATTAAGTCAATAGCTACTAAGTTTTTTCCGCCTTCAGGAATAATTAGATCGGCATATTTCTTCGTTGGTTCAATAAACTGTTCGTGCATCGGTTTAACCACTTCAGTATATTGTTTAATAATCGATTCTAAGGACCGTCCACGTTCCGCCATATCGCGTTCAATACGGCGAATAATCCGAATATCATCATCGGTATCAACATAAACTTTGATATCCATCAAGTCTCTTAATTCTTCATCATATAAAATTAAAATACCTTCTAAAATAATCACATCACGCGGTTCTATATGCACTGTTTGCTGGCTTCGTGTATGTTGCGTATAATCATAAACTGGCATATCAATCGCTTCGTTATTCAGTAACTGATTTAGATGAGATTTTAATAAATCAGTATCAAAAGCTAACGGATGATCATAATTCGTTTTAATTCGCTCTTCAAAACTTAAATGCGACTGGTCTTTGTAATAAGCATCTTGTTCAATATATGCTAGTGAGACATCTTCATAATCTGCCATAATTTTACGAGTAACGGATGTCTTACCACTACCTGTTCCACCGGTAACCCCAATTATAATCGGACAATTTCTCATTTGCTTTCTCCCCTCATACTCAAGAAAAAAGCCCAAGGACTATCCTGAGCTTTTATTATCGTCATTTGTTTTCTATTATACTACATATCTGCATTATCTTCAGACACATATTTATCAACAAGTTCCATATGCTCTTCATACGTTTTCGCATAGTAAACTTTACCTGTTTTTAGATCAGCAACGAAGTATAAATAATCAGTATCTTCAGGTTCCAATGTTGCTTCAATAGCTTCGACACCAGGATTATTAAATGGTCCAGGGCCTAAGCCAGTATTTTTATATAAGTTGTATGGTGAGTCAACTTCTGTATCATCGTATGTCACATATGGTCGATGTTCGTTCAATGCGTAGCTAATTGAAATATCAGATTGAATTGGCATATCTTGGTTTAATCGATTAAAGAAGACACCTGCAATTTTTTGACGATCAGCAGTTTCAGGAGCTTCCGCTTCTACTAATGAGGCCAAGGTTAAGACTTCATGGAATGATAAGTCAGAATGTTGACGTTCACTTTGGTGTTGAACATAAACATTATTCATGTTATCAACCATCTTATGAATAATATCTTCAATGCTTTCGTCTTTACCAATGTCATAAGTTGCTGGATATAAATAGCCTTCGAGTTTATATCTGACATCATCTTTATCAGCAACTTCTCCTAACATATCAGGGTAGTCAGCTTTTAATTGGTCGAAAAATTTATCACTTTTTGCTACTTCCATAAATTCATCGGCAGAATAATCGGAAGCGTCCGCAACGATATCGGCAATTCCTTCTAAATTTGTTCCCTCAGGAATGGCAAGTTTATAAGTTTCTCCTGAAAGACCACCTTCAGCTAGAATGTCACTTGCTTCGCCAAAACCAGCAGATTTCGGTAATTCATAATGACCCGCTTGAATTTCATCTTTGCCAGATAGACGCATATAGAGACTAAACAACTTATCATTAGCAACGATATCATTATCTGCTAAAATTGTTGCGACATCATTTGCCGTTGCGCCACTAGGAATATCCACAGCTACCGTTTCATCATCACTTCCGAAGCCACCAGTCATAACGTTAACACCAAATACTATTCCGAAAATTAATACTAAGCTAATTAATAAGATAAATAGCCACTTTACCACTTTACTTGCTAAATTGTCCTCTTGTTTCGCCTCAATTTGGCGTTTACTAGAGTGACGCTTAGATTTTTTGGTCATAAACAATCTCCTTACTGCTCTTTAAAACATCTTAATTATTATACATGACTTTGAAGAAAAGGAGCAATTGTTAGTCACTGAATTGCTAAAAAGTCATCCTTTTGTAATATAATTGCAATAAAAAGAAGGGACTAGCTTTTTCTCTAGTCCCCAATATTAGTTATTCTTCGTCTTCAGAAACAAAGGTATTTAAAACTTCTTCAATCATATCCCATTCTTCTTGAGTTTCGATAGGTTTTAATTCACCTTCATAACCGTTGTCTGCTTCGATATATGAGAAAGCTTCGATTTCAACAGGTTCTTCTTCACTCAATTCTCCTGCAGGATAAACAAGAACATATGATTTATCAAAATCTTCAGAATCAAAGGTAAACAAAATATCATATAATGTTTCGTTACCTTCTTCATCAACAATCGTAATATGTTCATGCTCATGCGCATTTTCTTCTGTCATTCTTTTTCCTCCTTTAGCTATTGGCATCTAAATAATTTTGTAAAATTAAGACAGCTGCCAACTTATCAATTACTTTTTTGCGTTTTTGTCGACTCACATCGCCTTTTTCAATCAACATACGTTCCGCTTGTTTGGTTGTCAGGCGTTCATCTTGGTATACAACCGGCACTCCTAATTCATCTTCAACTAAACTGCCATAAAATCGAGAAGCTTCAGCTCTTGGTCCTTCTGTATTATTCATATTTTTAGGTAAACCAATCACTACTTTGGTCACATCATACTCATCGATGAGTGCTTTAACTCGATCGAGATTGTATTCTTCAGCTTCTTCATCGATAGCAATAATTTCGATTCCTTGAGCTGTCCAGCCCATTAGGTCACTTACAGCGACCCCTACTGTTTTAGTGCCAACATCTAGTCCCATATAGCGCATTAGCGTCTACCTAAATCTGCCATATAGTGGGTAATCAATTCCTCTAATAGTTCGTCACGATCATATTGCCGAATAATATTACGGGCATCATTGTGACGAGGAATATATGCAGGATCACCAGATAATAAATAGCCAACAATTTGGTTGATTGGATTATAACCCTTTTCAACTAAGGCATCATATACCATCCCTAATGTTTTTTGAATTTCACGTTCTTTGCCTTCACCGAAGTTAAATAAAACCGTTTCATCTTTGATACTCATAAGGGCACCTCCTAATTGGTTTAAACCACCCTATTATATATAAATGGCTTAGTCCTATTTTACAATAAATCGCTGACTTTTGATAGCGCATCTTTAATTCCAGCTGGATTTTTACCACCTGCTTGTGCTAAATCAGGACGACCACCACCGCCACCATTCACAAGTGGGGCTAATTGTTTAATCAAGTCGCCAGCTTTAAAGCCTTTTTCAATGGCTTCAGGTTTAACGGCAACTAATAAATTCGCTTTATCATCATGATCTGTAGCTAATACTAGAATATCAGAGTAATCTGCTTGTTTCCAATCATCACTAATATGACGTAAATCTTTAATTTCACGTTTTGGCAAATGTTCAGCAATAAAACTTGTGCCATTTACGGTATGAACATTTTGGAAAATTTGTCCAGCAGCTTCTTGGTTGGCTTTAGCTTTAAGGCTTTCCAATTCTTGTTCTAATTGTTTTATTTCTGCTTGTTGACTTTCTAATCGTGGTAAGATATCTGCTGCTTTTTTCACTTTCACTTGGTTAGCGATTGCTTGTAGTTGATGCTCTTGTTGATTATAGAAGTCAACAGCTGCTTCACCAGTCAATGCTTCAATCCGACGAACACCAGCCCCAATACCACTTTCAGAAACAATTTTAAATACACCAATCTCTGCTGTATTAGCTACGTGGACACCACCACATAATTCGATAGACCAATCATCAACAGAAACCATACGTACGATATCACCATATTTTTCACCGAATAATGCCATAGCGCCACGTGCTTTCGCATCTTCTATCGTTGTTTCAATCGTTTCTACGGGAATAGCATCCCAAATTTTTTCATTAACGATATGTTCCATGCGTTCTAACTCTTCATCTGTCACTTGACCAAAGTGCGTAAAGTCAAACCGTAGTTGTTTAGGAGCCACTAATGAGCCCGCTTGATTAGCATGCTCACCTAAAATATCTTTAAGCGCTTGATGAAGTAAGTGTGTTGCCGTATGGTTTTTAGTAATCGCATGACGTCGTTTTTCATCAACAACTAATTGAATGTCGTCATTCAATTTAAGAGTTTCTACTAAAGTCACCTCATGCAAATGTTGGCCATTAGGTGCCGTTTGAACATCAATAACATCACCGAGTTTTTTACCATCTAGCGAGTAAATCACTCCGGTATCGGCTACTTGTCCACCCATTTCCGCATAAAATGGCGTCTCTGAAGCGGTAAAGTAAGCGGTTTGTCCAGCTTCAGCTACTTCTACAATCTGATCATTAACGATTAAACTATTAACCGTTCCTTCACTTTTGACATTTTCATAGCCTACAAACTGACTATCAGCCACAATATCGCCTAAAATATCAGATTGAATACCCATACCTTTTGTATCTTTTCTAGCTGCACGAGCACGTTCTCTTTGTGCTTGCATTGCTGCTTCAAAAGCTTCTTCATCGGTCGTCATATTAGCTGATTCTAAATATTCATTGGTTAATTCTAATGGGAAACCGTAAGTATCATATAATTTGAAGGCAATTTCACCAGCCAACACCGTCTCATTTGCAGCTTTTAGACGTTCAATCTCACCAGTTAAGATGTCTTCTCCTTCATTAATGGTTTCTAAGAATCGTTCTTCCTCTTTTTCAATTACTTCCATAATAAAGTCAGCTTCACTAACCACTTCTGGATAGAAATCAGACATAATTTCACCAACAACCGGAACTAATTGATATAAGAAAGCTTTAGTAATTCCTAATCGCCGACCATGCATCATCGCACGACGAATTAATCGTCTTAAAATATAACCGCGTCCTTCATTAGAAGGTAGCGCTTGGTCCCCAATAGCAAAGGTAACTGCTCGAATATGGTCAGCAATGACTTTATATGAAATATTAACCTTAGCATCTTCCCCATATTTAGAAGTCGTTGCCATTTTTTCAATAGCATGGATGATAGGCATAAATAAGTCAGTTTCAAAGTTTGTAGGGGCATCTTGCATAACACTTACCATACGTTCTAATCCCATACCTGTATCAATATTTTTATGTTTTAGAGGCACATATTCTCCATCTGGCATGTGATTAAATTGAGAAAAGACAATATTCCAAATTTCTAAATAACGTTCATTTTCTCCCCCTGGATACATTTCAGGATCATCATCAGCTAAATCCTGATATTTTTTACCACGATCAAAGAAAATTTCAGTATCTGGGCCACATGGACCGGCACCAATATCCCAGAAATTATCTTCAATAGGAACAAAATGATCATCACTTAATTGTGTAACCTCTTGCCATAATTTCAATGTTTCTTTGTCTTCTGGGAAATATGTCACATATAATCTTTCAGGTTCAATCGCAAACCATTCTTCACCTGTTAGTAATTCCCATGCCCATGGAATGACTTCAGATTTAAAATAATCTCCAATTGAAAAGTTACCTAACATTTCAAATAACGTATGGTGACGCGCTGTAACACCAACATTTTCAATATCGTTTGTCCGAATAGATTTTTGAGCATTCGTAATCCGAGGATTATCCGGAACAACTGACCCATCAAAATATTTTTTTAATGTTGCAACACCTGAATTAATCCATAATAATGTGGGATCATCTACAGGAACTAACGAGGCACTAGGTTCTACTTGATGATTTTTTGTTTTCCAAAAATCTAACCATTTTTGTCTAATTTCTACACTAGTTAATTGTTCCATATTTTTCCTCCTCAAATAAAAAAACATATCTTTGCTACTAAGGACGCAAGTGCGCGGTACCACCTCAGTTGCAATGATATGTTCATTACCTCTTCATTTGCTTATTAACGCGAGCGCGAAGTCTTTCGACTTATCTATAGTGAAAGGAGCAACACAATCGGTGAGTGCTTTCACTATCCACTCTCGCTAAAATTGATTGGTTATAGTCTTTCACAGATTGCTTATTTTTGCTTACAGGATATTATACTGATTATTTAGAATAAATGTCAAGTCTGAGTCAAATCACTTTATCACTAAAAATCATATGGGGTTAATCCTTCCATCCCAATCATCGGGTCAATCTGTTGATTTATAATATGAGCGGCTGTCAAAATTTTAGGACCATCATCTTCTTCTATTTCTTTATCAATAACTGATGTTTCATCATTACCAACAAAAACTTCATCAGAATCTAAATGATTCGCTTCCAATAAAAATTCAAGAAGCTGCGTATCACGATGCTCCGTCACGTTTTGAATAGCCATTACAAAAGCATCAGGATCCCCTATCAAGACTAAAGACTGCTTAGCTCGAGTAATCGCAGTATAAATTAAATTGCGTTGTAGCATCCGTTGAAATTGTTTAACTAATGGCAAAATGACAATTGGGAATTCACTTCCTTGTGATTTATGAATCGACGTGCAATACGCTAAAGTAATTTGATTCCAATCTTTACGTTCATAAGTCACTTCAACATCATCGAAGGCAACAACAATCTCGTCCACCTTACTTTCAGTTTCATTCGCTCTAAAAATAGCGACAATTTCTCCCACATCCCCATTAAAGACATTATCTTCGGGTTGGTTTTTTAATTGTAAGACTTTATCTCCGACTCTAAAAGTTTGTTCAAAATAGCTAACTTCTCGTTTAGTCCCTTCATTATTAGGATTGAGAGCAAATTGTAACTGTTCATTTAAAGCATGGATTCCTGCTCGTCCGCGATACATTGGGGCTAAGACTTGAACAGAGCGTTTATCATATCCTTTTTCAATCGCCCGCTTAGCTATTGCTGATACAAGCGGTGCTAAATGATTCGTGTCACTCACCATGAATGAGCGGTCCGATTGATTAATGGTTAAATTACCCGGAACAATGCCTTGTTTTATGTTATGAGCTAAAGTGACAATTGTTGATTCATCATCTTGACGATAAATTTCATCTAGTTCTCGTGTTTTAACTGTTTGAGAACGAATAATATCAGATAAAACTTGTCCTGGTCCAACGGAAGGTAGTTGATCTTTATCCCCCACAAAAATAACTTGCATAAACGGAGGAATTCGTTCTAACAATTGATTAGCTAACCACGTATCAACCATTGACATTTCGTCTATAATCAGTAAATCGGCTTCTAATTGTTGGCCATTGCCTTCCCATTCCTCAGTCTCATCTTCCTCACCAGTTAATCCGAGCAATCGATGGATTGTACTTGCTGGTAGACCAATCATTTCTGACATACGTTTGGCAGCACGTCCGGTAGGTGCGGCTAAAGCTATTGGAAATCCTCCCGGCTCATAATCATCAACATCTAATGATAAATCATTCAACTTCGAATATAATTGAACAATTCCGTTAAGTACCGTTGTTTTCCCAGTTCCTGGCCCGCCAGTCAAAACGAACACTTTATTCATTAAAGCTTCTCGTATTGCAGCTTTTTGTGCATTCCCATAACGAATGTTCAATTCTTCTTCTAAAGTCTCAATTTCATCATCTAAATTACAATTAGGATATTCCGGCTGATAGCGATCTTGTTGCATATGATTTAATTTAGCAGCAATTCCTGCCTCAGCATAATATAAACTTGGTAACGCGACTTTATGTCCTTCAGTAATAATAATCTTACCGAGTTCACTCATTTCGTCAAGAATCGTTTTAACTAAATCTGGCTCAATACGTTGGACTTGCCCTTCAGAGAGTAATTCACTGACTTGATCAGCTAATCCATCATACTCTACATAAGTATTTCCAGATTGCATACAGATTTCATCAAGTTTATAAATAATAGCACCGGTAATTCGTACTTGGCTATCAGGTGGGAATTCTAGGTGCATCGCTAACTCATCAGCACGTTTAAAACCGAATCCATTAATATCTTCAATGAGAGCATAAGGATTCTCCTCAATGATTTCAATCGCATCATTATGATACTGAGCATGTATTTTAGCCGCTAATTGATTAGAAAATCCCATCTCAGCTAATTGAATAAAAACTTGTTCATTACCTTGTTGAGACTCTAACAAGTCATGTAACATCACGCGTTTCTTTTTGGTTAAACCTTTAATTTCTTGTAAGCGATCTGGAGAATTTAAAATAATATCAATCGTTTCTTCACCAAATTGCGTTACGATTCGTTTCGCTAATATTTTACCAATTCCAGGAAATTGATCACTTGATAAAAAGCGTTGTAAGCCTTCACGACTCGTTATTTTTTGACGCTCATAAGTCTCACATTTAAATTGAATACCATACTTTGGATGATCGACTAATTGACCATTAAACTGATAAGTTGTTCCTTCTTGGATTTCAGCAAACACCCCCGTAACAACAATCTCATCTTCAGAATACATCGTATTGGTTTCATCAACACGAATTTTCATCACTCGATAATAATTATTTGGATTTTCAAAAAAAGTGGCTTTTATCTCACCAATAATATAATCTCGTTCGGTAGTCATTTACTTCCCTCCTAATCACAACTTTTCAGTATATCATAAGTCATTATTAGAGACTATTTACTTACAAAAAAGAATTCCATCATTAATAAATGGAATTCTTTCATAATTTTCCTAGGAATTAATAAGTAATAACTTTAGCACCTAAACTATTTTTGAAATGATCAAGCGCCCATTCGTGCCCCGTTTGATTAAATGATGCGACACAATTTTCAACAACGACAATATCATATCCTAAGTTATAAGCATCTACTGCTGTATGTAACACACAGATATCTGTTACTACTCCAGATAACCAAACTTCTTGAATATGCCGTTCCCTCAATTTAATATCTAAGTCAGTTCCCGCAAATGCAGAATAACGGGTTTTATCTAACCAATAGACCGTATCTAAATGTTTATTTTGGTCATAAACATCTTGAACTTGACCATAAAGTTGGCGACCAGTTGTGTCGATAAGATTATGAGGTGGGAACAATTCGGTCTCTGGATGATAGTGATCGTTCGCTTCATGAATATCATCAGCAAAAACAACAAAATCTCCATTACCGATACTATCTTTTAATAATCGAACGGTATCTTTTTCGATAGCTTGAGCAGGTTCACCAGCTGTTAACGCGCCATCACTAGCGACAAAATCATTTGAATAATCAATGGAAATAACTGCTTTCATAACTATTACCTCTTATCTTCATAAAACTTTAAAGCAATGATTTGATATATTCATCTTAGCACATTTAAACTCAAAAAATAACTAAAAAAGCTAGGATATTCCTAGCTTTAAAATATCGTCTTATTGATATTGCATCACATGATCACCTGTATAAGCGCGGTCAATAGTTGCTCCTCCTAAGCATTCCTCACCATCATAAAAAACGACAGCTTGGCCAGGGGTAATCGCACGAACAGGTTTTTCAAATGTTACCTTAACGCGATCTTCATCTAAACGATCCACGTGAACATTGGTATCTTTTTGACGGTATCTAAATTTTGCAGTGCAATCAAAAGAATCTTTGTCCCATTCATCATCAACAAACGACAAGTCACTAGCAATCAGATACTCAGAATATAACTTAGGATGATGATAGCCTTGTCCAACATACAGTGTATTACTTGCTTGATCTTTTCCAATGGCAAACCAAGGATCATTATTAGTGCCATTAGTTCCACCAATTCCTAATCCTTTTCGTTGGCCAATTGTATAATACATCAAACCAGCATGTTCTCCCATCACTGTACCATCTTCAGCAATCATTTTACCTGGTTGAGCAGGCAAATATTGAGATAAGAATGATTTGAAATTTTTTTCACCAATGAAACAAATACCGGTTGAATCTTTTTTCGTGGCTGTCGCTAAATTAGCTTCTTTTGCAATGCGACGAACTTCCGGTTTTTCTAAATGTCCTAAAGGAAACATCACATGTTGCAATTGTTCTTGACTCAGTTGATTTAGAAAATACGTTTGATCTTTGTTGTCATCTGCCCCTCTTAAGAGATGGACTTTGCCATTTTCGTCACGCCGTATTTGAGCATAATGACCTGTGGCGACATAGTCTGCTCCTAACTCTAAAGCATAATCTAAGAAAGCTCTAAATTTAATTTCTTTATTACACATGACATCAGGATTCGGTGTACGATCTCGTTTATATTCATCTAAGAAATATGTAAAGACACGATCCCAATATTTTTGTTCAAAATTAACGGAATAATAAGGGATACCAATTTGATTAGCTACAGCTTGCACATCTTTATAATCTTCTGTTGCCGTACAGAAACCATTTTCATCCGTATCATCCCAGTTTTTCATAAAAATACCGATGACATCATATCCCTGTTGTTTTAGTAATAATGCGGTTACTGAAGAGTCAACACCGCCACTCATTCCAACAACTACTTTTGTTTGACTATTATCTACCAATCACATCACCATCTTTCTAAAAAATTTACGATTGAAGGTCGTATTTTTCTTGATTAGTAGTTAGATAACTCTAAGTGTTTATCTTAAAGCGCTCAAAATAAAAAAGCAAGCCATAATCTTGATATCACTTGCTTTTTTACGTTTTCTTAGTGTTTTTTCAATACATGTTGTTCTTCCATATCAGTAAGAATGGCCTCCAAAGGCTGAATAAAATCTGCTAAGCGATCACCTTTATACACATTAACAGACTGTAATCCATTCGCATTAGTAGTATTCATTGATAAACCTGATAAATCTTTTGCCACTTGGATTTTTAACATGATTGAACGTGAATCCTTAAAACTAGGTTTTACGGGTCGATTATATTCAAACTGACCTTTTGGTGTTTGTTGAAAACCATAATCACGTAACGTATATTTTTTACAATCTGGATGTAGGGAAAACTCATTATTGCTGCCAGGAAATGTTGCTTTTTCTTTTAGTGCCATAATATGCTCCTCTTACTTAATTTGCTCACAAACATCGAGAAAATGATCAATTTCTTTAAATGATGTCTTTTCACCAAAAGATATTCGGAAACTTTCAGTGGTACGTGAACTATCACTACCAAACATATCAACTAGAATTCGACTTGGCTCTAAACTACCTGCTGTACATGCAGATCCAGCAGATAAATAGATATCATTCATATCAAATTTAATTAAATTGATATCGCTAGGGTGATTGGGCCAATAAATATTTAAAATATGTTTCAACTCCGGAGTCTGTGGCCCATTTATCTCAAAATCCAATTGCCTTTCTTTTGCTGATTCTAGTAAATATTGCCGTAATTCAATAAAATGTTTTTGTTCTTGTTCACCATTTTCTAACCGCAATTGAATCGCTTTTTGCATTCCAGCAATCAACGGAACATTCTCTGTCCCAGCACGATGTTTATTTTCTTGATCGCCACCTAAAATATAAGAATGAAAATTCTTCGCTGTATCACGATAATACATAAAGCCAATTCCTTTAGGACCATATATTTTATGGGCAGACATTGATAAGGCATCAACATGCAATTGTTGGACATCAATTGGTTCGTTCATATAAACCTGCACCGTATCAGTATGGAAAAATATCTCTTTCTCTGCTAATAAATCACCAATCGCTTGTAGATTTTGTAATGAGCCGACTTCATTATTACCTGCCATAATCGATACGATAATCGTTTGATCCGTAATCGCATTTTTTAGTGCATCTAAACTAATATGTCCAGTAGTATCGAAGTCTAAATAGGTCACTTGAAAACCTTTAGATTCTAAATATTTCATCGTTTGATAAACCGATGAATGTTCAACAGCTGTGGTAATAATATGGTTTCCTTGATGACTGTACTGTTTAGCCGCATTAATTAATGCGGAATTATTTGCTTCAGTTCCTCCACTATTAAAGACAATATCGTTAGGATTGGCATTTAGTGTTTTAGCCACTAATTGTCGCGTATCTTCAATTATTTTACGCGATTCCCGACCTATAGTATACAAACTAGAGGCATTTCCATAATTCATTTGCATGGTTTCTGTAATTTTTGCAATGACTTCAGGAGCCATCGGTGTTGTTGCAGCATAATCTAAATAAGTTCCTGACATTAAATTTTCCTCCTAAAATACTGTTTTTTCAGGAAATAAGAAATCTAATAATTCTTTTGTTAAGCGAACGCTCTCACCCTGAGCTGGATAAATATGCATCATCATCATTGGATTAAAGTTTGCTTCTATTGCTGCATAATTGGTTAGGGTTGCTGGCTCAGTCATATCATCAATAATTAAATCGAGACCCGTAATAGCAACTTCCAAAGTATTTGCCATTCCTTCAGCAATTTGTTTGTACGATGAATGCATTGAGGCTGTCACATCAATTGAATCGCCACCGGTACTAATATTTGAATTATCACGTAAATAAACTTTTTTACCAGCTTCTACAATGGAATCGAACGTATATCCTTGCATTTCTAATGTTGTCTCTTCTTCTTTACCTAAAGCAATTTTTTCCAATGGGGAGCGATGATCCTCACCACGTAACTTATCTTTATTTTTATCTGCAACTAAGTCACGTATCGTTTGTTTTCCATCGCCAACTACATGAGCGCCATCACGTTTTAAGACGGCTTTGGTTACACCATCCAATACAAAGAAACGATACTCGGTCCCAAAAACATAATCTTCAATCAAAATCACATCATCTTTAGAGAACGCCAATTCGATAGCATGACGTAACGCTTCTGAATCTGCCCCCTCTTTAAATATAGTAATTCCTATCCCCATATTCGTTGATTTTGGTTTTACAACAATTGGACGATGAGTAAACGCTTCGAGTTGTTCTTTTGCAGTTGCCTCTTGATTAAATATTGTACTACGAGGAACGGTATAACCTGCTTCAGCTAATAGCTTTTTAGTTACCTCTTTATTTGTCATCACATGAAAAGCACTATATGAGTCGCGACTAGTAATATTACTATTTTTAATAATTTCATCATGATTTCCGTAACGAACGCGAATCATTTGATCATCGCGATCTAAAATGTCAATTTCATACCCTTGTTGAATGGCATCAAATAAAAGCAGTTGCGTCGATAATTCCATATCCGTAAAGCCACCGAGTGCATATGGTATTTCCATGGCTTTAGCATAATTTTCTGCCGCTCGCTCAGTTCCTAAGTCGACAAACTGAGAATCTGTTTTGGCTTGATTATAAAATCTAGCCGCGGGAGTAAGCGTTGAATCTTGCATCCGTTGTTGCATCACATGCAAGGCATCAAAAACCACTTGAGGTGCATGAATAGCGTCTAGCATTGATTCCATATCTGTTAAGACTTGTTGCCCTTCTGACTGATATTGACTCGGCTCAAAAGGATTTTCTTCTGCAACTTGAGTTTTCATTTGGTTACCTAAATAAACGTCATCCATATCACTATCGGTATCCATCCAAACTAAATATAAAATAAAGTAGCGGAAAAATTCAATATCTTGAGCAGTAATACCATATGTTGCATCTGGTTGAATATCAAATAAACGAAATTCTAAGTATTGAATACCATTCTTCAAAAGTTCTTTGGAATTTTTTCCACCTCTTAAGCGAACATTAGAATAGAATTCTTTCTCAGCAATTAAACGTCCTTCTTTCACATTAGCAGCTAATTTTTTTGCATAGTCTTTCAAACTCGTATATGAATAAGTCACATCTGCTTTGTTAATATAACCTAGATGAGAATTACGGATACTACGAATTGGATGATCAAATTTATCATCCGGTTGATTATAGAAGGTTTCGTGCGCTGCTGGAGTTGCTCCAAATAAATAAACGAGTATCCATTGATAGCGTAAGAAATTTCGCGCTAAACGTAAGAAGAAATTGGATTTAAATTGCTTAAAATCTTCCTCACTTTGAGCATATTCGTACCATTTGTGTAAAAATTCATCATTCATACCTAAGTTGTAATGAATACCAGATATCATTTGCAATTGTTTCCCATAGGCAGAAATTAGATATTCACGATATTTAATCGCATTCGGATCTTGTAATTGTGCAACCGAAATATCATCGTCCGCTGGTAATTGCGGAGGCGTACTAAATGGCCAAATGCGCTCTTCATTTTCAGCTGATCGAATCGCAACTTCATGAATAGCTTGTAGCCATTGCATGACTTCTTTACTCGTTTGTACAGGAGGCGTGACTAATTCTAACTGAGATTCAGCAAAATCTCGTTGAATAAAGAAACTTGACGTACTCCCATCAATTTTTGGCGGATGAGGAGTCAGTGCGAGTTTCCCATCTGGTGTTACTCGATGGCCTTCACGTTCGATTCCAATCGTCGTCTGTTGAAATAATTTGCTATTTTCAGGCTGTTTAATAAAAGTCTGGATGTCTTGCATAATTGTCTCCTTCTATTAATTCTAAGCATACATTACAGCTTGGAATTATCAGAATTTTCATATAGATTCGCTAGTATTTTATCACTTATTTCTAGTAGGTGACAATAATTCGCTCTCATTTCGCATTTGTGCTATGATTAGTGATACGACATTTTTAGAAAGGAGCCACTTATGTTAGCCAAAAATCAACCGTTAGCCTATCGCATGCGCCCACAGAAAATCGAAGACGTGATTGGTCAACAACACCTGATTGGTGAAGGCAAAATCATCTATCGTATGGTTAAAGCTAAACAATTATCATCTATGATTTTATATGGTCCACCAGGAATTGGCAAAACAAGTATTGCGAGTGCCATTGCTGGATCAACTGACTATGCCTTTCGAAAATTAAATGCCGCTACTGATAGTAAAAAAGATTTACAAGCTATTGTTTCAGAAGCAGAATTTAGTGGTTCGGTTGTCTTGCTTCTTGATGAAATTCATCGCTTAGACAAGACCAAACAAGATTTCTTACTCCCACACTTAGAAAGTGGCCAAATCATTTTAATTGGTGCGACGACAGAAAATCCTTATATCAATACGAATCCTGCTTTACGTAGTCGGATGCAAATTTTTGAACTTCATCCTCTAACAGATGATGATATAAAAATGGGGTTACAACAAGCCATTAATGATTCTAGAGGATTAGCAGATTACCCTGTAACCATTAATGAGAACGCGCTGGATCATTTCGCTCATGCCGCTAATGGTGATTTACGTTCAGCCTTAAATGCATTAGAAGTAGCCGTCAAATCCACGAACAAAGACAAAAATGGCGAAATTAAGATTACTTTAGAAATTGCTGAAGAATGTATGCAACAAAAAGCATTCACTCATGATGCCGATGGGGACTTGCATTACGATGTGATATCAGCTTTCCAGAAAAGTATTAGAGGGAGTGACGTCAATGCTGCCCTACACTATTTAGCACGGCTCATCGTTGGTGGTGAACTAATAACCATTTGTCGCCGCTTATTAGTGATTGCTTATGAAGATATCGGATTAGCTAATCCACAAGCAGCCGAACGAACAGTATTAGCTATCGATGCTGCTAAGCAATTAGGTTTCCCCGAAGCACGCATTCCTTTAGCAAATGCTGTGATAGATTTATCCCTATCTCCTAAATCAAATTCTAGTATTTCAGCAATTGATGCCGCAATTTCCGATGTTAAAGCTGGTAAGGGCGGTCATATCCCTGATTATTTGAAAGATTCACATTATCAAGGCTCTAAAGATTTAAAACATGGCGTCGGTTATAAATATCCACATAATTATCCTAATCATTGGGTGAAACAAGCTTATTTACCTGAAACATTACGTGATAGACAGTATTTTAAAGCGGGGCAGACTGGTAAATATGAACGTGCATTAGAGCAGTACCGTCAATACTTAAATAAACAATAATGGTTGAATTTTTCTATAAAGTGTGTATAATTAGTCATACAAAGAAAGTTCTGTGATGTACGTGCTTCTCTTAATGTGTTGACCTTACAAACCATCTATCTAGGGAACCGTGAACTTCTGTGGAAACTATGCCTTTTCATGAGGACAGTTGAAGCAGAATAATGGTGCCCACCTGTACTTAAACATACGGGTTCAATACAGATAGACTATACACGGCATCTACGGAGTTCTTTTATAAAAATTATTTTAGCACACGTCTTTTGACGTGTGTTTTTTTGTGGGTTCTATCGTATAATAGAGCTAAGATAGGAGTGATTACATGTATCAAGAATATAAACGGATTTTAGTCCCCATTGATGGTTCTGACGAAGCAGAAAAAGCGTTTCAAAAAGCCGTTCAAGCCGCGTTACGTAATGAAGGAATCTTAGATATTGCACATGTTATCGATACTCGAACCATGCAAACTGGCGATAAGTATGATACCCGATATACCATTGAATTAGTCGAACAAGCCAAACAACTATTAGCCGATTATGAAGCGTTCGCAAAAGAACATGGCGTTAAAGAAGTTTATACTCATTTAGAGTTTGGTTTGCCTAAACAAACCATTGCTCATGATTTAAGTGAAAGTTGTGGTTGTGAATTAATTATGATGGGAGCTACTGGTTTAAGCACTTTAGAACGTATTGTTATGGGATCTGTTAGTGCCTATGTTATCCGTAATGCCCCTTGTGACGTTTTGATTGTTCGAACGGATTTAGAAAATCAATAGAAAAACGCGGGATTCTTGAGTAGAACCTCGCGTTTCTTACTATATTATCGTTAATCAGTAATATTTCCTAAACGAACTGTATCACGTACAATCATCAATTCTTCATCGGTTGGAATCGTAAATAATTTAACACGTGAATCTTCTGCTGAGATTTCAGCTTCTTCACGGGTATCATTTTTATCAGCATCTAAGCGAATACCAAACCAATCCATTTGTTCATTGATGATGCCTGCACGAGTGCTAGCTGAATTTTCACCAATTCCTGCTGTGAAAACAATCGCATCAACACCACCCATTACCGCAATATATGAAGCAATGTATTTTTGTACACGGTCGTAGAAAATATCTAGAGCCGTTTGAGCATTATGGTTACCATCAGCAGCAGCGCTTTCCACATCACGCATATCAGATGAAACGCCAGATAAACCTAATAATCCAGACTTGTTATTTAAGATATTAACCATTTCTTTAATATCAGAAATACCTTCTTTTTCCATAATATATGATACTAATGACGCATCAATATCTCCAGAACGTGTTCCCATTGTAATACCAGCTAATGGTGTGAATCCCATTGAAGTATCAACAGATTTACCGCCATCAACGGCCGTAATAGAACCACCATTTCCTAGGTGACAAGTAATAATTTTTAAATCTTCAATATCTTTACCCATCAATTCAGCAGCTCGATTAGCAACGTAACGATGAGAAGTACCATGCGCACCGTAACGACGAGCACCATGTTCTTCATAATATTTCATTGGAATAGAATACAAGTATGCTTTTTCAGGCATCGTCGTATGGAAAGACGTATCAAATACTCCAACAGTTGGTTTTCCAGGTAATACTTTTTGGAATGCACGAATTCCTTGAGCTTCTGCTTTATTATGTAAAGGCGCAAAATCTGCTAAGTCTTCAACTTGTTGAATGCCTTCATCATCCAATAAGGCAGAATCTTTGAAAATTTCTCCACCTGCTACGATTCGATGACCAGTACCAGCAATTTCATCATAGCTATCAATGATATGCAACTCTAACAATTGTTCAAGTAGCAAGTTAATTGCTTGTTCATGATCTTTTACATCAGTGACGTCTTCGTATTTTTCACCGTTTCCATATTTAATTTCAATATTGGAATCACCGATACCAATACGATCTACTAATCCAGAAGATACAACTTCTTCACTAGGAACTTCAAAAATTGTAAATTTTAAACTTGAAGATCCTGCATTTACTGCAATTACTTTAGACATAATTTCGCTCCTTAAATTTAAATTATTTGGTGTCGTCATTATAACATTGATTGTAGTAAGTACCTAGAAAATAGATTATTCTTTGGTAATATCTGTTAACCAACGATCAAAACTATCAATAAATTGAGATATTTGTTCAATAGCTTTTAAATCTGGGATTTCTCCGACTAATACTGGCTCTGCTTGTTTTGCTTGGTTTCCAGCTTTTTGAACCATCAAAATCGCTTTACGACCGGACTGGTGACGAAATAGATTTTCAGGCAATTCAAGAAATGCTTGGAAATAACCATAATGATTAATTCCTTTAATTAAATCGACAAAATGTTGGTCATTAGTTAAATCAGCTGGTACTAAGAATAATCCCCATTTCCCAGGTTTTAAATAACGTAAACTTTGCTCAATCATCAAATAATGCGTATAAGGTAGTGATTTCTCATTGTCTGTAAAAGCTGTTTTAAAGTCATTCAGATTTTGTTGAATAGGATAATAGCCTACCGGTAAGTCGCTAACAATAAGATCCATTGGTGAAATATATAAATTTTGTAAGGAGTCACCATGAAATAACTGTGGTGCTAATCCCATCAGTTGTAGACTTTGATCGGCAATATCTAATAATAATTCATCATTATCATAGCCGAATCCTTCAACACGTCGCCCATTTTTTAATAACTCATTTTGAACGATATTCCATAAGTTTCCTGTCCCAAACGCTGGGTCGAATACTGAAAGAGTGTCAGATTGAGTACTCGTTTGTGAAACTTTAACAGCAAAATATCCCATTAATAAAGCAATGGCTTCTGGAGTCATTTGATAATTCGCCGGTAACTGATCATAACGATCTACTTGAAGGAAAGACATTTGAAACGCCTTTCTAAACGTTTCAGCATCAACTTTTGACCAATCAAGGGATTGATAACGTTTCGTTAATGTTTCGACAACATCGTCACTTGGCTCACCATCAATTTGTTGTACCTGTTGAGTGACTAAATTTTGTAACGTTTCAAAAAGTGCTTCAATATAAGTTTCGTCAAGAGCTCCCATCAATGTTTGATTGGATTCATGAATAATATCATAAGTTGCTTTTAAGTAATCTACTGCCATTTCTACCCTCTTTTCATAACCTCTTTTATGATAGAAAAAAGGCAATGTCATATCGAAATCTGACATTGCCTTTTTGAACGTTATCTTATGCTTCTACAGGATAAACGCTAACTTGTTTTTTATCGCGTCCTTTACGTTCGAAACGAACGACACCATCAATTTTAGCATATAAAGTGTCGTCGCCACCGCGGCCAACATTTACACCAGGTAAAATTTTAGTTCCGCGTTGACGGTATAAAATTGAACCACCTGATACAGCTTGACCATCAGCACGTTTAGCACCTAAACGTTTTGCTTGAGAGTCACGACCGTTAGCAGTTGAACCTCCACCTTTTTTGTGGGCGAAGAATTGTAAATTCATTTTTAACATGTAGGTAACCTCCTCTTATTTCATAGGCTCGGTAAGCACCTCAAGAAACTGTGGATATTCACTAGCTAAATCCTCACTTAAAATATCATATAAACCTTTTAATAAAATTTGACTAGTTTCTTGATCCACTTCTTGCATACTTTCCGGCAATTCCATATAAATATAGCCTTCATTCACTTCATCGATTGAAACGAGAGGCGTGATAGCCGTTTGTCGTTCAATATTATTAATTGTACCAATAACGACTACCGAAACTGCTGCACAAACGATATCTTCACCATACGGACCTGAACCAGCATGGCCACTAAGTTCAAAACTTACAATATCTTGTGCTTCATTCATACGAAATATTGCTTTAATCATTAAGCATTAATTTCGTCAATAACTACTTTAGTGTATGGTTGACGGTGTCCTTGTTTACGGTGACTATCTTTTTTAGGTTTATATTTGAAAGTTGTTACTTTTTTCTGTAAACCTTGTTTTTCAACAGTACCGACAACAGATGCTCCTTCAATGACAGGAGAACCTACTTTAACTGAATCACCACCGACAAATACAACTTCATCAAAAGTTACTTTGTCTCCAGCTTCAGCTTCTAGTTTTTCAACGTAGATTGCTTGTCCTTGTTCAACCTTAACTTGTTTTCCACCAGTTTTAATGATTGCGTACATTAAACTGCACCTCCTTTAATAGACTTAGACTCGCCATGATAAGTGCTCTATGAGTCTTAAACTTATCTTTGAGCGGTTGTAGTGTGGTGCTCACACAATACAACAGATAATATTCTATCATTATATCTAATTACAGTCAACTTTTTCTTGTATTAATACCAATAAAACAGAGCCTAACAACTGTTAAGCTCTGTTACGGTAGTTTAAGACTATTTTACTTAGATTTATTTTTTATTTCTTTTTTTGAAAGATAAACCTAGTCCAGAAACTAACGCAGTTAAACCTCCAAGAAGTGTTCCTGCTGTAGCTCCAGTTTGAGGGAGTGATTTATCTTCGCCAACTTGACCTTCACCAGTTGCGTCTACTTTAATATCTTCTGTGGCCATCGCATTGTCTGCTTCAGTCATCGTATCATCATTAGACTCTGTTGATTGTAAGTCCATTGATTCACTTCCAAGATGGTCAGTTGATTGAACGGTCACATCTTTTTCTATGATTTCATCGCCATCAACATATGGATCTTCGACGTATTCACTGCCACTTTCACCTTTGGCTGGTTCATCCGTTAAATCTTTTTCGACAACGTCTTTTCCATCAACATATGGATCTTCGACGTATTCACTGCCACTTTCACCTTTGGCTGGTTCATCTGTTAAATCTTTTTCGACAACGTCTTTTCCATCAACATATGGATCTTCGACGTATTCACTGCCAATTGATGGTTCAGTTGGTTCTTCTGGCTGTTCAGTTCCGCCACCACTAACAATATCCGTTACTTTAGCTAATAACTGAGTTTCTAAGGTTTCAACAGTGCCATCTGTTAATAAATGGTTAGCAGCCAATAATTCGTAACTTTGGCGAATACCTGCAAATTGATCAGTACCATATTCATTTTCATAATTTCCTAATGATTCGACAAAGCCAGCAGCTGTATCACTTTCGTTAACTTCAGTAGGAATTAATAAATGAATTTCTGCCGCTGAGGCAAATTTATTCATTTCAGCTTCTGAGCCTCCATAAGTAGCCGTTGGAACTAAGACCACTTTTGTAGCATTAATGACACCATCAAAATCAACCACTTTAGTTTGAGCGTCATTTGCCCAATCACTAAATGTGAATTCATGTTCTTCACCATCAGCGTCAATAACTGTAATCGTTCCGTCTTGAATTCGACCATTAGCGCCTGATTGTCTTGGAATATATTCAAAGCCTTTTATTGGTGTCGCTTCATTTAATTCCATAATAACTGGTTTACCAACACCATCTCCAGCCCATGATGAGTGCCAGATGGTATTTAATTTATCATCAAATGCCAATTCAATACCGGAACCACCTTGATAGTTAGCTTCTAAATGAGCCATATCGTCAATCGTTAGATGCGCTTTTTGAGTGGCTAAATTGTTTTCTGCTGTTGTCACCGCATTTGCCAATTCGCGCATCTCTTCTAAGCTGATAGTTTCAGGATTTGCATCGATGACGGCTTGAACAGCTGCTGCATATGCTGAAACAGTTTCCGGTGTATAAATATCTGATACATCTTTGACGTTATCTAATACAATACCTTTCAACAATTCTGGTGTCATCGTTACTTTTTCAATGCGTAGATTATCTAGCATGAAGTCATTATATGATTGGAAGTTAGCGTGGTTTCCTGATGTGCCATTTAAGTCTGCCTCTTTACCTGTTGAGTAGATACCGATAAATGTTTTACCACTTTCACTACCCATTAATTGTATTTTGAATGTTTTGGCAGAATCGCTATCTTTCCATGTATTATTCAATGGTGTTAAGTCTAAATTACCAATACCATTTTCCCCATCGCCAATTGCGAACGCATATGTTCCATCTGCACCAGCTTCATAATCGAAGGAAATTTCGTATAATTCACCAGGTTCAAAATAGAACGTTTGTGGAATCGTATGGTAAACCAATTTATTTCGTCCGGTTAATCCATTCGTTTTTACTGACCATTTACCATCAATAACATCCGCAATGACTTTACCATTAAATCCACGTTGAGTATAAGGATCATTTAATTCAGCTAAGTGAGTTCGATTATCCTGTACTCCTTCAATTTCAGATACTACGAATGGATAGATACCTTGAGCGACATCTTCAAAGTCTTGGAAGAAGACTGTTGCATCTTTATCGGTATTATGACTACCATCGAATAATTTAGCATCATTTTCAACGATACGAACATCATCGAAGTATGATAAATCTTTACCTGCTTCACGACTCAATGTTAAAACAATGTCATCTGGATTGTCTCCGGAATTAAAGAAGACATACATATTTTGGAAGTAAGAAACATCGTCCACTGTGGCATTTTGTTTCAAAGTATTGTGAGCATCGGCTTGAATATAGTTTTTAGCAAATGATTTATCAGTACTTTGAGTCAATGTTTCGCCATCAACTGTTACGCTTAAGCTGGCTTTAGCATCAGAACGATTATCGACACCAACATAAACGGCATAATTCGTATTTGGTTTTAGTCCTGTTAATTTTTGACTCACATGAGTAGCTTCATCGTTATCTCCAATAGCTAGCATTGGGTTATAACCTTGAGAATAAACCACATCAGCTTTTTCAGCTTGACCGGTTACATCCCATGCATCTAAGTTAACCGCATTAAATCCTGGGTTTACTATATGAGAGAATTCACCATAAGAAACAGTTTCATTTTCTTGTGGAGCTAAATAAATCACATATGGTGTTTCCGCATCAAGATCTAATGTGATTTTACCATCAGTAGCGCGGATAACAGTTTCATCTTGTTTACCAGTATCGGTTAATTTATAGAGATATAAATCTTTTCCTTGATATTCAGCTGGTAATTCCCATGTTGTTTCTCCAGCTTTAGTGTTATAGTAATAAAGTTTTTCTTCATTATCAGATAACGCATTACCGTTGGCATCCCAATTCCATGGCATTAAGTATGCTGAACCATCTAAAATAACGCGGCCATCTAACGTCATTACTCGTTGCATATATCCTGGATCGTTAACATCATTAGATTTACGGTAAATTTTTAGTTCGCGACCATTATCGTCTTGTAAATGAATTTCCATTTCAGGTGTCCATTGATAAGTTTCCCCATTATCCGACATTAATACTGGTTCCCCATCAATCCATTTCATGACTTTGAAGTGTTGGACAAATTTAGTTGGAATATTGACTTCGAATAAGTTTTTAATGTAACCAATATAGTCACTACGTCCTTGCCATCCTTCGAAGTCTTTCATGCTGTAACCACCAAGTAGTGGATTAACTGCCGCACCACCATATTGTGGATAATTACCAACCCATGAATCTTTTTGATGGTTACGGATAAAGCGAACAATATTAGAGTTGATACCTTTTAGACTATAGCCACCATAAGTTAAATCGGCTGCCCAATGTTGGAAGATACTGTCGTATTCACCAGCATAGCCCCATTCAAAGGCTACGTTATAGCCTAATTCATTAATTTCTTTGGCTAATTGATGAGTCATCCAAGCATTATTATCACCTGATTGACCATTCCCCCAAACATCCACATAAATATAGTCTATGGCTTCGCCAATTTCTTCATATAAGTCTTCAAAACGTTCACGACGTCCATGACCTAAATCATAAGCAGCGTCAATATTAATCCCTTGGTCTAACCAGTTCCAACCATAATTATAAGAACCGTCAGCATTTTTACGTAAACGATCAGGCGTGAAGTAGTCAGATTCTGGATAAGTTTCAGAAGCGTTCACATGAATACCTAAGTCAGCACCATATTTCTTAGCCTCTTCACCTAATAGAATAAAGTCTTTAGCGCCACCAATACGTTGACCAATATCATCATAATCTAAGTGTCCAGAGTCGTGACCTTCACTACCATAACCTTTAAGTAAGATAGATTGTCCTAAACCATCTGTATGTAAGAAAACCCGTTTAATCCCATCTAACGTTTTCAAGAATGGGTTTTGTGCTTGTGAACCAAAGTTCATCGCGATACGATATGCAACTAAATCAGGAACACGTTCCCAACCCATTGGATTATTCATAATGTCACGGTAAGCAATCGCTCCATCTTGCCAGTCAACTTGTCCATCATTATTTTCGTCTTTAGCAAAAGTAACGGTTGCTGAAGGTAAGTCTAACGTTTCTTTATCGTAAACTAACCCTTTATATTGTTTTTCATAGATGAAAGGTGTAGCACCGATACCAATATAATTCGTATGGCCTACTGTTTGTTTATCAATTTGTAAACGGGTATAGTCATTAGCTCCACCACCAAAGTTATATTGAGAGTTAGACCACACACCAGCTGCTAATTTATCATTAGAAACAAATCCATACATATATCCTTCAGGAAAATTATTTAGCATTGGATTGGTTACATCAATGTGAACATCACCAGATTGATGCGTATTTGTAGACATCCGTGCGCCATCAAAAGCCGCATCTTCATCATCACTTGAGACAGCAACTAAATAGTTACCTGGGAATTCAATTGTCGTTAATAACAATTCAGGATTATCAATTTTTTCACCATAAGCAATATTATTTCGGTTAGTAATATTTGTCACATCAAAGTGGAAGTTACCATTTGCAATTTTCAATTGAACAATCATTTCCGCATCAATGAAGTTTTCTGGATCTTTAATATCAAATTGATATTCAACTGTTTTATCGTCAATTTTGTTATAAGTGACATCTGGTTTAATTTCGTGGCCATTAATTTTCACAGAATCAATTTTATTGACTTGGCCAGGTAAAATATCACCTTCAAATTCGAATTCAGCTACACGTGGGAAAGCTGTATCGATTTTTGCTGTTAGTTTGCCATCTGTAATTTCATCATAAACCACATCTTGATCGTTAACTTCTGGACCTTCTTCAGGCTCTCTTTCAGTTGGATCTTGAGAAACGCCTTCTTGATTATCCGCAACAACAAAAATTTGAGTGGATTGATCTTGGAAGCTTCCGGCTTTTAGATAAACTTTTTTATTATCTTTTAATGCTTCCATCACATTTGTCGGAATATTTACGGTATCAAATACTGCCGTACCATTGTTTTCAGCATTTAACTGGCCATCCGCTTTTAATGAAATCAATAAATCATTAGATTCTAAAGTTTTAGGTGCTGCTTTACGATTTGAACGTAAGTAATCACCTTTACCATCTAGTTTGTATTCCCAGAACCAATCACCTTGGTCATAACCAACAAAGATATGATTATTTGGATCGCCATATTTTAGAAAGGCACCAAAACGGCTTTGACCAGGAGCAGAAACATCTAAGAATTTAAGATGCACAGAAACTGACCCATCTTCGTTAGTTTCCAATCCTTCTTTTTCAAATAAGGCAGCGTTATTGCCATTATTATTTTTATCGTTAGAAGCAACCACATTATAGCGAACACCTTCTAATTCGATAACCGCATTTTCACCATCTTTAGACGCTAATTTCCAATCTGGTTCAACCTCTTTAGATTCCGTTTCGTTTGTTTCCTCTTCAGGTTCTTCTGCATCCTCGCTCGGATTTTCTTCTGCTGGTTGTTCTTCGGCATCCACTGCTTCTGTCGCTTCATTAGCTTCTGGTTGTGTGTTTTCTACTTCTTCTGTATCTGCTACATCATCAGTTGTTTCTTCTGCTGCTGGTTGATTGCCACCTTCATTTGTCGGTGCTGCTGGTGTTTCTTCTGATTCAGCAACAGTATCGGTTAATTCTTCTGGTTGACCTTCTTCAACTGGTTCTTCAGCAACTTCTGCTGTTTCTGCTACTGGTTCAGTTTTTTCATTAGATTCTTCAACAGGCACTTCTTGTTTATCCTCTTGAACTAAGGTAGAAGTTGGTGTTGTTTCATCGACTTCTGCTGCTTGAGCAGTTTGTGAATCGTTACTTGCAAATAACAAGACACTAGCCGCTACACTGAAAGTAACTGTTAATGATTGCTTAAACATTGGAATTTTCAATTTCGAATCCATCTAATTCTCCTTCATATATAACTACTTTTGTACCGCTTACATCATTTTCAAAAAAATTAATCGCCTTGTCGACGTTTTTTATAATTAAATAATCTAATACCTGTTATTAATGCCACTAAGCTATACCACCAATTAGTTTGTTGTCCGGTTTCCGGCAAACGTTCAGCTGTTTGATTACTTGCATTATCATTGTTTACTAAGTAATCAGAATGACTGGCCTGCTCTTGAGGTACATTTAATTTTTCAATATTCGCCTCCTCTAATGGTTTATTGTGATCAATAGTCATATCAGGAATAATGATTTGCATATTATCGGTTGTAATCACTTCTCCTGAAGGAATATCTTGTTCTGAATGGTTATTACCCTGAAAAGCTTCTAGCTCTTTCAGGTCGTCTTCGCGGTCAGGTCTGATAGGATGACCTGGTTCTTCTGACTCTTAAATTACCCTTTTTATATGCGTCGGCTCCTTAAAATTTACAAACTTTTTCTCTAGAAAAAAGTTATTATATTAACTATACTATAGCGCTTACAAAATATGTCAATAGATTTAATATAACAAATTAAAAAATTAGTAAGCTCTTTCATTGAAAACCGTTTTTTATTAAAACCGATAATAAAAAAGGACCAGAAGTAAGTGCACTTCCAGTCCTTTAAATCAGAAAATTATTTATTTATAAATAGAACGAATTGTCGAATAAGCCAAATTAATAAGAAAGCCATCAAACCATTAAATAATAAAGATGGTAAAAAGTAAACTGACCAAAACGTTGCTAATGTATTTTGATTAATATCTAGTAAGCGATATAAGAGATAAATCACATGATGATACAGGGTATATAAAACTAATACATAAAACCATATACTATAGAAATTAAGTGGTAATTTCCCTGCTATATATTGAGTTATTAATATAATTGCAGGAAAAGCAAATAAATTAATCCCAAT
Source organism: Aerococcus suis (assembly GCF_900176325.1). Classification (GTDB taxonomy): domain Bacteria; phylum Bacillota; class Bacilli; order Lactobacillales; family Aerococcaceae; genus Aerococcus; species Aerococcus suis. The sequence continues at coordinate 3,180 of NZ_FWXK01000002.1, read as the reverse complement.
GATACTTGTGTAAAACGTATCATAGATAAATCCTACAACAAAACTCCAATAAAATAACGACGTCGTATTCGGTAAATAAATGGTTAGTAGAATTAATGACATCACTAATAAACCACTTGAAATAATATACGGCACATTAGATAGCATATAAGATAAGAGAACAATCAAACTCCCATCAAATAAAAGCAAAAATATTAACAATAATGGCAATAAAATGCTTTGTTTAAAATAGCTTAGCATCTTATTCACCTTCTCCGCTTTCAGTTGCAACATTACCATCCTCAGTAACTTCTTGAGGCTGGTTTGTATTCTCTGTGTTTTCTGTTTCATCTCCAGGCATAACGACAATAACATGGCGAATGTCAATAAAGTCAGCAGCAGGTTTTATTGTAACCTTTTGTGATAATCCATGATTATCTTTCTTGCTATCAACAACTTCTCCGACAATCAATCCTTCTGGTGATACACCACCTAACCCACTAGTAGTTACTGTATCACCTTTTTTCACTTTAGCTTCAGCAGGGATTTGTGTCACAATAATTTCATCATTTCGTTTATCAAATCCACTAATCACACCATGAACAATTTGATCATCTAATTGAATACTTACCGCTACTTGCGTCACTTGTTCATTTTCAGTAGATAATAATTGAACTTTGGAACTTGTTGGTGAAACTTCTGAAACATGCCCCACTAACCCACTGTCAGTCATAACTGACATATTTTTTTCAACACCATTATTCGATCCAACATCAATCGTTAAATTATCAATCCAACTATCTGGTGAACGAGTGATAACCGTACTTGTAATAATATTTTTTCCTACTAAAGAAGGACGTAATGATAATAAATCAGATAATTCTTCATTTTCACTTTTAAGCATTTTATTTTGTGCTTTTAGATCCTCTAATGAGTTAACTTGTTTTTTTAAAGATTTATTTTCATCATATGTATTCACAAGACTATTTATTGATTCGGAAAATCTTACTAAAGAATTAGTAGGAGCAGATACAATTCTACCGATAATTGCTGTCACATCATTCACCCATAGAACGGGCTTCGGTGTCTCATTTTGTCCAAATATTGAAAAAGATATCATACTAAACGCTGTAATGACACTAACTAAGATCACAATAAGTTTTTTATTTCCAAAAAATTGTCGCAATGTCACTCTTCCCTTCAGTTCATTAACATATCTTCTATTATAACAGACCCATAGCCTTTAACGTATTAAGAATTCTTGTAAACGAATAATTTATTTTCGTTATACTACTTATCTTTTTAATCGATTTTTGAGAACAACAATAATATATTGTCCTATTTTTAAGCACAAAAAAACAGGACATACTATATGTCCTGTAATATGACCCGTACGGGACTCGAACCCGTGTTACCGCCGTGAAAGGGCGGTGTCTTAACCGCTTGACCAACGGGCCATAACTAATTAATACATATCAAATAAAATTTAATATACGGAGAATAAGGGATTCGAACCCTTGCGTGGTTTGACCCACCTGACGGTTTTCAAGACCGTTCCCTTCAGCCGGACTTGGGTAATCCTCCATATTTAAAATGACCCGTACGGGACTCGAACCCGTGTTACCGCCGTGAAAGGGCGGTGTCTTAACCGCTTGACCAACGGGCCATAACTAATTAATACATATCAAATAAAATTTAATATACGGAGAATAAGGGATTCGAACCCTTGCGCCGCGTTAGCAGCCTAACGATTTAGCAAACCGTCCTCTTCAGCCTCTTGAGTAATTCTCCAATGGGCCTGAATGGACTCGAACCATCGACCTCCCGCTTATCAGGCGGACGCTCTAACCAGCTGAGCTACAGGCCCATATATTAATATAAAGCGGGTGACGAGAATCGAACTCGCGACAACAGCTTGGAAGGCTGTAGTTTTACCACTAAACTACACCCGCATAATATTTTAACGGTCCCGACGGGAATCGAACCCGCGATCTCCTCCGTGACAGGGAGGCGTGATAACCGCTACACTACGGGACCTATAATTGCGGGGGTAGGACTCGAACCTACGACCTCCGGGTTATGAGCCCGACGAGCTGCCAACTGCTCCACCCCGCGATATTATTAAGGAGGATAAGGGATTCGAACCCTTGCGTGGTTTGACCCACCTGACGGTTTTCAAGACCGTTCCCTTCAGCCGGACTTGGGTAATCCTCCGTATTATTAATAATCAATTCTATATGGACCTTGTAGGACTCGAACCTACGACCTAACGGTTATGAGCCGTTTGCTCTAACCAACTGAGCTAAAGGTCCAAGCTACAAAAACTACCAGAACTGAATAGCGGCGAAGGGGATCGAACCCATGACCTCCCGGGTATGAACCGGACGCTCTAGCCAGCTGAGCTACGCCGCCAATATAAATATATTATGGAGAATAGCGGGATCGAACCGCTGACCTCCTGCGTGCAAAGCAGGCGCTCTCCCAGCTGAGCTAATCCCCCATATAATCGGGAAAACAGGATTCGAACCTGCGACCCCTTGGTCCCAAACCAAGTGCTCTACCAAGCTGAGCTATTTCCCGGATAATGCACCCAGCAGGATTCGAACCTGCAACCGCCTGATTCGTAGTCAGGTACTCTATCCAGTTGAGCCATGGGTGCAAATGATAAATAAAGATAATGCCGAGGACCGGAATCGAACCGGTACGGTAATCACTTACCGCAGGATTTTAAGTCCTGTGCGTCTGCCAGTTCCGCCACCCCGGCTTATTTATCATAATATATCTTAGCCATTTAGGCTAAGCGGAAGACGGGGTTCGAACCCGCGACCCCCACCTTGGCAAGGTGATGTTCTACCGCTGAACTACTTCCGCATATGCCGGCTAAAGGACTTGAACCCTCGACCCTCTGATTACAAATCAGATGCTCTACCAACTGAGCTAAGCCGGCAAATTTATATTTAATGCGGGTGAAGGGACTTGAACCCCCACGCCTTGCGGCGCCAGATCCTAAATCTGGTGCGTCTGCCAATTCCGCCACACCCGCAAAAATAATGACCCGTACAGGATTCGAACCTGTGACCCACTGATTAAAAGTCAGTTGCTCTACCAACTGAGCTAACGAGTCATATGGAGAATGAGGGGTTCGAACCCCCGACATCCTGCTTGTAAGGCAGACGCTCTCCCAGCTGAGCTAATTCTCCA
>NZ_FWXK01000001.1:93769-360156 GCF_900176325.1 Aerococcus suis | reverse complement strand
TCTGTACTGAAATCAAGGTATTATTGGGAATCCCAGCTTAAATCATAGATACCGTAAGGAATTTTATTCTTTATTTAAAACTTTGCAACAGAACCATCAAGATCAACAACCGAGTCGTTTATTATTACCCCGTCGATTAGTCACGCATAATAAAGAGGATAAGTTTGAATTGACGACGAATCATGATTTATTGGAGCGAACGAAAAATTATTTGCAAAATCTTCAGTATGATGAAGGAGCAGATATTGAAGAAATTGGGCTAGACACCTTCCGTGAAAACTGTAAAGACCAACGTTATGTTGAGGTCAAATATGCAGATGAAATGCCGAGTGCTTTATATGCTAACTTACCCGATCAATTAACTGAAAATGATGAAACCATGGCTTTTACTGCTTTCGTGATTTTCCCTAAAGATGATAAAGTCTACTTAATTTCAGAAGATCAGCATACTGCATATACGTTGTCACTAATCAACACGAATGATAATCAAAAATTGATTGATGATATTTTTGCTGCGGATGATAAGTATGCAGTGACGCCAGTCAATTTTGCTAAAGGTCGTCATTATATTATGAAGGATAAACAAGTGGTTCCGAAACAAACGTATATGTTAGAAAGACAACCCAATACCTTCTTCCTTAATGCGCTCTTCTCCTCACCTGGAGAAATCCATGATTATAGTGATGATGATTATTCAAGATATTATTCTAACAACCATCAATTAGCGATTGATAATAAGACGTATGAATTGAATTTTAACCATAATGTTGACAGTTCTGAGGATCAATCAATTCAAGATAAAATTAAAGCAAGTTTTAATAAAATGTCTGTTTTCTTCCCTGATCAAGAAACATGGTGGTTTGTCGGTTATGAATCAAGTAATCATACGATTACGTATCGAAAATTCATCAATGAATTACCAATTTTTGCCCCATATCATGTGTCTAAAACGGAAATTAAGATGAATGGGGATGACATTTCTAACTTACAAATGTCTAGTTTAACGATTCAAACACAGTTGACGGACTTGTCTGAAGACCTAGAACTAATGAGTGGAACAAATACTTTAGAAATTCTGCGGAATAATGGCATCGATACGAACGATATTGAAGATTTACAAATCGGTTATCGTTGGGTAGAAAGTCCAGATTCTAATCATTTGGTTGAATTGATTCCAACTTGGCATGTCAAACGTGATGGGGAATGGTACGCTCTGGAAGATTTAGTCGATATGTCTGATTATGATCATCTTAAATTACGCTATAAAGATTCTGGAGATGTTTTCCCTTGGGATGATTATTTAGAAGATACTAAAGACAAGCCAGTCGAACAAGAAGCGACACAAGAAGAAGTTTTCCATAATTCCGATATGGAAACAGCCAGTGAGACAGAGGAGGATTAACATGGCATTTCGTAAGATAGAATATCTTTTGATTGCAGCTTTTTTAGTGTTAAATGTCTTTCTCGTCTTTGTTTTTGTTGGTAAGAATGCGTTGCTGTTCTCATCACCTATTGATCAATCGCGTGTGGATGTGCAACAAGAGATGCGAGATAATGATATCCAATTTATGACGCCTGAGGATAAAGTTAGGGAAGAACCCTTTATTCGGGCGCTTATGCAAGAATTTAATGAAAAAGACATTGAACCATTAGCGGAAAATACTTACGATATTGATTTATCTAATCGGAGCCGTCTGATTGGGACACTTAATAATCCTTTAACGTTAAAACAAATTAATAAGGATACCCAAGCTAAAAATCTGTCTGATGATGCGTTGAAACCATTAGATGATTGGATTGGGGAACATGTTTACCAAGGCGACCAATACCGATTTGTTGCGTATGACAATAATCAGCGTATGATTACTTATATGCAAGAATCGCGTACGGATTTACCTATTGTCGATGGTACTGGGGAATTGGTCTTTAATTTGAATGATGATTATAACGTCGAAATGTTTAATCAAACCTACGCTGGAGAAACCAAAGCTCAAGGTGAAAAACGACAACTAGTTTCTGAAAAACAAGCTTTAGAAAATCTATATTTGAATAATAAAATTCAAAAAGGGGATAAAGTCGTTTATGAATTTTTAGGGTATTATCAAACGTTAAAAGTTGATAATATGAAAATATATAATCCTACTTGGGTATTTTTTATCCAAAATGGGGATGGCGTTTTTGAACGTTTACATGTTGATGGTGTGAACGGCACTATTGTACAAGACAAAGTCAGTTAAAAAGATTTGAGGGAAATAATGACGAAATGGTTATGGCGAATAGTTGCTTGCCTTAGTATGTGTTTGATTGGAGTATTGGGTAGTGAATCAATTGCTAATGCTGCCGAAATTAGTCAATATGATGTGGATGTTTCTATTGCTGCTGATGGGACGATGACGAGTAAAGAAAACATACACTATCATTTAGATAAAAAACAAAAATTGCTTCCTCACCAAATTGCTGAGGGTGATAATGGCGAAATCGGGTCACTATCAATAGGGATGAAAGCAAAAGAAGCAAAAGATTATTTTCCTTTTGCGCAAAGCCCTACGAAAGATTTAGGGACCTATACACTAGAAGGCCAGTCCAATATGTATAAACTAGAACTCTTCAATCAAATGGAAGAGGGCGATTATATTGGGCAATACGAAACTCAAATTCAAGATGCATGGATTAATTATGGGGAATGGCAAGTATTAGATTTATCGTTTTTAAATGCGCCCTTAGCAAGTAGCAATGATACGATTGTTTTTCATTTTCCTGAAGCTGTTAATCAAGATGCCGTGAAATGGCACGTTCCTAATAGTGATGCTGTCTCCTTAAATTGGAAAAATGATCAAGAATTAGTGGTTGAAGTTGGTAACCGTCCTAAAAATGAAGGGATCCAACTTCAGCTAGTCGTACCTGAAGAGGTATTACCAAATAATCACACGAAAGGTTCCGAATCAGAAGGTAACCAAATTGTCCAAGGAATTGAAGATAAGCAACAAGCTGCTCAAGCAGAAATCACTCGCCAACAACGAATCATAAAAATAGCGAGCGTATTATTATTTTTAGCCATCTTAGGCTTCATTGGATTTAGTTTATGGAAGAAAAAAACAACAGCGCAACGTCTTAGTCATGTGGACCAAACCTTATTAACTCAAACGAATTGGACACCGGCAATGATTGCTCATTTCTTATACCATCCATCACAATGGATAACCACGCTGCTTATCATGATGAATTTAGTCAATGAAGGACATTTAGCTTTGCGTTTCCAAACGAAAGGCAAGCAAATTACCGATATTTATGTTCAAGATCAACATGCTGTGACGCAAACGCATGCGGAATCTTTATTCATGAAGGCATTGAAAATTCAGCATAATTTAACTGGTGAAGATTGGGTGTCAATGAATGAATGGCAAACGAACCGTAAACGTGATTTTCGCCAGTTGGAGCAACAATTAGTGAAGACCACGAAACGCACCATTAGAAAACAACATGTCTATGATTCTGTGAATAAAGGATTAACACTCGTTTGGTTACTCTTAATTGTGTTATCATTAGGGGTATTGGTGATTAGTATTTATTGGCAAATGAGTGGCCACTTTACCCTTTATTGGCCGGTATTATTACTCATAATTGGGCTAATTATATTGTGGTTAAGTTACCAATGGCTATTACCATTGAAATCAGAACATGGTGTGGCTGTCGCTAAAAATTATCGTGGACAATTGAACCAATTAAAAGATTCGCAACAAATTACTGATCAGTTACGATACAGTCAAGATTCAGGACTTACGTATCTGTATTCTTGGTTGACAGGTGATAATCGCGCCTATGCTAAGGCAATTGAGACGTCACCGTACACCATTGATTTAGCGGAAACGATGTCACCAGTTCAGAATTTAACATTAAAACAATTACGAATAAAATTAAAATAAGGAAAGGATGACGTCATGGAAACAAGTGACAATGATTTTACAATGCGTGTTTCCATGCTCAGTAGCAGTAGTAAAGGAAATAGCACTTATATTGAAACCCCTAAACGTAAAATATTAGTGGATGCAGGATTTAGTGGGAAACAAATGCAACAAAAATTAGCCAAAATTGGTCGAGATATTCGTGACGTTGACTCTATTTTTGTGACTCACGAGCATTCTGATCATATTAAAGGCCTAGGTGTCCTGGCACGTAAATATGATGTCAATCTCTATGCGAATGAAGACACGTGGCAAGCCATTGGACAAAAATGTGGTGTCATTGATCCCTTACAAAAGAATGTGATTGAACGTGGAGAACGTCTGACACTAGGCGATATTGATATTCAAAGTTTTGGTGTTAGTCATGATGCCGCAGATCCACAGTTCTACGCTTTTCAAAAAGATGGGCGACAATTTACGATTTTAACAGATACGGGATATGTCAGTGATAAATTACGTGGGTTATTACGCAATTCAGATGTTTTCCTTATTGAAAGTAATCATGACTTAGATATGTTGCGCATGGGGCGCTACCCATGGTCGTTAAAACAACGTATCCTAGGCGATAAAGGGCATTTATCCAATGATTCTAGTGCCTTAGCGATGTCGGAAATGATTGGTGATCGCACCAAACGTGTTTATCTAGGACATTTATCTGAAGAAAATAATTTAAAATCGTTAGCTTATCAAACCAATGCGACATTATTGTCTGAGCAAGGATTAGGGGTTAATGAGACATTTGAGTTAAAAAATACGGATCCGCATGAACCAACAGATCTGTTTGAATTATAATCTTAAGGAAAATATAAAGATAAATCATTAAAATCTTCACAAAAAATCCTTATAATATGTAAAAGTGTAAAGAAAACAAGGAGGCAGCATAGCAGTGTATACGGATAATCAAGAGGAAAAAATTCCTAAAAACCCTAATGAACCACATAAACCAGAACCGAAAAAAAATCATAAACCATGGATTCCAGCTATAGTTGGTGGTTTAATTGGTGCCTCACTTGTTGGGACGGTTGGTGCTGTGGTTGATCATAATGATGGCGATTCTGTTAGTCAAGAACAAGTTGAAAAAATTGTTCAGGAACGTGTTCAAGAAGAGGCTGATAAACATAAAGATGGCAATAAACAACAAGCTTCTTTAGATGTCTCAACAGATGTGACGGAAACTACCGCTAAAACGCAAGATGCTGTTGTCTCTGTGGCTAACTTAGCAAACAAAAAATCAACAATTGACTTATTTGGTTTCGTTCAACCAGACCAAAAATCAAGTGATGGTAATAGCAGCGAAGACGATTATGAAACGGCTTCTGAAGGTAGTGGAGTTGTCTATAAAAAAGACGGGCAATATGCTTATATTGTGACGAATAACCATGTTATCGATGGTTCTGATGCTTTAGAAGTCTTATTAAATAACGGTGACCAAGTCAAAGCTGAATTAGTGGGTACCGATGTATGGACCGACTTGGCGGTTCTTAGAATACCTGCTTCAGCAGTTGATACCGTGGCTGAATTTGGGGATAGTGATTCTCTTAAAGTAGGAGAACAAGCCATCGCTATTGGTTCACCTTTAGGATCTGAATTTGCTTCAACAGTTACTCAAGGAATTATTTCTGGTTTAAATCGAAATGTTCCTGTTGACTTAGATGGCGATAAAACGATGGACTGGCAAGTTAATGCGATTCAAACAGATGCCGCGATTAACCCTGGTAACTCAGGTGGTGCTTTATTAAACTCTGCAGGTCAAGTGATTGGTATTAACTCAATGAAAATTTCTTCTGGTCAAGTAGAAGGAATGGGATTCGCGATTCCGTCTAATGATGTGAAAACGATTATTGATCAACTAGAAGCTAAAGGCCATGTGGAACGTCCACAATTAGGCGTTGCGATGGCTAATTTAAATCAAATTCCAATTGAACAACAAGATGAAGTGCTTAAAGCACCTGATAATCTAGAAAATGGTGTCGTTGTCGTAGATATCGATTCTGACTCTCCTGCAGCTAAATCAGACTTAAAAGTAAATGACATTATTACTTCATTCAATGGTCATGAAGTAACAGATAACGTCAGTCTAAGAAAAGCATTGTATGATGCCAAACCAAATGAAAGAGTTAACGTAGAGGTTTATCGGAATGGTAAAAAACAAACAGTAACCATTCAATTAGAACCTCAATCTGAAAATCCTTAATTATCATAACTATTTAAGAAGCGGGCTTGCTGCTCGCTTCTTTTTATTTTATCGAAATTATTTTTAAAAATGAGAAATGATTAATAATACTATTGATTAAATGAGTGAATATTTGACAATGATGAGAGCTTTCGCTAATATTAACCACAACTATAAACAACGTTAGAATTTATAGAAAGGAAGATTGGATGTCTTACAGCCATTTAAAATCTGAGGCTTATATTAATGAAGAACGACAGTATTTTGCGCCAACAGGACGGATTCAATATGCGGATATTGGTTTTGTTAAGGGTAACGGAGCAACATTAACCGATATGGATGGTAATACGTACATTGATTTACTCGCAAGTGCTTCAGTGGCGAATGTGGGGCATTGCCATCCTAAAGTTGTGAACGCAATAAAGAAGCAAGCAGAACAATTAGTTCATAACACGCCAGCTTACTTTACTCATAATCTCGTCTTAGAGCTCCAAAAGCGATTGACTAACATAACACCTGGTCAATTTCCAAAGAAAGTGATATTTGGTAACTCTGGATCTGATGCGAATGATGGGATGATTAAGTATGCTAGGGCGTATACCGGACGTCAAAATATTATCACATTTACAGACGCTTATCACGGATCGACGTTTGGGGCAATTACAGAATCTGCCGTATCATTAAATATGCGTCGAAATATGGGACCTTTTGTTCCAGGCATTTACCAATTACCATTTCCAGATGAAAATGAAAAACTTCCCCAAGAAGATGAGATAGCCTTTAGTGAACGTTATTTAGATCATTTTCGCTTAGCGTTTCGAACATATTTACCTCCAGAAGAGGTAGCAGCTATTTTAATCGAACCGATTCAAGGAGATGGGGGGATTAGACAACTTCCTTTCTATTTTGTTAAAGAGTTGTACGCGTTATGTCAAGAACATGGGATTTTATTTATGGTAGATGAAGTCAATCAAGGGTTAGCCCGTTCTGGAAAGATGTGGAGTATTGATCACTTTGATATTGCGCCTGATTTACTCGCCACAGGGAAGTCGTTAGCTGCTGGTCTACCATTATCAGCAATTGTCGGACGAGCGGAGATTATGAATAGTCTACCAGCGCCTGGTCATTGTTTTACGACAGCAGGAAATCCAATTTGTTGCGCGGCTTCATTAGCTACATTAGATATTATTGAAGAGGAAGAGTTAATGGAAAAATCGGCTTGTGATGGTGAGTATGTCAAAGCCAAACTACAAGCAATGCAAGAAGTGTATCCTTTTATCAAACGTGTGAGGATGTATGGGTTAAACGGAGGCATTGAATTAGTCGTTGAGGAGAATAATCAATCAGCGAATACTGATTGTGCTAACAAAGTGATGACTTATCTATTGAATCATGGGGTAATTATGATTACGTTAGCTGGTAATATCCTCCGCTTCCAACCACCATTAGTTATCACGAGAGAAGAACTCGATCGCGCGTTGTCGCTATTAGAAGCAGCATTTAAAGCGTATCGTAATGGAGAAATTGTACTAGATACCAATCAACCTATTGGATGGTAATATGCTATTCTACTGAAAAAGAGCAAACAAAGCGTTTGTTCTTTTTATTTATCCCAAAAGGAAGTCAGTTATCCACTAAGTTATCAACAATTTGTGCATAACCTTGGGATAACGTGTGTATAGAACCGTGTATAAGTCACTTGAATTGTGGGTAAATAACTAGTTTTTTCTTATAAACGCCTATATAGCAATGATTTAGGTTGTGAATTAAATTGTGCATAAATTGTTGATTAATTGACAGAAGAGTCCCCTTCTATGGTGAAAATAGGATAATATCAGCGTTTCTATTTCCACAGAATTGTGGAAATGTGGAAAGATATCGCTTTTGTGTGGATAAGTAACAATAAGATGCGTTTACGGGTGGTCAGTAAGGGATTTTTATAAGATAATGAGAGGGAATTGAAAAGTTGAGGTGATTACGTGAAAGTCAAAATTGTTGCGGTAGGGAAATTAAAAGAAAAATATTTAAAACAAGGAATTGCCGAATATCAAAAACGATTAAGTAAGTATGCAAAATTAGAAATTATTGAAGTCCCTGATGAACCCACTTCTGAAACAGCTAGTGAAAAAGAAATTCAACAAGTGAAAGACACAGAGGGTGAACGGATACTTAAAAAAATTAAACCAGATGACTATGTTTATGTGCTAGCTATTAAAGGTAAGATGCTAACTTCGGAAGAATTAGCCGAATCGATGCGGCAAGCAGTGACTTATGGAAAAAGTACTTTAGTTTTCGTTATTGGCGGATCGTTAGGAACCAGTGAAGCTGTCAATCAACGGGCAGATCATTTAATTAGCTTTGGGCATATGACACTTCCTCACCAATTGATGCGCTTAGTTTTAAGTGAACAAATTTACCGCAGTTATCGTATTCAAAACGGACATGCTTATCATAAATAAAAAAGTAGACGAGAATGATCACCATTCTCGTCTACTTTTTATTGTGATGCTCTTGTTTTAGGACCAAAGAAGTGGAAACCTAAAATAAGGAATACAAGAAACATGATGATATTCATAATTAGGAACGTTAGTGGTCCAAATTGAGAAATTAATGGTAATGAAGCAGAGGTAATAATACCACCACCAACAAATGGTTCAAATAAAATTTGTTTATATCCAAAACCTTCTAACGCAGGGGTTTGCTGTTCAGGGTCAGCAATTTTCATTAATAATAATCCTGTCGCAGCCATTCCTGTCGCTTGGCCAAAATCTCCTAGCGCCCGTTCGAACCAGTGATCAGGTAGTATACGTGGAGCTAAGTATAGTAGGGCAAAAACGTTCCAAATAGTGGCAACAATTGAAATTAAAATGAATGGAATTAGGTTATCTCCGATGACTTCTAATGATAACGTCGCTAATGAAGAGACTAATAAAATATCTAAAGCTAATCCGGAAATTTTACTAATAATATCTTCATCAATATATTCTTCAAGATTTAAGCGGTTAAAGATAACTTGTACAATAATACCGCCAATCATTGCCATTGGGAATAATGGAACAAAAGAGATTAGATATATGTTGAACCAAGCTCCCCAAGTATGGGCTTCGATAAAAATTAATGCTTGAAGGATAATATAACCGATTAAAATAGCGACAGCAATTAGTGAAAAATGGAAGGCTAATGGTTCAATCGCTTTAGGTTGCGGCGATTCTTTCTTCACTTCATAACCTTGTGTTTCACTAATTTCTTCACGTTCTTCAGGATTGAAGTAATTTTTCCCACCTTGAGTCAGTGAGGTATATCCTTTTCTAAAACCAATATTAATAATAGCAATCCCACAAATGACTCCAACTAGAATCCCGATGGTAGCTAAACCAAGGGATAAATCGCCACCTTCAGCATAACCCAATTGTTCAAAGGTAGGTTTCATACCTCCTGCCGTTCCGTGTCCACCAACGAACGCAATTTCAATTAGAGCACCTGCTAAGGGACTCATCCCAAATAAAGGCGTCAATACCAACATTGTCAGTAAGAGACCGACAATATATTGTCCAGAAGAAACGACATATCCCATCATTAACTGTGGACCAGAGTTTTTCCAAATATCTTTTAGACTTGGTACCTTTTGCCCAAGAAATAAGGCAGCAAATACAATATTAATAAACATCCCGGGTAATGGGGTCCAAACGTCTAGCATTTCAGCAGGGAATAAGCCGTTAGATAACAAATGATTGGCGCCAAATAAACTAGTCACAAGTTTGCCTAAAATATTTGGTCCAACAATTAGAGCAACAAATCCACCAATAATTGAACTAGGGAGAAATAAATTTCGTAACCAGTTCACATGAATTCTTAAATATTTTCCAATTAATAAAAAACGGCTAGAAAGATAAAACTAAAACCAACAATATCAGGTGACACAAGCATTTCCTTTCTATCTCAAATGATGTAATTAAACTTACTTTACATTAATTTTGAGAAAAGGTAAAGCATTTGTGATATTTTATGACATGAAATTTTAATTATTTAAGAGATATATGATAAAATGATCAGTTAAAATCCTTGTTATATCAACAAGATAAGGCATAAACGATTATTTATCGTAAGAAAAAACCTTTTATAGAAAATTTTTCTATAAAAGGTTTAAAGAATTCTTATTTTCTTGTTAGTTTATTTAACAAAGTCATTAATATCATTCATATCTTTATGTTTAGTGACAATGGAAACGAGGTCACCGACTTGAATTTGGGTATCCCCGCTAGGAATAATCCGTTGATTATCACGTTGAATATTTAGTAATAGTGTTTGATCAATTAATTCTAAATCGGTTAATGGATTAGCAGTAATTTTACCATGGTTTAAAATTTTGAATTCTAATGCTTCAACTTCATTAGGCACTAATTGATAGAAGTGAGTAACGGTTGATTGTTGGGTAGCCTTGTGGTTACGAACCAAACGAATAATTTTTTCAGCGGCGGCACGTTTAGGCGTAATCACCGTATCTAATCCCATATGTGTTAATGGTTTTAATAAATAAGGGCGATTGACTAACGTAAAGTTTTTCTCAATCCCTTCGCTATGAGCGAATAAGTTGATTAAAATATTCGTTTCATCATGATTTGTTAAAGCTAAACTGGCATCATAATATTTTAAGCCTTCTTCTAACAGTAATTGTTGATTTGTTCCATCGCCATTAATCACCTCGATATTAGGGAAAGCTTGGGCAAGTTCGCTAGCGCGCATACGATTGCTTTCAATGACTTTAATATGGAAGTGATGAGTAGGCAATTTTTGTAATAAGAAATACGTTAACGTTCCGCCACCAATAATAAAGAGATTTCTAAGTGGTTTTGTTTTCAGATGTAATGATTTCGTCAATGACTTAATGTCTTTTGGTAGTCCTGTGACATAAATCGTGTCTTCAGCTTCAAAATGGTCGTCGCCAGTAGGAATGAGGATATCATCCCCACGTTTGATGACACAAACAAGGACATCCGAACTTAATTGTTGGCCGAAGTCATTGACGGTTAAATCAATTAATGGACTGGTAGCATTAATCGGTAGTTCAAAGATTTGAACATTACCATCCGCAAAATTTTCGATATTATTGGCTTCGGGGAAATGAATGACTTGATTCATAAGTTCGGCTGAGCGAAATTCTGGATTAATGATTTGATCTAAATTGAGTGCTTGACGCGTGAAGTCGCGATCTTCATAATAACCAATGCGACGAACACGGGCACAAACATAGTAAGCTCCCAATTTTTTAGCAAAGTTACTTGTAACGATATTAACTTCATCATCATTCGTTACTGCGATAAAGACATCTGCTTCTTTTACACCTGCATCTGATAAAATTTGTGGGCTCAAAGCTGAGCCGTGAACTACTTGAATATCGTATTGGGAGAACAGCTCATTAATAACTTGTTCGTCTTTATCAATTAATGTAATATCATTAGTTTTCCATAATGCTTCACAAATAGCTTGGCCGGTTTGTCCACCGCCACAAATGATAATTTTCATAAGTCACCTCAAGATTTTCTTTTCCATAAACTTGGTAATAATAATGCTAATACGGGATAAATTTCTAGACGTCCAGCAATCATCGTGATGGTTAAAATAATTTTGGTAAATGGTTGTAAGCTAGCAAATGAAGACGTTGGTCCAACGTTGCCTAACCCGGGACCAATATTATTAAATGTCGCTGCGACAGCACTAAAGGCTGTCATAAAGTCATTTTGATCAAGTGCCACAACAAATAAGGCAACTGTAAAGACTAAGGCATAAATACCAAAATAGATAAACACTTGCGAAACATGCGTATTATTCACCCAGTGACGATCCATGGTTACTGGGACGACACGGCGAGGATTAATGGATTTACGAATCTGAGATAATGATGTTTTCAGAAAAATTGAAATTCGTGACACTTTCAATCCTCCAGCTGTTGAACCAGCCATACCACCAACAAACATGATGAGAAGGAGGATACATTGACTAAATAATGGCCAGAGAGCAAAGTCAACTGTTCCAAAGCCAGTGGTTGAGATAATCGTTGTTACTTGGAAGAGGGCATCACGGAAAAGTTTTTCTATGCTTGAATATTGTGGGGCTAGATTTAACATAATCCCCCCGATTGCTAATGCAATAATAATTAAAAACAGACGAAGTTCTTCATTTTTATAAACGACTCGCCATTCTTTTTTTAATAGATAATAGAACAAGTTAAAGTTCATACCAAAAACAATCATACCAATCGATAGAATATATTCAGCTGCTGGATTATGTAGCGCTTGGATACTGGTTGCTTTATTACTAAAGCCTCCTGTACCGGCTGTCCCAAAGCCATGAATAATCGCATCGAAAGGCTTCATTCCGGTGAAGATAAGTGCGGCAATTAGAATGGCTGTTAATACGAAATACATGCCATAGAGAATTTTAGCGGAGCTTTTATTTTTAGCCGATAATTTCCCGAATTCAGGGCCAGGGACTTCCGCTTTCATAATATTAACGGAACCTTCACCTAATTCAGGAGTAAAGGCAAAAATAAAAACGAGTACCCCTAATCCGCCAATCAGATGAGAGAAACTTCGCCAAAATAGCATGGATTGACTGAGTGCTTCAACATCAGTCAGGATGCTGGAACCTGTAGTTGTGAATCCTGAAGCCATTTCAAAAGTCGCATTAATGACTGAAGGAATTTCTCCCGCAAATACGAAGGGTAAGCCGCCGAAGAACGAAACGACAAACCAGGTGAGAGCGGTAATCGCAAAACCATCACGTACGGTATAGCGGGCATGTTTGGGTTTAAGAATACTTAGAAGGCTACCAATAATTAATAACAGAATAATTGTTTCAATAAATGCAAATAGTTGGGTTGTGCCTTCGTGATAGTATAACCCGGTTAACATTGGAAAAAGTAATAACAGAGCTTCAACGAGCATCACATTTCCGAGTGAAGCCATAACTAAACGTTTGTTCATTTTAACCTCCCCTTTAAATATAGAAAATCTTATCACAATCTTAAAATAAGTAAAGAATTAAATTGTAAAGTTTTCGAAGGGAGGGAAACAGAAAAAGACAAGATCGTTATTGTTAACGATCTTGCCTTAATGTTTTAATATTCACGGTCAAAATTGACTTGATTTTCGAGGCTTTCTTGGGTTTGATAAGCATTGAGGTTACGGATAAAAATCTGCACAACCCGTTCGTTGTAATAATCAGATTGACCAGCACTATGAGGCGTTAAATAAACATTTGGCATTTGCCATAACGGACTGTCTTTAGGGAGAGGTTCTTCTCTAAAAACATCGAGAATCGCACCACCAATTTTTCGATTTTCTAATGCCGTAATCAGTGCTTCTTCATCCGTTGTTTTACCACGACCGTAGTTAATATAGATGGCATGCTCTGGCATTGTGTTAAAGAAGGATGCCCCTAATAACTGATTTGTTTTAGAAGTATGTGGTAGGAAATTAATGACATAATCAGCTTCAGATAGGGGTTGTGTAAAGGCATCAATTGGATAGGTATCTTTGATGGTTTCTGTTGGATGACCAGTCGTATTAACACCTTGAATCGTCAAATCAAAACCTCGTGCGGCTTTAACAAAGCTATCAGCAATTTTACCGGTTCCGAGTAATAAGACATTTTTGTCTGTGATTTCGGTCATATTTTCTGGAAATTGCCACTCTTTATTGCGCTGTTGATCAAGTTGAACGCCTAAACGACGCGCTTGCATTAACATCAGTCCGAGAATTTGTTGGACAATTCCAGGGGCATTTGCGCCTCCAGCAGTTGTTAATCGCGTTCCATTGTTAGCAATTTTGGCTAAAGGAACTTTATCGACTCCGACAATCCACATTTGAATCCATTTTATTTGGTTAGGGTGATTAAGTGCCTCCTCCACTTCTGGTGCCCAACCTAAAATAATTTCAGCATCTAATAAATCAGAGACGGTGTATTGGTCATTTGTATAATCAAATACCGTATAATCTGGCGCAGCTTGCTTAATTTGATCTACTAATTCGGTTGCTAACGGCATAATAAATGGTTTAAGAATTACAATTTTTTTCATAGCTTTATTATATGTTATCAATAGAGAGGGACAAGTATTACGCTCAATTTGCTAATTATTAGTAATTTACTCGGATATCTCTTAAAATAAAGCTAACAATAGAAAGGGAGCGATAATATGGAACGTGAAGATTTGCCAAAAGTATGGAAATGGGATAACCCAACGGATAGTCGGTCTGGTAACCGTCCAGATGCTGGGGCACGTTTTGAGAAAGAATTACCTGTAGGAGATGCCCCTTATCAACTCTATTCATTGGGGACACCTAATGGCATTAAAATAACAGTGATGCTTGAAGAATTAAAATTATTAGAAGATGTTGATATCGATTATAATTTATACAAAATCGATATTAGTGAAGGTGACCAATTTGGTTCAGATTTTGTAAAAATTAATCCAAACTCTAAAATTCCAGCAATGTTAGACCAAAGTGGCGATGCTCCAATGCGTTTATTCGAATCAGGTTCTATTCTGTTATACTTGGCTGAAAAATATGGTAAATTTTTACCAACTGATCCAGCTGATAAAGTAGAAGCTATTAACTGGTTATTCTGGCAAATGGGAGCTGCTCCTTATGTCGGTGGTGGCTTTGGACATTTCTTTGCGCATTCTGATGTTATTATTAAATATCCAATTGATCGTTACACAATGGAAACAAAACGTCAATTAGACTTGTTAGATCAAGTATTGGCGGAACGTCCTTATATTGCGGGAGATGAATATACGATTGCTGATATGGCAATTTGGCCATGGTATGGACGCCTTGTGCGTGGAGAAATGTACCAAAATAGTGCTGAATTTCTAGATGCCAAAAGCTATCCTCACGTGAAAGAATGGGCAGATCGAATTAATAATCGTCCTGGTGTCCAAAATGGATTAAATGTTGACTATGGTACGATTCATTAAAAAGTAGTATACTAGTGAAGTTATTAATTCTAGGAGGTTTCACATGCGCTACTACATGAAACAAAAAATATCTTTATTCCAAAATTTTAATATTTTTGATGAGGATAATCATAAAGTTTTACGAATCGATCAAAAGAAAGTTTCTCTTACTCGTCAATCACGAATTATTGATGTTGAGACAGGGGACGTGCTAGCACGTGTGAAACAAAAATTAGTAAGTATCCGTCCTACAATGATTGTAGAAGTAGATGGTGAAGAAGTTGCCAAAATCACCAAGAAAATTACCGTGTTTAAAGATAAGTATAAAATTGATGCTTTAGACTGGAAGATAAAAGGGGATATTTGGGACTATAATTATGAAATTATAGACGGATCTGGTAAAGAAATTGCTGATATTAGTAAGAAAATTTTTTCATTAACCGATGCCTTTGAATTTAATATTGCGGATGAAGAAGTCAATCCTGTACTAGTGATTGCTGTTATCTTAGCGATTGATTATGTGAAGGATACTGAAGGCGAATAAATTGAAAATAGAAAAGGTCCTGAGGGAGAACTTAGCTCTCCCTCAGGACCTTTTTGTATAGGATATGGTTTATCTTTTGGTCTAACGACCGTGGTTAAACGCTTTTTCTCACACCCTTTAGTTGGGTTCAGAAACGCTGATTCGAAGCCTCTTCAGAAAAATCACTCGTTTCAAAGAGCGAAACTTGGTGCTTTTTCTTCCAGATGTTCGAATCATAGCGCGTTTCTTCACACCCTGTGTAGTCGGGTTCGAATTTGCAGCTCCTCTGGATTTTTCAGAAAATACGGAATTTCAGAGAGCGAAATCCGTTATTTTCTTCCAAAATCAAGGAGCTAAGCGCAAATGCTCACACCCTGTGTAGTCGAGCTCTAAAGCACAACCACGGCTGCGTTTCCCTAAAAAGCTCCTTCTCTCTTGTGGAGAGTCGTCGCTTTTAGGTCCAACGACCGTGGTTAAACGTGCTTTATCGCATCCTAGTCAGGTTCAGAAACGCTGATTCGAAGCCTCTTCAGAAAAATCACCCGTTTCAAGAAGCGAAACTTGGTGCTTTTTCTTCCAGATGTTCGAATCAGAGCGCGTTTCTTCACACCTTTCTAGTCGAGCTCTAAAAAGCAGCATCGTTGTTCCTTCAGCAAGCTTTGAGGCGTTCAAAGAGCGAATGCTCTTCACCTTTCTTCCAGGAAAACGATGCTAAGCGCTTTTTATCGCATCCTTTTAGTCGGGTTCGAAAAAGCAGCCATGGCATGCGTTTCCCAAAAGCCTCCAATTTCTTAGCAGAAATCTCCGGTTTTGGTCCAACGCTCCATGGCTAATCGCTTTTTCTCACACCCTTTTAATCCATATCACTAGATTTGAAGGCTCCGGGTAGTAAGTCTTTTATGGTTGTTTCTTGTTCGTCGCCATTTTGGTTAGTTAGTAGGATAGGGGTATCTGGATGTGAAAATTCGGAAATGACTTGGCGACAGGCACCACATGGAGCGATAGGACCCTCTGTGTTTCCTGTAACGACCATGTATTCTATTTCCGTATGGCCTTCAGAGACAGCTTTAAAAATAGCTGTTCTTTCAGCACAGTTTGTTAAACCGTAAGATGAGTTTTCGATATTACAACCAGAATAAATTTCACCATCTGTCGTTAAAATAGCGGCACCTACTTGAAAATGTGAGTAGGGAACGTAGGCATGAGCTAACATATCAGTAGCTGCTTGTTTTAAGGTTTCTTTTTGTTCGTTTGTTACCATAACGCACCTTCCTTAGTCGATCACACGAAGAGCAGCTTCTAAAGCTACATTGATCATGTCACCAAATGTTTTTTCTCTCTCTTCAGAAGTCGTTTCTTCACCTGTTACTAATGAGTCACTAATAGTCATAATACCTAATGCTTTTACATGGTGCTTAGCTGCCACAGAATAAATACCAGCAGCTTCCATTTCAATGGCTAAGACACCGTAATCAGCTAATTTTTTCGTGTCTAATTCATCATTATAGAAACGGTCAGATGATAATACATTACCAACGTGAACAGGTAAATGACTTTCAGTTGCGACATCATAAGCTGATTTTAGTAGGTCAAAGTTGGCAATAGGTGCAAATTCTACTTGATGATGGAAGATATTCCGGTGTAGGGCAGCATCAGTCGTTGCTCCTTGAGCCAGAACGATATCACGGATTTGGCAATCAGCGTTGATAGCTCCTGCAGAACCTACGCGAATTAGGACTTTAGCACCATATTCACGGATAAGTTCTTCAGTGTAAATCATTGCTGATGGCATTCCCATCCCAGTTCCTTGTACTGAGATGCGAGTTCCTTTATAAGTTCCTGTATAACCAAAGGCATTACGCACGGTATTGTAACGTTTGGCATCTTCTAAGAAAGTTTCCGCAATAAATTTTGCCCGTAGTGGGTCACCGGGTAATAAGACGATTTCAGCAATATCGCCAGCTTGGGCGTTGATATGTGTACTCATACGTTACCTCCTATTATTTCAAGTCGTGTAAGAAACTCGTTCCTTCTGTGTCATAATCAATATTAAAGTTTTCAGCAATTGTTGCGGCAATTGCGGCATAAGTATCTTGGATACCTAAGTCATTATTGCCTGCTAGTTTTGGACTGTAGACTAATAATGGAACATATTCACGGGTATGATCAGTGCCTGGAGCAGTCGGGTCATTACCATGATCCGCTGTAATAATTAATAAGTCATCTTCCCCAATTTGTTCCATGATTTCTGGTAGATGTTTATCATAAGTTTCAATCGCTTCAGCGTAACCTTGTGGGTCACGACGATGGCCGTAAACAGCGTCAAAATCAACGAGATTAGTGAATAATAATCCTTCCCAATCGTCACGTTTTAATTGAGCGATATTTTCTTCAATACCATTCATATTTGATTTAGTTGGGTGAGATTCCGTAATACCAATACCTGAGAAAATGTCATTGATTTTACCGATTGAGATAACATCTTTACCATCAGCTTTTAAATCTTCAAGAATCGTTTGTCCGAAAGGTTCTAGCGCGTAGTCGTGACGTCCACCATTATTCCGTTCGAAATGACCAGGTTTACCAGTAAATGGACGGGCAATGATACGACCTATCATTACTGGAGGTTCGTTAGAAATTGAACGGATGTATTGGCAAATGTCATAAAGTTCTTCTAATGGAATCACATCTTCATGAGCCGCTACTTGAAGAACAGGGTCTGCTGACGTATAGATAATTAATGCGCCAGTCTCTAATTGTTCTTCCCCGTAATCTTTAATGACTTCTGTTCCACTGTAAGGTAAGTTACAAATCACTTTACGACCAGAATAGTCTTCAATTTTTTTCAAGAAATCAGCTGGAAAACCTTCAGGGAATACTTGGAAAGCTTTTTGGATATTCAGTCCCATAATTTCCCAGTGTCCAGTCATCGTATCTTTACCCACAGATTGTTCCTGCATTTTACCGTAGTTTGCTTTAGGTGTTTCAACAGGTGATAGTGGGGGTAAATCAGCGATATTTGCCAGACCTAATTGAAGTAAGTTAGGCCATTGACTATTTGGTGCTTCTTCGATGATATGTCCTAGGGTATGTGCGCCTGTATCATTGAAATCTGCGGCATCGGGAGCTTCACCGATACCAACAGAGTCTAATACCATCACATTAATTCGTTTAAACATGAATATCCTCCTCTAATTATTTGGTAATTGTATTTAAAATAAGTTTTGGTTCGCTTGCTTCATCAGCAATCGTAATGTTTTCTTGTAATAATTCTACCACGTCGCTAACATCTTCGCGATTACTATGAATAGTTAAGATGCTTTCGCCTTCTTTAACGTCGTCTCCAATTTTTTTGTTAAGAACGATACCAACAGCCATGTCGATTTCATCTTCTTTAGAAGCACGACCAGCACCTAATAACATAGATGCAATACCAATTTTTTCGGCTTGCATTTCAGAAATTTTACCGCTGCGTTGTGCTGGTAATTCGATTTGGTATTTGGCTTGTGCAAGTAGGCTAGGGTCGTCAACAACATTGGCATCGCCACCTTGAGTCGTTAAGAACTCTTTTAATTTATCTAATGCTTTGCCTGATTGAATAGCTTCTTCTAATAAACTACGAGCTTCATCTAATGTTTCAGCTTTTCCGCCTAATACGACCATTTGACTACCTAATGTTAAAACAAGTTCTGTTAAGTCTTCAGGACCTTCGCCACGTAATGTTTCAATAGCTTCTTTTACTTCAAGCGCATTACCAATTGCGCGTCCTAATGGTTGAGACATATCAGAGACAACAACCATGGTACGACGACCAACTTTTTCACCAATTTCTACCATTGTTTGGCCAAGACGGTTGGCGTCTTCAACAGTTTTCATGAAAGCACCAGATCCTACCTTAACGTCTAGGACGATAGCGTCAGAACCAGCGGCAATTTTTTTAGACATAATTGAGCTAGCAATTAATGGAATAGAGTTAACTGTTCCTGTTACGTCACGTAACGCATAGATTCGTTTATCAGCAGGCGTTAAGTTTCCTGTTTGACCAATGACGGCAATTTTATGTTTGTTTACGGCATCGATAAATTCATCAGATGTTAATTCGATATGGAAACCAGGAATGGCTTCTAATTTATCTAATGTACCACCCGTGTGGCCTAAGCCACGACCAGACATTTTAGCAATTGGGGCTCCAACAGAAGCAACAAGAGGTGCTAAGATAATAGTAGTTGTATCACCAACACCACCAGTTGAGTGTTTGTCTACTTTAATGCCTTCGATATCAGATAAATCGATTTGATCACCAGATTCGACCATTGCTTTAGTCATTGTTGCTGCTTCATGTTTATTCATTCCTTGGAAATAAATAGCCATTAATAACGCACTCATTTGATAATCAGGAATTGAGTCATTGGTATAGTTATCAATAATCCATTTAATTTCTTCATCTGTAAGTTCTAAACCGTTTCGTTTCTTTTCAATAATATCTACTGCACGCATAATTTAATAAGCTCCTTTCAGCTTTAATTAAAAGACAATTCCGACAACAGCTGCGGTTAACGCTGAAACTAGTGTTGAACCGAGCAATAATTTAAGACCAAAGCCGGCAACTTGACGTCCTTGTTTGGCGTCGATTGATTTAACCGCTCCGGTAATAATACCAATAGATGAGAAGTTAGCGAATGACATCAAGAATGTAGACATCATAGCTAATGTACGTTCTGAGAAGGTAATGTTACCAATATCTGTCATGGCAACGAATTCGTTAGTGACTAATTTAGTAGCAATAATCGTTCCGGCATCGATAGCTTCTTCAAATGGTACCCCTAAAATAAAGGCAACAGGAGAGAAAATAACTCCCATAACATCTTGGAAAGTAATACCAAAGATATTGGCAAAAATACCATTAACAAATGCGACTAAAGCAGTGAATCCGATTAATTGAGCAGCTACTCCGATAGCCGTGTTGAAACCATCAGTGATGTAATCTGATAACATTTCGAAGAATGAGACATCTAAGTCATCATTGATACGTAGGGTATCTTCTTCTTCTGATAATTCATATGGGAAAATGATACTTTCAATAACAAACACACCGAATAAATTTAATGGAATACCAGCTAAAACATATGAAGGATCAAGGTAGAACATATAGGAACCAACAATCCCCATAGAAACAGAAGACATAGCTGGTGCTGTTAAAGCATACATCCGGTGTTTTGGTAAACCGTGGATATAATCTTTAATTGAGATAAAGATTTCCGTTTGACCAAGTAACATAGAAGCTACACCAACATATGATTCAAGTTTTCCTAAACCATTGATTTTACTTAAAGCTAAGCCGACATATTTAATAATAAATGGTAAGATTTTTAAATAATTTAAAATCCCAATGATAGCTGAAATAAAGATAATTGGCATTAATGATTGGAAGAAGAAAACACCTTCTGTTTCTACTAAACCACCAAACACAAATGCTGTTCCTTCGTGAGCGAAAGATAGTAAATTCTCAAACATTTTACCAATCGCACCTAAAATGGTAATTCCGACATCGGTACGTAACATGGCAAAACCAACAACAATTTCAATGACAATCATCGTAATGATTGGTTTGATTTTAATATTCTTTTTATTATTACTGAATAGGTAGGCAACTCCTAAAATAGCAAAGATCCCTACTATTGATAAAAGTCTATATAACATGGCAATCTCCTTTTTTTAATTAGATAATGTCCATTCCTTTACTCATTCCTAAACGGCTAGCGCCAGCTTCAATCATAGCCATTGCTTCGTCGCGAGTATGAATACCACCAGAGGCTTTAACTTCCATAGCGTCGCCAACAGTGTCTTTCATTAATTTAACGTCTTCTGCTTTAGCTCCAGCTGTTGAGAAACCAGTACTTGTTTTAACAAAGTCAGCGCCAGCTTCTTGGCTTAATTCGCAAGCTTTCACAATTTCGTCATTCGATAATAAACATGTTTCGATAATGACTTTAACTAATGCATCACCAGCTGCGTCAACTACGGCTTTGATATCTTCTAATACGGCGTCATATTGACCAGATTTCAAACGACCAATATTGATAACCATATCTACTTCATCAGCACCATTGGCTACAGCATCTTTTGTTTCAAAAGCTTTAGCAGCAGGGGTTGTTGCTCCAAGAGGGAAGCCAATAACGGTACAAACATTAACTTCAGTATCTGCTAACGCTTCAGCTGCATATTTTACCCAAGTAGGGTTTAAACAGACAGAGAAGAAATTGTAATCCTTAGCTTCTTTCAATAATTGATCGATAGCCTCTTGTTTAGCGTCAGGTTGTAATTGTGTGTGATCGATATAACGATTAATATTTTCCATAAAAAACGTCCTTTCCTTTCATGTAACTGCTTACAATGATAATATAGCATGTAATTGAACAAATGTAAAACAGTAATTGAAATTAATTTCTGATATTAGCAAAATTTTTTCCCTAAAAGGGATTTCGTAAAGGATTCATACAAGATAGTAGATATTATTGAAGCGGTTAATCAACTGAAAGGAGTTGTTCAGCCGTGAAACGATCCGTAACGAGTTCATTACAATAGCCTCCGTTTAGCGCTGCCTGAATAGCAGGGAATTTGTGTGTGCCACCAGCAACTAAAATGGCGTGTTCTTTCGCTTTTAAGTCGGAAAGTTCGAGTCCAATTGTGCGTGCATTTAATTCTTGGTCTACGATATTTCCATTTTCATCGAAAAAGCGTGAACAAATATCACCAACAGCTTGAGACTGCAAGGTTGTAATTTTGTCTTTGTCTAAGTAGTTTAATTGAAATAAACGGGCGTTTTTACGAACGGTACCCACTGTAAAAATACCAATAGATGCTTGTTTTCCTAAATTAAGAACCGATTCGATGTGGCTATCTGTTTCAATCGTTTCTTTAACCATTTGGGAGTCAAAAATAACTGGTAAATTTAGTAGGATAGGTTCCGTATTAAATGCTTGAGCGAAGTTTTCAATGGTTTCATAAGAGTAAGTCGGTTTAGCTGATTGACTCACGCCTCCTTTTAATTGGACCACGGAAACATCTTGCAGATGACTTTTGGTCAGGTGTTTAGAGACTTCAAATATTGTGCGTCCCCAGCTCACACCAATGATATCGCCAGGTTCCACAATTTGTTGAATATAATCAGCAGTTAAAATACCTAAATCTTTGAGTAGATAGTCATAGTCTTCGCTAACTACATTTGCAATTTTTACCGTTTTTAAATGGTATTTCGCTTTTAAATCTTCTTGTAACGTAATAATCGTATTATTATCATCATGGATAGTAAATGTGACAATGCCTTTTTCAATGGCTTCATTTAATAAACGTGAAATCGTTGGTCGCGACATGTTCATCGTTTGAGCAATTTCTTGCTGGTTTTTACCATGTTGATAATACAACTTCGCTACTTGAATAATTTGGTGATAACGATTGTCGTTCATAATGGCCTCCTTTCTATTAAATGTTTTTAGGCAAAATTTTTTACCCTTATCTATTATACAGGTTATGACTATAGATAAAAGGAGGAATTATGATAATAAAAAAGTGAGGCAATATTGCCTCACTAAAAAGTTCAATTATTAGAAGATCATTTGATCAGAACCGTAAGCATCATTTAATGCTTGTTGTGCTAACACATTTAAGAAATGCCATGGACGGTCATAAGATGGTTGGAAGAAGAAATCAGAAGTTGCTAATTGTTCTAATGTCCATTCAGATGCAATGGCAATTGATAATGTGTTAATCGCATGTGAAATATCAGCTGTAGAAGCTAATTGACCACCTAAGATACGGTGAGAATCTTTTTCATAAGTGATTTTCATATGAACAGTATGTTCTTCACCACGGAAATCAGGTAATAATTTTTCTTCGTAGTAATGACTAGCGAAGTCTAAGTCAGATGCCTCAGCAGTTGAGTCGTTTAAACCAGTTGTTGCAATCGTGTAGTCAAAAACAGGTAAAGCAGAGGTTCCGTTAATTTCACCTTGTTTAACTGTTTTTTCTTCAGCATTTTTAACTGAAACAACGGCTTGTTTACGAGCATTTGTTGCTAGGGCAATTGATTTTTTGCTGTGATCTGGACCGTAAGGAATAAATGTTGCATCTCCACCAGCAAAGACATCTTTAGCAGATGTTTCTGTATATTCATCGATAGCTACGAAACCACGGTCATCCACATCAATTGCGTCACGTAACCAATCAGTGTTTGGTTTAATACCTAAAGCAATAACAACTGTATCAGCTTCGTATTCGCCTTTGTCAGTCACAACTTTTGAAACTTTACCATTTTCACCGATGATTTCTTTAATACCTTCACCAGTATGGATATCTAAACCATGTTTTTGAGCATTTTCTTCTAAGACATCAGTGATTTCTTTGTCTAAGTAAGTTGGTAAGATGTGGTCTTTAAATTCAACTAGTTTAGTGTCGATACCTTTTCTAGCGAAACTTTCAGCAGCTTCGAATCCAATGTAACCAGCACCAATAACGACAACTTTTTTAGCTGTTTCCATACGTTCTTTGATTTTGCCTGCCCATACAGGTCCACGCATGTAATAAACTTCTTCTAAGTCTGTGCCATCTACTGGTAATTCAGCTGGATTAGCACCTGGAGATAAGAATAATTTGTCGTATGATTGTTTGCTTTCACCATCAGCTGTTTTAACGGTAATTTCTTTAGCTTCAGGATCAAGAGCGACAACGTCACTATTTACGTGAATGTTAATTCCTTGTTTTTTGTAAGATTCTTCATTAGCGTAATGTAAGCTATCTAATGAAGGAGCGATATCTTCTAAATAACTTTGGATACCACATGATAAGAAACTCGCTTTGTCTCCACGTTCATATAAATGAATTTCAGATTCAGGATAATATTTTAGCAATGTTTGTGCAGCTTCATAACCATAATGAGATGTTCCAACAACAACAAATTTCATGTGTTAATCCTCCTAAATATATATTCTATGGACATTTTACCGCAATCTTAGAATTATTCCAAAGAAAATATTTTGAATAAAATGTGAACGTTTACTTTTTCACAAACTTTGTGAATTAATTGGAATTTAAGTTAACACATTTCTTTTGATTGTCTCTTTTATACTGGAAACACTTACGGTAAAATAGAGACATTATAATGAAGCGTCGAGATGTAGACTTTGGAGGGTGTTAAATGAAACGGGCTATATTAGTTGATAGTACTGCCAATATTGGAAAAGAGCTATACCATCACAAAGATATTTATCAAGTGAATTTAAATGTTTATTTTGAAGATGACGGCTTGATGTTTACAGATACTTGGGATGAAAGTAAGATGGGAGCTTTTTACGATAAAATGCGTACGAGTGACACGTTGCCAACGACTAGTCAACCGTCCCCTCAAGATTTCGTCAATCAATTTGATGCGATTAAACAGGCAGGTTATGATTCGGTAATGGTTTTCCCGATTGCGTCACAAATTTCGGGTACTTATCAAACGGCTAAAATGATTGCGGATGATTATGAAGACGATTTAGACATTTATATAGTAGATACTGGAACAGGAAGCTACGGCGTTAAAAATATGGTAGAACATACCTTGAAATGGTATCAAGCAGGTTATAGCAATGAAACCATCCTTGATAAATTACAAGTTTTAATTGAGCATACCAAAGTTTTTGGTGCCATTCATGATGTTACTAATTTTGTTAAAGGTGGACGGATTAGCCATATTAGTGGGAAATTAGCTGGTGTTCTCAAAGTAGGAGCCGTTTTTAGTGTTTATCATGGAAAAATAGCAGCTGAAAAAATTGCACGTGGTAAAAAACGTGTTCGCCAAGCTATGGATAAGATTATCGATGGTTATATTAAAAAAGAAGCAGGGATGGCTTATCGTTTAGCGGTTGTTCATGCGAATATTCATGACACGGCTAAAGAAAAAGCGCAAATGCTCCGCGAAAAATATCCTGAGGCTATTGATGTGATTGAAGAAAATATTACGATTGTTTTAGGAACGCAACTTGGTGAAGATATGTATGCGTACATTTACCTTCCTGAAATCGATTAATCAACCAAATAAGTAAGACCTGGGGGATTGTTTAATCACCAGGTCTTTTTATTATTGACCATTTCATTTGCTAAACGATAGGGCCCCTGAGATAATAAACGTATATAAATTGACAGTTCGAATGAAGGAGAGAGAACAATGAAAAGTAAAGCAGCAGTGGCTTTTGAACCCGGAAAACCATTAGAAATTGTTGAGATTGATGTTGAAGATCCTAAAGCACATGAAGTTATGGTGAAAATTGACTATACGTCAGTCTGTCATACCGATATCTATACACTATCTGGTAATGATCCATCAGGAAAATTTCCGTGTATTTTAGGACACGAAGCAACAGGAACGGTATATAAAGTCGGCGAAGGAGTGACGAACGTCGAAGTTGGCGATAAAGTCATTCCATTATGGAAACCAGAGTGTGGCGAATGTGAATATTGTAAAAAAGGTTTGAATTTCTGCTCTGCCATTTCTGATACCCAAGGTGAAGGCGTTATGCCAGATGGAACGACACGTTTCTCTTATAAAGGCGAACCGATTTATCACTTTATGGGAACGTCTACTTTTTCTGAATTTACTGTACTAGCGGATATTTCTGTAGCTAAGATTCCTGAGGGAGCTCCTGAAGATAAAGTTGCCTTATTGGGTTGTGGTGTGACGACTGGATTAGGTGCAGTAAAAAATGATGCGCAAGTTGAAGAAGGGGCAACTGCTGCAGTCTTTGGTATCGGGACACTTGGTTTAGCAGCGATTCAAATGCTAAAAACCTTAAAAGCCGAACGAATTATTGCAGTCGACATTAATGATGATAAAGCAAAAATAGCTAAAGCCTTTGGAGCGACTGATTTTATTAATTCCGATAAAATTGATGAACCTATCCAAGATTATATTGTTGATTTAACAGATGGTGGGGTTGATTACAGTTTCGTCTGTGTTGGCCATACTGAAACGATGAATGCGGGACTAGAATGTACCCACAAAGGTTGGGGTCAATCTGTCATTATGGGTGTCGCTTCTGGTCAAGAAAAAGTCTCTACCCGTCCATTCCAAATGATTACTGGTCGTGAATGGAAAGGATCTTCATTTGGAGGCGTTCAAGGACGTTCTGGATTACCAAAAGTCATTAAAGATTATATGAATGGGTTAATTGACTTAGATCCGTTTATTACTCATCGGATGTCATTTGATGAGATTAATGAAGCCATTGAATTACAAGAAGCAGGAAAATCGTTACGTGATATTTTAGTATTTGAATAGGAGGATTCGATGGTTGAATTTTTAGAAGAAAAACGCGTTTTTTCTGGACGTCAAATTCGTTATCAACATGATTCGAAAGTCTTAAATTGCCAAATGGTCTATTCGTTATTTATGCCCAATATAGGTGAAGATGAAACGGTTCCGTTAATTTGGTGGTTATCCGGCTTAACGTGTAACGATCAAAACTTTGCGACTAAAGGACAATTTCAAAAATATGCCCAAGCTCACAAAGTAGCGATTGTGATTCCCGATACTTCTCCTCGAGGCGATGCGATTGCAGATGATGAAGCTTTTGATTTGGGACAAGGGGCAAGTTTTTATTTAAATGCGACTCAAGCACCATGGAAAGACCATTTCCAAATGTATGATTATATTACGGAAGAGTTATCTGAACTAGTGAAGAGTCAACTGCCTCAATTTAATGGTAAAGAAGCCATTATGGGACATTCTATGGGAGGTTATGGAGCCTTAATGATTGGGTTACGCCAACCAAATCGTTTCCAAGCGATTTCAGCATTTGCCCCCATTACTGATTTGACCAATGTTCCATGGGGTAAAAAAATTCTATCTGCTTACTTAGGAACTGACCAAAAAGTATGGGAGACGGTTGATCCAGTAAAATTGGTACAGCAAGATAGTGTTCCACCAATTTTAATTACTCAAGGAACAGCTGATGAGTTTTATCCTGAGCAGTTACAAGAAACAGCTTTTCTAGATGCGGCTGAAAAGAGTCATGCGACAGTTGAGTATCATAAAGTTGAAGGATATGACCATTCTTACTATACGATTGCCACTTTTATTGAAGAACATATTGATTTCCTAAGTCAGCATCTAAGCTAATGGCAGAATAATACTTGTAGAGCAATGATAAGTCATCGCTTATTATTGCTCTTTTTTAGTGAGATATTTTTACTTACATAACAAATCATGTATAATGAGAGCGAAAAAAGTTATTAGAGAGGATTTTTATCGTGGAAAGACGTCGGTTAGCACCAAGTGATTGGATTTCGATAGGATTATATAGTTTGTTGTATTTTATTATGGTAGGCATTTCGGCCTTACTTTGTGTATTTATTATTCCAGGATACTCGTATGTTTATATTCCTGTGGTTTCAGCGCTATTATCGGGTCCGGTATTTATGCTAGCACATGCTAAAGTTCCTAAATTTGGTATGATTTTTACGATGGCCTTAGTAATGGGGATTTTCTTTCTGGTCAGTGGACGATTTCCTTTAGCTATTCTTCCGGCAATTATTTTTGGATTTTTATCTGATGGTATCAATCATCCATTTCATTATCGTAATCGGTGGGTTTCTTTAGTCAGTTATGTTTTATTTTCTTTTGGCCCCACTGGACCAATTTGGCCACTTTTCTTTGCCCCAGAACGCTATGCTTATGACTTAGCTAGTGATGGAAAAAATGTGGAATATATTGCGTCAGTCTTTGAGGCGATTTCTTTAAATACTGGGTGGCTTGTGCTGATTTTATTATTTATTGCGTCTATCATTGGTGGCTTATTTGGTCAGTATTTGTTGAAAAAACATTTTAAACGTGCAGGAATTGTTTAATGAAGATAACATTGCAACCACAGACCAAACTCTTTCTAATACTTTTCGTTTTTATTGCATCAATAGTTAACCTACCGTTAGCGATGGAAGTCATCTTAGTCGTTTATCTCTTAGGCTTATATTATATCAGCGACGCTAAACGGTGGTTTTGGCGTTTACTAATGATTTATGGTCTTCAACTTTTTGTCTACTTAGTGATTATGCCTGGAGTCAATCACCCATTCTTTATTTACATGCTTTCCTTTTTAGCGGATGGAACAAGACGTATGATGCCAAGTATTTTAATTGGTGTCTATACTTTAATGACGACTCGTTCAGAAGAATGGGTGGCTTGGTGTAAACACTGGCATTTACCTAAAGGATTAACAGTAGTTATTGCTGTTATCGGTCGATTTTATCCGACAATTAAAGTCGATTATCAAATGATTCGCCAATCTCTCAAAATGCGAGGAATACTGGCCAATCGATGGTCATTATTAAAACATCCAATCCAAGCATTTGAACGTTTATTGGTTCCAATCTTAATCAATAGTTCTCGAGTGGCACAAGATTTAACAATTGCTGCCTTAACAAAAGGATTAGGATTAACGACACGACAAACGAGTTTGGTAGATGTATGTATGACGACTCAAGATTTTTTAGCCTTAGGATGTAGTCTACTAATAGTAGGAACAATTATTGGAGTGAGTATATAATGAAGTCATCAGTTTATGAAGGAAAAAATGTGACCGTTAATTATTTAAATACTCAAGCTACGCCAGCACTAGAAGGATTAGATATGACGATTGAAGCTGGTGAGTGTGTCTTATTAACAGGTATAAGTGGATCAGGAAAATCAACGCTGACGCAAGTGATTAATGGACTGATTCCTCATTACTTACCTGCTGTCGTTAGTGGGGAATCCTATACGTTAGGTTATGCAACTACTGAGACACCGATTGAAACTTATGTTGGAGAAGTTGGGTCTGTCTTTCAAAATCCAAAAAGTCAACATTTTGCAACCACCGTTCGCTCTGAATTAGCCTTTCCTCTCGAAAATATAGGAACTGATGTTGAAGAAATCGAACAACAGGTAGCTTTTGTTGCTGAACGTTTTCACTTAACTTCTTTACTTGAGCGATCAATTTTTGATTTATCTGGCGGGGAAAAGCAACGGTTAGCGATTGCGACAGCTACGATTTTGAAGCCTTCAGTTTATGTTTTTGATGAGATCACGGCTAATTTAGATGAAGAAAGCGTCCAACAGATTTATGAAATGCTTCGTCAATTGAAAGCAGATGGAGCCACGATTATTTTAGCCGAACATCGTTTAGCGTGGGTGATGCCTTTGGTAGATCGTGTATTCACTTTAGAAGCTGGAAAACTAACGCATCAATTATCACCACAAGAGTTATGGAATCTTTCTAGGGAAAAAAGACAGTCATTTGGTTTACGGACATTACAACAGAAGAATATTTTAGACCATTTATTGGTTAACCAAGTAGATAATGAAGAAGATATTGTGACGAAACGACTGAGTATTGGATATGGAGACCATCATAAAATAAAGAGTTATTTGAATTTACGATTTCCTCGATATGGGATAACAGCTTTAACAGGAGCTAATGGCCAAGGGAAGACCACGTTAGTGAAAACCTTAGTTGGCCTTTTGCCTGAACGAGGTGGTACAATTGAAATAAATCATCAGGTGATATCGACTAGAGAACGATTGGATAACGCATTTTTAGTGATGCAAGATGTCAATTATCAGTTAGTGAGTAATTCCGTTTGGAATGAAGTCCGTTTAGGAGCAAAGTATCCCCAAAAAGCTGAAGAGATTTTAGATTGGCTCAATCTTTCGACAGTAAAACATCGCCATCCCGCTAGTTTATCCGGGGGACAAAAACAACGGGTAATGATTGCTTCAGCGATATTATCTGGGAAAAAATGGTTGATTTTTGATGAACCAACCAGTGGATTAGACTACTATCATATGACACAATTTGGTCAACTGTTAGATTATCTAGCAAAAAAAGGATTTCGTCTACTAGTTGTTACTCATGATGTTGAATTTATAAATACTTGGTGTGATCACGTCGTTCAGATTTAAGGAGGAAAATGATGTTAACAGTTTATGGAATTCCTAATTGTACAACTTGTAAAAAAGCACGAGAAAAATTAGCGCAATTAAATATTGATTATCAATGGGTAAATTTAAAAGAGCAAACCCCTTCAATAGATACTTTAAAATGGATTCTTGAATCAGAAGGTGAAAATAGTCGAAAACTATTTAATACCAGTGGCGAACGTTATCGAGAATTGCAGTTAAAAAATCGTTTTAGCGAATTAACAATTGATGAAAAAGCAGAATTACTCGCTGACAATGGGATGTTAATTAAGCGTCCTTTGTTTGTAGATGATAACCGTTATGCCATCCGGGAACTACCTACGTGGTTAGTAGAAGAAAAGTAACACTTGACTTTAAAGCGGTTTCATAATATGATAATAATGTAAAGAGAGATGCAGGGGTAATATATTGAGCATCGCTCTTTATAGAACCTAAACGGTCAAACTCTTAGCTTTAGCTAAGAGAAGAATGTTAGCTAGTCGATACATCTTTGAAATAATAACGATGATAAGTGAGAGATGGTACCTCCTAGTTAAGATTCCAGAGAATCATTAAGTAGTTATCCGCAAAGGCTATTAAGCGTCGAGCAAACTACTTGTTAAGCACTCAAGTATTGATGAGCTTGAGTGCTTTTTTGTGTGTCATGACGGTTAGGATTATGATAAAAAATTTCTATCATTAGAGAAGAGCTATCTTAATGATTAGAAAAAGTAAAATTAAGAATTAAACGAATTGATAACTTTTATAAAATATAGTCAGGTACAATTTTGTTTTTTAAGTTATTTTATAACCTTTATTTATCATAAAATGAAAGGAAAAGAAAACTTACAGGCAAAGTAAAAAAGGGGTCTTTATCTTCTTAGAGAAATAATTATTTATCACAATAATAAATAATTTTATAAAAACTGTTGACGGTGATATTTGTAAGCGTTATATTATGACCATAACGAATGACGGAAGTGGTCAAAAGGAGAGAGAAGTATGCAAGTATTATTCGGAGTCATACTCCTAATTGTTGTCTTGGCGCTATTATCGCTTTTCAAATTTAAAGCACCAGGCGGCGACAAAGCAGTATCAGCATTATCTAGTGCTGCCATTGCAAGTTTTTTAGTAGAAGCCTTTCATTCATCATTTTTAGGTAGTTTATTTGGAATTGATTTCTTGAGTGAATTAGGGTCTGTTTCAGGATCATTAAGTGGGGTAGCGGCCGGCGCATTAGTTGCTTTTGCGTTAGATGTGAAACCCGTTTACGCTGTGATGATTGGATTAGCTGCTGGTGGTTATGGTATTTTACCAGGATTTTTCGCAGGTTATTTAACGAGTTATGTGGTGAAATTCTTAGATGAGAAAATACCAGAAGGACTAAATTTAATTGCCATCGTACTTGCTATTCCATTTATTACTCGCCTATTAGCGATTGGAATTGATCCAATTGTTAAAGCAACCTTATTACGAATCGGAGACATCTTAGTTTCTGCTGCCGATACAAGTCCAATTGTTATGGGAGTTATTTTAGGAGCTATTATTCCAGTTGTCTCAACAACACCATTAAGTTCAATGGCGTTAACAGCTATTCTAGGGTTAACAGGAACACCAATGGCTATTGGGGCATTAGCAACTATGGGAGCATCCTTTACACTATTATTCTTGTTCCACTTTAGAAGATTTGGCTCAAATCAAGATACGATTTCAGTAGCGATTGAACCATTAACACAAATTGATGTGACTCTGTCCAATCCACTGCCGATTTGGAGCACGGTTGCAGCTGGTGGAGCATTGAGTGGTGTCGTAATTGCTTTAATGGGATTAGTCAATAATACACCAGGTACCGCAACACCGATTGCTGGATTTGCTGTGATGTTTGCTTATAATGACTTTATGCAAGTTATTATAGCCGCATTAATTGTCATTTTAATTAGTTCAGTGGCTGGATTTATTGGAGCAAAATTATATCGTAATTATCCAATTCAAACCGCACAAGAAATTAGAAGTGCTGCAAAATAATAATATTTTATTAAAATAGGCAAAATAATAAGAAAAAATTATTGACAGCGAGAGCGCTATCATGATACATTGACACTATAGTAAATAAGTAGGAAAGGGGTTTGTTATGTCAGCATTTGTTAATGAAAGAAAAGCGAATGGATTCCTATTTGTTTCTGGTCAACTACCAAAAAATGATCAAGGTGAAGTTGATAAAACTTTATCAATTTATGATCAAACACTAAGCGCTTTGTCAGCTATTGAAAAAGCAGCTGAAACTGAAGGAGCTTCTCGTGAGGATATCGTAAAAACACAATTATTTATTACTGATATCTCACAAATTGGTGAAGCAAACAAAGCTTACGAAGACTTCTTTAAAAACGTTAAACCAATTCGTAGTGCCTTTGAAGTTAAAGGTTTAGTTGGTGGCGTAGCTGTTGAAGTTGACGGCGTTGTTGAATTAAACAAATAATAAATATCTCATAAAGGAGAGTGTAACAATGGTAGAAATGAATATTGAAAAATGGACAAAAGAAAATCCAGAATTAGAACAAGTCTTAAAAGGCGAACCTGTATTCTGGATTAATGGCGAAAGCAAAACAGTTGAAGAAGCTAACGCGATTTCTGAATATTCTCAAAAAGATGTTGAAGATGCAGAAGCTCGTTATGAACGTTTTGCCCCATTCATTGCCCAAGAATTTGAAGACACACGTGACAACAATGGGATTATTGAATCTTTCATTACTGAAGTGCCAAACTTCAAATCTTTCTTAGAAGATGAATACAACACTGATATTGAAGGTCGCGTTTTCTTAAAACGTGATGACCAATTACCTATCGCTGGTACAATTAAAGCTCGTGGTGCGATTTATGAAGTATTACACCACGCTGAAGAAGTTGCTATTGAAGCAGGCTTATTATCAGGTTACGATGACGATTACAAAAAATTCGCTTCTGATGAATTTAAAGAATACTTCAGCAACAAAAAAGTGGTTGTAGGTACAACAGGTAACTTAGGTATTTCTGTTGGGGTAATGGCTGCCAAATTTGGTTTTGAAGCGATTGTTCATATGTCTAGTGAAGCTAAACAATGGAAAAAAGATTACCTACGTAGCCATGGTGTAAACGTTGTTGAGCATAAAACAAACTTTACTTTGGCAGTAGAACAAGGACGTCAAGCTGCTGAAGCTGATCCAGATGCATACTTCGTTGATGATGAACATTCTAAATACTTATTCTTAGGATATACTGCTGCTGGTATGCGCTTGAAAAAACAATTAGAAGCAGAAGAAATTAAAATTAGTGAAGAAAACCCTCTATTCATGTACTTACCATGTGGTGTTGGAGGTAGCCCAGGTGGTATCACATTTGGTCTTAAACAAGTATTTGGTGACAATGTTCACTGCTTCTTCGCTGAACCAACTCAAGTGGCATCAATGATGGTTGGATTAATGTCTAACGAATTCTCAGAAGTTGCCGTTGATGACTTTGATTTAGACGGTAAAACAAACATGGATGGTTTAGCTGTTCCACGTACTTCACAATTCGTTGCTAAATTAATGCAAATGTACTTCGATGGTGGATTTACTGTTGGTGAAGAAGAAGCTAACTACAACTTAGCTGCCTTAGATGATATTGAAGACATCGCTATTGAACCAGCTGCCGTAGCCGGAATTCCTGGTATTGCACGTATCTTTACTTCAGAACAAGGTAAAGGCTACATTGCTGACAAAGGTTTAACTGACAAAATGGGTAATGCCACTCATATTGCTTGGTTAACTGGTGGTTCAATGGTACCTTACGAAGACCATAAAGCGTTCTTCCAACAAGGTATCGATGCTGGTTATGAACCAAAACGTAAATCATATTAATAAGTAAGCATAAATTAATCTCCTTATGTTTATGCGAGAGGTTGGCTAGTCACCAACCTCTTTTTTATTGTAAGTTAAGTAGTAAAGCTTGCAATATCACCTATTTATGCTTACTATACTAGTAGAATAAATAAAGAGAAGGTAAACAAATGAAAAAGAAATGGCCTTGGCAAAAAATAGTTGGAACGTTATTAATGGTGATTGGAATTGTGTTATTAGCAATTAATTTTTTACCAAATCCAGTCATCCACCACAATGTTCAGAAATCGCATGATGCGGTCGGAGATTTAACGGCTGAAGACATTCGTAAAAATGATGAAGAAGATGAGGATGCATCGTTTGATTTCGCAGCGGTTGACAATATTTCTCCTACTGATGTTTATACTGACCCGTTAGATTTAGAAGATAGTACGATTTTAGGTCAGCTCGTTGTTCCTCAAGTCGAATTGAATATGACAATCTTTAAGGGAGTTAGTGATCAAGTACTGTATACAGGTGTTGGAACGATGCGTCCAGACGTGAAGATGGGAGCCGGTAATTATAGCTTAGCCGGTCACTATGATTGGAATGACCGTTTATTACACCGCTTAAATTGGATAAAATCAGGTGATGTGATTCGTATTACGGATAAAGATAAAATTTATGAGTACGTTGCCGTGGAAAATGATGTCGTGGAACCAACAGCGACGGAATTAATTACTGATGAGTGGGCGGAAGATAAATACGGTCAACCGATTATTTCATTAATGAATTGTTTCTACCCACAACGTTATTTCGATGGTGATGATGACCGCTATTTCGTTTTTGGGGTATTAGTTAATGAAACGGATTATTCAGAAGATAAGATGAATAATCCAGAATTTAATTGGGATTCTCAAGACGAAAAACAAGAATTTGAAGAAAATAATCCAAGTAAAGATGAAAACTATCATTTTGATGAATACAAAGAAAATCAGTGGAAAGATCGTGAAGAGACATTAGAAAACAAATAATTTCACAAGGCGAGTTTGATGGCTCGCCTTTTTTGATGGCTAAAAAAGTTGATATATCAGTGAACGGGGAGGAGATATATGGAATCGGCGATTGATTGTGAACAAAATCATTAAATTGACATTTGTGAAATAAAGGAGGATAATCAAATTAACGAAAGCGTTAACAAAACAAAGGAGGAAATAATATGGTAACGTTTATAGGCGGAATTGTTTTATTAATTTTGGGCTATTTTATTTATGGTGCATATATTGATCGGACATTTGAACCAGCGACTGATCGCGAAACACCAGCTGAAGTTTTACGAGATAATTTAGACTTTGTTCCAATGCCAAGATGGAAGAATGCCATTATTGAGCTATTAAATATTGCCGGTACGGGTCCTATTTTTGGCCCAATTATGGGGGCGTTATATGGTCCAGTAGCATACATTTGGATTGTCTTTGGATGTATTTTTGCAGGAGGAGTCCATGATTATATGTTAGGGATGGTTTCCCTACGAAATAATGGTGACCAATTACCATCGCTAGCAGGTAAGTATATCGGGAAAGTGGCGCGACATTTAGTCAACTTATTCGCATGTTTATTACTATTATTAGTTGGAACAGTGTTTGTCACATCACCTGCAAATCTGATTCAACAAGCTTTACCTTTTGGTTCTAACTTACAAGTCATTATTGTGTTAATTTTTATCTATTATTTAGTCTCAACCGTTTTACCTATCGATAAAGCGATTGGGAAAGTTTACCCGTGGTTTGGAGCCATTCTCATTTTAAGTACAATTGCCATTGGAGTAACGTTAATCTTTAGCGATTTTACGATTCCTAATTTAACCCCAGCGACTATGCAAAATTTCCATCCTAAAGGGTTAGCGATTTTCCCGGGAATGTTCTTTACTATTTCTTGTGGCGCGATGTCAGGATTCCATGCGACTCAAGCGCCTATGGTTTCACGGACAATTACTAATGAACGAGAAGGTCGATTTACTTTTTATGGCATGATGATTGGTGAAGGGATTATTGCCATGATTTGGGCAGCAGCAGCTATGAGTTTATTTGATGGCCAAACACTGAGTGATATGATTGATGCCGGGACAGCGTCTGTAGTGGTTGATGCGGTATCAAAAATGTTACTAGGGAATGTCTTCGGGACTATTGCTATCTTAGGTGTTATTGTTTTACCAATTTCATCTGGACTATCTGCATTTAGAAGTTTACGAATTATTATTGCCGATTATTTAAATATTAAACAAGACACGCTAGCTAAAATTATGGCGATTACGTTACCAGTTTATGTGATTTCATTTATTTTAACGAAAGTTGATTTTAATATCTTATGGCGGTATTTTAACTGGGCTAACCAAGTGACAGCTGTGTTAGCGCTACTAGTGACAACGCGTTACTTATTCTTGAAAAGTAAAAACTATTGGGTCACATTTATTCCTGGTATCTTTATGCTATATGCTTGTGTGGTGTATATCTTCAGTGAACCAATCGGATTAGGATTAGGATTGGGTGTTATCTCTTATATTGGTGGGTTAATTGTTACAGGCATTTTAGTGGCTGTGTATTGGTATCAAGGAGTTCATCAAAAAGAATCCTTAGATCCACAAGCAAAATTGCTTCATGATGAATGGCCAATTTTAACCCGAGATCCAGATTTAGCTAAATAGCAATATATAATAAAAAAGTCAGGATGTGAGTCCTGACTTTTTTAGTTAAAAGGTCATATTAAACAAATCATTAAAGAAGTCCTTAATTTGTTGCCAAATTGAGGTGGCTTCATTTTTCATTTCTTCTTTTTGCTCAGGATCGGTATTTTCCCAAGCGGTTTTCGCTTTATTTAATAAATCGCCACCGGTTTTTTGTAGCTGTTCACCGAAGTTACGGATTTGATCACGTTGTTCATCGGATAGTTCTAACTCGCTAAACTTATTCATTTGATTCTCAATAGCGGTAATATTTTCAGCAGAGATAACATTTTCTAAGTTGTAGTTATTCACAACATTATTAACGATGACTTGTATATCGTCGCTAGAAATAGACCCACCATTTTCTTCTTTTTTATCTTCAATAGTGGTTTTGATTTCGGCGATAGCGGCATTTAATAAGTCATCTGAATAGCCTTCTTTATCTTTATTTTCTTGGGTGATTTGGGAAGTCACGTTTAACTCATCTTGAGCAACTGAAACCGCTTGATCATTTAAGCCTTCACCACTTGCGTCAAACGCTTTGTATACCCCAGCTAACGCACCAGAACCATCGACAGGGACAGCAGAAGCGACTTTAATATCAACATCAACTGCACCAGCTGTTAGCGCAGCATTTTCGTATTGGCGTTCAGTAATGGCGGTAATGGTATCTGGAGTTAAAATTTCGACTGAAATAGCTCCATTATTATCCGCAGGGGTGATATAAGCTGATGAATAAACTTGTTGATAAGGATA
The DNA here is from genome assembly GCF_900176325.1 of Aerococcus suis. Lineage (GTDB taxonomy): Bacteria > Bacillota > Bacilli > Lactobacillales > Aerococcaceae > Aerococcus > Aerococcus suis. The sequence continues at coordinate 322,260 of NZ_FWXK01000001.1, read as the reverse complement.
GTCATCATTTAACAAATCATTTAATTCATTAACTCGTACTTGGATTTCTTCCGCATCATTATCAACACCCAGTTCATCACGTGTTTTTTCAAATTGTTCAGGCGTTAACGTTTCACCATAAGTGAATTTGGGTTCGATAGCTACTTTATCAGCTAAAACACTAGGGGCAAAAGCAGCTAATCCTAGAGCCATAGTGGCACTCGTTAATAAAATCGTTGTTTTTTTACGCATATAAACTCCTCCATATCAGCTTTCCAAATGAAAGCGATGATTACTTAACATTATTTTATCATGCTTTGCGGGGGAATGTTTAAGGAAAGCGTAAATAAGATAATAAGAGAATCTTAAGAATACCACGAATGATTATATGTTTAATTGGTTTTACGACTGACTTGTTTTAATATTTTTTGCGCACGTTGGCGTGTTTTACGGTTAGGACTTTTTAGACGGCGTAAAGCACTAGAACGATCATTTTTTTCTGACATATGAGTTCCTCCTTGACAAGTGGGTTCTTTTTTACTAAAATCGTAAACGTTACGATTTACAAAAACTAATTTATCAAGGAATTCAATAGTTGTCAATAGGAGGAATACATTTATGGCCAAAAAAGCTAAAATTGAAAAAATGAAACAACGTGAAGCAATGGTCGCTAAATATGCTGAGAAACGCCGGGCTTTGAAAGCAGCAGGGGACTATGCAGGGTTACAAAAATTACCACGTGATGCATCGCCAACTCGTCTTCATCATCGCGACCGTATTGATGGACGTCCCCATGGTTATATGCGTAAATTTGGGATGAGTCGGGTGAAATTTAGAGAATTAGCGCATAAAGGTCAAATACCAGGTGTTAAAAAAGCGAGCTGGTAATGAAAAAAGAGCAAGCCAAACGATTAAGTTTGGCTTGCTCTTTGTCATTTAATGGGTGTTATTTATAATCTACACCTGTTGTATATTCATTACCGGCATTCCATAGTAAGTATTCGTTAATTCCATGATCAGCTAAGGCATCGATTTGTGCTTGGACAGCATTCGCGTCGTATTCCATATACATACCGCCACCTAGATAAGAAGCTGTAAAGTCTTGTAACCATGGACGAGTTTTTGTTTTAGAATCAATATCATCTAATAAGGCTAGCTCTTTTTGAGCGTAGTGGTCAACAACCCCATAAGGTTCTTTATCTGGAGCAGGGTAATCAAAGTAACCTGGACCCCAATGAGAAGGATAAATCATTGATGAAATAACATCGACGTTATCAGCAATACCACGGAAGTTTTGACCAATACCTGGCGTACTTTCTACAACGGTAACATAACCGAAGATATCAGCACTTACTTCGACCCCATAAGGATGCAACTCTTTTTGGGCATAGGCTAAGAAATCAGTAATGGTTTTTTCACGTGCTTCAGTAGAGCCTTTACCATATTCGCTATAATCGCCCATATCATATTCTAAGTCTTCGCCAAATGTTTCGAAGGCTTCTGGAAAACGAACATAATCGAATTGGATGTCTTTAAACCCTAATTTCGCTGCTCCTTTGGCTACTTCGACCATATACTTCCAGTTTTCTTTATCATATGGGTTTAAGAAAGCATCGCCAATATCATTTGTCCAAACATCTCCAGATGAGGTTCTAAATGAACGCTCTGGATGGGCTTTTGCTAGTTTAGTATCTTTAAACGTTGTAATCCGCGCGATTGGATAGATTTGTTTCTCTTCAAAAGTCTTCATTAATTGATTAATATCAACAGCATTAGTTTCGTTATCTTTAATTAAGTCATTATCTGTTTTTACTGGCATAGTAATTGATCCATAGTCATCTTTGACATCAACGACAACAGAGTTCAAACCAGTTTGATCAATCATATCAACATTATGTTTAACAACTTCAGGGTCAGCTGCACCGCCGCCTGATAAATAAATTCCTTTAACGCCGTCTTCAGGGTAGGCAATATCGACACCACTATCATAAGTGAATTGACTAGGCGTTGGACTAGGAGAGTCGATTAATTGACCATTATTAACGTTAATTTTACCATCAATCTTCACATCATCTTCAGCAACGATTGGTTCGTTATCGCTACCGGAACCAGCTGGGAAATTAAACGTTCCTGGAAATTGACGAGCTATAATCAGTAATAGGACAACAACAGCTACAATAGCCAGAGTAATGATAGGCCATGGAAATTTACCTTTTTTATTCATTGTTATCCTCCTCCCGATTATCTAACTCATGAAGTTTACTTAAAGCAGATTCTAATTCTTTCAGATGGTTTTGGGCATCTTCATGTTGTTCATTTACTTTATCTAAACCGTTTTGATAACCTTCGAAATCCATATCACTTTCGGTTAATTGGTTGTAGTAAGTCTCTTCTTCAGACAATACATTGTGGTAGGAATCCAAATAGCTATTCAACTGTTTAACAACAGTTTCACTAGGTTCTAATAAAGATTTGAAATCTTTTTCATCCTCTTCAGATAAATCGCCATTGGATAAAGCGTCATTCATCTTATCAATATCAGTAGAAAAATCGTCTTTAATATTATCAAGGTCATCAATTGCTTTTTGACGCGTTGAACGATTTTCTGATAATTGGTCAGTAGAGATATCATCTTCTTTAAATGCTTCGCTGAATGTACCAGAAAGTTTGGACTCAGCAACTTGAATTGTTTCTAATGCTTCTTCACTAGCATCGGCTTGTTCATGAACACTATTTGCAATGTCTTGCGGATTATGTTGGCAAGCCACTAAAAGTAGCGTTCCTGTAGATACTAGACCTAGTTTGACTAATTGTTTCACTACCATCCCTCTTTCTATGCGTGTTGGTTCATTATAAATTATTTTTCCATTATTTTAAAGTAAAGTGAGGTAACATGAGTAAATACTTGTAATTAACGTCAAAAGAAGAGAGAATTATAAGCAAAATATTTGTCTTGAGTTTTATTTATAAGCAGACTTTTCTAAGCTGATGTAATGAGAAGGATGATTGAGAAATCAGTCTGTAGATGGATAGTGATTTTATCTTTTTTGATTATAATGAAAGAAATAGTATCTTAGCAGGAGGTTAGTATGAGTGGAGAGAATCGTAACCGGGGGGTTCGTTTAGGGTTAGCAGCTATTGCTTCAGGATTAGGTTATGCTTTTCATGCGTTGAGTCAAGATCGTAGTATTCGAAGTAAGATACGAGAAGACGCTGGGAAAATAAAACAAAATTTAGCTTCTGACGATTCTGAAGAAGCGGCCGTGAAACGAATTAATCACCGAATTAATGCTTACAAGGCCTCAAGTGATTTATTGAATTGTCCTTTTGCTCAAGATGTGACAACAGAATCATATTTAGGCGGAGAAGTTCAATGGATTAATTTTCATCAATTAAAAATGACGAATCATGTGCTCGTTTATTTTCATGGAGGACAGCGATTAGAACCTATGCAGCCTGAAGAATGGCGATTTGTTCATCGTTTAGGGAAGGAACAGAGTCTCCCTATTGCGATTATTCCGATACAACCGTTATTTGTTCGGTCGTTTGAACGTGAAATTGAGCAAACCTATAGCTTATTCAAAAACATTCAACAACGTTATTCTGGTAAGGAATGGATAAGTTTAAGTTATGACTCTGGTGCCTTACTGGCTTTAAATTTAGCTGAAGTCGCCCCGCAATTATTTAATCGAATGATTATTTTATCAGCGTGGTTTGGCTTACCGTCATCACAATTAATAATTAGTGAAAATGACTATTATACGCGTTTGACAGAAAATCAATTAATTAGTGAATTATGGCAAGAAAAAAATGATGTGATTCCTATTGACCATATTCAAATTGCGGATATGCCATTAGTTGTATTTATTGGCGGTAGCTATGATAGTTTACGGAATGGAATGATGCAATTATATAAACGATTGCGAGCGCATAATAAACCGACACGATATTATCAATTTGACCGTATGGTGCATGATTTTGCTCTACGTTCACTTCCTGAAGCTGACGAGGCAATTGATATTATCTATCAAGAAATCAAAAATGTGATAGAGACATAGTTTCTAATAGAATTTCTTGATATAATAGGCGAAAGGATGTGATATCATGCCAATCTTTTTTGACTGGACATATATATTAATTCTCATCGGGTTATTAATTTCCGGATGGGCAAGTGCAAATGTGAATAGTACGTTCAATAAATATAATAAATATGGAAATTCTAAACAGTTAACCGGAACAGATGTTGCTAAACGGATATTGCAACGGAGCGGGATAACAGATGTTAGTGTTGAACGGATTTCAGGAAACTTAACAGACCATTACGATCCCAGTCATAAAGTGTTACGACTATCTGATGCGACAGCAGATTCGACTTCGGTTGCTGCTATCGGTGTAGCAGCCCATGAATGTGGCCATGCTGTACAAGATCAAAAAGGTTATTTCTTTATGACATTACGCCAAAGAATTGTTCCTGTTGTTAATTTTGGAAGTAAAGCAGCGTTACCAATACTACTTTTAGGATTAATTTTCGGATATAATGAATTTTTAGTGAATATTGGGATTCTCTTGTTCTCATTAACCTTTGTTTTCCAACTAGTGACGTTACCAGTAGAATTTGATGCTTCTAAACGTGCATTAGAAATTATTCAAGCAGATAATATGCTAAATGCCCAAGAATTTCCAATGGCTAAAAAAACCTTACGTGCTGCTGCGTTGACTTATGTTGCTGCTGCAGTTGCGTCATTACTATCACTACTGCGAATCGTTATTTTATCTGGAAATCGAGATTAATTGAATGACGTAAACTATGAGGCCAAGTATCAAGCTTGGCCTTTTTATATGATGGTCATTCTAGATGTCATCCTAAAGACTGATGCCTTAGCTGGTGTACTATCGTAAACTATTAGTAATGGAGGTGATGTTCTGTGAGTGAAAGACAACATAAAAAGATTGCGAAACAATTTATGCGCCGTAATTGGCCGTGGTATGTGGTTTTGACTATTGTTTTTACAATGGCCATTTCGATTGCCTCATTATCCCCTGTTTTAACATTTCCTTTGGGAATCATTTTAGCGATAGTAAGCGCTTTACTCGTCACTGGCTTACAGACAGCGTATAAACGATTATTAATGGTTATTAAAAATGGATTAAATCCAGAGCTCTCACGTGATTTTGTGGCACCATTGTTAAACTATTCGCTATCATATACGATTACATTATGGTTGAAATATCTTTACTTAACGTTTTGGACATGTCTATTGATTATTCCTGGTATTTATAAGTGGTTAAGTTATGCTTTAGTAGAGTATATTATTATTGATTTCCCACAAATTCGTTACAATGAAGCAATTACGGCTAGTCGTCAATTAATGCGAGGGCATAAATGGCAATTAATTGGATTGTATTGTCGATTTATTTTATGGGATATCATCATTATGTTAACTTTTGGATTAGCTTATTTCTACGTTAAACCATACTTTACATTAGCAATGATTGATTTTTATGAAATGTGTCTAGAAGAGAATGGATATCCACAAATGTCTTCATTTGATGAGCATCGATGGGAGACGGAAAAACATTCAAACATGACGTTCTCTTCAGATGATGGAGCGAATGACCATCCTTCATCTACAGAAGGTGCTAATCGTTCGTCAGCTGAAGATATCACTTATGAGTGGGATGATTTTTAATTGCTAAAAGAGGATTATCAGAGCTGCCTTTTTAGCTGAAAAAAGTTTACTGATAAAAAATGTATAGTAAAAAGGGGTAAGAACTTTTTCTTACCCCTTTTACGTCTATCAGATGATAGATGAATTAATATTGTTTTAAGTAATTTTGTAGTTCCCATTCTGAAATTTGCATTGTATATTCTTTATATTCAACACGTTTGCTTGAAATGAAGTTATCTGAAATATGGGTACCAAGCGCATCTTGGACAACTTCGTCATTTTCTAATTCATTCACTGCACGGTGTAGAGAACCTGGTAATTTTTCGATGCCGATTTCAGCCAGTTCAGCAGAAGTCATATTATAGATATTGCGGTCAGTTGGTTCAGGAACTGGTTCAGCTTTTTCGATTCCATCTAGACCGGCGCCAATGATAGCTGCCATTGCTAAATATGGGTTTGCTGAAGGGTCAACCGAACGTAATTCAATACGAGTAGATACACCACGTGAAGATGGGATGCGGACAAGTGGTGAACGGTTATGAGCTGACCATGCAATATAAACAGGTGCTTCGTATCCAGACACGAGACGTTTGTATGAGTTGACTAGTGGGTTAGCGACAGCTGTAATAGCTTTGGCGTGATTTAAGACCCCTGTCATAAAGTGAAGCGCTGTTTTAGATAGTTCTAATTCTGCTTCTGGATCATAAAAAGCATTGCCATCTTTATTGAATAGTGACATATTGCAGTGCATACCAGAACCAGAAATACCGTAAATAGGTTTTGGCATAAATGTCGCATGTAAATTATGTTTACGAGCGATACTTTTAACGATTAATTTAAAAATTTGGATTTTGTCACAAGCGTCAACAACACTTGCGTATTTAAAGTCAATTTCGTGTTGACCGATAGCTGTTTCGTGATGTGAAGCTTCAACTTCGAAACCAAGTTCTTCTAATACTAGAACAATTTCGCGACGGCAGTTTTCTCCTAAATCGACAGGAGCTAAGTCGAAATAAGCCCCATAGTCATTTACTTTTGTCGTAGCTTCATTATTTTCGTCTAATTTGAATAGGAAAAACTCTGCTTCTGGACCTAAGTTAAAGTCGGTAAAGCCTTTATCGCTTAATTTATTCACCATTCGTTTTAAATTACTACGTGGGTCACCTTTAAACGGTTTGTGGTCTGGAGTATAAATATCACAGATTAACATTCCAATTTTGGTACTATTATCGCTTCCCCATGGAAAAACTAACCATGTATCTAAATCAGGGTATAAGTACATATCGGATTCTTCGATACGAACAAATCCTTCGATAGAAGAACCGTCAAACATCATTTTATTATCTAATGCTTTATCTAATTGACTAATTGGGATTTCGACATTTTTTAAAATCCCATTAACGTCTGAAAAAGCTAGACGAATAAAGTGTACATTTTTTTCTTTAGCATCGCGGCGGATGTCTTCAGCAGTCCATTTTGACATGATAAATTCCTTTCTTAAAACCATTTTTATTCGTTACAAAGTATTATTTCAAGATTATGTAATTGAGTATGAGGGATGTTTGTAGAAATTACAAGCAAAAGCTCTAATTCATGTAATAAAATCTAACATAAGTGTGGTTATGGGGATAAATGAGGGTGTGAAACGATTTAACGAGAAGAAAAGTAGTTTTACGGGTGATTATATTCAGACACTGTTATAATAGCGATAAGAGTGATGTAGAGAGGTGAGAGAATGCAAACAGTCATTTTTTGTGGACATCCTGATTTGTCAGAATCAGGAAGTCATCAATTTATGAAGGCAGCGGTACCTAAGGAAATTCCGTTTATAGAAATGGCAGAACATATGGATTCAGCAATGATACAAGCAGCACAACAACAGGTATTAGCCGCGAAACGGATTTTTTTACAATTTCCTCTATATTGGTATCAAGCGCCAGGGGTAGTTTCTAATTGGATCACGGCGGTTTTAACAGATGACTTTCTAGATAACTATCATCATCATTTACAAGGCAAAGAATTAGGGGTGCTTATTTCAATTGGTGTTCCTTTGAAACATTATCGTGATGGTGGCCGTGAGGATGTGACATTATCAGAATTATTGTCACCATATAAAACGTTAGCCCATGCTTTGGGGATGACTTACTTACCACCTTTTATTTTAGAGCAACACGGGTATAGTACCGACCGTATGAAGCGTTATCAATTGATTGCCTTCAAGGAACATTTAGATTTACCAGCTAATCCAACATTTTCACAACGATCTCATTGGTTAGTTCAGCAATTACAAAGTATTGCCAATGAAAAAGGAGATAATTATCCGGGATTACCATTACAGTTGATTGCGGATGAATGGAAAGAACGACTAGACGATTTAGCGATGATTGAGCGTGATCTACCTAAAAGTTCGTGGCGTTAAAATACTAAATAAATGTGGAAAGGAAATGCTTAATGGATGAGTGGACAGATGACATATTAGATCGGGCATATGCACAAGCAACTTCTTATGAAGAAAAAGCATTGTTTGAAGCAGTAAAACAATCAATTCGAGAAACCGATAAACGTTTAGAACAAGCAAAAGGCCAATTAGATGGTATGGCTTGGGATAAGGAAGGATGGGAATAATATGTCTCCATTAGATCGACTTACTCAGTTTGCGGAACCAATGATTAATTTACGCCGTTATTTTCATCAATATCCTGAACTCTCATTAGAAGAATTTCAAACGACCCAGTATATTGCTGATTTTTTTGAAGAATTAGGTCTAACTCCAAAATTATTAGAACCTACTGGATTAGTAGTCGATCTCCAAATTGATGATAAAAAACCATACTTGTTGTTAAGAGCTAATATAGATGGTGTATACATGACAGAACTTAATGATCATTTGGATTATCAGGCAGTTGATCAAGTGGCTATGCATGCGAATGGTCATGACGCTCAAATGGCTGCCTTAATGTATGTTGCAAAAACATTACTAGAATACAAAGAGCAATTAGCAATGAATATTCGATTTCTATTTCAACCTTCGAGTGAAGCCGCTGGAGGAGCGCAATTGATGATTGATCAAAATGTTTTATCAAATGTGGAGCTCATTTTTGGGTTGAATTGGGACCCATCACATAATACTGGGGCAATGGCACTTCCCAAAGGATTGACATATGGTAGAACGGCTATGTTTGAAGCAACATTTGGCGGTGATGCGAGTGCAGTTGCTCATCCTGAACAAGGAGTTGATACCTCAATTATGGCCGCTCAATTTATTTTGGCTTGTCAATCAGTGAATACGCGAACTATCGGACCATCAACGCCTTCATTAATTACGATAGGAACTGCCGAAATAGGTGAAAGATGGAATAGTATTCCATCTAAAGCTACGTTATCAGGAGTCGTTCGAACTTTTGACGAGTATGCTGATGAAGAAATCTCGCGAACCTTAGCTCGTCAAGCCAAAAGTATCGCTACTATGCAAGAGGGATTACAAACGTTTGATTATACCCCTATCAATGAAGCTGTCGTTATTGATGAAGAAATCGTTAACCATATTAAGGAAGAGTTACAGTCTAAACTGACTGATGTGAATTGGTTTGAAGCAAAACCAGCACTAGAATCAGAAGATTTTGGTGCTTATTTACAGGAAGTTCCTGGTTTTATGGGGATTGTTGGTATGGGTAATCATGAGATTGATACCACTTTTTCAGCGTATAATCCTCATTATCAAATGGATGAAGCAGCTATTATGAGCGGAGCACAATTATATTTATTAGTGGCTATGCATGATTGGCTTAATGATTTACGTTAGGAAGGTCTTTGAGTTGTGCTTGACAGTTTGATAGGACCTATTTATACTAACGTTAAAACACATATTGACACAATGAATGATCGAGTAGAATCAATAAGGAACTGAAGAGAGCTAGTGGTTGGTGAAAACTAGTGTCTTATTGTCTTTGAAATTACAATCAGGAGTGTTTCTCAATGAGACGTTATGCGCGTTAAGCAAAGAGTGGCTACTGATGGTAGCAATATGGGTGGTAACACGGTAAACATCGTCCCTCTAGTCGTTGATGGCTAGAGGGGCTTTTTTGTTAGGAAGGAGTTATATATGAATATTATTGATGAGTTAGAATGGCGAGGCGCCATTAATCAAATGACTGATGAAGAAGGATTGCGACAATTAACAGCAGATAAAGCGGTAGGTGTCTATTGCGGTGTTGACCCAACTGGAGATTCGCTTCATATTGGGCACTTGATTCCGTTTATGGTACTCAAACGATTCCAATTAGCTGGACATCGCCCAGTGATTGTTATTGGTGGAGCGACTGGTACTATCGGCGATCCATCTGGTAAATCAGAAGAACGAAACCTGCAATCAATGGAACAAGTTGAAAAAAATGCGCAACGATTAACGGCAATGATGAAACGGTTATTCTTAAAAGATGACGATGCCGATTTTAGAATTTTTAATAATTTTGATTGGGCGAAAGAATTAACGTTATTAGATTTTCTCCGTCATTATGGGAAACGATTCAATATTAATACGATGCTAGCGAAAGATATTGTAAGTAGCCGTTTAGAAACAGGAATTTCTTTTACAGAATTTGCTTACCAAATCTTACAATCAATTGACTTCCTACATCTTTATCAAGAAGCAGATGTCCAAGTTCAAGTTGGTGGTGGTGACCAATGGGGAAATATTACAGCTGGTTTAGAGTTAATTCGTAAAGAAGAAGGAACTGAAGCAGAAGCTTACGGGCTAACGATTCCATTAATGTTAAAATCTGACGGTACTAAATTTGGTAAGACAGCGGGAGGAGCTGTTTGGTTAGATCCAGAGAAAACATCACCATATGAATTTTATCAATTTTGGATTAATCAAGATGATGCAGATGTTATTAAGTATTTAAAATACTTTACTTTCTTAGATCAAGATGAAATTGCTGAATTAGAAACAGCTGTGGCAGAAGACCCAGGAAAACGTCTCGCTCAAAAACGTTTAGCTGAAGAAGTGACTCGCTTCGTTCATGGTGACGCTGGTTTGGCAGATGCGAAACAAATTACAGAAGCATTATTCTCAGGTAATATTCGCGATTTAACGGGTAAACAAATTGAACAAGGATTCCAAAATATGCCAGGACAAACTGTCCCTCGTGAACCCAATACTTTAGCGATTTGGTTAGTTGATAATGGCATTGAAAAATCTCGTCGTCAAGCGAGAGAAGATGTTAACAACGGTGCCATTCGTATTAACGGCGAAAAAATTACAGATGTTGATTACGAAATCACACCAGATATTGCCATTGAAAACAAATATGTTGTGGTTAGACGTGGTAAGAAAAAATACTTTTTAATGACTTTTGAATAATAACTAATAGCGGATAAGGCATAATGTCTTGTTCGCTTTTTTATACAGAAATCTCTCCGTATTTATAGATACTATACGATATGGAGGATGACTTAATGAAAAAATGGGTAATAGGTTTCATATTATTGAATTATTTAGCGGGGATGGTCCCAGAGGTTAATGCACAAATGGTTGGGATTACAAATAAAGATGTTGAAGCGATGAAAGATGGAGAAGATTTAACCCATTATCATCCGAATGCAGAAACTGTAAATCTCAATCCTTATTTATCAACAGTAAAAGATAAAAGTGAAGGAATGAGAGATAAAATTTATCAAGAAGCACAGCGTTATATCGGAACGCCCTATGTCTGGGGAGGGACGAGTCGAGCGGGAATTGACTGCTCCGGATTAGTTCAAGTTGTCTTTCGAGCACATGGAATCGCATTGCCTCGTATTACTCAAGAACAGCAATTATTAGGTAAAAGGAAATCTATTCAACAAGCTAAGAAAGGGGACTTATACTTCTGGGAAGATAATAGGGGAGATGTTTACCATGTGGCTATAGCGAATGGTGATGGCGGTTATGTGCATGCGCCAAGTCCCGGGCAATATGTAGGAAATGGACATATTTATGACTTTTCTCCAAGTTTTATGATTCGTATTTTGCCATAAAAAAAGAGATAGGAATGTTTTTATCAGCATTCTTATCTCTTTTGTTTTTATAAGCTCATAGAGAACGATTAATGGCGATCTTTATTTCTAATATCGGATTCTTTTACAATAAATAGCGGTCTTTTTTTGGATTCTAAGTAAATGTGACTTAAGTATTTTCCTAATATTCCCAAAGAGAATAATTGACTTCCGCTGACAAATAAAATAATAACAATTAAAGATGTCCATCCTGAAGTAGGGTTACCAAATAATAAAGTCCTGATTAAGAAAAATATACCAAGGACAATTGCTAATATAAAAAGAATAAACCCTAAAACAGAGGAAAGTGTTAGTGGAACGGTAGAAAAGGAAGTGATTCCATCCAAGGCATAAAGGAGTAACTGCCAAAATGACCAAGACGTTTCACCAGCTTTTCTCTCAATATTATTATATGGAAGGTATTTAGTATTAAATCCAACCCATGAAAATATTCCTTTTGAAAAGCGATTGTATTCGGTCATTTGTAAGATAGCATCCACCATTTGCCGTGTCATCATACGATAGTCACGTGCACCATCAACAATTTCAGTTTGCGAAATTTTATTAATTACTTGATAAAATTTTTTGCTAAAAAATGATCTGATTGGTGGTTCTCCTTCACGTGTTAGTCGTCTAGTTCCTACACAGTCATAATCAGTTGTTGTTAGGATATTAAACATTTCTGGTAATAATTCAGGAGGGTCTTGAAGATCAACGTCCATTAAAACGACAAAGTCTCCTGCCGCATACTGTAATCCTGCGTAAATACCTGCTTCTTTACCAAAATTTCTTGAAAAAGAAACGTAGTGTACATGTGAAGGGTCTAGCTGTTTTAATCGTTTCATCTGTTGAAGAGAGTTATCTTTGGAACCATCATTGACAAAAATATATTCGCGGTTTAGAGGCAATGGTATATTTTCTAAGTAGTCGTAGAAAATTGGAATCATTTCTTCTTCATTAAAACATGGGACAACGATTGATAGTAGAGGTTGCATAAATAAACACCTTTCGTGAAAGTTATTTATTATTATAAGGGATAATCCTAGATGTTTCTAGAGTAAGAGTACTACTGATGTAAAAATATTATCTGTATTATGGTATACTTATTAGGAAAATTTTAAAGGAGGCACTCATTCGTGACTAACAAAGAAACTTTTTATATTACAACTCCCATCTATTATCCAAGTGGGAAATTACACATTGGAAATGCGTATTCAACCATTGCAGCCGATGTTATGGCTCGGTATAAACGAGCTATGGGCTATGATGTCTTTTATTTAACTGGGGCTGATGAACATGGATTGAAAATCCAACAAAAAGCGGAAGAACAAGGGATTTCTCCTCAAGAATATGTTGACGGTATGGCTAGCGATATGCAAGATTTATGGCAACGTTTAGATATTAGTAATGATAAGTTTATTCGAACAACAGATAAAGATCATGAAGAAGCCATTCAAGCAATTTTTGAAAAATTATTAGCGCAAGGCGATATCTATTTAGGAGAATACGAAGGTTGGTATTCAGTTGCTGATGAAGAGTATTTTACTGAAACGCAATTAGCAGAAGTTTATCATGATGATGAAGGTCATGTGATTGGTGGTAAAGCTCCTTCAGGTCATGAAGTCGAATTAGTCAAAGAAGAATCTTATTTCTTCAGAATGAGTAAATATGCCGATCGTTTATTACAGTATTACGATGAGCATCCAGACTTTATTCAACCAGAATCTCGTAAAAATGAGATGATTAATAATTTCATTAAACCAGGCTTAGAAGATTTAGCAGTGACTCGTACGTCATTTACTTGGGGGGCACAAGTAAAATCTAATCCTAAACATGTGATTTATGTTTGGATTGATGCGTTAGCAAACTATATTACGGCATTAGGTTATCCTAATAACACAGAAAACTTTACCAAATATTGGCCAGCTAATATCCATATGGTAGGTAAAGAAATTGTTCGTTTCCATACCATTTATTGGCCGATTATGTTAATGGCTTTAGACTTACCGTTACCAAAACAAATATTCGGTCATGGATGGCTATTAATGCAAGATGGTAAAATGTCTAAATCTAAAGGAAACGTTGTTTACCCTGATATGTTAGTTGACCGTTATGGATTAGATGCGTTGCGTTATTATTTAATGCGCGAAGTTCGTTTCGGTTCTGATGGTGTCTTCACACCAGAAAACTTCATTAATCGCATTAATTATGACTTAGCCAACGATTTAGGAAACTTATTGAATCGTACCATTTCAATGATTAATAAATATTTAGATGGTCAAGTTGGTGCCTACCCAGGTCAAGTCACTGATTTTGATGCGCCATTAGAAGCTTTAATCAAAGAAAATATTGAAAAATATCATGACAATATTAATGACTTACAATTTAGTGTGGTATTAGATAATGTTTGGGAAATTGTGTCACGTACTAACAAGTATATCGATGAAACAATGCCTTGGATTTTAGCTAAAGATGATACAAAACAAGAGGAATTACGTTCTGTAATGTATCACTTAGCGGATGCTTTACGTATTGTGGCTCGGCTTATTCAACCAGTGATGACGCAAACACCAGCTAAAATTTTTACACAGCTAGGGTTAAACCCAGATGACTTAGGAACGTTGGATGAATTAGAAATTGGGGCTTATCCTAAAACTGCTCAAGTGATTGCTAAAGGAAAACCTATTTTCCCACGTCTTGATCGTGATGAAGAGGTAGCATACATTCAAGAACAAATGCAGGCAAATGCCCCTAAAGATAGTAATCAACCATTTGATCCTAATGAAACAGAATTAGTATCTACTAAGAAAAAACAAATTAAATTTGATGTTTTTGAACGGGTAGAATTAAAAGTGGCGGAAATTATTGACTGTGACTTTGTCGAAGGTGCTGACAAGTTATTGAAATTCCGTCTGGATGCTGGCGATAAAGGCCATCGTCAAATATTATCTGGTATTCGTGAGTTTTATGATGATCCTAAAGCCTTAATCGGTAAAAAAGTCGTTATTGTCGCTAACTTAAAACCACGTAAAATGCGCGGAGAAATCTCACAAGGTATGATTTTATCTGCTGAAAAAGATGGACAATTATCGATTGTTTTTGCTCCAGATGATGCTCCTAATGGTAGTGAAGTCGCATAAGATAGTATTTGAAATAGGCGCTAATCATTTGAATTAGCGCCTAATCTTATTTTAGTTAAAGGAGTTTTGGTATGTTGTTTGATACGCATACACACTTAAATGCAAATAAATTTAGAAGAGACCAACAAGAAGTGATTGAACGGGCACGTCTGATGGGGGTCAAAGGTATGGCTATCGTGGGATTTGATTATCCTACGATTAAGGAAGCTCAACGTTTAGGTGAACAAAATGATGATATGGTTAGTATCATCGGCTGGCATCCAACTGATGCGGATACTTTTGATGAAGCAGCTGAGACATATTTGCGCCATGAATTACTCAATCCTTGGGTCGTTGGGCTTGGTGAAACGGGACTAGACTATTATTGGGATTCTAGTTCTAAAGCGAATCAAGAGGATGCATTAAGAAAACAACTAGCCATTGCCCGTGAGTATCAGTTACCGGTTATCATCCATAATCGAGAAGCAACGGCAGACTGCTATCGTATTTTGAAAGATGAGCATGTCGAAGACTTTGGAGGTATTATGCATAGTTTTAGCGAAGGAAAAGATTGGGCGAAAAAATTTCTTGATTTAGGGATGCATATTTCTTTTTCAGGCACAGTAAGCTATGATAAATCCGATGATATTAGAGAAGCTTGTCGTTTCGTTCCGAAAGACCGGTTGCTTATTGAGACAGATGCGCCGTATTTAGCGCCACATCCTAAAAGAGGGTTACGTAATGAAACAGGATTTGTGCGCTATGTTGCAGAAAGTGTTGCTAAAGTGCGCCAAGTGTCACTCAATCAAGTTGAAGAACAAACATTTAAAAACGCTTGTCAATTATTTAAGTTAACAGCAACTGATAATGGTTTTAGAAAATGAGGGAAGTATGGAGAAGGCTAAGATTCAAGAAGTCATTGTTGTCGAAGGACGATCAGATACCCAAAATCTTCAACAATATTTCGATGTTTATACGATTGAAACAAACGGATCAGCTCTAGATAAGCGAACCCTGGCTGAAATTATTAAAGCTGATGAAGAACGTGGTGTGATTGTGTTTACTGATCCTGATATATCAGGTACTAAAATTCGCCAAGAAATTACACGAGTGTTACCGAATGTGAAACATGCATTTTTGAATCGAGATGAAGCTAAGCCGATGCATAAAGGAAGCTTGGGAGTTGAGCATGCTGACTTTTCTGCTTTAAGACGCGCTCTAGAAGATGTGTATTCTACTACTGATAAGGCACAACAAGAAAAGATTCCGATGAGTGCCTTATTACATTTAGGTTTAGTTGGAGCTGGAGAAGCTAAAAAACGTCGTGATTATTTAGCAAGAGAGTTACATTTGGGACATGTGAATGGTAAACAATTAGCGAAAAGATTACAATTATTTGGGATTTCGCTGTCAGAAGTGGCAGCATGTTTAGAAGCAAGAGAGGAGGAATGAGATGACACATAAGTATATTGCGACCCCAACACGTACTAATGAGATATTACAACGATTTAATTTAGCAGCGAAAAAAAGTTTAGGGCAAAATTTTTTAATGGAGCCACAAATTTTAGACCGAATGGTCAATTCTGCAGCGATTGATAAGCAAACCGATGCGATTGAAATTGGACCTGGTATCGGTGCGTTGACTGAATTTTTAGCGATTCATGCGAAACGGGTTTTGGCCTTTGAAATTGATCAACGCTTACTACCAGCTTTGGATTATAGTTTAGCAGACTATGATAATGTGACAATTAAACACCAAGACATTTTAGAAGCAGACTTAAATAGCTTGATTCCTGAAGAGTTACCGGAGTCAGAGCGTTTAGTCGTCGTAGCCAATTTACCGTACTATATTACGACGCCAATTATTTTTCAGTTATTGGAAGCTAAGTTAGACTTTGATGTATTTATTTTAATGATGCAAAAAGAGGTCGCTCAGCGTTTAACCGCAAAACCGGGAACCAAAGCCTATGGTTCGTTATCGGTAGCTATTCAATATTATTGTGATAGTGAGATTGCCTTTAATGTGCCAAAAACAGTTTTCAAACCACAACCGAATGTTGATTCGGCGATTTTAAAATTAACTCGCTTAGCCACTCCGCGTGTAACTGTTCACGATGAAGCGTATTTTTTCCGATTAGTACGAGCTAGTTTCGTTCAACGTCGCAAAACGCTATGGAATAATCTGCGAACAGCTTTCGGTAAAAATCCTGAAACGATTGATCAATTAACCGAAGCACTTAATAGCGCACAAATTGATGCTAAACGCCGTGCTGAGACGCTGACGATTGATGAGTTTGCAAATCTTGCCAATAGTTGTAGTGAACGCTCATTAACCTTCTTAACGAAGAAATGATAATCGTGACTATTATAGCGAGTGAATGGTTTATCCGCGTCATTTACCAATTTTTTATTGGGAATAAGAATCTCGTGAGAATTTGATGAAATTATTGACTTTTGAATACAAAAATGGTATTGCAAAGTTTGTGATTTTGTGATAAAATGTGTTTAGAAGAGGTGAGCGCATGCCAAGTAATTTAGCGGAAATCAAGCGTGCTTTAGATACAAAAATCGGTTCGCGCGTTGAGTTGACTCAACAAGTCGGACGTAAACGTATTATGAAACGGTCTGGTGTTTTAAGTGATACTTTCCCAGCTGTTTTTGTTGTTGAACTTGACCAAGAAGATAATCAATTTGAAAGAATGTGCTACAGTTATACAGATGTGTTGACTGAAGCTGTTGCCATTGAATTTCAATAATATACAAGATGAAAGAAGTTTAATTAAAGATATGACGAATGTCTCGCTGTATTGTTATTACTGTTAACGAATGGGTTGTATAATAAATTATCACTGCTCATTATTAGAGTAAAGAAAGATTTAATTTAACAAGTAAGATAAGAGCGTTTCATGTTTAAAAATCGGCTTCTTGTATCTTGAATGATACTGAAAAATGTAGCAAAAACAGGTGCTTATTTCCTGTTTTTGCTACATTTTTGCTATATAACCATATATACTAATTTAATTTTTTATAGTGATATAAATACAACTTTGAATGTTGGTGAATAAATATACTCTGGCTAAGTAAAAAATTTCTTAACTGAGTATTAGAAATACTTTATAATTTATATAATATTTTTGTGTTTAGGTTATGAATTTATAATAGTCCGCTATTAATCTTTTATTATTTTATCTCCCCACCAAATCCATACAATAAAGCTTATCATTAACACTAATTTTATAAAAAAGTAATTTTTAGGAATGATAAATAGACTGATAAAGAGAGCAATCGTTAAGATGGTGTTTAAGATTCTTAATTTCATTTTACTATCACGTGCGGAATATAATAATTTGAACTATTACCTATCTATTCTAAATCTGTGTAAGTTTTATAGTTATCTCTATGAAGCGTAACATAGTATTAAAAAGTGATAAAATAGTAGATTTAAAATTTTAAGGTCAATAGGCTTTCAGAATTATAAAAAAATAGCAAAATATATTTTTTATAATTCTCTATGAAATCATCATTACTATATCTACCAATTTGGATATCTTATGTATCTACTGGTGTTTGGAGATAATTATGAGAAGTATAGTAAAAATTTCTGCCTCTATAAAGTCATTATCGGAGGTTTTTCTTTTTGAAATTCCTGATCTAACAGGTTTCAATTATGTGTATTGGATTATAGAATTTCTGAATTAGAAAGTTTACTATTTGAACATAAAAAATTTCTTTAAAGTAGATTACTTTTTTAGTTTCTATTTTAGGGTAGCGTTTCAAAAATGCTTTATGACGCTTTTTCTTTGCTATCAAGTAAGGGAATGGTAGAATAAAAATAACTTATGATGACGTGGAGGTGATTGGATGGAAATACAAGAGACAGCTCCTGCAAAAATAAACTTAGCACAGGATATTTTATTTAAGCGGGATGATGACTATCATGAAGTACGGATGGTCATGGCGAGTGTGGATTTATCGGATGTGGTGACTCTAACAGATGTTTCTGGAGAGGAGATTATTGTAGAGACATCGCGCGCGTTTTTACCTGAAGATCGTCGAAATCATGCGTATCAAGCTGCTAAGCTAATGCAAGAACGTTTACCTCAAAAACGAGGGGTTAAAATTTATATTGAAAAACGAATTCCTGTAGCAGCAGGCCTTGGCGGAGGCAGTACAGATGCAGCTGCAGTTATTCGAGGGTTGAATAAATTATGGCATCTAGACTATTCTTGGCAAGAGTTAATTCATATTGCGAATGAAATTGGGTCAGATGTTCCTTACTCATTAAATGCTGGAACGGCATTAGCAGAAGGACGAGGAGAACAAATTACCCAGTTACCGGATATGCCCTACTGTTGGGCAATCTTAGCGAAACCAGGGATTAGTGTTTCAACACGTAAGATTTTTAAACAATTACAAGTCCAGAAACTTAATGTGCCATTAAATGCTGACGACGTCATTGCTGGTATTAAAGCAGGTAACTACAATCAAATCATGGCTGCGACGGGAAATAGTTTAGAAACGGTGACATTTAATGCCCATCCTGAATTAGCCACGTTAAAAGCTAAACTTAAACAATTTGGGGCTGATGGGGTCACAATGAGTGGATCAGGGCCGACGATTATTGGATTTACGAAAAATTATAAAAAAGGCCAACGAATATATAATGCGCTAAAAGGATTTTGTGATGAAGTCTATTTAGTTAGGGTACAAAAGGTGAAATTTATTAATGAAACAAATTAATTATTCTCGGTTAAGAGAGATAATAGCGTATGTTTTTTTTGGAGTATTAACAACTATTGTTAATATTGCAGTATTTTATTTATTGAATACGGTTTTAGGTTGGCATTATCTATGGGCAAATTTATGGGCAATTATTCTATCCATTATATTTGCTTATGTTACAAATAAACTATGGGTATTTCATTCTTCGCGAGAAACCCCGTTGGAGATTCTGCGTGAATTTTTCTCATTTGTTTTAGTGCGTGCACTAAGTGGATTGATGGATATGTTGTTAATGTTACTTTTAATCACTTATTTAGGAGTTCCAGACTTTACTGCTAAGATTATTGTTCAAGTGATTGTAATTATTATAAATTATATTGCAAGTAAATGGTTAGTTTTTAAGCAGAATGAATTAGATTTCTAAACTTTTATAAAAAATAATGGGATATTCTGAAGTAAATAAAATATTTATTTATTTTACTATATGTCCATGATAAACTAATAGTTAAATGAAAAAAGAAAGTTTGGAATAAAATATGAAAATAAAAAAATATAGAGAATATTTATATGGCATATTCTCTACGTTAGCGTTTGCGTTTTTAACAAGTTACTATACTTTAAATTCTTCACCGCAGTATTTGACTCTTCCTAAACATGATTCCAGTATGTTTCAATACTTTGGTATGGCGATGGATCAGGGAAGAGTCATTTATCGTGATATTTTTGATCATAAAGGACCATTTTTATTTTTTATTAATTATATTGCTGAAATTATAGGAAATAATGGACTCTTTATTGTAGAATTTCTTTTTCTTTTTCTTTTTTTATTTTTTGTCTATAAGACGTCTTTGCTAAAACTTAACGTTTTTCTTTCAATTTTACTTTCTGGAGCAATATCATTATTTTTACCTGTGTTATTAGAGGGAGGAAATTTAAGTGAGGAATATGCTTTATTACCGATCTCTATAGCGTTATATCTATTTAGTAAATATTATATACATGGTTTGAAATATTGGGAAATAACTATAATCGGTATAACTTTCGCTTTAACTTTGTTTCTCAGAGTCAACATGATTTCAGTGTGGGCTGGTTTTATACTCATAATACTCATAGAGTACTTAATAAAAAAAGATTTCAAAAGAATATATATAGATGGTTCTTTTTTTGTTTTAGGAGCATTAATTATTATTGTTCCGACGATAATTTATTTAGTAATTAATAATGCATTAGGTGATGCAATTTATCAAAATATTACATATAATTTTACGTATATTGATTCTTTTTCATTGCCATTTAGAGAGTTATTCAGTGAATTGTTTTTGAATCCTGTATTGGTTTCTTTTTTTGTTATATATTCTATTTATATTTATGAATCCGAGGTAAGTTTTTTTGATTTCGGCTTGCATTTAAGCACTATTATTTCCTTATTATCAGTAATCATTTCTAGAAGAGAATATCTTCATTATTTAACAGTGCTTATTCCATTAGTTGCTATATATTTAATAGGAATTTTTTATAGAAGCTCAATATTAGAGGATAAGAAAATTAATAATGTAATTAAAAGTGTATTAGCAACAGGAGTTTTACTATCACCTATAGCTTTATATAATTACAATTATGTTTATCATACCTCTAATTTAACTGATCCAATTAATCAAAATAAGGTCGAAACAGTAAAAAAATTATAGAAAATACTGATAAAGATGATTTAATCTATTCACATAGGTTGTCTGGTTTGTTTTATATTGAATCTAATCGACTAGCAAATACTAAATACTTTAATTTACCTGCTGGCAATATTGATGAAAATAATAAAATAAAAGAAGAATTTTGGTATGACATGAGAAATAAAAAACCGCGTTTAATAGTAACTAGAAGTGATTTTGAGGTTCAAAAAGCAGGAGAATTTCATAATCAGTTTAGAGAGTTTGTCTTAGGTGAATATAGATTGTTGTACCATAATAATGCATATAGAATTTATATTGAAGATTAACTGCCAATTTATTGTTAGATTATAAAAAGTGGACGAGATTTAAAAATGCAAGACAATATATCATCATAAAATAAATATGAGAAAAATCCTATTAGGACTTAAATATTACTCCCTCTAAAGTAGCTACTTAATAAGTGAGCTACTTAGAGGGAGTTTTCTATGTACAATTATTAACTAGTAATTGTAGGATCAGTTATGAAAAATGTTTTGAAGTTTTCTGAATGGTGATACAAAACTTTTTAATATCTGTTATTTATGTAGCAATTAATCTATATTAAATGGACTATTTGAAAAAACTAACTAAGATATTGTTTTATGGCTTCTTTATATAAGTCAATAAAATGTAAATAGTCAGAAATATTGACGTATTCATCAGTTTGATGAGGGAGATGAGCTACTCCTGGTCCATAAATAACTAAATCGAAGTTGTGAGGGATTTGCGAGAAAGGCTCTGAATCGGTAACCGGAGAAATGCCTCCTGGAGTGATGTTGTCGGTAGTTAAATGGTCAAAAATCTGTACCAGTTTGGAGTCGCGAGCTTTGGCGACAGAATGATCGTTTACTTCTCAAGTAATTGATAACGATGTCTGTTCATCTTTATTAAACGTTTCAATAATAGAAGCCAAGCTTTGTTTAATTTTATCATTGGGAAATTCTGGAATAGTACGAATGTTGCCTTGCACGGTGGTTTTAGCAGGAATAGAATTTACTTGTTCACCACCAGTGATAACCGTAATACTAGCCGCGGTTCGTCCTAAATCAGGATTTTCGTATTTATTGGTAATGTCTTCCATGACATGGTTAAAGGATTGGATAAATTTTGCCATATGAGTAATTGAATTGATTCCTTCTTCAGGCATTGATGAGTGAGCGGATTTTCCCTTAGCAGTGACTGTAAAATTCATTGATCCTTTGTGAGTATAAGCAATCGTATTACCAGTTGGTTCACCAATAAGTAAACCATCAATGTCATCGGCGTATCCTTCGTTAACGAGTTGCTTAGATCCTACGCGTCCTATTTCTTCTCCTACTGTACCTAGAAAACGAACAACCCCATTAAGAGTAGCTTCTTCTTCTTTTAGTTCACACATTGCGACAACTAGAGCAGCTAGGCCAGCTTTCATGTCGGTTGTTCCACGACCGTATAATTTATCGCCAACAATTTCTCCTGAAAAAGGTGGATAAGTCCATTCGTTATCATCACCAGGTGCGACGACATCCATATGCCCACTTACTGCTAAAACTTTATCTCCTTTGGTTCCCATTTCGGCGATGAGATTATGACGTCCTTCACTATATTTAACTTGTTTATTATAAATGTGATAATCAGCAAAGATTTTGGCCAAATAATCAGCAACTTGAGCCTCATTAGAATTAATCGATTCTATTTGAGTAACTGTTTGTAAAATACGAATCTTATCTTCCTTATTCATTGAAAAAACTCCTCTCGAAAAGAATTAGAATAAAGCTAACTTATTGTAAGTAGTCAAATAAGAAATAGCAAGAGATACGTGTTTAATTTTCTATAAAACAGATGTATAAACGGAAACAGTTGCAGTTATGAAAGGAGTATGCTAAATTTATTTAGTAGTCGTAGTCATTACGATTAACGTTAATAAAATCGTAATGAATCAGAGAATAAAAAAAGAAAGGAGTACCGGGATGCACTATATTACAGTCGATAAACTAGGCTTTGCTTGGGATAATGAGCCCGTACTCGATGACATTAGCTTTACTGTTGATCAAGGGGAGTTTGTCATTTTAACTGGAGAAAATGGGGCTGCTAAAACAACCTTATTACGTAATATCTTAGGATTGCTTGATCCAGATCAAGGATCTGCCGTTATTAGTGATAAGAATGCGGCTGGAGAAAAAATGCAAATTGGTTATGTGCCGCAAACATTAACGAGCTTTAATGCTGGTTTTCCAAGTACTGTTTATGAATTTGTGAAGTCAGGTCGTTATCAACAACATCGCTGGTTTAAAAAATTAGATGATATGGATTATGAACATGTGAAACGTGCTTTAAATTCAGTTGGTATGTGGGAGCAGCGTCATCATAAAATTGGCGAGTTATCTGGCGGACAGAAGCAACGAGTCGGTATTGCTCGTATTTTTGCTACTGATCCAGATTTATTTATCCTTGATGAACCGACTTCAGGAATGGATAAAAATTCACGTGCAGCTTTTTATCAATTGTTGAAGCATAACACGCGTCATCACGGGAAAGCCATATTAATGGTGACTCATGATGATAATCAGCTAGAAGGGTATTTTGACAAACAAATTCACTTAGTACGGAAGGAGGATTCGCCATGGCGATGTTTCAGTATGAGTTCATGCAACGGGCATTCATAGCTGGGGGTGCCATCGCAGTATTAGCTCCCATTCTAGGTATATTTCTTATTTTGCGTAAGCAATCTTTGATGGCGGATACGTTAGCTCATATTTCATTAGCTGGTGTCGCATTTGGTTATTTAATTAGCTTAGATCCGACGTTATCAACAATCTTATTTGTGGCGATTGCCGCTGTATTATTAGAATATTTACGGAAAGTTTATTCTGATTATTCCGATATTTCTGTTGCGATGTTGATGTCTGGAGGAATGGCTCTAGCATTGTTACTTTTAACTAAAGTGAATAGTTCAACGGGAATTGAATCCTATTTATTTGGATCGATTGTGACTATCTCGTCATTGCAACTGTGGGTATTAGTCATATTAGCAGTGGGATTAGTTTTAACCTATATAATTTTCAAAAAACCTTTGTATGTGCTCTCATTTGATGAGGATACAGCTTACACAGCAGGATTACCGACACAAATGATGTCGGTTATTTTCTCTGTGATTACAGGGGTAGCGATTTCTGTTATTATGCCAATTGCTGGATCATTATTGGTTTCTGCTATTATGATTATGCCATCTGCGATAGCGATGCGTTTAATGAAAAATTTCGATGGTGTGATTATTGTTGCTACGATTGTAGGCCTTATTGGTATGTGGGGTGGACTAGTCACTAGTTATTTCTTTGACACGCCACCAGGAGCAACGATTACGGCTATCTTTATTGTTATTTTTATTCTTGAAAGTATCGTATTAAAAATAGTGAAATAAAGAAACACTCTAAAGTTTATAAAAGCGGATGTTAAATAAACTTTAGGGTGTTTTTATTGCCTAAATACGAATTATTTTTGTGCATAAGGTTTATTAATTTAGGAAATTACGCTATAATTTAATCACTATCGAACAAGGAGCCTTTAAAATATGAAATATAAACGTAGTCAGCGTCTCATTGACATGACGCAATACTTAATTAATCATCCATATAAACTGACACCATTAACCGATTTCGTTGAACGTTATCAATCAGCGAAGTCATCGATTTCAGAAGATTTAGGAATCATTAAAAGTCAATTCCTTCAATCTGATTTAGGATTAATTGAAACCGTAGCGGGAGTATCCGGTGGCGTTCGTTTTATTCCGAAAATGTCTAAACAAGTCGCTTATAATCATATTCAAAACTTATGTGATTATTTAAAAAACCCCGAGCGTATGCTTCCAGGGGGCTATTTTTATTTAACGGATATTATCGGGAATCCAACGTATTTACGTTTGATTGGACAAGTGATTGCGACGCGCTTTGCTGATCAAGAAGTAGATGCTATTATGACCGTGGCGACTAAAGGGGTTCCGCTTGCTCAGATGGCTGCTCTATATCTCAATGTGCCGTTTGTTATGGTACGGCGAGATTCTAAAGTGACAGAAGGGTCAACGGTATCTATTAATTATGCCACTAAAGGGAATCCGCGAGTCGAAAAAATGGAATTAACAAAAAGTTCATTAGCCGAACATTCTAAAGTGTTATTGATTGATGACTTTATGAATGGCGGTGGAACGATTTCAGGAATGCTAGCGATGCTAAAAGAATTTAATAGTGAATGCGTCGGTGTAAGTGTTCTATGTGAAGTCCATCAGGAAAATCATGAAATGGATTTTCCAATTGATTCATTGATGCGTCTCGAAAAAAGCGCAGATAATACTGAAATTGTTGAGTTAGCACCAGGAAGTATTTTAGCGCATATGTCAGATGATTAATATAAAATAAAAAGGGAGCACTGAAAAAATCAGTGCTCCTTTTTGGTTTATTCATTAGTTATTCCGGTATAAATCACGAGTATATACTTTATCTTTTACGGATAATAAATCGTCTTCTAGGCGATTAGCTAGAATAATATCACTATTTTCTGTGAACGTATTAAAGTCGTGTTCGACTTGGAATCCTTCAATACTATCATCTTTTAATGTTGGTTCGTAAACTAATACATTGACACCTTCACCACGTAAAATTTTCATGATGTCAATAACAGCCGATTGACGGAAGTTATCTGATCCAGATTTCATAGTAATTCGATAAATTCCAACCGTTTCAGGGTGATCTTCCATAATTTTATTTGCAATATAATTTTTACGTGTTGCATTTGATTTAACTACAGCACGAATCAAATTATTGGGAACATCTTTATAGTTAGCAGCTAATTGTTTGGTATCTTTCGGTAAGCAGTAACCACCATAACCAAAAGATGGGTTATTGTAGTGATTACCGATTCGTGGATCAAGTCCCACACCGTCGATAATTGATTTCGTATCTAAACCTTTTGATTCAGCAAAAGTATCAAGTTCATTGAAATATGATACGCGAACAGCTAAATAAGTATTCGCAAATAATTTAGTGGCTTCGGCTTCTGTAGAATCCATTAATAATACGGGTGGATTTTCATCTAAAGCCCCTTCAACCATTAAATTAGCAAATGTTTGAGCGGCTTCATTTTTTGCACCGACAATAATCCGACTTGGATGTAAATTATCGTATAATGCATGCCCTTCTCGTAAGAATTCTGGTGAGAAGATGATATTATCAGCATCATATTTCGCTTGCATCTCTTCTGTAAAGCCGACAGGAATGGTTGATTTGATAATAATTGTCGCATTTGGTGCATATTTTAGTGCATCTTCGATAACATCTTCAACAGATGAGGTATCAAAATAATTAGTTTTTTCATCATAGTTAGTTGGCGTCGCAATGATTACAAATTCAACGCCATCATAAGTTTTTTCTTTATCAGTTGTCGCTACTAATTCCAAGTTTTTATTTGCTAAGTAGTCAGAAATTTCTTTGTCAACGATAGGAGATTTCTTATCATTAATCATGTCTACTTTTTCAGCGATAATTTCATTTAGAACGACATTATGATGTTGGGCAAGTAAAATAGCGTTAGATAGACCAACGTATCCTGCACCTAAAACTGCAATTTTCATTTCTCTAACTCCTTTAAAAATATATTCTTGATGATTAATAGTATCATACCATATAATCATTAAGAATTAGTGAAAGCTCACGAAATTCATCTTAAGATTTGTTAAAAATTGAGCAAAGTTTGATTAGTTAACGATAGTATCATAAATGGCAAGATATTTTTTAACGATATCATCCCATTGGAAAAGTTGGCTCTTAACAATAGCTGTTTCACTAATATGAGAGTAATCCGTTAGAATATGTTGAATACCAGAAATGAAAGCAGCAGTGTCATTTCTTGGAATACCAATGCCCACAGTATAGTCAGGGAAGAAACTATCGAATCCTTCATTTTGAGTATAAACAACTGGCAATCCTTGACTCATGGCTTCAACATAAACTAAACCGAACGTCTCAGGGTAGGAAAGTAAAGTAAAAATATCTGCTTGACGATATAAATCAACGAGTTCTTCTTTATTTTTAGCTCCTAAATAAGTTGTATGAGGATAGCTTTTTAAGTTTTCTTCAATACTATCTTCCCAATTTGGTCCGACAATTTCTAATTTGGCTGGAATGGTCTGATTCAATTGTTCAACATTTTGGGCTAATGTTTCTAATCGTTTGGCTTTAATCAATTTACCTGTTGCAATTAAACGTAATGGACGATGCGGTTCACGATGTGGTTGGTCTACCCGATGCTCATGCCAGAAGTTATCAATTCCATTGGCGATAACCTCTGTTTTTGCTTTTAATGTCTTTTGCATACGAGGTGGAATATATTTTTGGAACGTTTCATTATATGAATTTTGTGAAATAAAGATAACTTTCTCTGCATGACGTAAAATGTTCATTCCAATTGGCCATAACCATTTGGCTTTTTTGAAGAATGTTTCAATATCGGCACTACGAACGGCTACCATATAAGGAATACCATACATTTTATGCAGACGATAAGCTAACCAACCATTCGAAAATAACGAGTGGGCGTGGATTAAGTCGTACTCAGAAAAATTAAATTGTTTTTTGAGATGATGAAAAATTTTATGATGTTTATAATGAAAGAACAAACGGTCATTTTGATGATGAGTTCGCGCCATCGTTGTATAGTTTCCACTAGCAGCAATCCGGTCACTAGGGTATTCGTGCGCAATTGGAACATAGACATCGATATCTATATCGTGATCAATTTGGCGATCAAATAATTGTTTAAAAATTGGTGATGTCGAAAAATAAGAACAAATATGTAAAACTTTCATGAAGCTTCCTTCTTCCTCTAGAGTTGAGTCCTTATGACTTAAGACTTTCTTAGGTACTCATATTGTACCTTGTATGCTATAATATTGGATGAAATTTTTCAATATAAAATGGTTAGGGGTTAGATTATGAGTACCTTAAATAAACCACTTCAAATATTACATATTATGAGTGGATTTGGTGGTGGGATTTCTTCGTTTATTATGAACAAAGCGAAAGAAATGCCACGTTTTAATGTTCAATTTGATATTTTAACATTTGATGAGTGTAATGACGAATTTACCTCAGCAATAGAGCAAACAGGGGGCCATATTTATTCGATGTCTAATCCGAAAAAATATGGCTGGGAAACATTCCAACAAGAAGTGAAGTTTGCTATGCAATCAGAGGCATATGAAATCGTTCATTGCCATATTCAAGGGTATCGGATGATGCCTTTTTATCGTTTAGCGAAAAAATATACTGATGCAAAATTCTATGTTCATGCTCATTATATAAAAGAAGGTGGGATGCATCATTTTGTTAAAACGCAGCAAAAAATGAATCAAAAAATAAATACCTATGCGTCGACTAAACCTATCGGATGTGGTCGGGAAGCGATTCAAGCAATATTTGGCAAAGGAACAACTGGTAAAATTTTACCCAATAGTATCGATGAGACGCTCTATAATTGGTCCAATCAAGAAGCTCAAGCAATATCCCAAAAAATAAAAGCAGATTACAATATTCAACCTGGAGATTTGGTTATCGGACATATCGGTCGTCTTAATATCATCAAAAATCATCAGAAAACATTGCATGTGTTAGCAGAGTTGAAACGCTTAAATGCAGCGTTTAAGTGTTTGATAATTGGTTCCGGTCCTTTAGAAGAGGAATTAAAGAATAAAGTGGCTGAATTAGATTTAGAAGATAATGTCATTTTTACTGGACGAGTAGCGCCTATTGTCTCTATATTACCGGTGTTAGACATTGCCATATTACCATCATTAGCAGAAGGGTTACCGACTACAGTCGTTGAAACACAAGCAGCAGGTATTCCTATTTTAATGGCAGATACTATTACAACTGAAGTTGATTTTGGAATGGGGTTGGTCGAGGCCTTGTCATTAGATGAAGAGAATGATATTTGGGCTAAAGCCTTATTGTCACTATCTCAAAAGACGATTCCAAAGCAACAAGAAAGGTTAGCGATTCTTGAAAAGGTTGGTTACACTAACACTGCGGCTGGGGAAATATATGTTGATTTCTTCACTAAAGAATTGGGCATACCGGGAGTCGCTCGACAATGAGAAACGTGTTATTGTTACTGGTTATGTCAGTTTTTTTGGGGACTGAATTTTTGGCTATACCGACTCCCGCTTTTCAGTTGAGTTTGTATCGTGTGATGGTTCTTGCAATGATTCCTATCTTAGCGTACCTTTTAAGACAGGGGAATTCGCCTGTAATTTTCAATCGACATAAATATGCTCATGTCATTATTGGTGTGTTTATCTTTTGGTTATTTTGGGGAGCTATCTCTATTTTATGGGCGATTGATTTGATTTCCTGGATACGTGGGCTTTTCTTGCTAACTGTTGGAATTTTGGCTATTATCGCCATTTTTATGGGAACACGTACGATGGATGATTGGCAAATTTTAGTTAAAGGTGTCTGGGTAATGATGACACTGCTCTTACTTTTAGGATTTAGTGAGTTGTTGACGAATCATTACTTATTTGCAGATGTTGGGAAATTAGATAGGTACGGAACATTTGCTAGCCAACCGTTAACACGAATGCCGGTTACGATTTTTGAAAATCAAAATGATTATGCCACTATGTTACTAGCCTATTTGGCAGTTAATTCTATTCTGTATACGCGTACCCGTCATGTTCTCTTTAAAGGAATTGTTATACTAGCGAGCTTAGGAGCAGGATTCCAAATCTATATGACGGATTCAAGGCTCTCATTATTGATGCTAGTTGTATTTTTTGCCTTAATATTTGTTTTGCGTTTTAAAATTGATTTACGTAAACCCCATATCTATACCCTGATAGGATTAGGGGTCCTTGGCATCTGCGCATTAGCTATTATTCAACCGGGCTTTTTAGGAAAATTTGATCAATTATTAATCATCGATAAAACAGAGCGTATCTCCGGTGACATTGCACGCGTCAATATGATTCGTTTAGGTTTAGGATTTAGTGCCCAAACATTTGGGATTGGAATTGGTGCTGGCCAGTCACAATATTGGTTGGAAAATTTTGCCCAGTTACCTCTGAACTATGTCTTCAACTTACATAATTGGTGGTTAGAAGTGTTAGTTAATTATGGTATATTTGTTTTTATTGCGTATATTTCAGCTTATATTATGAGTATTTATCGCTTATTTCAATTGCGAAAAGTTGAAGATAAGCAATTTCTAGGGACAACAAATGCGTTAATCGCATTTATGCTTATATTTATTGCTGCTAGTTTAACGAGCGCAAATAATATGCTAATTGAATGGCATTGGGTATTTTTTGGCTTAATATTTGCTTATATTAATATTATGGAAGATCGGTTTATTTTAAAAGGAGACAAAGCATGAGTTTGGTCACATTAATTGCAGAATTATGGCGATTTATTAAAGATAATATTTGGAAAATATTAATTGGTGCTTTAGCTATGGCTTTAGTGACCATTGGCATTCGTTTTTTATTAAATCAACGTGTTGAAGATGTCTATTTTAAAACAAATGAAGAAATCACGAAGGAAAAAGTTCAAGAAAGCTATGATTTATTATCAGAAGTTTATGAGCAAGAACCTGCCGAATTTTCGTTTATTGCTATGAGTGAAAAAGATAGTGATTTACTGGACAATTCATTTGTTATTGATGAATATTTAACAAGAGATGATATTGTTAAAGAAGTAGAAGATAAAACAGGTGTTGAAATCTCAGATACTTTAGATGCAGAAGAAAATATTGGTTTCGAAAAAACATCAGATTTCAGAGGTGGAGTAGCGGCTCTCCGTAATACATCAACTGATGAAATTACGTTACGTGTTATGGTTGGAAAAACAGCCGAAGATAATTTAAAGGTAGCTAAAGCTTATTTAGAAATTTTAGAAAATAATGATGTGCCTTTCTTGGAAACCTTCCAATTAACGCCGTTAACAGAAGTGGAGATTGGCGAAAACCTTCCTGAAGATTCATTAGATAAAGTACCAACACAAGCGACGTTAGGAACGTTCCAATTAGCTCCTAGTTTATCAAGTTACGTGATGTACGGTGTGCTAGGTTTTATTCTTGGTACGTTTATTGTCATTGCGATTTTATTTGTTATTCATCTATTTAGCTCAAAAATTACTTACGCGTTTGATTATGCTTGGGATTTTGAGGATTATCATTACTTATTAAATCGTAAAAAAGAATCAACAGCAGAAATTGCTGAGATTGCTAACTATCCACAAGAACTTAACCGTGTCTTATTGAGTGAAGAAGCCTTTAATAGTGATGATGCGAAATTATCAATTAAAGAATCCACATTGGCTGAAGTTAGTGAACATCCAGATGAGGTCACATTATTTATTCAATCAGGGCAAACATCTAAAAAATGGTTTAAAAAACAACATCAACTTGCTAAACTTTATCATTTAACAGTTAAAATTATTCATATCTATTAAGGAGCGATAGTATGACAGAGCAGCAACCAGTTGTTTCAATAATTACCCCTGTATATAATGCGGAAAAATTGATTGTTGAAACAATGCAATCAGTATTGGAACAGACATATACTAATTGGGAACATTTATTGATTGATGATTGTTCTTCAGATAATAGTGCTGAAGTGATTAAAGATTTCTCAAAAAATGACCCACGAATTAAATTAATCTCGTTAAGTGAAAATAGGGGAGCAGCAGTCGCTCGAAATGTGGGATTAGATAAAGCAAATGGTGACTACATTGCTTTTATCGATAGTGATGATGTTTGGGCAATCACTAAATTAGCCAAACAAGTAGAATTCATGCAAACTGCACAATTAGCCTTTTCATATACTGACTTTGCGTTTATTAATCTTTCTGGAGAATTGATAAAACCAAGTGCCAATATTCCATTGTCACTTGATTATCATGGGTTATTAAAAAATACGGCTATTGCTTGTTCAACGGTGATGATTGATCGTAAACAAATAGGAAATTTCCATATGCCTTTAGTTCGAAAAGGACAAGATACCGCCACATGGTTAATGCTAATGCGGAAGTATCAGATTAAAGCTTATGGATTAAAAGAAGTGTTGAATTTTTATCGCCAAGTGCCAGGATCCATTTCAAGCAATCGGTTGGGGGCGTTAAAACGCACTTGGCATACTTATCATCAAATTGAAGAGTTACCATTATGGGAAGCTAGTTATTATTTTACGCAATATGTTTTCCATGCAATCAAACGACGGCTATAAATAATATGAGGAGTTGGAATGATGGACACGACGTATATTCTGAGTAGAAGAGAAGGGAGCGGCTTTCGTCATCAAGTAAACATCGGTAATTGTTATTTTCAAACGAATCAATCCTGTTACTCTGATGATAAACAAGATGGGCGTGAAATTATTCTATTTGGGGAGTATTTAGATTTTAGACAACCTAGTCAATCATTAGAAAATCTTGTTAGAAATTTAGCGAAACAAGAAACTTTTGATAAGCTGTTATCTGAATTACAATATTTAGTTGGACGTTATCTTGTCATCAGTTATACATCGGATGAAGGGATACGGCTTATTGGTGATGCAACGGGGACAATCCCTATTTATTATAGTATTGTTAAAAATCAACCCATGGCTGCCTCAAGTGCTTCTGAATTGGGAAAAAGATTAAATTTACCTATTTCAAATATTGCCCAAAAAGTGCGGGAACAAGCGATGGAACAACAGCAACCAATGCCGTATGATATGACGATGTATGACAAAGTGAAAGTTGTTATTCCTAATCATTATTTAGATTGGGATAAGCAAGGGAGTATCCGTTACTTTCCTTCTCAAGATTTACCGAAGCGTCAACTTTCAGAAGTGGTCGATGAAACCATTACGATTGTTAACCGAGTGATTGATCAAATGGAAGAGCAATATGACTTAGCCTTAGCGTTAACTTCAGGATTGGATAGCCGGCTAGTGTTATCGTTCTTCAAAAATCGAGAAAATGTTGCTTTGTACACGTATATTCATGAAAGTTTTACTGATGAAACACCTGATGTCTATGTTCCACAAATGGTAAGTGAAAAATATGATATGCCATACTATAAATTGCCAAGAAAACATTTGCCTGCTGAAGAATTGAAAAAAATTGAAGCAATATTGCCTGGACAAGTGAATCAACGTATTTTAGAAAATGCCTACACATTTAAGCATAGCGAACTAAAAAATCGGGCATTTATTACTGGGGATATTATTCCTTTAGCTAAAAGTAACTTTGGTCAAAATTTACCTGAAAAATTGGCAACGCCTCAATATTTTGTAACTAAAAGTCATAATTATTCGGTAGAAAGTAAACAAGCGATTAAATCTTGGGTTCGCGATGCCAAAGCAACGTCTCAAAATAATCTGTCACTATTTGACCTGTTTTTCTGGGAAAATCGATGGGGACGTTGGTTTACGAACAATGCTGTGAATTATGACTATTATACCCATCCATTGTATATTTTTAATTCTCGCTATTTAATTGAACTATGGTTGAGTATTCCAAGATCTGTTCGTGTGAAGAAAGCAATCCACAAGCAGATTATTGATAAAAATTGGCCGGAATTATTAGATATTCCGATTAATCCAAATGAAGGAAGACTTAGTCAGCTTTCAGATAATCAATGGGTGTATTATTTTGGTAGTTTCGCCAAGCATTATATTAATAAATATCGTAAGTAAAAAATATATTATGGCCCCATAGCTCAGTGGATAGAGCACTCGTTTCCTAAACGAGGTGTCGGAAGTTCGAGTCTTCTTGGGGTCGTTTGTATGATAAGGGGAAGTTATGAAATTACTAAAGAATATCATTAGTGTTGCAATGTCGAATATTGTAAACTTTGGGACCAGTTTTATTATTGGTTTCATTCTACCCACAATATTAACGGTAGGGGATTATGGAAACTATCGAACGTATACATTATATTTAAGTATCGTTTACTTATTTCATTTTGGTTTTTCTGATGGCATTTATATTAAATATGGTGGATTAGAAGAATCAGATCTCGACCATCAAGAGGTTCATAGTGAGCATACGTTTAGCTTAATCTTTCAACTACTGGTTTTCGCTGTTATGTTAATTATCAGTTTGATTAGACAAGATATTATTTTAGTTTTATTTTCAATTGTCACTTTCTTTATGACAATGAATACTTATCACCAAAACTTTTTACAAGCTATTGGTCAATTTAAAACATATTCATTTGGTAGTATTACTAAATCAGTTGTCTATGTGTTATTTTTATTATTTGCGGTTTTTATTCTGAAATCTGACAATTATGTATTATATATTGCACTTAACGTTCTTAGTGCAGTTGTTCTATTTTTCTTCTTTGAATATCATTTTTATAAAGAGGAAGGTTTCCACTTTAACTTTGATTTAGCTGGTAAAGCATCTCTTTTCCGAGTGGGCTTTCTCATTTTAATTGCGAACATGTCATTGAATTTTGTTGGTTTAATTGGTAACTGGGTCGTTAAATTTGGCTTTGAAAATGAAGTCTTTGCTCAGTATTCGTTCCAAAATTCAATATTAAATGTGATTTTGTTGGTCGTTAATGCGGTCGGAATGGTCTTTTATAATTTACTATCTAAAAATCAAAATAAAAAAATGATTGCAATGATTAAAAAAATGAGTATGCTAATCGGAATTGCTAGTGGTTTAGCTTTCTTTATTTTTAAAATTATTATTATTTTCTTTATTAATAAATACACGCCGGCCATCGAATTATTATCCATTACTTTTATCGCCATTCCATATATCATTATTTCTAAAATTTTAGTGGCTAATTTATATAAAACACAACGAAGTGAGAAAGAATATATTCGTGATAGTATTGCTTATGCTGGATTATCTCTAGCGTTTGTAAGTGGGGTATCCTTCTTAACGAAATCAGTTCCTGCAATTGCTTGGGCAACAACGGTTTGCTACTTAATGTGGTATTTATATGCTTCTCATAAACAATTTACATTTATGAGATCAAATGCTAAAGAATTTATTTTAATTGGTAGTCATATGTTAGTATTTTATATTTGTGCTAATTGGTTATCGACTAGTATCGGATTGCTTGTTTACCTCGTTTACATTGTGGCTATTTTATTTGCATTGAGAAAAGAGTTAGTCCATATTATTCAACAATTAAAAGTTTCATAATGAAAAAACTCCAACCAAAATTGGTTGGAGTTTTTGTTATGATTCTTCTAATTCATCGACCCGTTTTTCGAGACGATCAATTTTCTTTTCCAGTTGTTCAATTTTTTCACCATTGATTTCTGGATATTCTTCAGGATTATCATTATTAGGACTTAGCGTTAAGGCAACCCATACGAGGATGAAAATACCAATCATAGCTAAGATAATGTAAATCCAATTAAGTTTGGGAGAACCTTTATCTAAGGTTTCTAAAGTTTCTTCCACATTTAAATTTTCTAAGTTTTTAATCCGCTGATTAAGTTCTTCAATTGTTGGTCTTTTTTGAGATCGATTATTCATGTTTATCCTTTTTTAATAGACATTAGAAAGCCCATTCGCCATTACGGAAAATAGGGAAAGTTTCACCATCAGCAGTAATTCCATCAATATCCATTTCACCAGAACCTACCATGAAGTCTTCGTGTACATCACTACGGTTAAGGCCACGTGCTTTTAATTCTTCTTCAGATAATTTATTACCACCTTTAAGAGTGGTTGGATAAGCAGCTCCAATAGCTAAGTGATTTGATGCATTTTCATCGAATAATGTATTGAAGAAGATTAAATTACTTTGAGAAATAGGAGATGAGTGAGGAACTAATGCTACTTCACCTAAACTAGTAGCGCCATCATTATTAGCAACTAAATCTTTAATAATTTGATCATTTTTATCAGCTGAAATATCTGTGATTTGACCATCTGCAAAGCTAACGCGAATATTTTCGATGGTTGATCCAGCATATGCTAAAGGTTTTGTTGAAGTGACATGACCTTCAATGACACGACTATCTGGAGCAGTGAAGATTTCTTCAGTTGGCATATTAGCAATGAAAGGACGTCCTTCAGGGTTGAAGCTTTCAGCACTTACCCAAATGTGTCCTTCAGGTAAACCAATCGTTAAATCTGTACCAGGAGCCGTGTAATGTAACTTAGCAAACTGTTTGTTGTTCATATAGTCCGCTTTAGATTCTAAAGTATCGCGGTGTTTGTTCCAACTTGCAACAGGATCGTCATCATACACACGGCATGTTTTGAAAATTTGATCCCATAGTGCATCAACAGCAGCTTGTTTATCATCAGCCAAATCAGGAAAGACGTGTTTGGCCCAGCCATAGTCTGCAGCAGCTGCTACGGTCCATTTCACATCGTCATTCATCGTTGCTTGACGGACAACTTTTAACGCTTTACTGCGAGCAGATTGTACCGTATCAATTTTTTCATTTGAGATACCATTTAATAAATCAGGATCACCAGAAACAACAGATAGACGACTCATTTTTTTGTTTTTAATTAAGTCTTCTTGACGAGCTTTTTCATAGTCTTCAACATGAGCTAAGTCTTCTGTACTCATGTGATCATATTCTAGTCGTTCAATATAATCATCGCGCCAAGTGAAATAAACACGACGCGCACCGTTGGCATAAGCATGTTTTGCTAATAAGCGACCTAAGGGAGCGTTTTGGGTTTCGATGTAAACCATTAAATTGTCTCCATCTTCAACATTAACCCCTTTTTCAATTAATAAACGGGCGTATTTATCTAATAATTGATCGAAATCTTTCATTATATTTCCTCCTTTTTTACTACTATAATACTATGAGACGGCGTTCACAAGTTTTTGTGCTAACTCCTTAATGGCCTCAATATCTTCAGGTTCAGGAGATAACTCAGCTTTGATAGGGTCACCCACTTGTTTAGCACCGATAGCTAAGAAACGTTCAGTAAAATCATCAACGGATTGACAAAATTTAGGATAGTAATGATCGCCAGAACCTAACGTGGCAAAGACTTTCCCGTTTAGATTCATGGTTTCTAAATCTTCATATAAATCTAACATTTCGTCAGGAATTTCTGCGTCTACACCATACGTATAGGTGGCAACCACACAAATATCAACCGCTTCGAAATCAGAGCCTAAGACTGTCGAACATTCTTCTAAACGAGTGTCAACTCCTAATGAAGAGAGCTCATCGGCTAAGATTTCTGCCATTTCTTCAGTATTTCCAGTTAAACTAGCAAAGCTTACTAAAGCTTTAGTCACAGTAGTCACTCCTTTCGATAAGGTAACGTTTTATAAAGTATAGCAAACAATCTATAGTCATGCGATAAAAAAACGACTGAATCAATCAGCCGTTTAAGAATTATAAATTTATAGTAATAAATTACGGACGAGTCGGGTAATGATCAGTCACTAAATAAGTGGTTTGATTATCTTTAGAGACATATTGAAGTAAACGTACAGAGAGTAGTTGAATAATCGTGTGACAGTTTTGATATTGTTGATGAGCAATTGCGAAGGCTAAATCCTCAAGATAAATCGTTAAAATAGTTTGTAAGTGTTGAAATTGTTCGGTTGTTACCTCGTCTTGAATATGTCGTATAATATGTTTTATAGCGATTTTAGCTTCTTTTACTAAGAAAGGATGATCAGCAGGAATGAAAAGTTCTTCCCAATAGGTGAGTAATATTTTAAGGAAGAATGAGTCATCTTGGTTTTTAACGGCTTGTTTTAAGTCACGAACCGTTTGATATAAAATGGTTGAAACCCGCTGATTTTCAAAATCGGTTTTACTTAATCGATCCACTAAGCGATAGCAAATAATTTTAAAATAGCGTAATTTATGTCCAGTTAATTGTTCTGAGCTTGGTTTGTTAAGGACAAAATAGCCACGATAAGGAATCACTTCTACAATGTTCTCCTTCTCAAGTACAGCTAAAGCAGATCGGACGGGACTACGACTCATATCTAAATCGTTTGAAATATTTAATTCAATAATATGGTAGCCAGGTTTCCATTCATTAGTTAGGATTTTGTTTTTGATATATAGGTAAGCAAGTTGCTCAAATTTTTGTATTTTTCCCATAACGACGCTCCAATCTTATCATCCAAAATGCGACTTATATTTTATCATATTTTTTAGATGAAAAGGTGAATTTTAAGCAAAAAATAAAAGAAAATTGGTGCTTTTTTGTAAGGAAATTGCAAATAAAAGCATCGATTTATAATCAATCAAATCTGTAGTATAATAGGGACATTCTTATAGAAGGGATGATTAAGTTAATGATTAGTTTAAAATCTAAACGTGAACAAGATGGGATGGCAGAAGCAGGTGCATTGTTAGCGAGCATTCATGAAAAATTACGTGACTTTATTAAGCCAGGCATTTCAACTGCAGATATTGATCAATTTGTGGAAAAAGAAATTCGAGATGCAGGGGCAATTCCTGAACAAATCGGTTATGAAGGTTTCGAGTATGCAACATGTACATCTGTCAATGATGAAATTTGTCATGGATTCCCTTCCAGTAAAGATATTTTAAAATCAGGTGACTTAATTGGTGTTGATACCGTACTTTCTTTAAACGGCTATATGGCAGATTCTTGCTGGTCTTATATTGTTGGTGAATCTAATGAAACATTAGATCATCTTATGGAAGTAACTAAAAATGCGTTATATAAAGGAATTGAACAAGCAGTCGTCGGTAATCGTATTGGCGATATTGGACATGCTATCCAAGAATATGTAGAAGGTGAAGGGTTATCTGTTGTACGTGAATTTGTTGGTCATGGTATTCAACCAACCATGCATGAAGGACCTTCTGTTCCACATTACGGTGAAAAAGGGCGTGGACAACGCTTGCGTGATGGTATGACAATTACAATTGAACCCATGGTAAATACTGGTAAATGGCAATCACAAATGGATGATAATGGTTGGACTGCTCGTACGATTGATGGCGGACTAAGTTGTCAATTTGAACATACCTTGGCGATTACTAAAGAAGGACCACGTATTTTCACTAAACAAAAAGGAGAATAAGTCGTTTACTTATTAGCTAGTCTTGACGCATTATATGAACGGATTTAAAGAAAATTTTAATCTTTTCCGTTTATAATCGTGTCATAATAGAGGAAGTATCTAAAAATAAAGAAGGTTAGTTATGACGACAAGTAATAAAGAACGTCAAAGTCAAAAAAAAAAACAAAATAAGTCATCCCGTGGTAAAAAGCGATGGCTATGGTTGTTAATACTGCCTGTCCTTTTTATACTCGGTTTTGGTGTCTATAAAGTGAGCAGCGAATTATTAGGCTTTGCACATGAAATTTATGAAGGTAACCGTAGCAATAAGTTGCGTGATGCTGACAAAGTTTTAAAAAATAAGAAACCGATATCTATTCTATTAACAGGAATTGATAATGGGGCACTTTTTTACGAAGACGTCGAAGATGGCCGTACTGATGTCATGATGGTTATTACAATTAATCCTGAAGACAATAGCGCTCAAGTCACCTCTATTCCTAGAGATGCATTAGGACCAATAGGGCAAACCGATGATTTTGATAAATTAAATCATGCGTATATGGATCATGACTTGAATTGGACGATTGATTCATTGCAACGGTATTTGGATATACCGATTGATTATTATGTCTCCGTTAATATGCAAGGATTTATTGATGTGATTGATATTCTTGGTGGTATTGAAGTGACACCAAGCTTAACGTTTACTCAAAATGGTGTTGATTTCAAAGAAGGCGAAACTAAAAAATTATCCGGTGAAGAAGCTATTCATTATGCCCGAATGCGTAAGTCAGATCCAGAGGGAGATCTAGGTCGTGAAAAACGGCAACAAGAGATTGTTGAAGCGGTCATAGATAAGGTAGCCTCAATTGAATCAGTACCAAATTATAAAGAGATTTTAAACAAACTGGAAGATAATATAAAAACTGATTTTAAAGTTGAAGATATGTTTACTTTACAACAAAACTATCTTGATGCTTTACAACATCTTGATAAACAAACAGCGAATAATTACCAAGATTTAAACTTACCTTTTGGCTATTATTTATATATTCCAGAATCTGAACGTATTCGGTTAAGTAATCAGATTCGTGCGTCTTTAGGTCTCGGTAAAACCAATTCGGCCATTGTTTATCCAGCTGAATACCAAACACCAGAAGAATATTTCCCGATAGTAGATAACAATGGGAATCTTATTCTTGATAGTGATGATTTACCAGTTAAGCCTGGAGTTTACAAAAAAGATGATTTAGATTCCCAATTGATGAAATGGGAACAGAAAAATGGCAAAAATTCTAGTCAGTCATCCAGCCAAGTCAATGAGACTCCGTCAGAAAATGAAGTTAATCAACAATCAGGTATTCAAGAAATTCCTCAAACAGAGGGCCCAGGTTTCTCTAATAATGAGGGAAATGCGTTAATTCCTCCTAATATGCCATATCAGCAACCAAGTGAAAATCAGATCATAAATGGCTATTAGAAAATGATAAGCTGGGGAAATGTTTAACTATAGTGATGGAGGAAAAAAATGGAAGAAAACTCACGACGTGCTAAAAATCGTCATAAAAAACGGCGTGTTTGGCCAATTATTGTTGTTATCTTATTAATTATTGTTGCTGGCTTAGGAGTTTGGGGTTATTCAAAAGTACATCAAACTCAAAAGGCTATTTATCAACCAGTTGATAACAATCAAGTGGAACAAGTACGTAGAGATAGTGCAAAAATTGAGGATAAAGATCCGGTTTCTATTTTATTATTAGGAGTCGATCATAATTCAGAACGAACAGAACAAAATTCAGATGTCATGATTTTAGTAACCGTTAATCCTGACACAAAAGAAGCTAAAATGGTAAGTATTCCACGTGATACGCCACTTCCTGGAACAGAGACCAAAATTAATTCAGCCTATGCAAATAATGGGACATCTGGAGCAATTAATGCTGTGCAAGATTTATTAAATGTCCCAATTGATTATTACGCCACTGTGGATATGGAAGGACTAATTGGAGTGGTTGATAGTCTTGGAGGAGTCACTGTCGATAGTCCACTTGCTTTTAGTCAAGATGGCTATGATTTTCCACAAGGAACGACTGAAATTACGACTGGGGAACAAGCTTTAGCATTTGTTCGAAATCGTAAAAATGACCCTGAAGGAGACTTTGGACGCAATCGCCGACAACGTATTTTACTATTAGCGATATTAGATAAATTTAGTTCACCAACTGCTATCATGCAAGCAGGAACTTTATTTGATACGGTTCAAAATTATGTCAATACGAATATTACTGGTGATGAGATGGTTCAATTAGGCTTACATTATCGTTTAAGTAGCGATGATGTCGAGGCTCTAGATTTAGCTGGTCAAGCCGGTACGGGTGTTAGTGGGGCATCTTTAAACTTTGTTAGTGATGAACAAATCAATAATGTTTCTCAAGCGTTAAGAGAAAACTTAGAAATCAATAATTAATTTTAACTAAGAGGATTGATAAGATGATCAATCCTCTTTTTTGATTCTGTAAGCGAGCTAACCGCTTAATAATTAGTAAAGAAAAGGGGAAAATCTAGTTCTAAATTATCTTTTTAGTTATACTTAATAAGCGAGTAATAAAAGAAGAGGAGATTAAGTATGCAAGAAAATCAGATTGTTTTTGTTGGAGCTGCTAGAACGCCTGTAGGTACTTACCTAGGAAGTTTGAAAACAGTCCCTGTGGAACAATTAGGGATTACCGCTATCGAGGCAGCCATGCAAAGAAGTGGTCTCGATAAAGAAGTCGTTGATGAGATTATTGTCGGTAACGTTATTGGCAGTCAAACGAGTAATAACTTAGGTCGGGTGATTGGTATTGATGCTGGATTCCCAAATTCGACAACAGGAATGACTATTAATCGCATTTGTGGTTCAGGAATGCAGTCAGCTATTTCAGGTGCACAATCCTTACTTTTAGGAGATGCTGATGTCGTCGTAGCTGGTGGAATGGAATCAATGTCGCGAGCGCCGTTTTATTTACCGGAGTCTGCTCGGTATGAAGGACTTAGTCCTCGCGATTTAAATTTAATTGATGCGAATGCTGCTGGATTACACAGTGCTTCTGGACAAAAGAATGATGATTTATTAAATATGGGACTAACTGCGGAAAATATCGTTTCTAAGTTTCATATTACCCGTGAAGAACAGGATGAATTTGCTTATACGAGCCAACAAAAAATGGCGATTGCTCAACAATCCGGTCGAATGG
This sequence comes from Aerococcus suis, assembly GCF_900176325.1. GTDB lineage: Bacteria > Bacillota > Bacilli > Lactobacillales > Aerococcaceae > Aerococcus > Aerococcus suis. The sequence goes on along the minus strand of NZ_FWXK01000001.1, from coordinate 279,781 downwards.
CAGAAGAAATCACGCCAGTAACGATTACAGATAGAAAAGGACGCCAAACAATTGTTGATAAAGATGAACATCCAAGACCACAAATTACTATGGAAAAATTGCAGCATTTAAAACCGGCTTTCCGTTTTGATGGTAAAGGCTCCGTGACTCCTGGAAATGCATCAGGTTTCAATGATGGAGCTGCCTTTGAAGTCATGACGACACAAGATTACGCGATGAAGCATCAATTAACACCACTAGGTATTTTAAAAGCATATGCGATTACGGGATGTGACCCTCGAACGATGGGATTAGGCCCCGTTCAAGCGATTCAATCAGTTCTTAATAAAACGAACCTTTCTCTCGAAGATTTAGATGTTTTAGAAATTAATGAAGCGTTTGCGGGTCAAGTTTTAGGTTGTCTTAGAGAATTAGGGATTTCAACAGACTCAAAATATTATCATGAACGCTTCAATCCTAATGGCGGAGCAATTGCGATAGGTCATCCATTGGGAATGACAGGTGCTAGAATCATTACTTCTGTTCTGTATGAGTTTAAAAAATATCCAAATAAACGTTATGCTGTAGCAAGTGCTTGTATTGGTGGTGGCCAAGGCATTGCTGTCTTACTTGAAAATCCTCATTATAAGAAAGAATAAATGCATACAATTAACGATTGAAAAAGATTGCAAAAGTATTCCGAACACCTTAGAATAGAGCTTGGTGTTTTTTACAAATAAGTTTGAATTACAGAAAGGCGAGTTGTCAGTGCAAACGTTTGATTATGAACAAGTCCAATTAATTCCAGCAAAATGTGTCGTTAATAGTCGGAGTGAATGTGACACGACCATTAAATTTGGACCCCGTGAGTTCAATATTCCTGTTGTTCCTGCGAATATGCAGACTGTGCTAAATGAAGCATTAGCGATTCAATTAGCTGAAAATGGCTACTTCTACATTATGCATCGTTTTAATCCAGAAAAACGACTTGATTTTGTGAAGGATATGAATCAACGAGGCTTATATGCTTCTATTTCTGTTGGTGTAAAACCAGAAGAATATGATTTTATTGATGAACTAAAAGCAAGCGGAGAAAAAGTAGAGTATATTACGATTGATATTGCACACGGACATGCAGAATCCGTGATTCAAATGATTAAATATATTAAAGAAGCTCTCCCTGAAACTTTTGTTATTGCTGGTAATATCGCAACTCCAGAAGCCGTTCGTGATTTAGAAAATGCTGGAGCAGATGCCACTAAAGTTGGCGTAGGACCTGGCCGGGTATGCATTACTAAAATTAAAACAGGATTTGGAACAGCGGGTTGGCAATTAGATGCGATTCGTTTATGTGCCAAAGCAGCTAGAAAACCAATTATTGCAGACGGTGGTATTCGTACTAATGGCGATATCGCAAAAAGTATTCGCTTTGGGGCTTCTATGGTAATGATTGGATCATTACTTGCAGCCCATGAAGAATCGCCTGGTGAACAAGTCGATGAAGACGGTGTCACATTTAAAGAATACTTTGGTTCTGCTAGTGAATATCAAAAAGGCATCCATAAAAATGTTGAAGGTAAAAAAATGCTAATTGAAAGTCGAGGCAGTGTTTTTGATACCTTAAATGAAATGAAAGAAGATTTACAAAGTAGTATTTCGTATGCTGGCGGTAAGGATTTAAAAGCCATTCGAACAGTAGACTATATGGTCGTTCCAAGCATTTTTAATGGTGATCGTTAAGAATTGAAGTTGAAAATCGCTTCACAAATGGTGTCTGACACGCTAAAATAGAAATAAATACTAAAGGCTAAAATTTTTCAGCCTTTTTTTGATGGAAAGGGACGTTATTATGGCAAAGAAAAAGGCGCATCCAGCGAAAAAAATAAGCGCAACGATTGTGGCAATTGGTGTCTTTTTATTTATAGCAGTTGGATCTACGTTAGCAAATATGTATCCAGAGGACGAGCCATATTCTAATCAACAAGCGATTAATAAAGCATATGATGACATTATTGCGAAATTACCGTTTGATTTCGATAAAACCAATGACGTTCCCTATACCGATAAGCCGACACAAAAAGATCCAAACAAAACGACTCCAAAGCCATCATTAGCGGATGAAGAGGTTGAGAAGCAAGCTCGTAATATTCATCAGCAATTACCAGATGTTCCTAAAGATGAGGCATATGTTGAAATTAATGATAATATCCCGATGTTTTCCAATGCAGATTTAGAAGACGTTGGTGAATGGGAAGAATATTCTCCGTTAGATGATAAAAATCGGGTTGGAGAAGCAAATGCGATGTTATATCGTGATATGATGCCAAGTGAAGTCGATGAGAGAGAGAGTTTATCGCATGTGAAACCCACAGGCTGGCAACAAAAACGGTACACAGGATTGGTTGATGGTTCTTGGTTATATAATCGTTCGCACTTAATTGGTTATCAATTAACGGGACAACAAGATAATGTGTTAAATTTAATGACTGGAACGCGATTCCTTAATGTCGAAGGGATGTTGCCATTCGAAAACTATGTGGCGAATTACATTGAAAATCATGACGTTCATGTAAGATATCGGATAACCCCCTTATTTTTAAAAAATGAAAAACTAGCTCGAGGGGTATTTATGGAAGGATATTCTATTGAAGATGATGGTAAATTAGCCTTTCATATTTTTGTGCCCAATAAACAACCTGATATCGACATTGATTATCAAGATGGTAGTAGTAAAAAGGCTAGTTAACAATTTTTTAAGGCCAAGAAGAGTGATTATTATAAAAATAGTCCAAAATAAAAATGCGGAAGATTACTCTCCGCATTTTTTTTATTGGACTAATGTATCTAAAATATGTTGAGCAACTTTTTGCCCAGAACGATAAGATATTCCGGCATTATTATTACCAAATTGGGTATTAAATATCCAATAACCTAGTAGATAGAGATGATCAAAGACGCCATAATATTGATTAAATAGTTGACTAGTTGGCCAAGTGACTTGAATAAAACGGTCACCATCATCTAAAGTGATTAAATTATCATTATATAAATTAGCGATTAATGGATTTTGTGCTAAAGCTTTTTTAGGGTGTTTTTCAAAACCAGCTGTGTTAATTAAAATATCGACATGCTCAGTTTCACCATTTACCGTGAGATCAAAACCACTTTCTGTAGCAGAAATGTCGGTTAAACCAGAAACAATCGTTGCTTTACCTTCATCCAACCAAGATAAAATATCTTTCATTGCTGGTTCGGCTAATTGATTCCGGAAATGTTCAAAATCGTCTAAATAATCACGTTGTAGTCTTTCTTTATCTTGACGAGATAGAGAAACATTGATTTCAGCTAATAATGGCTTCATACGATCGATATAACCTTGTAATCTTTCCAGCATCATATCATCATGTGAAACTTCGTACCGAATTTCTTCGACAGTTCCTTTACCATATTGATCTAACATTTTATGCCAATCGATATCGCCAGCTTTAAAGTCATCTTGAATTTGTTTTATTAAATGATCTAAAGGGAGGTAACCATTATGGTGTTGTTTTTCATTAGCAATCCATTCTGTCGATAATGAGAAAGGACTTTCCCGATTAAAGTTTGGCTTGCGAACGACGGTAAAAGGCAAGTTTCGAATATAAAATGTAATGGGTTGCTGCCAATCGTTTGGATAGTGTAGTTGTAAGAACCGCATCACATCAATACTTGATAACCCACTGCCAATAATACCAACCTTTTTGCTTTGATCTAAATCAGTTAACTTATCTAGGACTGGATAAGGATTATGAATATATCCTTTGTTTCCTAATAAATTATAGTGATCAGCGTAAGGGGGATGACCAATGGCTAGAATAACGGCATCATATTTTCCATATTTATTATCGTCATCCGTTACAATTTGATATTGAAAAGGCGCATTTGCAGGATAACTAGCTGGAATATTGGATTCGTATTGTTTGGGTAATACGCGTACGACTTGTTTATGGATCACTTGAACATTATTAGCGTCTAAGTCAGGGCTAATTTTAGCAGTCAAATATTCACCATAAATAGGTCGTGGCATAAAACGGTGAGTTTTAGCAATGTCTGGATGATGAGTTTCTACCCATTCAATAAATTCATTAGGGTTCTCCGGATTGATACTTAAATCTTGAGGTGAGGAGTTCATCAAAATTTCGTGGGCATCTGGAGTATACGGAAAACCATGGGCCAGATGTCGTTTGGATTCGAAAATATCAATTTGGAGAGGGGAGTCATGGTTGGCTTCAAGTAGACGATGTAGAGCGCCACTTCCTGTCAGCCCGAGTCCCACGATTGCAATACGCATAATAGAACCTCCTACTAAAATTTGCGTCAATTATATCATATTTAAAAAAAATAGCCAATCGAGTAGCGATTTTAAGAAAAGTATGATAAATTATATAACAATTTAATGATTTTCTAATTGTTCAGAAAATTCGGATAAAAAGGAAAAGAGGATGACTATGAAAAAACAACAGTTAACCGTCAGCGAATTATTTCTAGTAGCCTCCACATTATTTGGGCTATTTTTTGGTGCCGGTAACATTATTTTCCCGGTATCGATGGGGCAAATGGCAGGTGCCAATATGTGGTTGGCAGGATTAGGGTTTGTGTTAACCGCTATTGGATTACCATTACTTGGAGTCGCAGCTATGGGTGTCTCTCATAGTGATGGTGTACAAGATATGAGTCGCCATGTTTCAAAAGGCTATAGCTATTTCTTTACACTAGCATTATATCTAACAATTGGTCCATTTTTTGCAATTCCCAGAACAGCTAGTGTATCGTTTGAAGTTGGATTAGCTAACTTTATGAGTGAGACACATTTAGGTTTTGGATTATGGATTTATTCCTTTATCTTTTTTGGCTTAGCCTTAATTCTTGCGCTAAAACCTGGGAAAATTTTAGATTATGTGGGCAAATATTTAAATCCTGCTTTTCTCATTATGTTAGCTATCATTTTCATAGTAGCATTTATCTCTCCTTTGTCCGCGGTTAAAGATGTGACACCAACTGGGGAATATGCTAGTGCTCCAATTTTTGGTGGGTTGTTAGCCGGATACGATACGATGGATGCGTTAGCCAGTCTAGCGTTTGGTATTATTGTGGTCCAATCCGTACGGCAATTAGGGGTTGATGAACCAAAACGTATTGGTATGGAAACTGTTAAAAGTGGGCTATTTGCTTTATTAGCGATGGCGTTGATTTACTTCTGTCTAACTTTATTAGGTGCTCAAAGTCGAGGTGGCTTTGCTATTGCTGAAAATGGTGGTATTGCTATCTCACAAATTACGACGCATTACTTTGGAGCATTCGGAACAGTATTGTTAGCTATCATTATGTTTATTGCATGTTTAAAAACAGCAGTTGGTTTAATAGTTGCTTGTGCAGAAACGTTTGAATCTCTTAGTCAACATAAAATTTCGGTAAAAACATGGACAATCGTTTCAACGGTTATTGCCTTTTTGGCCGCAAACATTGGATTAAATAATATTATCGCTTATTCACAACCTGTCCTCATGCTATTATATCCACTAGCGATTGTGCTTATTTTATTAGCATTATTTGATAGTTACATCAAAGATAAACGGTTATATAAATGGGTGACAATATTTACTTTCGTTCCAGCAATATTTGATTTTGTTAAATCACTACCTGAACCGGTCTATTCATGGCTAGGTGGTAATGGTTGGGTCGCTGTTGGAGAGACAATTTTCCCATTTTTTACCTATGGATTTGGTTGGATTTTACCAGCTATCATTGGATTAATAGTCGGATTATTCATGACTAAGCAAAAATAAATAATAATTTTAAATATATTAGAAGAAGCCAAGTGAAGACTTGACTTTTTTGATGAGAAGACTTCAAATTAAATAGTAGGAAGTCATCCCAAAATAGGAAAATTATGATAAACTTAATAGTAATTAAAGTAATGCGTTATAGCATTCGTAACTACTAATAAAAATAATAGTTATCAAAAGATTAGTAGTGAAAAAAATAAAGAGAAAGGATGTTATATATGCGTTCAGCAATTGTTGTCGATAGTACAGCAGGAATCGATCCCGCTTTACTCGAGCAACCTAACATTTTTCAGGTCGATTTAACAATTAATTTTAAAGATGGAGAAATCATTACGGATACTAATGAGCCAGAACCTACCAAGAAATTCTATAAAAAATTAGTTGAGAGTGATGAGTTACCAACGACTTCTCAGCCTGAACTTGGCGAATATATGAAAATTTTTGATCAAATTATTGAAGCTGATTTTGATACTGTGTTTATGTTTTTGATGTCCAGTCAATTAAGTGGAACCTATCAAACGGCAGTATTAGCAGCTAGTGAATATGATGAAAAACTATCAATTTTTCCTATCGATTCAAAAGGAGTTTCTATTTATACCGAACATGTTGTTTTAGAAGCCTTAAGAATGATTGAGGCAGGTATGTCAGCAGAAGATATTGCTGCAGAAAGTCGCTGGATTATCGATCATTCGACCATTTATGTAGCGATTAAAGACTTAAATAATCTTGTTAAAGGTGGACGCTTGAATAATAGACAAGCATTTATTGGTACAATGCTTAAAGTATGGCCTATTTTATATTTTAAACAAGATGGTGGATTAGGGATTTATGATAAAGTCCGTTCCTTGAAAAAAGTACAACGGGCATATAAGAAAATTGCTGATGACCATATTGCAAAATATGGTGAAGATCAGTCGCTTATTCTCTTTGCCCATGGAGATGCTGAAGAAGAGACAATTAAAATTCGTGACCAGATACTCGCTGATTATTCAGATGTGTCTTCTTGGATGCGTTATTTAACACCAGTGATTGGTGTACATGGTGGAAAAGGTTGTATCGGGATGGCAACAGCCGTTAAAGCGAGAATCTAGGTGAACTTATTTGAAATTAACCACATTAATTTATTTAGAAGATCAAGAAGATTGGTTAATGCTTTTGAGAAATAAAAAATCTCAAGATATTAATCATGATAAATGGTTAGGTGTGGGTGGAAAATTTGAATTTGGTGAATCCCCTTTGGAATGTGCAGCACGCGAAGTATATGAAGAAACTGGACAGCCATTAAAAAATGCGCAATTTCAAGGATTTGTCACTTTTCATTATACTCAATCTGAACCAATTTTAATTATTGTTTATACGGGAACGATTGCAAACCGAGAAGTTAGACCGAATGACGAAGGCGAAATGCACTGGATTCCTAAATCACGAGTATTAGATTTGGAGTTATGGGAAGGCGATCGTTTATTTATTACTGCAATTTTAGAACAAGAAGGATTATTTGATTTAAAATTTTACTATAACGCTCAAAGAGAATTGGTGAAAGTAGAAGATCGTAGTAAAAACTAATCTGCTAGCTGTTCTTACCTTAAATTGGGGGAGGTGAGAGTCAATGATTGATAGTCATTGCCATATATTACCAGAAATTGATGATGGATCAGAAAGTTTAGAGATGACCATAGATATGGTTAATCAAGCAAAAAGTGATGGAATTACCCATATCTTAGCAACTCCCCATCATTATGATGGTAGATACTTAAACTATGCAAGTGACATCGAACAACAAGTGGCTATTGTACAAGAGGAACTTGATAGAAGAGGAATTAATGTCATTCTTTTTCCGTCACAAGAAGTACGCGTTCATATCGATTTATTAGATCATATAAAAAAAGGCGAGATTTTATTTGCTGATTTAAATCAAACATATTTACTACTTGAACTTCCTTCTGATAGTATTCCTATTTATTTTGATCAGTTGCTTTTTGATTTGCGAGTAAACGATATTCAACCAGTCATTGTTCACCCCGAGCGTCATGAAATATTAATGAAAAATCCGTCATTATTAGCAGAATATATTAAACGTGGCTGTTATGGACAGTTAACAGCAGCGAGTTATCTCGGTAAATTTGGGGAAGAAGTACAGCATGCTGCTGAGCAGATGCTAGATCAAGGGCTTGTGCATTTAATAGCTTCTGATGCGCATCGGCCTGAAGGAAACCAGAGGTATTTAATGACCGAAGCTTTGAAAAAGGTTGAAAAAAAATACGGGGAAACGACGGTTTTTGATTTAAAACAAAATGCCAAAAGTTTAATCAATGGCGATCCCTTAATTACTGATTTTCACGTAGAGAAAAAACGCCAAAAACGGTGGCGGTTATTTTAGAATGATGGAGGAAGGTAGTGAAAATTTCAAAACATTTCAAATGGGAAGCTATTATATTAGCTGATTTAGTAAGTATGGTTATTGGAATCCCGATGGTTTACCTCTTGTTAAACGATTCTATTAGTTTGCCCGTTCAAACAATGATAGGGATACCAAGTATTTATTTTATCGTTCATATTATGTTAGGCTTTTTCTTTATAGCACCGTTTTTATCGATTGATAAAATGGAATGGATATTAGATTTTGGTCATTCAATGGGAATAAAAATGACGCAAATGTCACCAGGTGAAGGGATATTTACTGAAAATTATTCATTTAATTCAAAACAAATCTCACATGAAATCGATATTGCTGATTTATTAGGTCGAGAGGAAGTTGAATTAGATGATGAGAAAGCATTAAATCAAATTAGCGACCAGAGCGTATTAGTGACGGGAGCTGGAGGTTCTATTGGTTCTGAGATATGCCGTCAGATTATTAAATTTTCTCCAAGGTATCTTTATTTATTGGGACATGGTGAGAATTCAATCTATCTTATTTATCAAGAGTTGCGGAATTTAAATTTGCAACATACTGAGATTATTCCTGTCATTGCTGATGTGCAAAATAAAGAATATATTGAAACATTAATGCTAAAATATCAACCAGATATTGTTTATCATGCAGCGGCGCATAAGCATGTTCCATTAATGGAAGCAAATCCCACTGAAGCAGTAAAAAATAATGTGTTTGGTACTTTAAATGTGGCTATGGCAGCTAAAAAAGCTAATGTTGGTGTATTTGTTATGTTATCAACAGATAAGGCAAATAATCCTTCTGGTGTTATGGGGGCTACCAAACGAATTGCTGAGATGATTGTTACGGGACTGAATGAAGAAGGTCATACGATTTTTACTGCTGTTCGTTTTGGTAATGTTTTAGGGAGTCGCGGCTCAGTTATTCCACTATTTAAACGCCAAATTCAAGCTGGCGGGCCAGTGACAGTGACGGATTTTAATATGCGACGTTTCTTTATGACGATTCCAGAAGCTAGTCGTTTAGTTATTCAAGCTGGAGCTTATGCCAAAGGTGGCGAAATCTTTATTTTAGATATGGGAGAAGAAGTTTATATTGTAGATTTAGCTAAAAAAATGATTAAATTAAGTGGATTTACTGAAGATGAAATTGAGATTAAAGAAATGGGAATTCGTCCAGGTGAAAAACTTTATGAAGAATTGTTATTAACCGATGAAACGATTGGGGAGAAAGTTGATGATAAAATTTTTGTTGGTCGTATTCAAAATATGCCATTAGAAAATATTTTATCATTTATTAATCGTTTAGATATATCAGGAACTAATAATAGTGAACTAAGAAAACGTTTGGTTGAATATGTTCACCGTAACCTTCAAGATTCTTAATTTGAATCATCATAGTTTCCTAATATTTTGTGGTAAAATGTGTGAGTAGCTAATGCTTTAGGAGGAAATATGAAAAGTAAACAAAAAAGATCATCAACCAATATCAGTAGAGCAATAAAAGATAATAGTGGGAAAATAATATTGACAACGATTATTGGGTTAGTTTTATCGGCGTTAATTACTTTTGTACTGATTAAACCGACTTACTCATCAACTGCAGATATTGTAGTAAATAGAGAACAAGATTCTGTTGAAAATAGTCAACAATTAACGTCAGAAGGAAATGAAATTTTATTAAATACCTATCAATCATTGATTAAAAAACCTGCAGTGTTAGATCCAGTCATTAATGACTTAGATTTAAATCAATCTGTGGACGAACTGGCGGATAAGATTACAATTGATAATGAATCGGATTCATTAATTTTATCAATTAATGTTGAAGATAATTCTCCTTACCAAGCAGCAGATATTGCTAATGCAGTTGTCAATCAGTTTTCTAATCAAGCAACAGATATCTTACATGTCCAAAAAGTATCAGTGGTAACTGAAGCAAAACCAAACGAAACGCCTTCATCTCCACATATTGCGGTAAATTTAGTAGTTGGGACAGTAATAGGGGCTCTAGTTGGTTTTCTTTGGGTGTTATTACATTCAGTTTTTGATCGGACAATCCATTCTCAAGAGATTATTAAAGAAATCGGTTGGACACCATTAGGAGCTGTTTCACAGATGTCACGCGATGATGTTAAAGACACGCGCTTCAAAAAAACATTGTCTGGAGAAACTGTTAATCGTCGTCGTCGAGTTTAATAAGGAGGATTGTAATGGTGTTTAAAACAAATAAGCGAAAAAAAAGTGATAAAGATAATCAAGAACAGCAATTAGGGGCAAGCTTAGTAACAGTGACACGACCAAGTGATACGGTTGCGGAACAATTTCGATCTATAAAGGAAAATATTCAATTTTCTGCTGCAGATAAAAAAATTCAAACGTTGTTGGTGACTTCAGCCGATGATTCAGAAGGAAAATCGACAATGGCAGCCAATTTAGCTGCGGTAATGGCTGAACAAGGGAAACGGGTTTTGTTAGTTGATACCAATTTGCGTAAACCTTCTATTTATAAAACATTTAATTTAAACGAACATCATCCAGGGTTAACGACATTATTGACAGATGATAGTTTGACTATTATGGATGCTATTATCAAAGTTAAAGACGCTAATCTTTATGTATTATCAGCTGGGCCAATGCCTCCTAATCCTTCAGAATTATTAGATTCTAAACGAATGGAAGCTCTTATTGAAGAATTCAATGATGTTTTTGATACAGTTATTTTTGATTCCTCTGCATTATTAACAGGTGATGATGCTCAAGTGATGGCTACTAAAGTAGATGGTATCATCATTACGATTCGTGAAGGAGTTACTGAAAAAAATAGTATTTATCAAGCTAAAGAACGACTAGATGCTGTTAATGCGAATGTCATTGGGGCTATTTATAATGGTTCAGAAGACAAAAAAGAATCTAAAGCTATTAAATAAAAAGTAATTAATATCGAAAAAGGTCGCTGGCATAGCCAACGACCTTTTTTAATGAAGTCATCTAATCACGAGTTTGTCCATCACCTAAAACGATGTATTTATAAGAAGTTAACGCGGCTAATCCCATTGGACCACGTGCGTGTAATTTTTGAGTACTAATCCCAATTTCGCCACCAAAACCAAATTGTTCACCATCAGAAAAGCGAGATGAGGCATTAACCATAACGACAGCTGAATCGATAGCTTGGGTAAATAAACGAGCGGTAGAATAATTTTCGGTAACAATTGTTTCCGTATGATGTGTAGAATAGGTCATAATGTGTTCAATAGCAGTGTTGACGTCTTCAACAACCCGAATCGCTAATTCATAATCTAAATATTCCGTCGCATCATCGTCAGGAGTAATAGCGATGCTATTTTGAAAATAGTTGCTTGCGATATTGTCAGCATGAATTTTAACATGATATTTTGCGAGTAGTGAGGCTGCTAGAGAGAGAAATTCCTCAGCAATCTCTTTATCGACCAATAAAGTTTCAATGGCATTGCAGACAGATACGCGTTGTGTTTTAGCATTTTCTAAGATGGCTAATGCTTTTTCGATATCAGCATCTTTATGAATATACAAATGATTATTACCGGTTCCAGTCTCTATAGTTGGAATTGTTGCTTGTTGAATCACGTTTTGAATTAAGCCAGCACTACCACGAGGGATTAAACAATCAACATATTCATTCAAATGCATGAACTGTTTTGCAAGCTCACGGTCTGGATTATCAATATAGTTAATTGCTGTTATTGGCAAGTTCACTTCTTTAAGGGCTGCTTGTAACACTTGAACAATTTCTGTATTGCTATGAATCGTTTCTTTGCCACCACGAAGAATAACCGCATTCCCTGATTTGAAAGCTAAGGCTGAGGCATCAGTTGTGACATTAGGACGAGATTCGTAGATGATACCGATAACGCCTAAAGGCACTCGAACTTTACTGATTTGTAAGTCGGTGTCAGTTAACCATTGAGAATCCGTTTGGCCAATAATATCTGGTAAAGTAGCCACTTGTTCGAGACCATTTGCCATCGCTTCGACACGTTCTGGTGTTAAAGTCAGACGTTCTATAAAGCTATCTGAGCGCCCATTTTGCTTAGCTTCACTGATATCTTTAGCATTAACAGCTAAAATATCGGCTGCTGCTGATCTAAGATGTTTTGCCATGGTACGTAACGCCATATTTTTTTCTGTAGTCGTTAATTGTGCTAAATGATGGGCTGTCTTCTTAGCATTTTTAGCTAAGGTAATGAGAGATTTTTCATTAATCATTATTAGTCCTCCTTCGTTTCTGGAATAAATACAGTTCCAATATCATATCCATCTAATAAAGAGAAAATATCACTAGGGTCATGTGAACTCATAATAGCGGTTGAGATTTGATCAATAAGTAATTGCTTAGCCGCTCTTAATTTGGTTTGCATACCCCCAGTACTAAAGGTTGATCCTTTATCTCCAGCCATTTCCATTAATTCGTCAGTTACTTCATACAGAACTTTGAAACGTTTGGCCGAAGCATCTGATTGAGGATTCCCTGAATAAAAACCATCAACATCGGTTAATAAAATAAGTAAGTCAGCCGCTGTTGTTCGTGCAACCATTCCGGATAAAGTATCATTATCTCCAAAGCGAGTATGGTGGTCCATTTCTTCAACTGCTACGGCGTCATTTTCATTAATAATTGGAATAATTTGATTATTTAGTAAGGCATTCATACTATTCTGATAGTTAATATAACTTTCAGGGAAATCAATAATGTCTTTTGTTAATAGGACTTGACCAACAGGTTGATTGTAGTAACCAAAGAACCGATCGTAAACTGTCATCAAAGCGACCTGTCCAACTGAAGCGATGGCTTGTTGTTTAGGAATTGCAACAGGGCGTTCAGCAATATTTAATTGGGCACATCCAACTCCGATAGCTCCCGAAGTGACGAGAATCACTTCTTTTTTATATTGCACTAGCGTACTTAAAACATAGGCTAGGCGATCAATTCGTCGATAATTTAATTGGTTATTGTCATCAAGAAGGGAGTTGGTTCCAATTTTGACGACAATCCGTTTTGATTGTTTAATTGTTTGACGTGACACAAATGACACTCCAATCTTTAATCTTTAATCGTTTAGCGTAAGAACTTAGAGTGTATTATAGCATAGTGAACTATGAAACAAAGGAAGAATTAAAAAATGGCAGCAAAAAGCGGAAGAGGCACGCCTCTTCCGCTAACTTACTACTATAAACTATTATGCTTCAACGCCATCTGGTAATTCTTCACCGATAGCAGCTAAGCGTTCTTTAACTTCTTCAGTAGACCAACCACGTGCTTTAACGTAACGATTACGTGGATGAACACGGCATTCGTGACAGCAGCCGCCTAAGTATTTTTCTTGGTTTTCTTCAGATGCTAAAATTTGACGGTTACATTCTGGGTTACCACAATTAATGTAACGTTCGCATGGCGTACCATCGAAATGATCAACACCAATAACTGTAGGGTTTACGCGATTGATTGGGACAGAAATCCGTTCGTCAAAGACATACATTTTTCCTTCCCATAAGTCGCCTTTTGTTTCTTCATTTTGGCTATAGTTTTCAATTCCACCATATAGTTGGCCGATTTCTTTACCGATACCTTCACGGACTAAGTAGCCAGAAAGTTTTTCGCAACGAACACCACCAGTACAATAGACAAGAACTTTTTTATCCATGAATTTTTCTTTATTATCTTGTAACCATTGTGGTAATTCGCGGAAAGCATGAATATCTGGATTGATAGCATTTTTGAAATGTCCTAGTTCATATTCATAGTCGTTACGAGTATCAATGATGACGGTATCGTCATCTTGCATTGCTTCACGGAATTGTTCAGGTTCAAGATGATGACCAGTTGTTTCTAATGGGTCAACATCATCTTCAAGTTTTAATGACACGATTTCATCACGGTGACGAACGAACATTTTTTTATGTGCGTAGTCATCTGCTTCATCAATTTTAAACCATAAGTCAGAGAATTTATCCATACTGTGCATATGATCCATATATTTTTTAGTGACTTCTTTAGGACCACTAACGGTTCCGTTAATTCCTTCTGAACTAATTAAGATACGACCACGTAAACCAATTGATTTACAATACATCAGTTCATCTTTCGTAAATTGTTCAGGATCTTCAATCGGAACATATTTATAATAAAGTAATACTTCGTAATCTTTTGACATATCATTACCTCCAAAGTAAAGTTAGTCGTTTGTTTTTAACACTACGTCCCTTAATTATAGCGAATTATGGCTACCTATTCAAGATTCACTACGAGGTGGAATCGGATACATTTTCCTTTATTATAGATGGTTTAACTTTGCTCAATTATAAACATGAAAACAGTAATGAAAGCTTATAAAAAGCCAGATTTTTTCAAATAACTGATTGCGTCTATACCGTATATTTGCTATAGTCAAGTGTGTTCAAAATTCAAGAAAAAGGAGTGGGAAAATGGAAAGCTTAAAAAACATTAATGTAAGACAATTATTACTTGTGGCGTTAGGAACATTTTTAATGACAACAGGTTTATATTTCTTTATTGTACCTGACGAATTAGCTGGGGGAGGTACTGCAGGAATTACAATTGTTTTAGATGCACTTATTGGACTACCTTACTCAGTTATTTTATTTATTGTTAACATGACGTTGCTAGCATTAGGAATCATTTTTGTTGGGAAAGACTTTGGTGGGACAACATTAGTATCTATCTTTTTATATTCCATTTTTTATGGAATGTATGAACGATTAATTCCTATTGATGGTCCGGTAGCTGAAGATAGTATTGTGAACCTAATATTAGGAATTACAATTATGGCTGTTGGCATGGGAACCGTGTATAATGCCGGAGCTTCAACTGGTGGTACAGATATTCTCGGTAAAATTATTAATATGTATACCCCAATTCCATTCGCAATGTCTGTCATGATTGTCGATTTAATTGTTCTGATGTTTGTGATGTTGATGTTTGGAATTGATCGTGGTCTGTATGCAAGCATCGGTATTTTATTAAACTCTCAGATTGTTGATAAAATTATGTCTGGGGGTAATGTAAAATTCCAAGTTACGATTATATCGGAACATGGTAGTGCAATTAATGACTTTATCTTAAATGATTTACACCGGGCAACAACGATTTATAATGCTAAAGGTGGATATACGAAAACACCACGCGTCGTGATTATAACTGTTATTAACCGTTCAGATATGATTGCATTGAAACGCCATTTACATGAAGTCGATACGAGAGCTTTCCTATATATTTCCACTGTCTCTGAGGTTAGTGGGGAAGGCTTCACATTTAATGTGAAACAAAAACCTATTTTGAAAAAACCAAAGAAAAAAATATCAACGAAAACAGTCTCTACAGATGAATCAAGTGCAAACTCTTAAGAGGTAAGGTATACTGAAGAAAAGCAAAGAGGGGACTGTAATCTATGCGGACAGAAGAACTGTATAGTCAATTAAATCAATTATCTTTCGTCGAAAATTATTATGTTGCACGTTCGAAAGCTTCGGAAACAGAAGAACAGTATCGTACCTTAAAAATTTATGATGATGATGCCAAGTTAGCTGAGGTTAATATTGATACGCCTTATATGTTAAGAACAACTTATAGTGGCTTTGAGCATCGTAATATCCTTGAGCAGCAAGCATTATTAAAGATTTTAATTGAATATAGTCGAACACCAGTTGAAAAACGGCGAAGTGAGATGTACTTTGCTTATTATTACGATTTAAATAATATTCCGCATTTTATCAAACGGTTGCGAAATCGCCGGTTAACAGATGATATGATTCCGTTCGCATATTTTTCAACGATGTCAGATGAACAGATGGAAAAATATTTGTTTACGTCGACAGAATTTGAAGATTTTCCTGCCGATTATCGCCCACGCTTTACTCCTGATTCGTTTGTTAAGGTGACGCCAATTGAGGAGTTTCGCCAAGACTTGTACGATCGTTTTCAATCGAATAATGATGAAGAAATCGTGGATTTGTCGTTACAAGCAGACGATGAATCGAAAAATGATGATTAATAAAAAACTCAATGTGATATTCCACATTGAGTTTTTTTATTTTGCGAGTGAACGCATAAAGTCTTTGGGTGATTGTGTAAATGTTTTTTTAAAACTACGATAGAAGGTTGAATAATCTCCAAATCCAGATTGACTAGCAACCTCTTGTAGAGATAATGAGTGTTGCGGGAAACTCCGCATTAAATTTGCTGCATAATTTGCTCGTTTTTGAATTAAATAGTCATGGAAATTTAAATTCATTTCACGGCGAAACAATTTCGAAAAATAATAGGGTGATAGACCAAATTCTTCCGTTATCCGCTGTAATTGAAGATTGGGGTCACGAAAATGATGGTCAATATAATAGATAATATGACTAAAGTGATGGTCTTCGTGATAGTTGCCAGGTAAACGATTTGATTGTGAACTTTGGACTAAATGAATCATCGCTTGGAATAAGTGATAAGCGATGGCAAATGGATAAATGTCATTTGCCTTGGAAACGAGCGGAACGATGCATTGGAATTCTTGTAGAATGTAATCTAAATCGCCAGTGTTCAATCGATAAATTTTAGCTTTAGTGATTAAATCGTTAAGGCCTTGGGTATATGTAGGGTTAGACAATACAAACTGTTGGTATAGTTCAGAAGATAGACGAATGACGTAACGAGCATGATTAATTTTTTCCTCATAAATCGCTTGATGCGGGGTATGGGCAGGGATTACTAGCACATCGCCTTTATATAATGTGAATGTTTGATTATCAATTTTATAGTGACATAAGTTTCCCAAGTAGAGGATGCATTCTATCTCATCATGAGTATGCCATGAAGCATCAGGCAAATCAGTAGTTATTGAGTGTGGCTTATCATTTAAGGATTGTTTTAATGTGTCATAATAAGCAAAATGAAACAAGCTTGGAGTAAGATTAAATTGAGCAGTTGTCATCATCATAGGCTCCTTAGTTAATAAATTAGCTCACAGCCCCATCTAGTATATAACAAAATGGGCGAGATGATAATAGCACTTTCTTAATAATTATTGATGATTTCTATGGTAAAATAAATAGGTGCAATGTAGAGAAAATAAGCGATAGCTAACGATGTTAAATGGTCAAATCACTTGATAAACAGATAAATATCGGTAAAATAAACAATGGTATGTTATGCTGTCGTTTTGCAAACGAGTAGATAAGATAGAAATAGCTATATTAGTGTTAAAATCGTTTAACGCTTAAGGAGCGGAAATTATGAGTGAGAAAAAAGAGGACTTGTTAAACCAGATTGTTATTCAAAAAACAGGAGATTTTGAGACAGATTTACGACACATTGCTCAAAACCTTCGAGACAACTTCGATTATATTGAGGATGAAGCGTTTATTAAAGCGTTGGACCAATATTTAGTTGAGGCTTATACTGATAAAGCAGATAGTCTTGAAACCATCTTAACAGATATTAAACAGACAGATGATGAAGAGTTTATGAGCAATATGAAGAAAATGTCACAAGATAATCCTACCCGAGCACAATTTGAAACGTCCTTATTTATTCGGAAAATGGAAGAAGATTTTTCAGAAATTCGCCCTCGAATGTATGAGAAAAATTTAAGTATCTATAGTCCGATTGATCAATTTGAATCTTGGTTGGAAAATGGTAGTGAAATGATCTTGAAGCCAACAAAAAGAGATTATGCGAATTTATATAAAGATTATGCTAGAATCTTAGTCACAAGTAATGAATGGCGTGAGGCCACTGAAATGTATCAACAGGCGACTTTGTGGAACCCATATGATGCGCCAGCTTATTTAGAATTGGCTGAACTTTATCAAAATATGGGGCAATATGGGATGTCATATCCAACGATTTTATCGGGATTGAAACATGCTTACTTCCCACATTGTTTAGCGCAAGGTTTCTATCTATTAGGTCAATTTTATTTATCTAAAGGCGACACAATGTCAGCTTATGAGTTATTCCACTTAAGTTTATTATGGGATGAATCAGAAGAGGCAAAAAAAGCCTTTTACGAGCTGATGGAACAAATGCCTGAACAGATGCGAGTGGATTTGACAGCGCCAGAAGTGTTAGCTGCTGTTAACTTATCGATGTATCCTGATGCGGAAAAATTAGCAGCTTTAGAAAATTATATCAATGAGGCAGAGTTGTCTGATGAAGATAAAGAAAAATTGATAGAGACTTATCAACATATTATTGGTGAATTATCAAAAATGAAATAAATAAGATAAGGAGAGTGATGGTAGCATCATTCTCCTTTTTTAGGATTAGATTTAATATATTGAATGTAGGAAACGGTTACATAGTATGGTAAAATAAAGAAGAGATTTTTTAAGTAGGTGAAAGAATGAATATAGAGGAAACGATATTTGGTCAATATCAAGAAATGACCTATCATAAAATAATTTTAGAAAATGATCATCAAGTGAGTATCGAAGTGACAGACTTAGGTGCACGAATAGTTGGATTCAATGTCCCGTTGGCATCAGGGGAAATGGTAAATATCGTCGAAGGGCATCAAGATGCCAAAGAAGTTTTTGATTTACATAGTTATTATTTAGGAGCAACTGTCGGACGAGTAGCTGGTCGTATTGCTGATGGACAATTTTCATTAAATGGAGAAACTGTTTACTTGGACCAAAATGAAGGAAAAAATCACCTACATGGCGGTGAGATTTCAATAGACTTGGACCAATGGAATTATACTATTGGAGAAGATGACGAGAGTGTCTTTGTGACATTTGAATGGACAGATCCTGATGGACGTAATGGTTATCCTGGCAATGTAACATTTAAGGTAACGCATCGTTTAACAAATAATAATGCTTGGATAATTGATTACGATGTTGAGACGGATAAGGAAACCATCGTCAATCCAACCAACCATGTATACTTTAATTTAAATGCTAACCATGAAACCATTTTAAATCATCAATTACAAATTCAAGCGTCTCGCTATATGCCTGTCGATGATTCAGGTCTTCCTATCAATGAGGAAGGAAAAGATGTGACGAACTCTATTTTTGATTTAAGAAACGGACGTTTATTAACAGATATCATTAATAGTGATGATGAGCAGATAAAAGCAAAAGGCGGATTAGATCATCCATTTATCTTAGATGACAATCAAGCCCCTTCCTTATCTTTATCACAACCGGATAACAAACTAGCCGTTGATATTTATACGACTGCTCCTAGTGTGATTATTTATACGATGAATGGGAATGATCCTAATGACCGCGAACGTCAACCTCATCAAGCGATTGCGATTGAAACACAATTTTTACCGAATGCTATGAATTTTTCAAATGTTCCTGAAGAGTTGATAATTAATCCAGGAAAGGCCTTTCATAGCCGTACTGTTTACCAATTAAATGATGAAAATATCTGAAGCGCTTGACTTTTTCGTCGAAATTTAATATGCTAAATTTGAAAAGTTGATATATTAAATTTATAAGGAGGCACTTATGTTTACCTATAGTGAAGAAAAATTAGACACATTAGGGGCTCGCATAACAACTGAAGAAATTAAGCAACAGCCAAAATTATGGCAAGAAGCGCTTGATATTTATGAAGGTAAAAAACAAGAAATTAAAGATTTCTTAGCTAAAGTTACCGCAGATAGTCAAGGCAAACGCGTACGTGTGATTTTTACTGGTGCTGGAACCTCTCAATATGTTGGTGATACGGTTACCCCACATTTAAACCAAACAGGGGATACAAGCCAATTCGTTTTTGAATCTTATGCTACAACTGATATTGTGGCACATCCGCAATCTTACTTATTCCCAGATGAAACAACGATTTTAGTTTCATTCGCACGTAGCGGGAATAGTCCTGAAAGCTTAGCAGCCAAAGAAATTGCGAATAAATATGTTAACAATATTTATCACTTGTTGATTACATGTGCACCAGAAGGAAAATTAGCAACTGAAAGTGAAGGCAAAGAGAATGAATTTCTATTATCAATGCCTGAAAAATCTAACGATGCTGGTTTTGCTATGACAGGATCATTCACATGTATGACATTATCTGCCATGTTAGTATTTGATACAACAGCTGATAGTGAAAAAGCAGAATATGTTAAAGCAGCTGCTACTTTAGGTGAAGAAGTTGTTAGCCGTGAAGAAGATATTCAAAAATGGGTCGACTTAGATTATGATCGTGTGGTTTATCTAGGTTCAGGTGCTTTATCTGGACTAGCTCGTGAAGCACAATTAAAATTATTAGAATTAACAGCTGGCCAAGTTGCTACAGTGTTTGATTCTTCTATGGGCTTCCGTCATGGACCAAAATCATTTATCAACGAGAAAACAATCGTGTTTGACTTTGTCGCTAACGATACATATACAAGTCAATATGATTACGATATTTTAACTGAAGTAGCTACTGATGATATTGCGCAAGCAACTGTAGGTATCGAACAACAATCTCAAGACTCAGGTAAAGAGTTTGAAGGTTCTCGCTTCACTTTCTCAAGTGATGCTATTCTATTACCAGCAGGATACTTAGCCTTACCTTATATTATGGTGGCACAAACATTTGCACTATTAACCTCAGTAAAAGTGGATAACACACCAGATACTCCTTCAGCAACAGGTACAGTCAATCGGGTGGTTAAAGGCGTTACTATCCACGAATTTTAATTTCATAATGGTTTCAAAATTATAAAAAATAAAAAGGAAGGAAAATGTTATGTTACATTTATCAGAAAACAAAAAAGCTGCTTTAAAACAATTATCTAATGAAGATGATGTCATCGCTGCATTAGCGATTGACCAACGTGGTGCATTACGCCGTATGTTAGATGGTTTTGGTGCTGACACAGACCAAGAAACAATTGAAGAATTCAAAAGCCTTGTGTCTAAAGAATTGACAAAATATGCCTCTTCAATTTTATTAGACCCAGAATATGGTTTACCAGCAACTAAAGTAAGAGATGACTCAGCTGGTTTATTACTAGCTTATGAAAAAACAGGTTATGACGCTGATACACCTGGACGTTTACCAGACTTATTAAATGTGTGGTCAGCTAAACGTATTAAAGAAGCTGGTGCCGACGCTGTTAAAATCTTAGTTTACTATGATGTTGATGAAGGCGACGAAATTAACGATCAGAAAAAAGCTTTCGTTGAACGTGTAGGTAGTGAAGCAGCAGCTGAAGATATTCCATTCTTCCTAGAATTAGTTTCTTACGACGCTAATATTGAAGATGCTAAATCTGCTGAATTTGCTAAAGTAAAACCTCACAAAGTTAACGAAATGATGAAAGTCTTCTCAGACCCACGTTACCAAGTTGACGTACTAAAAATGGAAGTTCCTGTTAATATGAACTTTGTTGAAGGTTACGGCGATGGTGAAGTTGTTTATACACAAGAAGAAGCAAAACAAGCATTCAAAGAACAAGCTGAAGCAACTAATTTACCATACATCTTCTTAAGTGCAGGTGTTTCAATGGACTTATTCAAAGACACATTGAAATTTGCTAAAGAAGCAGGTTCAACATTTAATGGTGTATTATGTGGACGGTCTACATGGAAAAATAGTGTAGAAGTTTACGCAACTGCTGAAGGTGACCGCGAAGAAACAACATTAGAATGGTTACGTACAGAAGGTAAAGCAAATATTGAAGCATTAAATGCTGTCTTAAAAGAAACAGCAACTCCTTGGAACAAAAAAATCGATTAATTAGTTGACCTAAACAATCGATAGTTATTAATGAAAGGGTAGCGAGGGGGCTTCCCCCCTTATTCCCAATCATTGGACTGTATTTTAATTTTAAAATAGTTCCATTTTTTGTAAGAGTGAACAATTTCCAGCGTATTCCCGCTATCTCTACCAACCGTTAGCCGGTTTTGATAGACACAGGGTTCATGAGGGTTAAGTTCTAGTTCTTGATGGACTTTCTCAGGAATGTCTAAACGAACATCGTTAGTTTCCCGAAAATATTGTTGGGACATATCGATATTAAAATCTTCATGGAAGCGCCGATAGATTGAGGTGTAGTACACTGGATTTAAATCGCTCTTGTCAATGTAAGCGCTTGGGATATATGATTTTTGGAAAATATAGGGATCGTCTACATTATAGCGGACACGTTCGATGATGTAATAGGTATCATCTTTTGCTAAGTTTAACTTTTTAAGGATTTCAGGATTGTTTCCTGGTTCTAAGGTTAACACTTTGACGTGATCATTTTTGATGGGGAATACTTCTTCATCGGAGAATTTAATGGGCTGATCTTTACGAGCACGAGAGATAAATGTTCCTTTTCCTTGAAAGCGAACGAGATAACCTTCGTTAACAAGTTCGTTTAAAGACCGGATAACAGTAATGGAAGACACGTTAAATTTCTTAGCGAGTTCAGCTTCTGTGTAAAATTTATCTCCGGGATTAAAATGATGACTTGACGTGATTTCTTTACGTAATGCATCTTTAATCATTTCGTATTTTGGTTTTTTCATAATTCTAACGGCCTGCCTTTCAATTGATAACTATTTTGAAACCTTATATTAATATATTAAATTATTTTTTGCAACTAAATCGATAAACACTATGATGAAAGGGAGGAAAGCATGGCACAGTTTGAAATAAAAGAAGATTTTATACTAAATGGCGAACCAATGAAAATTCTGTCAGGAGCTATTCATTATTTCCGTGTACATCCAGATGATTGGTACCATTCTTTGTATAACTTAAAAGCATTAGGATTTAATACAGTAGAGACATATGTTCCTTGGAATATGCATGAGCCTTATGAAGGCGAGTATCATTTTGATGGTATGCTAGATATTGAACGATTTTTAAATATCGCTCAAGAACTAGGTTTATATGCAATTGTTCGACCATCGCCATATATTTGTGCAGAATGGGAATTTGGTGGCATGCCAGCGTGGTTACTTGAGAAAGATGTGCGCTTACGTTCTTCAGATTCTCGCTACTTAGAATATGTTGGCCGTTACTACGATCACTTAATTCCTAAACTATTACCTCACCAATTAAGTGAAGGTGGCAACGTCTTAATGTTCCAAGTAGAAAATGAATATGGCTCATATGGCGAAGATAAAGAATACTTAAAACAATTAAGTCATATGATGCTTGAACGTGGAATTAAACAACCACTATTTACATCAGATGGCCCATGGCGTGCAACTTTAAGAGCCGGTTCATTAATTGATGAAGATATTTTTACAACCGGAAACTTCGGTTCTAAAGCGAAGAAAAACTTTGATTCTATGCAATCATTCTTCGATGAACATGGTAAAAAATGGCCACTAATGACAATGGAATTCTGGGATGGTTGGTTTAATCGTTATAATGAACCAATTGTAACTCGGGAAACTGATGAATTAGTAGATGCCGTTAAAGAAGCTATGGAATTAGGATCAATTAACCTTTATATGTTCCACGGAGGAACAAACTTTGGATTTATGAATGGATGTTCTGCACGGTTGCAACATGATCTACCACAAGTGACGTCTTATGATTATGGAGCTCCGTTAGATGAGCAAGGTAATCCAACTGAGAAATATTATGCATTACAAAAAATGATGAATGAATATTTCCCAGAATACGAAACCAAAGAACCGTTAGTTAAAGAAAGTATGGCAGTTAGTGATATCCCATTAACAGATAAAGTTTCATTATTTGAAGTGGCGGATGATTTAGTAACCCCACAACGGACTAAATATCCAAAAACAATGGAAGCTTTAGGACAAAATACAGGATATACACTTTACCAAACACAAATTGAAAAAGATACAGATGATCCAGAACGAATTCGTGTGGTTGACGCTCGTGACCGAGTACACGTCTACACCAATGGCAATCATGTTAAAACCCAATATCAAGAAGAAATTGGGGAAGACATTAATGTGAAGTTAAATACTGAAGTTACTGACTTGACAGTACTTGTTGAAAACATGGGACGTGTCAATTATGGACATAAATTTGTCGCTCCGACACAACGAAAAGGAATTCGTAATGGCGTAGCAATTGACTTACACTTTGCGACTGATTGGGTTCAATATCCATTGAGTTTAGAAGATGTTTCTGCAATTGACTACACTAAAGACCATCATAATAATCAACCAGGCTTTTATAAATTTACTGTGGATATTGATCAACCGAAAGATACTTTCATTGATATGGAAGGATTTGGTAAAGGTGTGGTCTTCGTTAATAACCACAATGTTGGACGTTACTGGGAAGTGGGTCCTTACTTAACATTATATGTGGCTAAAGGTTTCTTACATAGTGGCGAAAATGAAATCGTTGTATTTGAAACTGAAGGCAAATATCAAGACCATATCAACCTAGTTGATTCGCCAAAAGTAATGGATATAAAAGAATAAAAAAAGAAAGAGGGAGTTATTTATGACAATTGTTGCAGCACGTATTGACGGTCGTTTAATTCACGGACAAGTCGCTAACTTATGGAGTACTAAATTAAATGTTAGTCGTATCATGGTAGTGGACGATAGAGTAAGTGAAGATCCAATTGAAAAATCTGGATTGAAACTTGCTACTCCAGCAGGTGTTAAATTAAGTGTACTACCTGTTGAAAAAGCCGCTAAAAACATTTTAGCTGGTAAATATGATTCACAACGTGTCTTCATTGTGGCTCGTCGTCCAAAAACATACTTACGCTTAATTGAAGCAGGTGTGCCATTAGATACTATTAACGTTGGTAACATGTCACAAACAGACGAAACACGTTCAATTACAAACTCAATCAATGTGGTTGACGAAGACGTTGAAGTCTTTAAAGAATTGGATAACAAAGGTGTCTACTTAAAAGCACAAATGGTACCTAATGATCCAGAACAAGACTTAATGAAACTTTTAAAAGAAGCATAATTATTGTGGAGGAAGAATAATGGAATTTCAATGGTGGCAAATTTTACTACTAACCTTATATGCAGGGTACCAAATCTGGGATGAATTACATATCTATTCATCAGCAGGTTCTGCTGTATTCGCAGGATTCTTCACTGGGTTAGTAATGGGTGATGTAACAACTGGTTTAATTATCGGTGGTGGTATGCAATTAACGATTTTAGGTGTTGGTACTTTCGGTGGTGCTTCACGTATCGATGCTAACTCAGGTTCAGTTTTAGCAACAGCATTCTCAATCGCAATTGACATGGACCCACAACAAGCAATCGCAGTTTTAGCGGTTCCGGTAGCAGCCTTAATGATTCAATTAGACGTTCTTGCACGTTTCGCAAATACTTTCTTTGCACACCGTGTAGATACAAATATTGAAAATCATAACTACAAAGGAATCGAACGTAACTTCTTATTAGGTAACTTATCATGGACACTTTCTCGTGCACTTCCAGTATTTTTAGCATTAGTATTTGGTAGTGGCGTTGTTGAAGCAGTTGTTGATGTTTTAAATAATCAATTAGCATGGTTAGGTAACGGATTAACAGTTGCTGGTGCAGTATTACCTGCTGTAGGTTTTGCAATTTTATTAAGATATTTACCAGTGAAAAAACACTTCCCTTACTTAATCTTAGGTTTCATTATTACTGTATTATTCTCAACTCTATTCTCAAATGTTCAAGTATTAGGAACAGGCGTAGCATCTGTTGTTGAAGATCTTGGTGCAACATTCAATGGCCTACCAATGTTAACAATTGCATTAATTGGTTTTGCTCTAGCAGCTATTTCATTCAAAAACAACAATGCCAAACCACAACAACAACCGGTTAATAACGCTAACCAAGTAGACGCAGATATGGAAGGAGAAATTGAGGATGACGAAATCTAATTATAAATTAACGAAAAAAGACTTCAATCAAATTAACCGTCGTAGCTTATTCGGTTTCCAATCTGGTTGGAACTATGAAAGAATGCAAGGATCAGGATATCTATATACTATCCTTCCACAATTACGTAAAATGTACGGAGACAATACTGATGAATTAAAAGACATGATGAAAACTCATGCACAATTCTTCAATACGTCAAACTTCTTAAATACGATTGTTACAGGTATTGACTTAGCGGTCGAAGAAGAAGAAGGTTACGCAGCTAAAGAAACGGTTGCTGGTTTAAAAGCTGGTTTAATGGGACCATTCGCTGCGATTGGTGACTCAATCTTTGGTGCGTTATTACCAACCATCTTCGGTGCGATTGCAGCAAACATGGCAAGCCAAGGTAACCCAACTGGTCTATTTATTTGGATTGTAGCGAACATCTTCGTTATGTTCTTCCGTTGGAAATCTATTGATGTTGCTTACCGTGAAGGTTCAGCATTCGTTACAACAATGTCAGACAAATTAACAGCTTTAACTGATGCTGCTACTTTAATGGGGGTATTCATGGTAGGTGCCCTATGTGCGACAATGGTACGTGTTCAATTTGCGATTACACCACACTTTGGTGATGTTACTGTTGACGTTCAAAACATTGCTGACCAAATTATGCCAGGATTATTACCAGCAGCAATCGTTGGTGGTGTTTACTGGTTACTAGGTAGAAAACGTATGACATCTACAAAAGCAATCTTTATTGTATTAGTTGTCTGTGTTGCACTTTCAGCATTAGGAGTTATTCAATAGAAGGAGATTTTAAAGAGTGAAAACATTGGTTTTAGTTAGTCATGGTCATTTTGCAGAAGGTATTAAACAAAGTGCTGAAATGATTATGGGAGAACAAGAAAACATTCATACAGTCATTTTAGAACCAGAAGAAGGTCCTGAAGATTTCCAAAAAAAATTCTTAGAAACAACTGAATCTATGGATGAAATGGTTGTCTTTGCGGATTTAATGGGTGGAACACCATGTAATGTGGTTTCTAAATTAGTTCTTGCTGGTAAAAACATTGAATTATATGCAGGTATGAACTTACCAATGATCATATCATTTATTAATGGAGAGCTAGTTGGTACAGACGAAGACTATGTGGCATCAAGTCAAGAAAACATTGCTAACGTTAATGAAAAATTACAAGCAATGATGAATGATGACGATGACGAATAAGTTGTAAAGCTTTCCAGCTAATAAGCGATAGGAGGCTGGGACATGTGTCCCAGCCTTTCTATCTATCTAGACATTTATTAATTAGAGATAGAAGAGGTGACAATTATGGATTTAAAACATACAGAAGAATTAGCTGCTAAATTTAACGATATTTTTGGTTATAAACACGATAAAACGTATTTTTCACCTGGTCGTGTGAATTTAATCGGTGAACATATCGATTATAGTGGAGGACATGTTTTCCCTTGTGCTATTACAAAAGGAACAATGGCATTAGTGGGGTTGCGTGATGATAAGGAAGTTCACGCTTACTCTGAAAACTTTGCTGATTTAGGCACTAAAGTTTTTAATATTGATGATGACTTGACCTACGATGACGATGATGAATGGGTTAACTTTGTGAAAGGTGTCGTTCACTTTATCAAAAAAGCAGGTCATGAGGTGACTCAAGGGTTCGATTTATTGATTTACGGTGATATCCCTAATGGTGCAGGTTTATCCTCTTCAGCTTCATTAGAATTATTGATTGGTGTTATTGTTGATGATTTGGACCAATTGAATATTTCTCGTTTAGACTTAGTGAAAATTGGCCAACAAGTGGAAAATCATTTTATTGGTGTTAATTCAGGAATTATGGACCAATTTGCTGTTGGTTTTGGTGAAACTGACACGGCATTATATTTAGATGTTAATACACTAGACTACGAAAAAGTTCCAGTTGATTTTAAAGACAATGTCATTTTAATCATGAATACGAATAAACGTCGCGAATTGGCAGATTCTAAATATAACCAACGTCGCCAAGAAAGTGATGCAGCGTTAGCACGCTTACAAGAGAAATTAGATATTCAAACGTTAGGTGATTTAACGAACGAAACATTTGAAGCTAATAGTGATTTATTAACTGATCCTATTTTGTATAAACGAGCAAAACATGCTGTATCTGAAAATAATCGGACCAAAGCAGCTAAAGAGGTATTAGCAGCCGGTGACTTAGAAAAATTCGGTCAATTACTAAATGAATCACATATTAGTTTACGTGATGATTATGAAGTGACTGGTGTTGAATTAGATACGTTGGTTCAAGAAGCTTGGGAATGTGACGGTGTCCTAGGTGCTCGTATGACAGGAGCAGGTATGGGCGGTTGCGCTATTGCTTTAGTCAATAAAGATAACGTAGATCACGTTATTGATGTCATTAATAAGGCATACAAAGAAAAAATTGGTTATGCTGCTAGCTTCTATGTTGCTGAAATTGGACCAGGTGCTGAAAAAGTTTCAGATTAATAAGGAAAGGGAGAAATAATGAAAGGAACAATCGAAGCAGCTATTCAACAATTTGTTCATGCTGCTATTGAATCAGAAGCCATCTCGGCAATTGATAAAAACTATGTGACGAACCGGCTATTGGCAATCTTTGATTTGAACAGTATCGACGAATTAGAGGATACCAATCAATCAGGTGATTTATTGAGTGCCATGGACCAATTGGTAGAATTCGCACGCGAAAAAGGAATGATTGATGAGTCACACGCTGATCAAGAAATTTTTGAAGCGAAGTTGATGGATTTAATAACTCCACAGCCATCAGTCGTTAATCATATTTTCTGGGATAAATACCATAATGAGAGTCCTGAAGCAGCAACGGATTACTTCTATCATTTAGCCCAACAAAATGATTATATTAAAACACGTAATATTGCCAAAAATATTTTATTTACTAGTCAAAGTCAATACGGTGAAATGGAAATTACCATTAATCTGTCTAAACCAGAAAAATCACCGAAAGAAATCGCAGCTGCTAAAAATAATCCAAGTAGCAACTATCCATTATGTGCGCTATGCTTCGAAAATGAAGGATTTAAAGGCGATAAATCTCATGCGGCACGTCAAAATCATCGGATTGTTCGATTAGATTTAGATGGCAAAACATATGGTTTCCAATATTCTCCATACGTTTACTATAATGAACATTCTATCTTTATTAATGAACATCATGAACCAATGAAAGTGCATAAACAAACGTTTAAAAACTTATTAGCGATTATTGATCATTTACCACATTATTTTGTGGGATCAAATGCTGACTTACCTGGAGTGGGTGGGTCTGTATTAAGCCATGATCATTATCAAGGTGGCCACCATACTTTCCCAATGGAAAAAGCCCCTATTTATCAACACATTTCACTGGATAACTATCCAATGATTGAAGCCGGTTTAGTCGACTGGCCAATGTCAGTCATTCGTTTACGTACGAGTGATAAAGAACAGTTAGTTCAATGTGCTGATGATATATTACAAGCATGGATTGGTTATTCTGATGAAGCGCGTGATATTTTAGCTTATACTGACGATGAACGGCATAACACGATTACGCCAATTGCACGTATGAAAGATGGACAATATGAAATGGACCTAGTCTTACGGAATAATCGTGCAAATGAAGAACATCCAGATGGTATTTTCCATCCTCATGCTGATGTCCAACATATTAAGAAAGAAAATATTGGATTGATTGAAGTGATGGGATTGGCGATTTTACCGCCACGTCTAAAAACAGAATTAGCTGATGTTAGAGCTTTCTTACTTGATAAAGAAGAATTATCTCAAGTAGAAACGATGCATCAAGCTTGGGCGGAGGATTTAAAAGCCAATTATCACCCAACAACTGAAACAGAAGCACAAGAAATTGTCGAAAAAAGTTTAGGAGATATCTTTACTCGGATTCTTGAAGATGCGGGTGTCTTCAAAACAGATGACGATGGACGTACAGGATTCGAACAATTTATTTCTTACTTTAATCAACAATAACTAAAAAGTGGGCTGATTTTATCAGTCCACTTTATTTTTTTACAGTTTCATGAGGGCGATAGTGAAAGTGTTTCATAAAAGCACGATAGAAATTACTATAATCATTAAAACCAGCTTTTTGCCAACTTTCTGTGACCGAATACCCTTGTTCGATATAGTCATGGGCAGCTTGTAGGCGAAGGAATAAAATAAATCGATAGAGAGTCGATTCGAAATAATCATGGAAAAAGCGATTAATAGTTGAAGTGCTCACTTGGAATAAATCAGCAATTTCTGTAATCGTAATGTCTTCTGAATAATGTGCTTCTACGTAAGTTTTTATTTGAAAAGCTAATTGTTCCCGCTCATCAACCTTGAGTTTTTCGGCATTTGGATTTTTTAATAATTCATAAATTTCCAAAAATAATTGGGAAGCTAGGGCAAAGGAAATTTTCCGTGAGATATCTGTTGGTTCTTCATTCAAACGATAGTCTAATTTATCGACAATATGTAAGAGATGCCGCCACGTTTTAAATGAATAATGTAAAATGTGGGGTTCATTAAATAAGGATAGGGTTTCAGGTGTGTCAATAAAACTTTCAGAAATTGATTTTAAAAAGTTATCACTAATTGAAACGAAAAAACCATAGTCTCCAGCTGGTTGATTATTTTTAGCTTTAGGTAATTCTAACCGACGCGCTACTGAACTAGGTAGGACAGCAATATGGTACATATTTAATGGGACCTTGGCATCATCATCAAATAAGAGTTGAATCGGCTTCTTAGCAAAGACTAATTCATGGCGATGAAATGATGTTTGATTATATTGCCCAATCGCTTGGGCAGTAATCGGACGGACTTTAATTCGAAATGGGATTGAAGACAACATGCGTCTTGACCTCCAGTATTAAGTTCATTTTTAGTAATAGTAAAGGGGTAAACGATTAGAGAAACCACATGTTATTTCATGCGGAATAGTATCGCAATGTTTTGCCATATCTTCTACTCGGTTCACTTTATCTTTGCTACGGCCAATAAAAGTGACAGGTGTTCCCTCAGGATAATATTTAGGTAAGCGAATCATCAATTGATCCATGCAAACACGACCGACAATAGGACACTCGTGACCGTCAACAAGGACTGTGTATCCTGTTAATTGGCGTGGACAGCCATCAGCATAACCAATAGGTAATGTTGCAATCCATTCTTCTTGAGAAGTTGTGTATGTTGCACCATAACTAATTGTTTCATGGGCAGAAAGTTTTTTAACGTAGATAATCGTTGATGTTAAACTTAGTGCAGGTTCTAGATCGTAAGGTAATGCCATGGCATCATTCGTCGTATTTAAACCATACATGGCGATTCCTAATCGTGCCCAATCTAATGTCATTTCGGGATGCCATAAGCACATGGCTGAGTTTGAATAATGACAAACAGGTTGATTTGGCAATTGACTAAAGTCAAGGGCTGTCACAATATTTTGGAAACGATGAGCCTGACTTTCAAAAACATCTGTTTCCCAATTAGAGAGATTGTCTGCCGTTGCAAAATGAGTAAAGATACCTTCTAATTTAAAGGCAGACGGGTGACTAGCAATGAAATTAACCAATGGCTGTAAATCTTCTGCATGGCGAAGACCAATTCGTCCCATTCCCGTATCGACTTTTAAGTGGACGTTTAACGGGTGAGTAGGTGAATCACCTAGTCGATTATAAGCTTCTTTGAGATAGTGTAGGGAGGAAACAGTGACCGATACTTGCTTTTGAGCAAGTAATGGGGCGTCCTCAACCGGCGTGACACCGAGTATTAGAATGGGACGAGAAATATCATTTGCGCGTAATTCTAATGCTTCATCTGAAATAGCGACACAAAAACCGTCCACATCGGCTTCGCAGAGTGCTTTGGCAACAGGTAATGCACCGTGACCGTAAGCGTTGGCCTTAATCACTGCATGAACTTGGGTTCCTTTAGGTAGTTGCCCTTTAATTTTTAAGTAATTATTGACAATTGCTTGTGTTGAAATATGTATATATGAAGGGCGATGTGTACCACTTACCATAAATCATCAGATC
This sequence comes from Aerococcus suis, assembly GCF_900176325.1. GTDB lineage: Bacteria > Bacillota > Bacilli > Lactobacillales > Aerococcaceae > Aerococcus > Aerococcus suis. The sequence goes on along the minus strand of NZ_FWXK01000001.1, from coordinate 247,685 downwards.
CTATCTTTTTTTCGTTATCATATAGTTTACCACGATTTTCCCTTTTCACCAATAATGCTTAATAGATAATAAAACAGCTAAGATTAACCTTAGCTGTTTTTATTAAATCGTTAGTATAATTAGTTAAAGTAAGCTTTTAAAGCGTCTACTTTGTCAGTTGCTTCCCAAGGGAAAATACCGTTCTCTGGTTTGCGACCAAAGTGACCATATGAAGCAGTGGCTTCATAGATTGGGCGACGCAATTCTAAAGAATTGATAATACCACTTGGGGAAAGATCAAATAAGTCTCGTACCGCTTCAATCAACGCTTCATAGCCAACGGTTCCTGTTTCAAACGTATCAACACGAATAGAGACCGGTTCGGCAACTCCAATAGCGTAAGCTAATTGGACTTCACAACGTTTGGCTAAACCAGCCGCTACAATATTTTTAGCGATATAGCGGGCCATGTAACTAGCGCTACGGTCAACTTTTGAGGCATCTTTTCCAGAGAAAGCACCACCGCCATGACGAGCCATTCCACCATAAGTATCGACAATAATTTTACGACCGGTTAAACCGGAATCGCCTTTTGGTCCACCGATAACAAAGCGACCGGTAGGATTAATCAAAAAATGTGTGTCGTCATCTAACAAATGAGCGGGAATCATTGGTTTGATGACATGTTCAATGATGTCATGATGTAACGTTTCTTGATCAATATTATCGTCATGTTGAGTACTTAGAACGACTGTATCCACCCGTTGTGGCTCGTTATCGTTGTTGTATTCAATCGTCACTTGAGCTTTACCATCTGGACGTAAATAAGGTAAGACATTTTGATGACGTAAAGTGGCTAATTGTTTGGTTAAACGATGCGCTAATGTGAGTGGTAAAGGCATATATTCAGGCGTTTCGTCAGTTGCGTAACCGAACATTAAACCTTGGTCACCAGCTCCTAATGCAGCATCCCGTTCACTATTATTATCGGCAGGTGCGGATTTTGATTCTAAAGAGTGGTCAACCCCTTGCGCAATATCGGGAGATTGTTGGTCTAAGGCAACAAGAACGGCTAAATTTTCAGCATCGAAGCCATATTTCCCACGGTTATAGCCAATGTTGTCTACCGTTTTTCTCACAATATCTTGATAATCAATTTGCGCTTGTGAAGAGATTTCTCCAACAAGAACCACTAGACCTGTGTTAACTACTGTTTCACAAGCCACACGACTATAAGGATCCTGAGCCAAAGCAGCGTCTAAAATGGCATCACTAATTTGATCAGCAATTTTATCAGGATGTCCTTCAGTGACACTTTCACTTGTAAATAATATTTTTTCACTTACCATTAAGTTTCCTCCATTTATTTTCCGCTTGTGGCCACGGATGTATTATGTAAATTTTCCCTTATTTTCTAAGGAGTGTCAAATGAATTTTGCTTTAAAAAGAGAATAAGTTATGAGAAAATAATATTTTAGTTTAAATATCAAACTAGCGACGGATTTTGTTGATAAATGTGAACTTTAGTTCAAATCCAAATGAAATTCCTTTATACTGTAAATAACGTCATCAGTAACATAAGGAGGCCTTAGAATGAAACGACGAACCTATCGTGAATGGAAAAAATATATGGAAGCAACTGACAAACGTCATACTTCCTCACATTTAGCAAATCAAGATACCACAGAGTATTCTAAGGCTGAGTTTCGTGACATCGATTCTGTTAACCAAAATATTAATTTACTAGATACCAATGAAATCTATTTTAAAGAGCAAAAAGATAAGCAGTGGCAATGGTCCAACCCTAAACACCCTTGGCGATTAGTTATAGGTGTCATTTTAGTTATCATTGCTATTATTCTTTTAGTCGTATTTGGACATACAGTCATCACATATTTACGCTGAATCGTTTTGTGTAAGCGTTCTGTTCTCTAGAGAATGGGACGCTTTTTTTGTAAAATTTATTTTTTCACTACGCAAGCGTTTTTCTTGCGCCAATATTCACAAAAATATATGATTAAGATACCTTGTGTGAAAATAAGTAAGCTAGGGGGAAATTATGAATGCCTTGTTAGAAACGTTCATAGAACGTAAAGATGAACTGTTATCAGCGACATTAACACATATCGGTATTTCACTGACCGCTTTATTAATTGCGATTGTGATTACGGTTCCGTTAGCGATTTGGTTAGTTAATCATCGAAAAGTTGGCGAAGTGGTTTTACAAATAACCAGTGTGTTACAAACGATTCCGTCGTTAGCGTTACTAGGATTATTAATTCCTTTTGTTGGCATAGGGTCAACCCCAGCATTAATTGCGTTAGTTATTTATGCTCTGTTGCCCATTTTTCAAAATACGTATGTGGGACTGTCGGAAATTGATCCCGCTTTAGAAGAAGCTGCTACCGCCTTTGGAATGTCAAGGTTACGGCGACTATTTAAAGTTGACTTACCGATTGCGATGCCTATTATTATTTCTGGTATTCGTAGTGCGCTTGTATTGATTATTGGGACCGCAACCTTAGCTGCTTTGGTAGGTGGTGGTGGTCTCGGGAACTTTATTTTATTAGGGATTGACCGAAATAATTTAGCGCTTACGTTAATCGGAGCTATTGCTTCGGCATTATTGGCGGTTATTTTCAGTGGACTTATTCGTATGCTGCAATATATGAAACCCAAATGGTCATTAGGGATTATTTTGACGCTGTGCTTAATGATTGTAGGGGGAACAATATATGAACAGTATCAAAACCGAGAAGAAACGGTTCGAATTGCTGGTAAGTTAGGGTCTGAGCCAGATATCTTGATTAATATGTATAAAGAATTAATTGAAGAGGCAGATCCCAATATGACTGTTGAATTAAAATCAAATTTTGGGAAAACAAGTTTTGTGTTTAATGCGTTAAAAAGTGATGAAGTTGATATTTACCCAGAATTCACAGGAACTGTTCTAGACAGTTTGGTGTCCGTTCCTGAATCGTTAGATGCGAGCCAACTATCACCTGAAGAAACATACCAAGAAGCCGACAAGCGATTAAAAGAGCAATTTGATATGACATTGTTAAAACCAATGGCCTATCAAAACACTTATGCGTTAGCTGTGAGAGACGATTATGCTAAAGATCATCAATTAACAACAATTTCAGATTTAAAGGCAATTAGCCAACAAGTGCAAGCAGGCTTTACCTTAGAGTTTATTGATCGTGATGATGGGTATAAAGGTATTCAATCATTATATGATTTACAATTTGGTGACGTTGCTAGTATGGAACCGTCACTCCGTTATGAAGCCATTGGCAACGGTGATATTGATATTACAGATGCTTATTCGACTGATAGTCAGTTAGAAGAGTATCATTTAAAATTGTTAGAGGACGATCAACAACTATTTGCCTCTTATCAAGGAGCACCATTAATGCGTCAGGAATTTTATGATGACCATCCTAAAATTGTGGAAGCATTAAATCAACTAGCCGGTCAAATTACTGAAGAAGAGATGGCCAAAATGAATTATGCTGTAAATGTAGAAGAAAAAGATGCACAAGAGGTAGCTCACGATTACTTGGTTGCGCACGGATTAGTAGAGGAAGGGGATTAAAATTGGAACCCATGATTACATTTAACCATGTCTCAAAAGCATTTGGGGATCAATTGGTGTTAAAAGATTTTAATTTAACGATTCCTCGCGGTGAAATTTTTGTTTTAGTTGGTCCGTCGGGAAGCGGAAAATCGACTAGCTTAAAAATGATTAATGGTTTAATCCAACAAAGTGAAGGTGATATTCTTTTTGAAGGGGAAAATATTCAATCGTACGATTTACAAAAACTGCGATGGAAAATTGGGTATGTTCTACAACAAATTGCCTTATTTCCTAATATGACTGTCCAACGAAATATCGCTGTTATTCCGGAAATGCTTGGCTGGCCAAAACAAAAAATTGTCAAGGAGACGAAACGATTATTAAAGCGTGTTGATTTGGATCCAGAAACGTATTTATCGCGATATCCAAGTGAATTGTCAGGTGGCGAGCAACAACGAATTGGTATTATACGTGCGATAATTGCCCAACCAGAAATCATTCTAATGGATGAACCATTTAGTGCATTAGATCCGATTATTCGAGAATCGTTGCAAGACTTAGTCGTCAGTTTACATGACGAATTTAAGACGACCATTGTCTTTGTCACTCATGATATGAAAGAGGCATTACGTATTGGAGATCGAATCGGTATTATTAATGATGGCATCTTAGAACAGGTAGGAACGCCGCAGTCATTAGTGAATAATCCTGAGACAGCCTTTGTGAAACAGTTTTTCAGTAATCCTGAGCAAAATCATCAAACGGTTAGTCGACTAATTGATAATGGCTATTATAATCAGGATGTGGCTGAAGACAGTCATCCATCACTTCAAACAGACACGTTATTATCGGAATTATATTCGGTATTAGCGTCTAATGAACAGGTGAATGTTTACCACCATGACCAATATATTGGTCGCATTAATCGGCAGGATATCTTACACTTTTTAGCTAAAGAGTAAATAAAAAGACCGTCATAAAAATTGACGGTCTTTTTTGAATGTGACTAACGATGTAGTGGCTCAATAACGAGTAGATCTTTAGAATAATGATTAATAACTTCTGGGCCATCTTCTGTCACAATAATTAAATCTTCAATTCGTACAGCGGTTTGATTCGGTAAATAGATACCGGGTTCTACAGAGAAAATATTACCGACTGCTATTGGCTGATGATTTGAACTGCTAACATCTCCAGATTCGTGAACGGATTGTCCAATAAAGTGACCGGTACGATGAGTAAAATATTCACCATAACCTTCTTCTGTAATAAAGTCACGACTGGCCTGGTCAACATTAGCTATTGGGTCGCCTTCTGTAACTGCAGAAATTCCTTTTTCGTTGGCTCTTTTCACAATTTGGTAAAGCGAACGATTTAGTTGAGAAACCTCCCCATAATAAACGGTTCGTGTCATATCAGAACAGTAGCCATTGTGTCGGCAACCAATATCGATGACAACAGCATCCCCAATTTGAGGAAGCGTGTTGTCGGGGACATGATGAGGATCAGCGCCATTAGCACCATAAGCGACAATAGGGTCAAAACTAAATCCTCCATCAGCGTCTTCTTCAAGATAAAGGCGTTTTAAATGTTCGATAGCCTCAAGTTCAGAGATGCCTAAGGGAATCACTTCAGAAATCATGCGTGCCATTACGCGGTCATTAATTGCTGAGGCTTCACGCATCGCTTCTTGTTCTGCAGGAGATTTCGTAGCAATTTGTTGGTCGACTAAGTCACTAGTCACATCAAATTGCCAATTAGGATGAGCTTTAGCAATAGGGAAAAATTGACCGACAGACCACGTCTTATCGATACCAATATGTAAGGCTTGTTCATCAGCTAATGGATAGGTTAATCGGTTAAAAGCATCTGTTATCTCGGTTGTATCATCAATCCAAATAATGTCGTAATCATCAGAATCAGGAACGGAAAACAGAGTATTAGCAATTAATTGAGAAGGTTGCTGAGGTTGAACAATTAATAACCAAAGTCTTTCCATTGGATCATTAGAAACACCGGTATAATAGGTAATTGCGTCGGGACTTGAAATAATCATCGCATCAATTGACTGTTGATTAAGTGTATTTTGCAAGTGAGTTAAACGTTGAGTATATTCTGTCATAATTAATGGGCCTAAACCTTTCTATAATGAGGAATGATTATCTGTTTTCTCTTCAAGAAACTCTTCATACTCGTTAAGCGTCATACCATCATGAGATTCTATGAATTCATTTCTTCTGTCTTTACGATAAGTCGCCATTTTTTCTTTAAAAATGTCCCCCGTTGTCGGTGGCGTCCATGAAATGGCATTTGCTCCAGCTTTTATGGCAGCACGGATGGTATCATCGCTTTTGCCTCCAGTAGCAATAATCGGTAAATCGGGATATTGTTCTCTAATTCGTGCGACAATATCCGGTGTATCTTTTCCACCAGAAACGTTAACAATATCGACACCAGCAGCTAAGCGAGCGGAAATATCGTTATAAGCAGAGACGACGGTACCAATAATAGGGGAATCGACTGTTTTTTCAATTTCTAAAATGTGATCGGTTGGCATAGGGGCATTAACGACAATACCAGAAACACCCGCAGCTTCAGCAAATAGAGACACATCAACGCTCCGACGTCCTTGGGTTTGTCCCCCACCAACGCCTGCAAATACGGGGCGTTGTGCTAGTGAACTGATAGCTTGGATAATCGATGGATGAGGAGAGAAGGGATAAACCGCTAAAACGGCATCGGCATTACAATAAGTAATTGTAGCGACATCAGTTGTAAAAACAAACGATTTTAACGTACGACCGAAAACGCGAATTCCTGAAGCTTCGTTAATCGCTTCAGGGACCATAATCATATCTTTTCGAAAATGAGAGGTAACATTTGGTGTTGATCTAGACATAAAAAGACTCCTTAATGATAGTTTTATTATGATTGATTCTATTATACGGTAAAAAAAGGGCTGCGAATAATCTCACGGGTTAAATCTTACTTATTATTGGAGGAAATGTCTAGACTGACTAGACTTTAAATTAAAACTTCCGTATGATTAAGGCAGTATTGTGAAGGACTAAAGATAGTAGGAGGACGATTAACGTGACTAACGAGAAGCAATTAGTAGGAGAAAAGGCAGCTGAGTTTATTCAGGATGGGATGACTGTCGGATTAGGAACGGGGTCAACAGCTTATTATTTTGTGTTGGCTTTAGCTGAACGGATAAAAAATGAAGGACTTAAAATTGTTGGAGTGCCAACATCAATTGCGACAGCTGAATTAGCACAAGAACAAGGAATCACCATTCGCTCGATTGATGAGGTTGAACAATTAGACATTACAGTGGATGGAACAGATGAGTTTGATGATGACTTAAATGGAATCAAAGGTGGTGGCGGCGCCTTGCTTATTGAAAAAATTGTTGCTAACAATAGTCAAGAGATTATTTGGATTGCTGACCATACGAAGAAAGTGGACCAATTGGGCGCTTTCCCTCTACCAGTAGAAGTAATAACAGAAGGTAGCCAACAATTGTTACGTTATTTTGAAGAAAAAGGTTATCATCCAACATTACGACTAGATTCAGAAGGAAATCCTTATGTAACGGATCATAAACATTATATTATCGATTTACATCTAGAAAAAATTACACATCCATATGACCTAGCCGAAGAATTGATTCATTTAGTCGGTGTTGTTGAACATGGATTATTCCTTAATCGAGCAAATAAAGTCATTATCGCTGAAGATGATGCCGCTCAAATTATCACCAAATAAGCAAAACGCCAGGATTAATCCTGACGTTTATCTATTTATTCGTTATTAAATAATGACCAAGGATAAGTCAAAGGTGGCTCTGAATGGAAGGTCATTAAATCTTTTAGTGTGGGATGTTTAAAAGCTAATTTAGATCCCCATAAGGCTAACTGTTGTCCCGGTTTGTTGATTTTAGCCCCATATTTTTGGTCGCCATAAAGGGGATGTCCTAGATGACTAAATTGTACACGGATTTGATGCGAGCGACCAGTATGTAAGCGAACATTAACTAGCGTAAACTCCTCGGCATAGCCAATCACTTCATAAGTTAAAATAGCTTTTTTAGCACCTTTTGTTTTCTTGTCGACGACAGAAACAATATTTTTTTGATGGTCTTTAATCAAATAATTTTCCAATTTACCTGACATCTGTTTAATATGTCCATGAACGACTGCCATATATTCGCGATCCATTTTATGACGTTGAAGTTGTTTAGCGAGGCGAGAAGCTGCTTTTGATGTTCGAGCAAACACCAAAGCGCCTCCAGTAGGGCGGTCAAGGCGATGAACTAAACCGAGATAAACATTTCCAGGCTTGTTATATTCTTCTTTTATATATTGTTTACAAATCGTTAATAAATCTAAATCACCTGACGCGTCTGCTTGTACTGGCATATTAACAGGCTTATTAACAACGAGTAGGTGGTTGTCTTCAAAGACGACTTGGGGTTTCATATAAATCCTTTCTATCAAAATATACAGTTATCTAAATTGTCTAATTTGTCAAAGTCTCAATTAGTATAACATAGAACCATATATAAAGCGACGAATCTCATTTATACTCATTGCGCTAATGTTTAGAAGCGGTGTTATCGTAGCAATCGATTGAAAGAAGAGACTAATTATTCATAACTTAATAGTATCTTTATAGAGTCGTTGGATGAGTTATGATAAAATAAAGAGAATAGATGTTATCTAGGAGGTTTTTTAATGGAAGTAGGTATTGATAAGTTAGGTTTCTATACTCCTCAATATTATATGGATATGGCGGATTTAGCTGAAGCCCGTCATGAAGCACCAGGTAAATTTTTGAAAGGTCTAGGACAGTCGAAAATGGCGGTAGCTCCGATTACTCAAGATCCTGTGACTTTAGCCTGTAATGCGGCAAATAATATTTTAACGGATGAAGATAGAGCAGCTATTGATTATGTGATTGTTGGTTCAGAAAGTGGAGTGGATCAATCAAAAGCAATGGCGGTCTATGTTCATGATTTGTTAACTATTAATCCATTTGCTCGGGCAATAGAAATTAAGGAAGCTTGTTATGGTGCTACGGCTGGCTTACAAGCAGCGGTCGATCATGTGACCCGTCATCCTGAACGTAAAGCGTTAGTAATAGCTGCTGACATTGCGCGTTATGGTCTAGCTTCATCAGGCGAAGCCACTCAGGGAGCTGGCTCAGTCGCTATGTTAATTACGGCTAATCCACGTATTGCTACTGTCAATGATGATTCCGTATATTTCTCAGGAGATATCATGGACTTTTGGCGCCCTAATTATTCTGATACTGCAAAAGTTGTTGGAAAATATTCAACAGAAAAATATTTGGAATTTTTAGATCAAGTGTGGTCTAAATATAAAGAAAGAACCGAGTTGACATTAGACGATTTTGAAGCAATCTGTTTCCATCTCCCATATACTAAGATGGGCTTAAAAGGGTTACGTCAATTGTTGCCTGAAGTGAGTGAAACAAAAGCCAACGAGTTATTGGAACATTTTGAGAATAGTCGAGAATATAATCGACAAGTAGGTAATATTTATACAGGGTCCTTATATCTAAGCTTATTAAGTCTGTTAGAACAAGACGAGACTTTAACGAGTGGGGATCGTATTGGAATGTTTAGTTATGGCTCAGGTGCTGTTGGAGAATTCTTCTCACTAACCTTACAAGCCAATTATAAAGAGGCGTTACTTCCAGAAATTCAGCAAAAATTACTGACAAATCGCCAATCATTGAGTTTATCAGCATATGAAGAGATGTTCCAAGAAACATTGCCGACTGACGGTAGCTCACAGTATCTATCTGAAGAACCAAATGTCGTTTATCAAGTTGGTGGAATCGAAGAGCATAAACGATTATATCAGAAAAATAATTAATAATAGAGCGAGTCCCGTGAAAAAACGAGACTCGCTTTTTGTTAGTTATGTGTGGAATGATTATTTCGCCAATTAAGGAGGACTTGTTTCGCCGTTTCCTGATTTAACTGAGGTTGTTGTAGGAGTTTTTCGGTCACACTTTCCACTTCATCACTTTGAGCACCAACTTGAATGGCTAACGATTTTGCCTGTAAGCGCATATGTCCCGTTTGGATGCCTTCACTAACGAGCGCTCTAAGTGCGGCAAAGTTTTGAGCTAACCCAACACTAGCAATGATTGTCATTAAAGTTTTGGCGTCAGGATGTCCTAAGAGTTGATGAGCAAGTTTGGCACTAGGATGAATACCGATTGAACCCCCAACGGTTCCGATTGGCATAGAGATTGTGAGTTCCCCGTGTAGTCGTTGGTTGGTTTCATCGTAAGTCCATGTCGTAAGCCCTTGATATTGTCCAGTTTTTGTTGCATAAGCATGGATACTTGCTTCGATGGCTCGCCAATCATTACCTGTAGCCAAAACAATGGCATCGATACCATTCATCATGCCCTTATTGTGTGTGGCTGCTCGATAAGTATCGGTTTTAGCGAATTGACTGGCTAGCGCAATACGCTTAGCTACCCATTGACCGGATAAGTGTTGCTTTGTGAGCGTATCAGCTGAAATTGTCGTTGAAACGGTGACTAAACAATCGGTCGTATAATTTGAGAGAATAGCTAATAATGTTTCATAAGGTAGATTGTGTTCATGAAAGTAATGATTCAAATAGTGATCGATGGCTTCAAGCATGGTATTCATCATATTGGCACCCATAGCTTCTTTTGTATCTACTGTAAGATAGAGAACGAAGAAAGCAGCTGTTTGCTCAGTTTGTGGATAATAATGCGTACGAATGTCGATTGGGCCACCACCGCGCTTAACAATACTTGGATGTGCACTTCTTGCGACATCTAGCAAATCATTTTTATGAGCGTTAATCCATGTTGTTAGTTCATTAGCCTCATTTTGAGTTTGAACATTCAATAAGGCAATTTCACCAGTCATTAATCGTTTGGAAACGTGAGCAGTAAAGCCACCATTTTTACGAACTAATTTTGCACCATAGCTAGCAGCAGCAATGACACTGGGTTCTTCGATGACCATTGGTATCAAGTAATCTTTCTGATTAATCATAAAATTTAAGGCAACTCCAAAAGGAAGTCCATAGGTACCAATGACATTTTCACTCATATGATCAGCAATTTCGAGAGGAAGTGATTGATTATTTGCTAACCAAGTGGCGGTTTTTTCATTGAGATAGCGCCCGTTGACTAAACGGTTCAGACGCTCAGTTAATGATTGTTTATAAAACTGCTTCCAAATTGACATGATTCCTCTCCCTTATCATCTATTTGCTTACTTGTCGATTTTTTTGAGCTCGTTCATCACTGGAATATCATCTTCAACGACTTGACCATTGACTAATAAAATAAAGGCGTGACGATAGTCATCATAGTCGATTTCATTGTCTTTATCCAGGATGCGACTCACTTCTTCTTGATAATGTACTTTACCAATTGGTGTATCAATAGCATGATCGTAATCCGAAATGTTTTTGACATTGGCTAGCATAATAAAACGATTGACGCCTCGATCATCTAAGCCTAAACGTTCAATCGTATTAAAGCATAGGTTAGTCCATTGGTTTTTAGCTTTTAATTGCTCCAATGCCTTTTCGCTAAATCTAAGTTTCATAAATTGTTTCTCTCCTTTTATAAAATCATACCACATTTCACCTAGACAGTTGCTAATGAGCTAGAATTTCAATAAAATAATATCAAAAAAGGAGAATAACGATGGCAAATCAAGTAGAAATTGTGGATGCTCAAGCGATGCGTAGAGCATTAATGCGTATGACATATGAATTGATTGAACGTAATAAGGGACTAGATGATGTCGTGATTGTTGGCATTAAAACTCGCGGAGCAGTGATTGGAAAACGAATGGTGGAACGATTACAAGAATTGGAAGGGATAACGGTTCCTTTTATTGAATTGGATACTGCCGATTATCGTGATGACCGCGAAAGTGGGGTTAGTGAACCTCAGTTAAATCAGGCGAAGAGTTCGGTAGATATTACAGGCAAACATATCTTTTTAATTGATGATGTTTTATATACTGGGCGAACTATCCGTGCAGCGATGGATGCTTTAATGGATCGTGGGCGTCCCAATCGGATTTCATTAGTTGTGCTCGTAGATCGTGGCCATCGAGAATTACCAATTAGACCAGATATTATTGGGAAAAATATTCCAACTGCAAAAACCGAAAAAGTAACGGTTCAATTAGAGGAAGTCGATGGACAGGATTTAGTGATGTTAAGTAAATAGAATTTTGAGCGTTTGATTTTGACTTTTAAAAGTCTCAGGACTATACTATAAATTGTCAGATAATTTATACACTAGGGGAGCCTATTCGGCTGAGATGTAACAAACAGACCCTCAAGACTTGAACTAGTTAATGCTAGCGTAAGGAAGTGACAGTGGCTCAGTTTAACTGTGTCATTTTCTAATCAGTTCATGTTTTGAGGATGTAGACAATCTACATCCTTTTTTATTTATAATCTTAAGACTCGTTTATGCCAGGCTGAATAGCTCCTTATGTGTATATATTGACAAAAAGATATTTTAAAGGAGCGATTGGATGACGCAAAAACGGCTATATGTATGGATTGAGGCGGCTTTAGCAGCTGTCGTTAGTTTACTCGTTTCGTTTATCCCTATTGAGCTAGGACCTAGTTTTGGAGTGAACTTAGGGGTTATTGGGATTTTTATTATTGCTTTTCGTAGAGATTATAAAGCTGGGATATTGGCTGGATTTCTATGGGGAATATTAAAATTGTTAACGGGAACGGCAGATGTTTTAACACCGTTTCAAGGATTTTTGGAATATATGTTTGCATTCGGATTTGGTGGTTTAGCTGGTTTTTGGGCAAATCAAGTAAAAACGGCGATTAAAGCCAATCAATCTGCTCAGTTATTACTTTATACTGGGGTAGGGACCTTTATAGCAATGCTATGTCAATACTTTATTCATTTTATTGCGGGTGTTTTTTTCTGGAATCAATTTGCTCCTGAAGGCATGAGTGCAGTATATTATTCTTTTGTTATGAATAGCTTAAGCGGGATTGCTACATGGATTTTTGGATGGCTAATTACTTTCTTATTAATTAAAGTAGCTCCACAATTAATCACTAGTCGACGCGCTTAGAGTGAAATGCTAAACTAATAAAAAAGAATCAAAAAAGACAGGGTGAATTTTCCTCACCCTGTCTTTTTGTGTTTAGCTAAGAAATGAATTAGTCGTCTTCTTCGACAATTTCACCAGGTTTTTCGTTGATAACTTCTGGTTCTGCTTCTTCTTCAGTTTCGTTAGCGTCTTCTTCAGGTTCTTCATCTGGAACCGTGATAGAAACGATAGATTCTTCAGCGTCTTGGTTTAATTCAACGCCTTCTGGTAATTTAATATCACCAGCTGTTACTGTATCCCCAATGTGCATACCAGTAACATCGATTTCGATAACTTCAGGTGCTACTGAAGGGTCAGCAACAACATCAATTTCGAATGTGTTAACTGCAGCTACACCATCAGCGTCGCCCAATTCTTCTTCGTTAACAACAGTAATTGAAATTGGCATTTCAAGTTTTTGACCTTTTTTGATTGCTTGCAAGCTAATGTTATAAACAATTGGTTTAATAGCAGCGCTGTCGATTTCACGTACGAAAACAGTTTTTGTTTCGCCATCTAAATCTAATGTGAAAACAGAGTTAATCCCTAATTCACGTTTGATTTGATCAACGTCAGCTCGATTCATCGTAATATTAACTGGTTCCATGTCACTAGAGTACACAACACCAGGCACTAGATCTTGTTTACGCAATTGTTTTGAAGCATTTGTACCTGCAGCTTCACGTTTATTTGCAGTAAATTTCATTATTCTACCTCCTGAGTATTCATTTCCTGATTTATTCAGAAATACACTTTATAATACCTATAATCCCTTGATTTGTCAAATATATCCGACACTATTGTTGATTTCTTATGGTAACTATGCAGGGAAAGACTTGACTACACATGTCTAACGAATCAAGGTATAATGAACGTATCATGTAGCGGTTACATCATAAAAAGAGTTAAAGGAGAGAGAGTATGCGCAACAAGCACAATATTACCGTTGTTATCACAGGAGGGATTGCTGCGTATAAAGTTCCCGATTTTGTACGGTCATTAATTAAAGCAGGCGCTGATGTTCGAGTAGCAATGACGCCTGGAGCTAAAGAGTTTGTAACAACGAAAACGTTAGAAGTGTTGACTAAGTATCCTGTGTTGGTTGAAGGGGAAACTTACCCAGAAGCGATTGGGCATGTCGCTTTAGCGGATTGGTCGGATATCATTGTTGTTATGCCAGCAACAGCTAATACGTTGGCTAGTTTCGCAAATGGTGAAGCAAATAAAGAAGCCGTTAGTATGTTGATGGCTAGTCACTCTCCGATATTATTTGTACCAGCCATGAACCATAATATGTGGCATAAACCGAGCACACAACGTAATATTGAGCGTTTGAAATTAGATGGGTATACCATTATTTCACCGGATTCTGGCTTTTTAGCAGAAGGGTATGAAGGAGATGGAAGAATGCCAGCACCAGATGCTATTTTACAAGCAGTTTGGGCATTGATTGCAATTAATGAAATGACTGACTGGTCGAAAACATTAGCTGAGAAGAAACTCTTAATTAGTGCTGGTGGTACTGCTGAACCACTGGATCCGGTACGTTATTTAACGAATCGTTCATCTGGGAAGATGGGGATTGCGATTGCCCATGTGGCCGCCTTGTTAGGAATGGATGTCCATCTTATTCGGACAGAAAGTACCTTGTCACTACCTGTGCTTCCACAAATAAAACAGTCAGTTGTTCAATCAGCCGTTGAATTGAATCAAAAGATGTTAGCTCATGAAGCGGAGGCTGATGTTATTATTATGGCAGCGGCAGTAAGTGATTATCGGATTGCGACGCCATCTGATCAAAAAATGAAAAAAACAAAAGAAGCCAATGGACATTTAACGCTTGATTTGATTGAAAATCCTGATATCTTGGCCGGCTTACCAAAAGATAATCATTATGTTGTTGGTTTTGCTGCCGAAACACAACATGTCCTTGAATATGCTCAAGATAAACGGAAACGTAAAGGCGTTAACTTGATTGTGGCTAATGATGTGAGCCAGAAAGAAGTTGGATTTGGTAGCGATGAGAATGCGGTTTATTTAGTCAGTGAAACAGGACATCGATTAGTGGAACAACAAAGTAAAATAAAAATTGCTGCAGCTATTTTGAATGAAGTAGCACAACAATTGGATAACTAAAAAAGAAGCTCCTAGGAGCTTCTTTTTGCTGTCAGTATTTTCTATAGTAATGTTGTATTATCATCTAAAGCAAAAATATCTTTTTCGTTGATATGATCAAAAAAGAGAATGCCATGTAAATGATCAATCTCATGTTGTAATACAATGGCAGGGTAGCCAGAAAAACGTTTTTTATGTGTTTCGCCGTCGCTATCCATATAACGTAAAGTAATTCGTGCATGTCGAGGCACATAACCTGGAACTTCACGGTCAACAGATAGACAGCCTTCACCACCCCGTAGACAAGCATTTTCAACTGAATGGCTGATAATGCGAGGGTTGAAGAAGACACCACTTAATTCTGGGTCATCATCTTCATATTCTCCGGGAATATGAACAGCTAACATTTGTTTAGAAACTGCCAATTGCGTTGCTGCTAATCCAACTCCAGCACGTAAGTTATATTTTTCTGCTTTTTTGGGGTCTTGACTATTAATCAAGAATTCTAACATGTCATCTGCTAATTTGCGTGTCTCGTCGTCGAGTGGGAAGGAAACTTTATCGGCTTCTTCACGTAATGCGGGATGACCTTCACGAACAATATCTTTCATTGTTATCATTTCATCACGTCCTTTTATCCTTTTTGCATTCTATATTTTCTCACGCGTCATTATTAAAGTCAAAAGCCTTAAAGATATTATAACAGTTGTACTAGTTTTAGTGAAACAGATGGATAGGTAATAGGGTTTTATCATTAGAGAGAAAACAGGAATGAAAGCAGAAAATAACTGAAGACAGTTAACTCAATGAAACCAATAAAGAAAGCGGTTATAGATAAGTCGAACTGTACTATAATAGAAATTTATTATCTCGACATCGATAAACTTGCAAATCATAAAAAATGATGATAAATTATGACAGTAAAGATTATAAATATAATACAGTTATTACTGTGTAAAATGTTTAACAGAGAGGAATGTGTTACAAATGGCTAAATTACCAGTTGATTACGCGACTCAATTGGATGCAATTGATGAGCAATTTCAGATGGTTCAAATCTTAGATGAGAAAGGGAATGTCGTTAATGAAGACATTATGCCAGACTTATCTGACGATGAACTTGTTGAATTAATGAAACGTATGGTTTTCTCACGTACGTTACATGAACGTTCAATGGCTTTAGCAAAACAAGGACGTTTAGGTTTCTATGCACCAACTTTAGGACAAGAAGCTTCACAAATGGCAAGCTCTTATGCATTTACTAAAGAAGACTGGTTATTCCCTGGTTACCGTGATGTCCCTCAATTAATCGCTCATGGATTACCAATTTATAAAGGATTCCTATGGTCACGTGGACATGTTGAAGGAAACGACTATCCAGAAGACTTACATGCAATGCCACCTCAAATCATTATCGGTGCTCAATACATCCAAGCAATGGGTTCAGCTGTTGCTCAAAAATTAAATGGGGATAAAGCTGTCACATTCGCTTATACAGGTGATGGTGGTTCATCACAAGGTGATACATATGAAGGATTAAACTATGCCTCACGTTACCAAGCACCAATCGTATTCTTTATTCAAAATAATGGTTATGCTATTTCAACACCACGCTTTAAACAAACAGCTGCTAAATCATTAGCACAAAAAGCAGTAGCAGTTGGTATTCCTGGTGTTCAAGTAGATGGTAACGATGCGTTAGCAATGTATGCTGTTGCTAAACAAGCACGCGAATGGGCTTTAGAAGGAAATGGTCCGGTATTAGTTGAAACAATTACTAACCGTTTAGGTGCTCACTCAACATCAGGTGACGACCCTTCAATTTATCGTACACAAGAAGATATTGATGAATGGACAAAACGTGATCCATTAATCCGTATGCGTGTCTTCCTTGAAGAAAAAGGATTATGGTCAGAAGAAATTGAAACAGAATATGTTGAAGAAGTAAAAGCTGAAATTAAAGAAGCGGTTAAAAAAGCTGACGCAACACCTAAACAAAAAATTTCAGAATTCTTGGATAACATGTTTGAAAATCCAGGACAAAACGTTAAAGAACAAATTGAATTTTACAGTGCGAAGGAGAGTGAATAAGCATGGCTAACTTAACCATGATTCAAGCCATCACAGAAGCTCTAGACCAAGAATTAGCTCGTGATGAAAAAGTCGTCATTTTTGGTGAAGATGTCGGTAAAAACGGCGGTGTATTCCGTGCGACAAAAGGCTTACATGCAAAATATGGTGATGAACGAATCAGCGATACACCACTTTCTGAATCAGGTATTGGTGGTATGGCCATTGGTATGGCTTTACACGGTTTCCGCCCTGTAATGGAAATTCAATTCTTTGGTTTCGTATATGAAGTAATGGACTCTATTTCAGGTCAAATGAGTCGTACACGTTACCGTATGGGACAAACTCGTCACTTACCAATTACTGTTCGTTCACCATTTGGTGGTGGGGTTCATACACCAGAAATGCATGCTGACTCATTAGAAGGTCTTATGGCTCAAACTCCAGGACTTAAAGTGGTTATTCCTTCAAGTCCTTCAGAAGCTAAAGGATTACTTACAGCATCAATTCGTGATAACGACCCAGTTGTTTTCTTAGAACATATGAAACTTTATCGTTCATTCCGTGAAGAAGTTCCTGAAGATCAGTACGAAATTGAATTAGGTAAAGCTAATATCGTTAAAGAAGGTTCAGATGTCACAGTCGTAACATATGGTTACATGGTTCGTGAAGCAATCAAAGCTGCTGATCAACTTGAAAAAGACGGTGTTTCTGTAGAAATCGTTGACTTACGTACCGTTTCTCCATTAGATATGGAAACAATTACAGCATCTGTTGAAAAAACAGGTCGTCTAGTTGTTGTTCAAGAAGCACAACGTCAAGCGGGTGTCGCTGATAAAGTCGCTTCAGAAGTTTCACAACGTTCTATCTTATCATTAGAAGAACCGATTAAAGTCGTTGCTGCTCCAGACACAGTATTCCCATTCGGTTTAGCTGAAAATGACTGGATTCCAGGCGCAGACGATATTGTTGACGCAGTTAACGAAATTAAATAATAAATAAATTAAAACTAGAAGAGCTCGAAATGCCGGGCTCTTGCCTAGTTTATACACATAAACAATTGATACTAATTTCAAACAAAGAAGGGATGAAAAAGTAAATGGCATACGTATTTAACTTACCTGATGTCGGTGAAGGAATGGCAGAAGGAGAAATCGTATCTTGGTTAGTTGCTGTTGGTGACACTGTAAGTGAAGAAGATCCAATTGTTGAAATCCAAAACGATAAATCTGTTGAAGAAATCTTTTCACCAGTCGATGGTACAGTAAAAGAATTACATTATGATGAAGGAGACGTTGCAACAGTTGGTACTCCATTAATTACCTTTGAAGGGGAAGGTCTTGAAGATAATGAAGGTGCTACTGACAGTGGAGCAGCTGAATCTGAAGTACCTGCTGCATCAGGAAGCACTTCATATTACAAATTCACTTTACCAGATGTTGGTGAAGGAATGGCAGAAGGAGAAATCGCTTCATGGTTAGTTAGTGAAGGCGATACTGTTGATGAAGAAGATTCATTAGTTGAAATTCAAAACGATAAATCTGTTGAAGAAGTTGCTTCTCCAGTTGCTGGTACTATTAAACGTATTGTTGTTGAAGCTGGTACAGTAGCTAACGTTGGTGACGTACTTGCTGAAATTGACTCACCAGAACATAATGGTGAAGGTGAAGAACCTGCCTCAACGCCAGATTCACCAGCAAAAGAAGCTAAAGCAGATGATCCTGCACAAGACGCTTCTACTGATACTTCAGCAGCTAGTGGCAATGTTCCAGAAATTTCTGATCCAAATAAACGCGTTTTAGCAATGCCTTCCGTACGTAAATATGCACGTGAAAAAGGTGTCGATATTTCTGCTGTTAGTGGTACTGGTAAAAATGGTCGTGTATTACGTGAAGATATTGATAACTTCGATGGTCAAGCAGCAACTGCTCAAGCAAGCGAACAACCAGCTGCTCAAAATGACGCACCTGCACAACAAGCAAGCGCTCAAGATGATGACCGCGTAGAACACGTTAAAATGACACCAATGCGTAAAGCAATTGCTAAATCAATGTCAACATCTAAATTTACTGCACCACAAGTTACATTATTCAAAGATGTTGAAGTTTCTAAATTATGGGATCACCGTAAAAAATTCAAAGCAATTGCTGCTGAACGCGATACTAAATTAACATTCTTACCTTATGTTGTTAAAGCATTAGTTGCTGCAGTTAAAAAATACCCAGCACTTAACGCTTCTGTGGATGAAGACGCTCATGAATTCATTCATAAACATTACTACAATGTAGGTATCGCAACTGATACAGACCAAGGATTATATGTTCCAACAATTAAAGATGCTAATATGAAATCTATGTTTGATATTGCTGACGAAATCAATGATAAAGCAGCAAAAGCACATGAAGGAAAACTTTCTGCATCTGAAATGGCTGATGGTACAATCTCAATCTCAAACATTGGTTCAGTAGGTGGCGAATTCTTTACACCAATCTTAAACTACCCAGAGGTCGCTATTTTAGGATTTGGTGCTATCGTTCAACAACCAATCGTAAATGATGAAGGTGAAGTTACTGTTGGTCGCGTATTGAAACTTTCATTAACTTTCGACCACCGTATTGTCGATGGTGCGACTGGACAACGTGCTTTAAACGAAATTACTCGTCTATTAGCTGACCCTGAATTGTTATTAATGGAAGGATGATAAAAGAATGGTAGTTGGAGCTTTCGCAGTTGAATTAGATACAGTTGTTGTCGGTTCTGGACCTGGTGGCTATGTTGCTGCCATCCGGGCGGCACAAATGGGCCAAAAAGTAGCCGTTATTGAACGTGAATTTATTGGTGGTGTTTGTTTAAACGTTGGATGTATTCCATCAAAAGCCTTAATTTCTGCTGGACATGCATACCATAATGCTAAAGGTGGTAGTGAAGTATTCGGTGTCAAATCAACTGGCGCAGAATTAGACTTCCAAAAAACACAAGAATGGAAAGACAATGAAGTCGTTAAAACATTAACTGGCGGCGTTGAAATGTTATTGAAAAAAAATAAAGTGGAAATTATCCGCGGTGAAGCTTTCTTCAATAACGAACGCGAATTAACAGTGGTTGGTGAAGATGATTCTCATCAATTGTATTCATTCAATAATGCCATTATTGCGACTGGATCTACACCAATTGAAATCCCAGGCTTCAAATTTGGCGGACGCGTACTTGACTCAACAGGCGCATTAAACTTAAAAGAAGTTCCGAAAAAATTTGTTGTCATTGGTGGCGGTATTGTTGGTTCTGAATTAGGTATGGCTTATGCTAACCTAGGTGCTGATGTCACTATTTTAGAAGGTTCTCCACAAATTTTACCAACTTTCGAAAAAGATATGGTTAAAGTTGTTGAGAAAAAAATGAAAGACCGTGGCATGACAGTTCATACTAAAGCAATGGCTAAAGAAGCTGTTGATAACGGCGATTCTGTAACTGTTAAATATGAAGTTAACGGAGAAGCTAAAGAAATCGAAGCTGATTATGTTTTAGTATCTGTTGGTCGTCGTCCAAACACTGAAGAAATTGGTCTTGAAGGTGTTGGCATTAAAACAAACGACCGCGGTTTAATCGAAGTAGATAACCAAGGACGTACGAATGTTAAAAACTTCTTTGCTATTGGTGATATTGTTCCTGGTGCTGCTTTAGCACATAAAGCTTCTTACGAAGGTAAAGTTGCTGCTGAAGCCATCGCAGGTGAACCAGCAGCTGTTGACTATAAAGTAATGCCTTCAGTTGCTTACACAGATCCTGAATTAGCTTCATATGGATTAACACAAAAAGAAGCTAAAGAACAAGGATTAGATGTTCACGCTTCTAAATTCCCATTAGCAGGTAATGGTCGTGCATTATCTCTTGACCAAAAAGAAGGATTCTTACGTTTAGTAGCTACTAAAGAAGACAATGTTTTAGTGGGTGCTCAAATGGTAGGAGCAAATGCTTCTGATGTTATGGCTGAAGTTGGTTTAGCAATTGAAGCTGGTATGAACGCTGAAGATATTGCCTTAACAATTCATGGTCACCCAACATTATCTGAAGCCGTAATGGATACAGCTGAAGCATTACTTGGACAACCAATTCATATGTAATTAATCTCTAAAATTCTAGTATTCAGACGATGATGAAGAGGTCGGGTTAAGCCCGACCTCTTTTTTGGCATAATCGAAGATTTTATCGCTTTAGCAGTCGTTTTGTTATAATGAAAATAAGTAAATTTTAGGGGGATTATTATGCCAAACTACACTTACCCAATCGATGAGGCATGGACAACCGAAGAAATTAGTACTGTCGTCACTTTTTTTAGTAAAATTGAACAAGCGTATGAACGTGGTGTGAATCGTGAAGCATTGTTAGCTGCTTATCGCGAGTTTAAAGAAATTGTTCCTAGTAAAATGGAAGAGAAACAACTTGATAAGCAATTTAGTAAAGTTTCTGGATATGCTATTTATCCAACGATTAAAAAAGCAAAGGAAGAAACAGCTAAAACGATTAAAATGACTAAATAACTAAAGGGGAATACTAATGCAATTAGAGAAACGTGCTGAAATCATTAAAGATTGGATTTATACAGCTGCCAATCATTTAAAAGAAAATATGGCATCCCAAATGACGGTTGAAGAAAAATCTAACCGTAAAGATTTGGTGACCAATTTAGATAAAGAAACTGAAATGTTTTTCCGTGAACAAATCGAACACCATTTTCCTGGTGAAGGAATCTTAGGTGAGGAGCATATGGGAGAAACCATTACAAGTTTAGACGGCCCAGTCTGGATTATCGATCCGATTGATGGCACAGCTAACTTTGTTTTGCAACATAATCATTTTGCCATTATGATTGCTTATTTTGAAGATGGTGTGGGCCAAATCGGTTTTGTTTATGATGTGATGGCAGATACTATGCTAGAAGCGATTAAAGATAACGGTGTCAAAATAAATGGGCAATCTTATACTTTACCATTTAGAGATAAACCAATTAGTGATGGACTGATTGCCATTAATAGTTCATTATTATTAGACAATACCTATCATATGCAGGAAATGGTTCAAGAGGCCATGGGGTTACGTCTTTATGGTTCAGCAGGATTAGAACTGATTTCCGTTGTTAAAGGAGAAACATTAGGGTATACGTCACCACATTTACAACCATGGGATATTGCAGCGGGTAGTGTGGCCATTAACGAACTAGGATTATGTTTGACTCAAATGTCAGGAGAGCCTATCGACTTTATGAATCCTAACCCTGTATTTGTTGGTTATCCATCGGTTTATAAACGGTTTAGAAAGCAATATGAAACTTATAAAACAATGAATTAAAACTAGCTATTCATTGATCTTAGTGATAGAATAGAACAGCAGTTTATGTTATAAGGGGATGCCCTTTGAACTAGTATCAAACAAAAATGGAGGAATTAGCAGAATGGCAAAAAGAGACGACATTCGTAACATTGCAATTATCGCTCACGTTGACCACGGGAAAACAACCCTAGTTGACCAATTATTAGAACAATCAGAAACTTTGGATGAAAGAGCCAAGTTAGATGAGCGGGCAATGGATTCAAATGCCATTGAAAAAGAACGCGGAATTACGATTTTATCTAAAAATACCGCTGTCAACTATAAAGGTAAACGGATTAATATTTTAGATACTCCAGGACACGCGGACTTTGGTGGCGAAGTTGAACGGATTATGTCAATGGTTGACGGAGTATTACTAGTTGTTGATGCCTATGAAGGAACAATGCCACAAACGCGTTTTGTATTGAAAAAAGCATTAGAAGCAGGCGTCGTACCAATCGTAGTCGTTAATAAAATTGATAAACCATCTGCACGTCCATTAGAAGTTGTTGATGAAGTAATTGACTTAATCATTGAATTAGGTGGAGACGAAGACCAATTAGAATTCCCAGTGGTTTATGCCTCAGCACTTAATGGAACATCAAGTTATGCACCTGAACCAGAAAAACAAGACGAAACAATGGATCCTGTCTTTGAATCTATTCTAGAGTATATTCCTGCTCCTCAAGATAACTCTGACGAACCATTACAATTCCAAGTTTCAATGCTTGACTATAATGATTACGTTGGCCGTATTGGAGTTGGCCGTATTTTCCGTGGTCAAATTAAAGTTGGAGACCAAGTGGCATTAAATAAATTAGATGGTACCGTGAAAAAATTCCGCGTGACTAAATTATTTGGCTTCTTAGGGTTAGACCGTGTTGAAATTGATGAAGCTAAAGCCGGCGATTTAATTGCTATTTCTGGTATGGAAGATATTTATGTTGGTGAAACAATTACAGATACGGAAGTTCAAGAAGCACTTGAACCATTACGTATTGATGAGCCAACATTACAAATGACTTTCTTAACGAATAATTCACCGTTAGCAGGACGCGAAGGACAACATGTAACAGCACGTAAATTAGAAGAACGGTTAAAATATGAATTACATACCGATGTTTCTTTACGTGTAGAAGATACAGATTCGCCTGATGCTTGGATTGTTTCTGGACGTGGCGAATTACATCTTTCTATCTTGATTGAAAACATGCGTCGTGAAGGCTATGAACTACAAGTTTCTCGTCCTGAAGTTATTATTCGTGAAATTGATGGCGTTAAATGCGAACCATTTGAACATGTTCAAGTAGATACGCCAGAAGAGTATCAAGGAACGATTATTGACTCATTAAATACACGTAAAGGTCAAATGTTAAATATGGAAAATACTGGACGAGGAACCACTCGTTTAGAATATTTAGTTCCTGCCCGTGGATTGATTGGTTACACGACTGAATTTATGTCTATGACTCGTGGCTACGGTATTATTAACCATATGTTTGATAGTTACCAACCATATATTCAAGAAACAATTGGGTCACGTAATCGTGGTGCACTTGTTTCAATGGAAAATGGGAAAGCAACCACTTATTCTATTATGAACTTAGAAGACCGGGGAACAATCTTTATTGAACCAGGTACAGAAGTTTATGAGGGAATGATTGTTGGGGAAAACTCTCGTTCAGAAGACTTAGCAGTTAATATTGTTAAAGCGAAAAACTTAACCAACGTTCGTTCAGCAACTAAAGACCAAACAGCGGTTATTAAAGCACCTAGAATTTTAAACTTAGAAGAATCTTTAGAATTTATGGGTGATGATGAATATTGTGAAGTAACGCCAGAAAACATTCGCTTACGGAAACAAATTTTAAATAAAGCCGAACGTGCAAAAGCGAATAAACGCAAAAATCATTAATGATAATGTGGATTGATATCCTAAGCCTTGAGTCAAGCTCAAGGCTTTTTCTTTACCTTTTCTTCAAAGGAAGACACGTTCCTTCAACTTTGGGTTTATGCTATAATAATGATTGTTTTATAGTGGCTATTGGAGGTTATTATGAGCACTCAAACAGATAAAAAAGTGCCAGAATCGTTCGGAAAAAGACAATTGAAACGAGCGATTCAGCAATTAAAAATTATTGATAAACCGGTATTAATTATTACCATTATTTTACTTATTGTCGGATTGATGATGGTATATACGGCAAGTTCTTATTTAGCGATTAGTCAAGATTTACCAGCAAACTCTTACTTAATTCGTCAATTTATTTTTGTATTGATTGGATTTCTTCCCTTTTTTGGGTTTTATTTTATGAATATTGATAAACTACAAAAGCGAAAAACAATCAATATTATGGTTAGTATAATGTTTATTCTCTTACTTATTGTATTGTTTATTGGAGAAGCTCGTAATGGGGCAAGAGGTTGGCTATCACTAGGACCAGTATCACTGCAACCCATTGAGTTAGCTAAACCATTAGTGGTTATTGTATTGGCAACGTTAATTGCACAGCATCAACGTGAAATTACCGCGAATGGTTATAAAGCATTAATAAAAAAAGAACGCTTTTTAGTCTTTAGTTTATTAGGCATTTTAATCATTACTTTCTTGTTTCCTGACTTTGGGGGGATGACGTTAGTAGCCTCAATCATGTTATTGATGATTTTGGGAAGTGGCATTTCATCCAAATGGTTTAAACGCTTCTTACTTATTGCTGTGATTGGTTATATTGTTATGCTCGTGACGTTAAATCTAATTGATTTATCTCATATTGATAATTACCAAATTCGACGGTTTGTGTCATTTGCTAATCCATTTGCATATGCACAAAGCGATGGGTTGCAACTAGTCAACTCTTATTATGCGTTAGCAGTAGGAGGATTTTTTGGTCAAGGACCAGGCAATAGTATCCAAAAGACAGGTTATTTACCAGAAGCGCACAACGACTTTATTATGGCGATTATAGGTGAAGAATTTGGCTTTATTGTTGTCTTATTGATTTTAATGTTGTATTTTGCGTTAATTGTTTATTTATATTTAAAAGCCGCGAAAACCCGTTCGATTTATCATCAAATGATTCTAATTGGTGTGGCAAGCTATTTCTTTATGCAACTCTTTATTAACTTAGGTGGAATTACTGGTTTGATTCCAATTACTGGTGTTACACTGCCATTCCTAAGTTATGGTGGATCGTCATTATTAGCGACCAGTATGATGTTAGGGTTAGCATTATCAGCCCTCAGACGTGATTTTCAAATGAAACATAAGCGTCCAGTAATGACCGCTTATAATCCAACCTTAAATCCAAACAAATAATTAGAAAGGCAAGACATCGTGCGTGTTTTGCCTTTTTTATTTCGTTTTATGTGATTAATATTAAGAAATAGCCTTGAAAAATGGTGAACGAATGGTTTTTGTGCTAAAATGATGTACAACAATGGATAGAAAGTTATGTGGAAGGAAGTCAATAATGATAAAAAAAGTATTAGTAGCTAATCGTGGAGAAATTGCGATTCGTGTTTTTCGAGCGTGTTATGAATTAGGCATTAAAACCGTTGCAATTTTTGCGAAAGAAGATGAAGCTTCTGTTCACCGGTTTAAAGCGGATGAATCTTATGTTGTTGGAGTGGGTAAAAAGCCTGTCGAAGCTTATCTTGATATTGAAGGTATTATTGCTATCGCCAAAGATACAGGTGCTGATGCTATTCATCCGGGTTATGGTTTTTTATCTGAAAATGTTCAGTTTGCCCGCCGTTGTGAAGAAGAAGGCATTCAATTTATTGGACCGTCAAGTGATATCCTAGATATGTTTGGCGATAAAGTCAAAGCCCGTCAAGCGGCAATGGATGCTGATATTCCATTAATTCCAGGATCAGATGGACCAGTCAGTGGTTTAGATGAAGTATATGCTTTTGGTGAAGAAGCGGGCTATCCCATTATGGTAAAAGCTGCTCTCGGTGGTGGAGGACGCGGAATGCGCGTTGTTCGTTCTCGTGATGATGTTGAAGAAATGTTTAACACTGCTAAGAGCGAAGCCTTAAAAGCGTTTGGTTCTGATGAAATGTATGTTGAGAAATACATTGAAAATCCAAAACATATTGAAGTGCAAGTGATTGCTGATAAACATGGACATACGATGCACTTATGGGAACGTGACTGTTCCGTCCAACGGCGTCATCAAAAAGTTGTTGAAGTCGCACCAACTGTTTCGATGGATATGGAAACACGCCATGCGGTTTGTGAATCTGCCCGTCAATTTTTAGACCAAGTAGGTTATACTAATGCAGGAACGGTTGAGTTCTTATTAGATGGTAAAGATTTCTACTTTATTGAGGTCAATCCTCGGGTTCAAGTAGAACATACCATTACCGAAGAAATTACCGGAGTCGATATTGTTCAAACCCAAATTAAAATTGCTAATGGCGAAACGTTAGCTGAAGCCGGAGTTCCTAGCCAAGAAGAGCTACCATTAAATGGCTATGCGATTCAATGTCGAATTACGACAGAAGATCCTAATAATGATTTCTTCCCAGCGACTGGTAAAGTGAATACTTATCGGTCACCAGGTGGTTTTGGGGTTCGTTTGGATGCTGGTAATGGCTTTACAAACACTGTAATCACACCATATTTCGATTCAATGTTAACGAAACTGATTACAAAAGCGAGAACTTTTGATGATACCGTTGCTAAAATGAACCGGTCATTACGTGAATATCGGATTCGAGGAGTAGAAACAAACCTACCATTTGTTCGTAATGTGATTAATCATCCAACGTTTAAATCTGGACAAGCAACCACAACATTTATCGATAATACCGATGAATTATTTGATTTCCCTAAAAATAGAAATCGTGACCGGGGAAATAAAGCTTTGCAATATATTGCTGATACGACAGTAAATGGTTTCCCAGGATTAAAAGATACAGATAAACCTTACTTTAATCGGGCAACGATTCCTAATTTTGAACCGCAAGAACCAATGGGTAAAACGGCTAAACAAGTTTTAGAAACAGAGGGGACGGAAGGATTACGTCAATATATTTTAGGACGTAAAGATTTATTATTAACGGATACCACAATGCGTGATGCGCACCAAAGTTTAATTGCTACGCGGATGCGGACACGTGACATGTTAAAACCAGCTAAAGTAATGGAAAAAGCGAATCCAAACTTCTTCTCAATGGAAGTTTGGGGTGGGGCAACATTTGATTCTGCCTTACGCTTCCTAACCGAAGATCCATGGAAACGATTAGAACAATTGCGAGAAGCGATGCCAAATACGTTATTACAAATGCTATTCCGTGGTTCAAATGCAGTTGGATACACATCTTATCCAGATAATGTGCTAGAAGCCTTTATTAAGCAAGCAGCGAAATCAGGTATCGATGTTTTCCGGATTTTCGATAGTTTAAACTGGACAGCACAAATGGAAAAATCAATTCGTGCCGTAAAAGATGCAGGTAAAGTCGCTGAGGCAACAATGTGTTATACAGGGGATATTTTAGATACAGACCGTTCTAAATATACTTTGAAATATTATGTAGACTTGGCAAAAGAATTACAAGCGCTTGGTGCAGATATTATTGCTGTAAAAGATATGGCAGGTTTATTGAAACCGCAAGCGGCTTATGAATTGATTTCTGAATTAAAAGCACATGTTGACGTGCCAATTCATTTACATACTCATGATACGGCAGGTAATGGTATTATGACGTATGTCAAAGCGAGTGAAGCTGGTGTCGATATTGTTGATGTGGCGACAGCAGCCTTTAGTTCAACAACTAGCCAGCCAAGTATGACTAGCTTATACTACGCACTTGAACACGGTGAACGCACACCAGCACTTAACCCTAAAAATGCGCAACGTTTGAACCAATATTGGTCAGATATTCGTGAATATTACAATGCCTTCAGTTCAGGATTAAAAGTTCCCGAAACCGAAATTTATTTAACTGAGATGCCAGGTGGACAATATACTAATTTACAACAACAAGCTCAAGCCGTTAACTTAGGTGATCGTTGGAATGAAATTAAAGCCATGTACCATGAAGTGAACTTGTTATTTGGTGATATCATCAAGGTAACACCATCTTCAAAAGTGGTTGGGGATATGGCGTTATTTATGGTTCAAAATGACTTATCCATTAAAGATTTCTATGAAAAAGGGCAACAAATTGACTTCCCAGAATCAGTGATTAACTTCTTCCAAGGAAAACTAGGTCAACCAGTTGGTGGATTCCCAGAAGACGTCAAAAATATTATCTTAAAAGATGCGCCATCTACGACTGAAAGACCTGGGGCATTGCTTGAACCCGTCGACTTCGAAGCTGTTCGTGAAGAAATCATTGCTAAATTAGATGATGATGACGTTGATGATAAAGATGTCTTAAGTTATTTGATGTATCCAGATATCTTTATTGATTATCGTCAAAAACTCGAAAAATACTCTGATTTAAGTTTAATTGATACACCAACCTTCTTCTATGGTATGAAACCAGGGGAATCAGTAACAATAGAAATTCAAAAAGGGAAAGTCCTATTTATTCGTTTGATTGAAATTGGAGAACCTGATCATAACGGTAATCGAATTATGTTCTTCGAATTAAATGGACAACGTCGAGAGATTATTGTCCAAGATGCTCATGCGACAAATAAAAAAGCCACACGACGCAAAGTAGATAAATCTAATCCAAACCATGTGGGCTCTACCATGCCAGGAAATATTTTGGATGTCCAAGTTAAAACAGGAGATGTGGTCAAACCAGGACAAGTCCTATTAATTTCTGAAGCGATGAAAATGGAAACGACGATTAAATCACCAACAAGTGGGGTCGTAAAAGAAGTTCTCGTCGCTGCTGGTGATCAAGTAGAGTCTGGAGATTTATTAATTGAAATTGAAAAAGAATAGAAAGTTGGAAGAAAGATGTCAACTCCTCCTCAATTAACAGAACGTCAAGAGCTGGTAGTTTGGCTTCATCATACGAAAGGAATTAATCAATTAAAGAAATATAGTTATATTTATTACGTATCTAAACGAATGAAATATGCTATCGTGTATATTGATGCGGATCAACAGGAGGAACTCACTAAGAAATTACAAAAAATAAAATGTGTTCGCCAAGTTGACCCATCACCAAGACAAGACCTTTCGATGAATTTTGATGATGTGTTATCAGTTGTTGCTGCTCGAGCAACTTCTACTGATAATAACTAGCTATATAACCCTATGTTTGTCGACAAAAATGACAGACATAGGGTTATTTTGTCTTATGATTATGCATTTTTCTCATTTTGTTGAGATAAGTTCAATATGACTTATCATTTATTGGTCACATATAGAATCTATGCTAAACTGAAGAAAACCTTTTCTGGAGGCGATACAATGATTACTTTTGATCATGTGACAAAAGAATATGAAACGACGGTAGCTTTAAATAATGTCTCATTTGAAATTGCAGATGGTGAGGTTTTCGGATTGATTGGCCATAATGGAGCCGGCAAGTCGACGACTATCAAATCATTAGTGAGCGTGATAGAACCAACTTCAGGAACGATTACCATTGATGGAAAGCCATTATCGGTTAATGACTTAGAATTGAAATCCAAGATAGCTTATGTTCCAGATTCTCCTGATTTATTTTTGAATTTATCAGCAGGTGAATATTGGGATTTAATTCGAGCAGCTTATAATATCCCGAACGATGAAGCGGAAGCTAAAATTCAAGAATTAATGGCTTTCTATCAACTAGAAGGCAAACGCAATCATTTAATTCAATCGTTTTCTCATGGGATGCGACAAAAAGTGCTGTTGATTGGAGCGCTACTTAGCCATCCAAAGATTTGGGTGATGGATGAGCCAATGACGGGGCTGGATCCACAAGCCATTTTTGATTTGAAACAACAAATTAAACAGCATGCTGCAGCTGGAAATATTGTGATTTTTTCCAGTCATGATTTAAATACGGCGCAAGAATTATGTGATCATATTGTTATCTTAAAGCATGGCGAAATCTCATATGATGGAACATTAAAAGACTTACGAGCTCAACATCAGAATGCCAGTCTAGAAGATATTTATTTAAACATGGTCAAATGTGTAGATGATTCCATAACGAATGAAAAAAGCAATAAGGATAATGAAGTAGGTGAGGAGTCATGAGATTTTCGGCGATATCAACTTTACTAAAAGTACATATGATTCGTGGGATGGCGCCACAATTAACGAAAATCCGCCAAAAAAATGCGCAAAAATCAACGGATTCTTTCATTAATTTAACACCAAGACTTCTCCTAGCATTAGGGCAACAGTTATTAGCTGGTTTAGTCATTGTTGGTGTTATGGTGGGAAATATTTCTTTACGAGATTATCCAGGAATCTATTCTCACTTTTTGCTGATTTTTGGTTTATTTTTATTAGTAACAAACGGTCAAAGTTTTTTAAATGTGGTAATTAATGCCGACGACCAGAATGAATTTTATCCGTTACCTTTTACCCCCTCAGAAATATTTTTTAGTAAATTATTGAGCATTCTTACATTCGCGTTTCCCATTGCGCTAACGATTTGGTTGACAATGTGGTGGATTCCTCATCAACTATGGTTTGGTATTATCGCCGGACTTCTTTTAACGATTATCTTATGTACGGCGATGATGGCCATTGGTCTCGGATTTCTTGCTTTAGGATTAAAAATTCCTATTATCCAACGTCATCGAAAAGGGTTTATGTATACTTTTTATGGGGCAATTGCGGTTGCTTGGTTTATGAGTTATCTCCGCTTTATCTTATTAAGTGTCAATGCGCCATTGGAACAACAACCACTGATTGATATGTCGGAGTTACCAGTATTTAAACATTTTTATTATATATTATCTGAACCTACTCAATGGCAACATTCATTAATCATTCTGGTTTTATTTGTTTTGGCGATTGGCATTTTATATTGGGTAATTCATTATGAAGCGCATCATTTTAGAGCTGAGGCATCGAAGGCACCACGTACAGTCAAAAGTAGACAAAACCAGACGCCACAAAACCTTCAATCTATTTTATGGAAGTATCATTTTCGGTCATTGTTTAATCGGTCATTAGCGGGACAAATCATTCTTTCAGAGGTCTTATTTGTTGGAGTGACATTTATTGGATTTATTATCGGGGATGACATTCAGAAACCGTTAGCTTATTTACAATGGCATCACTTCGGCTTGCTGATAATATTAGGAGTGGCTATTGCCTATGTCTTACAAATTAATGCCTCTTTTGGACGGATAGCTTTATCAATTGAAAAACAGGATTACCCATTTATGAAAACACTGCCCATTAATCGACATCAATACTTAGCGACCAAACTCAAAGCGGTTTGGGTAATTGAGAGTGTCGTCTCCTCGATAATTTCTATCCTCGTGGCGATTAGTTTAGGCATTCCCTTTTATTTAATTCCATTGATGCTAGTAGGGACAATAATAGGAGCAGGGGTGATGGCATTTAATGGATTTAAATATGACTATAAACATCTCAGATTAGATTGGGGTAACTTTCAAGATTTATTCACCCGTAGTAGTCAATGGTTAACATTGCTGAAATTCTTTGTTGGTTTTTTTGGTGTTATGATATTGGTTGGAGGAGTTTTCTTCTCTTATTATTTAGTGGATAACCTAATAATTCTTTCTTGTTTATGGGTTTTAGTGGTAGTATTGTTTGTTGGGTTATATTATTGGCTAGCAGTAAAACCCTTTTGGTCTAAAATTAAGTAATATTTAATATAGTACAAGAAAAAGGAGCGATTAGATGCGTGTGATTGCTGGTGAACATGGGAAAAGAAAACTAAAGGCGGTTCCTGGTAAAAATACCCGTCCAACAACTGATAAGATTAAAGAATCTGTCTTCAATATGATTGGCCCGTATTTCGATGAAGAAACGACTGTCTTAGATTTTTATGCTGGGTCTGGCGCTCTTGGAATTGAGGCCTTATCTCGAGGCGCCCACTATGCTTATTTTTGTGAGCGAAATCGGCAAGCGTTGACCACCATCCGGGAGAAT
Organism: Aerococcus suis; assembly: GCF_900176325.1. Classification (GTDB taxonomy): domain Bacteria; phylum Bacillota; class Bacilli; order Lactobacillales; family Aerococcaceae; genus Aerococcus; species Aerococcus suis. Next base: position 215,371 of record NZ_FWXK01000001.1, on the reverse strand, counting down.
ATCACCACTTTAGGCTTAGAAAACCGGGCAGAGGTATTAGGTGGAAATAATTTACGAGCATTAGCCCAGTTACGTGAGCAACATCCGACGTTAAACTTTGATTTAGTTTTTTTAGATCCTCCTTATAAAAAGCAACAACTCGTTAAAACCTTAACGATGTTAGTGAATGATAATTGGTTAAAACAAACCAGTCGAGTGATTTGTGAGATGGAAAAAACAGATGAGTTACCAGATGAGGTAGCTGGGCTCGGAAAAATAAAAGATGTCACTTATGGGATTACGCGAATTGTTATTTATACTGGTATGAATAAGGAGGATTAGATGAGTCAAAAAGCCTTATATGCTGGAAGCTTTGATCCGTTAACAATGGGACATGTTGATATGATTGAGCGAGCAGCTAAATTATACGATGAACTTTATGTGGCGGTGGCAACAAATACGAGTAAAAAAGCGTTATTTACTGGAGAAGAAAAAATGGCTTTGGCTAAGGAAGCTACTGCTCATCTTGATAATGTCAAGGTCGTGGCATTAAAAGCCGGTCTTACAGTTGATTTTGCTCGCGAATTAGGAGCGAGTGTCTTAATTCGTGGTCTACGTAATACAACAGACTTTGAATATGAAACGAATATCGCGTTGATGAATAAACTCCAAGATAGTGGGGTTGAAACAGTCTTTCTATTATCGGATGAAAAGTATCGATTTGTGTCGAGTTCAATCATCAAGGAAATTGCTCAATTTGGTGGCGACATTAGTGCTGTCGTTCCTGAAAATGTTAATCGCGCCATCATCAATAAATTTAAATAAAAAATCCGCTTTGTAAGTAAGGTTAACGACTTCTTTTCTTCGTATTTATAAAAAAGAAGATGAGAGGAGAGGTCGGCGATGAATAGATGGCAACAATGGTTAAAGTCACTGAAGACAAAATCACTAATCGGGTTATGGCAAGATTATGGCCGACGATTAGTATTGTATTTCGGTGGCTTTTTACTATGCTTATTTATTGCGATTAAAGTGTATCAAACCATTTATTCTAATGAAGAAGTGAATCAGTCAGAGTCTTATCTAATGGCTGACGACCGAGAATATTATTTGGATGATAGCGAGCCAACAGCTTTAAATGAAGAAAGCACACCGTCGTCAACGGCTAGTGAAGAGAAAGTTGTCCAAAAAGGATATGTTGATATTAAAGGAGCTGTAAAGAAACCAAGTATTTATCCCGTTGATCAAGAAATGCGAATTTATGATGTGATTGATTTAGCAGGGGGATTAACGTCCGAAGCGGATCAAACGCAAATTAATTTAGCACAGCGTGTGAGTGACCAGATGGTGATTTATATTCCTAAAAAAGGGGAACAGGCACCTGATTTAACGACAATTAATACTCCAGAAACAGTGGCGAATAGTGAGACATCTGAAAGTAGCCAACAGTCAAGTGCGTTAATCAATATTAATACGGCGGATAGTAGTCAACTCCAAGAAATTACAGGAATTGGCGAGAAAAAAGCCACTGAAATTATTCAATACCGTGAAAATAATGGAAGTTTTCAAACAGTCGATGAACTAACAAATGTCAATGGGATTGGTGAAAAGACATTAGAAAATATTCGTAGCCAAATAACCGTTGAATAATAGGAATTGACGATGATTTGGCTAACTTTAGGCGTGATAAGCGTTACTGTAGTTTTACTCAATTGTAATTTTTGGACCATCATATGTTTTTTGTTGATTGTTTGCCGTGTTTGGTATTTAGATCAGCGAAAATTATGGTGGGGATTTATTATTATTTTAATAGTGACGGCTGGAAACACGTTATACCACCAATCCCAAAAACAGACGAATTTAGATAGCAATAAGAATGAGTGGATTGTGAATGTTTCGATGACTGACGTTGAAATTGAAGGAAATCAAGTGCATTTTACTGGTAATGTTGTGTTATCTGAAAAATCAGCGGAAAAGGTCGAAGTCTTTTATTATTTATCGTCAGAAACGGAGAAAAAAGAATGGTTGGCACAAACAGAAAGCTTTCAAGTAAAAATTTTTGGGGAATTAAATCAACCAGATGAAGAAAGAAATTTAGGCAGTTTTAATTATCGTCAGTTTCTTTGGCGACGCCAAGAATTTTGGATATTAAACGCCAAACAGATTATTTTTATCCAACCATTACGTCAATGGAAGTATCAAATCGCAAACTTTAAATATGCCTTTTTACGGCGATTCGAAACAATTGCTAATCCTCAAATTCGGGCCTATATTTTGTCGTTATTCTTTAATGAATTAGAGGTGATAGATAGTAACGTATTAGCTGCTTACCAAACGATAGGAATGATTCATCTATTTAGTATTTCAGGCTTTCACGTAACTTATTTAGTGAAACAGATGAAACGATTATTATTACCTTTGGGTCTCACTGTTGAGGTGGTTGATTTAGTCGTCTTAGGACTATTATTTGCTTACTGCTTATTACTCAATTTTCCTTATGGCTTAATTCGAGCGTTTGGGGCTTACTTATATAATTGGTGGCAACGAAGACGAGGTAATCCGCCATCAACATTAAATGGGACGTGTCTAACCTTAATGATTTGTCTATGGTGGCAACCGTATGCTTTATTCTCACTAAGTTGGCAATTGACATATTTATTAGCTGCTGTTGTTCTGTTTATGAATCAAAGTTTAACAACTTATTCTTGGCCCAATTGGATGAAGGAACTGATGATGAGTTTTGGGTGTTTAATGGCTATTGTGCCAATACTAGTTAGTCACTTTTATCAATTTTCATGGCTAGCTTTAATATTAAATGTTTTTTATTCTTTTATTTTTACCGTGTTTCTTTTTCCAGGTCTATTACTATTAATGGGACTTCATCTTGTCGATTTAGCTAATTATTTGGAATGGTTTCAAGCGTTACTAGCATGGGTGATTAGGCAGTTGGAGCGATTAAGTTTAGAAGTTGTCGAATGGGATATTTTTCATTGGGTGACTGGTCAAATCCCAGCTTGGCTAATGGGAATCATTGTTATTGTTTTCATTAGTTATTTCTTAGCCTTTGAAAGTCAAAAACATTTAAAAGTGATGACTATCATAATAGGAAGTGTATTAATGATATTATGGGCATATCCTTATCTTAATCCTAATGGCGTGGTCCAAATGGTTGATATTGGTCAAGGAGATACCTTTTTGATAAAGTTACCGCATATGAAGAAAGTTTATCTCATTGATGTGGCGGAAAAACCTCATTTTGCCAAAGAAAATTGGGAAGAGCGGGAGACGTCTAGTATGGTGAGTCGCCAACTGATTCCGAGCTTAAAAGCTCAGGGAATTCGAAAGATAAACGGCGTGTTTATAACGCATGGCGATTATGATCATATGGGAGGATTTGATGAGTTAAGCCAACATTATCCCATTGATAATGTTTATTTGCCAATTGGAATGCAAGCTGATACGACGCAGCTGGCAACCTTAGCGGATAGTTTACAACAGGCAGGTCAGCAGTCACATATTCATTGGTTAAAAACTGGCGATACGATACGAGCGTCAACGGAGACGAGTTTTCATGTGTTAAATCCACATGAGAAAGGAACAGGAGAGAATGAAGATTCGCTCGTCCTTTATGCTGAAATAGGGCCACGTCGGTTTTTGTTTACTGGAGATGTCGAAGATAAAAATGAACAAAGGGTTCAACAAATGATTCAACGTTTAGGATTAAAGATTGATATATTAAAGGTTGCTCATCATGGGTCCGGGCACTCAACACCTAGTGAATTTGTGGAAACTATCAAACCTAAGCAGGCGTGGATTTCAGTAGGAGAAAACAATCGCTACGGTCATCCAAATCAAGAAGTCTTAAAATCATTACAACAATCAGGTGCTGAAATTTATCGAACCGATAAAATGGGCGGGATTTACTATCATTTTCGGAAGGGATTCGCTAAAATAGAAACAACAGCCCAAAATTGGGAGGAGAGTTAACTAATCCATGGATTTACAACGTGCATTACAATCGTTAAAACAACAAGTGTTTTCCCCAGTTTACTTATTAGTAGGAACAGAGAAACGGTTAATGGAACGTTTTGAAGAAGCGTTAATGGCTACTTATCTAGGTGATGATGCGAATGAAATGAATCACTTAGCGTTTGATATGGAGAATACCCCTGTTCAATCAGCCGTAATCGAAGCAAATTCATTTTCTTTTTTCTCAGAGCGTAAAATTGTGCGAATAAAGGATGCTTATTTTTTAACTGGTGCTAAGAAAAAGACACGCGTGGATCATGATATTGACCAATTAGCGGATTACTTCAATCATCCTGCTCCAGATGTTGTTGTTGTCATTGAGGTTCCGTATGAGAAACTCGATAAACGTAAAAAAGTCATCAAAAAATTACCTGATAATGTCACAACTATTGATGTGAGTGAGATGCAAGGACCAGCAGTAAAGACTTACGTCGAGCAGACGATTACCCAGGCTGGGGTAGACATTTCGCCAGCAACCCTTCAGTATTTCTTAGAACGTGTGAATTACGAGTTATCACCTGCTTTGAATGAATTAGAAAAATTACTGCTCTTTATTGGAGATAGTTCAGAAATTACCCAACATGATGTTGAAATATTAGTGACGCCAACTTTAGATGATGATGTCTTTCATTTGACGGACTATATTATGACTGGACAAGTTGAGCAAGCGATTCAATTGTATCGTGAATTGCTAGGTCATAATGAACAACCTATTGGTATTTTAGCGTTAATTCAATCAAATTTTCGCCTTTATACGCAAATTGCGCAGTTGAAACGTCTTGGTTACAATCAAGGAAGTATGGCTAAGGAATTAGGGGTTCATCCTTATCGAATCAAAATGACGGCTAAACAGATGGCAGCTTACTCTGCGAATCGTTTAATGAGAGGATATATGCAGTTAGTGGAACTAGAACATGAGATGAAAACGGGGAAAGTGGACCAAAAACAAGGTCTAGAATGGTTTATTCTCCAATTTTGTGCTAGAGAAGCTTAAAAAAGATAACAAAAAAGCTGAGTCACTTCCTAATGGAAAGACTCAGCTGTTTTTTGTTATTTGTTTAATTTTTGTGCTAAACGTGATTTATCACGAGCAGCTTTATTGTTATGAATTAAGTTTTTGCTTGCCGCTTGGTCAATTGCTTTAGCTGCTTGGTTGAATAATTCTTGTTGATTATCTGCACCTTCAGCTACTGCAGTTTCAAAACGTTTTTTAGCGGTACGCATTTCGCTAACTAGTTTAGCGTTGTGTGCGTTACGAGCGTCATTTTGACGTGCGCGTTTGATTGCTGATTGAATGTTTGCCATGTTCATACACCCACTTTCTTACAAATTTAAGTGAAAAGTCACTAACAGAGGTATTATACTGAAATTTTAAAAGTTACGCAAGTCTTTTCAAAACGTAAGAGTTAAATTCTTAATTCAGGTGTTCAATAGCTGATGCTAGGATTATCAGTAACTCATGATACAATAGGGAAGAATGGAGTGATGGGATGTCTTTAGATATTGAAAGAAAGCAAAATACATTTGATTTAGTGTCCAAGTATCAGCCTAATGGGGACCAACCAGAAGCCATTTCTGAATTAGTGGATAAGATTAATAGTGGGCAAACGTCTCAAGTATTATTGGGAGGAACTGGTACGGGGAAAACATTTACGATGGCCAATGTGATTGCGCAAACCAATCGACCAACGTTAGTACTGGCTCATAATAAAACATTAGCTGGACAATTATATGGCGAGTTAAAAGAATTTTTCCCTAACAACGCGGTTGAATATTTTGTATCTTATTATGATTATTATCAACCAGAAGCGTATGTTCCTTCTAGTGACAGCTACATCGAAAAATCTGCAAGTGTGAATGATGAAATTGATAAACTACGTCACTCTGCCACCAGTGCACTTTTAGAGCGTTCGGATGTGGTGATTGTCGCTTCTGTTTCTTGTATTTACGGATTAGTAAATCCTAAAGACTATGCAGAACATGTGTTGTCTATTCGTGAAGGCCAAGAAATGGAACGCGATGATTTTATGCGTCGTTTAGTTGATATGCAGTTTGAGCGTAATGATATTGATTTTACACGCGGAACCTTTCGTGTAAGAGGGGATTCAGTCGAAGTTTTCCTAGCTTCTCGAGATAGTTCAGCTATTCGCGTAGAATTCTTTGGCGATGAAATTGACCGTATTCGTGAAGTTGATGTATTAACGGGAGAAGTAAAAAATGATGTGGAACACTATCCAATTTTCCCTGCGACTCACTTTGTCGCTAACAATGATCAGATTCAACGCGCAGTTGATAGTATTGAATCAGAATTAGAAGAACAATTACAAAAATTCCGGGATGAAGGAAAATTACTAGAAGCACAACGATTAGAACAACGCACTCGCTATGATATGGAAATGTTACTGGAAATGGGTTACTGCAACGGTATTGAAAACTATTCTCGCCATATGGATGGACGTGCCCCTGGTGAACCACCATATACATTATTAGACTTCTTCCCAGATGATTGGCTAATTATGGTAGACGAATCCCATATGACGATGCCACAAGTGCGTGGAATGTATAACGGTGATAAAGCGCGAAAAGAGATGTTGATTAATCACGGATTCCGCTTACCAAGTGCCTTAGATAACCGGCCATTGAAATTAGACGAGTTTGAAGAACGGTTAAACCAAGCCTTATATGTTTCCGCAACACCTGGAGATTATGAGCTTGATAAAGTAGATGGCGATGTCGTGGAACAAATTATTCGACCAACTGGATTATTAGATCCGATTGTAGAAGTTCGTCCAACAAGTGGGCAGATTGATGATTTGATTAGTGAAATTAATGAACGCGTTGCTAAACATGAACGCGTCTTTATTACGACGTTAACGAAGCGAATGTCTGAAGATTTAACCGATTATTTAGAAGAAGTCGGTATTAAAGTAAAATATTTACACAGCGATATTAAAACGTTAGAACGGTCAGAGATTATTCGTGACTTACGTTTAGGTGTGTTTGATGTTCTCATTGGAATTAACTTATTACGGGAAGGAATTGATGTTCCTGAAGTCTCATTAGTAGCTATTTTAGATGCTGATAAAGAAGGCTTTTTACGTAATGAACGCTCATTGATGCAGACAATCGGGCGTTCAGCTCGGAATGCTAACGGACATGTTATTATGTATGCTGATGAAATCACCCAATCAATGCAAAAAGCGATGGATGAAACGAATCGTCGACGGAAAATTCAAGAAGCATATAATGACAAATATAATATTGAACCACAAACAATTAAGAAAGAAATTCCAGAACTTATTCGGATTACTCATGACGTTAATACGGCTGATGAATCGGCATCATTATTAGATTCTATTCGTGATCTTAAACGTGACGATAAGGAAGAAGCTGTTCATAACATTGAAATGGAAATGAAGCAAGCAGCTAAAGACTTAAACTTTGAGAAAGCCGCGGAATTGCGCGATATTGTGATGGAATTAAAAGCAGAATTTAAAATGCAATAGTACCATTGATAGTGAAAAGGACGTCGATTGACGTCCTTTTTATTAATTGAATAACAAGCTAAAAATGCCGTTTTCATACATAATATAGAGTCCCAATAATATAAACACAGTCGGAACGATTATTCGTTCATAAGTTTCAATGGTTTCCATAATGGTAGGAACTTTGGCAATCCGTTCACTGACTTCACAGAGAATAACCACACCAAAGATGAAAATAATAAGGGTAATAACAATTTCTGACGTAGCAAGGGTAGCAAAATAGGGAATATAAATTCCAAGATTGTCACCACCAGAGGCAATAGTTAGTAATGTAACACTCCAAAAAAGTTGTTGTTTTTGCCGCTTTTTTAATTGTGAAGAGACTTCCTCTTCATCATCATCTTCACCGACAATTGCAAAACGAATCCCTAAAAATAAGGGAATGAGTCCTAATAAACCAATCACCCAATCTGAAGGGATAAAGTGAATGACGTAAACAGCTATTAAGCTAGTGAGTACTAACAATGCAGTTCCTAAGTATTGTCCAGCATAGATTTGTGCTTTTAATCCTTTATGATTAAACGTTGAGAATAAAAGCACTAATAAGAAAAGATAATCAATGCTAGTTGATAGATAAACTGTGATGGCTGATAGGATGGTTTGAAACATAATACCTCCTTATTTTTTATGCGTGATGTCATATGACAAAATTGGTTAGAGCAGAGCTACTTTTTAGAGGAAAATTCTTCCCAATAGGCATTATCGATGATAAAAGCACGTAAATAACCAGCAGCTAAAATAATGACGGCTAACCCTAGTGAAAGTCCAGCAATAGTATCGCTTGGATAATGAACGCCTAAATAAATACGACTAAGTGCAATCGTAGTAGGGAAAAAGAAAAGAATAAAATACGCTAACCAACTTCCCCAGCGATGATGTTTAAATCGTTCATAAACGAGAATCGCAATGGTACCATATAAAATCATTGAGCCAGCAGAATGACCACTAGGGAATGAAAATCCCCCTTGATTAATTAGGTGGGAAACAACGGAAGGACGTTGCCGTTGAATAATAAATTTCATGAGTGGATTTAAAATCCCAGCACCAATACCTATCGTCACAAGAAACCAACGCATAATGCGACGCTGTTTTGTATAATAATTGAAATTAAGGGCACAGAAAATAATAATGGCCACCACCATGATGCCATCAGCTAAACGCGTATATTGACCAATAAATTGATGAAATACTGGATTTCCGTAACCATATAATTGACTAAGAACTCGTTCATCGAAATGTTGTATCCAGTCAGGGCGAAATAGAAAACAACAAACAATGAATATAAAAGGAATAAAGGCAATGACAGCACGTGATATATAATGTTTTAAATAAGTGTAATGTCCTTGAAAAAATTGATGAATCATTTTATAGCCACCGATTCTATATTATTTTTATTATCCAATAATTGTAGGCGAAAAGTCTACTCAAAAAGTTATCTAAATTTTTTATAGAAATCCTACGAGAAAATTTGCATTACTTAATAATAGTCGATATAATAATGTTACGTGTGAAAACACGGCTACCTTTTACTTGGTTCGACGAATCACCAACGTTCTACAAGGTAAAAGGCAAATATTATAGAAAGAGGTGTTGCTAAATGGCAATTACACAATCACAAAAGCAAGAAATCATTAATAAATACGCACGTCACGATGGAGATACAGGTAGTCCAGAAGTGCAAATCGCGTTATTAACTGCTGAAATTAACGCACTTAACGAACACGCTCGTGAACATAAAAAAGACTACCATTCTTACCGTGGATTAATGAAAAAAGTTGGTCATCGTCGTAACTTATTAGCTTACTTACGTAATAAAGATGTTCAACGTTACCGTGACTTAATCCAAAGCTTAGGTTTACGTCGTTAATAAACTTAAGATGTCCAAAAAGTTGGACAACAATGATTAATGCATGTACTAAAAGCGAGATTCATATTGGTGGATCTCGCTTTTTCTAAATAAAAAAATAAAATGCAACTCTGCTCGTTTCTACTAACCAAAGTTTTGCCTAGAAAGACTTTCTAAGTAAACCTTTGATTAGTAGCCAGGGAGTTGCCAAAAGGAGTTATTATGGATAAACAAGTATTTACAATGAATTGGGCAGGTCGTCCCTTAACGGTCGAAGTTGGTCAATTAGCGAAACAAGCCAGTGCGAGTGCACTCATTCGTTATGGAGATACCGTCGTCTTATCAGCAGTTGTTGGTGAAAAAGAACCAAAAGAAGGCCAAGACTTCTTCCCACTACAAGTATTATATGAAGAAAAAATGTACGCAGTTGGTAAAATTCCTGGTGGATACATTAAAAGAGAAGGACGTCCAAGTGAACATGCCACATTAACTGCGCGTTTAATTGACCGTCCTATCCGTCCAATGTTCCCAGAAGGTTTCAAAAATGATGTTCAAGTCATTAATACAGTGTTATCAGTAGATCCAGATTGTACACCAGAAATGGCAGCGATGTTAGGATCATCAATTGCTTTAACAATTTCTGATATTCCGTTTTATGGGCCAATCGCTGGTGTCAATGTTGGTCGAGTGAATGGCGATTTAGTGATTAACCCAACCATTGAACAACAAGAAAATTCAGATTTAGAATTGACAGTAGCTGGTTCTGGTAATGCGATTAATATGGTGGAGAGTTCTGCTGCTGAATTATCAGAAGCAGAAATGTTAGAAGCACTAATGTTTGGTTTCACTGCTATTAAAGAATTATGTTATTTCCAAGAAGAAATTAAAGAAGCAGTTGGCCAAGAAAAAATGGATGTGCCATTAGATACGGTTGATGCAGAGTTAGAAGCCGAAGCAACAGCACAATTCTATACTAAAATGGCCGATGCGATTAAAGTGTATGATAAGTTAGAACGCGAAGAGGCTATTGAACAAGTGAAAGAAGAAATCATTGCGCATTTTGATGAAAAATATGTCGATGATGAAGACTTTATTGCGATTCATAATCAAGCGGTAGCAATTGCGGACCAAATGGAATATAAAGAAGTTCGTCGTTTAATCACAGAAGATAAAGTACGTCCAGATGGTCGTGAAATTGATGAAATTCGTCCATTAGATTCTGAAGTTGGCTTATTACCACGAGCTCACGGGTCAGGATTATTTACACGTGGTCAAACGCAAGTCTTATCAGCGTTAACTTTGGCTCCTATTTCTGAGGAACAACGTTTAGACGGATTAAATGAAGAAGACTCTCGTCGTTTTATGCACCATTATAATTTCCCGCAATATTGTGTTGGGTCAACTGGTCGTTACGGATCACCAGGTCGTCGTGAAATTGGTCACGGTGCATTAGGACATCGAGCACTTGATCGCGTAATGCCTAGTGAAGAAGAGTTTCCATATGCCATTCGTCTAGTGGCTGAAGTATTAGAATCCAATGGTTCCTCTTCACAAGCCTCTATTTGTGCCGGCACTTTGGCATTAATGGATGGTGGTGTGCCAATTAAAGCACCTGTAGCTGGAATTGCCATGGGATTGATTATGGATGAAAATGAAGAAAATTATACTATTTTAACTGATATCCAAGGACTAGAAGACCACTTAGGTGATATGGACTTTAAAGTAGCCGGAACACGAGCAGGAATTACGGCTTTACAAATGGATATTAAAATTCAAGGAATTACAGAAGAAATCCTTAAAGAAGCGTTAGAACAAGCGCAAACAGCACGTATGCAAATCTTAGACCATATGAGTGAAACGATTGCTGAAACACGTCCTGAATTGAGTCAATATGCGCCAAAAATTGAACAAATCCAAATTAAACCGGATCAAATTAAAGTCGTTATTGGTAAAGGTGGAGACACCATCAATAAAATTATTGACGAAACAGGCGTTAAGATTGATATTGATGAAGATGGCCGAGTAAATATTGCATCAAGTGATGCTGACGCTATTGCTCGTGCTAAAGAAATCATTGAAGAATTAACGTTAGAAGTTGAACCAGGCCAAGTTTATGAAGGAACTGTTAAACGGATTGAAAAATTCGGTGCCTTTGTCAATATCGCAAAAGGTAAAGATGGTTTAGTTCATATCTCTGAATTACAACATAAACGAACTAATCGCGTAGAAGATGTGGTTTCTATTGGTGATACGGTAAAAGTTAAAGTTTTAGAAATTGATAATCGTGGACGAATTAATTTATCTATGAAAGCTTTAACTGAAAGTGACGAAGACTAGTCTAAGAAGGGGGACAATGATGAAAAAAGCGAATATTCTAACCATCATTCTCTTTATACTGTTACTCATTAGTATCATCTTTGTCGATAATAGTGGTATAAAATTTGGATTATTTTTATTACTATTAGGTGCGATTGTTTTTGCCCCTAAATTCTTTAAAGAAGATCGTAGTGAAGATTCAAAAGGTTTCTTAGAACAATTAAAAAAATAACAGATCACTCATTCCGTTAGTTTAGTAACAGGCACGCTATGTATATGGCGTGCCTTTTTATTTTAATCGTGTTACGCTAAATTTAGTTGAAATATATAAAAAACCTTTTAAGACAGATAAAGCGATAGGAGGCTCTCATATGGATGCAACACAATTTTTTATTAATGGTGAATGGGTATCCAGCCATAGCCAAGAAACGAAACCTGTTTTAAATCCTGCGACTGAAGAAGAAATTGCGCAAGTTGCCTTAGGAAATGAAGCAGATGTGGATGACGCGGTGGCAGCTGCTAAGGAAGCATTCCCAGCATGGAACGCAAAATCACCAAAAGAACGTGCTCAATATGTACAAAAAATTGCTGATGGTATTCGTGAACATAAAGCGGAATTAACACAAGCTGTGGTAGCTGAATTAGGATCTCCAAAATCGTCAACAGATTACGGACAAGTTGAACGTTCAGCTGATGAAATGGAAGCTAGCATTGAATCATTAGATACGATAGATTTTGAAAGCGAAATTGATAACGCATTAGTTATCAAAGAAGGTTTTGGAGTGGTAGCAGCAGTTACACCATGGAATTTCCCATTAAATCAAATTCAACGGAAACTAACTCCAGCATTACTTGCTGGTAATACGATGGTTGTTAAACCAGCTACAGAAACGCCATTAACGGCTGTTATTTTAGCACGAATTGTTGAAGAAGCCGGTCTCCCTAAAGGCGTCTTTAACCTAGTGACAGGATCAGGTTCAGAATTAGGAAATTATTTAACTGGCCATCCTGATGTCAGTGTCATTTCTTTCACTGGGTCAACAGAAGTCGGTAAAGGGTTATACGAACAAGCCAAAACAACAGTGAAAAAATTAGTCCTTGAATTAGGAGGGAAATCCCCATTAATTTACTTACCTGAGGGCGATTTATCATTAGCGGTTAAATCAAGTGTCGATACGATTATTAATAATTCTGGGCAAGTTTGTACCGCATTGACACGGTTACTCGTTCCTGAAAATGAACTACCTGCTGTTAAAGATGAAATCAAAGCATATCTTAAAACCATTAAACAAGGGGACCCAACTGACGGTGAAACAGATATTGGGCCAATGGTTTCTGAAAAACAACAACAAACCGTTCTTGATTACATTGAAAAAGGAAAAGCAGATGGGGCTGAACTCTTAGTTGGTGGTCATGCGATTGAAGGAAAAGGATTCTTCGTTGAACCAACTGTTTTCGTCAATGTTTCTAATGATATGACCATTGCCCGCGAAGAAATTTTTGGTCCTGTATTATCTGTTATTACATATCATAATGTTGAAGAAGCGATTGAATTAGCAAATGATACAGATTATGGATTAAGTGGTGCAGTTGTTGGACCTAAAGATAAAGCGATTGATGTTGCTCGTCAATTACGGACGGGAGCGATTATTGTTAATGGAGCTGACCAACCACACAATGCTCCATTTGGTGGTTATAAACAATCAGGATACGGCCGTGAACGTGGCAGTTACGGTATCGAAGATTATTTAGAAATTAAAGCGATTTATCGGTAAAACAAACGATTTAACACGTTAAATACAACGTTTGAAAAGCACTAGAAAAAACTAGTGCTTTTTTTGATAAAATCAATGGGGAACGCTTTCAATTACCCATATGATATGTTACGTTAAGGGTGTAGAGAGGTTGGTACTATTTAAAGCGAGTGCCTCTAATAGAAAAACGAGAATGTTTTAAAAAAGTTGTCACAGAAAGAGGAAACGCTATGGAATTTCAATTGGTTGTTAGCGATATTGATGGCACGATTTTAAGCAATGATTACACACTTGATGAAGGGATGCCGGCAACGGTAGCAGCACTTTCACAGAGCGGTATTTCATTCGCTTTAAATTCGGCACGCTCACCTGAAGGCATGTTAGCAATCATTGATCAATTGCAAGCTTACGATAGTCCGATTTCTTGTTTCAATGGCGCATTGATTTTGGCACGTTATGCCAAAGAAAATCCTGAAGTGATGTATAGTTTACCAGTCGATAGAGAGGATTTAGACTATTTATTAGCTATTGTGCAAGAACAATTTCCTGGATTAGCGATTAATTTATATGCGACAACGAATTGGTATGTGGAAGCAGTAACCGATAATATCGAAATAGAAATTGCGCGGACAGGGATTCAGCCGACTGTTACCCCGCTAGAAGATGTGTTAGCTGACAAGAATCGCGCGATTCATAAATTGTTGTTAATTGGAGACGCCAAACAGTTAGATGAATTGACTCAGTCAGTGGATAGCCAGTTGCTTCCGCACACGATATTGTATCGTGCGAAACCGAATTATCTCGAAGTGACTCATAGTGACGTGTCTAAAGGACATGCCGTTGAAGTCATTGCGAATAAATTAGGTATTGATTTAGGACAGACGTTTACTATTGGAGACAATCAAAATGATAGTTCAATGCTTGATGTAGCGGGATTTGGTGTGGCAATGGGACATGCCAAGGATGATGTGAAACGAGTGGCTGATGCTGTAACAGAGACAAATGAGAATCAAGGAGCATCATCTGCCATTCAGAAATATGTGATCAGAAAGGACGATTAATATGCGTACGAAAACACGGACGACACTACTAATTGTAACTTTTGTTTTACTATTACTCGCTATGACATTCCAACTAACGAGTTTAATGTTTGTGGCAGCAGGCATTATTGCTGTTGTGATTATTAGTAATATTTTATCAGATGATGATGACTCATCAGCTAGAAAAATAGCTTAGCGATATCAACAGCATGGCTGTGAACTAACGATTTAGTGGTTTGATTAGCTCACCTATAGGAGGTAGGAGAATGGTCCTACCTCCTTTTTGTATGACTTCGTTTATATTGTTCATTCAGTGTTTATTTGCTAAAATGAAAGCAGTGACTTTCAAGTTTGTCTTAATCGTAGACGTTTAAGGAAAAACCTAAAAATCAATGATTATGAAACAATCCGAGACTAGATGATATGATAAGGGACAGCTATAACAGACTTATCATTGTTTTAAGGAGGCTCTTATGAGTAATAATATTAAAATCATTTCTCTAGGTGGCGTTAGAGAAATGGGTAAAAACATGTATCTCGTTGAAGTAGATGACATGATTTATATACTAGATTGTGGTGTAGTTTATCCGCCAGAGGAGATGTTAGGGATTGATATTATGATTCCTGACTTCACTTACTTAGAGGAAAATAAAGATCGTATTGCAGGAATCTTTTTAACTCATGGCCATGCAGATGCCATTGGTGCATTAGCTTATTTACTAAAAGAAATTCCAATTCCTGTTTTTGGGACAGAATTAACAATTGAATTGGCTAAAATCCAAGCGAAAAAAATTGGATTAAAAAATTACCAAGATTTTCATATTATTGATGCCGATAATGAAATTGATTTTGGCGATGTGGTAGTGAAATTCTTTAGAACGACGCATTCCGTTCCGGATTCAGTCGGAATTGACTTAGTGACTAAAGAAGGAAGCATTGTATATACTGGGGATTTTAAATTTGATATGACCGTGCGCCCAGAATATGCGACGGATTTTAATCGCATCACGGAAATCAGTAAAAATGGTGTGTTTGCTTTGCTAAGTGATTCCACTCAAGCTGAAGCACAATTTGAAAATGAATCTGAAGTGATGATTGCTAACGGATTAATTTCCGAAATGCGCCGTGCTGATGGCCGTGTTATTATGGCTGCTGTGGCAAATAACTTACAACGATTACAACAAATTTTTGATGCTGCTAAAGCAGTCGGTCGTCATGTTTTCCTAATGAATGATGATGTAGAAGAAATTATTGATGTCGCTATTCGTTTAGGTAAGTTAGATATCGCGTCTTCTGATTTAATTAAAAAATTAAAAGATATGGATAAATTTGCGGATAATGAAGTAGTGATTCTGGAAACAGGAAAAACAGGGGAACCATTATTTACCTTACAAAAAATGGCGATGAATCACCGCTTCCCAGTGACGATTCAAGATGGAGACCATATTATTATTGCAACGTCACCATCAATCGATATGGAGACAGTGGTAGCTGATACTAAGAATAAAGTTTATCAAGCCGGTGGCACTGTTGTTGAATTGACAGAAGAATATAAATCAAGTGGTCATGCCTCACCAAAAGATCTTCAAATGTTACTACAATTATTAAAACCGAAATATTTCATCCCTATTTCTGGAGAGTATCGTTTGATGCATGCGCATGCTGATTTAGCAATTCAAACAGGATTCCCAGCGGAAAATATTTTCTTACTAGATAAAGGGGATGTCCTAAAAGAAGAAAAAGGCCAAATGCGCTTAAGCGACAGAGTTCATGCTGGCAATGTGTTAATTGACGGATCTGGTGTGGGCGATATTGGGAATATTGTTTTACGCGACCGTCGCATTTTATCTGAAGATGGGATTTTCGTTGTCGTTCTAACGATTTCACGTCGTTTAGGTAAAATCTTATCTGGTCCAGAAATTATTTCACGTGGTTTTGTTTATATGAAAGCTAGTGAAGAATTACTGGAAGAAACGAAATCATTAGTAACAGATGTGGTTAATGATAATTTATCAGGCAAAGATTTTGAATGGTCAAAATTAAAAGGCGATATTCGTGAAAAATTAAGTAAAAAATTATTTGAAGAGACGAGTCGTCGTCCAATGATTCTTCCTGTCATTATGGAAGCCTCTAACTATCAACCGAAAAAGAGAAAATAAGGAGGAATTTAGGTGAAAAGTTCTCAACGTTTAGTCATCATTATTGAAGGCTTACTCTTTATAGCCTTAGCCTTACTTATTCAAACTGTCTTTCCAGATGTTATTACTGGTCATGAAGTGATTTTACGCATTGGCTTCGTCCTACTACTCCTTTATGGTTTTCGTCGTGGCCCTGTTCCAGGGTTTATCGCTAGTGGTATTTTTGGCTTGCTGAATGCTTGGCTCATCTTACCTGAACCGTTAAACAGTGGAATGAATTTGCTTTGGGTAACATTGATTAGTCTAACGTTAGGAATTGCCAGTTTGTTTGCACGTAATTTACAACGGACATTACATAATCATCGGATGAAATCAGTGTATCTTAATTTAGTGACAGGCACATTCTTGTCAACAGGGGCTTACTTTGGGCTGCGTCATATTGTGAATCAATGGGTAGTGAGTGAACCAGTGAGTCATTTCCAACCTGGATGGGCAGCATTTGGTTTAGATTTCGGCATTAATTTTGCAACGATTTTAATTATTTTAATTTTATTGCTTAATGTCCAAGCAAAATCATTTATTCCTAAACATACCCCATATATTTCCCGTAAAGAACGCTCACGACTATTGAACGATTAAATATAAGTATTTATAATAACTATCGGGGCTGGA
Organism: Aerococcus suis; assembly: GCF_900176325.1. Classification (GTDB taxonomy): domain Bacteria; phylum Bacillota; class Bacilli; order Lactobacillales; family Aerococcaceae; genus Aerococcus; species Aerococcus suis. Next base: position 198,052 of record NZ_FWXK01000001.1, on the reverse strand, counting down.
CGGAGGTCCAGTCCCTTTTAAATTAAGGAATTGAGGTGTCCCATGCGTGACTATATTTTGATTGCTATTGGTATTTTTCTATTAGTCAATACTATCTTAGCCGTCATTACTGTATTTAAAGAATCCCGTCCCGTAACATCCATTTGGGCATGGTTACTGGTTTTAAACCTATTGCCTGGTATTGGTTTTATCATTTATTATTTTGTTGGACGAAAAATCTCACAAAAAAATATATTTCATTTACAAACCCAAGAAGTGTATGGGATGCAAGGCCTTATAAAGAGCCACACCGATGAAAATCACCGACAAACAAATATTGGAGGTTATTCTCACTCGACTCAACAAATGATGACACTCCTATTTCGTTCAGATTTTTCCATTTTAACGCAACGTAATGATGTAAAAATCTATACTGATGGGAAAGAAAAATTTGCTGATTTATTAAAAGATATTGAAAATGCGAAAGAGTTTATTCATATTCAATATTATATTTTCAATAATGATGAAGTCGGGGGGCCGATCTTAAAAGCATTAGAACGTAAAGCTAGAGAAGGCGTTGAAGTACGCTTCTTATATGATGCAGTCGGGGGACGAAAATTAAAAAAACGTCACTTGAAACCGTTAGAAGAAGCGGGAGGGAGAACAGCGAGTTTCTTCTCTAAATCACCGTTCTGGATTGTTAACTTTCGTTTGAATTTTAGAAATCACCGTAAAATTGTCGCTATTGATGGGCAAGTAGGTTATGTTGGTGGTTTCAATGTCGCTAAGGAATATATTGGCAAAGGTGATTTAGGTTATTGGCGAGATACACATCTTCGTATTCAAGGAGATGCAGTCAAAACCTTAGAATCACGTTTCTTAATGGATTGGTATGCGACTCGTAAAGAAAAAGTTAAAAATTTCGAACGGGAATATTTCCCAGAACCTGTTCATCGTGGGAATACAGCTATGCAAATCGTTTCTAGTGGACCAGATGAAGATAAGGACCAAATTAAAATGGGCTATGCGAAGATGATTTCTATGGCCAAAGATCATGTGTATATTCAAACGCCTTATTTTATTCCCGATGAAGCGATGTATTCAGCCGTTATAATGGCTATTGTTTCGGGCGTAGATATGCATATTATGATTCCACCGAAACCTGACCATCCGTTTGTTTATCGGGCGACAGAGTATTTCGTGAAACAAATGGAACAATTAGGGGCCAAAATTCATCGCTATGATAAAGGGTTCTTACATGCTAAAACCATTATGGTTGATGGCAAATATGCGAGTGTTGGGACAGCTAATATGGATGTTCGGAGTTTTGCTCTAAATTTTGAAGTGAATGCGTTTATTTATGATGATGAACTTGTTTCTCAATTAGAGGCTATTTACCATCGCGATATGGAAGACAGCACCTTATTAACTGCCGAATACTTTAATAACCAATCACGTTGGAAAAAATTCCGACAAGAATTTTCTCGGTTATTTTCACCAATACTATAAGAGCAAAAAGACCAGCGTAGGTTCCTGCCTATGCTGGTCTTTTTTAATGATAACTACCGATTATTCAGGGAGACGAGTCGCTAATATATCATTGACGTCAAATAGACGCGTGATGTCTTGATCGACATCATGAAAAGCAATTGCTTGTCCTTTACGGTAAGGGGTACGGAAAAAACCAAAGAAAATATCTTTAGTGTATAAGTTTGCATTCCGTCTTGAAACCGTAATATAGATAGGACGGTCACTGTAATAAGCATTGTCAATGGCATGCACCACCTGATCAATTGGCATAACAGCGGTCAAATCATTCGAATCATCTCCATTCACAGTAACAGGGACAACTTCACTTGAATAAGTAACTTCCTGTGGTGTGAATAGTGAACGAAGCGAATGAAAGTTTAATGGGTTTTGCATGACATCTCCTCCTTACAAATAAGCGACCGCCTATCAAGAACAGGTGTTCGCCTTTCTATTCATTATTATAGCGAACGTTTGTTCTTAATGCAAGTCGTTTTCGAACATTTGTTCTCAAAAATAATTATTTAAGAAAATTATAAGGTATCACTCATAGAATTCTAATCCAAAGTCAGGGATTTTTTATACCTTTTTATCCTAAAATGCTGGTTTTTATGGTACTATAATAGCTATAAATTGAAGAAGGATGAAAGGTGTTCTATGAAATCGAAAGGATTATTGGTGGTCTTATCTGGGCCTTCAGGTGTAGGGAAAGGAACAGTAAGGCAAGCATTGTTTGCTACTGACCACGACAAGCATCAATTTTTATATTCAGTTTCTGCAACCACTCGACAACCACGTCCAGGTGAAGTGGATGGAGAAGACTATTTCTTTTTAAAACGGTCTGAATTTGAACAGATGATTGAAGAAGAAAAGCTTCTTGAATATGCAGAATATGTCGGAAATTATTACGGAACACCTTTAGAGTATGTTCAAGAAATGACTGAGCAAGGAAAAGATGTTTTCCTTGAAATTGAAGTTCAAGGGGCTCTACAGGTCAAACGGCGGATGCCTGATGGCGTGTTTATTTTCCTAGCACCACCTAACTTACGTGAGTTAGAATCACGAATTGTAAATCGCGGAACAGATTCTGAAGAAGTGATTGCGAAACGGATGCAACAAGCACGCGAAGAACTTCAATTGATGACGCAATATGATTACGTGGTCGAAAATGACAGCGTGGATAAAGCGGTTAAACGGATTCAAACGATCTTAGATGCTGAACATCTGAAAACGGATCGTTTTATTGACAACATCGTGGAAAGTTATTTACAAGAAGGGGAGGAATAACGATGATTATTTATCCATCTATTGATAAATTATTAGACAAAATCGATTCAAAATATTCATTATGTACAATTGCTTCTAAACGAGCAAAACAAATTCATACCGATAAAGATATGATTTTAGATGATTATCATTCACCAAAAGAAGTCGGTAAAGCTCTAGAAGAAATTGCTTCTAATGATTTAGTGATTGACCCAGAATCATTAAACCAATAATATCTATTAGCTATGTCATAGGACATAGCTTTTTTATTTCTAAGAAATCTCTGCTTTCGAATGTAACTGGTGGAAACGATGGCGCTTTCACGGTATACTTAAGGTTAATGAAAGGTGGGATTGTATGACGAATACAGTTTATACTAATTATTGGATTAGTAAACGGGACGATGTTCGTAAAGAACACGGAACGTATCGTACAGAGGAAGAAGCGTTAGAAGCAATTAAGGCTTGGTGGGAACTTAAAGGCGAATCCTACGACACGAAAGAGTATCGGACCAATACAGGGGCATTAGAGATTGCTTATATTGACGATAACTATTTCTATCGTATCGAAAAACATGAAACAGAGGATCGTTTACCTCAAACGCAATATAAACTCAAAAAACCAGGTGAGATTGAAAGCAAACGTCAACAATTAAATTTAGACGATCACCTCTATTTATTTGATGAATTAGGTGAGCCTTATCGCGATCGACTCATTACAGCTATGGGAGATAGTGAGAAAGCCCGCTCTTATAGTTACAATGAAGAAGGCATTCCCGTGGATAAATTAACGAAATAATCAGGGCAATAGGACTAGGTATGTTTCTAGTCCTATTTTTATTTCTTATTAGAATCATAAGTTTAGAGAGCGTGAATTTACAATTGTTTTAAACTTGTTTAAAATAGAGAGACAGGAAAGGAGGGACAAAATGGCTAATAATCAACGATATGCACAAGTTATTGTCGATGTTCCTACTATGCAAGTGAATCATCCTTTTGATTATATTATTCCATCACAGTGGGCTAATTTTGTCACTCCTGGAATGCGTGTACAAGTGCCTTTTGGCGTTCGAGAAGTCCTCGGATTCGTTGTCGAGGTTTCTGATGAATCGAATATTGATCGTGAATTAAAATCCATTTCTGCCGTATTAGATGATGAACCCGTCTTAACGTCTGAGATGTTACAACTTGGAAAAGAGTTAGCTACCCAGTTATTTACCTTTCAAATTTTATGTTTTCAAACAATGATTCCTAACCTCTTAAAAGTGGATTACACTAAAGTATTTGTCCCTTTGCCAACGATTTCTTGGGAACATCAGCAACAATTTTTCTCATCGCAAAAAGAAGTGAGCTGGGATGCAGCTAATCAAAACCAACAATTAGCCACTCTTATGCAATTGAAATCAGCTGGGGAAGTCGCAGTTGAATATCGATTGAAAGATAAGAAAAAAATCAAAAAAGCTTATTGGATTCAACCATTGCTCGATTATGAAGAATTACAAGAGGTGGAGAGTCAGCTACGGCCCCAAGCTACAAAACAACAAGATTTAGTAGCGGTATTAATGGATTTAGATGGCGAAAACATCTCTGCTAAACAATTAAAAGCATCGTTTAATCTATCGATGCAAACAATACGTAGTGGTGAGCGAAAAGGTTGGTTAACTGTTTTCGAAAAAGAAGAAAAACGCGATCCGTATGCGGACTTAGTTACAGAAACGGTAGAACCTAAAACCTTATTTCCAGAACAACAACAAGCCTTTAATCGTATTCTCCCAGATATTCATACTCATCGTCATGAAGTCTTTTTATTACAAGGTGTCACTGGGAGCGGTAAGACAGAAGTTTACTTGCAGTTAATTCAAGCAGCGCGTGACTTAGATAAAACGGCGTTATTATTAGTTCCAGAAATTGGGTTAACGCCACAAATGGTTAATCAATTGAAGGGTCGATTTGGTAACGATGTCGCTGTCTTGCACAGTCAATTAACAGCAGGGGAGCGATTTGATGAGTGGCGAAAATTAAAACATGGTGAAGCACATATTGCGGTTGGTGCGCGTTCATCTATTTTTGCTCCACTAGATAATTTAGGTATTATCATTATTGATGAAGAACATGAAACGACATATAAACAAAATAATGCACCACGTTATCATGCCAGAGAAGTAGCTAAATGGCGAGGAAATTATCACCAATGTCCGGTCGTCTTAGGCTCTGCGACACCATCGTTAGAAACACGAGCCCGTGCGCAAAATGGGGTCTATGAACGATTAACACTAACAAAACGAACCAATCATCATGAATTACCAGATGTTCAAATTGTCGATATGCGAGAAGAATTTAAACATAAAAATTATTATCAATTTTCACGAAAATTACGTGATGCGATTACCGAGACATTGGCTCGTCATGAACAAGTCGCGTTGATGCTTAACCGGCGTGGCTATGCTAACTATATTCAATGTATGGATTGCGGGCATGTCTTTCAATGCCCCAATTGTGACGTGTCTCTAACCAGACATAATGAAGATAAAACCTTAAAATGTCACTATTGTGGTCATACAGAAGCTCTTCCGCAATTTTGTCCGGAATGTCGTGGGCATCACCTACAATCATTTGGGACGGGAACAGAAAAAGTTGAACAAGAAATTATGGAACTGTTTCCTGAGGCGAATGTGGTCCGTATGGATAATGACACCACTAGACGTAAAGGAAGTCACCAAAAAATTCTTAATAAGGTAGCCAATCACGAAGCAGATATTCTATTAGGAACACAGATGATTGCGAAAGGGTTAGATTTCCCTAATATTACGCTCGTTGGTATTATTAATGCAGATACATCATTGTATCTTCCTAACTTTCGTGCGTCGGAACAAACCTTTCAATTAATTACACAAATGAGCGGTCGAGCAGGTCGAGGAGATTTACCTGGTCAAGTTTTTGTTCAAACGTTTAATCCGGAGCACTATGCTCTCCAATTTGCTAAGGCACATGATTATGAGAAATTTTATGCGTATGAAATGCGCTATCGAAAATTGAATCACTATTCACCGTATGTCTTTACTATTCGATTGACAGTGTCGCATTTTGATGAGAAAACGGGACTACGAACCGCATTTAAGATTCGACGATTGTTACAAGAAGCGGATGTGCCGCAAACACGAATTTTAGGGCCTAGTCAAAGTGCCATTGCACGAATTAACAATCAGTATTATTTCCAAGTGCTCTATCATTATCGAAATCGTCATGCGATTCAACCTATTTTAGAAACAATCAAAAACAAAGCGCAAGAATGGGACAGAGACCATATTCATGTCATGATGGATGTTGAGCCAATGAGCTTTATGTGATGTGATAAGTGCTCAGTTGACTGATAAGGAAGTTAGAATAGAGGAGTTTTAACATGAAAAAAATTGTTTTCATGGGGACACCAGATTTTGCTGTTCCTATTTTAGAAGCATTAATTAATCAGGAAGATTATCAAATCGTTGGAGTGGTTACACAACCCGATCGCCCAGTCGGTCGTAAAAGACGGTTAAAACCGACACCAGTTAAAGAGGTAGCACTAGCCCATGATCTTCCCGTTTATCAACCGGAAGTCATTGGAAAAGATAAAGAAGTGGCTGACTTATTAGCTGAAGACATTGACTTAATTATTACAGCTGCGTATGGTCAATTTTTACCAGAGCGGCTACTGCAACTGCCGACTTATGGGGCGATTAATGTTCATGCAAGCTTATTACCTAAATATCGTGGTGGCGCACCCGTCCATTATGCCCTTTGGAATGGTGACCAAAAAACAGGGGTGACGATTATGCGCATGGTCAAAGAAATGGATGCCGGAGATATTATTGCCGTTCGCGAATTTCCAATTAGTACCGAAGCGATTGTGGAAGAATTATTCGCTGATTTAAGTCAATTAGGTAGAGATTTACTGATTGATACACTACCTGAATTTTTTGCTGGTACGATTGAAGAAATTCCTCAAGACCATCACTTAGCCATTGTTTCTCCTAATATTACTCGTGAGCAAGAACAAATTGATTGGACCCAATCAGCTACTCAAATTCATAATCATATTCGTGCCATGAATAGCTGGCCAGTTGCTCACACGTTTATGAATGGTGATCGTTGGAAATTATGGCGGAGCCAAGTGATGGATGCTACGACTGATAAAGCACCAGGGACAGTGATTACTATTCAAAAGAAACCAGCGCAATTCCAAGTCGCATGTGGTGAAGGGACTGTATTAGCGTTAACGGAACTTCAACCCGCTGGTAAGAAAGCGATGGATGTTGCAAGCTTTATTAATGGAGGAAGTGGGGGAGTTCATGTCGGGGACCAATTCAGCAACCAAGCAGCCAAATAATCGACCATTAAAGGAATCCGTTCGCTGGTTAGCGATGGAAAGTGTTCAACGCATTCTTTTTAAAGAAGCATTCATTCATGAGACAGTGAGTGACGTGTTAACCACTCACTCATTGAGTGAAGCTGACCGTAAATTGTTAACCGAATTAATTTATGGGACGGTTCAACATTATTTAACGATTGATGCCTTGCTACGCCAACATGTCAAAAGAGCTAATCGGGTAAAAAAATGGTTATGGGCATTATTATTGGTGAGTTTATACCAACATTATTATTTATCTCAAATTCCTGATTATGCCCTAGTTGACGAAGCCGTTCGCATTACTAAAAAAAGAGGAAATCAGTCACTCAGTCGCTTCACGAATGGTGTGTTGCGAAATGTTTTACGAGAAGTTCCTAATTTAGATGCGTTATATCAACAGTTTCAATCTCTCCCATGGGAAGAGCGAATTAGCCAGCAATATAGTCTGCCTAAAGTATGGGTAACTTATTTCAATCAACGATTTGGCAAAGAGCGAACAGAAAAACTCGCTCAGTCTTTTAATCAGCGGGCGTCAATGACTATTCGTATCAGTGACCATGCGATTGATAGAGAAACAGAGATTGTTGGAGCGTTAACAGCAGAAGGGCTTAATGTAGAGGCAAGTTCGATAACTCCTCACGCGTATCAAGTGACAAATGGGACCCCTGTTCATACCCAAGCGTTTAAAAATGGCGAGTTAACGATTCAGGATGCTTCAGCACAATTAGCGGCAGTTGCCTTAGATGCGCAACCAGGCGATAAAGTGTTAGATGCTTGTGCTGCTCCAGGAGGAAAAACCGTCCAATTAGCCGAAAAAGTGGCTCCTAATGGCCACGTCATTAGTCAAGATATTCAGGAAAACAAATTAAACAAAATAAATGATAATATTGACCGGATGAATGTTGCTAAACAAGTAACGGTTAAAGTCGGGGATGCCACGAAGCTTAGTCAAACCTACGCCAAAGAAACCTTTGATCGTATTTTAATTGATGCCCCATGCTCTGGTGTTGGCCTGTTTAGACGGAAGCCGGATACGAAATATCATAAATCGTTACAAGATTTAACGTCTTTACAAGCGATTCAAAAAGACATTTTGAATGATGCGGTTTCTGTTTTAAAACCAGGTGGGGTATTGGTATACTCAACTTGTACGATTACGAATGAGGAAAATCAAGCGGTCGTAGAACAACTACTCGACAATCATCCAGAATTAATGATAACGTCGATAAGTGGTCGACAACAATTACTCGATCAAGCGCAAACCTCACAAGGAACTATTGAGATTCTTCCCGATATGTTTCAAAGTGATGGCTTTTTCATTGCACGGTTCGAGAAAGAAAACTAAGGATGTGATAAAATGAAAATAGCTCAGTTGACAGATGTAGGAGCAAAAAGACAAACGAATCAAGACCAAGTGGGTGTATTCAATAATCAAGATCAGTTACAATTATTAGTTCTATGTGATGGTATGGGAGGCCATAATGCGGGTGATGTCGCATCCGAGATGGCATTATTCCATATTGGGCATGCGTGGGAGCAAACCGAAGCAATGACCGATAGCCAGTTCGTGATGGACTGGATGGTTGATATGATATCGCAAGCGAATACGCGTGTGTATGAAAAAGGGCAACAATATCTAGGCTTGCAAGGTATGGGAACGACTTTGATTGCTGTGGTTGTTTTAGACGGACAAGCATTGATTGCTCACGTTGGCGATAGTCGTGTTTATCAAATAAAAAATCGCTTGATTGAACAAGTAACCAAAGACCATTCATTCGTTCAAGAATTGGTGGATTCCCAAGTCATTACTGAAGAAGAAGCTCAAACCCACCCGCAACGAAACATTGTGACTCGTGCGATTGGAACTGATCAAACGGTAAATATTGAAACTCAAATTTTACCACTAGAGTTAGAAGATGTTTTACTAATTTGTTCCGATGGGTTAACCGATATGATTCCAGCGACAGAAGCGATAGAGGTGTTTAACCAAGCAACGACCTTGGAAGAGGCGGCTGAAGCTTTGATTTCAGCGGCTAATGCTTCTGGTGGCAAAGATAATATTTCGGTTATCCTTGCACAAATAGAAGGGAGCGATATTGGATGAGAACGGGCCAAATTATTGATGAACGTTATGAAATCATTCGTCATATTGGTTCAGGAGGAATGGCTAATGTTTACTTAGCGTACGATCCAATATTGGAACGCCAAGTAGCCATTAAATTTTTAAGTCTTGGAAATAATAATCAAAGTGATGCGGTACGTCGTTTTGAACGCGAAGCATTATCAATTTCTGAGTTAAATCATCCCAATATTGTAGCTATTTATGACATTGGTGAGGATATTGAAGGCAAGTTTATTGTCATGGAATATGTTGAAGGGATTGACTTAAAAGAATACATTAAACAAAATCATCCGATTCCCCTACATGAAATTCAACATATTATGCTACAAATTATTTCTGGTATGCAGACAGCTCATGAAGTAGGTATTATTCATCGCGATTTAAAACCACAAAATATTATGGTCAAACCTGATGATACCGTCATTATTATGGACTTTGGGATTGCGGTAGTGAGTACCGAAACGGCGATTACACAAACTAATACGATTATTGGTTCGGTGCACTATTTATCTCCTGAACAAGCACGTGGAAGTCTCGCAACCAATCAATCGGATATTTATTCCTTAGGGATTGTGTTATATGAAATGATAACTGGACGTGTGCCTTTTGATGGGGAGTCCGCTGTTAGTATTGCGCTAAAACATTTTCAAGAACCGCTACCGGATATTTCAACTTATCGTGAGGATGCGAGTCAGCCATTAATTAATGTCGTCAAAAAAGCGACTGCCAAAGATGCGAAAGACCGTTATGATGATTGTAATGAAATGTATGATGATTTAGCCACAGTTTTTGATGAGAAACGGCAGTCAGAACCAGAATTTATTCCGATGGGGATGCAACATGCGACCATCGCAATGGCTAAAGATGAAATTGAAGAAAAATTAAAATATACGGATGAATATCAGGCAATGGCTGCTGGTAAGGAACGCGATGCTAAAAGCGAAGAAGAAACGCAAGTGACGCCAGTTGCCCCGATTCCGATGAAAGAAACAACAGCTGAAGCGGCGGAAGTGGAGCCAGAAGAGGAGAAACCGTTAAAAGAGGGCATCCATATTAGCGATACACCAGCTGAGAAGAAACGCAAACGTAAGAAGTGGATCATGATTTTATTACCCCTTCTGATTGTGTTATTGGTTGTTGGTGCTTTCTTGTTTAATCGGAGTCGTCAAGTTGACTTGCCTGACTTAAGAAATATGACGCAGCGAGAAGCAGAACTCACCTTGCAACAAGCAGGGTTAACGGTGGGGGACGTTGAAGAAGTCTTTTCAGATGATGTGGACGATGGCCGTATTGTGGATACCAATCCGCATCCGAATAGTAAAACCAGAAAAAATGCTGAAATTGATTTAGAATTAAGTAAGGGACCAGAGCCTTATCAAATCAAAGACTATACAGGTAAAGAATATAAAAATGCGCAAAAAGAACTCGCTGATAAAGGCTTTACCGTTGAAAAAGTCGAAGAATATAGCGATTCGGTTCCGGAAGGTCAAATTATCGCTCAAAGTATCGCTCCCGAAGAAGAAGTGATTCCCAAAGAATCCACGATGACCTTTACCGTCAGTTTAGGGGTTGAACGCTTTACTATGCCTGATTTAAGTGATTTAAATCGTGCTGGAATTGAACAATGGGCAGCGAATGCAGGAGTTACTGTTAGTTTCTCTGAAGAAAACAACGATTCGGTTCCCCAAGGCGGCGTCTTATCACAAAGCATTAATGCGGGAGATACTTTTATTGTCGGTGATAAATTAAATGTTGTCTTATCTAGCGGACCAAAAACAACGACGTTCAATAAATCCATCCAAATTGAATATAAAGAGCCGGAAAATAATGATGAAGATACCAACGATGACGAAGATGATGAGTCCGAATCTTCCTCCTCATCAAGTCAATCGAAAGAAAATACGATTGAAATCTTTGTTCAAGATTTAAATAATGATTATTCGAGTCCGGTTGATACATTCACGATTTCAAAAAATCGGGAATATAATTTAGAATTTACAACGCGTGAAGGCGATAGTGCGCGTTATAAAGTGGTTCGAGATGGTGAAGTCATTGATGAAACGCAGGTGAGTGAATAATGGAATTAACCGGTCAAATTGTGAAAGCATTAAGTGGGTTTTATTATGTCGAAGAATCTGAAACGCACCATGTCTATCAAACGAGAGGGCGTGGTCAATTTCGTAACACGGATACGACCCCACTCGTTGGGGATTGGGTCAATTTTACGACAACTAATCCTGACGAAGGCATTTTAACAGCCATTAATCCACGCAAAAATGATATGATTCGTCCGCCTGTTGCGAATGTCGATTTGGCGTTCTTAGTCGCATCAGTGGCTGAACCTAAAATTTCACCGAAATTAATTGATCGTTACTTAGTTTATTTAGAAAGTCTTGGGATTCAACCCATTTTATACTTATCAAAAGTCGATTTATTATCGGCTCAAGAACGCGAAGAGTTAGTTGATTTAATTAGTCTTTATCAACAAATTGGCTATACCGTTTTCTTAAATACAGAATTAACTGGCAAGGCAGAACAATTGGCGACTCTCATTCAAAATAAAACGGTAGTTGCAGTTGGTCAGTCAGGAGTCGGAAAGAGTACGTTATTGAATGAACTATTACCTGAACGTGTGATTGAAACCGCTGAAGTGTCACAATCGTTGGGACGTGGCAAACATACGACACGGCATACTGAATTACATGATGTGTTTGGTGGGAAAGTTGCCGATACCCCAGGTTTTTCAAATATCGCTATTGATTATATCCCTAAAGAAGACTTGGATAGCTATTTTCCTGAGATGTTGGCACTCAAAGGCCAATGTAAGTTTAGACAGTGTACACACCAACATGAACCTCAATGTGTGGTTAAAGCAGCTGTCGAGACTGGCCATATTAGTCAACAACGTTATGATTCTTACGTTCAAATGTATCACGAAATAGCCGATGCGAAACCGCACTATAAACGAAAAAAATGCTAGTAATGAACTGGTCAACGCAAATTGGCGTTGACCAGTTTTTCATTATCCAGTAAGCTTGACATAAGATAAAATTGAGAGAAAAGAGGTTATATCAATGTATATTGCTCCGTCAATTCTTAGTGCAGATATTACACAACTTGGACGTGATGTCGAAAAAATTGAACGTGCCGGTGCTGATTGGGTACATATTGATGTTATGGATGGACATTTTGTTCCGAATTTAACATTTGGTGCTAATGTGGTTAAGGCTCTACGTGGTCAAACTAAACTAACGCTTGATTGTCATTTAATGGTTGCTAACCCTGAAGACTATGTTGACACCTATCAACAAGCAGGTGCTGATATTATGACAGTACATGCTGAAGCAACACCTCATATCCATTCCCTTGTTCAACGGATTAAACAAGCTGGAATGAAAGCGGGAGTGGCGATTAATCCAGGAACTCCAGTCAGCTTTATTGAACCGATATTATCAGACGTTGATTTAGTATTAGTAATGACCGTGAATCCAGGATTTGGTGGTCAAAAATTTATTGAACAAACGCTAGATAAAATGGCAGCTTTAAATACCTATCGCCAAGAAAATGATTACCATTACTTAATTGAAGTCGACGGTGGTATTAATGATGATACGGCGAAACAATGTTTAGACCAAGGTGTCAATGCTTTCGTCGCAGGCTCATATATTTATGGGGCGAAGGAAGTTGAACGACCAATTGCGATGTTAAGACATTTAGAGAAATAGAGGGATACTGTGCAAGTCTTTATGATAGGTAGCGGGCCATTTGATGAGGCTTATTTTAAACAATATGTAGAAGATGTTATGGATAACAAGCACGGCGAAGCAGTTTATGTCGGCATTGATTTAGGGGCGAAACGATTCGTAGAAATGGACGAAACGATGGTGTTTGCCTTAGGAGATTTTGATTCTGTCTCCGAGACAGATTACCAACATATTGTTGACAATGCGAATGACGTCATTCGTTTAAATCCGATGAAGGATGAAACGGATATGCAAGCAGGTCTTAATTGGGTGATTGACCATTACCCTAATGCTGAGTATCATTTACTTGGTGCATTAGGCGGTCGAGTCGACCATTCATTATGTAATTTATGGATGATATTTATGCCCGAATATCAACGCGTATTAGAACACATTCATCTTATCCATCCTAAAAATTGGGTGAACTTCTTATCACCTGGCCAATTTCAGGTAAATAAAGTTTCTGAGATGACGTATCTCTCATTTATTTTAATGACGCCAGTCCAAGAACTCACATTAACAGATGTGGTCTATCCACTTGATCGCGCAACGTATCGCTATCCAATGGCTTTAATTAGTAATGAATTTCTAGCGAATCATACGCAAATGTCTGGTTCGTTTAAAACCGGCTTGATTGCTGTGATTCAATCTCGTGATTAACAAAATAATACTTGTGTATTAAATAAAATTCTGATAGACTAGTCTAGTATATGAAAAATGTCAGAGGAGGGTAATGAAATGGCAAAAGAATGCTACTACACAGGACGTAAAGCAAAAAGTGGTAACAACCGTTCTCACTCAGTAAAAGCAACAAAACGTACTTTCGGTGCTAACTTACAAAAAGTTCGTGTAATGGTTGATGGAAAACCTAAACGTGTTTGGGTTTCAGCACGTGCCCTAAAATCAGGTAAAGTACAACGTGTTTAATTCATCCACTATTCAATAGATATTAAAACCACGTGATGACATTGTCATGACGTGGTCTTTTTTTGTGCATATCAAAAAAATTTTTCGTTACCGCAAATAAAGAGTATTTCGAACACAGCCTAGCCTAATATACTATCTTTGTATCTAAAGTGTTGACTTGATAGGGTTTATCATCAAATAATTGCTAAAAACATACTAATCTAATTAATAGTAAGTAACAGTGATGCTATCAATATGGAATCGGTTTTATTAAACTGAAAAATATACCTTTAGTCCGCATTTGGGATATGTTATATTTGAGGAAAGTCATTTTGATGACTAAAAAGAGGAAGGTTAGGTGTAGGGATGCGTATAAAGTATATTCGCAATGTTGGTTTTGATTTTGATATCGCGCAATGGATTGCCGATTCAGAGTTAGTCAGTGATGATGACTGTCAGTATTTTATGCGATATCGCGACCTAGACTGCTGGCGAGTGATGGTTAAGCAAGAAGATTTCGCCCCTGAAGTGTATGTCATCGTTATCGAAGGAATGAATGCTTACTTAATTGCTTGTGAGGATGATGTCTTAACTGAAGAGACATTACAAGCTTTTATTCGTAAAACATTTGATTCCATCGAATATGATTGTTATGACGATGAATTGTCAGATACGAATTCATAATTTTTTCACGCGCTTATCAATTGGCGCGAAAAAATTTTACTTGCTTTAATAAGCAATTTGTAATAATAGACAGACTATTATGATTTTTTATTTGGAAATAAGTCCGATTATTTTTGTGTGTATTCATTTTATGGAATTCTTTCTAAATAATACTTTAATTTCATTCCGTGATTGAGTGAATCATGCTAGAATAGACAGTAATGAAAAAAGGGAGGATCATATGACGGATAAAAATTACTTTAATCAAATTGTCCATGGTGATGCGACTGACAAAGACGTGAAATACTACAAAGCGGTTGACTGGAACCGTGTCGAAGATGCGATTGATAAACAAACGTGGGAAAAATTAACGAGTCAATTTTGGTTAGATACGCGTGTTCCGGTATCTAATGACCGGAAAGACTGGCGTCAATTAACGCCAGAAGAACGCGATGTCGTTAATAAAGCGTTTGTTGGCTTGACTATGTTAGATACCTTACAATCTGAAGAAGGGGCTAACGTAATGCGTGATCATGTTCGTACGCAACATGAAGAAGCGGTCCTAAATAATATTCTGTTTATGGAAAGTGTCCATGCGAAATCTTATTCTACTATCTTCATTTCATTAAATGAATCTCAAGAAATTGATGAAATTTTTGAGTGGGGAGATACTAACGAACGCTTACAATATAAAGCAGAAGTCATTAACGATATTTATCAAAACGGAAATGCGTTACAAATGAAAATCGCTAGTGTCTTTTTAGAAACGTATCTATTCTATAGTGGTTTCTTCACACCTCTATGGTATTTAGGAAACGATCGTTTAGTTAACGTGGCGGAAATCATTAAATTGATTATTCGTGACGAATCTGTTCACGGTACCTATATTGGGTATAAATTCCAATTAGCATATCAAGAATTATCTGAAGATGAACAATATGAATTGACAATGTGGATGTATGATTTACTTGAAAAACTAATGGATAATGAAGATAAATATGCGGAAGAAGTCTATGACCAAGTGGGATGGACAGAAGAAGTAAAAGTCTTCATTCGTTACAATGCGAATAAAGCGTTACAAAATTTAGGATTCCCAGCGTTATATGACGAAGGAACAGCAGAAAATGTTAACCCAATCGTTATGAATGGTCTATCAACTGATACAACGAACCATGACTTCTTCTCTCAAGTCGGCTCTGGCTACTTAATGGGAGAAGCGGAAGCGATGGACGACGATGACTATGACTTCTAATAATCTGTAAATCAAGGAATAAAACGACTGATAATAAGTTATCAGTCGTTTTTTCGTATGCTATCACTATCGAATATGAGGAAAAATCAAGTTAAATGAGAGATTTAATATATTAAAAATAGGCTTTACAAGGCGATAATAAAAAACAGAATAACTTACTTTAAATAACCTGTCTAAAATAAAAATACAATTGTGCATTTATTTGAACTTTGTGTGACGAATTGTTGAATATTTTTAAATTAAAACAATATCGAAACAATTTAATAGTGTAAAATTCACATTTATGAAATCGCTTAAACTATCTAATTTCAAATTGAAAAAATCTCATTTAATTAAAATATAAGCGTTACAATTCTAATGTAATATTATGTAACCTTTATGTAACCTACATGTAATATAATGTTTTATTATCCGGGTGTAAAGTGAAATCAAGGAAAACAAACAGCTGTCCGACGGGGCTTATCACTTCATATTTTGTCGTTTCGTTTTCCGCTTATGTAGCTACATAAAATATTTTTACCACAAGCAAATAAATATTTTATGGAGGGGTAACTATGCCATTAGAGATGAATAAAAAAATGATGCTAACATCATCTGCTTTAGTGTTATCAGGGTTACTTGCTGTCAGTACATCGACTGTATCAGCTGCAGAAGTTGACACAGAGAAACCAGTTGATACTGAAGCCATTCAACCAGTTGCGGATATCTCTGTCCCTGTTGACACAAAAGAAGTTCCTGAAGTCACAGCAGAAGATGTTGCCGAAGCCTTACCAACATCTGACGAAAATACTACTGAAACAGAAACAACTGTCAATGTAGACGAAGCTACTAGTGATCAAACAGATACCGATATTGTGACGCCAGATCGTCCAACTGAAACAGATTCAAAAGAAGTGGCAGACGATACGGCAACTGATAACGTCGAAATCCCTGCTGATGAAGGCGACCCTGAAACGCTTAACGGACCTTCTCATGATGAAATCGTTAATAAAGTAGATGAAATTAAAAATGATAAAGCAGCTTCTGATGAAAGCTTAGAAACTGCGATTAGTCGTGGGGAAGAAGCCATTGCCAATATCGACAAAGCACAAGCAAACGCTAAAGCATCTGATAAAGAGGTCGAAACAGCTAAAGGTGATCCATTAGTCAGTGAAAAACTAGACTATGTGGTTCCTTCTAAACGTGACATTAATTATGAACGTCTAGCTGATTTTATGAAAAATCATCGTCAAACGTTCAATAAATTGATTGAAATCGGTTCTGAAGTGGCGACATTAGGTAAAGACGAAGTGACAAGTTCAGAAAGAATTATTGAACTAGGTCAAATTATTATGGATGATTCCATTGATTCAGAAGTCTTATATGATGTGGCAGCCTTTATTACCCAATTCCCAGATTATAAAGATGTAACTTTAACACCGGGAGCATTAGATGGTAGTCGTTACGAAGAAAATCCATTATTTGAATCATTAACACCTCCAGGTAATACACCTAAATTGGAAGACTGGACGATTGGTGACGACAAAGAAATCAATATCGAAGACCTCGTGAAAAAAGGAATGAGCGTCTCTGATGCGGTAATGACAGTCATTGATAGTCGATTAAACGGTAAAGTATCTACCGCTGAAATTGGTTCAATTATTGATACCGTGACACCAACTGGCTCATTATTCCATGACATTGGCGCCTTAATTGAACGAGTGGCTTACCTTCATGCCAACGCTAAACGTGAAGATGTTCTAAAAGGCACTGAAATTGTTGGTGTTATTGCGGAACTCGTTCCAACTGAAGTGACTTTAAATGGAACACCTGTCCGTTATGTGATTGACAAACTAGGCTCAATGGCACAAGACATTGGACAATCTGTGATCAAAGGAATGGTGTCATTCTTCGAACCCGGTAATTTCTACAATGTCAATACATGGCGTTTACGCGCGCAATTGTTTGTTGAAGCAGCTAAAGCAATTCATACAGCAACACACGATTGGACACGTAAACCTCAAATTGTTCACTCTAAAGCTGGATTGGAAATTACCCATGCCTTTATGGCCGTGGTTGACCCATTCTCTAATGTCGAACGTTTAACGAAACGAATTAAAGATATGCAAGGTTTAGTGGCTTATGGGAATAATTTCCGTGACATTACACCATTAGATATTGCCACAACTTACGTGAAACGTGCACTTGCTGATACAATTTGGCAAACGCGTTTTGACCGTGACGAATATATCTTATCTAAAGTCCCATTTGAAGTGTACCATGAACTCAATAAAGCTATTACTAAAGCAGTAGGGGTCCAATTAAATCCAGAAACATTAGTATTTGAAATTGATAATGCCATTGCTAATTTAAAAGGGGCTTATCAAAAAGCAATTGACTATCTAAATTCAATCCCTAAAGAAGAACAAATCGCATCTAACCAATTGAAACGTGACTTAAAAGATTTAATTTGGCAAACGCGTTTTGATCGTGACAAATATGTCTTAGGCAAAGTCCCAACTGAAGTTTATACGAACTTGAATAAAGTCATCACTAAAGCAGTGGGATTACAATTAAAAGTCAAAAGTAAAACAGTGGACGTCGAAGCTGTTATGGACGAGTTAAAAACGACATTAGCTGATGCCAAAGCTCAAGCCGAAGACGTTCAAGCTAATAAAGCATCATTCTCCTTCAAACGTGAATTAGCTGACTTAATTTGGCAAACGCGTCGTGAACGTGATCAATTTGTTCTAGGTAAAGTACCTAGTGACGTTTACACTAATTTAAATAAAGTAATAACGGCAGCTGTTGGCGTTCAGTTAGCCGTGAATGCTACAAACGGCGAAGTAACTCAAGCCATGGATAGCTTGAAAAATGCTTTAGCCAAAGCGAAAGAAATCGCTAGTGCCAAAGTAGCGACTGTAACGGCATAGCATGAACAATATTGTATATTTGATTTAGAAGCACTCTAATTATAGGGTGCTTTTTTAGTCTGATTATAATCTGGAGAGAATAAATAATATGTTAAATAATCAATTGATATGATAGTGTTCATATTGGCAATTTCTGAGGCTTTTTAGTATAGCTTTTTGATTTTTTTCTAGTATAAAAAGTTCAACTTTAGTAACTTATTATGTTTTTTAATTTTTGGAGGAGCGAAAAATGGTTAGTAAAAATAATAAACAAGTTTTATTAGAAAAATCCGCTAACAAAGTTTACCGTTACGCAGTCAAACGGTTATCCGTTGGGGTAGCGTCGGTTGCTGTTGCAGCGGGATTATTATTTAGCACCCAAGCAACTGTTGCTCAAGCAGCGGTTGAAGACAATGCAACAGATACGGCAGAAGTCGTTGAACCTTCCGCAGAGAAAGAGACACCTGTATCTGAAACAGAATCCGTTGAGAATACAGAAGAGGCAGCTGCACCTTCTGTAACAGAAGCATCAGTAGAAACTGAAGCTGTAGAAGAAGCTCCAGCGGTTTCTGAAGAATCTTCAGAAACAGTGGAAAGTAATACAACAGAAGCTGTAGAAGACAAAGAAGCAACGAAAGAATCTGTATCTAATGATTCAAATTCTACAAATGAAGCATCAGTAGAAAATGACTCATCAGAGGAATCATTAGCAAATGAAGAACATGCTACTGCTGATTCATCATCTGAAGATAAAACGTCAGCTCTGGAGTCAGAAAGCTCAGCTACGATAACGAAAGCATACGCATCATCCGCACCAGCTTCGCCAACGCCAGCTCTGGAGTCAGAAAGCTTAGCTACTGGTAATGTTTCACTTGGTGCTAAATCTTTAGAAACAGCTGATGAAGGAACCAAGCAGGAATACAATACGCAGAATATTGCGTTAACCTTCGATGATATTTTAGACCCTGAGAAAAATACAGCGAAGACTTTAGACTATAAACTCACGTATTATAATGCTGCCATACCAAGAAGTGTTATGAAGGTACGCATCGTTTTAGATGATGAGATTGCGAACCAAGTAGACACCATTATTATAAATAAGAATGGGAATACAAGTTCTCCACAAACATTCAGCCGCGTTTCTGATAATGAAGGGCAGTTAACTAATATCTGGGAATTGCCAATTCGACAAACACACGACGGGACGCTGGGTGTTAAGGAAATGTCAGGAACCATTACTTTTAAACAAGCGGTTAAGGATGTATTTAAACTGGAACAAGAAAATACACCGATATATGGGTACCGTGCGTTTGTATTTGATTCTAACCAAAAGAAAATTGTTGAAGACGCTAATCAAACAGGGGTCTTCGTTGTAAATAGAGATCAGAAAGTTGCTGAG
The DNA here is from genome assembly GCF_900176325.1 of Aerococcus suis. Taxonomy (GTDB): domain Bacteria; phylum Bacillota; class Bacilli; order Lactobacillales; family Aerococcaceae; genus Aerococcus; species Aerococcus suis. The sequence continues at coordinate 177,918 of NZ_FWXK01000001.1, read as the reverse complement.
CCTACGACAGATACACAATATCAAAAACTCTATCGTAATTCAGCATCACAAATTATCTTTAACCCGTCAATTGGCACACACGGTGGGTTCATTATTGACCACATGATGAATAAAGCTACTGGTGTGCCTAGACCATCATTAATGAACAAGTCAAAATTTAATATAAAAATTGATCCACGGTTAGTTCAATATATTGATCATGGTGAATTGCATTTTCTCCCTTACAGTTTTACCGGCGGAGTAAATTATGAATACCTTCCAGAAAATTACCGGACAGCCATTGAATTCAATGATCAAGGGCTTGCTGGCTACCAAGGGACGGGGCGATTTGCAGACGAAATATTAAATATTAATGGTGCACAGAACCCATCGATTATTCGTGCCGTCTTGCCATTAAATCAGGATGTGTCGAACCTCATCGGCAAAAATGAAGAGGGAAACTTAGCATTTAAAGTTAATGATGGTCAGTTATTATTGCCGATCACTACCTACTTCTCTACGAGTGACGGTGGATTGATTCCGGGGACGGACGCTTACGGTGCCTTGCTAGCATTTACTGTAGAAGATATTGCCCCAGGCGTTATTGAAGAAGAATTCGCTGGATACGGTTCAGTTCAAATTCGTGTAGTTGACAGTGCAAGCAACCCTATTGAAGGTGCAACTGTTGAATTATTAAACATGGAAACAGGTGAAGGACGTCAAGTTCAAACTGACGAATTCGGTAACGCAAACTTCACTGATGTATTAGCTGATCAAACTTATACAGCTGCATTAGCTGCTGTACCTGAAGGTTATGAATATAACGCTTATCGTACAAGTGAAATTGCTGTAGAAAACACTGGTCATTACACTGACTTTATTGCAGTAAATGAAGCTGAAGAAGAAGCTCCTGTTGAAGAAGAATTCGCTGGACACGGTTCAGTTCAAATTCGTGTAGTTGACAGTGCAAGCAACCCTATTGAAGGTGCAACTGTTGAATTATTAAACATGGAAACAGGTGAAGGACGTCAAGTTCAAACTGACGAATTCGGTAACGCAAACTTCACTGATGTATTAGCTGATCAAACTTATACAGCTGCATTAGCTGCTGTACCTGAAGGTTATGAATATAACGCTTATCGTACAAGTGAAATTGCTGTAGAAAACACTGGTCATTACACTGACTTTATTGCAGTAAACGAAGAAACTCCTAAAAACGCAGAAGGCGAAGACGGTTCTGAATGGGTAGAAGACATTGCCCCAGGCGTCATTGAAGAAGAAGTTAACGATGGCACCGTTGGTTCTGAATGGGTAGACGATCCATATGCAGATGGCGAAGAAATCGTAGCTAAAGACTTAACAAATGCTAACGCTAAAGGCGAAGCAGGTAGCGAATATGTTAAAGATCCTTATGTAGAAGGTGAAGAAATCGTTGCTAAAGGTCAAGGCGGCGTTTACTTCGATGACGCAGCCGTAGAAGGCGAAGACGTTGTTACTCAAGACGAAAATGGTCTTCATGTTGAAAACCCATTCGTTGAAGGTAACAAAGAAGGAACTGTTGAAGCTGCTGAAACTATTGAAGGTGCATTACCTCAAACAGGTACTGCAGTTGGTACAGCTGTTGCTGGTTTAGGTGCTTTAGTAGCAGGTGCTGGTATCAGTTCACGTAAACGTAAAAAATAATTAATTTTGATTGTTCATACGATTTAAAAAGGAAGTGCATATGCACTTCCTTTTTTTATTGCTTATATATGAAGGCAATAAAAAAGCTTAGGGCGATGATGTCCTAAGCTTTTTGTATAGTGATTATTAGTCGAATTAGATGACACAGCTTTCACACATGTTAGCACCAATAATATCGCCATCATCTGTATATGTCCGAATGTAGTAAAGCGATTTGATACCTTTAGAATAAGCATAGTTTCTTAGTTTGTTCAAATCACGAGTAGTCATTTTATTGGTTTTGCCATTTTTCCATTCATAGAGACCTTCTGGAATTTCAGAACGCATGAATAAGGTTAATGACATCCCTTGATCAACGTGTTTTTGTGCCGCAGCATAAACATCAATAACTTTACGTTGGTCCATATCATAAGCAGATTCGAAATAAGGCATCGTATCGTTTGATAAATATGGTGTTGGATAGTAAACAGCACCTACGCTACCTTCTTGACGGTGTTCCACACGCCATACAATTGGGTGTAGGGAACTTGACGTTTCATTAATGTAAGAAATAGAGCCAGTTGGTGCAACAGCTAATAAGTAAGAATGGTAGAGACCATATTCTTGAATATCTTCATTTAAAGTTTTCCAGTCGTCATTAGTTGGTACGGGAATATTTTTGAAAATTTCCGCGTTTTTGTCAAATTCAAAGGTGAATTCTGGGCCGTCAATATAGTGGCTTTGTAACCAAGAACCATCAGCATATGCTGATTTTTCAAATTCGTAGAACGTTTCATTACGTTCTTTCGCGATGGCATTACTTGTTTTTAATGCCCAGAAGCGTAAGGTACGGAAGTAAGCATCCGTAAATTCTAATGACTCAGGAGAGCCATAGTGCATGTGGTGGACTGCAAAAGCAGTATGTAATCCCATAGCACCTAAACCGATAGAATTGTACTTAGCGTTACCATTTTGAACGGTAGGAACAGCATTAATACTGGTTAGGTCTGATACTTGAGTTAACGCACGAATCGCTGTATCGACTGATTTAGCGAAGTCATCCCCACGTACCATTTCGAGAATATTAGTTGAAGCTAAGTTACAACTAACATCTAAACCGACTTTAGCATAAGATAAGTCTTCATTAATTTCAGACGGTGTTTGGACTTGCATAATTTCTGAGCATAGATTACTCATAATAATGTCACCGTAAATAGGATTTTCACGGTTAGCAGTATCTACATTAATAATGTAAGGGTAACCGGATTCTTGTTGTAATTTAGACAATTCTTGTTCTAATTCACGAGCGTTAGTACGGTATTTACGGATATTGTCGTTTTTAACCATGTCATCATAGTTTTCGGTGATATTGACATAAGAGAATGGACGACCATATTCACGTTCCACATCGTAAGGACTGAATAAGAACATCGGCTCGTTTGATTTTAGTAAGTCATAATATTTATCAGGAACCACCACACCTAATGATAAGGTTTTAACACGAACTTTTTCATCAGCGTTTTCTTTTTTGGTTGATAAGAAAGCAAAAATGTCTGGGTGGAAGACGTTTAGATAAGTAACGCCAGCTCCTTGACGAGCACCTAATTGGTTTGCGTAACTGAATGAGTCTTCAAATAGTTTCATAACAGGAACAACACCAGAGCCCGCATTTTCGATGCCTTTGATTGGAGCACCGGCTTCACGTAAGTTACTTAGGTTGATACCAACACCACCGCCACGTTTAGATAATTGTAGAGCAGAGTTAACTGTACGACCGATACTTTCCATATTGTCTTGGACGTCGACTAGGAAGCATGACACCATTTCACCACGCGCTTTTTTACCTGAGTTAAGGAAAGTAGGTGTTGCCATTTGAATGCGATGGTTAATATGTTCGTTAGCGATATTCATTGCTAAGTCTTCATCACCTTGAGCTAAATAAAGAGCAGTGAAGGCGATACGGTCTTCATAACGTTCTAAGTAACGTTTTCCATCACGGGTTTTGAGCGCATATTGATTATAGAATTTAAACGCCCCCATAAAACTCATAAAACGGAATTTTTGATCATATAAATGTCGGAATAATTTCTTAATAAAATCAAAATCGTACATATTAATGAAATCTTCTTCAATATATCCATTATCAATGAGGTAATGGATTTTTTCATGTAGGGTATAGAAGAAGACGGTATTTGGATTGACGTGTTCTAAGAAATATGCCCGAACAGCTTCTTTATCTTTTTCTAACGGAATTTTACCATCGACAGGAATATTGACCCGGTTATTTAATTCAAAATAAGTAATAGCATGTGGTTTATCGACTCTAGTTGGTTGAGTTGTCAATTTTTTCAATCTCCTTTTCTAACAGTTTGACGTCATAATCGCTACCTTGGAATTCAAACATATGGAGTAGGGGAACATCGAAATCTTCCGCGAAATCCTTAGCTGAATAACAAAAAAGTTGAGCGAAGTTACGGTTACCGCCACCCATAACCCCACGACAATAAGAGGCGTTATCGCCAGTTTCCATAAAACGCCACATGATTTCTGTGGTTCCTTCGTCATATGTTGGAATAATGGCTATAAAAGGCTCTTGGATGGTTGCTTCTTGGCAATTCTTCTCAGTAACTTCAAAATGTGGGTGGTCTACTTTGTTGACAAACGCCCGCGTATTTCCCACAACAGACATATAAACAAGCATTCTTTCCCTCCTTAGACACCACTAGATATTGTGTATAAGGTGGTTATCCAAACAATATAAAGTGGTGAATTCCTATATGATTGTAAGTGATTTACAGCTGGTTGGCAAGTTAAAATACTTTGTAGAGTAGTGAGCATTGGAGGAAGAAAGCGACGTATCAAGGTTTCCCAATGATAAAATATTTTTTTGAAATTTTAGCCGTAAGTGTCTAGGAATAGGTCCTTATTTCAAGTGACTTTCCTTTTAACGGGAGATATTCTATAATAGTCAAGTGTGTGTTAAAATGAATAAATAAGTGTACCTAAAACACTTAGTTGCACATAGAAGTATTTGATCCTTTGAGGAGGTTATCAATTATGGCATTTATTATGCAATCAAAATTTGGTGATATTGAAATGACCAATGAAACAATCGCGACGGTAGTTGGCCATGCGACAACTCAAAACTATGGGGTTGTTGGGATGGCTAGTAAACACCAAATTCGTGATGGTATACAAGAAATTCTAAAAAGAGACAATTATTCACGTGGGGTTGTTGTGACAACCGATGATGATGGATTAGTTGTAGTGAATGTTTATATTGTGGTTAATTATGGAACAAAAATTTCTGAGATTTGCCGTAATGTGCAACGTTCAGTGAAATATGCATTAGAGACACAACTAGGACTATCAGCAAACGTCATTAATGTCTTTGTTCAAGATGTACGTGTGGTGGAAGACTAAACCATTCGTCGTTAATTGAGGAGGATTATAGCATTGGAAAATACAAGCATTAGTGTCACAGCTTTTCGTGACATGATTGAAGTCGGTGGCAACAACCTGAATGAGAACGCTGAATATGTTAACTCATTAAACGTATTCCCTGTTCCTGACGGTGACACCGGAACAAATATGAATCTGTCGTTTACGTCAGGCATGGAACATGTGAAGAATACGGAAGAAGAGACCATTCACGATATTGCCAAAGCCTTAGCAAAAGGTCTATTAATGGGTGCTCGTGGAAACTCAGGGGTTATTTTATCCCAATTATTCCGTGGCTTCTCTAAAGAACTAGAAAACGTTGAGACGGAAATTACTGCTCAAACCTTAGCCGCTGCCTTCCAATCTGGTGTAGATACAGCATATAAAGCAGTAATGAAACCAGTTGAAGGGACGATTCTAACGGTAGCACGTGAATCTGCTGAAGCAGGGGTAGCCGTTGCTGAACACTCAGATGATGTGATTGAAGTGATGCGTGCCGTCCAAGAAGCCGCACAAAAAGCATTAGACAATACGCCAGAACAACTTCCTGTCTTAAAAGAAGTTGGAGTGGTTGATAGTGGTGGACAAGGTCTATTATTTATCTATACTGGTTTCTTAGAATCATTAACAGGTGAAGCAGTTCCAGTTAATACGTTAGATCCTGAATCAACAGATATCACAGAACTTGCACATAATGATAATTTCTTCAATGCGTCTCACTCTGTGGATACCGAAGATATTAAGTACGGCTATTGTACTGAAATCATGGTGAAACTAGGTGCTGGTAAAACCGTAACTGATGAATTTGACTATGATACATTCCGGAATTATTTAGACGGATTAGGTGACTCATTATTAGTTGTTGCTGATGATGAAGTGGTTAAAGTTCATGTCCATACCGAAACACCAGGTGAAGTCATGAATTATGGCCAAAAATTTGGTGAACTGATTAAAATCAAAGTAGACAATATGCGTCGTCAACATGATGATATCTTGACCGGTAAAGGGTCTGGCAAAGAACACGAAGAACAACCAAAACAACCAACGAAAAAAGCCAAATTCGCTATTATTTCTGTGGCTGCTGGTGAAGGAGTCCATGAGTTATTCCGTAGTTTAGGCGTAACACAAATTATTAATGGTGGACAAACAATGAACCCATCGACTCAAGATATTTTAGAGGCGATTGAAAAAGCGCATGCTGAAAATATTATTATTCTACCAAATAACTCTAATATCTTTATGGCGGCTAATCAAGCGGCTGCTGTTTCAGAAACACCAGCTTGCGTAGTAGAAACCCGTTCAATTAACCAAGGTCTTGCATCGTTATTAGGCTTCAATGAAAATGCGACGTTAGAAGAAAATAAAGCCGCAATGACTGAAGAATTAGATAATGTGGTGTCTGGATCTATTACCAATGCGATTCGTGATACGAGTATCGATGGTGTCACGATTAAAGACGGTGACTACATGGGAATCATCGAAAAAGATATTAAAGTAGCGAATGCTGATTTAGAAACAGCAACTATTGAAACCATTAATGAGATGTTAGCCGATGATAGCGAAATTGTGACGCTAATTTATGGTGAAGATGTTACAGAAGATCAAGCCAATGCTATTGCTGAAGCTATCGAAGATCAACACGACGAAATCGAAGTTGAAGTTGTTAATGGTAAACAACCTGTTTATCACTACTTAATTTCAGCTGAATAATAATGATTTAAATTTGAAGAATAAGGAGTGATCTTATCACTCCTTATTTTTGCTGTCTTAAACAGAAGTCGTGCGATTAATAGGGACTACCCAGTTGTTCAATGATTATATGTGATTAATAGCTCAAAATAATCTTGATAAAGAGATATATAATTGAGTGGATTCATTTAGTGGGTAATCTAAATATTAATAATTCCTTACATTAGGCACTTTATGCTATGATAAAAGCTGTTATTTGTTTAATATTATGGTTAGTGAGTCGTGGTATTTTCTATAACAGAGAATGCATTAGTAGGATGTCAGTAATAAAACAACATCTAAGATAGTTAGGATATTATGAAAAAAGTACTATTAGTTATTGCTATGATTTTAGGAATATTTATTTTGCTCGTTTTGTTGAGTTATTATTTAATTATGGGGCATTTAATTGTGAATGAAGTTCCTAAAGAATCAGATATTATTATTGTACCTGAAGGACAGGTAACGCAGGAACGGGCTAATCGAGCAGTTCAATTATTGGATGAAGGGTATAGCAAAACCAATAAAATTATTGTATCTCCACTAGATGCAATAAATAGCGAATATTATTATGAAGGGGGAGCAACGAGTGATCAACTGATCAATGATCCAGCTGCTGATACCACTTATGAGAATGCCCAAAATACGTTGAAATTGATGGCGAAAATGGGACTTAAATCGGCGATTGTCACTTCTTCTGATTATCATATGAATCGAACACGTATGATTTATGAACGGGTGAATAAGGATTACCATTTTGATTTAACGTATGTTGCTGCGTTTTATCAGGTAGATGGTCAATTAGTCGCCTGGCCAGAAGCACCAGAATATATTCAAGATATCGCGCGTAATGAATACTGGAAAACCATTGGCTACTGGTTAGGGTTATACAAATTCATATAAAGCTAAACCGGATGAGTTGTCAAATGACAGCTCATCCGGTTTTTTGTTATTTTTCTAATTGTCTTTGGCGATTCATCCGTTTCATGAAATTGATTTCCTTATCTGAAATGAGATCTTCTTCATTAATAGTTGATAGAAATTTGTGAATATGATTATCGATAATGGTTTTTAAATAATTTGGATGGTTTAAATGCCCCCGTTTGAAAAAGTAATCATCATAATGATTTAGGGTTGTTTCTTCAATGAAGAAGGCCAAACATTCGTAGAGAATTTCATGCTGGAGACGAGAGTGTTCTCTTGCTGTTTGTAAGTGACGTTTTAATGTATGAAAGTTAGTATCTAAGATTAACGACAAATGATTATCGGTTAAGATTACGGTTTCTTTATTGTAACGCGTAATTTCTTTGATATGATGCAATGCTAACCAATTATTCGAGGAATATGGGGTAGTAAATGGTGCAAAACTTAAATTTCCTCGAGTGAGTGGCTGTTTATATTGCCGAGAAGAAAGGAAATAGTCAAAAGTGATAAAGTGATGAAATTGTTTAACCTCTTTAATCCATCGTGCCATCACTTTTTGGACCGTTTCTTGAATCGTAAACAGTTGGCCGTCCTTCAACATGACGAGTGTCGAGTATTCCTCGTTAAGATGCGTGAGATCTAATACGCATAAGACGTCGCGATTACAGAGAAACATATTGGGATAGGTGGCATTAGTTAAAGACTGAACATTGTTAACTGATAAATCCTTAAGGGAAAAAGTCGTTACAGTTTTCATCATTAGTGTCTCCTATAATTTTTTATATTTTAAACATAATATACTCTATATTGACTATTTTGTAAACGGTCTCTTTTATGAAAGTACAATGAAAAAGAAAATAATTCTATTGAAATAAGATGTTTGTGCTTAAAATCACATTTAACCGGGCAAAATGGTAGTGGAATGGTTAGATTAGGTCTTTTTTAGTGGATTTACTAGAAGAAAACTAAAAATGCTCCCATAAATGAGCCATTCCTCTTTTCGCGTGATTATCCGTTTCACGATATCTTATAGGTGCCGGCAATACTTATAAGAGGTGAGACAAATGTTTAAACAAACTGACTATCCTAAGTTATTTAACCAGTATGAGAAACTGCTTTATCGAGTCTTATGGGACTTGCATATTTATCCCCATACAGATTATTTTGATGATTTCTTCCAAAAGGCCCAGCTCCATCTCTATCAATGTGCCCAAACGTTCGCTAAAAATCCTTTGGAACAAGAACAGCACTATGCATTTACTGCATATGCCAGAAAAATGATTCGTTGGCGTTTAGTTGATGACCTGCGTCAGTTAAATCGTCAACATCAATTTGAACAACAAGATACAACACCATTAGGAATGATGGCAACATCTCAGCGAATGAGTAGTGGCAGATGTGCGCAAGCATTTATGTTAGAAGCTAAAAAACGCTTAACAGCTAGTGAATATATCTTTTTATGTGATTTACTGAACCATCAAGGTGACGTGAGATATTTTACGAATAAATATGGTGTAAGTAAACAAGCGATTCATCAACGGAAAAAACGATTAGCAAAGAAACTATTACCAATAAAAGCTTTGTTAGAATGGGGGGAAGTTGGATGTTAGTGACAAACTATCAACAATATAAAGGAGTATTATTTGTTTTTGGCCATGGAGAAGGAGATCCTGGATGTGTGTATCAAAAGGAGACGGAAGCTGAAATGATTCGTCGCTTAAAACCACATTTAATAAAGTGGGGGAAAACGTTAGCTGTTCCAGTAACATGTTATCCACGGAATTTATATTATCATGCCAATGATTTAAAAGAATACCAGGACTGGATTGTAGTGGAGTTACATTTGGATGCGGCTCGTATTCCCGGTAAAGGTGGGCACGTGATTATTCATCAATGGTTTAAACCAGATGCGATTGATAAAAATTTAATCACAGTTATCGATCAACATTTTAGTTTGGTCACACGCACCTCAAAAGGATTAAGTTGTCGAAAGGATTTGAAAAACTGTAATATAGCAGCTCAGTATGGCATCAATTATCGTTTAGTGGAGTTATTTTTTCTCGCAGATAAACAAGATAGAATGTATTATCTCAATCATTTAGATGATATCGCTAAAACAATTGTACAAGCAATCAGTGGACAAAAAGACTGTCGTTGTGTTGATTAAGTTATGGCTGGAGGAGATATCCTCCAGTTTTTTTGTAAAGTTTTTTTACATCCTTTTTACAGTGTTTTACGCAAAGTTGATTAGAAATTAACATCGGTTGTGTATGCTTAATATGTCATAAATCTTACATATTATTCAAGGAGGAGACCAAATGGCGAAACATTTTGGCTATAAGCAATTAGTATTATCAAGTTTAATGACAGCAACTTTATTAGGTGCCTATTCAAATCAAGCATTTGCGGCAGAGGTAGATACTCAACCGTCACCTATTGATAACACTGAACAAGTTGCAGAACACAATCAGGTATCCACTCATTCATCAAACGAAGATGACAAAGTATCATCTGAAGAAAAAGTGGAATCATCGACAAATAACACGGCTCAATCCGGAACAGAAGATAAAGTGTCTGAAAGTGAAACGTCAAAACCTGAAGAGCCAAAAGTTGGGACAGCTGGAACAGCTGAAGTAGGAAATCAAGAAGTCGCTGTCGATTATGAGAAACCGGAAGTGGCGCCTGTTGAACAATTCAACCAACCGGACCGTATTGCAACAACGATGACTGAACATCCGGATAGTGAAATGGTATTTAACTGGTATACCAAAGACGCACTAGAGGATGCGAGTGTTTATCTCTCTGAAAATGAAGATTTATCGAATGCACAAGTGATTAAAGCTACTCATAAAGGGACACAAACCAACTATTTAGAACGAGACAAAGATGGTAATGTTATTTATGAACTACCAGACTTTAATGAAAGTGGAAAATCAGTTTATTTTACGGATAAACAAATTAGCGCGGATAATCATGATTGGACAGACGGCTCTCATGAAGATAATATCAATACACGCCTTGTCCAAGAAACAATTAATAAAGCCATCGCTAAAAGATTAAAACCGAATACGCGTTATTTCTACCGAGTAGGAGCACCTGGCTTCTTATCGCCAATTGGAACATTCAAAACCGCTTCTGCTGGGGCAGCTCCATTTACTTTTATTCATTATACGGATACGCAAAATGCCTATTGGAATGAACACGTTCGTAATGAAGCGGCGTTTGGAGCAAAAACGTTAGCAGAAGCATTACATAAAGCTGGGAAAGATGTCAATTTTGCATTACATACCGGTGATGTCCTCGAAACCTCTTCAGTGGAAGATGAATGGAAAGATATTTTAAATCGAGCACAAGATGGTTTCTTATCTGTTCCACATGTGATGGTTCCCGGAAATCATGATACTTATGAAACCAGTTTTAATGATCATTTGAATGTGCCAATTAATCATTCGATTGATGGCGGCTCTTATTATTCTTTTGATTATAATGGTGCTCATATGGCAGTGTTAAATACGAATGATAATAAAAAAGATGCGGATAATCCAGAAGGGGCCGCAATGAGTCATGAACAACTATCATGGTTAGAAAATGACTTACGTGAAGCAAGAGAACGCGGGGTTAATTGGTTGATTTTGAGTTATCATAAGCCGCTTTATTCCTCATCTTATCATTCATTACAAGATGAAGATGTCCAAGCTGTTCGTGAACGGTTAATGACGTTAATTGATAAATATGATGTGGATTTAGTCTTCAATGGGCACGATCATGTGCTAACAGCTACAAAACCATTAGTTGCTAATATGGATGTTTTTGCTGATGGGGAAGTAGATGATAAAACCGAAATTATTGAAGGTATGAAAAACGGGATTAAACATATTGCCACTGATGGAACAATGTTTATTATTCCGAATGCTGCCGGTACGAAACTATACGATGATATTTACAATGCACCGTTAGAACATATTCATAAAGTGCGTCCTAAATTAAGCCATATGACTCAAGAAGATTTAGATCACTATCGCACGTTGTTTGACCGTGCTGAACAACCAGAAGATTCTAAGTTCTTCTTAAATTCCCATTCAAATAAACGGGAAGGCTCAACCCAAAACTTTGGTGTGTTTGAAGTGTCTCCTGATGAAATTAAAATCAATATTTACAAAGTACATGGCAATGTTTTAGAAATGGGAGATGACGAGTTACGTGAACCACAATTGATTGCTAGTTATTCATTAATTAATGATCAATTTAAACGGGATGAAACTCCTGACGAAAGTGAAAAACCAAGCGACGGCGAAGCAAATTCTGAGGGAACATTAGAAGAGTCTACAGGTCATGATGACGATAAGACAACAGAATCTCAAGTCGATACGCCAAATCACGAAGAACAAGTTGCTCATCCAGATAAAGAAATGACACAACCATCTGAAATGAAGCATTCAAACGTAGTGACGCCTGAGGTTGTTAGTCATACTGATCAATTAACGACGCAATCTTCAGCCAATCAAACGATGACAAATGAATCAGTCGCTGATACTTCTACTCGAGAAACAACGGGTGAGTTGATGAGTGATGATATGAATGATTCTCATATGATGAGTCAGCCAGCTAAAGAGTCAGAACAAGGACTCCCACAAACGGGACAAGGGCATCTGATGACCTGGTTAGGATTAATACTATCTGGATTAGGATTTAGTTTACACCGTAAACGTCAATCTACTATGAAATAGAAATCACACCTCCACTTTTAGACCTTGGTAGTGACTAACTATCAAGGTCTTTTTTTATTAGAAACAACAATTGTATTTGATGAAATGAGAGATAGCAGCTAATAAAATGAGAAGAAGAGGATACTTTTAGAAACTCATTAAAATACGGAAACGCAATATAGTTATAATTTGTTGAAGTACAAAAATGTTTATTTACTTATTTTATAGTTATAATAACGCTAATGAAAACCTGCTTTCTTAATAATAATTAAAGAAATCGTACGAATCTTGCGGTTTATCTCTTTGTAGTATATTTAATTTTACTTAGAGTAGTGGTATACTGATGAGAGTCGAAATTCTTACGCTTTATAAGCGGTAAAGGACAAAAACGATTGAAATAAACAATGCATACTTAGAGTTGGCATCGAAATGATGATATTAGAGATTAAGTAAGCATAGAATGTGAGGGAATTATGGCATCTAAAATTGGCATCCTAGATATGATACCGCGTGATTACGCATCATCTGTAAGGGAAGGGTTTAATAATTCTACCCGGTTAGCACAGGTCGCCGATAAAGTTGGTCTTCAACGTTATTGGGTGTCTGAACATCATAGCACACCAGCTGTTATTAGTAATTCACCATTCATATCTGTGACCCATTTAGCGGCCAATACGGAAAATATTAAAATTGGTACGGGTGCGGTAATTATGAATAACTTATCACCGTTCCAAATTTCAGAGAATTTCCGTGTGCTTCATGCGCTATATCCCAATCGAATTGAAGCAGGTATTGGACATACTTTAGAATCAGAAGTTAATTTCCAAGTGGATAGTGGTCTTGATATGGCTCATAAAATGGACTATCGCGAAGAGTTATTAGATACTTACCGTTTTATGAATGGTCGATTTGATGGGGAAGATCCTCGGCGAAAATTACACGCGCTACCATTAGATTTCTCACAAGCGCCCCCTCTAACAATTATGGTATCTAGCTTAAATAATGTAAAATTTATCGCAGAAAATGGCTGGGGCTTAGTCTATGGCTTGTTTATTACTGGAGACCGCAAAGAATGTGAAGAAGTTATTCGTGTCTATCATGAAAACTTTGTGCCTAATGAACATCGGCGGAAGCCAGAAGCAACCGTTGCAGTCTATGGTGTCAGTGCTTATGACCGCAAAGATATTAAACCATTAAATATTGCGCTCAATGAATGGATTAAAATTTTTCCTAGTGATAAACGAAATATGTTACAACTCATGAGTTTGTCACAGGCATATGATGAGGCAGAATTAGTTGGTAAGGACTGGGAAGATCCTTATCGTGATTACAAAGTGTCAGGAACACCTCGTCAAGTTCAAGCAGAAATGCGGCGGATGCAAAAATCATTAAAATGTGATGACTTCTTAATGATTAACCAACTATCAGGATTTAAACAACGACGCGATTTTATTGAAATATTAGGGGACGTATCGTTATACTAAACCGGCTATTAGGTGAGAGGATTTTCCTCTCACCTTTTTTTTGTTAATGAACGTGTTGGTTGTCCGGTTTAGAATGCGCTATAATAAGAAAGAAATAAAGCGATAAGGAGAGAAGATATGCCTAATGTGATGGATTCAGTGACAGCTGTTAAAGGTGTCGGTCATAAAAAAGCAGAATTATTAGCTAAGTTAGGGATTCATACCGTTGCTGATTTGCTCACGCATTTTCCTTTTCGTTATGAAGATGTGTCTATTAAATCGTTGGATGAGTTGGAAGATGGTCAGAAAGCAACGATTGCTGGCCAAGTGGTAACCCAACCTGTCGTTCAATACTATGGTCGCAAACGAAATCGCTTATCATTTCGCTTACGTGTCGATCAAGCAGTCTTATCGGTCGTATTTTTTAACCAACCATATTTGAAGAAGAAAATTCATATGGAAGAAGAACTAGTTGTGTATGGTCGATATGACATGGGGAAAGGCCAACTCAATGGGTTCAAAATTTTCAATCAACAAGCGGATGATAATGATGTTGAAGCTATTTATCACGTTACCCAAGGGTTATCGCAAAAAACGTTAATGACTTATATTGCAAATGCACTCGCAACTTATCAATTAGCCATTCCTGAGCGACTGCCATATGATTTAAGAGCGAAGTATCATTTAATTTCACATAGTGATGCCATTAAAAACATGCATTTTCCCGAATCCGAGGAAAAAGGTGTCGAAGCTAGACGACAGATTAAATATGAAGAGTTCTTTCTATATGCTTTACGGCTCCAATGGCAAAATCATCTGCGTCGTCAAGTAGGAAACGGGGCGCCTATCATATATGACAATCAGCAATTAAAACAATTTATTGAAACCATTCCTTTTGAACTGACAAAAGGACAAAAACAGGTGGTCAATGAAATATGCGCGGATTTACGCCAAGATTATCAAATGAATCGTTTACTCCAAGGAGATGTTGGCTCAGGGAAAACGGTTGTGGCCCTGATTGCATTAATGGCGACTTATTTAGCTGGTTTCCAAGGGGCGCTAATGGTACCAACTGAGATTTTAGCGGAACAACATTTTGCCTCATTAAGTGAATTTTTTGCGGATACTTCGATAAACCTAGCATTGCTAACAGGGAGTACGGCAACTAAGCAACGGCGTCAAATACTAGCGGATTTAAAAAATGGGGATTGTCATATCGTAATCGGAACCCATGCTCTTATTCAAGCTGATGTCGCGTTTGATAACTTAGGATTAGTGGTTGTTGACGAACAACATCGGTTTGGCGTTAAACAGCGGCAACAATTAGCCGCTAAAGGGGAGCATTATGCGCCTAATATTTTATATATGACCGCTACACCAATTCCTAGAACGTTAGAAATCACGATAATGGGGGATATGGAAGTCTCTAAGCTCCAAGAAATGCCGAATGGACGATTACCGATTAAAACCGCTTGGATGCGTAAAAATCAACAAGCCATGATTGATGAGCTATTAAGAGAGCAATTAGCATCTGGGCGACAAGCTTATGTGATTTGTCCACTCATTGGAGAATCAGAAGCTCTAGAAGCACAAAATGCAGAATATATTTATCAAGAATACTTAGAGAAGTATGGCCACGAGTATCACGTGGGAATTTTACATGGCAAGATGAGTAATGAAGACAAAGATGCGGCTATGAATCAATTTAAAGATAATGAGACGCAGATTTTAGTGTCAACGACTGTTATTGAAGTGGGTGTCAATGTCCCAAATGCGACATTTATGATTATTTTAGACGCTGACCGTTTTGGATTAGCGCAGCTTCACCAATTGCGAGGTCGAGTTGGTCGTGGCGAACATCAAAGTTATTGTGTCTTAGTTGCGGACCCTAAAACCGATAATGGACGCGAACGGATGCGTATTATGGCCTCTTCAACAGATGGTTTTTATTTAAGTCAGCAAGATTTGGTCTTACGTGGGGCAGGGGATTATTTCGGAACGAAGCAGTCCGGTCTTCCTGAGTTTAAATTAGCGGACCCTATTGCTGATCAAGTCATTTTAGAAACGGCAAGGCAAGATGCTCAACAATTTCTTCCTATCTTACTAGATCATGCAGATGACTATCCACAATTAAGTAGCTGGTTAGCGACAATGAGAGCTGATTTTTCTGCGTAAATGTAGGCATGACTTTAGCTTAACAACCAGGCAAATATTTATTACAATAGTAGCAATAGAATCAATAAACAAATGAAAAAAGGAGTCACATGATGACAGATATGAAAAAATGGTGTATTGCAGTCGATGTAATGGGCGGAGATAACGCTCCTGAAGAAATTGTCAAAGGAGCTGTATTATCAGCACAAGCATTCTCAGACGTTGAAATTCAACTTTATGGAGATGAAGAAGCGATTAAAGCAGCCTTGCCAACTGATATTCCTCAAAATCTGGCCATTGTCCATGCGAGTGAAAAAATTGCGACAGATGATGAACCGGTCAAAGCGATTCGTCATAAAAAAGATTCTTCTATGGTACTCGGTGCGAAAGCTGTCAAAAAAGACGCGGCAGATGCTTTTATTTCAGCTGGAAACAGTGGGGCATTGTTAGCAAGTGGTTTATTAATTGTTGGTCGCATGAAAGGAATTGAACGTCCAGCATTTATGGCAGCCTTACCTAGTCTAACTACTCCTGGAAAACAATGGTTATTAATGGATTCTGGTGCCAATGCGGAAAGCAAACCCCAACACTTAGTCCAATATGCGCGTATGGGCCAAGCGTACGTTGAGTCTGTATTTAACGTTAACTTTGGACGAGTAGGATTATTGAATAATGGAGCGGAAGCGTCTAAAGGAAATCCGCTTACGAAACAAACACATCAGTTATTAACAGAAGCGGAAGATATTCATTTTATTGGAAATGTTGAAGCGAGAGATGTACTAAGTGATATGGCTGACGTCATTGTGGCTGATGGTTTCACTGGTAATACATTATTGAAATCGTTAGAAGGTACAGCTAAACAGTTAATGAATTTAATCAAAGAGACGTTAAAAAATGGCGGACCTAGTACCAAATTAGGTGGATTAATGATTAAAGGCGAATTAAAAAATCTGCTCAAAGATATCGATTACGATAAAGCAGGAGGCGCCTTATTATTTGGAGTCAAAGCGCCAGTCATTAAATGTCATGGGACTGCTGATGCTAATAATATTCATTATGCCATTAAACAAGCGATTGATGTCCTAGATGCAGGAATTGTTCCAGAGTTAGCTGATATTTTTGCTCAACAGGCGGCAGAAAAGAAACAACGAAACGATTAATGACGTTATGAAGAGCTAACCTTGACGACATTACTTAACCTAAGTATTATGGTCCTCAAAAATGGGAAAATCTGTTAAAATATCTTTAGGCTGGTTAGCTATAACATAGAAATAAAATGATTAATTAAGGAGCATAACAGATGACTGAAGAAGAAATTTTCAACAAAATTAAAGAACTTGTAACCGATCGTTTTGGTGTTGAAGAAGACCGTGTCACTCGTGAAATGACATTTCAAGGCGATTTAGGTGCCGACTCATTAGATGTTGTCGAATTAGTAATGGAACTAGAAGATAATTTTGGCGTTCAAATTGCTGATGAAGATATTGAAACAATCGTCACAATTGACGATATTGTCAAATATATCAAAGCTCACCAATAATTGAGCGAGTGAAATAATAAGTGACTACAGCTTCGATAGTAGGCAGAGGAAGATGTTCGCTTGCTATCGAAGCTGTGTTTTGTTTTTTATAATTAATGGTAGGAAAGGAGTTTAATCATGGATATTCAAGCAATTAAACAATTATTAGCTGATAAATTTGATTTACATATGCAAAATCAAAATCATTATGTTGAAGCATTTACGCATTCGAGCTACAAAAATGAAAATCGGCGGAAACATTTGGTTGATAATGAACGAATTGAGTTTTTAGGGGATGCGGTGCTTGATTTGCAAGTCTCACGCTATCTTTACTTACATTATACAGATATGCCTGAAGGGGATATGTCACGTTTACGGGCATTAATTGTTCGTGAAGAAAGTTTAGCCAAACGTTGTAAAGAATGTGGCTTCGACCAATTTTTACGTTTAGGACATGGCGAAGAGTCTAGCGGAGGTCGAACACGTGAGTCCTTGTTGTGCGACTTGTTTGAATCCGTATTAGGGGCTATTTATCTTGATCTTGGTATAGATGCTGTTGAACACTTTTTAGAAATAACCATTTATCCTAAGATTAAGAGCGGTTACTTTAACCGTCAAGTAGATGCCAAAACGGCGTTACAAGAAGAATTACAAAAAAATGGGAATATCCAATTAGATTATCAATTGATTGGTGAAGAAGGCCCAGCCCATGATAAACGCTTTAAAGTAGCAGTTGAATTAGATGGGGATATTATCGGTGAAGGAAAAGGTCGCTCTAAAAAAGCAGCCGAACAAGCCGCTGCTCAGTCTGCTTTAGATGCGCAGCGAGCTAACCAAGCAGATGACAAACACTAGAAAGTGGTGACACCTTGCATTTAAAAAAAGTTGAGATGATTGGCTTTAAAAGTTTTGCCAATAAGACAACAATTGAGTTTGATAGTGGGTTTACTGCTATTGTAGGGCCTAATGGTAGTGGGAAATCGAATATTACTGAGGCCATTAAATGGGTGTTAGGTGAGCAATCTGCCAAATCTCTACGCGGTCGTAAGATGGATGATGTGATTTTTGGAGGAGCAAGTAATCGTAGCAAAGCCCAATATGCAGAAGTTACCTTAGTTTTTGATAATTCGGATCATTTACTTAATATTGATACGGATGAAGTGGGTATGACGCGGCGCTATACGCGAGCTGGCGAAAGTACGTATATGATTAATCGCAAAAATTGCCGTTTAAAAGATATGACGGAATTAATGATGGATACCGGAATTGGTCGTGACTCCTTCTCTATTATTTCCCAAGGTCAGGTTGAAGCAATTTTTATGCAAAAACCAGAAGATCGACGTGCGATTTTTGAAGAGGCTGCCGGTGTCATGAAATATAAAAACCGCAAGAAAGAAGCCTCTAATAAGCTCGAGCATACCCAAGAAAATTTAGACCGCATTTTCGATATTCTAAAAGAAGTTGAAAGTCGTTTAGAACCGTTAGCAAAACAACGACATGCTGCGCTAAATTACCAAGAAAAACGAGCAGAATTAAGTGATATTGAAATTGCTTTAACAACTGTTCAAATTGAAACGTTGAATGAGCAATGGGAAAATGCGAAGAATGATTTGAACCAATATGTTCAAACCATACAGCAACAGAAGGAAAAACAAACCGAGTTTACCGAGCAATTAAATGCTATCCGTCAACAAGAACATACCGCTGAACAAAAAGCAACCGAATTAAATGAGACGTATATTCAACTTGTCCGCGAAGCTGAAACGATTAAACGCCAAATTGACTTAGCTGAACAACAAAAAGCCTTTAATCAACGCGATAAAGCGGCTCAAGAAAAAACGTTAGCGGATTATCAATCGTCTATTGATCAATTAACGCGTGATGTGGGAATGTTAAAAGCCGATGTGCACGATGCTCAACTAGCGTTTGAGCAAAAAAAGGTGCAACGTGACGATAAGTTACAAGCATTAGCTGCCCTTGACACGACGGATGAACATGATATTGAAGAGAAACGTGAAGAATATATTGCGGCCATTCAACAACAGTCCCAATTACAGCATACGATTGCTGAATTGGAGAAAGATATTGAGCAATTACGCCAGCAATCTCAACAAGATGTGCAGTCGCAAGACGATTTCCAACAATCAGTGACTGAGTTAGAGACGACTTTAGCCACTAAGAAAGCAGATAAAGATAACTTATCGACGTCGCTTTCTGATTTGCTCGCGGACTACAAACAACTTGCTCAATCCGTCAAAGACAAACAACAAACAGCCCAACAACTTAATCGCCAATGGCAACAACAGCAACGTCAATTAGTCGACGCCAAAACAAGACAAGAGAGTTTAGAGAAGCTGGCGAAAGAGCATAACGGTTTTTATTATGGTGTCCGTTCAGCATTGAAGTTACAATCGCAAATGAATGGTATCCACGGAGCTGTTGCTGATTTGATGCAAGTTCCTAGTGAATATGTTGGCGCGGTTGAAACGGCATTAGGTGGTGCCATGCAAAATATTGTTACATCAAATCGACAAGTGGCTGCTCAAGTCATTCAAACCTTGAAAAAAAATCGGGGCGGGCGAGCGACTTTCTTACCGATGGATGTGATTAAACCAAGAGAAATTCCCAACGGTACTTATCAAATTGCTCAAGCAATGCCGGGATTTATCGGGGTGATGGTTGATTTAATAGACTTTAATGATCAATACCAATCAATTATGGCGAATTTAATGGGACAAACGTTAGTCGTTGATAACTTGTCTCATGCTCAAGATGTTGCTCAAGCCATCCATCATCGGTCGCGGATTGTAACGTTGGAATCAGATGTTATCCACGCTGGTGGGTCAATGTCTGGAGGCGCTAGAAACCAAAAAGGGGACAGCGTCTTAGCACGTAAACGTGATATCGAGACATTGAAAGCTTCGATTGCGACTTTAACGAAGAAAACGCAAACTACTAATCAGCAAGTAGAGCACCTGCAAACAGAAATTGACGAAGCTACTCAGAAATTAGAAACAATGAAAACAACTGGCGATGAGAAAAGGTTCCAAGAACGTACCTTAATTGCAGAAATCGAGCAATTGACGAAACAATTGGATGAATTAACGCTCCAAGAAGAGCAAAATAACCAACATCGTCAAGACATGGCTGATAAGTTGCAAGAAATGGAAAGTCAATTAGAGGAGAAACGAGAAGCGATAGTTACCCAAGGAGAAAGGGTCGATTCCCTTCAACAAACGATTCAGGCATTGAACTTGTCTGCTAACGAAAAAGCAAGTCATCGTGACCAATTACAACATGACATTCAAACGATTGAAACCGATTATGCTGTTTCAAAAGAAAAATTAGCTCAACAAAACAATCAATTGAATCATAAGGAACAACAGTTAACGGAACAAAAAGACACGCTTGTTGAACTCCAAAAGGCTGTTCAATCAATGTCCTCTCAGTTGGATAATCATTCTGAAGAAACCGCAGAGTTAGAAGCTAACTATAAAGACTTACTTGAGGAACAGAAAACAACGGAAAAAGCGCTAAAACAATCCCGCTCTCAACGTGAAGTGGCGAAACAGCAAGCCGATAAAATGAATAAAACCTTAGATGACTTAACGACTCATCTCGAAGACTTGTATTATAAACAAGCCAAATTAGAAGGTACGGTTTCTCGTTATGAGGTTTCCATCGATAATCATTTAGATCATTTACGTGAAGAGTATGGATTAACCTTCGAAAAAGCACGGGCTGAATCTGAATTAACGATGTCTATTGAAGCAGCTTCAGAACGCGTTCGTGATTTGAAGCGTGAAATTGATCAATTAGGACCTGTCAATATTGCGGCAATTGATGAATATGATGACGTTCATCAACGGTGGACATTTATGACGGAGCAACGTGATGATGTTATGGCTGCTAAGGATAATTTATTACAGACGATGGATGCGCTAGACAAAGAAGTGATTCATCGCTTTAAAGAAACTTTCTTAGCAGTTCGCGAAGCTTTTGAACGCATTTTTCCGCAACTATTTGGTGGTGGTAAGGCGAGCCTATCCTTAACAGATCCAGATGACCTCTTACATTCTGGAGTTGATATTATGGCACAACCACCAGGAAAAAGATTGCAACAGTTGAGTTTATTATCCGGTGGTGAGAAAGCTTTAACTGCTATTGCCTTATTATTTGCTATTTTAGATGTGAAGAAAGATATTCCATTTAGTATTTTAGATGAAGTGGAAGCGGCGTTGGATGAAGCGAATGTGGCGCGTTATGGTCGTTATTTACGCGAGTTTGCAGAGTCTACCCAGTTTATTGTAATTACTCATCGTAAAGGAACAATGGAAGCTGCCAATATTTTATACGGTGTGACGATGCAACAATCGGGTGTATCCAAACTGGCGAGTGTTCGTTTAGAAGACATTGAAGAAGTCGATGATATGGTCACATCTTAGTGTGATTTTCCTAAGGAGGAACTTATGATAAAACTTATTGCATTAGATTTAGATGGCACGTTATTACGAGATGATAAATCGATTAGTGAGAAAAATATTGAAGCCATCCATTTTGCTTTAGACCATGGTGTTGAAGTGGTTATTACGACAGGACGTCCCTTAGCAGCAATTAATCATATCCTTGATCAACTCGATTTAAATACTGCTGAGCATTATAGTATTACGTATAATGGCGGATTAATTATTCAAAATCAAACGCAGAAAGTCATGCATACTAAGACACTTTATGATAATGAAGTGGAAAAAGTAGCGAATACCTTTCTTTCATTAGATTTACCAGTTTCAGCTGTCGGCGATACTGCCGTATACGAGTTTCCATATCCAGATGGTCATCCAAGTTACTATAAACAACAAATGACCTTTTTACCTTATCAATCGATTGAACGAGATGCTGATGGTCATTGGCCAGATATTTTTAAATTTGTCATAGCAACTGAAAAAGAACACTTAGAAGCGAAACTCCCAAGTATACCAGCTGCTATTACTGAACGCTATGAAGTTATGCGTTCGCATCCTCATCAATTAGAGCTTATGCCTACGGGTGTGGATAAAGGTTACGGTCTCAGTCAAATGGCGAATATATTAAACATTCAACAATCTGAAGTGATGGCAATTGGGGATGAAGAAAATGATAGCGCTATGTTACAATGGGCAGGAACAGCTGTAGTGATGGGTAACGGTCGTGAAGATATTAAAGAACTAGCCGATTATATTACAGCCTCAAATATGGATGACGGTGTCGCTCAAGCGATTTATCACTTTGTTAAAGCTTAAGAAGGAGAGTGCGAAATGGGTTTATTCGATCGAATTAAAAAGGCCTTTACTGGTGAAGATCCAATTGTTGAAGAACAGAATAAGCAAGAAGAACAAGAAGAGAAGATTGTTCTTGATAAGTATGATAAAGGTGTCGAAAAAACACGGAAAAGCTTTTCGGAACGGTTGAATGAATTATTTGCCGGATTCCGTGAAGTGGATGAAGAGTTTTTCGACGATTTAGAAGAAACATTAATTACCTCTGATGTTGGTTTTGATATGACAATTGCCTTATCTGATGCCTTACGCGAAGAAATTCAATTAAAAGGGGCTCGTAATGGGGAACAAGTTAAAAATTTAATTGTCGAAAAAATGGTCGATATTTATGACCAAGGTGGCGAACCAGATGTCGAAATTAAGCGGAATCCTAATGGTCCAACTGTTATTTTATTTGTTGGGGTTAATGGTGTTGGTAAAACGACCACAATTGGTAAAATGGCTTATCAGTTAAAATCAGAAGGTAATAAAGTGTTAATGGCTGCTGGAGATACGTTTAGAGCAGGGGCTATTGAACAGTTAGAAGAATGGGGCAAACGAGTGGAAGTTCCTGTTATTACAGGAAAAGCGCATGGAGATCCAGCTTCGGTTGCCTTTGATGCTGTAAAAGAAGCCACAGATGGCGACTATGATTACTTACTTGTTGATACCGCTGGCCGTTTACAAAATAAAGTGAATTTAATGAATGAGCTTGAAAAAATGAAACGAATTATTACGCGCGAAATTCCAGATGCTCCGCATGAAACGTTATTGGTTTTAGATGCGACAACTGGACAAAATGCTCTTATTCAAGCTAAAGAATTTAACCAATCTGTTGATATTTCTGGTTTAGTGTTAACCAAATTAGATGGAACATCAAAAGGTGGCGTCATTTTTGCCATCCGTTATGAACTGGACTTGCCCGTTAAGTTTATCGGATTAGGGGAAGGTATCGATGACTTACAACCATTTGAAGCAGAGAAATTTATTTATCAATTAGTTAAAGATGTTGTTGAAATTCAAAAATAGTAGAGAAAAGGAGCGCGTATATGCTTAAGGCAGTTGGTTTTGATTTAGATGATACATTGTATAGTCGCTTAGCCATTTATGAACGGACATATCAACAGATGGAAGATAATATCGTCGCTACTGGTATCCCATTTAATCAGTTTGAGCCGATATTTGAGAAATATTCGCAATTAGAATTTCAAAAGTTTAATCGTGGTGAAAAAACACGGGAACAGTATTCAATTGATCGCGTCGTTGAAACCTATTCGGAATTAGGATTTGAAATTCAACCCGAAGATGGGGCTTATTTTAATGATGTGTATCATAGTGAACAGGCGAATATTACCTTACGTCCAGGGGTTGAAGAATGTTTATCATTCTTAAAGTCTAAGCAAGTGATTCCCTTCGTGCTGACAAATGGGTCGAGCGAAGGGCAATGGAAAAAAGCGGAACGACTACAGTTAACAGAATGCTTTTCTCCAGAACATATTTTTGTGTCCGGCGATTTAAATTGTGCGAAGCCGGACGTGGAAATCTTTCAATATATTAGCCAACAATTAAATGTTAATTTATCTGAAATGGCTTATATTGGCGACAATTATACAATGGATGTTATCGGAGCTCAAAATGCTGGCGTAACGCCCGTTTGGCTCCAATTGAAACCAACGCAAGAAAAGATAGATACCACAACTGTTACGATTATTTCCGAATTTTATGACTGGTTACAAGCAAATTGTTAATATATTTTGGTGGCATTAGGCGACTTGTGTTATAATGTTATGGTATGACATTACCAAGATAAAGGAGTTTTGTTAATTATGATTTCTGCAGTTGACTTACGTGCTGGTATGGCATTTGTTGAAGGCGACAAATTAATTAAAGTATTAGAAGCTAGTCACCACAAACCAGGTAAAGGAAATACCGTTATGCGTATGAAATTACGTGATATTCGTTCTGGTGCGACATATGACACAACTTTCCGTCCGGATGAAAAATTTGAACGTGCATTCTTAGAAGATAAAGACGTTCAATACTTATACAACAATGGTGATTCTGAAGTATTCATGGACTTAGAAACATTCGAACAATACGAAATCCCTCATGAAACAGTTGAGCAAGAAATGTTATTCTTAAAAGAAAACATGGAAGCTAAAATTGAATTCTTTGGTGAAGAAGTTATTGGTGTTAAAGTTCCTAACACTGTTGAATTAGAAGTGAAAGAAACACAACCATCAATTAAAGGGGCAACAGTAACTGGTTCTGGTAAACCAGCAACAATGGAAACAGGTCTTGTTGTTACTGTTCCTGACTTTATTGAATCAGGCGAAGTTTTAATCATCAACACAACTGATGGTGGTAGCTACAAATCACGTGCTAAATAAATAATGAATGAAGATAGAAGGGTTTTGCTTCTATTTTGAGATAAAAAAGTGCTCAGCAATTAACAGCTGAGCACTTTTTGTTTAATAGTGATTTTATTATAAGTACTGTAATTGACCGCGGAAATCATCAATTTCAGAGTAACCTTTTTGGGTCATAATAGCTTCTAATTCTTGAGTAATCCGTTCAAATAATTGGGGTCCGTTATGACCGAGTGCCGTTCCGACTTGTACCATAGAAGCTCCACATAAAATATGTTCGAAAGCATCTTGGCCAGTAGAGATACCACCTGTTCCAATAATACTAATTTCTGGATTTAAGCGTTGGTACCATGCGTGAACATTTGCTAACGCTGTTGGTTTAATAATGGATCCACCAAGACCACCAAAACCTTGTTTAGGTTTAATGGCTACTGATTCATCGTGAACGATAAGGCCATTCCCAATTGAATTAATCGCATTAACATAGGCAATTGGAAATTGATTTATAATATCTGCCATTTGATCAAAATGAGACATATCAAAGAATGGTGGCAATTTAATACCTAATGGTTTTTTAAACCATTTGAAAATTTCAGTTAAAATCCGTTCAGTGGTTTCGAAATCATAAGCGACTTGAGGTTTGCCTTCTACATTTGGACAAGAAAGGTTCAACTCGACCAAACCCTCAAAATCGGAGTCATTGACGATTTTGAGAATGTCGTAAATTTTGTCTTCGCCCATTTCGGTTACTGATAAGAAATAAGTTTTGTTAGGATTCTTCTCTTGAAATTGTTTAACAGCATCTAAATAATAGTCAATGCTCATATTTGGTAAGCCAAAGGAGTTAATCGAACCAATATTATATTTATAGTAACGTGGTTTGACATTTCCTTCGCGATATTCGATAGTTGCTGTTTTGGTAATAAATGTACCAGCAGCTGATTGATCTAATTTTTCTAATGATGTGACATCACTACATAATACCCCAGAGGCATTCATAATACAGTTATCAAATTCAAAACCTGCCACTTTAGTCTTTAATGCCATTATTTTCCTCCTCTAAACGATCATATTTAATGTGACCATTTACAATTGTTTTTTCGATTTGTCCCGTAAACGTTTCCCCTAAAAATGGTGTGTTGTGGGAACGAGAAGCGATGTTTTCTTCTTTAATGGTTTCTTGTTTATCTAAGTCAACGATAACGATATCGGCATCATAACCAATAGATAATAATCCTTTATGGTAGTCAAGGACTTGAGCGGGACCATAACTCATCATTTGAGAAACCAATGATAAAGATTGTTGATGTTGTTCAACTAATACTTTATAAACAATTTGGAAGGCCGTTTCTAAACCAATAAGACCTGGAGAACCGGCAGCTTTTTCCTCAGCAGTGTGAGGGGCATGGTCAGTAGCGATTGCATCTACATCACCATTAATAATCGCTTGGACTAAATAGTCGACGTCCGCTTGAGTTCGAATAGGTGGGTTAACACGGAAGTCACTATCTGCCATATAAATATGATGAGGAGTGACTTCTGCTGAAACAGGGTAGCCTTGAGACTTACCAAATTGAACAGCGCGCATAGAATCAATCGTTGATATGTGGCAAAAATGAATTCGTGCACCAGTTTTGCCTGACAAGTAAGTATCACGAATCGTATCGACATCTTCAGCAATCCGATAATCAACAGGAGAGATTTCATTATCTTCTTCATGAATCATGACTTTTAAGTCACGAGCTGCTAACTCTTTGAATAAACGATATGTTTGATCAGTGCGATGTAAGCCGTGACCATCATCGGATAAGAATTTTACGGAAGATGGAATAGTATCAAAGTCTACCCATTCTTCACCGGCTAAGTCTTTAGAAACCGCGTAGCATTGACTCATATTGACTAAGTCTAAGTCTTTTGCTCGTTGCATAATATCGTTATACACTTCAGGCGTATCTACGACAGGATTAGTGTTGGCCATTAAATTGACAGATCCATAACCTCCTCGCAGAGCAGAATGAGCTCCCGTTTCTAAGTCTTCTTTTTGGGTAAAACCAGGATCTCTAAAATGGACATGCGTATCGACGAAAGCGGGCATTACAATTTTACCCGCTGCATCGATTGTTTCATCAGCTGTTAAATCCTCACCAATAGCGATAATTTTTCCATTATCAATAAGGATATCTGCATAAAAATCATTTTTGGCATCAACAAGACGACCGTTTTTAATGACTAACATTAAATTTCCTCCAAGTCATATAAGTGGTCACAATAGACACAAGTATATTGTTGTTTTTCTTCATTAATTAATTGGAATTCTGTTTTAACATGACGTTCGTGGTTAGAAATACAACGAGGGTTTTTGCATGTTAAAGCATTTTCGATGGTTTGTGGTAATTTGATTTCAACTTTTTCAACGATTTCTTCATCTTTAATGATGTTTGCTGTAATTTGTTTTCCGAATAGTGCTAAGACATCTAAGTTCACATCAATATTTTTTTCGATTTTGATAATGTCTTTTTTACCCATTTTTTCACTTTCAGCATTCATAATTAAAGCCACTGTGAAATCAGCTTTGTCTAAGTTTAGTAAGTTGAATAATTTAACCCCTTGGCCAGCTTTAATATGGTCGATAACGATTCCTTGTTTAATTGATGTAATTTCTAGCATCTTATAATTCCCCCATTCCTAGTAATGATAAGATTAATGACATTCTGACAATAACGCCATAGCCTACTTGGTCGAAGTAAACAGCACGTGGATCATCGTCAACTTCTGGTTGAATTTCATTAACACGTGGTAGTGGATGTAAAATGGCTAAATCTTCTTTGGCATTTTTTAATTTTTCATTGTCTAAGATATAACTATCTTTTAGACGAACATAGTCGGCTTCATTGAAGAAACGTTCACGTTGAACACGTGTCATATATAGAATATCTAAGCGGTCAATGACTTCTTCAATACGTTCGACTTCTTCGTATGCAATATTTTTAGAATCTAAGAAATGTTTCACATAATCTGGAACTTGTAATTCTTCTGGTGAAATGAGGATAAAGCGGTTATTTGGATAAGCGGACATTGCTGTGATTAAAGAGTGAACCGTTCGTCCAAATTTTAGGTCACCACATAAGCCGATGACATGATTATCAAGATCATGTTTTGTTTGATGAATGGTTAATAAGTCCGTTAATGTTTGAGTTGGATGTTGATGACCACCATCACCAGCATTAATTAATGGCACTTCAGCATGTTGACTAGCTAATGTAGCACTACCTTCTAATGGGTGACGCATTGCAATGATGTCTGTGTAGTGTGACACGGTGTGAATAGTGTCACCAAGTGATTCCCCTTTAGTCGTTGATGAACTACCACTTTCGGAAATACCAATAACAGAACCACCTAAACGATTCATTGCTGATTCAAAACTTAAGCGTGTTCGCGTAGAAGGCTCAAAAAAAAGAGTCCCAAGAATTTTTCCATCACAGGAATGCGAAAAATCTTCAGGACTCTTTATGATTTTTTCAGCTAACGATAAAATAGCTTCGATATCTTTTGGTGTGAAATCAGTAATGTTAATTAAGTTTCTAGGTTTCATTGCCTACCATCTCCAATTCATTTTTTATTCTGAGAGCTATTCTACACACATCCCCGAAGGTTGTCAAATGATTTTAGTTATTTTTTTGCTAAAAACCGAATGGTAGTAATTGATATCCTTGTATCATTAGGAATCTGGTGGTTTTGTCATAATGAATTTGCACATTTGTTTATGTAAGAATGAAACTATATTCATGATTTAAAAGTTATAAGTTGCTGCCTTGAAGTCATATCTTTGTGAATTTATTGATCAAATTTAAGTGGTGATAGAAATTATTGAAATTATAAAAAAGTCTTGAAATAGGATGAAAAGTTAGCTAAGCTTACTTCTGGTGATAACGTTCACAAACCAAAATCTGTTTGTGGACAAAAAAATTTTGCCTAATTTTAGAAATAGAATGAGGGAGAAATGTGTCTTACGCTAAACGTACCGTTCGATTAATGGGAACTATTATTGATATTGCGATTACCCATCCATTGGCCAAAGAGTTGTGCCAAGATGTCGTCACATTGTTAAAGCAATATAATCAACGATTTTCTGCTAATGATTCGACATCGGAACTCAGTCAAATTAATCAACAAGCAGGGATTCAACCGGTCACCGTACATCCCGAGTTATTTGAATTGATTGCAATCGGGAAACAGCATTCCCTTGCGCAACCATCGTATTTGAATATTGCGATTGGCCCATTAATTAAAGCGTGGCGAATAGGTTTCTCAGATGCCCATAAACCGAGTCAAGAGGATATTGATTATGCACTGCAATATATTAATCCTGAGGATATTATTATTAATCCTGTAAACAGTAGTGTTTTTCTACGTAAAAAAGGGATGGAAATTGACTTAGGGGCATTGGCAAAAGGCTATATCGCTGATCGTATTATGGCTTATTTAGAGCAAAAAAATGTGCAAAATGCTTTGCTCAATTTAGGTGGTAATTTAGTGACATTAGGAGCACCTAGTCATCGTGACGATAAAAAGTGGCGGGTTGGTGTCCAAGACCCTATGCAACCACGAGGGCAAAATAAGTTTGTTATAAAAATGGGTCCAGGATCTATTGTGACATCTGGAATTTATGAACGGGTATTGAAAATTGATGGACAGACGTATCACCATATTTTTGATAGTGATACTGGCTATCCTATGGCTACTGATATTGCTAGTATGACGATTATCTCCAAACAATCAGTAGATGGGGAAATTTGGACAACGCGATTATTTGGATTACCAGCTGATGATATCATTGCCACTGTCAATAAAGAACCTGGTATTGAAGCGATTGTAATTAAACAGTCGGGCGACATATTAACGTCGCAACATATTATGCAATTTTTACTATAAGGAGTGGTAAACGAATGAAGAAATTTATCGGTATTATCGGGTCACCATCGATTGAGACGACGAATGAAAAACTCTTATCTTTAATCAAGCATGCTTTCCAATCAGAATTTGAATTAGAATTAATTTCTGTTCGTGATTGGCCAATGTTTAATAAACCTATTTCGTTAGAGTTGCCTGCTAAAATTCAAACAGTTGTCGATAAGATTGACACGGCAGATGGGGTCTTAATTTCAACAGCTGAATACGATCATTCTGTTCCAGCAGTTTTATCTAATGCGTTAGCTTGGTTATCTTATGGTCAATATCCAATGGTGGATAAACCAACATTAATTCTTGGGACTTCTTATGGACGTTTAGGGTCATCTCGTGCACAATTTCACTTACGCCAAATGTTAAATGCCCCTCAATTAGCGGCTAATATGATGTCTGGTGATGGTTATCTATTATCACATGCCTTGCGAGCGTTTACGGATGATAGCGAGTTTGCTCGGGCGATTGACAGGACAGATTTGGAAACTTATATCAATCGTTTTATTGAATTTGTAGACCATAATAAACGAACGGATGTACAAATTTTACAAGCCAAAGAAGTTGCTGCAAATTATGATAAACGTTTTATACGTCGTTAAGGAGGAAACACGATGAAAATTATTGGTATTATTGGGTCTTTAGATGAACAAAAATCATATAATGAACAATTATTAAACTTTATTCGCACACATTTTTCGTCAATGTTTGATTTAGAAATCGTTGATATTAGCCAATTTCCACTATTTGATCCGCACAATGATATAACGTCGACATCAGAGATGAAAGCGCATCTAAGTAAACTTTCTGGAGCAGATGGTGTGATTATTTCGACAGGTGAACATAGTCGTTCCATTCCACCGGTGTTAAAAAGTTATTTAGAATGGGTATCATACCAAGTTCATCCGTTAGAAAATAAACCGTTAATGGTGATTGGCGCTTCATACTTAGACCAAGGAACCTCTAGTTCTCAATTACATCTAAGACAAGTATTAGAAGCACCAGAAGTTGGCGCTTATGTTTTCCCAGGCAATGAATTTTTATTGGGCGAAGCGCGAGAAGCCTTCGATGATGAAGGAAACTTAAAAGATGAAGCGACCGTTAAGGTATTAAAAGGTTTTTTGAAAAAATTCCAACGTTTTGTACGAATTATCAATGAAGTGGAAGCAGGAGATCCTGAAGATGAAGACTTAGAAGCCACAGGAACTATTGCGACGACGATTGATGTGGATAAAAATAGTGACCACTGGGTAGAAGAGGCCACTGAAAAAGTAAACCCTGCTCAAGGGGATGATTATGTGTTACTTGATCACGGAATCTTAACCGTTAACCAAATTTCTGAATTATTGAATTCTATGCCGTTTGAAGTGACTTTTGCTGATGAAAATAATCAGTTCTTATATTACAACTATAATACACCAACTGAAGCAATGTTTGCGAAACGTAAACCAAGTCAGGTTGGGAATCCTTTAGCTACTTGCCATCCACCACGTGCGCGTGAAAACGTTAAAAAAGTGGTTCATCTTTTACGTAGTGGCAAAACGGATTGTTTCCGGATGCCTGTTCCGACACACGGACCTGATAAATATGTCGTTCATTCTTATCAACGAATTACGGATAAAGACGGTAATTATCGCGGAATCAATGAGTATGTCATGGATTTAATGCCAACGATTAATTGGTACTTAAAACAAACAGGCCAAGAACTCATCGGCGGTCAACCTGATGCGGCAACAAGTGCTACAGCTAAAGAACGTCAAGACTCTAATATGACGGTTGAAACAGCTAACCCAACTGATGCGGATACTAGTGCTTCAGCAAGTATAGAATCAACGAGTGAAACAGATGCTGATACTGGAGCATCACAAAGTTAAAAACTAATTATTAAGAATAAACTATTAATTAAATAATCAAAAGCTTCCCATTAAAGGGAAGCTTTTATTGTTTATAGAGTATCTATTTATTTTGACTGAATTATGATAATGTAGATAATATAAGTAACAGTTAGAAAAAAGATAAATGCCGGAGGTTACGATGAAAAAAGCATTAGTCCTATTATCTGCCGTCTGTTTATTAGCAGCATGTGGTAATGATGACGAGTCAAAAGCTGAGTCAGAATCAAGCGAACAAGTTAATGTGCTTCAAGATACTCAAAAAAATAAAGAGATGTATCAAGAAAAAGAATTAGTTAACTTATCTTATGAAGCTCCTGACTTTTTCCAAGAAGATGATGAGGAAGACCAACCTGTTCAATCTTTTCATGGAGAAGAAGGGTCTGTCTTTGCGATGTATGGAGTGACACCTCTAGATGTTAGTCAGAAAGAGGTTCGACAAGGTTTTGTTCAGCAAAGTGTTGTTGGTGATCAAGGAATGTATGCGCCAGAGTCGGAGACAGAAGTGACCGTAGCTGGAAAAGATGGTTATCGAATTCAAGGAACTATGGATACCGACAAAGACTCTTTTATTATTGATGTGATTTTACTGCCAAATAACGATGATTCCTTTATTGCTTATGTGAGTTCCATTGTTAAAGGTAATGAAGATTTATCAGCAAAAATTATGGATAAATTTATAAAATCCGCATCCTTATCAGAATTAACAGATGATGATAAAAAGGCGATTGATCAATATGCTGATCCATTGAATGGAGTAGACTATCGTCTCGACTTCGATATGCCGAGTGGTTGGGTAGAAGAGCACCATTCAGAAGAACCAACTATTAGTTATTCTTATAGTAAAAATGGCTCATTAGCAACGGTTGATATGTGGAAAGCTAATTTTGATATTAGCGACAAAGATGCCCGTCGCGATTTTGTCGATAAATTAGGAACAAATATCGGTTCAATGGATATTCAAAAAGAGTCTGAAACAAAAATTGATGGTGAGAAAGCCTATCGTTATGATGCTGATTTTACCGCTCAAGGAGTCCCTGGTAAGGGAGCAATTGTCATTTCTGAAAAAGATGGGTTAATGGTCTCCTATATGATTATCGCTGTCCAAGACGGGGAAATGGATTACAATCATGAATTAGGTCAAATGTTAGATCAAGCGACATTTGTTGAACAAGATAAATAGTAGATAGCAGATAAAAAGCAATTGGCAAGAGTCAATTGCTTTTTGCTATTATATAGAAGGAATTGACTTTTACAGTGGCATTCGGTATTCTTAAGGGATGTAAAGGAAATCTGCTTGACAAAAAGGTGAGAAATTATGGAAATTGAAAAAACGAATGAAATGAATCGCTTATTTGATTTTTATGCGGATTTATTAACGGATAAACAACGGACGTATTTGGATTTATATTATGCCGAAGATTATTCGTTAGGAGAAATCGCTGAAAATTATCACGTGAGTCGTCAGGCAGTTTACGACAATATTCGACGGACTGAGAAAATTCTCTTAAATTATGAAGAGCATTTACATATGATTTACCAATATGAAAAACGAACAACAGTCGGTCAAAAATTATTAGATTATAGTTTGTCTCATTATCCTGATGATGAGCAATTACAGTCAATGATTCAAGAATTATTGGTTATTGACGATGAAAATCCAAACGAAGAGGTGTCTTAATTAATGGCTTTTGAAAGTTTATCCGACCGTCTCCAAGGCGCAGTCGAAAAAATGGGTAAAAAAGGTAAAATACAAGAAGCAGACTTAAAAGAAATGATGCGTGAAGTTCGTCTCGCTTTACTTGAAGCAGATGTTAACTTTAAAGTCGTCAAAGATTTTGTAAAAAGAGTCAATGAACGTGCATTAAATAGTGAAGTCTTGCAATCACTATCTCCAGCCCAACAAGTTGTTAAGATTGTTAATGATGAATTAACGGATTTGATGGGTGGCGAACAAGTTGGACTAAACTATGCCGATAATGGTGTGACGGTTATTATGATGGCTGGTTTACAAGGTGCTGGTAAAACAACTACTGTTGGGAAGCTAGCCAACTTAATTCGTGAACAAGATAAGCGGAAACCATTATTAGTTGCTGGTGACGTTTACCGTCCGGCTGCTATTAATCAGTTGCAAACAATCGGTCAACAATTAGATTTACCTGTCTTTTCATTAGGAACCGATGCGAATCCAGTTGAAATTGCCAAACAAGCTGTAGCTAAGGCAGAAGCTGAGGGTTATGATACGGTCTTTATTGATACGGCAGGTCGTTTACAAATTGATGAAGCCTTGATGACTGAGTTAAAAAATATTAAACAAACGGTCAATCCTGATGAAATTCTCTTAACTGTTGATGCGATGAGTGGACAAGAAGCGGCCAATGTTGCTAAAACATTTAATGAAGATTTAGATATTACTGGGGTTGTCCTAACGAAAATTGATGGGGATAGTCGTGGAGGTGCGGCACTATCTATTGTTAGTGTGACTGGACAACCAATTAAATTTACTGGTACTGGAGAAAAACTTAGCGAAATAGAGAAATTCTATCCAGATCGTATGGCCAATCGTATTCTCGGTATGGGAGATATGATGACCCTTATCGAGAAAGCTCAAGCAGAATTTGATGAGCAAGAAGCAGAACGTATGGCAGAAAAAATGAAAGCTAATACGTTTGACTTTAATGATTTCTTGAAACAAATGGATCAAATGAATAAATTAGGGCCACTTGAAGATATTATGAAAATGATTCCTGGTTTGAATAAACTAGGGGGTCTTGATCAATTGAATATCGACCCTAAAGAAATGGCGCGAACTAAAGCGATTATTCTCTCTATGACGCCATATGAACGGGAAAATCCAGATGATATTTCACAATCTCGTCGTCGCCGGATTGCGAAGGGGTCTGCCACTGATTTAACGATGGTTAATCGGTTAATTAAACAGTTTAAGCAAACGCGTGATATGATGAGTAGCATGACGAATGGAAACTTCGGACAGTTACAAAATATATTTGGTGGCGGAGGCATGCCAAACATGGGTGGCGGTAAAATGAATAAACGTGATCAAATCGAAGCCCAAAAATTAGCACGGCGAATGAAAAAAATGAAAAAACGTAAAGGAAAAAAATAGTCCTGTAAAGAAAAAATACTTGACGGCTTTAATAGACCTTGTTAGTATATATAATTGTGATAAAAGAAATCATACTTTAAACAAAGACATAATAGGAGGAATTTATTTATGGCAGTTAAAATGCGCTTAAAACGTATGGGATCAAAACGTAACCCATTCTACCGTATCGTTGTAGCAGATGCACGTTCACCACGTGATGGACGTATTATTGAACAAATCGGAACTTACAACCCAGTTGTAACACCTTCTGAAATTGTTTTAGACAATGAATTAGCCTTACAATGGTTAAAAGACGGTGCTCAACCAACAGATACTGTTCGTGATATCTTATCAGGTGAAGGGATCTTACAACAACTTCACGAAGATAAATACGGTAAATAAGGTAGATGATTAAATGATGCCGGATATTAAACAATTACTATTAACAATGGTTATTCCATTAATTGAACATGAAGATGAAATGACCTTAAATATTGTTGATGGTGATCATTTTCTAGAGTATCATCTGGTCTTGCATCCTGATGATGTTGGACGTGTTATTGGTAAAGGTGGACGTGTGGCTAATGCGATTCGGACAATTTTATATAGTGTACGAGTGGATGGCCCTAAACGTGTTCGCTTAATTATCGATAATAAAGAAGAAATATAATAATTAACTGGTAAGGCAATAGGCTTTACCAGTTTTTTTTATGTTTGAGGTAACTAGAGAAGTCATTTTAACGTGCGTCATTGTCAAAATTATATTACAATAGAAGGAAATTATAGACGAATTAAAGGAGTTCTATATGTCTGAAAAGTATTATAAAGTTGGCGATATTGTAAATACTCAAGCCTTAAAAGGTGAAGTAAGAGTAATGGCTATTACTGATTTTCCTGATGAGCGATTTAAGATAGGGAGTCGCCTCGCTATTTTTGATAAAGGAAATTTAACGGAAGAAGTAGAAGTGGATGGGCATCGTCGGCATAAAAACTTTCATTTATTGCATTTTAAAAATCATCCCACGATTAATGATGTGGAAGGTTACAAAGGCATGAGTTTGATGGTAGCTGAATCTGAACGGAATGAAGAGCTATCTGCCAATGAATTTTATTATGACGATATTGTTGGTTTGGCTGTTTACACGATAGATGACGATTACTTAGGGAAAATTCGTGAGATTATGGAGTTACCAGCTAATGACGTGTTTGTTGTCCAACAACCTGTTAATGGAAAAAAAGATATTCTCATTCCTTATATAGAAGATGTTGTAAAAGTGATTGATGTTGAACAAGGTAAAATAGTGATTGAAGAAATGGAAGGTTTGATTGAATAATGCAGATTGATATCCTAAGTTTGTTTCCGGAAATGTTTGCGGGACCGATGCAATCTTCCATTATTGGTAAAGCACAAGAAAAAGGCATTGCTAAAATTGATGTCACCGATTTTCGTCGCTTTGCCCATAATAAACATGGTCATGTCGATGATTATCCATATGGTGGTGGTGCCGGAATGCTACTGCAAGTTCAGCCCATTGCTGAAGCATTAGATGAAGTGAAAGAGAAGCATCCGCATACTAAAAAACGTGTGGTATTGATGGATCCTGCAGGGGAAACCTTTTCGCAATCTAAGGCAGAAGAATTGGTTAAAGCTGAGCACTTAGTATTTATTTGTGGTCATTATGAAGGCTATGATGAACGTATTCGCGAATATGTGACAGACGAAATTTCAATCGGGGATTATGTTTTGACTGGTGGCGAATTGGGCGCCATGGTAGTGATTGATGCAACTGTGCGATTATTGGAAGAAACAGTGGGTAACCAAGATTCGATTATCGGCGACTCATTCTCAACAGGTCTACTAGAATACCCGCAATATACTCGTCCTCGTGAATATCAAGGGATGACTGTACCAGAAGTGCTATTTAGTGGCGATCATGCGAAAATTGCTGATTGGAAAGCAAAAGAATCACTGCGACGAACATGGCAACGACGTCCCGATTTATTGATTAATTATCCATTAAGTGAGCAACAGAAGCAGTGGTTAGATGACATTAAACGTGAAGAAAGTGATGGATAAAGACATGATTAAAAGAATGAAATAAAGGAGATGACGGCATGCGTAATGAGGATGAACGTTTATTAAAAGAGTTTACCGCATGGTTAAAAAAAGTCGATACCACTCAGTTTCAATCATTAGATGCAGCTTTTGAAGCCTTCTTGGAAAACTTTTTAAGTGAAGAAGAATATGATGAAGGGATGTCTAAAGCGACAAAAATTGATAGTATTTATCATGAAATTATTACTATTCCTAGCTTAGAGCAGCGAGGCATTGCCACGTATCAAGCCTTACAAACGTATCCAGGGAATCTTTTATTTCAGTTTGAATTAGAAATCGTTCGTCAAAAAATAAGAGACCCCCATCATTTCTATGAAGTCTTCCCTAGATTAGAACGCATGGAGCATTATTATTTCAAAAAACATCAGCAAGAGTTGTTAAGCCAAGGATTTAATACTTTAGATCATCATTCTTATCTTTTAATGAAACAACAATTAATGCTACTATTTATTGAAAATCAATTGTACACAGAAGCTGACAAACATGCTCGAGAATTGTTACAAATTGATCCGAGCGATCATTTGGGAGTATCGATTGATTTAATGGTGATTATGCTAGGGTTACACCAATATAAAGATCTCAAAGCATTTCATGAAATGAATCCATTTTTTAATGAGATGGAACAGCCCGTTTTTTATGCTTTAATTGGGGCTTTGATGGCTAGAGATTACGATTGGGCACAATCATTGGCTACGCATCTGCTAGAATTAAATTCACACTTTGGTGAAAAAGTAAGAGAAGATGCCTTTTATCATCAGGTATTGACGCCTTATACTGCTGACGATATGTTAAATACCACACCAGGTTCTAGTGATATGGTGGATATGGTTTTTCAAATGACACAACCTTTCTGGGAACGCTCAGAATATCTTCAACAATTATTAGTCGCCATATTAGCTGATCCACAAGTTATTAATGAGGACAATATTATTACGTATGATTTTAGAGAAGAGTCAGTTGCGGATTCTACCTTTTGTGATGATTTCTTTGAAGGGTTAATACATGATTATCAGTCGTTACAAGATCAGTTAACGGAAAAAGAAAAGCAAACGTTAGCTCAGTATGGCTTCATTGATAGTGTAGCCTTCCAAAATCAAACGATTGATGAATTTAAAGCAATAACCGGTTTAAATCAGCAAACAGTAGATAAGTTACAGACTAATGGGGTAAGTTTTAAAGAGAAATCAGTAACCGATTAATATTTATAGGAAAATTCCTTTACAAATAATCCTTATTTTGATAACATTGATTAGGTGAGTTTCAACTCGC
This sequence comes from Aerococcus suis, assembly GCF_900176325.1. GTDB lineage: Bacteria > Bacillota > Bacilli > Lactobacillales > Aerococcaceae > Aerococcus > Aerococcus suis. The sequence continues at coordinate 139,337 of NZ_FWXK01000001.1, read as the reverse complement.
ATAAAAACGATATTCCACTGTGGAGGCCCATATGAATATTAGTTGGAAGGAGAAAAAACATGAGTAAATTAATTGATGAAATTACACAAGAACAATTACGTAGCGATATCCCAGACTTCCGTCCTGGTGACACTGTTCGTGTTCATGCGAAAGTTGTTGAAGGTGACCGTGAACGTATTCAGTTATTCGATGGTGTTGTTATTCAACGTCGTGGTGCTGGTATTAGCGAAACTTATACTGTTCGTAAAATGTCAAGTGGTGTTGGGGTAGAACGTACTTTCCCAGTACATACTCCTCGCGTTGCTAAAATCGAAGTGTTACGTCAAGGTAAAGTTCGTCGTGCGAAATTATTCTACTTACGTGACTTACATGGTAAAGCTGCACGTATTCCTGAACGTCGTCGTAAATAAGCGACTGAATAACCAAATAATAGAAAAGAGATTAGACGTCATGTCTAATCTCTTTTTTTTGTTTCCTAATGCGTAGTCAGCAATTGCGAAATAAGAGTGTGCTATAATAGAAGAAATATGTAATAGAGGTGAGAAGATGGCAACTATAACGACAGCCTTAGAACAGCTATTTAAAGAAAAAGGTATGCCGATGCAAAAACAGGAATTAGATAACCATCAATACGTTTATAATGGTGCTTATCGTTTAGCTGAAGATCATACCATTCCTTTTGATATTGTTATTCGAGAATTTAAAGATGATTCTAAAGTGACAGAATACCAAATTTCTTATCGGAACATTACGCAAGTGAAAGATTATAGCCAAACGCCTAAAGCTTTAGAAGTCATTAACGACTTAAATCGCCAATTGTCAGGGTATTATACAATTGTGTTAGCAGGCGATGGCGAAATTTATTTACGTTTACTCTCACGGACGACGATTGATGTCCAAATTTTATATGAATTGCTTGTTTTTGGTTCAGCTACTGCTCGTGTTGTTTATCCTAAACTAGAGAAAGCTATTAATAATCACGAAGTAGAAGTTATTAACCACAATCAACATCACTCTTAATAGGAAGACTAATCGGAAACGGTTAGTCTTTTTTACTTATTTTTTGTAAGTTTATACTTGAACATTTAAATAAAAGGTGCTATATTGAGTTAGTATTTACTTTTGTAAGTGATAAATCAAAAAAGTCAAAGGAGTTTTCAATTATGGAATTAAAAAAAGCTTTAGAAACACGTCGAACACACTATGTTTTAGGAAAAAATACCGATTTATCTAAACAAGAAATTGTTGATGCCATTTCAAATGTCGTCAAACATGCTCCTTCTGCATTTAATAATCAATCGACACGGGTCGTTATTTTATTTGGTGACCAAAAAGAAAAATTCTGGCAACATATTTACGACGTTCAAAAAGACGTCTTAGATGATGATGCTTGGGAACAAATGTCTGCAACGATTACAGGTGCACGTGATGAAGCGCTAGGAACCGTATTATTCTTTGAAGATAATGCAACTGCTGATCAATTACCAACCAATCCAGAAAGAACCCATGTTTATAAACATACGGCAAATGCCAATGTTCAATATGGTACATGGTTAACCATGGCTGATTTAGGTTTGGGTGCTTCTTTACAACACTTTAATCTTGGTTATGAACAAGGTTTCGATAAAGAAACACGACAAATGTTTGATTTACCAGACTCTTATGAAATGGTTGCCCAAATGCCATTTGGTTCTATTGAAGCGCCAGCTGGTGACAAAGACTTTGCGCCTTTAGAAGAACGCGTCTTTGTTTTCGGTGAATAATGTAAACTACTGATAATTAACATTTTTTAGGCATGTCTCTTAATGAGATATGCCTTTTTATGTTTTTGTTCGGTTGCTTTTTTAAGGGAAACATTTTATGATAAATACGAACATATGTTCTAACGAGGTGACTAAAATGTTTTTCAATAATCCGATATTCGATTATAACAGGGAGCCGAGTCGTGATATCTTATGTATTGATTGTAAATCATTTTATGCGTCAGTAGAGGCTGTAGACCATGGGTTAGATCCGCTGGCAGCTAAGTTGGTTGTGATGTCTTATCCAAGTGGCGCGCGTACTGAAAGAGGATCGGGATTAATTTTGGCCGCATCACCAGCAGCTAAAAAAGCTTATGGAATTAGTAATGTATCGAGAGCACGAGATTTACCTTTCCCATACCCACAGGATTTATATATTTATCCTCCGCGCATGCGTCGGTATATGCAAAAGAATCGAGAAGTTAATCAAATTTATCAGACATATGTTGATGAAGCGAATCATCATGTCTATTCAGTTGATGAAAGTTTTTTAGATGTGACAGATTCTCTGAAATCATTTCATGCTGAATCTGCCTATGAACTGGCTCAGCAAATCCAACAATCTGTCCGTGAAAAATTAGGAATTGTTACCACGATTGGAATTGGTGATAATCCATTATTAGCCAAAGTAGCATTGGACAATGCGGCGAAAAAATCTCCGGATATGATTGCTGAGTGGCGTTATGAAGACGTTCCGAATACGTTATGGCAGGTAGCAGAATTAACCGATATGTGGGGGATAGGTAAGCGAACCGCTCGAAAATTACACGGAATGGGTATTGAAACAGTTTATGATTTAGCTCATACCAGTTACTATCAACTCAAAGATTTATTTGGCATTATGGGAACACAATTATATGCCCATAGTTGGGGGATTGATCGCTCATTTCTGGGGGATACGTATCGACCTCGAGAAAAAACAATCGGTAATAGTCAAATTTTGCCGTATGATTATACTAATCCACAAGAGATTGAACTGGTCATTAAAGAAATGGCTGATCAAGTAGGCATGCGTTTGCGCAAACAAGGTTATACCGCCCAACATTTATCGTTGTTTATTGGCTATTCGAAAGGCTTTATTGATTCGCAAGGGAAAACTGCCTTTAAGCAACGAGCCGCTATGTATCCAACAAATCAAAGTAAAGAGTTAGCTGATAATGCCTTGCGACTCTTTCGAGAACGGTATACTGGTCAAATGGTTCGAAGTATTGGCTTGACTACTGGACAATTAAATACGGACGGCGCTATTCAATTAAATTTATTCACAGATAGTAAGAGTCAAGAAAAGGAAATAAAAATTGATCACATTGTGGATAAAATTCGAGAAAAATATGGGTTTAAAAGCATAGTCCACGCGGCTTCATTATTAAATGGTGGACGAGCGATTGCCCGTTCACAGTTGGTCGGTGGGCATGCAGGAGGAATGGCTGGTATCCATAATGATTTTGATGGTTAGACGAACACGTAAAGAATTTACACCTTATAATGGCTACAAGGATCGATCATTTAATATAAAATGGGCAACTGCTTTTGCTATGGAGGAATTAACACAAGGCATTGAACAAAATCATCAAGTTGCTATTCAAGTCAACAAAAAGTATCCACAGATGACGACTAGGGAAATTGATCAGATACTTTATCAATCCTTTAATCGACAAATACCAGTCGCTATACAAGTCAATGAGAGCGATAAAAACGGACACATCGTTAATGAAATTTGTGGTTATTTTACTGGTGAAACGTTGCCTTATGGGATACGTTTAAATCAACAGTGGATTGCTTGGCAGTCGATTCGTCATATTCGTTTGTTACCTAAACAAAAGTGGAGTCAGATTGAGGACTCATGATAAAAAGAACCCAATGATTGACATTTCATGTTATGATAATGAAGGTTAACTTTTATATAAAGTATCAAAAGGAAAGAAAGAATGGAGTTTTGAAATGATTGGAATTTTAGCGGGGATTCTAACGACAATTTCAGCAATGCCTCAAGCCTTAAAAACGATTAAAACGCGAGATGTCAGTGGCTTATCATTTTGGATGTATCTGACATTGGTGACAGGACAGATTTTATGGTTAATTCATGGAACAATTATCGTGGATTGGGGACTTATTTTATCAAATACTATTTCTCTGATTATTAATGGCATTATCTTTTTCTTGATTATCAAATACCAACGTCAACAACATAAGTAAACAATGAGGCTAAAACGGGATTCGTTTTGGCCTTTTTTATTTGCTATCACCTATGAGAAAGTGTTTATAATAAAGAAGGTCAAAAAAAGTCAAAAAATAGTCAACTAATGTTTGACCTTTATTGACCAAAGTCGTATAATAAGAATTGTAAAGGAGTTGATTAGATGTCAAACATGGAAATGACTACTACCTTACAAGAAGCAGTTGCCAATGCGCAACAAATTGCACAAACAAGACACCATCAAGAAATTACAATCTCACATTTAATGAAAGCCTTGGTACAACCAGGGAACTTTGCTTACAATTTTTATGCTGATTTAGACGTTGATATGAATGCTTTTGAACAAGAATTAGATCGCCAATTGGATAAAATTGCAGTGGTTTCTGGTTCAGGTGTTCAATATGGTCAACAGTTATCTCGTGGACTAATGGAATTGATTCAAAAAGCACAAGCCAAAGCAGAAAGTTATGAAGATGACTATCTAGCCACAGAAATGATTTTATTAGCTTTATGGGACATTTCTTATAGTGAAACGACAAAATGGTTAAAACAACAAGGTGTTACCAAAGCTAAAACCGAAGCTAAAATTAAAGACTTAAGAAAGGGTGATCGTGTGACTTCTAAACAACAAGAAGAAACGTACGATGCTTTAGAAAAATACGGGACAGATCTTATCGATCAAGTAAAAACAGGTAAAATGGACCCAATTATTGGTCGGGATGAAGAAATTCGTGATGTCGTTCGTATCTTGTCACGGAAAACGAAAAACAATCCAGTATTAATTGGGGATCCTGGTGTTGGTAAAACAGCGATTGTTGAAGGGTTAGCTCAACGAATTGTCAAAGGCGATGTTCCTGACAACTTAAAAGATAAAACGATTTTTTCACTTGATATGGGAGCCCTCATCTCTGGGGCAAAATATCGTGGAGAATTTGAAGAACGGTTGAAAGCTGTTTTAAATGAAGTTAAAAAATCAGAAGGTCAAATTTTACTATTTATCGATGAAATTCATACTATTGTTGGTGCTGGTAAAACAGAAGGATCAATGGATGCAGGAAACCTCTTGAAACCTATGTTAGCTCGTGGTGAACTCCATTGTATTGGGGCAACAACATTAGATGAATATCGCAAATATATGGAAACAGATAAAGCTTTAGAACGTCGTTTCCAAAAAGTTTTAGTCAAAGAACCAAGTGTAGAAGATGCGATTAGTATTTTACGTGGATTGAAAGAACGGTTTGAAATTCACCATCAAGTATCGATTCATGACCAAGCGTTAGTAGCTGCTGTTGAGTTATCTAATCGTTATATTACTGATCGATTCTTACCAGACAAAGCGATTGACTTAGTCGATGAAGCAAGTGCTGAAATTCGAGTACAAATGAATTCATTGCCAACTGAACTAGATATGTATCGCCGGCGTCAAATTCAATTAGAAATTGAAGAACAAGCCTTAAAAGAAGAAGACGATCAAAATAGTCAAAATCGTTTAGAAGAACTGCAAAAAGAATTAGCCGAAGTTCGAGAAAAAACGAATGAATTAACGCAACAATGGGAAATTGAAAAAGATGGCTTGAATAAAATTAATGATAAACGTCAAGAAATTGATCAAGCGAAACATGATTTAGAGCAAGCAGAATCTGATTATGACTTAGAAAAAGCAGCAACCTTACAACATGGTAAAATTCCGGCTTTAGAAAAAGAATTACAAGAAATGGAAGCAAAATACCATGAACATATGGACAATCAACCAAGCTTAATGGAAGAATCAGTGACTGAGGATTCTATTGCTGAAGTCGTTGCTCGCTTAACAGGTATTCCAGTGGCTAAATTAGTCGAAGGTGAACGAGAAAAACTATTACACTTAGATGATACGTTGCATGAACGAGTGATTGGTCAAGACGAAGCCGTTGAAAGTGTGACGAATGCTGTATTACGGTCACGTGCAGGAATTCAAAACCCTAACCGTCCACTCGGATCTTTCCTATTCTTAGGACCAACTGGTGTTGGTAAAACAGAGCTTGCAAAAGCATTAGCTGAACATCTTTTTGATTCTGAGGAAAATATGGTTCGTATCGATATGAGTGAGTATATGGAAAAATATGCTGTTTCTCGGTTAGTTGGTGCTGCACCAGGATATGTTGGTTATGAAGAAGGGGGACAATTAACAGAAGCTGTTCGCCGTCGCCCATATACTGTTATCTTATTAGATGAAATCGAAAAAGCTCATCCAGATGTTTTCAATATTTTATTACAATTATTAGACGATGGTCGTCTAACCGATTCTCAAGGACATGTCGTTGACTTTAAAAACACTATTATTATTATGACAAGTAATATTGGATCAGATTTATTACTTGAAGGTGTCGATGACAACGGTGAAATTGATGAAGATACGAAATTTGAAATTAAAGAACGTTTAAATACGCACTTTAAACCAGAATTTCTAAATCGGATTGACGATACGATTCTTTTCACACCACTAAGTCGTGAACATATGACAGGTATTGTTCATAAAATGTTGAAACAATTAACGGCTCGTCTCGCAGAACAAAATATTACTGTTGATTATTCAGATGAATTGATTCACTGGATTGGCGATAGTGCTTATGAACCACAATTTGGTGCTCGTCCATTAAATCGGTTTATTACGAACTATGTCGAAACTCCTATCGCTAAAGCCATTATTAGTGGTGATGTCGCTCCAGGTCAACATGTTCATATTGATATCGATGATAATGAAGAGATTCAATTTGAAACAGATACAGTTGAAGAATAATAAAAAAATCGATTGGTGTTGAGCCAATCGATTTTTTATTTGAATAAGATTATATGGTAGGGAGATGGTTTTGGTCCAATGCTCCATGGCTAAGCGCAAATGTTCACACCCTGTTTTAGTTGAGCTTTAAAGCACAACCACGGCTGCGTTTCCCTAAAGAGCTCCTTCTCTCTTGCAGAGAGGCGTCGCTTTTAGGTCCAACGACCGTGGTTACCCGTGCTTTATCGCATCCTTTGTAGTCGGGTTCGAAAAAGCAGCCATGGCGTGCGTTTCCCAAAAGCCTCCAATTTCTTAGCAGAAATCTCCGGTTTTGGTCCAACGCTCCATGGCTAAGCGCTTTTTCTCACACCCTTTAGTTTTTTAGGCTGTTGATTGGTGCGGGGATATGTCCGCCTCGGTTGATAAAGTCGGCGGAGCTTTTTGAATGGATTGGAATGGGTTTGGCGTATCCGAAAAGTCCACCAAAGTCTAATGCTTCGTCATTGGTTTTGCCAATTGCTGGAATGACTCGGACGGCGGTCGCTTTATGATTAATCATACCAATAGCAGCTTCGTCAGCAATCATTGCACTAATGGTTTCGGCTGGGGTATCTCCAGGCACTACAATCATATCTAACCCGACAGAACATACAGACGTCATAGAAGTCAGCATATCAAAGGAAAGTGAACCAGATTCGACACCAGCAATCATGCCTTCGTCTTCACTTACAGGAATAAATGCACCTGAAAGGCCACCAACATTCTCAGCAGCCATAGCGCCACCTTTTTTGACAGCGTCATTTAATAAGGCTAGGGCGGCTACCGTTCCATGCGTGCCTACCTGTTCAAGTCCCATTGCTTCTAGTATACGGGCAACGGAATCGCCAGGAGCGGGGGTTGGCGCAAGCGAAATGTCGACAATACCAAATGGAATGTGTAATTGCTCACTAGCTTTTTTTCCAACTAATTGTCCCATACGTGTAATTTTAAAGGCCAATTTTTTCACGCATTCAGCGACTTCATTGATAGGAGCCGTCGTTGACAATTTGCGAACAGCAGAGTTTACCACTCCAGGTCCTGATACCCCAACATTTAATACGACATCAGCTTCTCCGGCGCCAAGAAAAGAGCCAGCCATGAATGGATTATCTTCAACAGCATTACAAAAAATGACTAGTTTACTAGCACCTAAAGAATTATTATCTTTCGTTAATTCAGCTGCTTCTCTTACAATATTTCCCATTTGTTTAACGGCATCTAAATTGATGCCTGCTCGAGTAGAACCTATATTCACTGAACTACAGACACGTTCGGTTTGTTGAAGGGCTTCAGGAATGGCTTGAATTAATTCTTCATCACCAGGGGCCATACCTTTATGGACGAGTGCCGTAAAGCCACCAATAAAGTCAACTTGAACCGCTTTAGCTGCTCGGTCTAATGCTTTAGCATATTTGACTGGATTGCCTCCTGAAACAGCGACGAGGTGAGCAATAGGCGTTACAGAGATTCGTTTATTAACAATTGGTATGCCCAAATCTTTTTCAATTTGATTAGCAGTCGCGACTAAGTCTTTAGCGTAATGTGTAATTTTTTGGTAAACTTTCTCGCAAGCTTTATCAATATTCGTATCACAACAATCAAGTAATGAAATACCCATAGTAATCGTTCGAATATCGAGATTTTCTTCGGCTATCATGTCAATCGTTTGTTGCGCTTCATTTAAGTGAATCATAATGGCCTCCTATATACGTTGCATAGCAGTGAAACTATCTTCATGCATGACATGAATTTGCATATCTGAAATTTTTGTTTGCAAAGCATCTTGGAAATCACTGAATGATGCTGATAGTTGATCGATTGAAACAAGCATACCCATCGTAAAATAATCATCGAGAATGGTTTGTGAGACATCTAAGATATTGGCGTTATACTGTTGGCAAAGGGTACTAACACTGGCTAAAATACCTACGCGGTCTTTGCCTGATACAGAAATAAATGCTTTCATTAATTTTCTCCTTATCAAGTAGTTGATTGGCACTATCATACCGTGTAATAAGGAAGAAAGCAATTTAATTTCAGTATTTCTGGAAAGCAAATTATTAAGTTAATATAATAAATTTGCAAGTACTCCCAAAGATTGAGAAGAAACGTGCAATTAAATGCGTTTTCAACTATAATGTAAGTAATAAATTAAATGGAGATGAGATGGATGACTTATATTTACGCTGATAAATTTTATCTACCTACAGAAGAAACTGAAGCAGGTTATTTAGCTGTAGATGGTGAAAAATTTGGCGAATTCCAAACTGAAAAACCTTCTGACGGTGACATTATTGATTACTCAGGTTATCAAGTGGCACCTGGATTTGTGGATACTCATATCCACGGTTTTGGCGGTGCGGATATTATGGACTTAGATGTTGATGCTGTTGAAACAATTTCAAAAGGTATTACAAGTAATGGGGTAACATCTTACTTAGCAACAACACTAACGTCATCAAAAGAGTCACTAGATGAAGCTTGCCGTATTATTGGTGAAAATGCGGATAAATTACCTGGCGCTAAAATTGCTGGTATTTTCTTAGAAGGACCTTTCTTTAGTGAATTACATAAAGGGGCACAAAACCCAGCTTATATGTCAGACCCTAAAATTGATTATTTAGCTCACTGGCAAGAACTTGCTAAAGGATTAGTACGTAAAATTGCGATTGCTCCTGAACGTGATGGGGCTTTAGAATTCATTGACTATGCGAAAGAACATGGCATTTATGTTGCTTTGGCACATACAGATGCAAAATATGATCAATGTGTTGAAGCGGTTAAACATGGTGCTAATATCTTTATCCATACATTTAATGGTATGCGTGGTATCCACCATCGTGAACCTGGTACTGCCGGTGCAGCATTAACCATCGAAGATGTATTTGCAGAAATGATTTGTGATGGTTACCATATTCACCCTGCCATTGCCAAATTAATTAAACAAGCACGTGGCACAGATGAAGTACTATTAATTACTGACTGTATGCGTGGTGGTGGTCTACCAGAAGGTAAATCATCATTAGGTGAATTCGAAGTTGAAATTAAAGATGGTGCCGCTCGTTTAGCATCTGATGGTAGCTTAGCAGGTAGTGTCTTGAACTTGAATCAAGCCGTTAAAAATATTGTTGACTGGGGCGTTGCTACTCCAGCTGAAGCGATTAAAATGGCTTCAGAAGTTCCAGCAAATAGTGTTGGTTTAGGTGACCAATATGGACAAATTGCTGCGGGTCGAGATGCTGACTTTGTTGTTATGAATAAAGATTTCGACGTTAAAGCAACCTATATTAATGGTGAAAAAGTTTATGATGCCTAATTAAAGGTACTTTTTAAATGATTGAATTTCAAGCTGTAACTCATTGAGTTGCAGCTTTTTTTTAGTGATTTTAAATTTGATATTAAATACCGCTTTCATCTCTAGATAAACTTACGTATAATGAACCAAAAGGAGGCATGTGATGGCAAGTTTAATATTAATTATTGGAATCGTACTACTCGTTTTAAGTCTGATGACTCGTCATTCATTTATTTTGGGGACAATGAGTTTAGCATGTATCTGTTATTATTTTTATTTACAACCAGCAGGTAATTGGCAAACAATGGGACTATTTGCTGTTGGAATGTTATTGTTACTTGCTGAAATCTTTTTACCCGCATTTGGAATTGTCGGGATTATTGGAATCATTATCTCTGGTTGGGGATTATCTATTAGTACAGGAAGCTTGGCAACAGGAATCGTGGATTTGAGTATGGGATTATTAATAGCTGTGATCGTATTCTACTTGTTACTACGCTTAGGATATCGATTACCAGTGAGTCAACATATGATACTCCAACGATCGATAACCGCTTCTGGTAGTGAATTTGCTAAACAAAACTTAGAAAAATATTTACATCAAGAAGCGGTAACGACAACGCCATTACGTCCTACAGGTAAAGCCGTATTTAAAAATGATGACATTATGGAAGTGGTTAGTGAGTATGAAGTGATTCAAACAGATGAGGAAATAATTGTCACTAAGATTAAAAATAATCAACTACTAGTTAGGAGGAAATAATTAATGGGCATTGTCATTATTGCCATTATAGTTCTTATAATACTGGGTTTATTCTTTACTTTTGTCCCAGTTGGTTTATGGGTAACAGCATTCTTTTCTGGGGTACGTGTGAGTTTAAGTACCTTGATTGGTATGCGATTAAGAAGAGTGAATCCGAGACAAATTATATCGCCAATGATTAAAGCCACTAAAGCGGGCTTAGATTTAGCAATTGATGAATTGGAAGCACACTTATTAGCAGGAGGAAATGTTAATAAAGTAGTGGATGCTTTGATTGCTGCCCAACGAGCTAATATCGATTTGCCTTTTGAAAAAGCGGCAGCTATTGATTTAGCTGGTCGTGACGTATTTGAAGCTGTTCAATTTTCAGTCAATCCTAAGGTGATTGAAACGCCAATTATTGCTGGGGTAGCAATTGATGGCATCGAAGTTCGTGCAAAAGCAAAAGTAACAGTTCGTGCTAATATTGAGCGATTAATTGGTGGGGCTGGTGAATCAACGATTATTGCTCGTGTCGGAGAAGGAATTGTGACCACAGTGGGGTCTTCACAAACACATACCGCTGTGTTAGAAAATCCTGACTCGATATCGCAAACGATTTTACGTAAAGGATTGGATTCCGGAACGGCATATGAAATTCTTTCAATTGATATTGCGGACGTTGACGTTGGCCGAAACATTGGAGCGAAGTTACAAGCGGAACAAGCAGAGGCAGATAAACGAATTGCTCAAGCGAAAGCAGAAGAGCGGCGGGCAATGGCTGTTGCTAAAGAACAAGAAAATATTGCAAAAACACAAGAGATGCGTGCTAAAGTGGTTGAAGCACAGTCAGAAGTTCCTCATGCCTTAGCACAAGCTTTTCGTGAAGGACACTTAGGAGCACTAGATTACTATAATTTAGAAAACGTTAAAGCTGATACAGATATGCGACAATCGCTAGCAGGTAATGAGTCAGCACCTGGTGAGCCAAATGAATAGATTAAGCGCGATTATCGATTGGATATTCGACTATCTTTGGGTGCTAGTTCCTATCGCTTATCTCATTAGCAGTGGGGCAGATATTATTTCTGAGTTCAAAGATGAGTATCAAAAGCAGAAAGCCAAAGAAAAAGCCAAGGAATCTCAACAATCAGAAACTCCTAAAAATAATGATTCATCGTTTAGTGAACGGGTAAAACAATGGTTGGAGACAGTGAATACAGAAACGAATGAGTCTGAACAGGATAATGATGAATCTCATCAGAAAGAAACTTCAGATGAATCACACACTTCTGAATTGGCACAAGAATCAGTCGTTGAATCCCTTTCATCTCCTAATGATGTTGATTCACTTGATGATCGGATTAACCAACTTAATCAAGAATTAGCAACGACATTTGAGAATATGGAGACTTATCAACCGATTCATACAGAATCGCAAGTGAATCGTTCAAATAAAGAAAAACGTTCAGTAGTAGGGTATGATAATAGAGAGGATATTCGCAAAGCTATCTTAGCTAAAGAAATTCTAGAACGCCCTCATCAAATAAAACGTGTCTCTATAAAAAATAAATAATGTGATGAATACCGGCAAAATTTGTCGGTATTTTTTTATGGTACAAAATGAATTGATAAGAGTATGTCTTGTTAAGGAATGAATATTCATGATAAACTGAAGAGGTTAGTTTGATACATGTAGCAGATGATGAGAGGAACGACTCATGAGCAAAGCATTAAAATATACTTTACATAAGAAAGAAAAACATACTGGCGCGCGGTTAGGGGAGATTGAGACGCCACATGGGAAAATTCAAACCCCAGTATTTATGCCAGTTGGAACTCAAGCAACCGTTAAAGCAGTTTCTCCAGAAGAATTAAAAGCTATGTCAGCGGAAATTATCTTAAGTAATACTTACCATCTATGGTTACGTCCTGGAGATGATTTAGTCAAAGAAGCTGGAGGATTACATCAATTCATGAATTGGGATCGTCCCATTTTAACAGATTCTGGTGGTTTCCAAGTATTTTCTTTAGCTAAACTTCGTCAAATTAAAGAAGAAGGCGTTCATTTTCGGTCTCATTTAGATGGACGTAAACTATTCTTAGGTCCAGAAGAAGCAATTGGGATTGAAAATAATCTTGGGGCAGATATTATTATGAGCTTTGATGAATGCCCAGATTATAACCATGATTATGATTATGTGAAAAAAAGTATCGCACGCACCACTCGTTGGGCGGAAAGAGGATTAAAAGCCCATAAACGTCCTGATGAGCAGGCACTATTTGGTATTTTACAAGGGGCAGGATACAAAGATTTACGACTCCAACATGCAAAAGATATGATTAGTTTAGATTTCCCAGGTTATTCAATTGGTGGATTATCCGTTGGTGAGTCTAAAGAAGAAATGTACGGTGTTATGGATTATTTATTACCGGTTATGCCTGAAAATAAACCTCGTTACCTAATGGGAGTTGGCAGTCCTGATGCGTTAATCGAAGGTGTCATTCGTGGTGTTGATATGTTTGATTGTGTTCTACCAACGCGAATCGCGCGAAATGGAACCACAATGACAAGTAACGGACGATTAGTAGTGAAAAATGCGAAGTATGCACGGGATTTCCGCCCAATTGATGAACATTGTGACTGTTATACTTGTCGAAATTATACGAGAGCTTATGTCCGTCATTTATTGAAAACAGATGAGACATTTGGATTACGTTTAACAAGTATTCATAATTTACATTTCTTAACCCATTTAATGGCAGATATTCGTGAAGCCATTCGTCAAGATCAATTAATGGAATTTCGTGATGACTTCTTTATGCGTTATTATGGTACAAAAGGTTTACCAACAAAGAATTTTTAAACGTCAAAACGTCAAATTTATGTTATCATTATTAAGAAACTGTTAGGAGGAATTTATCTATGCCTTATTTAGGAACTATTTTGTATATGGTGATTATTTTTGCGTTACTATACTTTTTAATTATCCGTCCGCAAAAGAAACGCCAAAAAGCGCAACAAGATATGATGGCTGGTATGCAAGTCGGTGATCATGCGGTAACTATCGGTGGTTTACATGGAGAAATTGCTGAAATTAACGAAACAGCAAATACGATTACGTTAGACTGCGAAGGTATCGTATTAGTCTTCGACCGTCGAGCAATTGCGCGTACAGAAAAAACGGATCCTCATGGGTCAAAAGCAGCTAATGATGTGATGAGTGATGCAGCTGAAAAACAATCTAAAAATGCTGAAGCTAACCAACAACATCCTAGTGAAGATGACCAAAATGTTGAAATGTATGATGATTCAGTCGATTCATCTGATGACTTAGATAAGTAATGTCGTAAATTTTAGGGAGAGCGTCATGGGATTATCGAAGTTTCGTATGAAGCGTTTGCAGTCAGCTTTCCAATCCAAAGCTCAAGAATTTGCCGAAGAAGGCTATGGGCATGTTGGTGAAAAAGATATTCAAGCATATTTTTTCGATTATGCTTGGAAAGAAGATAAACCACGATCAGTTGGAAAACAAATTAAGTCTGTACGTGCTTTAACGGCCAATCAATATTTTGATTATGAAAAATTACGAGCTACAGTTTACGATGTGAGTCCCTTAGAAGAGATGGATATCGAGAATTTACTGTAGATAGTAATTGCTGGTTAAAATGATTTTTAAAGGTGAAAATAGTGGGCTTGGAGTGCTATCCGAGCCCCTTTTTTGCTATACTATCATTAGATAAAGAAAGGATGACTGCGTCAATGTCTGTAAATCGCGAAGATTATTTAAAGGTGATATTCGAGCTTGGTGGAGCAAAACAATCTGTTTCTAATAAAGCCATTAGCGAAGCTTTAGGATTATCTCCTGCTTCAGTAACAGAAATGATTAGTAAAATGGCAAAAGACAATATGGTAACATATACCCCTTATCGAGGTACGAAATTAAGTGAAGAAGGCATCTTACAAGGGGCTAATTTAGTACGTCGTCATCGTTTATGGGAAGTTTTTTTGTATGATAAATTAAATTATACTTGGGAAAATGTTCATGACGAAGCGGAAATGTTAGAGCATAATGCGTCTGACTTTTTTGTGGAAAAACTCGCTGATTTTTTAGGGAATCCAGAGTTTTGTCCTCATGGAGGAGCCATTCCAACGGTTGATGGTGAGATGGCAGAAGAAGTTGAAACGATATTGGTTGACTTTGAAATTGGTGATGATATTCGGATTCAACGAGTAACCGATGAGAAAGAATTTCTTATGTATTTTGACCAGTTAGGGCTAAAAATTGGGAAAAAATATACAATTGCAGGTGTTGAAGCCTTCACTAATAACGTGATTCTAACGAAAAAAGGAAATGAAATTGTTGTTAATCGAGAAGCTGCGCAACATATTTATGTCGAGAAAGAATAGTAGGTGATACCATGCGGACCATTGGCATGTTAGAATTTGCTGATCCAGAAATTGACGGATCTCGTAAAATATTACATGTCGATATGGATGCGTTTTATGCTTCAATCGAGCAGCGTGATCATCCAGAATATCGTGGAAAACCGATTATCATTGCGAAACATCCACGTGAAAATTCTGGAAAAGGCGTCGTATCAACTGCGAGTTATGAAGCTCGAAAATATGGGGTGCATTCGGCCATGTCTGCTCAGGAAGCGTATCGTCTATGTCCACAGGGAATTTTTGTTCCTGCTCGCCACCCTTATTATGTGGAAGTTTCCGAACAAGTCCGAGCTATTTTTCACCGCTATACTGATATTGTTGAACCTTTATCAATCGATGAAGCATTTCTAGACGTGACACACAATAAAGCTAATATTCCGTATGCGATGGATGTCGCAAAAGATATTCAACAAGCCATTTATAAGGAACTTCATCTAACGTGTAGTATCGGAGTGTCTTATAACAAATTCATTGCTAAATTAGCATCTGATATTAATAAACCTTTTGGAATGACGATTATTACACCTAAACGAGCGGAAGCTTTTTTAGAGCAGTTACCTATTGAAGATTTTTATGGTATTGGCAAGCAATCGGTTGCTAAGCTCCATGATCATCATATTTTTAATGGCGCCGATTTGAAAGCATTAAGTCAGGACGATTGTTTGAAATTGTTTGGTAAAACCGGGTTAGCGATTTATGAACGCGTACGTGGTGTGGATAATCGGCCGGTAAAAACGCAACGCCAACGAAAATCGATTGGAAAAGAACGGACATTTTACCCGTTCTTATATCATGATGATGATATTGAGAGTACGTTGCGATTAATTGCTCAGAAAGTGAGTGAAGCATTAGCAAAAAAAGCGTTACATGGGAAAGTCGTCACAATAAAAATTCGGTATGCTGATTTTACGACTTTAACACGGCAAAAATCATTGATTGATCCGATTAAAGCGGCTGACGAAATTTATTTCTATGCCGTTGACTTATATCGTGAGTATGGGCAAAGTGATCAAGGGGTACGTTTATTAGGAATTACGGTAAGTGACTTATCCGATGTCTTATTCGAAAATGTGCGGCTTTCATTATATGCTAAAAAAAATGACAAAAATGAGGAAAAAATCGATGACAACTAAACATGAACAGATTATTGAATATATTGAGAAACTTCCGATTAATCATAAAATTTCGGTCCGCAGCATCGCTCGTAATTTAGGAGTATCAGAAGGAACCGCTTATCGCGCGATTAAAGAGGCGGAAAATCGCCAATTGGTAGCGACTAAGGAACGGGTAGGAACAGTACGAATTGAATCGTATGATGTGCGACGGTTGAAACATTTAACGGTAGAAGAAATTGTGAATGTTACCAATTGTATCGTTCATGGTGGACGTGACGGATTAGACCATGAAGTGAAACGATTTATCATCGGAGCGATGCAAGAAGATGATATGATTCAATATATGTCACCACAGTCATTAATTATTATCGGAAATCGAGAAGAAGCTCAACGAATTGCAATTGAACATGACGTTTCGGTTTTAATTACTGGGGGATTTACACCATCTCCAGAAAATATAGCCTATGCTAATGAGAAAAATGTGCCTTTAATGAGTGTTAATTTTGATACTTATGGGACGGCCACTTTAATTAATAAAGCAATGATTGAACGTGCTATGCAGAAGGATATCTTATTAGTAGAAGATATATACATTCCGATTGATGGGACACATTATCTCACTGATCAAAGTGTGAAGAAAGATTACAGACGATTAAATGAACAAACAGGACATACGCGATTCCCAGTGATTAATCAATCAGGACGTATTATAGGAATTGTTACCGCAAAAGATTTATTTGATTATCAAGCGAATGATTTGGTGACCGCTGGAATGACCTCCCATCCAATTGTTGCCACCAAACAAATGAGTGTGGCAAGCGTCACACATATGATGATTTGGGATGGTCTAGAATTACTACCTGTAGTTGATGATACTCAACATTTGATTGGGATTCTGTCAAGACAAGATGTTTTACGAACGTTACAGTATACGCGTCAAGAAGAACAAAGTGATAATCGCATTGAGCACCTGTTAGCTCAAAAGTTAAAACCTATTTCTTTAGATAAGAATAAACGACATGGACGTTATCGATTCGTATCAGATGTTACATTAACGGATCATGTTGGTGGATTATCTAATAGTTTGTTAAGTGCTATCATTCAATTAACTGTTGAGCAATTTGTTCGCGAAACGAAGTATCAAACGGTCGTTGTTGATAATATTAGTACGTATTTTATGAAATTGATTCCTCTTCAAAGCACATTAGATGTCCATGCAGAATATTTAGAAGCTGGACGGCGAAACTTAAAAGTCGAGGTTACCATCTATCATGGTCAAACAATCATGACCAAGGCTATCGTCACAGCCAATAGTTTGAATATACAGTAGAAGGAGTTTATATGTTACACGAAATTTTAGAAACCATTCAAGCTTATGAAACAATTATTATTCATCGGCATGTTCGGCCTGATCCAGATGCCTTAGGGTCACAAATGGGATTAAAAGCAGCATTAAAGGCAACTTATCCTGAAAAAACCGTTTTAGCTACTGGAGAAACGGATGATTCAATGAGTCATTTTGGTGAGATGGATGATGTGTCAGATGATGATTATGACGAAGCTTTAGTGATTATTAATGATACGGCTAATTTGCCTCGGGTAGATGATGACCGCTATGATATGGGAATTAAGTTGATTAAGATTGATCATCACCCAGATAACGAACCTTATGGCGATTATTCCATTGTGAAACCAGAGATGAGTTCTACTTCAGAAATTTGGGCAAGTATTATTTTAGACGAACAATCCGGATTAGATATGACGGATGAGGCAGCCAAATGTTTTTATTTAGGAATTGTCGGTGACACGGGTCGCTTTTTATTTGATAATACAACACCACATACTCATAAAATTGCTGGTGAGTTATTAGCTTATGATTTTCCAGCTACTGAGTTAATGCAAGCATCAAATACGCAGTCATTAGCCCAAGCACGCATCCAAGGTTATGTATTAGAAAATATTCAGTTAACGGATAGTGGAAAAGTCGCTTCTGTTTTTATTTCCCAAGAAACGTTAAAACATTATGGATTAACAGACTCTGAAACCTATCATATTGTACAATTGGCCGGGATGATTGAAGGGGTGCAAGCCTGGGTAAACTTTATTGAATTACCATCGGGTGTCATTCGTTGTCGTATTCGTTCAAAAGGGCCAGTAATTAATGAAATTGCGCAGAAACATGATGGTGGCGGACATCCTAAAGCTAGTGGTGCCAATGCATACTCTAAAGATGAAATGCAAGCAATTATTGAAGAATTAGATGCCGTCAGTCAATAAACAATAAAACCCCCGAATCAAAAATGATTCAGGGGTTTTATTTATGACTTCACTAATCTAAGTCTATCCATTCATTATGATAACGTTCTAATAAATTATAAGCTTGTTTTGGACCGTGAGTACCGGCTGGATACTGGTCTAATTTAGAGTGATTTATTTCATGCCAACCAGCAATAATGCTGTCCACAATTCGCCATTGTTCACGTAACTCATTCCAAGTCGTGAAATAAGTAGGATCGCCAAGTAGCGTATTATAGATAAGTTTTTCGTAAGGTTCTTCGACGTATTGAGCTGATTTTCGCCAATCATGGTCTAATAATTGAATTTGAGGACGTAAATCTTGGCCGGCTTGTTTTTCATTAAGGTAAAGTTGAACCCCACATTCTGGTTGAATAAAAAAGGTTAACCGTGGTTTTTCACTGTCTGGAACAACTTCTGTTTCTTCATCTTTATAAACACGCGGATTTAAGATGATTTGTACAGTGGTATATTTTTCACCTAACGCTTTTCCAGTTCGGAAATAAAAAGGAACTCCTTGCCAACGTTCATTGTTGACGCGAATTCGACCAGCTAAAAATGTTTCTGTGGTACTATTGGCGTCTACTTCAGGTTCTTTTAAATAATCCACAACATTATTATCGTTAGTTTGGTATTGGCCACGGACAGTGCACTGTTCGGCTTGTTGAGTCGTAAAGGAAGGAATTGATTTTAAGAAATCGATTTTGGCTTCATGGACACTTTCAGGAGAATAGTGTTCAGGAAGTGTCATTCCGACTAATGCCATAATTTGTAAAATATGATTTTGGAACATATCGCGAATGGCACCTGATTTATCATAGTATCCGCCACGTGTTCCAACAGGCATGTCTTCTGATAATGTAATTTGGATATTATCAATATAGTGATGATTCCAAATAGCTTCAATAAAAGGATTAAAATAACGAAGTGCTAAAATATTTTGGACCATTTCTTTCCCTAAATAGTGATCAATTCGGTAAATATCGTTATCTTTAAAGGTATCACTCAACGAGTCATTTAATTTTTGAGCTGAAGCCAAATCGCTCCCGAATGGTTTTTCGAGAATCACTCGATGATTCGATTGTTTAGTCACGATATTTGCTTCTTTTAAATATTTGGTAATTTTTGGAAAAATACTTGGAGCTGTTGATAGATAGTATAAATGATTTTCGCCAGTTTCATAGGTAGCTTCCAATTCATCCATTTTCGCTTTGAGAATATTATAATGGGCTAAATCAGTGGCATCATGCGAAACATAGTGAAAATGACTAACAAATTGTTGACATTCCGCTTGGTCATCAACAAGATTATTGACGGCACCAGCGACGACTTGACGATAATAATCATTGCTCCATTCACGACGAGCTGTGCCAATTACAGCAAAATTGTCTGATAATAGATGACGTTTATATAAACGGTAAAGTGCAGGATACAATTTTCGACTCGCTAAATCGCCTGTTGCTCCAAATAAAACAATTAAACCTTTTACTTTTGAATTTGACATGCCTCTCATCCTCTCGTCTCATTCATTATATAGATGATTTATCAATCTGACAATTTATTTTGATTTAGGGTAGGCGTAGAAGACGCTTTTAAGTATAATGAATATTTAAATTGAGAAGCAAAACCTCCACATGGTATGCTTATTATATAATTAGAAAGGTGGCTTCATAATGACATTTAAAACCTTCAATTTTAAACCTTTTATTTATGACGCATTAGAAGAATTACATTTTACAGAACCGTCACCCATTCAAGAAGCGGTTATTCCAATTATTCAAGCAGAAAAAAGTTTAGTGGCCCAAAGTCAAACTGGAACCGGAAAATCTCACGCATTTCTCCTACCATTAATGAATCAAGTAGAAGCAAAACCTGAAACTCAAATCGTTATTACAGCACCTAGTCGGGAGCTAGGAGAACAATTATATCAGGCAGCGAAACAATTGAGTGATCATCATCCCGAAGAGATTATGATTGAGCGTGCCTTTGGTGGGACAGATACGATGCGCCAATCAGAACGTTTAGAGCATCAAGTGCCGCAAATTGTAGTTGGTACGCCCGGACGCCTATTAGACTTAATTGAACGACAAGCATTATCTGTTCACCAAGTACATAGTTTTGTAGTGGATGAAGCGGACATGACCTTAGACATGGGCTTCTTGCAAGACGTTGACCAAATTGCTGGTCGAATGCCAAATGACTTAAATATGTATGTCTTTTCAGCAACTATTCCAACTAAACTACGTCCGTTTTTACGTAAATATATGCAATCACCAGAATGGATTCAACTGCAAAGTGAACATTTGATTTCAGAAACAATTGATAATTATTTATTACCTGTTCGTGGTCGAGATGCGAAAGAACTATTATATGAAGGATTAACGATTGGACAACCTTATTTAGCGTTAATTTTTGCGAATACAATTGAAACAGTTAAAGAATTGTATCAATTTTTAAAAGCAAAAGGATTGTCAGTTGGTATGATTCATGGAGATTTAGATTCTAGAGAACGTCGTCGGATGATGAAACAAATTCAAAATCTGGAATATCAATACGTTGTCGCAACAGATTTAGCAGCACGTGGAATTGATATTGAAGGGGTCTCTCATGTGTTTAATTATGAGGTTCCTGGCGAGTTAGAATTCTTTATTCATCGTGTAGGGCGTACTGGTCGTCAAGGACTTCCTGGTTTAGCAGTGACACTCTATGAACCTGATGATCAAAAAGATATTGAATGGCTCGAAGATAAAGGTATTCGCTTTGAATTTAAAGATATTCAAGATAGTGAATGGATAGACGCAAAAGATCATTCGCAACGTAGAAATCGGAAAAAACAAGAAGAAACCGATCATACCGTTAAAGGAATGGTTGAGCGTAACAAACGCCAAAAAGTAAAACCAGGATACAAACGGAAATTAAAACGTAACATTAAACAACATAAGAAAAATCAACGGTTACAAGACCAACGTCAAAAACGTAAACGCCAACGTCAATATAATAAAGAAAAAAATCACGTCGATTACTAAAAGGGTGTGAGGAGCGCCGTTTAGGCTTGACTTCTTGGAGACATTTAGCCGGAGTTTGTGAAACAAACAGAGGGTAAATGCGAAAGAACGTTAAGTCTGGCGATACGAACCCGACTAAAAAGGATGCGATAAAGCACGTTTAACCACGGTCGTTGGACCTAAAAGTGACGCCTCTCTGCAAGCTCGACTACAGGGTGTGAGAAAAAGCACCAAGTTTCGCTTTTTAAAACGGATGTTATCATTCAAAAAAATACTACGACGCATAAAAAAGCGGCTGGTATCAGCCGCTTTTTTTAATATTTAATCACCTTAATGTTTTTCATTACTTTGACAGTTCGAATAACACCAGCAATTAGTAAAATTTCAAATTGAAATGGAAGATTTAAAGGCAGCAAGTTAATTACTGTAATCACTAGTATTGGTAGCGTATTTTGTAAAATACCTAATCTAAAACGATTACTCAATGTTAGCTTCAAACGTTGACTATGTTTTGAAAAGCCACATAGTAAAGCAATCATTAATTGAAGAAAGCTCAACATGACTAGCTGACCAATCATTATTCCGATAAAAGTAATCGGATAAGTTAGAAACTGGAATTGACCCATATTGTTGAATAATGATTTTTGAACGGAAGCGTTAAGTCCATCACTATATTTAATATGATAGTCTTGATTATTAACAGCAAGGTACAGCTGATCCTTTTGGTTTTCAATGATTAAACCATTGGTATTTAAATCTTTCAATTCGCTGGTTGAAACGTCATCATTTGGATCAAAACTATAGACAATAAAATCCGTATTAACAACCTTAGCTTCGCCGGAATCTTTATCTAGTTGATTATCTGTTAGTGTATATTCAGGTATATTATTAGCAACCGTCTCAAAGTTAGTGGTTAAAGTTGAGACTAATTTTCCAGCGATAATGGTTTGGGGGATAGCCATTAGAGTAGCTAAAATAACTAAATAAAGGAAGACCTGGCCACCTTTTAAGAAAATACCACGTACGGCATCAGATTTATTTAATACCGCATCCTTAAATATTTTAAATACTTGCATATTATCCTCTTTCTAATTGTTTGTCATAAAGACTATTATATCAGAAAACGGCACGGTGATGAACAATGAAGAATAATCTTATATAATAGGCATTATCTTTGCTTTATAAGGATAAATATTGCTATGATAGTGCTAACAAAATTAAGGAGGGAGTCCGATGACTTTTACATTACCAGATTTGCCTTATAGCTATGATGCCCTTGAGCCGATTATTGATGAAGAAACGATGCATTTACACCATGATAAACATCACCAAACATACGTCAATAATGCAAATAAAGGTTTAGAAAATACTGAATTCAAAAATCATTCTGCTGAAGGATTATTACGAATTTTTAATGAACTTCCCGAGGAGATACGCCCCCTAGTTCGACAAAATGTTGGTGGTCATTATAACCATTCATTATATTGGCAAATTTTAGGTGGCGAAGGTGGAGAACCTAATGGCCAGTTGTTACAAGCAATTGAACAAACATTTGGTTCATTTTCTGAATTCCAACAGCAATTCTTGTCTGTGGCGACTGGTCGCTTTGGTTCTGGTTGGGCTTGGTTAGTCGTTAATAATGGGGAGTTAGAGTTAGTATCAACTCCTAATCAAGACAGTCCGCTAATGGATGGATTAATTCCTATTTTTGGCGTTGATGTGTGGGAACATGCTTATTATTTAAATTATCGCAATGTTCGCCCAGATTATATTAAGGCCATTTGGAAAATAGTTAATTGGGATAAAGTCAGTGAATTATATGAAAAAGCATTGTAAATAAAAAAGCTGGTGTAAACCAGCTTTTTTAATTATTTGAATTCTTTAAAGTAGCTGGTAGGGTCTTGGTCAGCTAATCGTCTAAATTCATCCCGTGCTTCTTTTGGTAAAGAGCCACCTAAATCCATAAATTCAACTAAATCTTTGAAAGCACGTTGAGGAATATTTAATTGAGGTAATTCTTCTAACGTGACATCTAAATTAATTTGATTTTCTTCTCCAGCTGCTAATTTAGTGACAAAATCAGGTTCCGTTACGAATACAGAAGACATTCCTACCATATCTGCGTTTTCCAAAGCCTCTAATGCTTTTTCAGGGGAATTGATTCCACCAGTAGCAATGACTGGACAACGACCATTGACATGATCTGTTACCACTTTATTAACGAGTTCTCCATGATGTTTGTCACCACGTACGGTTTCTAGATAAATATCATGTCCCCATGAAGCAATAGCATAGTAGTCAATTGTACAAACTTCCATCATGCGGTCAAAATATTCGTTAAATTCATCAACAGTATAACCAATATTATTACCACGTGTTTCTTCAGGTGTTCCTCTAAAACCAAGAATAAAGTCATCATTGGCGTATTCATCAATCGTTTTTTGGACAGCTGCCATCACCTCTACACCAAAACGTGAACGATTTTCAACGGATTGAGGACCGTATTCATCATCACGTTGGTTAGAGAATGGAGAGAAGAATTGTTGTGGTAGTAAACGTTGGGCATTGGAAATTTCAACACCATCAAATCCAGCTTGAATTGCTCGACGAGTTGCTTGAGCATATTGTTCAATCACATGTTTAATTTTTCGTTTAGACATAGCAATCACATCATGTTCTATTGGTGTATTAAGATGCATTGCACTAGGGCCATAAACGGCTCCGTAATCTTTTAAAGCAATTTTAGCAAAACGACCAGCATGGGTTAATTGAATAATCGCTTTAGCCCCATCTTTCTTCATCGCTTTGGCGAGTTGTGATAGACCGTAAATATAGGAATCATCACGTATGCTAGGGCCAAATTCAAACAACTGACCATAATCTTCGATATAAGCAGCTGTTGTCACTTGGAATGGAGCAGAGTTTGCACGTCTTTCAGCGTATCTGGTTTCTTCTTCTGTTACATATCCTTCATTAGAAGAAGCGTTCGTTGTAATTGGATTTAAGGAATAACGATTAGGTAATTGGACACCGTTAGCCAGTGTGATAGGTTCGAATAATGGCTTATATTTAGGATTTAATTCCGACATAAAAATTCTCCTTTAACTATTATATTCTTATATTAAATATAACACAGAAATTTTCAAACTAATACAGTAGCCAACTGTAAAGAAATTTGTTAGAATGAGGACCGGTAGTTTAAAGAAAGGAGTTTTTTTAATGACAAAACGCGCAAATTACTTATTTATTGATAAACAAGATAATGAATATATTGTAAGTATGACTCCCGAATTACAAGACGATATTGGAACAGTGGGTTATGTAGACTTTTCTGATGAAGAAAGTGTTAAAAAAGATGACTCATTAGCAAGTATCGAAGCTTCTAAAACAGTAATGGAAATTTTAAGCCCATTAAATGGTACAGTTTCTGCTCGTAATGAAGCAGCTGTTTCTGAACCTAGCTTATTAAACTCTGCTAAACAAGAAGAAAATTGGTTAGTTAAACTAACAGATGTTGATGAAGAAGCTTTTGCTGGCTTAGAAGACGCATAATGAATCACAAGTAAGGATTATGGTGACGGGATAACTGTCGCTATAATCCTTCTTTTATTAAGGAGAACATTATGAATGACCAAACGCTATTAAGAGAACTTGACCATCTAATGACTGATTTGTCAGCTGAAATGCCTGAACATAGAGAGTTCTTTAGTTCATATCCGAATGAAACAATTGATGATAAATATGAAATCTTTCGTGGGTATTGTAATATCCGTCCGCCAAAACCGGTCTCTGATGACTTTTTAATGAGACAAGATGCTGTATTACAAGAATTATTGACGCGACGAAACGTGGTTAACTTCTCAGAGCTTTCACCGGTTAAATCTCAATTATATTTGTGGCAAGGCGATATTACACTGTTAGCGACTGATGGTATTGTGAATGCAGCTAATTCAGATATGCTTGGGTGTACACAAGCTAATCATGATTGTATCGATAATGCTATTCATACACGTGCGGGTATTCAATTACGGTTAGCTTGTCATGAATTTATGATGAAATTAGGACATAAAGAACCAATGGGGAAAGCACGGATTACCTCAGGATACAATTTACCTAGTCAATATGTCTTACATACGGTTGGCCCTTATATCGACTCCAGGGGTGTCACTCCAATCAAGGAAGATTTACTTCGTTCTGCGTACCGCTCTTGTTTAAAAGTAGCAGATGACCATCAATTAGATAGTCTGGCTTTTTGTTGTATTTCAACAGGTGAGTTTCATTATCCAAATGAAGAGGCGGCGAAAGTTGCGATTGAAACTGTTGAAGAGTACTTAAGAACGACAGGTAGCGATTTGAAAGTAGTTTTCAATGTCTTTTTAGATAAAGATAGAGAAATTTATGAAAAGTTATTAGATGATTAAGGAGTAATTATGACGAATTTAGCAATCGATTGGGCTATTGATATGAAAGCTAGCCAACCAGAAATATTAAAACAAGCAATTGATGAAGCAGAAACGATTGTTGTTGGTATTGGGGCTGGTATGTCAGCTGCAACCGGTTTTACTTATGCTGGCCCTCGTTTTGAAGAGGCGTTTCCAGATTTTATTGAGAAATATCACTATTATGATATGCTGCAAGCATTTTTATCTGATTTTGAAGATTGGGAAGAGTATTGGGCTTTTCAAAGTCGATTTGCTTTATTAAATTACTTTGATCAACCGGTAGGACAAGCCTATCTTGATTTGAAATCTATTCTACGAGATAAGACGTATCATGTGATTACCACCAACGCTGATAATGCTTTTTATGCAGCTAATTATGATATGAACAAAGTTTTCCGTATTCAAGGAGAGTATGGATTATGGCAATGCTCGCAATTTTGTCATCAACAAACGTATCAAGATGAAGCACTCGTTCGTCAAATGGTTGCTGAACAAGAGAATATGAAAGTGCCGAGTGAATTAGTCCCACATTGCCCTAAATGTGGCGCTCCATTAGAAGTAAATAAACGCGATGCCGAGCGTGGGATGGTGGAAGATGCAGATTGGCATGCCCAAAATAAACGGTATCAAGATTTTTTAAACGCTCATGAAGCCGATAAAATTTTATATTTAGAAATTGGAGTTGGTATGACTACACCTCAATTCATTCGTCATCCGTTCCAAAAATGGACGGCTAATAACCCTCAAGCACTTTATGTGACGATGAATCAAAAGCCTTATCGTATTTCAGCAGATGCCAAATCACAAGCAATTCGCATTACTGAAGATATTGCCGAAACATTAGCAACAGTGAAACAAATGAAAGAAGGATAATCATGTATTTAATTGAACCAATACGTAATGGTGAATGGGTATACGACCAAGGAACAACTATGGCGATTCAAGCCTATGTTCGCGATAATATTTTTTTAGATGATAAAATCATTTTCCCTTATATGGTCAATCCCTCTGTTCAAATTGGATTGAATCAAAATGCTTATGAAGAAGTAAACCAACCTTATATGGATGAACATAATATTGGTTTAGTTCGCCGTGAAACGGGCGGTGGCGCTGTTTATCTTGATGACAAAAATATGAGTTTTTGTTACTTAGTGCCAAATGATGGGGATACCAATATCTTTGGCCAATATGACAAATTATATGCACCTATTATTCGTGTATTAGAAAAGATGGGTGTGGAAGGATTAGAGCAAAAAGGTCGTAACGATTTAACGTTAAATGATAAAAAAATCTCTGGTGCTGCAATGACCATCGTCCATGATCGTGTTTATGCTGGTTATTCTTTATTGCTTGATCCTGATTATGAAGTGATGAATACCGTATTAAAACCAAATCAAAAGAAGATTTCTTCACACGGTGTGAAATCGGTTCGTCAACGTGTCGGTACATTACGCGATGCTCTAGATCCTGAATATCAAGATATTTCAGTATGGAAATTTACAGAATTTATTTTAAAAGAATTGTTAGAAGTTGATGACTTAGACGATGCCAAACGTTATGTATTAACAGATGAAGATTGGCAAGCAATCGATGAGATAGCAAATAATATGTACAATAATTGGGATTGGACTTATGGTCACTTTGAAACCTTTGATTATCAAGTGCAACAACGATTTGATGGTGTTGGAACACTACATATTGGGTTAACGATTACACATGCACGGATTGAAGCTATTCAAATTAATGGGGATTTCTTCGGTGTTAAACCAAAAGCAGAATTAGAAGATAAATTGATTGGCACCAAATTAGAAGCGAGTGCATTACGCGAAGCCTTAGCTGATACGACTGTTGATGAGTATATTAGTGGCTTAGATGCTGAAGACCTTATTCGTTTTATTCTAGCGATTCCTTCCCAAGAGAGTGAGGAATAATAATGGTTGAGTTAAGTATTTTAGATTATGCTCAAATTAATGAGGGACGTAATGCTGACGAAGCGATTCAAGAAACCATTGAATTAGCAAAAGTTTGTGATCAAAATGGATTCAAACGCTTTTGGGTCGCTGAACACCATAATGTTCCAGCATTCGCCTCATCAACTCCTGAAATTTTAATTAGTGAATTGTTAAACCAAACTGAAAACTTGCGTATTGGATCTGGTGGAGTGATGCTTCCGCACTATGCGCCTCTTAAAGTCGCTGAAAATTTCCGGATGTTATCAGCTATACATCCTGGTCGAGTTGACTTAGGTATGGGAAATACATTTGGCATTCGTCCCGTTCAGCGGGCATTAAATACGGCTGATAAGGCGTCCTTTGATTATCAATCTCAAATTGAAGCGATTCAAAACTATCTACTAGGCCAAGGGGATAACCAAGGAGTTGTAGCTAACCCTCAGACGGCTGCTCAGCCTGAATTGTTTGTGCTATCATCGAGTGTAAAATCAGCACGAATGGCTGCTGAATTAGGGATTGGCTATACTTTTGGCTTATTCCCTTATGCTAGTGATGACAAGTTACAAGTTTGTCGTTCCGCTTGTCGGGTTTATCGTGAAAACTTTAAACCATCTGAGTTTCTCAGTGAGCCCCAAGTGACAATCGCTCCATTTTTAACGGTATCAGATGATGAAGAAGAGGCTAAAGATTATGCGAAAGCCTTAGATATTTGGTTATTAGGAAAAGATAATTTTGAAGAATTTAATCGTTTTCCATCCGTATCAACAGCTAATGCCTATGAAGTATCCGCTAGTGATAGAGAAAAAATAGAACGTAATCGGACACGGATGATTGTCGGGCAGACGGATGATGTGGCTACTCAATTACAGACGCTAGCTGAAGATGCTCTAGCCGACGAGTTACTACTCATTCCCCTTATGCCTAGCTTTGCAGCTAGAAAGCATGCTGTGGAAATTTTAGCAGAAGCATTTGGCAAGAATAGATAAGAAAAAGCTGGAGATTATCTCCAGCTTTTTTGATGCTTACGGTAATAATAGGAATGGCCACCTATGATAACGATTGAACTAATGGTAATGAGGCCCCCAAGTATTAATCCAGGGGGACGATAATATGCCGTTACTTCATGAGTTCCTGGTTTTGATAACGGAAGTAAGGTGAGGCCACCACTAAAATGTGGTTTAGCTGTCACCGGATTTCCATCAACTTTAAAATGCCATCCTTTACTATAAGGGAATGTAAGCAATAAATAGTCATTAGAGTGAGTCGTTGTGATTTTTCCTGAAAAACGGCTATTACTAAAATGATCAAGTTGTAGGGAATGGTCTTTCAATTGAGTCGCCACATTAGCTACTCGTTTTTTATCGAGGCGATACAGGTTAAAATCTTGTAAGGTAACCGCATCTGCTAAAATTTCGATTTGAAATGTTTTCGTTTGTCCAACATCATTATTGGCTAAATTGTAAATTTGCGTACTTCTAAACGTATCATCATATGCTAATTCTTGACCATTAAGGAAAAAAGTAACGTCATCATCATTTAAATATTGTGGCACGGTTAAGTAGTAGGCGTCATCTGTATCAGGAGTAAACGTTACGGTAATCAGACTTCTTTCATTATCTTTTTCCCGACTATAAGTTGCTGCTACGTGATTCGGATCGTCAGTGGCGACATTTTCCAAGTCTAAGCTTTGAAAATTTTCTAATGAGAAATATTGTGTTTGACTATTTTCTGACGACATTTCTGCCTTATTATCGAGGGCTTGTAACATTTGATCCTGTAAATAGATTGGATAAATATCTTCCGTTTTTAGTTTAGCAAAATCCTCGTTAACGCTAAATCCAAGACCTAAAGCATCTTCGTTTTCGGTGACAATTTCACTGTCGTTAGATTGTGTTATTGGCTGACTTAGCCAATCGTATCGGGTGCTAATTAATTTACCATTGATAGGATTAGGTAATAGCTGATCTTGAACGAGCATATAGCGAACCCCAAAGAAATCGTCAGTAAATAGCGTACCTGTCGTGTAGTTGGTGAAAACTTCGCTACTTGGAAAGCCAAGTGATTTAAATAATTCAGTTGTTCCTTTTTCTAAAGTTGAATTAAATTGATTTAAATCATAATACCCCATATGTAGGCCATCATTTTTGGTTCGTTGGTAATCTTTAGTGATTCGATAAAACTCTTGATCGTTAGGACGTAACGTGTTGATGGTAGGTTGAGTCGCAATAATAGGGTCAACAACATCTTCATAATCAAGATAACCAAGAGACGTCACATTTAATGCACTATTCGCAAATCCTTCACCGAGTGTTAAGGCAAGTAGAAGCCAAACAATACTTCTAGGATATTCAGATATTAATAAAGTGAGGAGTAAGACAATAGTGAATAAGCCAAAACTAATGCAAATTTTTAACGCGTTAATTTCGTCAAACTGATCGACATGCATTAGTAGATAGAGGGTTGCTATTGTCCCCAATAATAAAACCATTACATTTTGGCGAAGTTTAGGGAGTGATAATTGGCGGTACTGACGATAACCAATATATAGAACAAAAAAGCTCCACACAAATGAGAAACGATAAGGATACCAGATGGGATCTTGCCAGCCATGCCAAATGGTATTCAATGCGTTGGTATTCATTGAGACTAATAACACACTAATAATACTTAATGCAGTGAACCGTTCGCTCCAATGAAAGCGACGATTCATTAAAAAAGTAAGTAACATAACGATTCCTAAAGAGCCAACAAATAAGTTAGGGAGACCATCTGGCATTTGATTGAAATTAAAGGATCCAATCACCCATTTGCTTAGTAGTTCTTGAAATGGATAAGCTAGACTCCAATCAAGTGATGCCGTTTCGTGTGCCCCTTTACTGGCCAACAAGGATTGGAAGGTGGGAACTAAGAGGATAGCTGCTAGTCCTCCTGCTAATAGTGATCCGATGATGAAATGTCCAACTGGTTGAAGGACATTAAAGGCTTGTTTTTTAATTTTAGCTAGTGATTTAGGAATTGAAACGACGAATCGATAAATAAAAAAGAGAATGGAAAAAAGACATACCATGTAGCCGATGTAGTAGTTTGTCCATAAAACGAGAGCTAAACTGAGTGTATATATCCACCAACGTTGGTGAGTAAATATCTCATCGATTCCCCAAATCACCAGAGGAAGAAAAATCACCCCATCTAACCACATAATATTTAACTGATTGGCACTTAAATAGCCAATAAAAGCATACATAAGAGAAAAAGTTAATGAGCGACAATTATAATCATCATAAATTTTTCCTAACATCCATTGGAAGCTCCAAGCTGCGGTACCTAGTTTTAGTAAAATCATCACGGCAATAGCGACTGATAACCAACTACCTGGGAATAGTAAAGTCACTAACATAAATGGACTCATTAAATAATACGCCCAGGTTCCTAGCATCTCGCCACCAATACTTTTACTGAATGAGTAGAAGCCACCCTCAAATCCAGATAAGATAAAATGACGATAATATTGATAAAAGTCTAAATATTGTTGGCCAAGGTCTACTGTTAACAGGGTATTGTCACCAAATGGAAAGACTTTCATACCGATAAATAAGCCACCCATTAAGATGATGGGAATAAGAAAGGCGAGAGTTAACAGCCATCGTTTGGGGTGTCGATGATATTGTTGCGTTATTTTTGTTATCCAATTCAAAACTATCAGTCTCCACTTAAAAAATATTATCTTCTATTTTAACGTGTCCATCAGAAAATAGGAAATGACAAGTGAAAGTTTATAAAATTATTATAGGAATGTTGAAAGAATTTAAGTTATAATTTACTGTATGATATGATAGAGATTCAATAACTATTAATGAAGGGGTAAGGTTGCACAATGGGTGAATTCAAACAAAAAAATAGACGTGCACCACATTGGGGTAAATTTTTAAATCGACTAAATATCTTGTTAGTGATTGTTTTTGCGCTTTTTGCGGTACTAATTATGCGTTTGGGTTATGTTCAATTGGTACGAGGAGACGCTTTTACTCATCTCGTCCAGATGACTGATACCAATATTGCCAAAGTTGGGGTTCCTCGTGGTTATATTACTGATCGTAATGGCAAATTATTAGTAGACAATGAAGGTTTACAGGCGATTAGTTATACCCGTGGTCAAGATGTTTCTGCGACTGATATGGCCAAGACCGCTGATAAGTTAGCAACATTTATTGAAATGGATACCGAAAATTTAACCGATCGGGACAAAAAAGATTACTTTGCGGCGAAACATATGGATGAGTTAAATGATCGCTTAAGCAAAGACGAAAAGAAATTATCTGAAGATGAAGTTTATGACGCACAAATTAAGCATATTTCAGATGATGAATTAGATTTTAGTGATGAAGAAAAAGAAGCAGCAGCAATTTTCAAAAAAATGAATAGTGCTTATGCGTTTACTCCTACGTTAATAAAAAATCAAGAAGTGACTTCAGAAGAAGTAGCCAAAATTAGTGAACATAATGGGGATTTACTAGGTGTGACTGCTTCTATGGATTGGAAACGGACATATCCTAAAAATGACTTATTACGTAGTGTTCTTGGTAATGTCACAACAACTGAAGAGGGCTTACCTCAAGAAGATGCCGATAAGTATTTGGCAAAAGGCTATGCACGAAATGATCGTGTCGGCGATTCTTATTTAGAATTACAATACGAAGATATTTTACGTGGATCAAAAGCCATTTACGAAACAGAAGTGAATCAAAATGGTGAAGTTGTACGTCAAGAACAAACATACCCAGGAGAAATTGGCGATACACTTGTTTTAACTATTGATTCTGAAATTCAAGAGAAGTTAGAAAAATATGCCGAAGACTATTTGAATTCACGAACTGTATCAACGAATAATCAAATGTATATGGTCGTTACAGATCCTAATACAGGTGATGTTATTGCCTTAGTTGGAAAACGCCGTGATGAAGATGGCAATATTATTGATGATGCCCTAGGAACGATTAATTCATCCTTTATTATGGGTTCAGCTATTAAAGGGGCGACCGTAGCTGCTGGTTATCAATATGGTATTATTACTCCAGAAAATAATACGCTGGTTGATGAACCGTTAAACTTTGCTGGTACCCCAACGAAAGCGTCTTGGTGGTACACCGTTAATAAAGACTCTTCACCAAAAACATTGAGTGATGAGATGGCCCTTACTCGTTCATCTAACGTTTATATGATTAAATTAGCAATGGCGATTGGTGGATTAAATAATTACTATAGCGGTATGGATTTAAGTGGATTATCTGATGAAACATCTCCTAAATTACGTGCCGTTTATAATCAATATGGACTTGGTGTTAAAACAGGGATTGATTTAGAAAATGAATCTCCAGGGATTAATGGTGGTATTCCGGATAATCCAGGGAATGCTCTTGACTTAGCCTTTGGACAGTTTGATACTTTTACACCAATTAGTTTAAATCAATATGTTGCAACCATCGCTAATGGTGGAAAACGTATTGCGCCTCACGTATTAAAAGAAGTTCGCGAAGGCGAAGATTCTAAAGATCACGGACGGGTCGTATATTCTAAAGAACCTAAAGTGTTAAATAAAGTGAAAAATACGCCAGAACAAATTCAACGAATTCAAGAAGGATTTTATCAACAAATTAATAACAGCGAAGGGTTAGGGTATGACTCTTTCGAAGGTTTCCCAATTAAAATAGCCGGTAAATCAGGGACTGCCGAAACTAACGAAGGTGAGAACCATTCATGGGTTGGTTATGCGCCTTATGACAATCCGAAATATGCGGTTTCTATAGTGACACCAGGTATTAATCAAGACGCTCAAAGTTCAAATGTTCAAGATATTGGACGAGATGTCTTTGAAATCGTGTTAGGATTAAATAATCAAAGCAACGACCAAGACAACGATGACAATAATGATTCAGCAACGACTGATACTGACCAAACTACAGATGACAGTGTTGCAGAGTAATATTAAAAAATAGCGAAAACTGTTGCTAGAAAGGCGAAAAGATTTTGCAATTGCAGATTGTCATATGCTATACTTGGTAAGTATGATTTTGAATCAACGAAACCATAAGGTATTGGAGGGAATAACATGCGTGTAAACATTACTTTAGAAAACACTGAACTAAAAGGGGAACGCGTTTACTTAACTGAAAAAAACCGTCGTAACAACCCAGACCGTTTAGAGTTAAAAAAATATAGTCCAAAATTAAAAAAAGTATGCTTGTTCCGCGAAGTTAAATAAATCGTGAACAATGACTCACAGGTCAGTATGTTAGATATGCTTTCGGATATCAACATACTGGCCTTTTTACTATAACGGAGGTTTCTAATGAACAAAAAGCTCATCATGACATGGCTATTTTTACTAATCCAAATTATTGTGTTTTTACTGATGGAATTACAGGGAGGGAGCCAATATACTCCTGTACTGATTCAGTATGGAGCAAAATTTGCACCGGCAATTGCTCTAGGAGAATGGTGGCGACTAATTACGCCAATTTTTCTCCATATTGGGTTTACTCATTTGTTAGTTAATTCGGTGACGCTATATTTTTTAGGAAGTATGGTAGAACAAACACTCGGCCATTTTAAATTTACGTGGCTCTATTTAGCTGGTGGCATTATGGGAAACGCCTTAAGCTATCAGTTTAGTGAATCGATATCAGCCGGAGCTAGTACGTCATTATTTGGATTATTCGCTGTGTTTATAGCACTTGCTGTTTTATATCCAGATAATCACTATATTAGTGCTCTAGGGCGGCAATATCGGACATTAATTATTGTTAACATTGTCATGAGTTTATTTAGTCATAGTGTCGACTTATGGGGACATTTAGGTGGTATTCTAGGTGGGTTCATTGCGACGTTTATGATAATGTCAGGACAAGAAAGAGGAAACTCTTTGATTAATCGCGTGTTAGCATTAGTTGTTTATATTGGAATTGTGGGCTTTATTTTATTAAATCATGGAATCTATAACACCTTATTATAGGAGTGGATTATAATGATAGCTAAGAAACAATTACGCCAAAATACCAAAAAGTATTGGAAACATTTATCATTTAAGCAACGACAAGCTTATCAAAAGGATTTAATGGCACAATTGCTAGCACTACCGGAGTGGCAAGAAGCTAAAGTGATAGCCATTACGTTGCCAATTGGAGGAGAGATTGACACGCAGCCTATTATCGATGCTGCTAAATCATCGAATAAAGTGATTGTTATTCCGAAGACATTACCTGGTAAACAAATGGTTTTTGGCATATTGACTGATAAAAAAGCATTAAAAAAATCGGCTTATGGTATTTTGGAACCTGGGGAGGATGCTCAGTGGGTAGCAAAAGAGACTATCGATTTATTGGTTGTTCCTGGGTTAAGATTTGCAAGAAACGGTCAGCGTTTAGGTCATGGTGGTGGATACTATGATCGTTACTTAGTAGACTTTACTGGTCAAACAGTGAGCCTAGCCTTTCCTGAAATGTTTGTTGACGAACCAGATTGGGAAGTAACGACTTACGATTTACCTGTTAATAAAGTTTTAGTGGCCAAAGAAGATGAAATTAAATAAAGCATTTATGGAGGAGAAGATATGGAAAAATATGTGATGGGAATTGATGTTGGAGGGACCTCTGTTAAATTAGCGGCATTAACCACTAGTGGAAATATTCTTTCGCAGTGGAGTATTCCTACTCGTAGTGAGGATAATGGAAGTCAAATTGTTCCGGATATTATAGCATCTATGGATCAATTTTTAGCAGAACGTGATCTAGCAATTGACAATTTCTTAGGTGTTGGTATTGGAACGCCAGGAGCTATTAATCGCGATGCTGGCACAGTGACAGGTGCTTATAATTTAAATTGGAAACAAGAGCAGTTTATCCGACAAGCGTTTATCGACCACTACGGGGATCTTCCAGTTTATATTGAAAATGATGCCAATGTTGCAGCCTTAGGAGAGCAATGGTTAGGTGCGGGTGACAAAGCGCCTAATATGGTGTTAGTCACATTAGGTACTGGCGTTGGTGGCGGTGTGATTGTCAATGACCAGTTAGTCATTGGTGCTGGGGCGGCTGGTGAAATTGGCCATATGTTAGCTAATCCTGATGATGGTTTTCAATGTACATGTGGCAATCAAGGATGTTTAGAAACCGTTGCTAGTGCCTCAGGAATTGTTTGGACTGCTGAAAAAAGAGCCAAAGAAACGACTATTGATTCGGAACTAGTAACAAACATTCAATCAGGAAAAGAAGTAACCACGAAAGATATTTTTGATGCGGCTCAAAATGAAGATATATTTGCTGAAGAAATCATTGATGAAACGATGAGTTATTTAGGACATGCACTTGGCCAAATTGCTTCGGTTTTAAATCCTGAAGCTATCGTTATTGGTGGTGGGGTAGCTAATGCAGGTGAGTATTTAATTAGTAAAGTTAAATCCCACTTCCTGCCTCATGTTTATCC
This sequence comes from Aerococcus suis, assembly GCF_900176325.1. GTDB lineage: Bacteria > Bacillota > Bacilli > Lactobacillales > Aerococcaceae > Aerococcus > Aerococcus suis. Next base: position 102,767 of record NZ_FWXK01000001.1, on the reverse strand, counting down.
AAGTATTCGTGAAACGACAGATATTCGTTTAGCATCGCTTGGGAATACAGCCGGCGTTATCGGTTCAGCATCACTAGTTTTGAAACAACAATAAAAAAGAAAGGACTTAATATGAGAATTACATTTGGAACAGTTTTATGGGCGTTACTATTTATTATTTTAATTGGTTATGCGATTTTTTGGTTATATAATTGGATGAAGCGAAAAGACGCTGCAACGATGTTATCACAAGCAGAGTTTGACCAAACTAAACGTCAAGCCCAAGTGATTGATGTACGGGAAAGTAATGACTACCATTCTGCTCATATTGTTGGGGCTCGAAATATTCCTTACTCAACAGTGAGTCAAGGTGGTGTTCCTGGATTAAACAAAAAACAACCAATCTATCTATATGATAATGGTGTGACAATGGCAGGACGTTTTGCTAACAAATTAAAAGCTGCTGGTTATGATAATATTTATATCTTAAAAGGTGGTTTCGCGGACTGGACAGGTAAAACCAAACGTCGAGAAGAAGAGGAGTAATTCCTGTTAATATGAAGTAAGTATCATTGCGAGGATTTAGCGTTTATTGCATTTTAAATACTATCATGCTAAAATATTTAAGAATTACAAATAAAGTAATGTTTAAGAGGTTAACTAAGGAAGGATTCAGCGAGTGGACGGTTGGTGAGAGTTCATGAAAAACTTAGTTATGGTTGCTTAAACGTCATTACTTCGGCTACTGCCGTTATCCATTGAGACCCAATTTTAGGTGGTACCGTGTTTAAATGAAGTTAACGCCCTATACAGCATTTTGTTGTATAGGGCTTTTTGTTTAGAAAGGAAGATGAGTATGAAAGAAATAGATATGCCGACAAAATATAATCCTAACGCTGTCGAAGACGGCCGTTATGAGCAATGGTTAAATGAAAAACGCTTTGAACCAAATGGTGATCGCAATGTTGAACCTTATTCAATTGTGATTCCACCTCCAAATGTTACAGGGAAACTTCATCTTGGTCATGCTTGGGATGTGACGTTACAAGATATGATTATTCGTCATAAACGGATGCAAGGATATGATACATTATGGTTACCTGGTATGGATCATGCTGGAATTGCTACCCAAGCTAAAGTTGAAGCCAAATTAGCTGAAGACGGTGTGTCTCGTTACGATTTAGGAAGAGAGAAATTTCTCGATAAAACGTGGGAATGGAAAGAAGATTTCGCCAAAACGATTCGTGCGCAATGGGCTAAAATGGGAATTTCTGTTGACTATAACCGCGAACGTTTTACTCTAGATGACGGGTTATCACAAGCCGTTCGTAAAGTTTTCGTTGAATTATATGAAAAAGGCATTATTTATCGTGGCGAATATATTATCAATTGGGATCCAAAAGCTCGGACTGCTTTATCAGATATGGAAGTTATTTATCAAGATGATCCCGGTGCTTTTTATCATCTTGAGTACCCATTAACTGATGGAAGTGGTTCTGTACGATTAGCAACGACACGTCCAGAAACAATGCTTGGAGATACGGCAGTAGCTGTTCATCCAGATGACGATAGATATAAAGATTTAGTCGGTAAAACGGTGACTCTACCGTTAGTTGGTCGTGAAATTCCAATTGTTGCTGACCATTATGTGGATATGGAATTTGGAACAGGTGTGGTTAAAATTACGCCTGCCCACGATCCTAATGACTTTGCAGTTGGTAACCGACACGATTTAGAACGTATTAATATTATGAATGAAGATGCGACTATGAATGACAAAGCCGGCAAATATGCTGGTATGACACGTGAAGAAGCGCGTAAAGCAATTGTAGCTGATTTAAAAGCTGAAGGTGTCTTAATTGATATTGAAGAAAAAGTTCATAGTGTGGGACATTCAGAACGTTCCGGCGTTGTCGTTGAACCACGCTTATCAACACAATGGTTTGTTTCAATGGAGAAATTAGCTAAACAAGCAATTGATAACCAAGACACTGATGATCGTGTGGACTTCTATCCTCCACGCTTTGAACATACTTATTTAACTTGGATGGAAAATGTTCATGACTGGGTAATTTCTCGTCAATTATGGTGGGGACACCAAATTCCAGCTTGGTATCATAACGAAACAGGACAATTATATGTTGGTATGGAAGAACCTAGCGATCCTGAAAATTGGACACAAGATCCTGACGTTTTAGATACTTGGTTCAGTTCCGCATTATGGCCATTTTCATCAATGGGTTGGCCAGATGAATCAGCTGAAGATTATCAACGCTATTTCCCTACAAATACTTTAGTGACAGGTTACGATATTATTTTCTTCTGGGTTAGCCGAATGATTTTCCAATCACTTGAATTTACGGGTAAAGCTCCGTTTAAAAATGTGTTAATCCATGGATTAATTCGTGATAAAGATGGACGAAAAATGTCTAAATCATTAGGTAATGGTGTTGACCCAATGGATGTTGTGGATGAATTTGGTGCTGACGCTCTACGTTGGTTCCTAGCGACTGGTTCAACTCCAGGACAAGACATTCGATATAATACCGAAAAATTAGAAGCCGCTTGGAACTTTATTAATAAAATTTGGAATGCTAGTCGCTATGCGCTTATGAATTTAGACGGATTAACGATTGAAGCTCGCGATTTATCAAACGTCAATTCAATGGTTGACCAATGGATTCTATCTCGGTTGAATGAAACAATCTCCGTTGTCAATATGAATTTCGACAAATTCGAATTCGGAGAAGCTGGTCGTCATCTATATCACTTTATTTGGGATGATTTCTGTAACTGGTATATTGAAATGAGTAAAGAAGTTCTAAATGGTGATGATGAAGAAGATAAACAAACGACACGTTCTGTTTTAGCTTATGTTTTAGATCAAACATTGCGTCTATTACATCCAATTATGCCATTTGTGACGGAAGAAATTTGGCAACATGTTCCTCATGAAGGCGATTCATTAGTACAAGCAGCTTATCCAGAAGTCGATAATGCTTTGAATCATCCAGAAGCTGTGGATCATATGGAAGTATTAATTAGTTTTATCCGTGCTATCCGTAATGCACGAAATGAACAAAACGTTCCACTTTCAAAACCAATTAATATCTTAGTGAAAGCAAATGATGAGGAAACACAAGCAATCTTAGAAGATAACTTATCTTATATTGAACGGTTCTGTCATCCAGAAAGTATTGAAATCACCACAACTATGGAAGCGCCTGATCAAGCATTAACAACTTTCTTCAATCGTGGTGAAATTTACTTGCCATTAAAAGGCTTCATCAATATTGATGATGAAATCAAACGTTTAGAAGATGAACTGGCTAAATGGCAAAGTGAAGTTGACCGTGTTGAGAAAAAATTAGCCAATGAAAAATTTGTGGCTAATGCGCCAGAAAAAGTTGTCCAAGGTGAAAGAGACAAAGGGGCAGATTATAAACAAAAATTAGCTAGCACGGAACAACGATTACAAGAATTGAAACAACTATAATTACTAGACTTCGCTAAAAAAGACCACAGCAATCTGTTGTGGTCTTTCTATATCTACTGACTTTTCATAATTATGGCTTTTTTATGGAAAAAGGAAAGTCAATCCTGTTATTATTAAATTAAGATAAAGCGGAGGTATATTATGAAAAAGATTGTTATTTTTGATATGGATGGGACGCTATTAGATACAGAAGCGATGTATATGAAGGCAAATCAAATGGCGTTTCATGAATTTGGTCGGAAATTTCCTAAAGAAGATTACTTACAATTTGTAGGAGCTAGTGAAGAAAGTGTTCGGTTAGGATTTCAAAAATTGCTTGGTGATGAAGAATTAGGAAATCAATTAGCGAATCGTTCAAGTGAAATTTTTATTGACTTGATCTCACGCGAGGCTCCAGACTTGAAGCCACGAGTGCGTGATTTATTGAATTATTTACAAAGTAAACAGGTAGAATGTATGGTTGCTTCTTCTTCGAAACACGAAGAAGTTGTCGATTTAATGCAACGAAAAGGCCTGTCTGAATACTTCACTCATTATGTCGGTGGAGATGACGTGACTGAAGCCAAACCACAACCTGATATTTTCTTAAAAGCTTTAGAAGTATCAGGCTATCGTCCAGAAGATGCTATTGTTATCGAAGATTCTTTAAATGGGGTCAGAGCAAGTTATGCGGCTCATATTGATGTCGTCATGGTTCCTGACTTAATTGCACCCGATGATGAGGTATTTGATAAAGCATTAGCTGTTGTCGGTCATATTTGGGATGTTATCCCGTTTATCGATTAATCATTATGAAATTTTAAAAGCTAAGGAGAAATGAAAAAGCATGCAAGTCGCAATTTTGACAGATGAAGAATTTGGATTGTTTGCCGATGAAATGGAATATGGCAATCATATGCAAACATTAGAAATGAAAAAATTACAGGAAGCTAGAGGAGGGTCTCCTCATCTCTTAGGTGTTAAAGAAGGGGATCAAATACTAGCAGGCGCTTTAATTACCGTTTCTCCTCTACGTATGGGAAAAGCAGTCACCGTTAATGGCGGTTTGCTTGCTAAAACGACTGAAAGTGGTCTATTGTTACTCGAAGGCATTAAACAATTCACTAAAGATTTGAATGGGTTATATTTAACCATAACTCCCATGGTGCCACGAAAAATTACTGATTGGGAAGGACAGAATGAACGAGTAGTAAACGCTGAAGTGGTTGACTTGTATCAACAAAAAGGCTTTAGTCACCAAATATATGATAGTAAAATGTCAACAACAGAACTCAATTGGATATATTTAAAAGATCTCACATTTGACTCTCCTAAAGCTTTATTCCAATCGTTCGATAAAAAAACGGGGCAATATTCGATTAAACAGGCGCGTAAATTCGGGACAGAAATTGTAGAATTGACTCGCGATGAACTCCCTCGATTTAAAGAAATCACCGCAGAAACCGCCGATAGACAAGGGTATCAAGATAAAACTCTAGAATATTATCAAACTGTCTATGATACTTATGGCGATCGCGTCAAATTTATTGGTGCAAAAATTAACTTTGCTAATTATTTAGAACAAATTACTACCCAAGAAGAAAAATTAAAACGACAATTAGCCAAAGTTAATGCCCATTTAGAGAAAAATCCAGATTCGCGTAAAAAGAATAATCAACGCCAAGAATTACAGTCTCAATTAATGAGTATGCAGAAACGAAAAGATGAAGCGGAAGATTGGGTGGCTACATATGGCGATAAAGAAATATTAGTTGCTGCGGCTCAATTCTTTGTTTCACCACAAATCGTGACGTATGTATTTGCTGGATCAGATGAACGCTTTAAAAAACTACATGCGCCATATTTAATTCAAGAATATATGATGAATTATGCCCTTGAATCTAGTATTCCACATTATAATTTCTTAGGTATTGATGGGGTATTCGATGGTAGTGATGGCGTCTTCCAATTTAAAAAATCATTTAAAGGTTATGCTGCTCAAATGATAGGAGCCTTTGATTGGGCGCCTCATCCGTATAAATATAAAATGTATCAAATGTTGAAAAAAATGACTGGTCGCTAATTTTGTGAACTCCTTTCCGTAATTATTAAGGAAAGGAGTTTTTATATGACCTCATCATTATTAACGATTCATGAACTACCTACCGATAGTCGACCGCGTGAGCGCTTATTACTTAATGGACCTAAGTCTTTAGCGACTTATGAATTATTGGCGATTCTTTTACGAACTGGAACAAAAAGTATGAATGCCTTGCAACTGGGGATGCATGTGATGAATCATTTTGAATCACTCTATGATATGAAAACTGCTTCCCATGCTGATTTTATGGCAATTTCTGGAATTGGTCCGGCTAAAGCTGTAGAGATTCAGGCAGCAATTGAATTTGGCAATCGATTAAATTCGACATTTATTACTAAGAAAGGCTGTATTCAATCGAGTTCTGATGCCGGTCAATACTTTATTGAAGCGTTGAAAGACTTACAACAAGAAAACGTGCTGGTTTATTTTTTAAATACTAAGAATGAGATTATTCGACAAGAAACTATTTTTGTGGGGTCACTAAATACGAGTGTGGCACATCCAAGAGAAATTTTTCGCTCTGCTGTCCGTTGTTCGGCTGCTCGTATAATTGTCGGTCACAATCATCCCTCAGGAAACATCGAGCCTTCAGAAGCAGATGTTGAATTCACTAAACGTTTAGATGCTTGTGGAGAATTAATTGGGATTGATGTTTTGGACCATATTATTGTTGGAGAAGATCACTATTTAAGCCTTAGAGAATATGGGGCATTTTTATAACCTCTCAAGTAAATTAAATGATTGCATTCATATTCTATAAATGGTATACTCGTACTAGTATTTTTGGATTGGTAATAAGTCTGGCATTTGGAAGACAATCACCACTGTTTACTTTGCACCATGCAAGAATATCAACAAAACATTTGTGCATTGCACGAGGAGGATTTTATTAATGGAACAAGGTACAGTGAAATGGTTTAATGCTGACAAAGGATTTGGATTCATCGAACGTGAAGGCGACTCAGATGTGTTCGTTCACTTCTCAGCTATCCAAGGTGAAGGATTCAAAACTTTAGAAGAAGGACAAAACGTCACATTCGAAATTGAAGATGGTGAACGTGGTCCTCAAGCCGCAAACGTTGAAAAACATTAATAACAATAAAAAAGACTTCCCTTTGAAGATATCTTCAAGGGAAGTTTTTTTATTTTGGCTATTTGTTTATCTTTCGCTGAGTGATTTGATAAATCACTAAAATCAATACGAGGCAGATAGCCATAGTGATGGTTAATTTTAAGGATTGATAATTGAAAAATAATGACGAAATTAACCAAAGAAGAAACAATCCCCAAGAACTAATCCATAGTAACGCTGAATGCCCTTGTTTATCCTCATAAAATAAAAGGGCAAGGAAACAAGCAATGCTCAAATTAAATAGAATAGGGACAATATGAAAAGACGTGAGAAAAAGCTGTGTTTGAGTAAATTCAAAGACATTTTGCATCATCAACAACTGACTAGCCAAAGTAATAATGGGTAAAATGACAGCTAATTGATTGGTAATAATGACCCAATGGACGAGAAACCATTGAATAAAGAGTAATCCCCAAGTAAATAAAGTGAGAGAATCACGAATGAGAAGACAGCAAATAAGAATGAATATTTCAAATAGACCTAAAATAATCGCATTAGGTATGGCACAAGGTTTATCGTGCTGAGTAAATAAAAAGTAAATTTGACTTAGCAATAACTGGATGATCAGTAAGTAAGAACTAACGGGCCAATTAATAAGGTCATGAGTCATCAAAAAAGTAAAACTCGGAACTAAAGTGAGTACGATAAGTAAACTACTGATGATAAAAGCGATACCTTTTATAGAATGTTTATGGAATACTTTCACTATGCTCTCCTTTCAATAATAAATAAACGTGGAGGTTGGTGTTTTTGGTTGATATGTTGTGTTTCAGCAATATGATATTCTTTTTGCGGACAAGTTGCTAAGAAATGTTTTATTGCTTGGTATTCTTCATACCCACCTTCATGTCCAATATAAGCTGCAATTAATAATATTCCACCGACTTTCAAGCGAATTAAGGTTTGTTCTAAAGCAGGAATCGTTGATTGAGCAGTTGTAATAATAGCCTTATCTCCTTTGGGAAGATAACCTAAATTAAAGATTGCAGCATCTAAGCAAGGCATGTTGGGGATAAACTGGTCAATGTTAGCATGACTTGTTTGATTAAGATGTAACGTACCTTGGAAATTAGCTAATTTATGTTTGGTACTAATAATGGCTTCTTCTTGAATATCAAATCCCCATATCGTTCCTGATTTACCTACAAGTTGAGCGAGAAATTCAGTATCATTTCCCATTCCAACCGTCCCATCTAAAACGTTACTTCCTGGTGACAAATGGTTTTTTAATAATAAGTGAGTCATTTGGACGATATTTGCAATCATATACTCTTCCTCTTTACATAATCTTGTATGGAAAATTATACCATCTATGATATTACAAAAAGATTACATATGTTAATAATTGGTAAATTATTAAAAGAGGTTTAAGGTTTGGGTATCTATCGCTTATAATAGAATAGAGATTATTCAGTAATATAGGAGGCCAATAATAAATGACAGCGGGACGAAAAAAACAATCCAAACATATGCGCGAGATGGCGCATAAATCGTTAAAAATGGGGTCAATTATCTTAGGGTCTGCATTATCAATCGCAGCTCTAGATGCTTATCACCATGTTGAAACAGTTTCAGCAAAAGAAAACACAGTACATTTTGCTGCCACTAGTAATCCTTTTTTAAATCAATTAATTCCTCATGCTTACGAAATAGCCAATGATAATGATTTATATGCCTCAGTTATGATGGCTCAAGCAATTCTAGAATCTGGATGGGGACAAAGTGGCTTGTCACTTCCACCGTATAACAATTTGTTCGGAATTAAAGGAAATTATAACGGGCAATCTGCAGTATTTGATACATTGGAAGATGATGGAACGGGTAATTATTACGGTATTAAAGATGGCTTCCGAGTATACCCAAGCTTCCATGAGTCATTAGAAGATTATGCAGATATATTACGTCATGGTATTTCTGGAGCGCCATATTTCTATGCTGGAACATGGAAATCTAATACGAATTCTTATCAAGATGCTACTGCTTGGTTAACTGGACGCTATGCGACAGATACAAGTTATGGGACGAAGTTAAATCAAATTATCGAAGCAAATGATTTAACTAAATATGATACGCCTGCTGGTAGTGGAAAACATTCCAATGCAACCTTAACAGGAAATCATGGGTCACAATCAACAGGAAGACAATCTTATACTGTCCAACCAGGCGATGGCTTGTTTACTGTTGCCAATCGTTTAGGAATTACTGTGAACGAAGCACGTCGCTTAAATGGAGGATCAGACTTCATTTATCCGGGTCAACAATTTACAACAGCTAAAAAACAAGCGAGTCAAAAACCAGCAACGAAACCAAC
>NZ_FWXK01000001.1:0-93379 GCF_900176325.1 Aerococcus suis | reverse complement strand
CCAGCAACGAAACCAACGCCATCAACTAATAAAGGAAATCTATCATATACGGTTCAATCAGGCGATGGCTTGTACACGGTTGCGCGTAAGTTAGGCATTTCTGTCAGCGAAGTGCGTCGATTAAATGGTGGGTCAGACTTTATTTATCCTGGTCAAACAATTACAGCAGCTAAAGCGCCACAAGCTAATACTCAAGCACCAGCAACATCTACGTCTAATGGTCGAGCTTATACGGTTAAACCAGGCGATGGCCTTTATACTGTCGCTCGTCAATTAGGGATTTCAGTAAGTGAAGCGCGACAATTAAATGGCGGCTCAGATTTTATTTATGCAGGGCAAACCTTTACTAAGGGGTCTTCTACCCAAAGAAGAGGGCAACAAACACAAGCTGCTAATAATACTCAAGCTTCAACATCTGGAAATGTTCATGTCGTTCAATCAGGAGAAACCATTTGGCGTATTGCTCAAGCAAATAGCTTAACTGTTGATCAATTAATGCAAATGAATGGTTTATCAAGCCAAAGTCTTTACGTTGGACAACGATTAAACGTAAGTGGTGCTAAAGTGAACCGTACTACAGAATCACAAACACCGATAAGAAATACCCAAAATACTCAATTAACAGCTAGTGAAACAACCACTAATCAAGGAACTTATACGGTTAAAGCCAATGATAATTTGTATCGTATTGCATTAAATCATGGGGTGTCATTAGCTAGTCTGAAAGCAGCTAACCATTTATCTGGGAATAATCTTTTAGTCGGACAAACACTAGTTATTCCTAATTAAGCACTTTAATTGTATTTAAGTAAGATTATATAATCGGTAAAAAACTAGTATTTGGTACGTTAGTAACTTGCCAATTTAAAAGACAGGTGCTAGAATAATTGCAATAGCTAAAATCACTTAGAAGTAGTAATAACAGGAAACTTTTCAGCGAGCGTATGGTCGGTGTGAATACGTAAGGCATTCTATTATGAACTTATCTAAGATTATGTATGATGAGTACAATGGAAAATCATATCGCATCGCCAGCGTTATCGGTAAGAAGAGTAGTAATCTTAGGTGGTACCACGAATTTAAGCGTCCTATGAAAGCATCATTATGCCTTCATAGGACTTTTTATTTATTATTGGTGGGCGATAAGATAAAAAAGGAGAGGATTGAAATGGTTTTTAACCATCATGTAATTGAGAAAAAATGGCAAAAATATTGGGATGAACATCAATCATTTAAAACATTAGATGATTATAGCCTGCCTAAATATTATGCAATGGATATGTTCCCTTATCCTTCAGGTGCTGGGCTACATGTTGGACATCCAGAAGGGTATACAGCTACAGATATCATGTCACGTTTTAAACGGGCACAAGGGTATAATGTCTTGCACCCAATGGGATGGGATGCTTTTGGTTTGCCTGCTGAACAATATGCTTTAGATACAGGAAATGATCCTGCTGAATTTACCCAAAAAAATATCGATACCTTTAAAAAACAAATTAAGTCATTAGGCTTTTCTTATGATTGGAATCGTGAAATTAGTACTACAGATCCTGAGTATTATAAATGGACCCAATGGATTTTTACGAAGTTATTTGAAAAAGGATTGGCTTATGAAGATGAAATTGCGGTTAACTGGTGCGAAGAATTAGGAACTGTTTTAGCCAACGAAGAAGTTATTGATGGTAAATCTGAACGTGGTGGTTATCCAGTAGTACGTAAACCAATGAAACAATGGGTGTTAAAAATTACCGCTTATGCTGATCGTCTATTAGAAGATTTAGATGACCTTGATTGGCCTGAAAGTATTAAAGATATGCAACGGAATTGGATTGGCAAATCTGAAGGTACTGAAGTTCAATTTACTGTTGCTGGTCACGATGACTTATCCTTTAAAATATTTACTACGCGCCCTGATACTTTATTCGGTGCAACTTTTATCGTCTTATCTCCAGAACATGAATTAATTCATGATATTACGACCGATGAGCAAGCAGAAGTCGTTCAAGATTATGTGAAACAAGCAGCTTTGAAATCAGATTTAGAACGGACAGATTTAGCGAAAGATAAAACCGGTGTCTTTACAGGTGCTTATGCTATTAATCCAATCAATGGAGAAAAATTACCAATTTGGATTGCTGACTATGTGTTACCTTCATATGGAACAGGTGCTGTTATGTCAGTACCTGCTCACGATGAACGTGACTATGATTTCGCGAAAAAATATGAATTGCCTATTATTGATGTTATTGCTGGTGGAGACACGGAAAACGAAGCTTATACTGGTGATGGAGAACACATTAATTCAGGTGAACTGAATGGTTTAAATACTGAAGACGCCTTTAAACGTGCAATCGAATTGCTTGAAGAAAAAGGTAAAGGTGAAGCTGTTACGTCATATCGACTAAGAGACTGGGTATTCTCACGTCAACGGTATTGGGGAGAACCTATTCCAATTATCCATTGGGAAGATGGAACAACGACTGCCGTTCCTGAAGAAGATTTACCTGTTCAAGTACCAAAAGCTGATAATATTAAACCGAGTGGTACAGGTGAATCTCCATTAGCGAATATGACGGAATGGTTAACGGTTACTGATCCAGAAACCGGAATGAAAGGTCGCCGAGAAACCAATACGATGCCACAATGGGCAGGATCTTCTTGGTACTTCCTTCGTTATGCTGATCCTCATAATGACAAAGCTTTAATCAGTCAAGAAGCAGCTGAATATTGGATGAATGTTGACTTATATATTGGTGGAGCAGAACATGCGGTACTTCATCTACTATATGCGCGTTTCTGGCACAAATTTCTTTATGATTTAGGCGTTGTTAATACGAAAGAACCTTTCCAAAAATTATTTAACCAAGGAATGATTTTAGGAGAAGGAAACGAAAAAATGTCTAAATCAAAAGGTAATGTTGTCAATCCGGATGAAGTCGTTGACCAATATGGTGCCGATACCTTACGTCTATATGAAATGTTTATGGGACCATTAGATGCGTCAATCGCTTGGAGTGAAAATGGCTTAGAAGGTGCTCGTAAATTCTTAGACCGTGTTTGGCGCTTATTCGTTGACGCTGAAGGTCATATGCGTGATCGTATTACGACTGTGAACACAGGAGAATTAGATAAAGTTTATCATCAAACAGTGAAAAAAGTGACTGAAGACTTCGAGAACCTTCACTTTAACACAGCCATCTCACAATTAATGGTATTCGTGAATGCTGCGAATAAAGCCGAAAGCTTATACTACGATTACGTCAAAGGATTCATTCAATTATTAGCTCCAATTGCGCCACACTTAGGTGAAGAATTATGGGTTATTGTTGGTAATGAACCTGGTATTTCATACGTTCCATGGCCTACATATGATGAATCAATGTTAGAAGATGACACAATCGAAGTGGTTTTCCAAGTTAATGGCAAAATCAAAGCGAAAGCAATGGTGGCAGTTGATATGGATAAAGACGACTTAGCGCAATTAGCACAAGATAATGACAAAGTAGCTAATGCTATTGAAGGAAAAACAGTTCGTAAAGTCATTGCTGTGCCTAACAAACTCGTCAATATTGTGGCTAATTAATTAGAGGAGTGACTTTTGTTGAAAAATATCTTGATAATTCATGATATTTCAGGATTTGGTAAATGTTCGACAAGCGTGGCATTACCGATATTAAGTAGTATGGAGTTGGCAACGACCGTCCTTCCAACCTCGTTGTTGTCTACCCATACTGCGCCTATTTTTGAAGATTTTACATTTTTAGATTTGAAGGACGAAATGCCTAAAATTACGAATCATTGGCGTAAATTAGGGTTAAGTTTTGATGCGATTTATATTGGCTACTTGGGAAGTATTGAACAAATTCAATTTCTAAGAGCAGAACTCCCTAAATTACTAAAAGCCGATGGAAAAATATATTTGGATCCCGTAATGGCTGATGATGGTGATTTTTACTATGGTTTTGATTTAGAATATGCTAAAGCGATGCGCCAATTATGTGAAATTGCTGATGTGATTATGCCGAATCAAACTGAAGCCAGTTTTCTCTATAATCTTCCCTATCAAGAGGGATTATGGAACACTGAACAATTGGCCACCTTTAAAGCAGCTGTTGCTGAAAATTCCCAAGCTTCTATTGTTTTAACAGGAGCTGGTTTCGACGGCGATGGCAAAACAGGGGCCTATTATTTTAATCGTCGATCAGGTGAGGAAGGTATTGTCCAATCTGAATTTGTCGGTGCCAAATATCATGGCACAGGAGATATTTTTGGCTCTATATTAGTTGGGTCATTAGAAAATGGCGCCTCACTATTGCAAGCGACTACAAAAGCGGTTGATATATTACCTAAAATTATCAAACACTCTTTGACAGACCCCAATATGGAACGGAATGGGCTTCAATTTGAGGATTTCTTAGGTGATTTATCTGTTTACGCACGAGAATTGAAAGGGAAAAAATAGCAATTGATTAGGCAACGTTTTGGCCAGTTAGTCTTAAAAAAGGTTAAACTAGGGGGGAAACGTTGCCTTTCTTGATGTATTTGAGTAAAATTATTGGATGGTATTTATGAAAAGTATGACTAGTCTGGAATTAACTATCTAATATCAAATGACTAGTAAATAGAGGAGTTCGATAGTGTGAGTGACAAACAAATAAGGGAGCACACAGCAGAAGAGAAGATGAATGCTGGTTCAGCTTGGATGTCAGCAGCCAGTATTCTGTCACGTGTATTAGGAGTAATCTATATTATTCCTTGGATGGCATGGATGGGAGAACCACAAGTTGCCAATGAAGCTAATGCCTTATTCAACATTGGATACAAGTGGTATGCGATTTTTATTGCAATTGCGATTGCTGGTGTGCCAGGTGCTATCTCTAAGCAAATTGCGAATTATAATGCTAGGGGAGAATATTGGACAGCACGGCGTTTGTTTAAAAGTGGGTTAATTTTAATGGCGATTTCAGGTGTGGTGTCAGCTGCATTACTTTGGATTCTAGCACCACAATTAGCTAGCAATACGCCGGCGAGAAGTTTAGACTATGCCGTGACAGTCATACGTTCGCTTGTTCCTGCTTTAGCAATCATTCCAATCTTATCTATTTTGCGTGGATTCTTCCAAGGTCATCAGGACATGAAGCCTAGTGCGATTTCGCAAATTTTAGAACAATTATTCCGAGTTATTTATATGTTAGTCGCGGTTTATATTATCCGGATGACGTTAAATGGGTCAATGGTTAATGCAGTAGCACAGTCCACTTTTGCGGCTTTCATTGGAGCAGTTGTGGCGATTGGTTCTTTAGGGTATTACTTTATAAAAAATCGCAGTGAGTATCAGATTCCTGCCAATCATGTTGATACGATATCTGTTTCAACTTGGTCATTGTTGAAAGAAATTATTAAAGTAGCGATTCCGTTCATTATCGCAGGGGCCGCTATTGAAGTCAGCCAATTAATTGATACGAATACCTTTATTCCGATTATGGAACGTGTCTCAGATTTATCACATTCGGCATTAATCAATGAGTATGCGGTATTTAGTGCCAATGCGAATAAATTAGTGACGGTTGTCATATCATTAGCAATTGCGATATCCTCTGTTTCTATTCCAGTATTGTCATCTACTTATACGAATGAGTTAACCCATCAAGTGCGTAAATCACGCCAAGAGTGGCCAGAAACCATTGCGCTGGTAACTCATAACATTCAGTTATTTGCTATTGTTATGCTACCAAGTGCATTAGGGATGGCAGCAGTTGCCCGCCCACTATATACGATGATTTATCCTTACGATCCATCAGGAACATGGTTCTTGCAACTTTCAAGTATTATGGCAATTGCGATGGGATTGTTTAATGTATTAGTGAATAATATGCAAGCGATGGATTACCAAAAAGACGCCATTTTAGGAATGGTTATCGGTATGGTGGCTAAATTGGCTTTACAATATCCTTTATTAGCGTTATTTGGGACTTCTGGAGCAATGATTTCGTCTATTATTGGTTTTGGATTAATGAGTGTTTACTATTTAATTCGCATACGCGTGATTTTAGATTTCCCTTATGGTCAACTCCTTCAAAAATTACGCACCATCATTTTGTCTGCAATTATAATGGCCGTGGTTGCCTATATTGCACATTGGGCGGTTCGCTTAGCCATTCCTGATCCAAATAAAATTGGGTCACTCATCTCTGTAGCAATTGTTGGAATTATTGGTGCATGGACTTACTTACTATTAGGATTACGGTACCAATTTTTAGATTTAGTGTTAGGTAATAAAGCAGTCATGTTAAGACGTTTATTAGGAGTGACAACTTATGACGAAAAATATGCGCGTCGATAAATTCCTCTCTCAGCAAACGGTGTTATCTCGTAAAGAGATAAAGAAGTTAGCTAAGAAAAAGCGAATTGCCGTTAATCAGGAAGTGATTAAGAAAACTGATATAAAAATTGATCCAATGGTAGACACAGTGACATTAGATGGCATTGACATTTCATATGAACCTTATATTTATTACGTTTTAAATAAACCTCAAGGTGTGGTTAGCGCAACATGGGATAATCAGTGGCCAACGGTGATTGATTTACTTCCTCCTGAAGATGTTGTGATTTATGAACCAGCGCCAGTTGGACGATTAGACAAAGATACGACGGGGTTACTTATTGTGACGAATGATGGTCAATTGAATCACCAAATAGTGAGTCCTAATCGTCATGTCGAAAAAGAATATCGTGCAACGATTTCTGGTCGCCTTCCTGAACGTGCGATTGAGCGCTTTGCTGAAGGTATCGTGATTGATGGCAATGAAAAATGCCTTCCCGCTCAATTAATGATTGAGGAGGAAGATGCGAGTGAAATGGCCACTAAAGTTCGAGTTATTTTACTTGAAGGAAAATATCATCAAGTAAAACGCATGTTTCAAGCGCTTAACTGTGAGGTTATGACGTTAGAACGTATTCGAATTGGAGCAATGACTTTACCATCTGACTTAGCGCTTGGGGATTACAAGAAATATTCATATGATGAATTAAATGAGGCAATAAATAAAAAGTGAGCAGTAACGCTCACTTTTTATTTATCCTTAGTTTGAGTTAATAGATGAGGAGATAGTAAATCGATTAGAAATGCTCCAATTGGTGCAGTAATAAGAATGGCTAGTACCGCAATAGCAAGAATGATTTCGCCACTTTGCAGACCGACTGCTAATGGCGTTGCCCCAATGGCAGCTTGGACCGTTGCTTTTGGCAGATAGGCAATCACGGTAAACACGCGTTCTTTCCAAGAGAGTCTTGCGCCGGTTGTTGCTAGCATAACACCAATTGATCGAATAAATAAGGCGCCAAACAGTAAGATAACACCTTTAAAACTTACGGTTTGTAACACGGTTAAACGAACGGTTGTACCAACTAATACGAATAGTAAAATTTGGGCGATATCCCAATATCGAGAAAAAGTATCGGTGAATAAAGAATGTTTCTCTGGCATTAAGTGTTGACTACTTAATCCGAAAGCGAAGACACTTAATAATGCTGAATAGGGAATCAATTGTTGAATAGTCTCTTCATTTGCTACTAAGAGATAGAGGAAGCCTAAGAGCATCACTGATGTGATAGCTGGTTTTGGATGCCAAAATTTAAAAAGCCACGCGAATAAATGACTTATTAAATAGCCGATAAGTAGCCCGGTTATAATAGATACAGGTAATTCAACTAATGTCACCCAGTGAAAGACTCCCGTTTGTGCCATTGTCAAGAAAGCACTAAAGAGAATAATGACGAAAATATCATCAGCTGATGAACCAGCTAAAATCATTTGTGGAATTCCTTTTTCTGTTCCCCATTTTGTTTGTATTAGGTCAATCATTCTAGGCACAATGATTGCGGGTGAAACGGCTGCTAAAACGGTTCCTAAAACTAATGAATCTGCTAATGGTAAGTTGAACAAGTAGGGTGCTAGTAAGGCAATTCCGATAATTTCAAATGAAGCAGGGACAAAGCACATCATTATAGATTGCCAACTATTTTGTTTCAAATCTTTAATATTTAATGTGAGCCCTGCTCGAAATAAAATAATGACTAACGCCAGTTGTCGTAATTCTGAACTCCAAGCCAGAAAATCTTTAGGTAGCCAATTAAAGCCATCTGGTCCAATTAAGATACCAAAACAAATCATTCCAATTAAGCCAGGAAGTTTACATTTTTCAAAAATATGACTAAAAAGCGCACCACCAATAATAATAATCACAATCGCAGTAAGCATTATTTTCCTCCTTCACACAAAAAAGCTGACACTTCCCCCTAAAGTAGGGGAGAAGTCATCAGCTAAAAGCGGTTTTAGAAATTGTTATTTCTACGGGAGAATTCATTCCCAATATATTATTTATTAATAATTTTACTCGCTTGTCGGCAGTTGGTCAATGAACTTTTTGACTCATTTAAGGATAGTAGTTTCTCATATAATTTGTAATATTGCTTGAGCAGACTTCTTATGATTAAAAAGAAATGAGAGAGATAAATAACAATGATTTATAATCTGTGATAAAATAGGAGAAAACATAAGGAGGATGCGTTATGACGATTGCATGGAAAGAAGAAGTAGCGAAACGAAAACAAGACTTACTAGCTGATTTATTTGATTTATTAAAAATTGAATCAGTTCGTGAAGATAATAAAGCCACAGCTGATGCCCCTGTTGGTCCTGGACCAAAAGAAGCGTTAGAATTTTTCCTAAAATTAGCTGAACGTGATGGTTTTGAAACTAAAATGGTTGATAATATGGCTGGGCACGTTGCCTATGGTGAAGGTGACCAAACATTGGGAATCTTAGGACATGTTGATGTCGTGCCAGTTGATAATTTTTGGAAAACGAACCCATTTAAACCTGAAATTATCGATGGTAAATTATACGCTCGTGGAGCTAGCGATGATAAAGGCCCTACCATGGCAGCATACTATGCATTGAAAATTATTAAAGAATTAGATTTACCTGTTGAAAAAGCCGTACGTTTTATTGTGGGTACGGATGAAGAAAGTAATTGGGAATGTATGACGCGTTACTTTGCTAGCGAACCCAAACCTGACTTTGGTTTCTCACCAGATGCTGATTTCCCTATTATTAATGGTGAAAAAGGAATGTACTCAACAAAACTCGTATTTGATGAAACGACGGATCAATTAGTTTCATTCCAAGCAGGACAACGTGAAAATATGGTTCCTGGTGAAGCAACAGCTGTTATTCGTTATGAAGGTGACCAATTAAAAGAGTTAGCTGATAGCTTTAACGCCCAAGAAAACATTGAGTTGTCTGTTCGTCAACAAGGCGAAAATTCATACGTATTAACGTTAATTGGAAAAGCGTCTCATGCAATGGATCCTGCCAAAGGATATAATGCAGCAACTTATTTAGCTAAATTCTTAATGTTACTTGATGATGCGTTTAACAATGATTCATTCATTCGTTTACTTGGTGGCGTATTACACGAAGACTTTTATGGACAAGCCTTAAATATTGCTTATACGGATGATGTGATGGGTGTCTTGACGGTTAATCCAGGGGTAGTAGCAACTGAAAACCGCGAAATGTCTATTGCCTTGAATTTACGTATTCCTAAAGGAAAACCATATAGTGAGTTAGATGTCGCCTTTAAAGAATTGTCTGAAACATATGGTTTCCGCATTGAAGCTGCTCAAAAAGGTAATAAAGTGCCACACTATGTATCTGGCGATGATCCACTAGTTAAAGTGTTACTAGATGTCTATTCACGTCAAACTGGAGAAGAAGCTCATGAAAAATCTATCGGTGGCGGAACATATGGACGATTGTTAGATCGAGGTGTCGCTTATGGTGCCTTGTTCCCACACAGTGAAGATACGATGCATCAAGCCAATGAATTTATCGATGTGGATGATTTAATGGCAGCAACAGCGATTTATTGTGAAGCTATTTATGAGTTAATTAAACCAGGGTCTGAAGTGTAATGTTAACGTCTAAACAAAATCAGCAGATAAAGCTGTTGAAGAAAATACAAACCAAAAAAGGGCGCCAAAGATTTGGCGCCTATCTCATTGAAGGCCCTCATTTAGTGGCAATGGCTATTCAACTATCGATGCCTATCCAAATGATTTATAGTACACCAAATGCGTGGGATGATAGTTATGCTAGTTATGACTATGAAGAGATTAGTGAGGAAATTGCGCATTATTTAAGTGACACAGGACATTCACAAGGTGTCTTTGCAACGCTTCCTTTAAATGAAGCACCTCTTCCTAATTGGCAATCATTAGAAGAACCTTTAATTCTATTAGATGCGATACAAGATCCCGGTAACTTAGGCACGATTATTCGTACAGCGGATGCTCTGGGATATCGTTACGTTATTCTAGGAAAAGGGACGGTTGATTTATATAACGATAAGGTTTTACGTTCTATGCAAGGCAGTCATTTTAGACTCCAAATTATTTCAGCTGACTTAACGCAATTGATTCCTGAATTACAGCAATCTGGTTATCAAATTGCAGCCACTGCTCTAGATAGTCAGGCGGTTCCGTTGCCAGAGTTGACCTTTAAACAATCAAAATGGGGCGTAATGTTTGGTAATGAAGGCAATGGTATTCATTCTTCATTATTGAATATGGCTGATAAAACCTGTTATATTCCGATGTCAGGCGATGCGGAATCATTTAACGTAGCGATTGCTGCTGCCATTACGATGTATCAACTAGGTTTAAGCTAGACAAATGTTCTCATTTTCAGTAAGGTATTAGAGTCAGGTGATGATATGAAAGAACAATCAAGAACTTGGGAAAAAGACACGGCTTATTTAAATGAAATTTCTGATATTCAAGATCATCCATTTGTCGAATCGTTAGCGATATTTAAGCAACATGTGAATGGTAATCGTTTAACCCACTCTTATCTAGTGTCTTATTACAGTTATCGATTGGCTAGGAAATTAGGTTGGAATGCTCGCGCATGCGCTCGAGCAGGATTGCTGCACGACTTATTCTACTATTACCCGGGAGATGTTTCCTTTTCGAATGGTGGCCATTTGCGCAATCATCCGAAAATCGCCTTAATCAATGCCCGATTAGTTACTGATCTCACACCAGTTGAGGAAGATATTATACTTAAGCATATGTGGCTAGCGACGACAGCGTTACCTAAATATAAGGAATCTTATATTGTAACGTTTGTTGACAAATATGTGGCCATGTATGATTTTATTCAACCATCTTATGCAAAAATGATGGCAGCTTTCAAAATCTTCTTAAAACGTTTAGTGCTCCCAGCTTTAAAATTAGCAGGGACCAAGAAATCTTCTGAAAAATTACGTTTAGAAATCGAAAATTCATTGCAGGAGTTGGATAATAATGAGTGAAAGAGTTAGTTTGAATATTTGTCCCCGTTTTAACAAAGCGTTTAAATTACTAGGGAAAAAATGGAATGGTTTAATTATTGATGTTTTGATGAAATCTCCGATGCGTTTTTGTGAACTAACCGATAATGTTGAAGGCATTTCAGATCGATTATTAATTGAACGGTTAAATGAACTCGCAGCAGAAAATATTGTAATCCGTGAAATCGTACAAGATGGCCAACATGAAGTGGCTATTTATCGATTGACAGATAAGGGTGAAGAGCTTGCGCCAGTATTTAGTGAGTTACATGACTGGGCGAGTAAATGGATGGAACCAGAAGAATAATCGCAAGGTTAGTATTGACCTTGGCATAAATTGTCGCTACAATAAGATAGCAATAACGCAATGAGAAACGGATAGTTAGAATGTTGTTGACTCAGGGAGTAGAACCAGTGACTGAAAGTTTTATTCAACAGCTAAACTATTTTTCACTTCTTTAGTTGACGTCGGGAGCCATTCGGCGAAAGATGATCCGGTCGTACCGTTATCACGTACAGAGTGCTAATTCTTGAGAAAGAGTTAGAACTAGGGTGGTAACACGGCATGTCGTCCCTTTTTGGATGACATGTTTTTTTATTGCCTAAAAAGATGTGTTATTGATTAGAAGAAAGATAATAAAAAATCGTTAGAAAAGTAAAGGAGCTTATGATGGACATCATTGCAAATTTAGAAGCCATTAAGCAAACAATTGAAGAGGAACTTACTCAAGTAAATACTCTAGCTGATGTAAAGGCTATGCGGACTAATTATTTAGGGAAAAAAGGTCCGATTACTGAAGCATTGCGAGAATTAAAAAATGTAGATCCTAGTGAACGACCTAAAGTAGGAGCTTATGCTAATAATCTAAAAGGTGAGTTAGCTAAAGCTTTAAAAGAAAAAGAAACTACGTTACAAGCTGAAGCAACGCGTAAGAAATTAGCAGCAGAAGCGGTTGATGTGACACTACCTGCTAATCCTCGTCATATCGGAACACAACATATACTAAGTCAAGTGATGGAAGAAATTGAAGACTTGTTTATCGCTATGGGATATGAAATTGTAGAAGGACCTGAAATTGAATCAGACTTTTATAACTTTGAAAGAATGAATTTACCTAAAGCGCATCCTGCTCGGGATATGCAAGATACCTTTTATATTAATCCAGATGTCTTACTACGTACACATACAAGTCCTGTTCAAGCTCGAGCAATGGACCAACATGATTTTAGCCGTGGTCCATTAAAAATGATCAGTCCTGGTAAAGTGTATCGCCGTGATGATGACGATGCCACGCACTCTCACCAATTCCATCAAATCGAAGGACTAGTTGTTGATAAAAATATTCGCTTATCTGATTTAAAAGGGACTTTAGAATTATTTGCGAAACATATGTTTGGAGAAGAACGAGAAATTCGTTTACGTCCTAGTTACTTCCCATTTACTGAACCATCTGTGGAAATTGATATTAGTTGTTTCAAATGTGGTGGTGAAGGCTGCAATATTTGTAAAGGAACAGGTTGGATTGAAATCCTTGGTGGCGGAATGGTACATCCGAATGTTTTAGAAATGGCAGGTATTGATAGCGAAGAGTATAGTGGGTTTGCCTTTGGATTAGGTCCAGATCGAGTGGCAATGTTGAAATATGGAATTGATGATATTCGTCACTTCTATCAAAATGATGCTCGCTTCTTAACACAATTTACAGAGAAAGGATAACGCAAAAATGAAAATTTCAAAAACATGGTTAAATGAATATGTTCCGGTTGCTGATATTCCAGCTTCTGAATTTGCTGAGCGGTTATCACGAACTGGTATCGAAGTAGATGGTGTTGAAAATATTGGGGCAGGGCTTAAAAAAATAGTTGTCGGTCATGTGCTATCAATGGAGAAACACCCGGATGCAGATAAATTAAATATTTGCCAAATTGATGTTGGTGAAGAAGAACCTTATCAAATTGTTTGTGGCGCTCCCAATATTGCCCCAAATCAAAAAGTGATTGTTGCTATGCCAGGGTCACGAATTAAAGACAATGTCAAAATTAAAAAAAGTAAATTACGCGGTGTGAAATCTAATGGGATGGTGTGCTCCTTAGAAGAGTTAGGTTTTTCTGAAGCAGTCATTTCAAAAGCATATGCTGATGGTATTTATGTTTTACCAGCTGATGCTCAACCAGGCGATAGTGTAATTGATTATCTTAATTTAGATGATGATATTGTTGAGTTGGATATTACGCCTAACCGCGCGGATGCATTATCAATGATGGGAACGGCTTATGAAGTTGGCGCTGTCTATAATAAAGATGTGACAGTTTCCCATATTGATACATCTGATTATGAACAAGCTAGTCTTGGTGATGACTTAAAACTTTCAGTAACCGATACTGATAAGGTTCCAGCTTATTATGCTTACTTAGTAAAAAATGTGACGGTTAAACCAAGTCCATTGTGGTTACAAGTTCGTTTGATGAAAGCTGGTATTCGGCCAATGAATAACATTGTCGATATTACAAATTATGTCCTTATGGAGTATGGACAACCTTTACATGCTTTTGATTACGACAAATTACCAAGTCATACGATTGAGACACGAATGGCAAATAATGGCGAAGAACTAGTTACCCTAGATGAAGAAACAAGAGAGTTGTCTGAAGAAGATATTGTCATTACAGATGGTGAACGACCAATTGCTTTAGCCGGTGTTATGGGCGGATTAGATACAGAAATTACTGATAATACAACTAATGTATTGATTGAAGCCGCAACCTTTAATCCAGTAAATATTCGTAAAACAGCGCGTAAATTCGGTCTAAGATCCGAATCTAGTTTGCGTAATGAACGTGGTATTAATATTGATACAATTGCAGAAACTGGTGCACGAGCAGCTGAATTGATGCATAAACTAGCTGATGGGGAAGTTGTTTTAGGTAGAGAAAGTGTTGAAGCATTAGACTTTACACCACAAACGGTGACGTCTTCTTTAAGCTTTATTAATCATCGCTTAGGAACCGATTTAGATTATGACACATTAACACAAATATTTAATCAATTAGGTTTCTCACTAACTGGTTCCGCTGAACACTTCACGGTGACGATTCCAAATCGGCGTTGGGATATTTCTATTCCAGCTGACTTAGTGGAAGAAGTGGCACGTATTTATGGTTATGATAAATTACCAGCCACTTTACCAGAATCTAAATCAGTAAATGCTGGATTGACTCCATGGCAAGCTTATAAACGTCAAACCAATCAGTTGATGCGAACATTAGGCTTTGATCAAGCCATTGCCTACAGTTTAACCAGTGAGAAAAAACAACCTATCATGCAGATTCATGAAAGTCATCCAGTTGCATTAGATTTTCCAATGAGTGACGATCGTCGGTTATTACGGACTAATTTAACTACGGCGCTTTTAGATGTTGTTCAATACAATACAGCACGTCAAACTAAAAACGTTCAAGTTTATGAAATTGGTCAAGTGTTTAGTTGGGAAGATGATAACGAGCTTCCAAGTGCTAATACACATTTAGCTGCTGTTTGGACAGGAATGAAATCAGAAAAAACTTGGAATACCGCTAAGGAAGCCATTTCTTTCTTCGATATGAAAGGTGTCGTTGAAACTATTTTAACGAAAGCTAATCGTGAAGCTGAAATTACTTACGAGGCTGTCAGTGATTATGCCGACATGCATCCAGGGCAAACCGCTAAAGTATTGGCAACGACTAACGACGAAACTATTGAATTAGGGTACATGGGTAAATTGCATCCCGATACGGCTAAAAACTATGACTTAAAAAATACCTTTGTATTTGAAATGTCATTAGAAGCCATCTTTAATTTACCAGAAAAACAAGTGGTTCAAATGCCATTACCAAAACATCCTGGTTCAAGTCGTGATATTGCCTTACTTGTATCCGATGAAGTGACTCATGAAACCATTACTCAAGTGATTCGCTCAGCAAGTGATGGGCCACTAGTTGCTATTGAACTGTTTGATATTTATCGTGGTGAAAATATTGAATCAGGTAAAAAATCAATGGCATATTCACTAGCGTACTTAAATCCTGAAACTACATTAACTGATGAAGAAATCTCTTCAGACGTTGATAAAATTACAACTGCTCTACAAACAGAATTGAACGCGGAAATTCGCTAGTACTTAATTAAAAGACTGAGATATTATGTTTCAGTCTTTTTTATCGAAAATAGGATGAGGAGACGATATGTTAGCAGTTATTGATATTGGAACAAGTCATTTAAAATTAGCCGTTTTTCATGAATGTCACTGTGTCGATACGATTGAACGAAAAAATGTGACTTATCAACCTAATCCTGGTAGCCAAGAACAAAATCCCGTGCAAATTTTAGCTGATGTTAAGGGTATGTTTTATGAAGCTAATAAGAAGTGGTCTATTACAAAGATTCTGTTTTCTTCACAAATGCATAGTTTTATATTGACCACAGCAACGGGAGAGGTGATTCAACCGAGTCTAATTTGGTCAGACCAACGGGCAAGTAAACTAGGGGTACAATTTCAGCAATCAGCTCTTGCGGATAAAATTTATCATCAAACGGGAACACCTATTCATGCGATGAGTCCGTTTATCAAAGCTTATTATTATAAGCAAAAAGAGCCAAAGCAATTTGGAAATCCTAATTTACGAATGATGGGAATCAAAACGTATTTAATTTGGCAATTAACGGGTGAATTTGTCATCGATATCCCGACTGCAAGCACGTCAGGAATGATGAATTTACAGACTAAAAATTGGGACAAGACGATTTTATCATTACTAGGAATGACTCCTAATCAATTACCTAAAATTGTGTCCAGTTTAATGCCATTGCAAATGGTTGAAATAGGAAGTCATAACCGACAAGTGCTGATTTATCCAGGAAGTACGGATGGGGCGTTAGCTAATTATGCCTATGAAGCTTTGACGACGAAACAGTTATTATTA
This sequence comes from Aerococcus suis, assembly GCF_900176325.1. Lineage (GTDB taxonomy): Bacteria > Bacillota > Bacilli > Lactobacillales > Aerococcaceae > Aerococcus > Aerococcus suis. The sequence goes on along the minus strand of NZ_FWXK01000001.1, from coordinate 77,021 downwards.
TCGTTTGGAACTAGTGGCGCTATTCGTTATCTTAGCGAGAAACCACATCTTTCATCTGCTAATGATTTATTTTGTTATTTAGTTGCTGATAACGGTCCTTATCTGATTGGAGGGGCTTTGAACAATATGGGAAATATATTAGCGAATACGTATCAAAATCCAGATGTGAATCAGACAATGAGTTTTGAAGATATGTTATCAGTGATGGTCGCTTCAAATTTCCCTCCGAATCATTTCATTTATTTGCCTTATCAATATGGCGAACGCGCACCATTTTGGAATTCAGAATTAACTGTACAATGTATTGGGAATTGGCATAATGCCTCATCACATGATAAATTACAAGCTATTTTCGCGGGGATTTTTTATCAGGTGCGATTATTACTAGATAAGATTCACGAACAATTTTTTCATAATGGCGGTAGACCATTATTAGTAAACGGTAAAATATTTCAGCATCCCACTGTTTGTCAAAAAGTCGCGACGATTTTAAATTATCCGATTCAACCATTAACGATGGGAGATGCGAGTTTAATTGGGGGTTATCGGCTATTAACCCATCAAGAAATACCAGTTAGTCAAGCAGATGGAGTATTTTATCCGGTAAAAGAACAAGTCGATGTTTATACGCAGCAATATCAACAATTTAAGCAAAACGCTTATCATCAAGATCGACGAGTAAAAGATAAACTAACTATGGAATCATCTGACAAATAGGTGAATTTATAGTATGATAGGGGTATCAAATATTGGAGGAAAAATTTTATGAGTTTGTTTAGTGAATTATCTGAAAAGATTGCGAGAAAAAATCTTCGAATTGTCTTCCCAGAGTCTTATGACGAACGTATTCAAGGCGCAGTTGTTCGCCTAAAAGCTGAAAAATTAGTAGAACCTGTACTATTGGGTAACCCAGAATCTTTAAAAGCAAAAGCAAAAGATCGTGGTTTTGATTTAGGAGATATTGAAATTATTGATCCTGCTAACTATGATGATATGGAAAATATGGTTCAAGCTTTCGTTGAACGTCGTAAAGGTAAAGCTACCGAAGAACAAGCTCGCGAAATTTTAAAAGACGAAAATTACTTTGGTACGATGTTAGTCTATCAAGACCATGTTGATGGTTTAGTTTCTGGTGCCGTTCACTCAACTGGAGATACAGTACGTCCAGCATTACAAATTATTAAAACGAAACCAGGTGTTTCCCTAACTTCTGGTGCTTTCATTATGATTCGTAATGAAGCAGAAAAATATGTATTCGCTGATTGTGCGATTAACATTAATCCAAATGCTCAACAATTGGCGGAAATTGCTGTGGAATCTGCTAAAACAGCTGAAATGTTTAATATTGACCCAACAGTTGGGTTATTAAGCTTCTCAACAAAAGGTTCTGCAAGTTCTCCAGAACAAGAAAAAGTAGCAGAAGCCACTAAAATTGCGAAAGAATTAGCACCACAATATGCGATTGATGGTGAAATGCAATTTGACGCAGCATTTGCTCATGAAGTCGCTATGAAGAAAGCACCTGAGTCAGATGTTGCAGGTAAAGCGAAAGTTTTTGTTTTCCCTGAAATTCAATCAGGAAATATTGGTTACAAAATTGCTCAACGACTAGGTGGTTTCGAAGCAATTGGTCCTGTTTTACAAGGAATGAATAAACCTGTTTCTGACCTATCTCGTGGTTGTGTTGAAGAAGACGTTTATAAATTAGCAATTATTACAGCTAATCAAGCGTTACAAGACTAGTTTCCGGTAAATGATGTCTCGAAGCCTGACTGAACAAATGGGTTCAGCAGGCTTTTTATGTTTTACTTAGACGTCGAAGAGAATAGCTATTATACTAGTAAAAAAGTAATAAGAGGAGCATATAATGGAGCGACAAGTGACATGGATGGATGAGCAGGCAACAGAACGATTTGCACAACAATTAGCTGAATTAGTGCAACCGGGGGATGTTATCTGTCTACAAGGTGATTTAGGAGCAGGAAAAACGACCTTCACCCAATATTTTGGCAAAGGATTAGGCATTAAACGAGCAGTCAAAAGTCCAACGTATACGATTATTCGTGAATATGAGCAGGGACGCATTCCTTTATATCATATGGATGCCTATCGTTTAGAAGAGACGGGAGCTGAAGGCATTGGATTATGGGAATATTTCGATGGTGATGGTGTTTGTGTGATTGAATGGCCACAATTTATCGTGGAAGATTTACCTGATGATTATCTTTGGGTAACCATCAAGAAACTTTCTTCTTCAAGTCGCCAAGTGTCTTTAGTAAGTCATGGGGCTCGAAGTCAAGCAATTATCCAATGTTTGGAGGACTAAATGAATGAAAAAAGAACGAATTGAAATTACATTAACGGATGTTGAACCAAAAGATGCTAAACCATTATTAGATTTTTATAAAATTGTTGGGGAGGAAACGCCTTATTTAAGTTTCGGGTCAGAAGGATTAGGGCTAAATCAAGAACAAGAGACACGGTATATTAAACAATTGCAAACGACAGACAATAATCGTTTAATTATTGCCCGTTTAGGGGATGAGATAATTGGCGTTGCTAGTATTGGTGCTAGCCAAAATCCTAAATTGTCTCATGTGGGAGAAATCGGAATTTGTATATTAAGAAGATTTTGGAGTTTCGGCCTCAGTCGCGTATTGATGGAAGATTTATTAGATTGGGCAGAAGATAATGAGACATTGCGCTTGATTCGTTTAGAAGTTCATAGTGATAATATTCGGGCGATTAAATTATATGAAAAATATGATTTTGAAGAGGTTGGACGATTATCTGGTGCGATGAAAATAGACGGAGAATATGGAGATACCATTATTATGGAAAAAATGGTTGATTCAGAATAAGGAAAAGACTTCGCTGAAATATTCTTCAGCGAAGTCTTTTTATTATTTTTCCCAATTGATTTCTAACGATACAGGACAATGATCGCTTCCCATAATATCATCATGAATTTTGGCATCAACAAGTTTAGACGCTAAAGATTGGCTAGTAATAAAATAGTCAATCCGCCAGCCAGCGTTTGTTTTACGAGCTTGATGACGGTAACTCCACCATGAATAGACATGCTCTAAATCTGGATAGAAATAACGGAAGGTATCGATAAATCCATGGTCTAATAAAATAGACATTCTTTCCCGTTCTTCATCGGAAAAACCAGGGTTACCATGGTTCATTTTATCATTTTTTAAGTCGATTTCTTTGTGAGCGACATTTAAATCGCCACAATAAATGACTGGTTTTTTAGCATCTAATTTTTCAAGATATTCAAGTAGCGCTTTTTCCCAAATCAAGCGATGCTCTAAGCGTTTTAAGTGACTTTGAGCATTTGGGGTATAGCAAGTCACATGATAAAAGTTGTCGTATTCTAATGTAATTAACCGACCTTCAGTATCTAATTCTGGAATTCCTAAACCATAATAAACATGATTGGGTTGATGTTTGGTAAATACGGCGACTCCTGAATATCCTTTTCTCTCAGCGTAGTTCCAGTAAGAATAATAACCAGGGAAATTGAGATCCACTTGGCCTTCTTGGCATTTAATTTCTTGAACGGAGAAAAAATCAGCGTCCATTTCAGAAAAAACATCTTCGAAATTTTTCTTTAAAATGGCACGAATGCCATTAACATTCCAACTAACAAATCGCATAGTTGCCTCCTTATTAAAAGCTCATAACTGTGATAAATAACATGATTAAAAAGATAATCGTGTAGATACCTATTAATGTCCATCGCCATTTAGGAATCATTATATTTAAGGCAAAAATGATACCGATAATAGGTAATAACAGACTTAATACAGATTGATAAATGGTTATTTCTTCGGGAGTACGTGTTAAATGGATACCACTCCAAATTAATGTTAATGCTAGAATCATTAATGCATTACGTTGCTGCTTTGTCATCGTCGGGCAACTCCTTTCTCACTTTATAAATATTTTATCATAGACACCGAGGAGACTAACAGGAAGAGCCTCGATTATGGTATGATTGATAGTGAAGATAATAAGCGTTATGCTTAACTTTTAATTAATAAAAAAGGGACGATGATTAATGAATTTACGACACCTTAGTGATGTGTTCCCAGAAACAACGATTAAATTCGACGAACCAATGGCGAACTATTCTTATACGAAAACTGGAGGACCTGTTGATGCATTAATTTTTCCGCACTCAGTCCAAGAAATAAAAACGATTATACGTTATGCCAATCGTGAACATATACCGTTGATTGCATTAGGTAATTCAAGTAACTTAATTATTCGCGATCAAGGAATTGCAGGTATTGTGCTAATGCTGACGGATATGGAAAAAATGGCTGTTCATGGTCGCCAACTAATAGCTGAAGCAGGAGCTCGTATTATTGATGCGAGTCGTCTAGCTGCTGATCATACCTTAAGTGGTTTGGAATTTGCTTGTGGAATTCCTGGATCTATAGGTGGCGCAATTTATATGAATGCAGGGGCTTATGGTGGCGAAGTCTCAGAAGTTGTTCGCGAAGTGGATGTCGTGACTCTAGGTGGACAATATAAAACGTATACTCTAGAAGAATTGAATTTTGCTTATCGCCATAGTGAGTTACAAGAAACGGGCGATATTATTGTTCGCGTCACATTCGATTTAGAACTGGGGGATGCTGATGCGATTACTGGCAAAATGGACGAGTTAACATTTCTGAGAGAATCTAAACAACCATTAGAATTACCGTCATGCGGCTCAGTATTTAAACGGCCTAAAGGTCATTTTACGGGTCAATTAATTCAAGAAGCCAACCTACAAGGATATACAGTAGGCGGCGCTCAAGTCTCAATGAAACATGCTGGATTTATTGTCAATATTGGTGGGGCAACCGCTACAGATTATATTGATGTGATTCATCATGTTCAAGAAGTCATTAAAGATAAAAACGATGTGACATTGGAAACTGAAGTTCGAATTATCGGACGAGAAGATAATATCGAAACTAATAAATAAGAGTTTGGAAACGGTTAGGGAGGAATTAGCATGTCTGAACCATGGATTCAGTTTAAAAATTGGTCATTTACCTATGATAATGGATATGGTCCGGCGCTTGATGAGATTAATCTGACATTATACCGTGGGGAAAAAGTGCTAGTTCTTGGTGCTAATGCTTCTGGTAAATCAACATTTGTTCGTGCCTTGAAAAACGAACTAGGAACTGGACAATTTTCTGGATATAGTGAAGGAGAAATTATTCGCGATCATCATAATCTTCAAACGATTGATGGCGAACCTATTATTGATGCCGTTGATCGTCAAGAAACTACGCAACAAATTGCCGGGATTGATTGGACACATCTAGATAGTCAGGAAGAAATTATGGCTAATTATGCCAAATTATCAACCGGACAACGGGATATAGTTCGGTTGATGGGCGGTATGGATTACGACCAATCGGTGTTTATATTTGATGAACCACTTGCCAATTTGGCTCCCAAAACACAACAAGCGTTTATTGATTTATTGGATGATTTTTCTTATGCGAATAATGCGACCATCGTTCTATCAGGATTTCGTTTAGAACAGACCATGTATCGTCCAATTGATCGGGTTATTGTACTAAATGAAGGACGTGTCGTGTTTGATGGGTCAGTGCCTAACTTGTTAAAAAGTGAAGTGTTACCAACATTTCATATTCGTGAACCATTGTATGTCTCAGCTATTCGCTACTCAGGATATCCGTTACATCAAGTACGAAACATTGAAAATGTCAACCACATATACGGACAAGGTTTAAAATCAACCATTGAAAAATGGCTATTATCGATTCCGCATTTTGTACTTCCTAAATCCAATGAACGATTATTGACATTCGACGAGGCAACTTATCAATATCCTAATAGTGAGGAATATACAGTCGATCACCTATCAGTCACATTTCATAAAGGAGAAATTGTTTCTGTTGTGGGTGGGAATGGAGCAGGTAAAACCACACTCTCTCGGATTTTAAATGGCGAATTGACATTAACTTCGGGACGTTATTATTTTCATAATGATAGTGATGAAGCCAATCACCACCACCGTGTGACATTCATTCCGCATGACCCTTGGGAACGATTAACCGAAAAAACCATCAGAGAGCAATTAACGCATGCGATTCTTGAAGCAGGGATGGCTGTTAGTGATTATGAAGAACGTATGCACCAAAGCTTACAAGCATTAGGATTACATTATGCTATTGATTTACCTATTGAATCATTAAGCTATGGACAGCAAAAACGTATCTTATTAGCGCAAGCGTTACTGTTTCAATCAGAGGTTTTAATTATTGATGAGCCAACAGAAGGGCAAGATTATTATCACTATAACGAATTGATGCAATATATTTATACCATTAGCCAACGGGAAAATATTTTAGTTTTAATTAATTCGCATGATATCGATATGGCCTTAGAGTTTACGCAACGAACACTCGTTTTGAAAAAAGGCCATTTGATTGCAGATACGACACCGATAAATGTCGCCACTAATCCGCAACTAATCCATGATGCCGAATTACGACCAACCAATCTTTATACCTTTGCGAAACAAATTCATTTGGTGGATCCCTATGGATTTATCGATAAATTTACCAATTATAATCGCGCAATTAATCAATAATATAGGAAAAGCACGTCTCTTAATTGAGGCGTGCTTTATTGATTAATGAGCATGATGTGATCGTGTGTTAAACATGGATAAATCAATGTGTCGTTGCTCTGCCCATTCTTTTGGAAAGTCAGTAAAGATTAAGTCGGTATGGAGCAAGTCGGGGATAGTTGGCGCATTTAGCATTAACATGATTAATTTTAACTGTTCTTCCCAAGCATGTACTTGTTCAACGGTGTCATCGACTCCTTTAGTCAGAACACGTTGTAAAAATTCGCCACTCATACCAACTGCTTTAGCCCCTAATGCAAAAGCCTTAGTCATTTGTAGGGGATGTTTAATTCCTCCAGAGGCGACTAAATCAACAACATCTTTTAAGTGATAGTTATCGATTAGACTAACAGCTGTTGATTGGCCCCAATCGCCTAAGAAAGCAAAATCTTCTTTTTCTCGGCGAGAATTTTCGATAGTAGCGAAATTGGTTCCGCCAAATCCAGAAACATCTACTGTTGATACTCCAATATCGATTAATCGTTGAACCGTTTCAGAACTCATACCGAAGCCCACTTCTTTAATCATAACCGGCACACCTAAACCATGAACAATTTCACCAATATGATCTTCGAATTCGCGAAATTCTCGATCGCCCTCAGGCATGACAATTTCTTGTGGAGAATTCAAATGGATTTGAAAGGCGTCGGCATCGATTAAATCAACGGCTTTCTTAGCATTTTCTAAGGGATGGTTGGCTCCTAAGTTCGCTAATAAAAAACCATCTGGATTGACTTCTCTAGCGATTTGAAAACTGTGAGCCACTTTAGGGTCTTTAATTGCAGCGGAAATACTTCCAGTTGCCATCATTAACTGTGCTTCTTTAGCGACCATTGCTAGTTGTTTATTGACTTGAGCCGTCCACTCACTTCCACCTGTCATCGCGTTAATATAAAAAGGGGTAGTGAGTTGATGATTCAGTATTGAGGTTTCAATATTGATATCACTCAAATTATATTTAGGAATTGAATGGTGAATAAAACGAATCGATTCAAAATCAGTAGGGTTGGTTTGATATTGTTTGAAAGCAGCGTTGACATGATCATCTTTACGACTAGTCGACATGACGGTCATCCTTTCGTGTTATAAAATCAGTTGTAATGGCAGAGGTGTTAAATGGGCTTCTTGCCATTTTTTAATCACTAAATCTTTTGTTTTATCATCTTGACATAGGGCATATGCGCAATCACCAGCACCAGCTCCAGCAATTTTAAAGACACAGTCTAACATCGCGATTTCGTTATTTGCTGTGATGAATGTTGAAGTAAGATAAGGTTTATCTTGTTGGTTAGTATATGCTTTAATTTGACGATAATTATTGGCGATGTGAGTTTTCATGGCTTCCCAATCTTGAGACTCGATGGCAGATTGAATACCTAATAAAGTCGTTTCTGAATCTGTTTTAAATTGATGGCTAAAATCTTTTATTTGCTTTTGATTTTTTGTTTGGTGACTTTTTAAGAGTTTTTCAGTGGAACTTGCTGATTGGCTCCAGACCACCGCTAATTGCCACTGTTTTGGCCAAGGAACCGGAATAAGTTGCAATCCTGGCCAGTCTTTAGAAATTAAATCAATCCAATTATCGTGGTTTTTTATTTGTTGGCTAAACCATTCGCGATCCCAATTTTGGTAGATTACCGGTGTTCTTAATAATTGACAGGCCACATCGCCAAGTGATCCTAACATGTTTAAATCGGAATGCGTAACGGCTATTAATTTAAAGATTAGGAGAGGGTCTTTGGCTTGCTCGGGACCTAAATAGAAATGCACTAGGGCTTTTGTTAAAGCGACTGATAGTGCACCACTAGATCCGAGGCCATATTTAGTACCATCTGTCGCATCTAATTCAGACTCAATTGTTAAATGAAACGGTTGGAGAGTGATTGAATTATCTAATTGTTTCTCAGCATATTCACTAACATGTTCAATAAGAGCCCATATTAATGCGAAAGATTGTCCAGCTTTTTCATGATATTTCACATGACGATTTGAGAATTCCCAGGTAATCGTCTGAGCAATCTGATTTGTGTTCATTGTTCCTTGAGCTTCTGAAGTAGGAACAAGGTGAACACTCAAAAAGCGATTGACTGGTACTAACAAAGCGCGTTGATAGCTTTTAGTGACCGCATATTCACCTGCTAAAAATAGTTTACCAGGTGCTTGATAGTTAATTTGTGACATCTTCATACTCCCAGTGATCTAAACGGGTCAAAGCATCACCTGGCGTAGTAGTAATGAGTTGGTCATTTGTAAATGTCTCAGACAAATGTTGCTTGATTTGTGACATTTCAGAAGCTTTACATAGGACTTTAACGTTCGGTCCAGCATCAATCGTGTAATAAGCTGTAAATCCTTTTTCGCGGAGTGCTTGTACAGAGGCAATAGCTTGTAGCGTTTCCGGTTCAAAATAAGTGAAAGGTGGATTAGCAGCTAAAGTTGTCGCATGCATTCTCATTGCATTTGTCTCTGCTATTTCGCCGACACGTTGAATATCTTGATTAGCGATAGCCTCTTTAATGGCGATAAGATCTTGTTCGGATTGTTCTACCCATTGACTATAGAAAGGTGAAGTTGCTACGGTTAGTTGCATGCCTTCTCTAGAACTCACTTTCTTCTTCGCTTTATTAATAGCGATGATGACCATCCCAACATCCCAATTCGCATCGTCAATAGCAATTGCTTTAGAATCAACTGAACTCGTTCCTTTATTCCATTCGACAAAACCACCATAGACGGAGCGAGTGGCACTTCCAGAACCTCGACGTGCAAAGGTTGATAATTTTTCATTGGACCAGTCAAGGTGTAAAGACTCACGACAAGCACCAGCTAGAGCCGCGAAAGCAGAAGCAGAGCTGGCTAATCCAGCGGCAGTAGGGACATGATTATAACTTTCGACTTTGGCGTAACCATTTATCCCTAGTTCATCTCGGAACAAATCAAGAAAGCGAGAGATTTTATTTGTCTCTTCTTTAGATTGTTTTTCACCATTCAAATAAAAAAGATCGTTGGATAAATTATCTAACCATTGCACTCGCGTATCCGTATAAAAGGCATTTAAAGTTAGCGAGAGGCTAGAACTTGTGGGTAGGAATAATGTTTGATCACGTTTTCCCCAATATTTAATTAACGCAATATTGGTATGTGCGCGACAGGCACCAATTCGTTTTTGCATAAGTTTATCCTTTCTAACTAGCAAAGGGCATTAGCCAAGTTTTAATAGCTAAACCATTGTTTTCTAATTGTTGGGCAAGTTGTTCCGCTTGAGCTTTGTTATTAGCCAATGCTAAGTAGCAACCACCACGGCCCCCACCAGTTAATTTAGCAGGAACATGATGAGTTTGACAGTAGGAAATTCCTTGATCAAGGGCGTGGCTAGACACTGTTAACGTTTTTAAATCTTGTTGTGCCTGATTAATTAATGATGATAATTCAGCATAACGATTATGTGCTTGAGTGTCTACTAGGCAAGCTCGTAATTTCGTCACTAATTTTCCTAGATGATGAAGGGCATCGCTAAAAGGTTGATTCTCAGTTATTTTTTCTTGGTCCACACCTTCTCTAACTGCCGCAACCGCTGCTTTTGTTTCACCAGGAATACCAGTGTCAGCGACTACTAACCAATAAGGCGTTTGAAAGTGAAAAGGTGTTATAGGCTCATTTTTACGATAAAGTAATGGTTGATCTAATGCTGTTAATCGAGCATCTAACCCACTAGGATTTCCGTGACTGATTTCTTCAGCGAAATCCGCATATTTCAATAACGTATCCGTTGCAATCGGTTGATCAAGGTAATCAAAAAAAGCACGGATGATAGCACATGCTACCGATGCTGAAGAGCCCATCCCTCGTTCAGCAGGGATAGAGCTAGTGACTTGAACATGGGTATGTTGATTTGGTAAGTAATCCATCATCAGTTTTTCAATTAATAATTTGATATTCGTTAAATGAGGTGGGCAGGAAAGTAGATCACCTTGGTATAAGTCACTGTCTAGAGTCGTTGAACAGTCACTTGGGGTGATTTTCGCCGTCATTTCAACCGCACGAAAGGGTAAAGCAATCGCAGGGTAACCATAGACGACACTATGTTCCCCCATAAAGATAATTTTACCATGTGCTTTTCCTATACCAGTCTTCATTTCGTCAACTCCTCCTGTGTATCTCTTTAATTATAACGGATAAACCGTGATGATATCGAATAAAAAGTAAAACTTCAGAAAAAATATAAAAAAATAGCGTATACTAAACGAGAGGGTAGTTTTATTGACTAATATTTGATAAAATTCTTCTATCTAACAAAAAAGGAGCGATGATATGCCAGAATTGGAACAGATGAAACAATTCGAGAAAATTATTGTTTTAGACTATGGTAGTCAATATAACCAATTGATTACTCGGCGGATTCGTGAGTTCGGTGTGTATTCTGAATTACTATCTCATCGATTATCTGCACAAGAAATTATGGCAAAAGGAAATGTCAAAGGAATTATCTTATCTGGTGGACCTCATTCCGTCTATAATGAAAATTCATTTGATATTGACCCAGAAATTTTTAATTTAGGAATTCCCGTATTAGGTGTTTGCTACGGAATGCAACTAATGACCAAAACATTTGGTGGGGTTGTCGAAGCTTCTGATAAACGAGAATTTGGCCAACAACCACTACAAATTAAAGAGCAATCCCCATTATTTAAAGGATTGGATGAAGAAGAATTAGTTTTAATGAGTCATTCTGACCGTATTGCAGAATTACCAGATGGGTTCAAAGTGACCGCTACCGCTCCGCACAGTCCAGTAGCAGCGTTTGAAAGCGAAGATAAACCATTCTTTGGTTTCCAATTCCACCCAGAAGTTCGTGCATCTGTTCATGGAAATGACATGTTGAAAAACTTTGTCTTCGATGTTTGTGGTGCCAGTGGTGATTGGTCAATTGCTTCTTTTATTGATTTAAAAATTGCTGAAATCCGTGAACTAGTTGGTGACCGTAAAGTCCTATTAGGATTATCTGGTGGTGTTGATTCATCGGTTGTAGGTGTGTTACTACAAAAAGCGATTGGTGATCAATTAGTCTGCATTTTTGTAGACCACGGATTATTACGTAAAGACGAAGCCAAACAAGTGATGGAATCCCTAGGTGGCAAATTTGGATTAAATATTATTCCAGTAGACGCTTCAGAACGTTTCTTAAGTAAATTAGAAGGCGTTAGCGATCCAGAACAAAAACGTAAAATTATTGGTAATGAATTTGTGTATGTTTTTGATGATGAAGCAACCAAACTTGATGGTATCGACTTCCTAGCTCAAGGAACATTATATACAGACGTGATTGAGTCTGGAACGGAAACGGCGCAAACTATTAAATCTCACCACAATGTTGGGGGATTACCTGAAGACATGCAGTTCGACCTATTGGAACCATTGAATACATTATTTAAAGATGAAGTTCGTGCAGTAGGTACCGAACTTGGAATGCCTGATAGTATCGTTTGGCGTCAACCATTCCCTGGACCTGGTTTAGCCATTCGTGTTATTGGCGAAGTTACGAAAGAAAAATTAGAAATTGTTCGCGAATCTGATGCGATTTTACGCGAAGAAATCAAAAATGCCGGATTAGAACGTGATATTTGGCAATACTTCACCGTGCTTCCAGGTTTTAAATCTGTAGGAGTTATGGGAGATGTTCGGACATATGACTATACAATTGGTATTCGTGCCGTAACCTCAGTTGATGGTATGACGTCAGAATGGGCACATATTCCTTATGATGTCTTAAATAAAATTAGTCAACGAATCGTTAACGAAGTCAAACATGTTAACCGCGTCGTCTTAGACATTACCTCTAAACCACCTGCAACTATTGAGTGGGAATAATCGCAAAAAAATTAAAAGTTTTGTAAAATCAACGGTTATAGAAGATTAAAAACTGTAATTGGGATTAAAATGGGAACATTTGTAAAAAAGAATAAATTGAATAATAGTTCCAAGTGGTTTACGTTTGGACAAAAAATTAGACCGTAGTTTCAAACTGCGGTCTTTTTGTGTTCATATATTTATTTTAATAACATTTTTTTAATTAAAAAATTGAAAAAACAACTTAAAATATATTTAACAGATGAAGAAAAAGAAGTTTTTGAAAAGAAAATGAAACTTGCAAATTGCAAAACTATGTCCTACTTTCTTAGAAAATGTGTATTGGAAAAAGAGATTTATGTTGTAGATTTAAAACTATTTAGAAACCTACAATGGCTGCTTTCAAATGTAACAAATAACATAAACCAGATTGCAAAAGCTACTAATACAACTGGTGTTATTTACAAAAATGAAATTGAAACAATGAATAAACAAATAGAAAAATTATCAAAAGAAATATGGCAGATCCATTCCCTACTTCTTAATAAATCAAAAGAAAGTTAAAGTGATTAGTATGGCAATTACAAAAATACATCCTATAAAATCAACTCTAAATTTGGTAATAGATTACATTACTAAGAGCGAAAAAACTGATGAAAAAGTCTTGGTATCTTCATTTAAATGTCATCCATCTACTGCCCATATTCAATTTTTGAAAACTCGAGAAGATAATGATACTAAGGGTACAGTTTTGGCTAGACATTTAATCCAATCTTTTCTACCAGGAGAGGTTGAACCTATAAAAGCTCACGAAATTGGAATGGAGTTGTGCAAGAAAATTTTAAAACAAGATTATGAATTTGTTCTTGCAACTCATATAGATAGAGGGCATATCCATAACCATATTATTTTTAATAATGTTAATTACAAGACTGGCAAATGCTACCAATCTAATAAAAAATCTTATCATAAAATCAGATTTCAAAGTGACGAATTATGTAAAGAAAATAAGCTCTCAGTCATTGATGAATATTATGAAGATTACAAAAAAATATAAAACTGCTGGTAAATCTTGGTACTAATATGACCAAAACAAGAAAGGAAATTTTTGGAAGTCTAAACTGCAATTTGATATAGATAGAATGATTAATAGGTCTAACTCGTGGGAAGAGTTTTTAGAAAATATGAAATCTATTGATTATGAAATTAAGTTTGGTAAATACATTGCTTTTCGTAATAAAGATAAGCAAAGATTTACAAGAGCTAAGACTATCGGAGAAGATTATACCGAAGAAAAAATCAAAGAAAGAATAGATTTAGCTATTAAAAACAAAGCTAATCCTATTAAAAAACGTGTAGGAAACGTCATTGATATATATACTAATAAAAAAGCTCAATCCTCAAAAGGTTATGAAGTTTAGGCAAGAAAACATAATATCAAAACAATGGCTAATTCAATAATTAAACTTAGATAACAAGGAATTAATTCAATCACTCAACTCGATGAATTGCAAGAAAAAAAGAACGCCCTTATGCAAGAGTATTGTTTGAATAAAGAACAATTTTCTGACCTTGTTCAGTATGGGAAAAACTATGAAAATTATTATGGGATAGAAGTGGAGAGATAAAAAGCTATAAGCGTTGCTTACATTTATTAAAGAGACTTGACATAATTCGTTTACAATGGTAAACTTGTTTTGAGTATATATGTTTACATATGTAGACAACTAGGAGGGGAAGGAGAATGAGCACAATAGAATTTAATACTAATATCACAGATGCTGAATGGGAAGTCATGCGTGTAGTTTGGGCAAATGAGCGAGTAACTAGTAAAAAAGTCATTTCCGTATTGAAAGAAAAAATGGACTGGACACAATCCACTATCAAAACGATCTTAGGCAGATTAGTTGAAAAAGGCGTACTAAATACAGAGCAAGAAGGTAGAAAGTTTATTTACACTGCCAATATTGAAGAGAAAGAAGCCGTAAGGGATTACGTAGAAGATATTTTTAACCGTATTTGCAAAAAGAAAGTCGGAAATGTAATAGGAAGCATCATTGAAGATCATGTCTTAAGCTTCGATGATATAGATCGATTAGAAAGAATATTAGAGATGAAAAAAGCTTTCGCAGTAGAAGAAGTGGATTGCAATTGTCCAGAAGGACAATGCAAATGTCATTTACATCATCATTAAGAATAAGGAGGAATTTAAAATGAACAATAACAACGAACATTCATCCCACAGTCACCATAATCATGGCGACATGGATCATTCAAAACATGAGCACGTAAGCACGGAAGAACATGGAGACCATAAGGATCAACATCAAGAACATCATGCTGGGCATGATCACAGCGGGCACAATGGGCATGATCACCATCATGGAAACTTTAGGGAACTTTTCTTAAAATCATTGCCAATAGGAATCATTATTATGCTCTTATCCCCTATGGCTGGGTTTGACCTACCATTCCAGTTTACTTTTCCATATTCTGATATTGTAGTAGCTATTTTATCTACTATATTAATTATTTATGGTGGACGTCCATTCTATCAAGGGGCACTTGACGAATTTAAACAAAAAGAACCTGGAATGATGGCTCTCGTTTCTTTAGGTTTAAGTGTTTCATATTTATACAGTATTTATGCTGTTATCATTACCTACGTAACGGGTGAACACGTGATGGACTTTTTCTTTGAATTTGCTTCATTATTATTAATCATGTTATTAGGTCACTGGATTGAGATGAAAGCTATTGGAGAAGCAGGAGATGCACAAGAAGAACTGGCTAAGCTAGTACCAAAAGATGCTCACGTAGTATTAGATGACGATTCAATAGAAACACGACCAGTTGCTGACTTAAAGGTAGGTGATTTAATTCGAATTCAAGCTGGAGAAAATGTGCCAGCAGACGGAACTATCGAGCGTGGCGAATCACGTCTAAATGAAGCTCTTTTGACTGGAGAATCAAAAGCAGTTAAAAAAGGTCCTGGAGATGAAGTAATCGGAGGCTCAACAAATGGGGAAGGGGTTCTCTATATTAAAGTGAATGAGACAGGTGATCAATCCTTCATCTCTCAAGTTCAGAATTTAATCAGCCAAGCTCAAAGTCAGCCTTCCAGAGCAGAAAATATTGCTCAAAAGGTTGCAGGGTGGCTCTTCTATATTGCGGTCATTGTCGCGCTAATAGCTTTTGTAGTATGGACGCTTATAGCGGACATCCCAACGGCAGTAAAATTTGCTATCACAACATTAGTTATAGCTTGTCCTCACGCTTTGGGTCTAGCTATTCCATTGGTAACCGCTCGTAGCACAAGCTTAGGGGCAAGTCGTGGCTTACTAGTAAAAGACCGAGAATCTTTAGAAATAGCTCAAGATGCAGATGTGATGATTTTAGATAAGACAGGTACTTTAACAACAGGTGAGTTTAAAGTATTAGATGTTGAACTTTTTAATGAAAAATATACAAAAGAAGAAATAATTTCACTATTGGCAGGTATTGAAGGAGGGTCTAGTCACCCGATTGCTCAATCAATTATAAGCTTCGCCGACCAAGAAGGTATAAGTCCAGTATCCTTTGATTCCATTGATGTAATTTCCGGTGCTGGCGTAGAAGGTAAAGCTAATGGGCACCAATACCAATTAATCAGTCAAAAAGCATACGGACGTAATCTAGATATGGATATTCCAAAAGGAGCAACCCTCAGTGTCTTAGTAGAAAACGATGATGCCATTGGTGCTGTAGCTTTGGGGGATGAATTAAAAGCAACCAGTAAAAAGTTAATAGAAGCTCTTAAAAATAACAATATAGAGCCAATTATGGCAACAGGTGATAATGAAAAAGCAGCTCAAGGAGCGGCAGAAGATTTAGAGATTGAATATAGATCAAATCAATCTCCACAAGACAAATATGAGTTAGTTAAAACACTTAAAGATCGTGGAAAGAAAGTTATCATGGTAGGTGACGGTGTTAATGATGCCCCTTCTCTTGCCTTAGCAGACGTTGGTATAGCTATAGGCGCTGGAACCCAAGTGGCATTGGATTCAGCTGATGTCATCTTGACTCAATCTGATCCAGGAGATATTGAATCATTCATTGAATTAGCACACAAAACAACTCGTAAAATGAAACAAAATCTCTTTTGGGGAGCCGGCTATAACTTTATAGCTATCCCTCTAGCTGCAGGAATTTTGGCTCCTATTGGTATCACATTAAGCCCTGCATTAGGAGCAATTCTAATGTCTGTGTCAACAGTCATCGTCGCCATTAATGCTATTTTATTAAGATTAGATCCGAAAAAATGACAATTAACATATAGAATAATTAAAACTCCTTAAAGTATCAAGATACAATAGTTTTACAGGAGAAAAAGAGATGTAAGTACTGGCTCTTTGTAAAATCGTGTTGGTAGAAGTAGATGATTTTTCTACCAACACGATTTTTAATTTATTATAGAACTGATTTCTTTTAAAATCCTAAAAGCCACCTATTTCGGCAGTTTTATAGCTTGTTATTATATTTTCTTGACAATAATACCACCGTCTCCACATGTGTCGTATCCTGAAATAGCTTTAAAATATTTTTCTGTATCACTACTTAAATTTGTAATTTTAGAGCTTTTTTTGTTTGATAAAAGTATTAAATTTTCTAAGCCTAATTTATTTAAAACAAAACTGCTATGAGTTGAAATAATTATTTGACTAGATTCCTTAATACTATTTTCTTGTAGAATATCAATTAAATTATTCATGTTAGAATATGACAAATGGTTTTCTGGCTCTTCAATTAAAATAATTTTATCTTTATTTGTATTAATATTATTTAAAGCAAGCTCAGTTTTTAGTAAGCATTGTAGCCCTCTACCAGCATTTGAATATGGAATACTATCAAATTCCGTTATCATACTTGATTCCCATTGACTTACATTCAATAATATCTCCAATATCACATTGAAAATACTCACAAATCTTTCCTAATGTTTCTAGACTTACATTTTCGTCTCTTCCCATTTTTGCTATTATCTTGGGTGTTGTTGCGATTGCACATTTTAAGTCTGTTTTTTTCATATTTTTATCTATTAATAACTTCCATAATTTGTTATATGAAAATCCCATATCATTCTCCAATTCTATATTTTACCTTTCTAAATGTATAGATTAACTATCTAATGAGAGCATATAATACAGATTCCTTTCAATTATATGATTTACTGCGTTAAACTTAGCAAAAAAAAAATAAAGGCAGTCCGAAGACTGCCGATATTTATCTCTCTGTATCTTTGCTATGGTCTTTCTTATTTGATTTAGTTTTTTCGTCTGTCTTAAAGCTTTTTATTTGCCCTAATATGGACTTTTTTTCCTTATCTTGACTCCTTATTTGTTCTTTTGCTTTTAATAGCTTAGAAGACAAAAAGAGATATTATATTAAAACAATATTTCTCTGGTACTGGGACTGGGACGGGACAAAAAAATTGAAAATGTTCTATAATTAGATGGATTTAGTGATACTCTAAAAAATAGAATCCAGTATTTTGAATGGTTTGAGATTTATCGTACATTTGGAAAAGAAGAGTGGGAATAATAGTCTCTATTTCGTTTGGGACTAACAGTTTAAACATATGAATTAACTTATCGGCTACTTTTTGACGACCGTTTTCTAAGAGGTTGGTCTGTTTTTGAAGTAGTCGATTTTTTAGTGCCTTTTATATAAAAAATAGCCAAAAGCAATCATATATCAGGTTGCTTTTGGCTATTTTTACTTTAAAGTTCTTTTTCTGCGCATTGTTGCTCTTTAATTTCTTCTTTTTGAGCTTTTAATAATTCTTTTTCACGCATAGATTCTACTTGATATCGATAGGCAATTTCTAATTTTTCTAGTTTCGTATCTAATATTATCATTATTATTGAAATATAGAAGGAAAGACATGCTATTTTTTAACTTGTTGAGGTGTAAGATATAGATGATACAAAGATAGATTTGGATAGTCTTCTGTATTTGCTTTTTCAAGGGTAATATTCCAGTCACTAACAGATGCATTAGAAATCTCTTGATTCTGTTCAAAATGATTTTGAATGTATTGTGAGAGTTTTGAGTCAATATTATCTGTCAGTGTCAATGCTTCATCTTTATCAATATATAAACTCGTGATACCTGAAACCTGTTTGTTCTCACCGACACACACAAACGTATGATTGGTAACAGGAATAACTTTTATGGTTTCTTGATTGCCTTTTTTGAATTGTGATGTTTTAGGTTGATAGTCGGTCGCATTACTGATATCGATAGATTCCTTTAAATTCGTAGCGGTTTGATAAGCATCATTGAATACGATGGGATTGGTATCCGTTGTGCTGGATAGTTTTGAATAACACAGTAGCATTAGTAAGAAACTAATCAGCAGGGCAATACCAATTTTTAGGTGAAATTTTTTCTTATAAAGTAAATAAATCGAATAGATAACTAAATCGAAAAGAATAAAAAAAAATAGAAAAAATCCTAGCATAAAAATGTTTTCACTCATCATCGTATACCCATTAATCGTTAAGATTACCTTTCTATAGTTCGAATAGTTAGTGCTTAAATAAATGCTGTTACACTTACTTTATCAAAATAATAGTCTCTTTTTATTTAAAATACAATGGCTAATTAATATGGGCTTATAGTAATTTAATTTTTTAGTGTATACTTGATTAAAAGAGAAAATGCCGGTAAGAGAATGAAGACTTATGTACAGCGACTATAAAACGAAGGAGTTTTTCTATGAAATTTGGTAAGTATAAAATAGATTCTTCGTGGTTCGTTTACATCATAGGGTTCTTACTCACGTCGTTGATTTTCCCTCATATGTTTTTATCAGTCATCTTGCTACTAATCTTTGCGATTGAAAAGGATGACAATAAGGATTAAGAATGTGTGTTAGGAAATAGTTAGTAATTGATTTAGAGGTTAAAAATGAATTATATTTTATTTGGTATTTTAGTGGTGGTATTTATTATTAGAAAGTATGTTAGTAAAAAATTGGAAGCAAAATTAAAAGATGAATAGTTTTATCGTAAAATGCCGAAAGAAAGTTAACTAAATTTTTTTACTAGAATAGGGTTGGTTAATGAGAGTAAAAAAGATAAAGGAGTTTTTTATGCAAAAGGAGAAAATGCTTAAGGGTGAGCTATATACAATTGATTCTGAGTTGAAGCAGGAGATGCAGGATGCCCAAGAATTGGTGAAACAATATAACCAATTGTCAATTCATCAAAATGAAGAGCAAGAAGCAATGATTCGCCAGTTGTTTGGTCGAGTAGGGGAGAATCCTGAAGTCACAGCACCCATTTATTGTGACTATGGCAAGCAAGTATCAATAGGGGATCATTTTTATAGTAATTATGGCTGCTCATTTGTTGATGTGGCGCCGATTACTATCGGAAATCATGTGTTCTTAGGCCCACATGTTCATTTACTAACACCTAGTCATCCAATAAGTGCTGATATTCGTAATACTGGAGTAGAGTATGCGAAGCCGATTACCATTGGAGATAGTGTATGGATTGGCGGGAATGTGACAGTGAATCCGGGTGTGACGATTGGTAGTCGCTCAATTATTGGATCTGGTTCTGTTGTCACTAAGGATATTCCAGAAGATGTCATTGCAGTCGGTAATCCTTGCCGCGTATTAAGAGCAATCACTGATGAAGATAACCACTATTGGGAAGACGCTTATTCTGATTATATGAATAAATAAGAAAAACCTCTCACTGTTAAGTGGGAGGTTTTCATTAATTATTATTTAATTTCACCAGCATATAAGAAATATTTATATTTTGGATCAGTAGAATAACTATACGATTTATCGGGTGTTAAACCTTTATGATCATAGAATGAATAGTCACAATCAGAGTCTGTATGTAAAACGTAATCTTTGACATCATGATCAGCAAAGACTTGTAAGCCGTTTTCCCATAATTTTCCACCAATTCCTTTTCCGCGGGCAGCAGGACTAAGAATGAAAAGTTCGATAACGGCATCAGGTTGACTACCATGATGTTCATCAAGATAACGATTGGCATGAATTTCATTCGTTAATTGGGTTAAAACGTCACGTTTAACGGGATTATCGTCAATTGCAAACGTAGACACGTCTTCAAAATCAATTTGAATATTTTCTTTTAATGTTTTTTCTTGGTTTTTAATATTTCCGAAGAACACACCTAATACCTTGCCATCTTCTTCAGCAGTTAGCCCAAAAGAACTGTCATGTAATCTTAAGTTCGTATCAAACGCAGAGAAAGTATTAGTTGCGTCAGGGTCTAGTTTATAATTGCCAGCGTACCAAGTTTCAGTAATCATTTCTTGCAAAGCATCGAAATCTGTTTCTTGATATGGGCGAATGTTAATTGTCATTTTTGTTTTTTCTCCTTTTGGCAATTAATAAGTTACAATATTAGCGAAATTCAAGTCAGAAATCGCCTGAGGTAAATCGCTTAAAGCGACAGAAATGGCTAATCCGACTTTACCACCGCTGAAAATAATCGCGTCAAAATTTTCAGCCGATTGATCGATTGTAACAGGAAAATCAGTTTTCATTCCTAATGGGGAACAACCACCATGGACATAGCCAGTGAGCGGCTCTAACTCTTTTTCCTTAATCATATGGACATTTTTTTCATTGACCGCTTGAGCAGCTGCTTTTAAATCCAAGCTAGCTTCTACAGGAACAAGGAAAACATAATGGTTACCTGATTTCGCTTCTGTTACTAAGGTTTTAAATTGTTGTTTAGGGTCGTTTCCCATCTTAATAGCAACGTCGACACCATTGTCGACATCGTCACCGAAATATGTAAAGACATCGTAGAAAATTTTTTGTTGGTCTAACAAACGCATCGCGTTAGTTTTGATTTTTTTACTCACTAAATTCACCTTAATTCATTAGATTTTGTGGATGACCATCGATAAACGCCTGAATATTATCAAATGCAATTTGTGCTCGAATATCCATGGATTCATCGCTTAAAAAGGCAATATGTGGAGTTAATAAGGCATTTTTCGCATGTAACAGAGGATTATCTGAATCTAATGGAGGTTCGCCATCAAAAACATCGATACCTGCGCCAGCAATTTCGTCAGCATTTAATTTGTCAGCTAATGCTTGATTGTCGATGATTGGACCACGAGCCGCATTAATTAATATTGCATCTGATTTCATTAAATCTAATTGTCCTTTCCCAATAAATCCTTTTGTTTCTTCGTTTAGAGGGAGGTGTACAGAAACAATATCACTGGTTTTTAGCACTTCTTCAAGTGAAAGATATTCTAAGCCTAAATCTTTAGCGGCTTCTTTTTCACTGCGATTGTAACCGACTAGGTGAGCACCAAATGCTTTAAATAATTTAGCTGTTTCAAGTCCAATCTTACCAGTTCCAATAATTCCTACCGTTTTACCTTTTATTTCTCTGCCTTGGAAAGGACCAGAGAAATCTTCGGCTAAGCGGACATCAGCATCACTTTTAGGGATTTGACGATATAATCCTAGGACTAAACCGATAACAAGTTCATTAACTGCAGTATTCGCATATCCGGAAGCATTAGCCACTTTAATATCATGTTCAGATGCTAGTTTCGTATTCACATGATCCACACCTGTGAAAGCCACATTAATTAACTGCATGTTAGGATTAGCTTCAATCACTTCGTCAGGAAGTGGATTATTAGCAATCGTAATAATGTCAGCATCTTTACTGCGAGCAATAAGTTCATCAGTATCGGTTGTTTTTTGATCAAAATATTTAAACGTATGGCCAGCATCAATTAACGGTTGAGCTAACTCATTAATTTTTTCTTCTGGTACACGTAAGGGTTCTAATAAATGAATGCGCATAATGTCCACCTTTCTCAGTCTTTAACATTCTTACTGTACGTGATTTTCACAAACTTTTCAACAGATTCGCTCTTAATAGCAAACATTATTGTTTATTTGTTAAGAGAATGCATTCAATGAGTTGATTCAATTGATTGGTAAAGTAGTCACGATCTTTTTGGGTAAATTGACGAGGGCCTTTTGTATGGTGACCCTTTAGACGTTCCTTTTGAGAAAGAAATCGTTGGGTTAGTAACGTATCAATAGAATTCTTATGGTATTCCTTCCCATTGTGATGGATAACGTAAGCTTTATTTAAAAGTAATGATGCTAACCCATAATCTTGTGTGATGACGACATCCCCTTTATTTGTCAGTTTAAAGATTTCGTAGTCAGCTGAGTCTGGTCCTTTTTCAACATAGTGAATCGTTACTAGCGGATTATCTGGTTGTGACGTATAGTGAGCAATTGAAGTGACAATGACAACAGGAATATCATAAAGCATTGCCACTGAAATGGCTTCTTGTTTAACAGGTGAACCATCACCATCAATTAAAATTTTCATAAGGCCTCCAAAAAATAATAGTATTGCAAAATACTTTTTATTATAATAAAAAAGTGCTTTTTTGCCAATAATCGGTTGACACGACAGTATGAACTGATATAATTCCTACCTTAGTGTATTTAATTCTTACAATACAATAGTAAGTTTTATTCAATAGATGATGGCTAAGATTTAATGCATGATCATTTAATTTATAAATAGAACGGGGTATGTTATGGAACAACCAGAAAAACATTATGGTTTGTTTACGACTATTTCGATGATTGTCGGAATTTGTGTCGGATCAGGAATATTTTTTAAAGCTGACAATATTTTAATCCTCACTCATGGGAATGTCTTTTTGAGTGTTCTAGTCTTTATTATTGCTGCATTATGTGTGGCTTTAGGGAGTATTACGATTGCTCAATTATCGGTAAGAACGAATGCTTCTGGTGGTATCGTCGCTTATTTTGATGAGTTTATCTCAAAAGCATTTGGGAATGGGTTTGGCTGGTTTTACTTAGCGGTCTATTATCCAACCATCTTATCTGTAGTGGCCTGGGTAGCCGGTTTATATAGTTTACAACTATTAGGATTACCATCCAATCTTGAGCTTGAAATGCTTATCGGTCTTATTTTTATTATATGTGCTTTTGCTATGAATTATCTATCAACAACGATGGCTGGTCGTTTCCAAAATTTAACAACGATTGGGAAATTAGTTCCTTTAATTGGAATAGGGTTAGTTAGTTTTTTTTGGGCTGATCCTTCACAAACTACCCAAGTGACAGAAACAGTAGCTGCCAGTGGTCAATCGTCATTTAGCTGGATTGCTGCTATGATTCCGGTTGCTTTTTCTTTTGAAGGGTGGATTGTTGCCACAAGTATTGCACCAGAAGTTAAAAATCCTCATCGTACGATGCCGTTAGCCTTGCTGTTAGGCCCAATTATTGTTTTAGCCATTTACTTAGCTTACTTTATTGGAATTGTCAATATTGGTGGCGTTGATGATATTTTAACTCTAGGTGATGGCATTGTCAGTGTGATAGGGATGCGCTTGTTAGGATCTGCCGGAGATAAAATTTTAACCGCCTTTATTTTACTAGCGGTCACAGGGGTTATTAACGGATTAACTTTAGGATTTATTCGTCTACCTCAAGCAATGGCGTTGCGCGGATTTATTCCTAACTCTGAAAAAGTAAAACGGATTAATTTCCGTCGTGGATTATCATTACCTTCTGTAAAAATTGCTTTTGGCTTAACGATGGTATGGATGATTGTGCATTACTTTGTTCAAAAAAATCTACTACTAGGTGCAGGAGATATTAGTGAAATCGCAATTGTCTTTAACTATGTTGGGTACATTTTATTATATGTTGAAGTGATTAAGCTCTCTTTAGCAGGTGAGATTCCAAATAAATGGTTGGGCATTGTCGTTCCAAGTCTAGCTATTGTAGGTTCATTAGTGATTATTATTGGTGGATATGTGTCCAATCCGACTTACTTACCATTCTTCTTATTGTTCTGTTTTGTGGTAAGTGTCGCTGGTTATATTTATAGCAAACGACAAGATAATAAAGAAACAATTTAATGATTCGTTATACTGGAGCAAAGTTGTGATTGCTCCAGTATTTTTTTATCTTGTGACGCTAATTGAAAAAAGTTTTTAAAATAAGGTATAATAAGCCCATAAAACAAGGAAGGTGATGACATGCCGACAGTTATTATCATTGGTGTAATTGTGTTAATTATAATTTTATTAATTGTGTGGGGAATTAAGCTTTACAACCGCATGATTAGTCATAAAGAAATGGTGACGAATGCAATGGCTCAAATCGCGACTCAAGTTGAGTCACGTTGGGATGCGTTAAGTAATTTAATTCAAGCCACCAAAAATTATCAAACTCACGAATCAGAAACATTAACAAATATTGTGGCCCAACGCTCTGGTGTTAATAAAAACTCTTCTGTCGATACAATTGAAAAGGATGATCGTGCTTTTCAACAAGCGTTACGTGCGATTGACGTCGTAGTTGAACAATATCCTAATTTAAAAGCTGCTGATGTTTATCAAAATACGATGGCTAGTGTGAATAATTATGAAAATAATGTTCGTCACTCACGGATGGTATTTAACGATACTGTGACAAAATATAATCGCTTAATCAAATCATTCCCTAATTCCATTGTTGCAGGGATGACTGGATTCCAACCAGAAGATTATTTTGAATCCACACCTGAAAAACAGGAGATGCCTCAATGGTAGGAAAGTTGCTACGAAAATTCGGACGAGTTGTGGTTGTCTTCTTATTATTTATAATATTTATACCAACAATTGGGTCTGCCAATGAAATTTCGAATGTTTCTGTTGATGTTCAATTACAATCATCAGGGACTGCTCATATTGTAGAAAAGTGGCAAGCTGACTTAGATGAAGGAAGTGAATTATATAAACCACTGACTTTAGAATCCAATCAAACAATAGAAAACTATGAAGTGAAGATTAATGGCCAAGAAATGACAGAGGTTGCTAACTGGGATATTGATGGTGACTTCGATGAGAAGGCTTACCAATATGGTCAACATGAGAATGAACTCAACTGGGGAATTAGTGAGTATGGTGAAAATACTTATGAAATTTCCTATGACATTACGAATTTTATTGCACAAACCTCGACTTATCAGATGATTTATTGGGAATTTATTACTGATGAGATGGAGCCCAGTCCTGAAAATGTCACACTGACGATTCATAGCGACAAAGGGGAATTGACTCCTCAAGATTATCGTTTATGGGGGGTTGGTTATCAAGGGACTGCAGAATTCACTTCTGATGGTCAGATTTTGGCACAAAGTTCAGAACCTTTTGGGAGTAGCAGCCATCTAACATTATTGATTCGTTTACCTGATGGACAATTTCCGACTCAATTTCAATTGGATAAATCCTTTGATGATTATGTAAAAGAAGCATTTGAAGGGAGTCATTACTCTTTCGATGATTATGATCCTGATGCGACTCAAGAGGAATTAACCAATGTATCAGAAGATCCCATGTCAACAGGGGAAAAATTATTAATAGGTGGTATTGGAACAATCGGAGGCATTGGCCTTATAAGTGCAGGAGTCGTTGGATATAATTACCGTAAAGCGTATAAGCAACGTAAAAAAGTTTATCCAATCTTAGAGGAACGATCAAAACAATTATCAGGTGAATATTATCGGGAACTTCCGTATCCATCATTTGAACTAGGATGCATCTTATTATTGACATTAGATGATCATAATACGAGTCATGGCTATTCTGAAGATGGCTCTTCTGAGATTACTGAAAATATCTTAACTGCCACTATTTTATGGTTTGTGTTTAACGAGTATTTAGTGATGGTTCCTGGTGAAAAACATCAAGAGTTACAGTTAACGGGAAAAACTGATGTTCCAGAAACTTTTAGTCGTTTTTATAAAATATTAGAAGCGGTAAGTGATAATGATGGCATTATTAAACAAAAACGATTGAAAAAATATATAGAACGTCATTATCAAAAATTAGAAAGTTATTTAGATGACTTGGAAGCTGAAAGTCAAATGTGGATGTTTAATCATCAGTATTTATTTAAACAACTGCAAGCGAAGAAAAAATCAGAAGAATCAGATTTAGATAGAGCGAATAGTTCGTCAGTATTTCCTCTCACTGAAGAGGGACTCGTTCTTCGCGATAATCTCGTTCGTTTTTATAACTACTTATTAGATTATTCATTATTGAATGAACGTTCTGCGAGTGAGGTCTATATTTGGGACGAATTGATGATATTTGCTGCTTCTTTAGGCATTTTAGATGAAGTTGAGAAGGAATTTACCAAATTGTATCCACAATACCGCCAAGAATCCATATTTATTAATAATAGGGGAATGACATTTACTGATTACTATATTATTAGTCACCTTATGGACCAGTCACGTGCTACTGGATATTTGAAAGCTCATCCAAACTTAAGTAGTGGTAGTGGTGGTTCAGCAAGTTTTGGTGGCGGTGGTGGCTCATTCGGTGGCGGTACCGGTGGCGGCGTTCGCTAAGTAAAAACCAGATAGTGAGTGAGGACTCGCTACCTGGTTTTAATTTATTAAATTCTTTAATTTATAAGGATGCAATTAAATAGGGACCTGTGTATAATAAGATTTTGAAAGTGAGGAAACGATATGCAAACAATTGATTGGAAGGACTGGTTACTCCGTTTATTCAAAGGGGCAGCAGTCGGTATTGGAGGTATCTTACCAGGTTTATCTGGTGGTGTTCTAGCCGTAATTTTTGGTTTATATGATAAAATCTTAAACTTTTTAGGTAATATCACCAAAGACTTCTGGAAAAATGTAATTTACTTTATTCCTGTTGGTATTGGTGGCGTTATTGGAATTATCTTATTTTCTGTTGTTGTAGAGAAAGCATTTGGTAATTACCAAGCGATGTTTACATGCTTATTTATTGGATTTGTGGTGGGAACATTACCACAACTATTTAAACAAGCAGGGAAACAAGGGCGTCAAGGTATCGATTTTATCATTCTAGGGCTTAGTGCTCTCGCTATCTTCTTCTTAATGATTTTAGGAGGACAATCATTGACCGCTGTAGAACCTAGTTTTCTAGCTTGGTTATTCTCTGGCGCATTAATTGGTTTAGGTGTTATCGTGCCGGGTATGAGCCCAAGTAACTTCTTAATTTACTTTGGTTTATACGACAAAATGGCTGCTGGAATTAGTTCAATTAATTTAGGTGTTATTATTCCGTTAACTCTAGGATTAGCGATTTGTGTATTAAGTTTAGCAAAAGTAGCTAATTGGGCATTTGATCAATTTTATTCTAAAATGTATCATTTTATTTTAGGAACGGTGATTGGCTCTTCATTAGCTATTTTTCCAACAGTAGTCTTCCCGGCCTTTACGGCGACGGGATTAGCAGCTAGTGGATTATCATTTACAACGACATTAGTCTTCTCAGCGTTAATGTTTATTTTAGGTGTGATGTTTTCATATTGGTTTAGTGGAATTGAAAGCAAATATAGTCAAGACTAATCACTATAGATTTCTTGTAGGAAATAGCCTTTAAAATTGTAGATAAAAATTAGGAGACGTTGCATCTGGCAACGTCTCCTTTTTTGATTATTTTCTTTCATTTAAATAACGAGTTAAGAAAGTTTTTGTGCGTTCATGTTGTGGATGGTCAATGACTTCTTCAGAAGGGCCATCTTCAACGATTACCCCTTTATCCATAAAGCAGACACGGGTAGAAACATCACGCGCAAACTCCATTTCGTGAGTGACGACAATCATTGTAAGACCTTCTTTGGCTAATTCAGTCATCGTGGCTAGAACTTCCCCAACCATTTCCGGGTCTAGAGCAGAAGTCGGTTCATCGAATAATAACACTTCAGGATCCATCGATAATGCTCTAGCAATAGCTACCCGTTGTTGTTGACCACCAGATAAGTGATGCGGTTTAGCCTCACGATAAGGTGCCATGCCGACTTTTTCTAAATGTTTAAGGGCTACTTTTTCAGCTTCTTCGCGCGAACGGCCTAAGATTTTCATCTGTCCAATCACACAGTTTTCTAAAGCGGTCATATTTTTAAATAAATTAAATTGTTGAAAAACCATTCCTACTCGAGAGCGATAATGATTTTGGTTAAATTTAGGATTCAAAATGGATTCGCCATGATAACGTATATCACCTGAAGTTGGCGTTTCTAATAAGTTTAAGCATCTTAATAAGGTTGATTTACCTGAACCTGAAGATCCGATGATACTGATGACTTCTCCGGGAGAGACAGCGAAATCAATATCACGTAAAACTAAATTATCTGTATATTTTTTTTCGAGATGTGTCACCGTTAAAATTGTTTCTTGAGCCATAAGTATCCTCCTATTCTGGGATTGTTGATGATGTATGAATCCGGTAAGTATCAGAATCGTTAAATTTTTTCTCTATCCAATTTAAAATACGAGTAGAAGTAAAGGTTAGAACGAAATAAATGATAGATGCGATTAAAAAGGTTTGGAATGTTAAATAAGTTGATCCAGCAGTTGATTTGGTAATAAAGAACAACTCAGTAACCGCAATGACATTTAAAACAGATGTATCTTTAATGTTAATGACAAATTCATTCCCTAATGCTGGTAATGTTGTTCGAATAGCTTGGGGAAGAATAACGGATGTCATGGTTTGAAAATGGTTCATACCAATCGCTTTAGCTGCTTCTGTTTGTCCTTTATCAATTCCAGTAATTCCCCCACGAATGACTTCTGATAGATAAGCACCAGTGTTAACCGATACAATAAGTAATGCTGCTGCCATAGAAGATAAATCAAAATCAAAGAATAATTTTGAACCATAGAAAATTAGCATTGCTTGAACCATCATTGGTGTTCCACGGAATATTTCAATATAAGCAACAATAATGAAATCAATTATTTTATACAACACATATTTGATTTTATCTGTTTTAGCAACCTTGATTGAACGGATAATCGCAATAATAAGACCAATAAGTGATCCGATAATTGTTGACGTCAAGGCAATAAACATTGTATTACCAGCGCCACGTAAGAATTGTGAGCCATATTTCGACCAAATATTAGAGATATCGCCAAGAAAACCACGATCTTCGTCTTGTTCATTTAAATCGACCATATCTTCCATCGTGTCTTCACGTTCATCATTAGAAATGGTATCCAAAGCATCATTAATAGGATCAACCAATGGCGAATCTTTTCTTAAACCAACAGCGACTTCAGTAGTTACATCTTTTAAATCAAAGCCTTTATTATCGTCAAAAGAAACATAAGTTAAATCAGGGTTAGCTGCGATTGCTGACATAGCACCCGGACGTTCGGAAATATAAGCATCGATTTTTCCACTCATTACAGAAGAAATCATAGTTGGGAAAGCCTCTAACGCAGTTTGTTTATTGACATTAGGAATTTGATCAATTAAATCGTAATGGAAGGTATTTAGTTGACCAGTAACTTTGGCATTTGCAAAGTCATCAAGACTGTTGGCTGAAGCGTAAGGACTATCTTTATCAACCACTAATACAATATCAGAATTATAGTAGCTATTAGTGAAGTCCATTTGTTTTAAACGTTCTTCAGTAGGAGACATCCCAGCAATAATGGCATCAATTTTCCCAGATTCGAGTGCGGGTGGTAGACCGTCCCACTCAAGTTTCACAATTTCTAATTTGACGCCTAATTTATCAGCTAATTTTCGGGCCATTTGCACATCATAACCATTAGCGTATTCGCCAGATGAATTACTGATTGGAACGGCACCATTACTGTCGTCGGTTTGGGTCCAGTTAAAAGGCGCATAGTTTGCTTCCATTCCCACTTTTAAGGTTTTAGAATCTTCCAATCCAGATGCGACAGATTTGTCAATCTCTTTTGCTTGAGTCGAAACAGGATGTAGGCAAAAGATGAATAATAAGGCCATGATAAACCAGTGATAGAGACGATGATGACTATTTTCCATAATATTCCTCCTAAAAAAAGCCTCTACTGCAAATTGAGTAGAGGCTTGAAGAATAGACGAAAATTTCCTGATATGACAGACATCATAGATAAAACCGAATGACGGCATCTCTTCATATCATACTATTATTCAGGATAGCGCAACACCGTAGTGACAGTCGTAAATATCTTCTATTTACGCCCAGAAGGTTGCTTTGGCAAACGTCCTTCTTCGGCAAAATACCCTTTCAATACTCTCACAGCTCCCGCTCAAGTATTTACTGATTTATTTCGCACCTCTATCTCAAAATGATTAATTACTTTGTACTAGTCTAACACTTTACACTACTTACAGCGACTTTGCAAGAAAGAGTTTATCAATTTAATATACAAACTAGTCAGAATACTGATAAAATGCTAAAATATAAGCATTACTATTCAAGTGAAAAGTCTATGTATAGATGGGAATGACAAGCAAAAATGACAAGACGATTTACAACCCATATTGGAGTTAAAAAAGTGACTGTTCGAGCTGATAAAACAGCTGCTGAAGTTAAAGAACTAAGTGCTAAGATTAACGATGATTTAAAAAAACTGGCATTTCAAGCACCTGAACGTACCTTCGAAGATCATGTTGTATTGCTAGCTATTAATGCCTATTCACAAATTGAATCGCTAACGGATGAACTTGACGAATTAAAGCAACAAAATAAACAGTTACAAGAACGTCAACATCTACTAGAGCAGGAATACGAACGAGACTCTGAAAGTGAGAAATCATCAGATGACGATGTGACTGAAATTAGCGATGATGTTACTGAATTAAATGATAGTGAGATGTCATTATCAGAATCTAAAGAAGATGAATCATCTTCCACGAAATCATCCATGTTAACACACCGACCAGTTGAAAAGAAATCAAAATCATCAAAAAAACAGGCACCGTTGAATACACATGCTTATAATCCTAAACGTTTGCAACGCGAAATGAGTCAAGCATCACAACAGCTCAATCGGTTACGCCAAACGCCTAGATCTTAATGGAGGGGCTTATGACCATAATCATTATCTTGCTAATTTTTGCAGCTACGATTTATTTACATGTTACTAAAGGATCTGGGTATAGCTTAATCAAACTTCTTGGTTTAATTGGTAGCTATTTAATGGCTTGGTTATTCTATCAACCAATGTCAAAATTTTTATCGTTATGGGTTCCATACCCAGGATTACGCTTAGATGTGTCATTTACCTATTATCCTGATAGTATGATGACCCAATTGGATACCGTTTATTATCAAGCCGTTGCTTTTATTTTTATATTTTTAATTGGACAATTAATTGTGGCACTCATTAATCACCTAGTCGGAAATCAAAGAGATTTACGTTATCCACGCTCAATTGACTATTTATTTGGTGTCATTTCAGGTGTCACTCAAGCCTGGTTCATTGTTTTTTTAGCTTTTGCCTTTATGACATTACTTACTTTTCCAATCATTCAAAATTATTTAGCCAATAATGTCGTTGCTGATTTTTTTATTCGTAATAGTATGATTTTTTCTAGACATACTTTAGGGTTATGGCTAAACGGTGTTGCAACCATTTAATGGGATAAAACTAAGAGGAGGATTTTGTTGAATACTAAAATTTACGAAACACTTGCCTTTAATCAAATGAGACGTGACCTAGCAAAAGAAACCGTAACGGAATTAGGACATTCACGAGCCTTGAAGCTAGAACCGATGACGAAACAAGCTGAAATTGAACAATCTTTAAATGAAGTAAATGACGTGAAGCAATTAAACGCTCACGAATTAACGCTACCTATTGGCCAACTAAATAATATTCGTCATCATTTAAAACGATTAGCAATGGAAGCATCATTAAATGGTAAAGAACTCGCTCAAGTTGCTAAAGTGTTACGTGCCTCAACTGAAGTTGCGGCTTTTTTTACCAAAATTGAAGAGGAAGACATTGAAATCCCAGCGTTATTACCGTATGCCGATGAACTAGTCGATGTTAGAGATATCACTAAACAAATTACGCGTGCGATTGCAGATGATGGAACTGTTTATGATGAGGCAAGTGCTAAATTGCAAGGCTTACGACAAGGCATTAAACGAGAAGAAGCAGAAATTCGCATTCGTTTAAACCAATTGATTAAATCCGATAAGGCACGATTTTTATCAGACCATCTCATTACAATTCGAAATAATCGCTTCGTTTTACCAGTTAAGCATGAAAATCGTTCAGCCTTTGGAGGCGTCGTTCATGATCAAAGTTCTAGTGGACAGACTTTGTATATCGAACCTCAAAGTGTGGTGGATGCAAATAATAAATTAACCGGTTTACGTAGTCAAGAAAAAGATGAGATTCAACGTATCTTTATGGCACTTTCACAAGAGTTGGTCCCATATTTAGATGCGATTGAACACAATGCCTATATTTTAGGTTATCTAGATTTTGTGCAAGCAAAATATCGTTTGGCAAAAAAACAGCAAGCTACGAGACCACAATTAGCAAATGATAACCAACTGTCCTTACGGGCTGCCCGTCATCCGTTTATCCCTAGAGATCAAGTCGTAGCTAACGATATTTATTTCGATGAAACCTATGATATGTTAATTATCACTGGGCCTAATACGGGTGGTAAAACAATTACGTTGAAAACCACTGGACTTCTTCATCTAATGGGACAATCTGGTTTATATATTACAGCTGATGAAGATAGTCGTATTGCCGTATTTAATGAAATATATGCTGATATTGGCGATGAACAGTCGTTAGAGCAAAGTTTAAGTACTTTCTCCGGCCATATGAAAAATATTATTCAAATTATTGCCCAAGCTGATAGTCACTCACTAGTTTTAATTGACGAACTTGGGTCAGGAACCGATCCTAAAGAAGGGGCAGCTTTAGCCAAAGCGATTTTAAATCGCTTAGCCTTTCAACAAGCATCGGTATTAGCCTCAACCCATTATCCAGAGCTAAAAGCTTATGCCTTTGATCATCCAGTAGCGACGAATGCTAGTATGATTTTCGATGAAGAGACCTTGCAACCAACGTATCAACTTCAAATTGGGGTCCCTGGTCGAAGTAATGCTTTGGATATTTCACAACGGTTAGGATTACCCACTGAAATTGTTTCTGAAGCACGAGAAGAGATGGCAAATGAAACGCAATCTTTAAATGAGATGTTATTAGATTTAGAAGAACGTCGCCAATCTTATGAAGATAAACTATTGTGGGTGAAAGGACAGATCGCAGAAGCTGATAGTATTTTAGCAGATATTAAAGAAGTTTATCAGCGAATGTCTGCGGATAAAGAACGATATCTAGAACGTGCAAAACATGAAGCCAATGTGATTGTGTCTGATACGGAAGAGAAAGCCAAACAATTAATCGGAGATATCCGTGAGTGGCAACGAAATCATCCAAATGGTGAAATGATAAAAGAACATGAGATGATTGCAAAACAAAAAGAAATTTCTGATTTGACACAAGAAGAGAAAAATCTACGGAAAAATAAAGTCCTTAAAAAAGCGAAAAAACAAAAAGGAAAACATCATACGTTAGAAGCAGGGGATGAAGTCAAAATTTTACCATATGAACAAACAGCGACATTAGTTGAGAAACGTGATAACATGTGGTTGGTTCAAATGGGAGCATTAAAAGTTGAAGTTGATTCAAAAAATATTGAGTTAGTTAAAACTAAAAACCAACCAGAAAGTGGTAAACGTCAACGAGCTGGTGTCAAAGCAGCTCATGCTAAAAGTGTTAAAACAGAATTGGATTTACGCGGAGAACGCTATGAGCAAGCAATGGTCCGTTTAGATCAATTTATTGATTCTGCGCTATTAGCCAATCATCCTCAAGTGACGATTATTCATGGTCATGGGACAGGCGTGTTAAGAAAAGGCGTGCAAAAATACTTACGTCAACATCCTCAAGTCGCAAGTTTTGAATTTGCTCCCTATAATATGGGAGGAAAAGGAGCGACGATTGCTAAGTTTAAAGACTGAGTGTAAGTTCTTGAAGCGGAATGCTTCTGAATTATTTTGAAAGATGCTACAATAGCTTCAAAAGGAGGATTCACTTATGGTAAAAGCAATTACTGATCAAAACTTTACAGAAGAAACAAAAGACGGCGTTGTTCTTATCGATTTCTGGGCAACATGGTGTGGCCCATGCCGGATGCAATCACCAGTTGTTGAGGAGTTAGATGATGACATGGGGGACCAAGTCAAGTTCACAAAAATGGATGTTGATGAAAATCCTGAAACAGCCCAAAACTTTAATATTATGTCAATTCCAACATTAATGATTAAAAAAGATGGTGAAGTGGTCGAACAATTAGTTGGCTATACACCAAAAGAAAAATTAGAACAAGTATTAGATCAATATCTATAAAAATAGACCTCATCAGTTAGTATTTGACTAGACTGATGAGGCTTTTTTTATTTCACTTGGCCGTTAGCAAGATTGTTTAAAATATCTTTATTGAAATTTCCTTGTTCATAATTTGGACGCCAGTTCATTAAACCGGCATCTAGACCACGGACAAGAACTTCAGCTGTTCCAATATTGGTTGCTAAAGGAACATTATATACGTCACATAGACGAATTAAAGCATTAACATCAGGTTCATGTGGCATAGCAGCAAGAGGGTCTCTAAGAAAAATTACTAAATCCATTTCGTTTTGTGAGACAGCGGCTCCTATTTGTTGGTCGCCACCGAGAGGACCAGACTGATAGCGATGCACTGATAACTGAGTATTTTCCATAATGCGTAATCCAGTTGTTCCGGTAGCGTAGAGTTCATGATTTTTGAGAATGTTTTGATAAGCAGTCGCAAAATCAATCATTAAACTTTTTTTAGAATCGTGAGCGATTAGAGCGATATTCATATTAATCCTCCTAAAAGTAAGATAATCATAATATTATTGCGAATTATTCTTTGCTATAATTGTATCATATGAGATTTATTGGAGGAAATGAACGTGAAACAACCTATAGGAATTCTTGACTCAGGTGTTGGTGGATTAACGGTCGTAAAGGAAGCGATGCGACAATTACCTCATGAGTCATTGATTTATATTGGGGATAATGCCCGGTGTCCTTATGGGCCACGGACGAATGAAGAAATTTTAACTTATACGACACAACTCGTCGATTATTTATTGAAATTTAATATTAAAATGCTAGTGATAGCTTGCAACACAGCAACGGCAGTGACAGCTAAAGTTTTACAAGAAAGATTAGATATTCCTGTCATTGGTGTGATTAAACCAGGAGCGTTAGCTGCCAATCGTAAAACAGTGAGCGGTAAGGTTGGCTTAATTGCGACAGAAACAACCGTTAGAAGTCACTTCTATGAACATTTTTTATGGCAAAAAAACGCTCATTTAGAAGTCACTTCTTTAGCTTGTCCAAGTTTTGTTAATTTAGTCGAAAGTCATGAATACCATTCACCGTTAGCTAAACAAGTTGTAAAAAAACAGTTACAACCAATGATTGACCAACAAGTGGATACCTTAATTTTAGGGTGCACGCATTTCCCTATTATTTCTGATATTATTCAGATGACAATGGGTGATGGGGTGACATTGATAGATTCTGGAAAAGAAACAATTAGTGAGGTGTCTTATATACTATCGTACGAAAATATTGAAGCCTCCAACGAAGAGAATGACACAAGTTATCAATTTTTTACTACTGGATCTGCTCAAATGTTTGATGAAATTGCTGCAGAATGGTTAGAAAAACCGATAACTACAAAACATGTGTCACTCAATGAACTAGAAGGAGATGAGTAAATGGATAAAGTAGTGATTGCGACAGGGAATCCTGGCAAGGCAAAAGAATTCCAAGAATTTTTTGCTCCTTACAAAATTAAAGTAGAAACCTTATTAGATCATCCAGAAGTTGGTGATATTCCTGAAATAGGGACAACTTTTGTGGAAAATGCGACGATTAAAGCGACTGAAGCAGCTAAAATATTGCATTTACCGGTTATTGCAGATGATTCTGGATTAGAAGTAGATGCTTTAAATGGTGCACCAGGTATTTACTCCGCACGTTATGCGGGTCTTGAGAAAGATGACGCTGCTAACCGACGTAAATTATTGTCGGATTTAGCTGCGGTTCCTGAGGAAAAACGGCAAGGTCGTTTCATCTGTGTATTAGTTGTTGCCAATGGTCAAGGGGAAAAAGTAGCTGAATTTCAGGGAACGCTTGAAGGAATGATTCTTACGAACGAGCAAGGAAACAATGGATTTGGCTATGATAGCTTGTTCTATGTTCCTAAATTTAATCAGACAACCGCTGAAATGACTACAGAAGAAAAAGGGAAAATTAGTCATCGTGGTCGTGCGATGCAAAAATTACAAAAAGCATTAGAATCAGGAGAGTTAACAATATCATGAAAATTTTAGTAGTCAGTGATAATCACGGGGATAGTGATATTTTAAATGAATTATATATGAAATATGAGGATAGTATCGACCTTTTTGTACATTGTGGTGACTCGGAATTATCAAATGCTGATACAATTTGGGGCGTCTATCATACAGTTGGAGGCAACATGGATTTTTATGATTTTAAAGATTCAGATGTCATCTCAACTGAAGAAGGGAATATCGTTGTTGCTCATGGCCACCTTTTAAATGTTCATCATTCAGACGCTGAATTGATTCAATTAGCAAAACAAAATGATGCGCAATTGGTTTGTTATGGGCATACTCATGTTATGGATTGGCATGAAACGGATGGTATCAATGTCTTAAATCCTGGCAGTGTTCGATTACCTAGAGGACAATATCCATTTCCATCCTATGCGGTTGTTGAATGGAAGGATAATCAACTAGCGGTTCAATTTTATCAACGAAACCATCAACCAATTGATCTTTCTGAAATCGGATAAAAGTCAGATATCATTAAACCCTCAAGAGTTGTTTTTAACGGCCTCTTGAGGGTTACTTTTTTATCTCGTTGTCACTTGTTTAGTGCTTAATACAATTGGTTGTTCAATACCGTTTTTAGCTAAAGCATTAGTTAAGAGTTCATAGTAGTAGGTTTCTACATCCCATTGATGGTCATTAATGCACATAAAACGTACCCGGTAGACTAAACGACCATCTAAATCACGACAAACACCATAATATTCAGGGGCTTCTGTTAAATCGTGATTTGGTAAGGAAGCCTCTACTGTTTCATGAATAACGGCATTTAATTTTTCCATATTAACATCTGGATCAATGACAAGATCGACTTCTGTACGACGAGGGCATCTGGATTCATTGGTCACTTCTAAAATATTACGATTAGGAATGAAATGAACAGCACCCGTTACAGATTGCAATACTGTGGTGCGCATACCAATATTAGTAATAAACCCTTCATAATCATTAATTGTTACCATATCACCAACATCATATTGTCTTTCTAGAAGGATAAATAGCCCATTGACCATATCGCTAACAAAACCTTGAGCACCTAAACCAATTGCGACACTGGCAACACCAGCCCCAGCTAATAAGGTTGCAATAGGAACCCCGAGAATGGCTAGGATGGAATATCCTAAGAAGAAATAGTAAGTATATTGAATAATATTATCTAATAATTTTTTTAATGTAAGGTGACGCTGTTTCGCTTTTTCAGAAATATTATTGCGATTAAAATAGATACTCACTAATCGCTCAGCAAACCACCGCAAGAGTGAGAGTAAAATAATTGTGAAAATAAGTTGGACGCCACGTGAAATGACAAGATCAAAAATTCCTTCTATATCTAGATTATTAAAATAGTTAACGATTCGATTATAAAAATGGGTCATAACAGGTCTCCTTCCTTTATCTATAGTATTTTACCAAAAATCGATTATTTTTTCCAAAGCCGATAGTTATCTTTGTAATGCCTTTCAAAAAATGGTAAACTTGTTGTATAATTTATCTTATCATGCATAATAGGAAGAGGTGTAGAGATGACAGGAGGCCAAATAGCTGCGCTTATTGCTGCTGTTGCATTTGCTGTCTTAGTAGTATTCATTATTTTGTTCCTTCGCCAAGTGACTAAAACCGTAAGCGAAGTAACGGATACTGTGAAAGAGGCTAACGAAACCATTGCTATTTTACGTAAAGATGTAGATGGTATTTCTCTTGAAGCACAAGGGTTACTTAATAAATCTAATGTCTTATTAAATGATGTTAACGGAAAAGTATCACAAATTGATCCATTGTTTAAAGCGATTGGAGAAATTGGGATTACAGTCTCAGACGTTAACGACTCCACACGTGATTTAGTATTAAATGTAACAAATACAGCTAATGCCAAAGTTGATGAATTTAAATCAGATGATGATGAAAAAACGGATGAAGATGTTGCTCGTCAAACAGGAACGCGCGTTAGTGGTGTCGCCAAAGTAGGTAAATCTGCGAAAGCATTAGTAAAAAAACGTCAAATTCGCAAAGCTAACGAAAAATCTGAATCCAAAGCATTTTAATTAGAAAGAGGGATTATTTATGGGTAAAGGAAATACAAGTTCATTTTTATTAGGAGCAATTATCGGAGGAACAACTGCTGCAGTAACGGCATTATTATTCGCACCTAAATCAGGTAAAGAATTACGCGTTGATTTAAATAATCAAGTAGATGCTATGCGTGAAACAGCTATGGATTACGCTGACATTGCTGCTGAAAAAGGTTCTGCTATTCGTGATACTGCTCAATCAGCTGCTGATGATATTCGCGCTAATTTACGTGAGTCTGCTGATAACTTAAAAGTACAATTACAAGAAGCAAGCGATAACGCAAATGCAGAATACCAAATTGCTCGCGAAGAAGTTGAAAAAGCATACAAAGATTCTAAAGAAACAGCAAAAGATGCTAAAAAAGAAGCCGATAAAGAAGTTGCTGATGGTAAAGCAAAAGCACAAGAAGCAAATAAAAAAACTGAAAAAGCATCAAAACCTGTAAAAGAAGCCGCTAAAAAATCAGCTGAAGATGCTAAAGCAACAGCTAACAAAGCGAAAGCAGAAGCTGACCAAGCTAAAAAAGAAGCAAATAAATAGTAAGTAATTTATAAGCTAAAAGCTAGGATATTATCCTAGCTTTTTTATTTTGTTAAAAAAGTGATAATAAGAAAAAATTTTTAAATTACCTCTTGCATTTTTAAATTTGTACTGCTAAACTATGAAAGTTGATGAAAACGTAAATCAATAGGAAAGCAAACGCTTGCATTGGTGAAATGTAAGTGCTATATTTAAATCAAATTTTCAATAGAATTGGAGATGTATAGTAATGGAAAAACAAACGGTAACAATTTATGATGTTGCCAGGGAGGCTGAAGTCTCCATGGCAACTGTTTCGCGGGTGGTAAATGGAAATACAAATGTCCGCCCAGCGACTAAAAAAAGAGTAATGGAAGTCATTGAACGATTAGATTATCGTCCAAATGCTGTGGCACGTGGATTAGCTTCTAAAAAAACCACTACAGTGGGTGTTATTATTCCTAATGTGACGAATTTATTCTTTAGTTCATTAGCTTTAGGCATTGATGATGTCGCATCAATGTATGGCTACAATATTATCTTAGCTAATGCTGATCATAAAGCTCCAGAAGATGTGTTAAACAATATTTTAGCTAAACAAGTAGATGGTGTCGTTTATATGGGACATTATATTCCCGATACTGTTCGCCAAGAGATCGAACGGTCTAGAACACCATTTGTGTTAGCCGGTTTAACAGATCCGGAAAACAAAATTCCATCCGTTAATATTGATTACACTCAAGCTTTTAAAGATGGTGTTGAAAAATTAATTACTAAAGGGGCGAAAAAAATTGCTTTTTTAGCTGCTAAACCTTATTTCGATGAAAACACCGATCGTTTTGATGGCTATAAAGCCGCATTGTCAGAAGCAGGTATGACAGTCGATGAACAGTTATTATTTAAAGTTCAAGATACTCGATTCAAAGATGGCTATAAAGTGGCTGAAGATATTGCAAAATCAGGTGCAGATGCCTTAGCTGTTGTTGGTGATGAATTAGCAGTTACCGTATTTAATGGGCTACTTGATCGAGGAATTCGCATTCCTGAAGATTTCCAAGTGATGACTTCAAATAACTCACCATTAGTCAACTTAGTTCGTCCTCATCTATCAAGTATTGAACCACCATTATATGATATGGGAGCTGTATCAATGCGTATTTTAACAAAATTAATGGGGAAAGCAGATGAAGATGGGGAAGAATTAACTCAACGAGCAATTCTACCTCATGAAATTCATGAACGTGGCTCTTCTCTATAAGATATAAAAAAAAAGCCGATTAGTCAGTTATTCGACTAATCGGCTTTTTTTATTTTAATCTGTTTGACTATTGGCATCATACAATGCTTGTCTAGCTTCTTCATTTTCTTGGCGACGTTTTTGATAATCAGATAAAATTTGTTGAACAGTATTTTCAGTATCAGAATTACCAGATTGACGATAATCTTCTAGTGCATCAATTAACTCATCTACTTTACCTCCGATAGCAAATGGGAATTGAGCTTTAGGTGGATTAGCATCACCAGGGAATAGGTCGGTTGTCATTTCAACATTACTACTAATGTCATAAGACGTACCATATGGACCTTGGAAAGCTCCTGGTTTAGTACCAGTTTTAGTGACAACGGATTCTTCATGGACAGATTCCGGTTGACGACGCGTTTCATTAGCACCAAACATATCAGGGTATTGTGCACTTAAATCGTTCATTAAAGCAATCCAATATTTGGCGTGTCGAGCACCAGGTTGACCATACGTATCTGGTGAAGCATCATCATATAAGTTACGCGATTCGGTAATATTATCATAACCAATCCAACTGGTCATTGTGACGTTAGTCGTAGAGCCAGATACCCATAAGTCTCTAAAGTCTTCCGAAGTCCCACTCTTAACTGCCCAATCATAACCATCATTTAATTGTCCTTGATATGGAGACCAGGTACCATCAGTTACAACATCCCGCAACATATCACTAGTAATATAGGCGGTATCAGGCGAGAAGACTTGAACAGGTTTACTTTCGTGTTTATAAATCACTTGTCCATTACTATCAGTAATAGATTCTATTAAGTAAGGGGCGATGTACTGACCATCATTTGAGAATGTGGCGAAGGCACCAGCTAATTCTTCTACAGTTGGTCCAGTCGAGGTTCCTCCTAAAGATAAGGCAATATTTTCATATTCATCATCAGAAATGCCTTGATTTAACCCAAGTTTTTTCATATAACTTTGAACATCTACGCCTTGTTTTAATAATTCATTATATAAGTACAAGGTTGGATTATTTAATGAATGAGCTAATGCTTCGCGAGCAGTAATAAAATCATGAGAAATATTTACCCCAAAGTTCGAAGGCTCATAGTAGCTACCATCAGCTTGTTTAGCTCGCATGTAAGTGTCCGCTAATGGAGTTGATGGGAAGGCGATACCTTCTTCAATTGCTGGAGCATAAGTAAGCAGTGGTTTTAGTGACGAACCTGGAGACCGCCGACTTGAGAAAGCATGATCCACTTGACTCATATCAAAATCGACACCACCAATAAATCCTAATACGCGTCCCGTATGATTTTCGATTAATACCGAACCATTTTGAACAGGTTCTTTAATATCTTGTGATTCTCCCGTTTCATCATCAGTTTCATTACCTGAATAGACAGGACCAAATGACTGGTAATAGTCGTTAATTGTTTGATTCATCGTGTCATAGATGTCACCATCAACCGTTGATTGAATCGTTAATCCGTTATTTCTCATCATAGAGTCAGCTTCTTGACGATAACTATTAACAAGTTCCTCATCTTGATTGACCTCATTAATTGAAAGACCGTCTGCTTCAATCAGATGATTATAAATAATTTCTGAGGCTTCTTTTTCTAAAGCTTGATATAAGAATGGATAGTCTTCGCTTGTATCATCATTATTGTCATCATCTTCACTCGTATCTTGACCTAAGAAATCAGCTTTTAAATCATAATCTTTCGCTTCATCATACTCTGCTTTAGAAATCATATCTTCTAAATACATTCGGTTAAGCACTTCACGACTACGGGTTAACCCATAGTCTAATTCATCGTCAGATTTAAGAGCACCATCTTGATTATAAGGAGTGTATGAGTATGGATTTTGTGGCATTCCGACGAGATAAGCTGCTTGTGCCAAGTTTAACTCTTTAGCTGAAACACCAAAAACACCTTGAGCAGCTTCTTCAATACCTGCAATATTTTCACCTTTATGATTACGTCCATATGGTGATACGTTGAGATAAGATTCTAAAATCTGTTCTTTAGAGAAGAAATATTCTAAACGTAAAGATAATAAAATTTCTTTTGCTTTTCTTTCCATAGAAACTTCATTCGTTAATAAACGTTGTTTAACTAATTGCTGGGTAATTGTAGAACCTCCAGAAGACTGATTGCCACCAATTACTTGAGAAATTAGAGCACGCATGATAGCTGCTGGAACGACTCCTGAATGATTAAAGAAATTTTCATCTTCAGTTGAAATCAATCCCTCGACAACTTTAGGACTGATGTCTGATAATGGAATATTCGTTCGCACTAAGTCTGTACGCAGTGTTCCGATATCATCACCATTATTAAACGTAAGAGTGGATTTTTCTTCCATATTATTAATTGCAGAAGCAAATTCTTGCTTATCAGGTATTGGAGTATCTTCAACGAGACCAACAAAGTATCCCGCTCCAATGCCTGTAACTATTAGAAGTGAAACTAAAAGAATGATTAGTATAATGCTAAAAAAACGTTTTAACGCTTTAAAAAAAACGTTGAGATAAAAAGTGAAAGAATGATTTTTCCAAGCTGTTTTCTTCATATATAACCCTCTAATTTTTTGGATTAGCTTATACAAAAAGCCAAATTAATGCTATTATTATAGCAAATATAAATGATTGTGACTATACAAACTCATTTTCTTAATATTCCATAATGAGCAAATGATTTTTAGATAGTCCAAAGAACGACAAAGGAGGCACAATATGAGTGGATGTTTATTAGTCATTAATCCTAGTGCTGGAAAAGGAGAAGCGGAAAATATTCAAACTGAAATTGAACCAATTTTAGCGAAACACTTTGGCGAGGTTACTGTTAAATATACTGAAGGGGAAGGTGATGCGACAAAGTTTGTAGATGATGCGAAAGAAATGGACGCTGAGGCTTACTTTGTCGTCGGAGGAGATGGAACGGTTAATGAAGCCATCAATGGATTGGCGGCATTAGATCATCCGATGTCTTTTGGTTTTTTACCAATGGGAACAGTCAATGATTTAGCGAGAGCATTAGGTTTTCCTAAAGAAATTTCTGCTGCTATAAAAGGATTAAAAGATTATCAACTACAACCTCTTGACGTTGGAAAAATTAATGACCAATATTTTATGAATGTTGTTGGTATTGGTGCCATTCCTCACGCAGTTAATCACACGTCATCAGAGGAAAAATCGAATTTTGGCTTTTTAGCTTATTTAAAAGATGGTGTGCAAGCAGCTATTAAAGAAGATAGTGCGTATTATGATGTGACGATAGATGGAACGACTTATCGGAATTTAAAAGCTGAGGCAATTGTCATCGGATTAACGAATAGTGTTGGTGGCTTTGAAAAAATGTTTAAACAGGCTAAAGTTGATGATGGGAAAATTCACTTTTTAGCGCTTCAAGGAAGAAATACCCTAAAACTTGTTCATGAATTATTCCAAGGACTTATCAATGGGGATATTTCTGAAGCAAAAGATGCTTGGTATGAAACTGGGGAACAAATAAAAATCGCTCTGTCTGAAAGTCAAAAAGAGATGGAAACAAATGTTGACGGGGATCCAGGACCAGAATTACCGATTGAATTATCGATTTTACCAAGTAAACTTTCTGTTATGGTACCCAAAGCTTAAATTGCGATAGATTAGTAGATTTGCTATAATAAAGAGTGCAAATTTTTCTTAATGAAAGA
Source organism: Aerococcus suis (assembly GCF_900176325.1). Taxonomy (GTDB): domain Bacteria; phylum Bacillota; class Bacilli; order Lactobacillales; family Aerococcaceae; genus Aerococcus; species Aerococcus suis. Next base: position 32,609 of record NZ_FWXK01000001.1, on the reverse strand, counting down.
AGGTATTCTCTTGTCTGGACATAATAAATGGAGCAAGATTAAAAATAAAAAAGGCGATGCCGACGCAAAACGTGCCAAAGTCTTCCAAAAATTATCACGGGAAATTTATATGGCAACGAAACAAGGTGGACCTGATCCGGATTCAAACCCAGCATTACGGATGGTAATGGACAAAGCGAAGTCTGAAAATATGCCAAATGACAATGTGAAACGGGCAATCGAAAAAGGATCTAATACCGCTGGCGGTGAAGACTATGAAGAAATCACTTATGAAGGCTACGGTCCTGATGGAATTGCTGTGTATGTTGAAACGTTGACTGATAATAATATGCGTACTTTAACTAATGTACGGACAATTTTTAATAAAAATGGTGGATCATTAGGTGAATCTGGTTCAGTAGCTTATATGTTCGATCGTAAAGGGTATTTCGCTATTGAACGTGAAGATCTTGATACTACTGAAGATGAGATGTTTGAAGCAGTTATTGAAGCAGGAGCTGAAGATTTACAAACTTCAGATGATGTTTTTGAAATTTATACCGAAGCTGATGACTTTGCCGATGTTCGTGATGCATTATTAGAACAAGGGTTTAAATTTGCTTCTAACGAATTGACAATGGTTCCGAAAACCAAAATTCCTTTAAGTGATGAAAAACGAACATTATTTGAAACGTTAATCGATAAATTAGAAGATGACGATGACGTTCAAAACGTTTACTACAATACAGATCTTGATTAACAAGTGATATGCGGTATTAAATGAGCGAGACAATCTGGTCTCGCTTTTTTATTTGTTTGAGTTGTTAGACAATTCACAATATAATATTATATTATTGTAAAGGATTTCACATATAAAAAAGCAAAATGAATGCGATAAAATCACTGTTTTAGAGGGGAGAAGTGTAAATATATAATATTTTTTCATAAAAAAGCCAAAAACCGTATCTATTTGTGAAATACTATGCTAATATATCCCTATCAAATATTTCTTAAGAGAAAGTAGGAAAGATAAAAATGAAAATTGTTATTGTTGGTGCAGGAGCTATGGGGAGTCGTTTCGGCTTTATGTTGAAACAAGCTGGGCAAGATGTGGCGTTAATCGACGGTTGGGATAAAAATGTTGAAGCTTTACAAAAAGATGGTATTATCGCTAACTATAATGGAGAAGAAATTCAACAACCAATTGAGGCATATCATGAAGATGCTGTTGATCCAGAATTAAAAGCAGACTTATTGATTATTTTTACTAAAGCTATGCAGTTGGAAGCAACTTTACAAAAAACACAAGCTTATACCCATAATGAAACGCGTGTTTTATGTTTATTAAACGGAATTGGTTATGAAGATATTTTACGTCGTTATTTTGATGAAGACCAAATTATTATTGGAAATACGATGTGGACAGCTGGATTAGAGGGTCCAGGACGCCCTAAATTATTTGGTGATGGTTCGGTTAATTTGTTGAATTTAGGTAAAAGCGATGCAGCAGTTTCGGGTGCTCATGAAGTTATTGATATTTTCAATGAAGCTGGACTTAATGGTGTATATGAAAAAGGCATTTTCTATTTAATCTATAAAAAATTATGTGTCAATGGAACAATGAATGGATTATGTTCATTATTAGAATGTAATATGGCAGAATTAGGCGCTACTGAAGCTAATCGTGAAATTGTTCAACAATTAGTGAGTGAAATTGTTGCAATTGCTCAAGCAGAAGATGTGGAAATGTCTCGTGAAGAGATGATTGCTCATGTTGAGGAATGTTATAATCCTGAAACCATTGGATTACATTATCCATCTATGTATCAAGATCTTATTAAAAATAATCGCTCAACTGAAATTGACTTTATTAATGGTGCGATTGCAGATAAAGGCAAAAAATATGGTATCGCGACACCATATAATGATTTCTTAACTCGCTTAATTCATACTAAAGAAGAGTTACTAGGTGCTAAATAAATTGAGATAAAAAAGGAAATGGAAAGAAAGGATTCAATATGACACAGAAGAATATGACGCCTAAATTGTTTTTGAATAAGGTTTTAGGAGGAACAGCAACAGGGGTTGTGATTGGATTAATCCCTAATGCGGTATTATCAGGTATTTTAAAATATTTTACTGATATTCCTTTAGCAGTTATGCTTTCTCAAGTAGCCTTAATTTTCCAAATGGCCACCCCGTTATTAATTGGTGCTTTAATTGCCATGCAATTTGGTATGCAACCGATGCAAATTATGGTAACAGCTGGCGCTGCTTTTGTCGGTTCGGGAGTGGTAGCCTTTAACCCTGAAATCGGGGCATATATAGGGGCAGGGACTGGTGATTTAATTAACACCATGATTACTGCTGCCATCGCTGTACTTCTATTAATGCTTGTAAAAGATAAGTTTGGATCTGTTGCAGTTATTGCGATGCCAATTTTAATTGGATGTGGCGCGGCCATGCTTGGTTTACTTATTTTACCAATTATAACTTCTCTAACTGGTGCACTTGGAAGTGTGATTAATAGCTTTACAAATCTCCAACCAATTATTATGGCGATTTTAATTAGTTGTTCATTTGCCTTATTAATTGTTACACCAGTATCAACGGTGGCTATTGGGTTAGCTATTCAATTACAAGGTATTTCAGCTGGAGCAGCCGCTATGGGTGTAGCAGCAACAACAATTGTATTGGTTATTCATTCTTGGAAAGTAAATGAGAGTGGAGTAACGTTAGCTGTTGGTCTTGGAGCTATGAAGTTAATGATGCCTAACTTATTTAAGTATCCAATCATTATGTTACCAATTTTAGTAACAGCTGTTGTATCGGCAATTCCAGTCGCATTATTTGCTGTTAGTGGGACACCACAATCAGCTGGGTTTGGTTTAGTTGGTTTGGTTGGACCGTTAGCTTCATTTGATGCAGGGCTAAGTGTTCCACTAATTATTATTTCCTGGTTTGTTGTGCCAATCATTGCAGGCTTGATTGCTAAAATTGTTTTAGAAAAAGTGATGAAATTATACGATTCAAAAACTGTTTTCGCTTTTCAAGGTTCTAACTAATATAAAAAAATCCACTAGTCGAATGGCTAGTGGATTTTTTTACCTTTTTAATTTTCATTTAATATACGTTTAACGACTTTAAGTCGAGTGAACTCTTCACGTTCTTTTTCTTCTAGAGCGGCACTGATGACTTTTTGTGCGGATTCTAGTTGTGGAATTGTCACGTTTTGTAACGCATTCACTCGTTTTTGAGTTTTTTGCATATTATTCGCTAAGCGATAAGCAGAGTTTTCAACTTGAGCTAATTGAATTTGTAACTCATTCACTTTACAGAAAGCAATTCTCGCTTTATCGACTGCCATCGTTAACATATAAAATGAATAAGCAGGTAAGATATCAGGCTGATTAAACCGGAGTTCGGGGACCTCAGAACCCATAATACTACGCACTTTAATCTCTAAAGCATCAGTTATTTTGACATTTTCTGATGCATCATGGACATTTAACATTCCGTTTTCGTATCCAGCTAAAGTTAAGTAATAATAGGCTTCTTGATACGCATCATGAAGGTCTTTCTGAATACTTTTAGCTTTATCTAGGAGACTCACTAATTCATTCATTAAGATCATCCGTTTGCGGTCCATTAATTGATAGCCATTTTTAGATAAATCGAGAGTCTTTTCGATTTGCATTAAGTTCCCTTTAGTTGGGGCACTATTGACATCCATTAATCTTCACCTGCCTCGCGAGGCTCTTGTTCTGATGTTGATTGACTATTTTTATCGTAGTATTTATTTAAGATTTCGGTATCCATACGAGTTAATTCATCTTTAGGGAATTGACGAAGTAAGTCCCAACCCATATCTAGTGTATCTACAATTGAACGTGTTTCATCTTGAGATTGGCCAATAAATTGATTTTCGAATTTTTCTCCGAAATTTAAATACGTTTTATCAATATCAGAAAGCTCTTCTTCACCAATAACAGAAGCTAAACTTTTTGCTTCCGCTGCTCCTGAATAGGCAGCAAATAATTGGTTAGAAACATCACCGTGGTCTTCCCGCGTAAAGCCTTCACCAATACCGTCTTTCATTAACCGAGAGAGTGATGGTAGGACATTAATAGGAGGGAAGATATTTTTTCCTTCTAAGGAACGATCTAAAACGATTTGTCCTTCTGTAATATAACCTGTTAAGTCAGGAATAGGATGCGTAATATCATCGTTAGGCATAGTTAAGATTGGAATTTGGGTAACTGAACCAGGTCGTCCTTCAACAATACCAGCACGTTCATAGATAGTTGCTAATTCAGAATAAAGATAACCAGGATATCCTTTACGTGATGGAATTTCTTGTTTAGCACTTGAAATTTCCCGTAACGCTTCACAGAATGATGTCATATCTGTTAGAACAACTAATACATGTTTCCCTAGATCATAAGCTAAGTACTCAGCAGTAGTTAAAGCTACACGAGGAGTAATTAAACGTTCCATAACAGGGTCATCTGCTGAATTAACGAACATTGTCACATGGTCCATTGCGCCTGATTCTTCAAATTGACGACGGAAGAAGTCAGCCACATCGTGTTTAACTCCCATTGCAGCGAAAACCACAGCAAATTCTTCGTCGGAATTTTCACCTAATTTTGCTTGCTTAACAATTTGAGCAGCTACTTCATTATGGCTCATCCCATCTCCAGAGAAAATAGGTAACTTTTGACCACGGATTAATGTCATTAACCCATCAATTGCTGAAAATCCTGTTTCGATATAGTCACGAGGATAAATCCGAGAAACAGGGTTTAATGGCGCACCATTTACATCACGTTTAATGTTGGAATGGATAGCACCTAAATCATCAATTGGACGACCGATACCATCAAATACACGCCCTTGAATTTCAGGGGATAGTTCGATTTCCATTCCATGGCCGGAAAACATTGTATGAGTATTATCTAATGACATCGAAGTTGTCGAGTCAAAGACTTGGACCATAGCTTGTTCGCCCTCAATTGCGATTACTTGACCTAATTTTTCTTCTTGACGATTTACACGAAAATGTACGATTTCATTGTATGCAGCGCCTCTAACTCCATCAACGACAACTAGAGGGCCTTCAATGGAATCTAAACCTAAATATTCTATTGCCATTAAACTTCCTCCTTAGCCATTTTCTTCCATTGCTTTTTCATAGAATGCATCGATTTCATCAAAGTATTCTTGGAATTTCTCATCATCATCATTTTCAACGTCAAATTTCATATTAATGACATGATTAAAAATTGGTGATTTCGCAATATACGTCATCGGCATTCCCCATTGTACTAATGATTTTGCTCGATGATGTAAGTATAGAATAACTTCTAACATTTTAGCTTGTTTTTTCATTGGAACCGCCGCATCAATATTATGGAATGAAGATTGTTGTAAGAAGCCTAAACGTAAAACTTTAGCTGTTTGTAATACTAATTTTTGGTGATCGGGTAATACGTCAGAACCAATTAATTTTACGACTTCCATTAATTGATCTTCTTCATGTAATAAGGCAACCATTTCTGCTCGATTCGCAACAAAATCTTCTGAAATATTTTTGTTATACCAATCGCTTAAGTCATTCACATATTGAGAATAACTATTCATCCAGCTAACAGCAGGGTAGTGACGAGAATGGGCAAGGTTTGAATCTAATCCCCAGAAACACCGTACGAAACGTTTGGTATTTTGAGTAACTGGTTCAGAGAAGTCACCACCTTGAGGAGATACGGCACCGATGATTGAAACAGAACCTTCAGAATTGTTGAGATTATGCATGAAACCAGCACGTTCATAGAAAGTTGCAATTCGACTCGCTAGGTAAGCGGGGAAACCTTCTTCGGCAGGCATTTCTTCAAGACGTCCAGATAATTCACGTAAAGCTTCTGCCCAACGAGAGGTAGAATCGGCCATTATAGCAACATCATATCCCATGTCACGATAATATTCCGCAATTGTTAATCCTGTATAAATTGACGCTTCACGAGCGGCAACGGGCATGTTAGAAGTATTCGCGATAAGGACTGTCCGTTCCATTAATGGGGCATTCGTTCTCGGGTCAATTAATTTACTGAAATCTTCAAGAACTTCGGTCATCTCATTACCACGTTCTCCGCAACCAATATAGACAATAATATCAGCATCGGCATATTTGGCAATTTGATGTTGCATTGTTGTTTTACCTGTTCCGAAACCACCAGGAATTGCCGCTGTACCACCTTTAGCAATTGGGAAGACGGAATCAATAATTCGTTGTCCAGTAAGTAAAGGAATATTGCTTTCGTAACGTTCAGCAACAGGGCGAGGTGTACGAATTGGCCATTCTTGGTAAGCTTTAATTGGTGTAATCGTGCCATCAAATTGTTTAATTTTAATTAATGGGTCTTCGATTGAATAGTCACCATCTGGAACAACTTCAATGACTTCTCCTATTGTATTTGGTGGAACCATTACTTTATGAGTGATGGCAGCTGTCTCATCAACTTCAGCAATGATTGATCCACCACGTACATGTTCACCAACAGATACTTTCATTTTAATTGGCCATTTTTTGTCGGTATTTAAGGATTTAACATTAACGCCACGTTTAATAAAATAACCTGATTGTTTTTCGATTTCTTTTAGTGGACGTTCAATCCCATCATAAATATTATTTAATAGGCCAGGGCCTAGTTGGACTTTCATTGGCAAATCAGTACCATAAACCCACTCACCAGGCGTTAAACCAGCTGTTTCTTCATAAACTTGGATGGTCGTTTCTTCATCTGTGATACCAATAATTTCACCAATCAATTGGTCATCACCGACATAGACCATCTCTTGCATTGAGAACTCAGTAGGGCCAGCGATTTTAATGATAGGTCCTGAAATAGCATATATTTGACTTTTAGCGGTCACCAGCATCTACCTCCTTCAAAACAAAATTATCCTCTTCATTCGCTAATAACGTTGAAAATGAATAATCGACTAGAATGTTACGTTTCGTTAAAACACCACGAGCTCCACCAATAAAATCACGGTCTGATACTTTTAACTCGCCATGATTATTAATGGTTAATTGAGGAAGCTTGTCTTTATCTGTTTCATTTAGATAAACAATAAAATCTTCATCATCAGCAAATTCTTCCACTGAGTGAATCATCGCTTGCAATTGTTCAATATACTCTGATGTTTGCATATATTGATTCATTTCATCTTTAAAGTAGTTAAATAAAGATTTTTTTAGTTTTTCTTCTTCCACATAAAGATCACGTTGTTGTTTAATTTGTGTTTGTGAAATTTCTTTGTTGTTTTGTTTGTGAATGGCTGTTTTTTCGTTATCTAAACGATCAGTGACAGAAGCTTCAAGCTTACGACTATAGTCTTCATAATCTTTTTCTAATGTTTCACGATATTGTTCCAGTTGTTGGTCAATATTCGCATTAGCTTCTTTCATGACCTGTTCATCAAAAAAGGTCATTTTTTCATTTAATTCCACTCATATGCCTCCTATCTACAGCTGAATACCGATGGCCTGTTGAATAGTGGCACTTAATGTATCATCTTGTTTTTGCCATTCGTCAGGTCCAAGTGCAGAAGTGATTAGTGGGGTAGAACGATTAAATCTCACCTCATTGATTAGGTCTTGGTTTTTCTCAATAAGTTTTGGTGAGATGAGTACCAATCCTATCTCAGATTGTTCAATCACTTTCGCGAAAACGTCAGAAAAGTCAACATCTTCAGTGATTAATGTGCCATCAACCCCAGCTAAGCGCATTCCAGTTAAGGTATCTAAGTTCTCAGTTAGAACGTATTGTTTCATAATTATAATTGACCTAAGATCATGAAGGAAATGATTAGCCCGTATAAAGCAACCCCTTCAGCAAGACCAACAAAGATTAATGAACGACCGAAAATTGAACCATCTTCACTAATAGCACCTAAGGCAGCAGAAGCAGCAGATGCAACGGCGATACCACCACCAACACATGAAAGACCAGTAGATAAAGCAGCAGCAATGTAACCTAAACCAGTTGCTAAACCAGTTTCAGCAGCACCTGATGTTTCAGCAGCTTCAACAATACCAGGGTTGTAAGCAATAATTGTTGCAATAGCAATACCAGCAATAACTGCAATTAAATTAGAGTAGAATGATTTTTTATACCGAGTTTTTGTTTGTTTACCTGAAAAGAAATATCCAAAAGGTAATACGAAACCTAATACAAAAGTGGCTACCATTACAAGTTTAATCATCATATCAATTGTCATTTTATATCTCTCCTAATCTTTTATTTTGACCAACTGTTTTTAAATTCAATACCGTCACCTTTATAAAAGTGACTAAAAATTTCATAGAATTCAAGACGTAACACTTGAATAGCTACGACTAAACCTTCAAAACCAATTACAAATAAGTTACCTAAAATAATGACTAACCAGTTAATTTGATCAGCATTTTCAGCACCTGCAAACATAAGAACGACACCCATCATGGCACCGTGACTAATGGCAAACGCTCCAACCCGAACAAATGAAATACTATTAGAAAAGTAGGTTAATAATGTTTCAAACGTTTCAAAGAAAACGGTTAATAGTTTAATGACAATTCCATCACCATTTTCATCTTTTTTGTGTTCGAGTTTAGTAATAATTTCATCTTTGAAGGCAATTGTTAACAATGATAATGCTAAAACAATTCCTAATAAAGCAGTTGCTGGAATAGGATTTCCTGTCATGTAAAGAACTAACATGAAAACTAGAATACCGTAAAAAATTAAGCCGGCAATTCCGTTTTTATCCAGTAAAGCTTCCCAACGATTATTATTTTTCCATTGTTGCCAAATATTGATTGTCATTGTCATAATCATTAAAAATAGTCCAAAACAAACGGCAACAATAAAGACGGTATTTAAGCGACCAAAGAATGGAATTTCTGTCATATGTTCCATAGGGTTTAACCATAAGGTAGGAATAACGTCTTCAAAACCAAAGATACTACCGTATAAGAACCCAAAAATAGTTGAACTCAATCCAACAGAGGACAAAATAGTTAATGGGCGAAGTTTTGGTTTGAAAACACCAATTAAACCAACTAGGAAGAGTACGAGACCTTGTCCAACATCACCAAACATCGCACCAAATAGTATTGTATAAGTTAGAGCGACTAAGAACGTTGGATCCATTTCACGATAATTAGGGACACCATACATCTTAGTCAATAATTCAAAAGGGCGGATAAAAAGATTATTTTTCATCTTTGTAGGTGGTGTCTGATTTTTATTATCTTCATCATCTTCAATATACATCGTAATTAAAGAATCATCGGAAACTTCTTGTTCTAATTGTTTCGCTGCTTTTTGCTCCATCCAACCAATTACTAGATAACGGGTTTCTTTACGAGCGAATTCTTCACGGGTAATCGCAGCATATTTACGAACGCCGTAAGCTTTAGATAAATCTTCAAGTCGACTTTGAGCAGTTAATAAATCAGGAATAGCTGGTGTAATTAATGCTCTTAGTTTACTTTTTGAATCAGCAATTTTTCTAGAAAGCTGTTCAGCTTGATTTGCGTATCTAGCGTAAATATCTTTAGGTTGACCTTTTTCTTCAGGTAGATAAATACGTTCCCAAGCTAGCGATAAATATAGGGCGTCTACCCGTTGACGTGACTCAACTGGTGTGAAGTATACACCGTAAACATGAGTATCAGTTTCTTCAGCAGGAATAAAAATGGAAGGAACCATTCGATCAATATATTTTTTGAATTTTAAATAATTCTCTTTTGTGAAACGACCGAAACGGAATTTGATGTGCGACATTGATAAGATTTTTTCTAAATCAAAATCCAAACCAACAAATGGTTTAAAAGCTGTCGCTTTGTCATTCACATCATTATATTGAGAACGTAAGTGTTCTAATTCTGATTGTTCATTTACTAACGAATGATCAATATCAGTAATTAAATGTTTCGCCTCATCAAAAGAGTAGGGTTTATCGATATGTTGATGTTCGTTATTGACATTTGTTAATTGTAATAACGTATCAATTTTTTCTAACCACGGTTCATATGGATTAGAACTGGTGTAAGGTTTAAGAGTACTGATTTCAGATAATTCTTTTAGCGCATTAACTAAATGAATTTCATAATGGCTCAGATACTCATCAGCCATACGATCAATATCATCACGTGGACCAGTGATATTGACTAATGTCATTTTAGTAATCATTAATTTAAGCTCCTTTCTATCGATGAGTATTTGGCAGTAGCTAGACGTTCAACTTTATCAATTATTGTTCGTCCTTCATCATATTTATCATCGAGGTAATTAATGATTTCAAACAAGCTCGTACTATGTTGACGAGCGATACGATGACGTAGTTTACTTAGATAATCTTCTTGTAGCTGGTTAACAGTACTCAAATCAAAGTCATCATTATAAATTGCTGAATAGCCGATTTGTTGCGCAATTTGAATAAATTCTCGTTCATCACCGGCAGTTAAGAGTTGTTGAATATTATCATCATTAAGACGAAATTTCTCAGGAATTAATGACGTTAAAATAAAGTTATCATCAACATGATAGAAAAATTTTAACCGATAAATCGTATTAATATTGATAATATCAAATTCGCTACCATAGAATTTTTTGAATTCGTGTAAATCACTGACTGAGAAAATACTTTTAGCTGCCTGCCAAATTTTTTTGGCAACAAATTGATCTAAGCTAAATTCAAAAACATAACTATTGAAGTTATCAGCTGTAAAATGGTCATTAATGGACTCAAAAAAGTCACTATAAGACGAGTTTTGGAAACAAGCCACTCCTTGTTCAACATTTGTTGCTAATAATAAATCACCAATATCAACGTGACGCTTATCAGCGAGAAAATTGGTAAAGTTATTTAAAGAAACATTAGCGGTATGAAAACGGGCTAAGTTTTTAAAAATACGTTTTATTACATGAGTTTCAAATGTCATAATATAAGCTTTTAAAAACTTACGCATATCTAGGGAGGCAAAACGATACAACTTTAAAAAATCTTCGAAATAGCTTAACTCAGTTAAATATTCTAAATTTTCTCTAGAATCTAAACTGACTTTGATTGTGTTTTGAGCTTTTTGATAACTATCGTGTTGCAAAAGATAATCTGAAAAGCTACGTAGGGAGCGTGAGTCGACTTGTTCTTCTAATTCTTCAGAAGTCATCAATTGTCGACGCATGCCTTTTAATTTTGCTTTGATAGCAGCATCATTACTCATTTGCTTCAACTCCAAGATTTTTTAATTTGGCCATAAAATTAGCTACATATTTTGGTTGATCATTATTAACGGCTTGATTAATTTTCGCCATTTCAGATTTGAAATTGGTAGCTAAATCATTCATGATTGTCGTTTTGAATGCCTCAGCGTCAGATTTAAAGGCAGCGAGATCCTTATCATATGTTTGTTGAACCTCAGTTTTTAACGACTGTTTTTTGCTTTCAAAATCTTTTTTTACTTGCAATTTACGATCTGAAATCGATGCTTCGTGGTGTTGAGCTTGCATTTCAAGATCATATAAGTCTTCCAAAATTGAATCCATCATACCCCTCCTCTTTTTTATTGTCATTTCTGACTTATTTACATTATCTCATAAACAAGTCAGAACCAATTTTTATTTGCTTTTTTTATGCAAAAAGCCTCACGAAATCAGCTCGGGATGTTTTTTGCATATTTTTAATAAAAAAGCGACTAGAAGAGAGTTCTCCTAGTCGATAGTATTCTGGATAATAGTTATTCATTTAAATCTGATTTTGAGGGAATGAAATAGCTAGTAAAGGTGACATTTGATTCATGTAAATGAACAGTTAGTTCCCATTTATCTTTTTTGGTGCAGGTTACATTTCCAATATTATATTTAAAAACAATATTTTTTGATGGAGATTTGTTCTGAATTTCTTTTTTTGCTAACTCCGTTAAAATGATCGCTTGATAGCCATACATCATATCTTGTTTTTCAATTAACTTAGCTTGATAATAGTCGCTAGTAAGGAGACTAAGGTTCGAGAGCATGATTATTAAAAGGAGTGTATATGGTAAAATATTACCCGCTTTTAAGTTTCTTTTGGTAACCATAGTTCATACTCCTTACCGTTCATCATTTTTGTATAGAGATGAAAATAATGTCCTTTGTTAGTCACATTAAAAGTAGCAACATTCATAAGGATTGGTTGGTGACCTTGACTATTGACGCGTCGTCTAATCATACGACTATCTTTGTTTGCGTAGTAATCAAAAGTAATCACTTCTTTATCTGTATTTTCAATTTTTATCGCATGATAGTTATTAGTAATGATACGTCCACCACTGAGTTCTTCATTAAGCTGATAAACGAAGTAACCCCAATCAGCAATTGTATCATTTTTTAAATGGTGATGATAATTAAGTTCTAATTCAATAGCTGATAGCATCAAAAAATGAAGAGATAGTAATAAAAACAAAGAAAACACGGTTTCAACTAACGTGAAGCCAGTTTTATGAGTGAGCATAAATAACACGATCCCCTTCGTAATAAATTTGTTGTTCTTCAATCTCAATAAATGGGAATTTCTTTGGCAGTGAGGGGATTATACTATCTTTTTGAATAGTTTCATAGATACGCTGATATATCATTAACTGTCGATCTGCTTCATTTAATTGACTGATTTGGTATGTGATTCCTGATACCATAAGTACAACCAAAGTGCTAGCTAAAAAGAAACTAATAAGAGACTCAATCAATAAAAAACCAGTTTTTTTAGTTATTGGATTTAATGACATACTGACCTCCAAGTTGTATCGTTATTTTTCTAATGCCTGAAGGAGTTTGAATCGCTAATGTTGTGGGCATAATTTCTCCATTACCGGGTATTTTTAATCGTTGATACCTGGTAAAGTGATGATTTTTTGGCAATATAAATTCTTTATCTGAAAAGTGGTTATTTGTCGGTGATTGAAAAACAATTTGGTTATTAAAGCAAGTCATATAATAGGAAGTTTCTGTTAGTCTAGCTTTTTTCTGCAAACTGTTGTAATAAGTTAATGCAGCTTTAATCGTGACATCTGAGGCATATATTTGCCGATTATTAACTAGATATAGACTGGTTATTAAATAGACCGTCGCTGAAATAAATAGTACTACAATTAATTCACTTAGGGTAAATGCCTTATTATTCATTTTAAGCGTATTTTTTTCTAAGGAGCGATATTTTTTAATCGTTTTGCCTGTTCTGGCGACAAATATTTTTCTGCTAGCAACTCATCGATACTAGGTGTTTCACTGGTATCATTTTGCATTTGATAGAGCGCAGTTTGAGATTCATAAGTTTTCAACAACGCTTGATCTCCTTGCTCTTGCACTTTACCTTTTTGGGCATTCATATTTGGTAAAATTAAAAGTAATAATACAGCAATAATAAACAAGACGAGTAACATTTCAATTAGCGTAAATCCTTTTTTATTAGAGCGAATGCTATTTAAATATTTTTTCATAATTATAATCCTCCAATCATTGTGAGCATTGGTAACATTAAAATGAGATAAACCGTAATCACGGTTAACGCTACCCATAAAAATAAAATATTTTGGATAACTTTTGTTTGTTTTGATAGTTCACGATAAAGTTGTGCTAAACAACGTTTGGCGTAGAGTTTTGTTTTAATTCCTAAACCATGCAGGACTTCTCCTTGTAAAATAATGGCTGGGAATTCATTTGTAAAAATATGTAACGATTCTAGGCTTGCTGGGAACGTTTGTCCATTTTGTAATGACACATTTAATGCCGTTCCAATATCATTTAATAGGGGCATTTTTGTTTGGTTTTGAAAGGTTAAGGCTACTTGTTGTAATGAATACCCCACGTTAAGAAGCTGGCCAAGTTCATTACCAAAAAAATAGGTATAGTAAAGTTTGAATAGATAGCCAATAATTGGCAATTTGACGATGAATCGAGCACGCTGTAAAGGGGAAACGCGTTTTTTCCATAATTTATAATAAATGTAGCTTCCCAGACCTAAGCATAAGTTGATAAATAAAAGATAAGGGTAGTTAGTTAAAAACCAAATAATGATTTTTATGATTTGTGAATCGGGTGACGTGTGTAAACTATTTAACTGTGGAAGCATGAACCAGCGAATACCAAATAACATCAATAATATTAAAGTAAAGAGACTTAAAGGGTAAAACATGATGGCAATGAGTTTCTTTTTTTGTGTGCTACGATCTTTTAAATAAGCAGCAATTGTAGCTAAATGATTTGGAAAGTCAGTATGTTTTTCAGCAATTTCAATTTGAAAGCGAATATCTGATGGCAAATTAATATGTTTGGTACTCTCAAAAAAATAATCTCCCATCGTTAAATCATCAGTCATCTGCTTAAAAGTATTGGAATGCTTAGGATAAATTAATTGAATAAAAGTCATCGTATCAAGTAATGAAAACCCCTCTTGGAGCATTTCAGCAGTGTACAATAACACATCACTTTGTAAATCCTCGTTCCATGTTTTGGTCAGATTAGTGTGTAATAGCTGCTTCAACGTGGTAGTGTTCGTAAGTTTTCTGACTGATATATCCATGGTGCAATGCCTCGCTTAGTTGGTTATTTAATGACTTAAAGGTATTATCAGTAGGTTTATTTAGAATCACATGTTGTAAATTTTCATGGTGTAGCAATTCAAAGATAGGTAACCACTGATTAGCGATATCATCTCTTGGCACTAATCGTTGGGAAACGACACTTAATAAAGTTTGAATCAACTGTTCTTTAGTAATTCCCAACTCAATCAAGCGCCCAATAACACCAGCAGTATCTTTAGCATGAATGGTTGCTAAGACAAGATGACCAGTTAGAGCTGCCCGAATCATCATGCGAGCGGTATGTTCTGTTCTAACTTCACCAATAACCAAAATATCTGGATGATGTCTTAAGCTTGCACTAATCAGGTCATCATAATCAATTCCTGCCCTTAAATTAATTTCTGTTTGTAAGAAGTTTTCTTCTTTAATTTCAATTGGATCTTCAATAGTAATAATTTCACGTTTACTATTCTTATAAGCGTGACGTAATAAGTAATAGATAGTTGTGGTTTTTCCTGAACTGACTGGCCCAGAGAAAATAATTAAGCCCGTTTTGCGATTAATCTGGGTAGTTAGTTCTCGGAAAATGTCTTGATTAAATTCGTCTATTGGTAACGATTGTTGATGATTTTGGTGTAAAATTCGTATAACTAAAGATTCTTGCATTTTATAATTAGCAATCGTCGATAGCCTTAGCTCATATGATTTATTAGCCCCTTGGAAAACTAATGCACCATCTTGAGGACGTCGTTTTTCACCAACTTCCATATTAGCTATATACTTAATGTAACGAATGATTTTTTCCCCTTGATTTAAAGATATTTTTTCTACGGGGATTAATTGACTTTGATAACGAATATAGACTTGATAGCTATCTGCTAAAGGAGTTAAGTGAATATCATCACTTTGTTTTTCTTCAGCTATTTTTAACCATCGTGTAATTGTTGCCTCCATTCTTTCTCCTCCCATTTTGACCGGTCAATTATAAGTACGAAACAAAAACAAAAAGATGATTTAAAAATGTTCTATTGATGAATCCTGAATAGGGAGGTGGCAAAAAAGGCCGAATATGATATACTAAAAGACGCTAATAAACGAGAAGTTAAAAAGAGAAGTCTAGAAGGTGAATGAAGTGAAAGAGAGAGTAAGAGCTCTACAATCTAGTATGTCTACAGAAGGATTAGGCGCTTACTATGTGGTTAGTCCATTCAACCTACGATATATTAGTGGGTTTACAGGAACAAGTGGAATTGCTCTAATCACAAATAATGGAGCATATTTTATTACTGATTTTCGATATAAAGAACAAGCTGAATCACAATGTGACGGATTTAAAATTATTTTAGCAGGTGGATCAGCTGGAACTGGCTCTCCACAAAAAGTCGTACAAGACATCTTAACAGAAGAAAATATTTCACGGGTAGGTTATGAAGAAGAACATATTACCGTGGCTGATTTTGATGATTTAGAAAGTATTATTACGGCTGATTTAATTCCAGCTTCTGGATTAATTGAAATTCTTCGAGAAACTAAAGAGCATGAAGAAATTGAAAAAATAAAAGTAGCTTGCCAAATTGCTGATTTAGCCTTTCATCACATTTTAGAGTTCATTAAACCTGGTGTGACTGAAATTGAAATTGCTAATGAATTGGATTTCTTTATGCGTAGTAAAGGTGCAAGTGGAGTCTCATTTGATACTATAGTGGCTTCTGGTGTACGTTCAGCTATGCCTCATGGCGTGGCCTCTAATAAAAAAGTTGCTAATGGAGAATTAATCACATTAGATTATGGATGCTACTATGAAGGATATGCTTCTGATATTACTCGAACGATTGCTCTGGGAGATGTCGATCGTAAATTAGAAGAAATTTATCAAATTGTCTTAGATGCAAATGAACGTGTCACAACAGCGTTAAAAGCTGATATGACAGGTAAAGAAGCTGATGCTATTGCACGAGATTTAATAAAAGAACGAGGATACGGTTCTCAATTTGGCCATTCACTTGGCCATAGCATTGGACTGGATATTCATGAGATTCCTAATTTAAGTATGCATAGTTCTCATATTTTGCGTCCTGGCAACGTAGTGACCAATGAACCCGGCATCTATCTAGAAGGATTAGGTGGGGTTAGAATTGAAGATGATTTATTAATTACTGAAAAAGGGAATGAATTATTAACTCATTCTCCTCGTGAATTGATTCATTTATAATTTGATAAAGGAGGATACTATGACACAATCTTACACTAATCAAGATACTGTGATTGGAGATATTGATATTTCTGATCAAGTAATTGAAGGAATTGCAATGGAAACAGCAAAACAGTTACCAGGAGTTGCTACCGTCATTAAAGAGAAAAATAATTTTTCATCTTTATTTTCTAAAGAAGGTAATGTTTATCTTTATGAAGATGGAACAGAGGATATTGCTTTAGACATTACGGTTGTTTTAGACTATGGTGTTTCTGTTCCTAATGTTTGTTTCAACTTACAAGAAGCAATTATCGAACAAGTTCTCTATATGACTGATATTCGACTTGATTGTGTTAATATCACAGTAGCAGATTTGTCGCCTGAGAAATTGAAATAGGTGATGCTAATGAAATTACAAAACTCACAAATTCGCGAATTAGCTATTTTATTACTTTACCAACAATCTTTAAATAGTGATTTATCATTAGAGGATAGTTTACATCACATTTTAAGCAATACTGAATTATTAACTCAAACATTAAATAAAGATGAAATTGATGAAAATAAATTTGATTCTTTAAAACAATATTTAAAACCTATCCAAACTAATGATAAAATTGTACCTAAAGGAAGTTTCAAGCAATTTGAATATGATGAAGACATCATGATTCCTCATTATTTAGAGCAAATTGTTAATGGAGTTCAAGAAAATTCAGATGAAATTGATCAATTGATTGATCAACATATCCAAGGAAATTGGTCTGTTAATCGTTTAGAATTGATTAATTTAGAAATTTTACGGGTTGCTGTATATGAAATGCTTTATGCTGATCGAGAAGTTGTTCCCAAAGTGGTTGCGCTATCAGAAGCATTGGAATTAGCTAAATTATATTCAGATGATAAATCTCGAAAATTTATTAATGGTGTACTTTCCAATATTATGGATGATATCGATTAATTGATATAAAATAAGACTAAACGGGGCTAAGTTGATGATTCAATTTAGCCTTTTTTAAAAGGTGGGAATAGTATGAGGATTTACCGATCAAAACCGGTAGTTGAAGAAGAAATTGTATTATTAAAAAATAAAGTTATCCAACTAAAAAAACGAGGAATTATGCCTAATATTAAGACCGTGTTTGTAGGGAATGATCCTGCTAGTAATACATATTCTAAGCAAAAACAAAAATTTGCGAATCAGTTAGGTATTCGTTTAACAATCCTTCATCTCCCCCACGAAACAGATACGGAGACGTTATACCACAAAATTCAAGAATTAAATCATGACGATGATGTGGATGGGATTATGATTGAGATGCCACTTCCAGCGCATATTGATCGTAAAAAGATTGTTCTTGCCATTGACCCGAATAAAGATTGTGATGCGATTCATCCAGCCCATCTAGGAAATTTACTGACATACTCTCCCTCTCGCATACCCAATACACCACTAGCTGCGATTAAGTTACTTGAATATTATCAAACTGAGTTTCAAGGTAAAAAAGCGGTTATGGTAGGACGAAGTGCGATTGTAGGAAAACCACTTGCAGAATTACTTTTACAAAAAGAATGTACGGTGACATTGTGTCATACTAAAACTGAAAACTTAGCTGAGTTGACACGAACAGCTGATATTTTATGTGTTGCTATAGGAAAACCAGAATTTATCACTGCAGATATGGTGAATCCAAATGCTATTGTGATTGATATTGGTATTAACTTCAATGATAAAGGGAAACTAGTCGGTGACGTTAAATTTGACGAGGTTGCCGCTAAAGTAAAAGGTATTTCACCTGTTCCGGGTGGGGTCGGCCCTTTAACTAACGTGATGTTATTTAAACAATTTGTAGAAAAATTGGAAGTGGAAAGCAATGACTGAAACATCTTATTTAACAATTAATCAGCTTACACAATATATTAAAGCCAAATTTACTAAAGATCCTTATTTACAAACAGTATATGTGACTGGAGAAATTTCTAATTTTCGTTTGCGACCAAATGGCCATCAATATTTTTCTTTGAAAGATGATGATGCCGTTATTTCAGTTGTTATGTTTAAAAATGCTTATAAAAAATTAGCTTTTAAACCCGAAGAAGGAATGAAAGTCCTTGTAAAAGGACATATTGGTGTTTATGAACGTCAAGGATCTTATCAGTTATATATTGATGAAATGTCACCGGATGGAATCGGGGCACTCTATCAAGCCTACGAACAATTGAAGGAAAAGCTGGCAAAAGAAGGTTTATTTGATTTTGAACATAAACCTATTCCTCGGTTTCCTAAAAAAATTGCTGTGGTTACCTCTCAAAGCGGAGCGGTTATTCGGGATATTATAACAACAGTTAATCGGCGTTATCCCATCGTACAACTAGTTCTTTATCCTGCGGTAGTACAAGGAAATAAAGCAAAAGATAGTTTGGTTAAGCAATTGAAACGAATTGAAGCCAATCATGATTACGATACCGTCATTATTGGCCGTGGTGGGGGATCAATTGAAGATTTATGGCCATTTAATGAAGAAGCTGTTGTTCGTCAAGTAGCTAAGATGAGTCTACCAATTATTACGTCAGTTGGTCATGAGACTGATACAACATTAGTTGACTTTGTTAGTGATGAACGTGCTGCTACTCCAACTGGCGCAGCTGAATTAGCCACTCCAGTATTACAAGATGAAATTATAAGAATAAAAAATTGGCAACGGCAAATGTTTGCATTTGAACATCAACGGATCAACCACTTGAATGAGCGGTTATTAAAAGTTCAAAGAAACTATATTTTCCAAGATCCTAGTCGGTTATATGAGGTGAAACAATTACAGTTAGATCAATTGAATGATCGATTATGGACGAATGGTCAAAAGTTCTTAACGAAGTATAAGCAAGAGTTTACTACAAAAACGAACCAATTATGGCAACATAATCCTAAACATCATGTGATAAATGCTAGACAACAGTTTGAGTGGAATCAAGAGAAACTTAGTTCTGCAATGAATCAATTTCTAAATAATCAACGCCAACATCTGAACCAACATATGACTACTTTGGATGCATTATCACCATTAAAACAACTAAAAAAAGGATATAGTATAACGGAATCACGTAATCAGCAAATCTCTTCCATTAACCAAGTTGATATTGGAGATAAGGTGAAAATTCAAGTATCAGATGGGGAATTGAATGCTCAAATTACTGGAACACGGAAAAATAAATGATAAAAAGGTAGGCGAAAAAATGTCAATTAATACTGAGGACTTAACATTTGAAGACGCAATGAATCAATTAGAGATGATTGTAGAAAAATTACAAAATGGCAATATTTCTTTAGCAGAATCAATGGCTGCTTTCCAAGATGGAATGACATTGAGTCAATATTGTGCAAATGAGCTTGAAAGTGCTGAAAAAACAATGACAAAATTAATGGACGATGCTGGAAAATTACAACCATTAGACGATAAGCAAGAAGAAAATTAAGGAGTTTTGCATGCAGTTAAAAGAGTTTAGTCAAGAGATATTACCGACCTTTGATAACTATTTAGAAACTATTTTTAGCCAGAAATCTGGAATGAATCAATTGGGCGCTAGTATGTGGTATTCATTAAGCAATGGTGGCAAACGGATTCGACCATTACTATTATTGGCTACCTTAAAAGCATTTATGGTTAATGAATCTAAAGGCTTTCAAGCAGCAGCTGCTCTCGAAGCTATTCATACATATTCTTTAATTCATGATGATTTGCCAGCGATGGATGACGATGATTATCGACGGGGAAAACTAACAAATCATAAACAGTTTGATGAAGCCACTGCAATTCTAGCAGGTGATGCTTTATTAACAGAAGCTTTTCATTTAATAAGTGAACCTAATAGTGAGGTAACACCTGCTATTCAAGTACAATTAGTTAACTTGTTAAGTGCAACAGCTGGGCGTCATGGAATGGTCGGTGGTCAAATGGGAGACATGTTAGGAGAAAATCATGGATTATCTCTGTCTGAATTGCAAACAGTCCACTCTTTGAAAACCGGTGAACTGATTCGTTTTGCACTAGTTGGCGCAGGAGTTATCGGCGAAGTTTCAGAAGCTATTAAAGAAAAATTGGCTCAGTTTGCGTATCATTATGGATTAGCTTATCAAATTCAAAATGATTTACAGGAAGTCTTATGGACTGACGAACAAAGAGGGAAAAAACAATCTGGAGATCAAGCGCATCATAAAAATACTTATCCAGAGTTACTAACAACTGAAGGGGCGAAACGCACTTTAACAGAAGAAATTGCTAACTGCAATCAGATTTTAGATGAAATTAAGCAGTTGAATTCCAAGTTTGATAGTGAGCTGATGTCTGGTTTTCTAGAGTATTTAGAGATATAAGGAAGTGGCAAAATTGGCAAAAATTAGAGCAGATGTTCTTGTTGTGAGACAGGGATTAGCTGATTCTCGAGAAAAAGCAAAACGCTATATTATGGCGGGAAAAATTTATAATGATCACCAAGAGCGGATTGATAAGCCTGGTGAGAAGTTAGCTGAAACCACTGAATTGTCTTTAAAAGGAGATGACTTTCCTTATGTATCGCGAGGCGGATTAAAACTTCTTCAAGCAATTGAACAATTTAATCTCGATTTTTCGAATCAAATTGTTCTAGATATTGGTTCTTCTACAGGGGGATTTACTGATGTTGCATTGCAACATGGGGCCTCATTATCATATGCTCTGGATGTCGGGACTAACCAATTAGCGTGGAAATTGCGTTCAGATGAACGAGTGATTGTTATGGAGCAAACTAATTTTCGCTATAGCCAACCTGAAGATTTTAAACATGGAGAACCTAATATCGCAACTATAGATGTTTCATTTATTTCTCTTGGCCTTATTCTACCACCTCTTTATCATATTTTAGCGTCAGATGGAGAAGTGGCTGCTTTAATTAAACCACAATTTGAAGCTGGAAGAGATAAAGTAGGTCGAAAAGGGTTAGTTCGCGATAAAAAAGTTCATAAAGAAATTATAGAGGAAGTCTTTGAGAAAGCTAATTTAGCAGGTTTCGATGTTGTAAACTTATCTTATTCTCCTATTACTGGAGGAACGGGTAACATTGAGTTTTTAATGCATTTAAAACCGTGTCAAAATCAAAATCTTGGGGTAGCTTCAACAATTCACATTGATAGTGTTATCGATGAGGCACATGAGTTATTAGCAAACCATTAAGAGGTGGTCTAATGTTACAGCATTTGGAAATACATAATTTTGCCATTATTGATCAATTACATATTGATTTTGAAGAAGGAATGACAGTATTAACTGGTGAAACAGGAGCTGGTAAATCCATCATTATTGATGCTATTGGTCAATTAATGGGCGGTAGAGGATCCAGCGATTTTATTCGTTATGAAACAGAGAAATACTTACTAAAAGGATTATTTTTTGTCCCTCATCTATCTGCAGAGGGCCAAACTTTTTTATCTGAAAACGGCATTGATTTTTCAGATAATCAATTATTGATTACTCGTGAACTTAATCAAAGTGGAAAAAATACGATTAAGGTGAATGGAAGTCCGCTAACTGTTTCGTTATTGAAAAAATTAGGTCAATTTATAGTCGATATTCATGGGCAAAATGAGCACCAAGCATTGATGGATACGAAACGTCATATACGATTAGTTGATAGTTTTGGTGTTGATCAGTATAGCGATATCTATCAAAATTATAAAGAAGCTTTTGTTGGTTATCGTGAAGCAAAAGAAGCTTTAGAAAAAACAGCATTAAATGAACAAGAAACGGCTCAAAGAATTGATTTATTAACTTATCAAGTATCAGAAATTGATGAGAGTGCAATAAAAATTGGCGAAGAGGAAGAATTAATTACTGAACGTGATCAAATGCGGAATTATCAAAAAATTGTTGATGCCTTACAAAATGCAACCGCATTGTTAATGGACCAAGACTGGAATGTTGTCGACCTCTTTGGACAAGTCGTTGGGGATTTAAATAGTATTAGTGACGTTGACGAGGATTATGCCAATTATGCTGAACAAGCCAACTCTGCTTATTATGCTGTTCAAGATTTGGCTAGTAGCTTGCGAACGACTCAAGAAAATTTATATTACGATCCTATCCGTTTAGATGAAATCGAATCACGACTACAATTGTATTCCAATTTAAAACGGAAATATGGAAATTCAGCTGAAAAAATCATTGCATATGGCGAACGTGCTCAAAAAGAATTAGATAAGTTAACCCATATGGAAAGTTACCAATCAGAATTAGAAGCGGAGTTAAAATCAAAAGAAGAAATCGTGCTTAATGCCGGTAAAAATTTACATGAGGCACGGCTGCAAGTAAGTGAGTATTTAGCTAAACGAATTAATCAAGAGCTTCAAGATCTCTATATGCAAAATGCCGAATTTAAAATTGAGATTAAGCCTAGTCAACATATTTTAGTGACAGGTCTTGATAACGTTGAATTTTACATTCGCACGAACTTAGGAGAACCTTTTAAACCACTAGTAAAAACAGCTAGTGGTGGCGAGTTATCTCGAATTATGTTAGCCATGAAGACAGTGTTTCAAACGAATCAAAATATTACAGCCATTATTTTTGATGAAGTCGATACGGGTGTTAGTGGACGTGTGGCGCAAGCTATCGCAAATAAAATGTATAAAATTGGGGTAAAAGCTCAGGTATTATGTATTTCACATTTACCTCAAGTAGCTGCTATGGCAGACAATCATCTCCACATCCAAAAACAAGAAGAAGATCAACGGACGATAACAACAGTGACAACGTTGTCACCTGATCAGCGTGTGGTTGAAGTGGCTCAAATGACCACTGGCGAGACGGTGAGTGATTCATCAAAAGCAGCCGCTGAAGACCTATTAAACCAAGCTGAAGACTATAAAGCACAAATTTAAAAAGTCGGATGGGAGGAAATATGAAGAAACCAAAACTGATAGTAATCACTGGCCCAACAGGAATTGGGAAAACATCATTAAGTATTGAAATTGCTCAAGCAATTGATGGTGAGATTATTAATGGCGATTCTATGCAAATTTATCGTGAATTAGCTATTGGAACTGCAAAGCCAACTGATGCAGAGCAAGCAAAAGTTCCTCATCATTTAGTTGATATTCGGTCAGTTGATCAGTCATTTAGTGCTTCAGAATTTAAGCTTGAGGCGCAAAAAGCAATGAAAAAAATCTTTACTAAAAATCATCAACCAATTTTAGTTGGTGGGACAGGATTATACTTAGAAGCTTTCTTATATGATTTGTCGTTAGGGGGAAAAGTGGAACCACATCCTGAATTTCGGCAAAAAATGACGCAACTAGCAGAAAGAGACGGGTCTTATGTTGTTTATGAACAATTAAAAAAAGTAGATCCTGAGGCGGCTAAACAAGTTCATCCCAATAATGTCAGACGTGTTATTCGAATGTTAGAAGTTTGTGAGTTTTCTGAGCAATTGTTTTCTGAGCAACAAGAAACGCATCAACATCATACGAGCCCTTATGATTTATTTGTAATAGCTTTGGATACAAATCGTGCGCAACTCTATGAACGGATTAATGAACGTGTTGATGTCATGTTAGAAGCTGGATTATTAGAAGAAGCACAATGGCTATTTCGGCAAGATTTACCAACAGATAACCAAGCAGTGAAAGCAATTGGGTATAAAGAATTATTCCCATACTTTACTAAAGAAGCAGAATTAGAGGATGTTATCAATCAATTAAAGCAAGACTCTCGTCGCTATGCGAAACGTCAATTAACCTGGATTAGAAATCGAATGACAGAAGTTCATTATATTGATCCACTGTCGTTGACTAATGAAGATAAAGAAACATTAATTTCTGATATCAAATATTTTTTGAATCATTAGGAGGGAGAATTTATGCAACAAATTATTTTAGTTGGTGTTCAAACTCAAGAAATTAGTGATCATCGCTATGAAATGCAAATGAATGAACTACAAGAACTCGTTGAAACAGCACAAGGTAAAGTTGTTTCCATTATTTCTCAAAAAAGAGAACGTATAGATAAGCGTTACATTGTTGGAAAAGGAAAATTAGAAGAAATTAATCGAGAAATTACCAAGAATGATGCAGATATGGTCATTTTTTATGAACAACTGAGTCCTTCTCAAAATAATAATATTCAGGGACAATTGGAAGTACCAGTGATTGACCGTGTCCAACTGATTTTAGATATCTTTGCACAACGGGCGACGTCGGTTGAAGGGAAACTACAAGTTGCATTAGCACAAAATGAATATTTACTCCCTCGACTATCTGGATTTGGTGAAATGATGTCAAGATTAGGTGGAGGCATTGGAACTCGTGGACCAGGTGAAACCAAACTTGAACAAAATCGCCGGGTATTGCGAAATGAAATTCAGCGAATTAAACATGAATTGAAAGATGTAGAAGCGCATCGAGAAAGAACACGTGCAAGACGCCAAAATAGTTCAGTTTTTCAAATTGGATTGATAGGGTACACGAATGCAGGTAAATCGACTTTAATAAATAATATATCCGCAGCCGATACTTATGAAGCGAATCAATTATTCGCAACCTTAACACCATTAACTCGAACATTTTCATTAGAAAATCATTTTAAAATGACTATGACTGATACAGTAGGATTTATTCAAGACTTGCCACCGATGATTATTGATGCCTTTCACTCAACATTAGAAGAAAATCGACAAGTCGACTTATTATTAATTGTGATTGATGCGTCTTCAAACTATGCGGCTGAACAAGAAACTGTTGTATTAGAACAGTTAAAAGCGCTTGGTATGGATACCATTCCTCATCTGTTTGTATACAATAAGGCAGATTTAGTTGATGACAATCCGAAAATTTTATTTAATCAACCATCTGTGTTTATTTCTGCACAAGATGAGGATGATTTAATGACACTTTTAGATGCTATCATAGCAGAAATGAAACAATCTTATGATCGACTTGAAATGGTCGTTCAACCAGGTGAAATTAATCAATGGATTAAAGATAGTGATGTCTTATATATCGAATCGATGACATTTGATGAAGAAAAAAATGCTTATGATTTAATTTTTTACAAGCCTAAAACATATGTTATTAAATAACATCGTAAATTGTGAGGATAAGAGAGTGGTTAATTCACTCTCTTTTTTCGTGAAATAATGACCATTTATTCACTAACCATGCGAAAAGAGTAACATACCCCTAAGTTTATTTAGAATGATTATAAATAGATTAACTCTGGATATTACGATAATTTAATTAGATTATAAAAAATTTCACAATCATCTGAATAAAAGGGGAGAGAACAATGGGAGAGTGGATGAAGAAAAATAGGGAAATGACGATGACAATCATCTGTGCTATTTTTCTTATTATTGCCTTTATTTTTGAAATGAATGAGGATAATTTTATCTCGCCATTCTTATATATCATCGGAGCCATTATTGGAGGATGGGAATCTGGTAAAAATGTTTATAAAGATTTATTTCACAAACATAAAGTCAATGTTGACTTATTGATGGTTCTAGCAGCCATAGGAGCAGCATTTATGGGCGAATTTCGTGAAGGTGCAATGTTAATTTTTATTTTCTCACTTGCGGAATCTTTAGAAGATATGGCAATAGCGAGAACGTCAGACTCTATTACTAAATTAATGAATTTAACTCCAGATGTGGCAAGACGATATACAGATAATGGTGAAATTGAAGAAGTTCCTACTAAAGAATTAAAAATTGGGGATCGACTTCAAATTCGGAAAGGAGAATCAGTTCCCATTGATGGGGAATTACTTTCGGACTTTGCAACTATGGATGAAGCAGCTATTACTGGAGAGCCATTACCTGTAACTAAACAAAATGGAGAAGGGATTGTCGGAGGAACGATTAATACCGATAATGCCTTTGATATGAAGGTAACTGTAGAAAATGAAGATACTCTTTTCTCCAAAGTCATTCGAATGGTTGATGAAGCACAAAACACCCCATCACGTACCAATAGCTATATTAAAAAAATTGAAAATACTTATGTCAAAATGGTTTTAGTTATTGTTCCTTTGTTTATTCTGTTAATGCCATTTTTATTAGGATGGATCTGGCATCAAAGCTTTTATCGTGGAATGGCACTTTTAATTCGAGTGTGCTCACACGAATCGTAAAGTCTCGCTCATAATAGCCATTTCTTTGACTCTGACGACTTTATGAACGTTCATAGTCATCGGCTTGAATATATTCTGTTCGTTGATTTTCCATCAATTGGTTGAAAACAGTGGTCAAAATACTTTTAGAAACTTCATCTTTTACCGAATGTTCAATAATACTTTGAACCTCTTCGTTGTTCAGTGTAAAATGTACTTGGGTCATGTAACGTCCTCCTGGGTATGTTTTTGTGGTTAAAAACATTGTACCGTAAAAGGGCTGTTACATGACCTTTTATCTTCTACACAATTATATGGACTTTATCAACGTTATGAACGACCCTAAATTTGCGTATTTTGACTTTGATATACTTCATACTAAATATTCTATGATTATTTAGATAAGGTAAATGATGAAAAATAAAGGAGGAGCTATGGATAAAGTAAAGGAATATTTTTTTGATTTAGTATTTTTGGATTAATATCTTCTGTTTTTTTTTGATAGTAGAGAAGTAGAGATATTTTTCTCCATATTGTTAATAATAAGTCTTTCAGAAAGTGTAATTAGGAATAAAAAAGAGGCTGGGACAAAAGCCTCTTTTTTGCTTATAGCTTATTTTATTCTTTAAAGAGTAATGATCGATCTTTCGGATAGGTTGGGAACTGATTCATTGGAATTTCCCAATCCTGCTCCGGAATCGAGAACTCATTCTTATTGACTAAATGATCCGAGAATACTCGCATACTATGTAAAGTGATCCATTCTCCCGCACAACGGTGCATTTCTCTGAATTTTCCTCCACCTTGAGCAATCATTTCATATTCTTCTTCATAAGATAAATCTTTTGCACGCCCTAGATAGCGACGGATTTCAAACTTTTCTGGGTCATCTACAGTTCGTTCATCATGATTCGTACCATAAAGGTCTAAAACTGTCCAAGTGTCTTTAGGAATACGGTAACCATCGATTTCAACATCATCAATTGCGATTGCTGGTAGCATTGGGAAGAAAGGATAGTATCGACGCATCTCTTGAATGAAAGGATCTTGTAAGTTTTTAAAGTCAGCTTTCAATTCATCATATACACCGTCCTTAGCAAATAAAGCATGTCCCATCAATGCCATCCAGACAGTTAAAGCGACTGTTGGACGAATAATGTTCAGTAATTCAACTGCCGCAACTTCTACTGGCAATAATTCTCCCTCTAAATCTGTCGCTTGAGCGAAAGTATATAAAGCTAAATGTTCTTTGCCTGGAACAGGATTTTCGCGAGCTTCTTTAATTAACTCTTGTGCCCACTCTTCCGAATCATTTCGATCAGAAATTCCTTTAATATGATCGGTTGGTGAGGTAATTGCTCCACTGATCATAGAAATTTGTTTCTCAGCTAAATCTTTAATCTCATTTTCACTTAAACGATCCAAGTTAATCCCAGACCATTCTGCAATGGCTTCAAACAACACTAGCTTCGCTAACTCAAATAATTCAAACTTTCCGTGTTGTGCCTCCATTTTTTCTGTTAGGTGTCTGTCTAAGATTTCAGCGTACTCATCCATCCGTTCTGGGACCATTAAGTCCATAAAATAATTCTTTCGATGATGATGAGCTTCTCCATCTAAGGTTTGAACGCCATCTTCTCCAAACAAGGTTTTCAATACAGGTTTAGGCATTGCCCCTTCACGTTTAAACTTTGTTGGATCATAGAATTTCTTAGCAGCTTCTTCACCATATATCGTAATTATTTCTTTAGTTAAAAATTTTGCTTTTGCTACCGGAGCATCGACATCTTCACGAATCACCGATAAAAGATTATAACCGTGATCAAGTAAATCTTTCGCCTCGGTCAGTTTAATCTTTGTTTCTGGTACTTCCTTCATTGTACATTCTCCTTTTTCTTTTCTGATAAGTTAACTATAATACTCATGTGGGTCTTTTTCAAACCAAAGCTTCGTGAAAAGAATGTGAAAATATGATAAATCCGCTTTCTAAATGAGTCTGGGACAAAAGCCTTAAAAAATGAAAAAGCGCTGCAGGAGACACCAGTCTTAGAATACCAAGCTGAAATGACGGCCTATGTGGTGGCACATGCGTTTGGCTTAGATACGAAAGCCCATTCCTTGCACTACACGGCACAATGGACGTAGAATTTAGAACACGTGACAGAACTCGAAACGGCTCTGGAAGAAGTAAAGCATGTTTCACATACCCTTATTTCACGTTTAGAGACACTTTTAGAGCATGAACAACTAAATGTGCAGGTAAACTTAAAAGACGCGTCAAAATTAAAGAATAGCGCGCTAGCACAGGCTTTCTTTTCTATTCATACGATTGAACCCATTACGCAGATTGGGACACATCGTGTTTATGATTTAGAGCTGCATTTAAAAACAATGGGACCACAGAAGTATCGGATTCTCACGACAAAAAACCCTAATGAAATTGCACACACATGGGTGGGAGAAAAAAGTGGCACCGACTGGTTAAAGGAGTATGCCCCTACCGCTCGTAAACTAGAAGCTCAAGATTTAAAAAAGAGAATCAAGCGGATTTTCTATGAAGAAGGTGAAGGCACATACGGCGCCCGTCGTATTCACGCTCTTCTGGAAAAAGAACTGGCGGCATTACAAGAAGAGAGAATCTGCAGTATCAAGCGTGTTCAAATGATTATGCGTCAGCTCGGTCTTGTATCTTGTCATTGAGCAAACTATAAACCGACACCTTCACAAAACAAAGTAGCCGAACGCCCTAATTTATTGAATCAAGGTTTTACCACAACGGCACTTAATCAAAAATGGGTGACGGATATTACCTAGGTTCAAACTAAGAAAGACGGTTGGTGTTATTTATCCACCATCCTAGATTTGCATTCCAAAATGATTATCGGCTACTCTTTTAGCAAAATAATGGAAACTAGTTTGATATTGGATACATTAAAAGATGCGCTATTAAATCGAAACTATGAAAAAGGATCGTTGATTCTCCACAGTGATCTTGGATCCCAATACACCTCACAACGCTACGAAGAAACACTTGAAAAGACAGAAATTCAGCATTCCTTCAGTAAGAAAAGCTGTCCTTATGATAACGCAGGTATAGAGTCTTTCCCCGCCACAATCAAGAAAGAGCGCATTTACTGTCAGCCCGTTTATAAAACATTTGGAGAAGCCAAAGTGGATGTTTTCGGTTATATCCATCGTTTTTACAACCGGAAACGAATCTATAGCTCGTTATCCTATCTCACACCACTTCAAATGGAAAACGCGTCACGAGAGGCGGCATAGCCTTCCAAACCCATTTTTTCCGACAAAGACCACGGGTTCAATTCTTCAGAGCTTCCATCAGCGGTCAAGCATTTTTTAGCTTGAGGGCTGATGGAAACTCTGGAACACTCCCGGAGTGGACTTTTTCGAAAAAACGCTCAAGAAAAGGTATCTCAGATATTGACTTCATTCCAGTTACATGGTTCTTTGGGATATGAGATACCAATCGGCATTCGAAATCTGAGATTGGCGGAGCGAATCCTTGATAATGAGCATGGATGTGGTAGCGTTGCGTAGTGGACGATACATTTAATCGTTGCTTCGCCACGGTTATTCCACGTCCATGGTGGCTCGTTGTCAAGGACAATCGGATTAGATAACAAGTACCTGTTTTTTACACTTTATAATTTTTGTCAAAAAAGGGTTGCCATTCCAGTTATTAGAAGTATTGATTAACTCAAAGAGCCTGAGAAAGAATTGTTCAGCTAAAAACAAAAAGTCTATAAACTCCATTAGGTGTTTCGCAAACTAATGGAGTTTATGGATTTTTTATTCTAGCAAATTTAGTTTCATTTTTGTAGATTAAACCTTACGGAAGCT
The DNA here is from genome assembly GCF_900176325.1 of Aerococcus suis. Taxonomy (GTDB): domain Bacteria; phylum Bacillota; class Bacilli; order Lactobacillales; family Aerococcaceae; genus Aerococcus; species Aerococcus suis. The sequence continues at coordinate 1,834 of NZ_FWXK01000001.1, read as the reverse complement.
TTGGTTTAGCTGAATTAATTGTGAAATCAGATTGCCATATACACCAGATTCACTTGATTTGGTTATTGATTGGTAGACATCACGTGAAATGCACGGAAGTTTTTCTTGCAGTGATTTTCCTTTCTCGGTCAGCTGAATAACCAATTGCCGTTCGTCGGTGCTAGCTCGTATGCGATGCAATAGTCCTTGTTTTTCCATCTTTTTTAATAAAGGGCTTAGCGTGCCCGAGTCTAGAAATAGTCGCTCACCGAGTTGTTTTACAGATAAGTTGTCCTCGATAGCCATTAAGGTAATAAAGCCTGTGTAGGTCAAGTCGACTTCATCTAAGAAAGGTTTGTACATGCGAATGCTTTCTTTTGAAGCAACATAAAGTTGAAAACATAATTCATTTTGTAATGGATTGTCATTTGCGTTCATTTGAAGCAACTCCTTTCTTTTTATTTTAACAGAAACAAATTATTCCTCAAATACAATTAAATTGTGTACAATGTATTCAGTAAGGTAAAACCAAACAAATGTCAGAAAGTAGGAATAGATATGAAAAAAGTTTTTTCAACAAAAATGATTACTCGTGCAACTCGTGGAAATATTGAAGTATCAGTAAAAGCAATCTAATTTTATTTGAAAGGATGAAGCAAGATGACAACGACAAAAGCAGTCGTAATTAATCAATACGGCGGGAAAGAACAACTGACAGATGCAACTGTGACGTTACCTGAGTTATCCGCTCATCAAGTGTTGGTTAAAGTAAAAGCAACTTCGGTAAATCCACTTGATTGGAAGTTACGTGAAGGATATTTGCAACAAATGATGCCATGGGAATTCCCGATTATTTTAGGCTGGGATGTTGCAGGTATCATTGAAGAGGTAGGTTCACAGGTTTCTGACTGGAAAGTTGGTGATTGGGTTGCCGCTAGACCAGATACGACTCGGTTTGGTACGTATGCAGAGCACACAATTGTTGATGATCATCTTCTAGCAAAATTACCGGAAGAAGTATCATTTAAAGATGCAGGTGCACTACCTTTAGCTGGTTTGACCGCTTATCAAGCACTATTTACCCATGGGAAACTTCAAGCAGGACAAAAGGTGCTCATTCATGCTGGAGCTGGTGGCGTGGGAATATATGCGATTCAATTAGCGAAAGAAGCTGGCGCGTATGTAATTACTACGGCTAGTCCGAAAAATCATCAGCTATTAAAAGAATTAGGTGCTGATGAAGTGATTGATTATCATACGACTGATTTTGAGACTACTTTAAGTGAGATTGATTTGGTTCTTGACACAATGGCAGGAGAGGTACAACGAAAAAGCATCACTGTCCTGAAGCCTGAAGGACGTTTAATCAGTCTTCTTTCGATAGACAAAGATCCACGGATTCAAAAAAAAGGGATTCATGCTGAGGCTATCTGGCTGAAACCAAATGGCGAAGAATTAGCATCCTTAGTTAAGCTGATGGCTGAAAAGAAACTAAAAAGCGTGATTGGCGCTGAATTTCCGCTGAACCAAGCGGGGATTTATGCTGCACATGAACTCAGTGAAACGCACCATGCAGTAGGAAAAATCGTGCTAGTTGCTGAAACTGAATCAAATGCATATTAGGTCAAAAATGATCACGAATAGCAAGTATCGTAGTAATTCCTTGCTATGTTACTTGCTTTTTTTGGTTCTGTTGCAAAGTTTTAAAGGTTCTGTTGCAAAGTTTTAAATAAAGAATAAAATCCCTTACGGTATCTATGATTTAAGCTGGGATTCCCAATAATACCTTGATTTCAGTACAGACCGAAAACCCGAAGAGAGTGCCTTCTTTTCGGGTTTTCTTATATAATCCTCG
>NZ_FWXK01000012.1 GCF_900176325.1 Aerococcus suis | reverse complement strand
ACAAATAATGCCATTTTCCTTTAATTTTGATGTACGTTTCATCCATTTTCCATGAATAGAAGGATTTTTTATTTTTCTTTTTCCAAATTTGATAGAGTAGTTTGCCATATTCTTGCACCCAACGATAAATCGTCGTATGAGAAACGTTAATGCCACGATCATATAAGATTTCTTGAACTTCACGATAGCTAAGGTTATAACGAAGATAGTAGCCCACGGCTACAATAATCACATCCTGCTGAAATTGCTTTCCTTTAAAATGCTTCATCGTCATTCCTCCTGCTATCTTTTTCTATTATGCTACCTTATTTGATAGTAGATTTAAAACTTTGCAACAGAACCAATCATTTTATGAAAGAGACGCGTGAGAGAACCAGTCAAACAGAATTAAGGTATTAAAATACATACGTATATACTGGAATCATTTAATACATACGTATATACTATATGTGTGAGGTGATAAATATGAAAATGATTCAAAGAAGTACGCGGAAATCGGGACACAGCGTGATTACGACACTCCCACCCGATGTCTTACAGCAACTCAACTTAAACGTGGGTGATTCCATTGAATATGTTATCAAAGGTGGTCACGTTGAAATCCGTAAAGCTGCCGAAAAAGAAGACGATTTTTTAGCAACGGTTAACGCAGTGATGGATGACTACACTGTTGCACTTGAAGGACTCGTTAGCCGATGATCCGTTATTTAACTGAACGGGAATTAGTTATGATTAATACGCTGCAGATTCAACGCTACAGCCCTGAGGAGCAGATCGGCGTAAAGGAGCCAACCGCTTTGAATATGTGTGTCGCTTTACCGAAACAGGCTGTATTTGATAAAGAACTTTATCCGACTCTGTTTGATAAAGCAGCTATATTGTACCAAAAACTAGTTCAGAAACACTGTTTTCACAATGCCAATAAGCGGACCGCATTGGTTGCGGTTCATACATTTTTACGTTTAAACGGTGTGACGTTAAACGTTAGCAATAAAGAAATAGAAGACTATACGGTAGCAATTGCTACAGATAAAGACCTTACATGGGAAGCTATTTCTTCACGGTTCGAAGTGCATTCAAAATAGATTAATATTACAGCGATTAAAAAGGAGCGAACTGTTATGTTCTGGCTAATGAAGCTCCATTAGGCACCTTTGAAAGGGGGACTTAATGTGAGTAGGAGTTTTCGTAAATTTCCTAGAAATAAGTACAACAGAAGCCACATGAAAAAGATTTTTAACCGTGGTTTAAGACGAAAAATAAACCACGGCTTATTCGATGATTGTTTGTTAGCTGGGAATGAGTATCGCAAAGTTTACAGTCGTTATGATATTTCAGAAGGATACGCTCTCTATCCGTTATACAGAGCAATTCAACCGGTCATTAAAGTTGAGATACCTGTCATTTTTTATAATACTGTCGGATTTAAGGAGAATTTAATTATGGTAGATTCAAATATTATAAATTTAACTCCTATAGTTGGAAAAGTATTAATTTTTTATCTTTGAGTTATAAAATAGCTGTACAGGGTAAATAAGCTAACCACGAAATTTAATAGGAAATCTGTAACTACGAGTTTAGTGACCATAGTATTGACATTTTAAAGAAATTTTGCTATTTTATATTGACAATAGAATAGCAAAACTTATTAAGAGAAAGTGGAGGGAATTGGCCCGATGATGCTTCAGCAACCGACCTTAAGGGAACGGTGCTAAATCCAACAAGTGTAAACTTGATAAATAAGTAAAACATTCAGGCGAACACTTCTTAATTACTAAGTGGCGCTTTTTTTATTGCAAAATAATAAAAGGAGATGTTGTTGTAATGGAAGTAAGTGCAGGTGAAGTTAAAGAGTATTTTGAGGATCTTAAAAAAGTCGTATTGGATCGACAATCCTATTGGGAAGAAATTGATCCAAAGCCACATGCTGTAGGTGTTTTAATCCGTAGGAAAAGATTGTCTTGGTACGAAGAAATTCTTCCTAAAATTGAAGAAACTATTGAAATGTTAGAAGATATTAAGGATAAAAGAAATTATATTGAATAAAACCGAAGAGAAACTAGTGTACTTGTTTACAACAGTTTCTCTTTTTTATTTGTCTAGCTTAATTTTACAATCGGCGTAGATAAAAAGGACTCTATCACTTAAAAAGCAAGACTCCTTTTTAAAGGCTGATAGCAAAAAGGTGGTTGTGAATCGAAAGGTTTCACAACCACCAAGCTTCATTAGAAAATGAAGTTATGAACAACAAAGAAACGAGCTTACAATAAATGTAAAAATTGAGTGGCAATTGTAAAGTAAATAAACAATCCCACTGCATCGTTAATTGTGGTAATAAAAGGGCCGGAAGCAACAGCTGGGTCAATATGCATTTTATTTATTAATACGGGGATAACAGCTCCTACCACATTGGAAATACTAAGTGTGATTAATAATGAGACTCCAATAACCAACCCAAGAATTGGATTCCCATAGAAAACAGCAACAACTAATCCCAGTACAATACCTGCTGCGCTGCCTAAGATGATTCCTATAATGAATTCTCGCCAAATAATTTTCCAAAAAGAGTTACTGATTACTTTTTCCCCGAGTGATAACTTACGAACAGATACTGCAAGTGACTGTGTTCCGACGTTTCCTGCTGTATCCATAATAATTGGAATAAAAGCAGCTAATAAGACCACTTCATTTAAGGTCTCCTCGAATGAACTAATTAAAGAAGCACTAATTATTCCTAAGAAAATTAATATGATAATCCAAGGCATACGGACACGAGCGCTATCCCAAGTACTTCCTTCATCTACTTCTTTCTTTTTTCTTTTACCAATAGCCGCAAAATCATTGAAGTCTTCTGTTACTTCAGCAGACATAATGTCCATCAAATCATCAACTGTGATAATTCCTACCATCCTGCCTGCTTTATCCAAAACAGGCACTGCGACCAAGTCATATTTTTGGAGCAGATGCGCAGCAGTTTCCTGATCAGCGTTTACAGGAACAAACGCTAATTTAGTCACCATTACATTTGCTAAAATTTCTTCCTCTGGATGCAAGATTAAGTCTCGCAAAGAAATAACACCGATCAACATTTCTTTTTCATCTAAAATATAAATATAGTAGACTGTTTCAACAGTTTGTGCAACTATGCGAACATGTTCTGTAATCTGTTTAATGGTTTGGTTTGCCGATCCAATAATATAATTTTTATTCATAATCGAACCGGCAGTTTCTGGTTCAAATACCAACATCTCTTCTATTTTATTACGCTCACTGACAGAGAGTAACTCAAGTAGTTGAATATTTTCTTCCTGATTTAAATAAGATAAAAACCTGACGATATTATCAATTTCCATATAAGGGAATAACCTTGCAACATATTCCGGTGAAAATAAGTTGTACACATCTTTTTGGTCACGAGGACTCATCCGCTCAAATAACTCAGCAAATTCGTTTGGGCTTAATAAGTCCTCTATTTTTCGCTTATTTTTCTGATAAAGTGCATGGTATAGTTCTTCTTGGTCTTTTAGATGGAGTCTGAAAAAGAGTTTCCGGAATGTTTCGCGGTCATTTTTTTTTGCTGCTTTGAAAATTTTTTCGTAGTTGTTCATTGTTATCAATCCTTCTAGAAGGGTTACCATGGATACCCTCATTTATTATTTTTATTTCTTTTATTTCATCAAAAGTCCAATCCGGCTCTGGATCCATGCCAACCACCTCCTTAGGGTTTTTTAAATAAAAAAACAGCATGTTTAAAGAGCATGCTGAAAAATAGATATATATCACTTTAGCACCTCTTCGTCGAGTTTTAGCTCTGCACAGCATAGGGATATATATGTTCCCAGCTGCATTAAGAATTTCCTTAATTCGAAAATTCCTGTTGACCCATTGGCGTCTTTGAACGTTTCTGGGCAGCAGCGTATCTCTTGTGCAGTAACCTCACCTAACAAGGCTATTTACTTATTTATCATATTTATTGTAACACCTTCCATCAGTAAAGTCTATGTTACAAAAGAAACAGCTCTCCGAAATCGTTTATACATCTACTATAAGGGCAGAGCATTAATATTTTTTTGTAGTTGTATCTGCAATACTTGAAATTAGATAAAACACTCTATAAACAGCGAATGTAAACCACTGGTTGCCTAATGTAAACTGTTGGTTGCTATTTATAGAGTGCTTTTTGTTATATCATTAGTTTAAATAGTAAAGGAGGGAAGGGTTAAGAAAAAGACATTATTTATATAAAGTAATGTCTGCCCCTAAAATATTCGAATAAGTTACTCAAATTAACTATACTCAATAATAATGTACTTATTGCAATGAAGTCACGAGTATACTTAAAAAATAATTTATACAGAAATTTAAATAAAAAGGGGATTTTAATAATGAACATTGTTGAAATTGTAGAATACGATTATGCAGGTGGTTTATTTGATATAGTCATGCTAATACTAGTTAATCTATATCATTTATTGCCTATATTTATTCTGTTGTTTATTGCTAGAGTTTTATGGCTTATATATAAGCTAGAAAAGAAGAAACATGATGAAAAAGATGATATTTAGTTTAACGGGTTCTGTTGCAAAGTTTTAAATCTACTATCAAATAAGGTAGCATAATAGAAAAAGATAGCAGGAGGAATGACGATGAAGCATTTTAAAGGAAAGCAATTTCAGCAGGATGTGATTATTGTAGCCGTGGGCTACTATCTTCGTTATAACCTTAGCTATCGTGAAGTTCAAGAAATCTTATATGATCGTGGCATT